>NZ_CP084712.1:2433333-3650000 GCF_023822045.1 Sphingopyxis sp. USTB-05 | reverse complement strand
GTTGAAGGTGCGGTAACACGCACTGGAGGACCGAACCGTTCAATGTTGAAAAATTGTCGGATGAGTTGTGTTTAGGGGTGAAAGGCCAATCAAACCGGGAAATAGCTGGTTCTCCGCGAAATCTATTGAGGTAGAGCGTCGGATGAATACCATGGGGGGTAGAGCACTGGATGGATGCGGGGGTCGCGAGATCTACCAATTCTAACCAAACTCCGAATACCCATGAGTAATATCCGGCAGACAGACGGCGGGTGCTAAGGTCCGTCGTCAAAAGGGAAACAGCCCTGACCTACAGCTAAGGTCCCCAAGTCACGTCTAAGTGGGAAAGCATGTGGGAATCCCAAAACAACCAGGAGGTTGGCTTAGAAGCAGCCATCCTTTAAAGAAAGCGTAACAGCTCACTGGTCTAAATAAGGGTTCCTGCGGCGAAAATGTAACGGGGCTCAAGACGTGCACCGAAGCTTAGGGTGTGTAGCAATACACGCGGTAGCGGAGCGTTCCGTAGGCTGATGAAGCGATCTGGTAATGGGTCGTGGAGGTATCGGAAGTGCGAATGCTGACATGAGTAGCGATAAAGAGGGTGAGATGCCCTCTCGCCGAAATCCCAAGGGTTCCTGCTTAAAGCTAATCTGAGCAGGGTAAGCCGGCCCCTAAGACGAGCCCGAAGGGGGTAGTCGATGGGAACCACGTTAATATTCGTGGGCCTGGAGGTGTGTGACGGATCTCGTAAATTGTCTGACCTTATTGGATTGGTCAGGCTTTGAAGAGGTTCCAGGAAATAGCCCCTCCATTATAGACCGTACCCTAAACCGACACAGGTGGGATGGTAGAGTATACCAAGGCGCTTGAGAGAAGTCTCCTGAAGGAACTCGGCAAATTGCCTCCGTACCTTCGGAAGAAGGAGGCCCCACATCTGGGCAACCAGTTGTGGGGGGCACAGGCCAGGGGGTAGCGACTGTTTAGCAAAAACACAGGGCTCTGCTAAGTCGGCTTCAAGACGACGTATAGGGCCTGACGCCTGCCCGGTGCCTGAAGGTTAAGTGGAGTGGTGCAAGCTGCGAAATGAAGCCCAGGTAAACGGCGGCCGTAACTATAACGGTCCTAAGGTAGCGAAATTCCTTGTCGGGTAAGTTCCGACCTGCACGAATGGCGTAACGACTTCCCCACTGTCTCCAGGAGATGCTCAGCGAAATTGAATTCTCCGTGAAGATGCGGAGTACCCGCGGTTAGACGGAAAGACCCCGTGCACCTTTACTGCAGCTTCAGAGTGGCATTAGGAAAGAACTGTGTAGCATAGGTGGGAGGCTTTGAAGCGTTGGCGCCAGCTGACGTGGAGCCATAGGTGAAATACCACCCTGTTGTTTTCTGATGTCTAACCTCGATCCATGAAACTGGATCAGGGACCCTCTGTGGCGGGTAGTTTGACTGGGGCGGTCGCCTCCTAAAGAGTAACGGAGGCGCGCGATGGTAGGCTCAGGACGGTTGGAAACCGTCTGTTAGAGTGCAATGGCATAAGCCTGCCTGACTGCGAGACTGACGAGTCGAGCAGAGACGAAAGTCGGTCATAGTGATCCGGTGGTCCCGAGTGGAAGGGCCATCGCTCAACGGATAAAAGGTACGCCGGGGATAACAGGCTGATGATTCCCAAGAGCTCATATCGACGGAATCGTTTGGCACCTCGATGTCGGCTCATCACATCCTGGGGCTGGAGCAGGTCCCAAGGGTTTGGCTGTTCGCCAATTAAAGTGGTACGTGAGCTGGGTTCAGAACGTCGTGAGACAGTTTGGTCCCTATCTGCCGTGGGCGTCGAAATTTGAGAGGAGTTGACCCTAGTACGAGAGGACCGGGTTGAACATACCTCTGGTGTACCTGTCGTGGCGCCAGCCGCGCAGCAGGGTAGCTATGTATGGACGGGATAACCGCTGAAAGCATCTAAGCGGGAAGCCTCCCTCAAGATAAGATTTCATAGAGCCGTGGAAGACCACCACGTTGATAGATCGGATGTAGAAGCGCGGTAACGCGTGGAGCTAACCGATACTAATTGCTCTATTCGCACTTAAGAGTCCCGCCATCAACGACAAGCCTGAACGGTTTGTCCTCGATAGTGGATGATTGATCAGACAGTATTGCACGGACATCGATTGAAACCCTTTTGACCTACGCCGGCTTCATTGCTTGGTGACCATGGCGTCAGTGACCCACCCGATCCCATCTCGAACTCGGACGTGAAACCTGACAGCGCCGATGGTACTATGGCTCAAGCCCTGGAAGAGTAGGACGTCGCCAGGCATTGTGGCCGGCGTATGGTCGAAAGAAACCCATTCACAAAGTTAGAGGCCGGCAGCGATGCCGGCCTTTTGCTGTTTCTGCGGTCCCGACTGGCGATCGCGATTGGTTGACGCGGGATGGAGCAGCCCGGTAGCTCGTCAGGCTCATAACCTGAAGGTCGCAGGTTCAAATCCTGCTCCCGCAACCAACAAAAAGCCCGCCTTTCCTTCTGGAAGGCGGGCTTTTTTGCGTCTGAAGTGGCCAGTTTTAACTGTTCGACGCCCTAAAGTTCCTTTTCGAACGGCAAAGCAATCATGCTGCCCACTCGGCCGGATCGGATTCCTCGCCGATCAATGCAAGACCGTGGGCGATCGAGGTAAGTTCACCACCAGTCGCGATACGCTCCTCGCCGAAGCGGCGAGCGAATATCATGCGGATGGCCGGAATCAGCGAAGATCCTCCAGTCAGGAAGACGCGGTCGATCCCTTCGGGCGCCGTGCCCGCGCGGGCAATCGCTTGATCCATTGCTATCTCGATGCGGCGAAGGTCATCGGCGATCCATTGCTCGAAATCGGAGCGCCGCACATCGGCGCCAATCTCGATGCCGCCGCCGGTGAAATGAAATTGCGCGTTGTCGTCGCTCGATAGCGCCCGTTTGAGCCTACCCACTGCGTCATAGAGCGGGAATCCCTGTTCATGCTCGATTAGCGCGATCATGCGGCCAATCAACTCGGGCCGCTCGGCATCGCGCTGAAGGCGGCGGATGTCGTCAAGCGTGCGCCGGTTGCGCATCATCGCGAGCCGCGACCAGTCGCCGAAATCGGCGAAATAGCCGCCGGGTATCTCGAGCGATTTGTCGAACGACCTGTAATTACTCCCCTTGCCGAGAAGGGGCAGGACCAGCCGGTCGACTATGCGATAATCAAAGCGGTCACCGGCGATCCCGATCCCGGATGAGGCAAGCGGCACGCAACGGCGCTGGCTCCCGGGCTCTGCAACACGGACGATCGAAAAATCGGTCGTGCCGCCGCCGAAATCGGCGACGAGGATCGTCGCAGGTTCGGTCAGGCGCGACGCATAGCTGTGCGCGGCGCCGAGCGGTTCGTGGACATAATAGATTTCAGTGCCGAACGCCGCAAGCATCGCGTCATAGCGTTGGCGCGCAAGGTCGGGCTCGGGACGGGCTCCGGCATATTCGACCGGGCGGCCGACGATAATGCGGTGCGGCCGCTCGTCGAGCGCGCCGCCGGCGTGCGCGACGAGGCGCTGGAGGAAAAGGCGGCCCATATCCTCGAAGCGGAACGGTTTATTGAAGATCATCGCGCGTTCGAACAGCGGGCTCGCAGCAACGCTCTTGAACGACTGGATGAAGCGGCTGTCGAGCGGCGATTGCAGATATTCGTCGATCGCCCAAGGACCCGCCTCATGCGCGATGCCGTTCCAGCCGCGTTCCTCTTCCCAGAAGCATAGCGCCGAGCGAAACACCGCCTCGCCGCTGTCACCGAACGACACCAGCTTGGTCCCACCTTGGCCATCAGCCAGCGCAACGACGCTGTTCGTCGTGCCGAAATCGAGGCCGAGCGCGCTCGCGGCCGCCTTGTCCATGACATGCTCCTGTGATCGGAGACCCGGTCGGGGGCGGCGCCTATTGCACAGGATGACGGATGCGGCAAGCCACCGCCCCAAGGCTCAGCTTTCCGGTCGCCACGCGCGATAGAAAGTGTCGAGCGCTGCGTCGACATCGTCCTGAAGCCGAGAAAGGTCGCGGCTTTCAGGAAGATTGAGCATCGCGAACTGATAGATGCCCGATTGGCAAAGCCCGGTGAACTGCTGAACCGCGCGCATTGGGTCGCCCATCCTGAGCTCGCCGCGCACCATTTTCTCCCCCACCCATATCGCAGCGCGAGCCTTTCCCCGGCGTGGGCCGCGCTCGTAGAAGGTTTCGGCAAGGTGCGGGAAACGCTCGGCCTCGCCGACGACGAGCCGAAAGAGCGAGAGGATCGGAGTCGCGGTCAATTTGGTCATCAGCAGATTGCCGAAGCGCCGCAGCACGTCGAGCACCGGTTCGTCGAGCGGCAAGTCTATCGCAAGCGTCTGGCCATATTGCTCGACGATATCGTCGACTACGGCTTCGAAGAGTTCCTCTTTCGACGGGAAATAGGTCCAGAGCGTCGTCTTTGATCCTCCGACTTTGCTCGCGATCGACGACATCGTTGTTCCGGCATAGCCGTTTGCGAAAAACAACTCGCGCGCAGCATCGACAAATGCCTTGCGGCGCATCGTCGCGGCATCGTCTAAGCCTGCCGTACTAGCTGGTATCATTTCGATTGACAACGCATCCTCCGAGGTCCAATGGCGCATGATACCAGCTAGTATCGTTGGAAGCCATGCCCCGATCGATTTTTCTCTCCTCCGCTGTTTTCAGCCTGTTAGCGGGCTGTGCCACCGTTCCCGACCTTGGGCCGAAGCCCGCGCCTGCCGCTGTCGAAGCGCTTGAGTCGGCGACCGCCTTTGGTGCCACGCAGGGCGAATGGCCCGCCGAGGGTTGGTGGCGGGGCTTTGGCGACGCTCAACTTGATGCGCTGATTGCCGAAGGGCTCAACGGTTCGCCCGACGTCGAGATCGCAGCGGCGCGCGCGCGCGCAGCGGATGCAATGGCGCAACAGGCGGGTGCTGCACTGTTGCCGCGTGTCGGCGCCGAGGGCAGCGCGGGCGGCGTCCAGCAAAGCAAGAATATGGGCATTCCGCCCGAATTCGTGCCCGACGGCATCCAGGATACCGGACATATCGCCGCGACCTTCAGCTTCGATCTTGACCTGTGGGGCAAAAATCGCGCAGCGCTCGCAGCGGCGACGTCCGAGGCCGAAGCCGCACGCGTCGACGAGGCGCAGGCACGGCTGATGCTCACCACCGGCATCGCCGCAGCCTATGCCGATCTTGCGGGCTATTATCAGGCGCTTGATGTTGCAGAGGATGCGGTGCGGGTCCGCACCGCAAGCGCGGACCTGTCGGGCGAGCGAGCGCGCGCCGGGATCGAAAATCAGGCGAGTCAGCGGCAGGCCGAAAGCCGCGCGGCTTCGGCGCGCGCCGACGTCGTGGTGCTCGAAGAAGTGATAGCTACGACGCGTAACCGGATCGCAGCGCTCGTCGGCGCCGGCCCCGATCGGGGGCTGTCGATCTCGCGACCGCAAATGGCGCGGCCGTTGCTGGGACTGCCCGCGAATGCCGGGATCGACCTGATCGGACGCCGCCCCGATATCATCGCTGCGCGGTTGCGGTCAGAAGCCGCCGCGAAGCGCATCGACGTTGCGCGCGCCGATTTCTATCCCAATATCAGCCTGTCTGCGCTCGTCGGACTTCAGTCGCTCGGCCTCTCCAACTTGTTCAAATCGGGCTCCGAATATGGCAATGGCGGTGCCGCGATCAGCCTACCGATCTTTGAGGGTGGACGCCTGCAGGGCCGTTATCGCGGATCGCGCGCCGACTATGACGCTGCAGTCGCAACCTATGACCGAACGCTGATCGGCGCGCTGCGCGACGTTGCCGATCTTGTTGCACAACGCGCGGCAACCGAGCGCCAACTCGTCGGTCGGCGTGATGCGCTGACCGCGGCGGCCGAGGCTTCGAAGCTGGCCGGGTTGCGTTACCGCGCCGGACTCTCGAACCAGATCGTTCAGCTGACTGCAGAGGATAGCATGGTGGCATTGAGCCGCACCGTTGCCGACCTCGAAGCGCGCCAGCTCTCGCTCGATGTCGCCCTTATCCGTGCGCTCGGCGGCGGATATCGCGCGCCCAACCTGACAGGAGACGAATGATGGCCGACGAAACGGCTGCAGCCGCAACCCCCGCTCCCGAAACCTCTTCCGACGCAAGCTCCGAAGGCAATGGCGCTAAGCGCACAAAGCTGCTCCGCATCCTCGCGATCGTGGTCGTGACCATCGGGGTTATGTGGGGCCTATGGTATTTCCTGACACAGGCGGGGCGAGTGCATACCGACAATGCCTATGTCGGCGCGGACTCCGCGCAGGTGACCGCGCTTATCGCAGGCCCGGTCAAGGAAGTGCGCGTCAGCGGGACGCAGGCGGTGAAGAAGGGCGACATCCTCGTCATCCTCGACGACGCCGATCAGCGTATCGCAGTCGTCGACGCCGAAGCGGCGCTCCGCCTCGCGCGCCAGCGTTACGGACAGGCCGATGCCAATGCTGATGCGGCGCGCGCGCGCGTCGCGGCGCGTGGCGCCGATATTGCGCAGGCGCGGGCGCGGCTGCGCGACGCCAATGCGACGGTCGAGCGCGCGCGCGCCGAGCTTGCCCGGCGCGAAAGCATCGCCGGAACCGGCGCGGTTTCGGGCGAAGAGCTGACCTCCGCACGCGCCGCGCTCGCGTCGGCGTCGGCCGCGCGCGACCTCGCGGCAGCAGGAATTGCCTCCGCCGAGGCGACGCGCGGATCGGCGAGCGGTGACCTGGGCGCCGCCGAAGCCGTCGTCCGCGGTACGACGATCAACACCGCACCCGATGTCGCTGCCGCCGAAGCGAGGCTGGAGAAGGCAAAGCTTGATCTTGCGCGTACGGTGCTGCGCGCGCCGGTCGACGGCATTGTCACCAACCGGCAGGTTCAGGTGGGCCAGCGGATCGCCGCGGGCGCGCCGATCATGGTGATCGTCCCCATCAGTACGGCCTATGTCGACGCTAATTTCAAGGAAAGCCAGTTCGGGGATATCCGGATCGGCCAGCCGGTCGAACTGACCTCCGACTATTATGGCGACGACGTCGTCTATCGCGGCAAGGTGATCGGCATCGCCGGCGGCACCGGCGCGGCCTTCTCGCTGATCCCCGCGCAGAATGCGACCGGTAACTGGGTCAAGGTCGTCCAACGCCTGCCGGTCCGCATCGCGCTTGATCCGAAAGAGTTGAAGGCCCATCCGCTGCGCGTCGGCCTGTCGATGGAAGCCACGATCGATACGCGCGGGAACTGAGTGATGGCCAGCGCCGCCAACTCTATCTCTGTGATCCCCGCCGAACCGCAGCCGCTCACCGGCGTGCGGCTGATCGTCGCGGCCTTTGCACTTGCGCTGGCCAATTTCGTCGTCGTGCTGGACACGACGATTGCGAACGTGTCGGTGCCGCATATCGCGGGCGGGCTCGCGGTCTCGCCGACGCAGGGTACATGGGTGATTACCAGCTATGCGGTTGCAGACGCGATCAGCGTGCCGCTGACCGGCTGGCTTGCGATGCGGTTCGGGACCGTGCGTTGGTTCATGATCTCGATCATCGGCTTCGGCATCTTCTCTTTCCTCTGCGGTGTGTCGCGAACGCTCGACGCGCTGGTGCTTTTCCGCATTTTGCAGGGCCTCGCGGGCGGTCCGCTGATGCCGCTGTCGCAGATATTGCTGCTCCGAATCTTCCCCAAGGAAAAGGCGGGCGTGGGCCTCGCGATCTGGGCGATGACTACAACGACGGCGCCGATCCTCGGCCCAATCCTCGGCGGCACGATCAGCGATAACTGGACCTGGCCGTGGATATTCTTCATCAACCTACCCGTCGTCGCGATCTGCGCGTTCGGCGTGTTCACCCTGCTGACGCCGTTCGAGACGAAGCGCGCCAAGGCACGCATCGACGTAATCGGCCTGATCTTGCTTGTCGTGTCGGTCGGGGCGTTTCAGATCATGCTCGATACCGGGCGCGAACATGACTGGTTCGGTTCGACGTGGATTGTCGGGCTTGCTGTCATCGCGGCAATCAGCTTTGCCGCGTTCGTGATCTGGGAACTCACCGACGCCAATCCGGTCGTGAATCTGCGCATCTTCCGCTTCCGCGGCTTCAGTTTCGCAACGATGGCGATCTCACTCGGCTTCGGTGCCTTTTTCGCGCAAGTCGTGCTGACGCCCTTATGGCTCCAGCAGGTCGCGGGTTATACCGCGACCGAGACCGGCTTCATCGTCGCCTGGTTAGGCGTGTTCGCGGTGCTGCTGTCACCGGTCGCGGCGGGGCTGATCACAAAAATCGACGTGCGTATCACCATCTCCGCGGGCATCCTCTGGATGGCGGTGATGTCGATCCTGCGCGCAAGCTGGAATGCCGACGTCGGCTATTGGACGCTCGCGCTGCCACACATATTGCAGGGGATCGGCATGCCCTTCTTCTTCGTCGGGCTGACCGCGCTCGCGCTGAGTTCGGTGCCGGCGCAACATCAGACCTCCGCCGCGGGCTTGATGAGCTTCCTGCGCACACTGTGCGGGGCGATCGGCACCGCGATTGCGACCACCGCATGGGACGACGCGAGTCGGACCTCGCGGTCAGAGCTTGTCTCCTCGCTCAACAATCCCGAAGCGACGATGACCTCGCTGCAGAATGCAGGCCTAACGCTTGAACAAGCGCGCGGCGCGATAGAGCGGTTGGTCGAAGTGCAGGCCTCGACGATCGGGGTGCTGCACCTGTTCCTCGCATCGGGCGTGGTCTTCGTGATTGCCGCGATATCGGTGTGGTTCGCGCCGCGGCCAAAGCAGATTTCGATGGGCGGCGGGCACTGAGGCCTATTTGGCGAACAGTTGGTCCAGATCGGCGAAGGCCTTGAACTCAAGCGCGTTACCTGCGGGATCGTGAAAGAACATCGTCGATTGCTCGCCCGGCTGGCCCGGAAAGCGGGTGTGCGGTTCGATTACGAAATCGGTCCCCGCTGCCTTCAATCGGTCGGCGAGCGCCTGCCACTCGGCGGGCGGTAGCACGACGCCGAAATGCGGCACTGGCACATCATGCCCGTCGACCGGATTATGCGCGGCCCTGACGCGCGGCGTATCGACGCGGTGCGCGACGATCTGATGGCCATAGAGATTGAAGTCGATCCAGTCCGGGGCGCTGCGTCCTTCTGGGCAGCCGAGGACGGTGCCGTAGAAATGGCGCGCGGCGCCCAAGTCGTCGACGGGAAAGGCGATATGAAAGGGAGCAAGTGCGGCCATGGTGCCTGCTTGCCCCAGCGTCGCGCCGAACGCCAGTCCGGTCTTGGGCTGGCGCGCCGAACATGCTAGGCGCGCGGCCATGCTGACAATTAATGGAATCACAGTACGCCTTGGCGGGCGCGCCATCCTGGAACGCGCCACTGCGAGCCTGCCGGCAAAAAGCCGCGTCGGGCTGATCGGACGTAACGGCGCGGGCAAATCGACGCTGATGAAGGTGATGATCGGTCAGCTCGAAGCTGACGAGGGCAGCATCGACATGCCGCGCAAGACGCGCGTCGGCTATATAGCGCAGGAGGCACCAAGTGGCACCGCGACGCCGTTCGACACCGTCCTTGCCGCGGATACCGAGCGCGCCGAACTGCTGACGGCGTCGGAGACCGAGCAGGATCCCGACAAGCTCGGCGACATTCATGAGCGGCTGATTGCGATCGACGCCTATACCGCGCCGGCGCGCGCCGCACGTATCCTGATCGGGCTCGGTTTCGACGAGGATATGCAGGGCCAGCCGCTCGACAGCTTCTCAGGCGGGTGGAAGATGCGCGTCGCGCTCGCTGCGTTGCTATTCTCCGAACCCGATCTGCTATTGCTCGACGAACCGTCGAACCACCTCGACCTCGAAGCGACGCTGTGGCTGGAAAATTTCCTGCGCGCCTATCCGGGGCAGCTCGTCGTTATCAGCCACGAACGCGACCTGCTCAACAATGTCGTCGACAATATCCTACATCTCGAGGGCGGCAAGGTCACGCTTTACGCGGGCGGTTATGACGCGTTCGAGCGCCAGCGCGCCGAACGAGCGGCGCAGCTCGCCGCGGCGAAGGCGTCGCAGGATGCGCAGCGCGCCAAGCTTCAGGATTATATCGCGCGCAACAGCGCGCGCGCGTCGACCGCGAAGCAGGCGCAGTCACGCGCGAAGCTGCTCGCCAAGATGCAGCCGATCGCCGCACTTGCCGAAGACCAGACACTTGCGTTCGATTTCCCGAGCCCGGACGAATTGAAGCCGCCGCTAATCACGCTCGACCTCGCGAGCGTGGGCTACGCCGAACGCCCGGTGCTGCAGCGTCTGAATCTGCGCATCGATCCTGACGACCGCATCGCACTGCTCGGCCGCAACGGCAATGGCAAGACGACGCTCGCACGGCTGCTCGCAGCACAGTTGACGCCTATGGCGGGAGCGATGGCAGCATCGGGCAAGATGCGCGTCGGCTATTTCACGCAATATCAGGTCGAGGAACTCGACGGCAGCGACACTCCGCTCGCGCATATGACGCGCGTGATGGAGGGCAAGACACAAGCAGCGATCCGTGCGCAGCTTGGCCGCTTCGGTTTTTCGGGCAACAAGGCGACGACGCAGGTCGCCAAGCTGTCGGGCGGCGAGCGTGCGCGGCTCGCGCTCGCGCTCATCACACGCGACGCGCCGCACCTGCTGATCCTCGACGAACCGACCAACCACCTTGACGTCGATGCGCGCGAAGCGCTGGTGCAGGCTCTCAATGCCTTCGACGGCGCGGTAGTGCTCGTCAGCCACGATCGACACATGCTCGAACTTACCGCCGACCGGCTCGTACTCGTCGACGACGGCACCGCGCGCGAATATTCGGGCAGCATGGACGATTATGTCGACCTGATCCTCGGCAAGGGTCCGTCGAAGGAAAAGGCCTCGAAGGCGGACAAGAAGGAAGACCGCAAGGCGGCCGCTGCAGCGCGCGAGGCCGCGGCGAAAGTCAGGAAGGAGGTCTCGGACGCCGAAGCCGACCTGGCCAAATATCAGGTCGTGCTGTCCGCGATCGACCGCGCGATGTTCGACCCGCAGGGTGCGAGCAACGAATATGCCGGGCTGACGATGAGCGAATTGTCGCAGCGCCGCGGCAAGATCGTTGCCGCGCAGGAAGCCGCCGAAGCGCGCTGGGTAAAGGCCAGCGAAGCGCTGGAGGCGTTTGAGGCGGCGGCATAATTCGATCCGTCGCCCCCGCGAAGGCGGGGGCCGCTGAAGGTTTGCGCAGCGGCGAAGTGCCAGGACGATTACGGCCCCCGCCTTCGCGGGGGCGACGAGTCTGGCACATTGACTCCCCGCCTGCATTCCATCATAATAGTTTCAATTGAAACTAGATGGGAATGCGACATGGCCGACCTTTTCGACAATCCGCTGGGCCTCGACGGCTTCGAATTCGTTGAGTTTTCGGCGCCCGAAAAGGGCATTCTTGAGCCTGTGTTTGAAGCGATGGGCTTCACGCTGATTGCGCGCCACCGCTCGAAGGACGTGCAATTGTGGCGCCAGGGCGGCATCAACCTGATTGCCAATTATGAGCCCAAATCGCCCGCCGCCTACTTCGCTGCCGAACATGGCCCCTCAGCCTGTGGGATGGGGTGGCGGGTTCGGGATGCGGCCATGGCTTATGCTGTGGCCGTCGAACGCGGCGCCGAGCCGGTCGAGGTCAACCCCGGCCCGATGGAATTGCGCCTGCCCGCGATCCGCGGCATCGGCGGTTCGATCATCTATCTAATCGACCGTTATGGCGACGACCTCAGCATCTACGACATCGATTTCGTGTATGAAGAGGGAGTCGATCGCCACCCGGTCGGCGCGGGAATGCAGCTCATCGATCACCTGACGCACAATGTCTATGGCGGCCGCATGGCGCATTGGGCGGCGTTCTATGAGCGGATCGCGGGCTTCCGCGAGATCCGTTATTTCGACATCAAGGGCGAATATACCGGCCTGACGTCAAAGGCGATGACCGCCCCCGACGGCAAGATCCGCATCCCGCTCAACGAAGAGGGTGCGGGCGGCAAGGGCCAGATCGAGGAATATCTGCGCGCCTATAATGGCGAAGGCATTCAGCATATCGCGTTCAGCTGCGACGATCTCTACGCGGCGTGGGACAAGCTGAAGGCGCTCGGCAATCCCTTCGCGCCCGCGCCGCCGGCAACCTATTACGAGATGCTCGAAGAGCGTCTTCCGGGTCATGGCGAGTCGGTCGAGGGGCTTCAGTCGCGCGGTATCCTGCTCGACGGTTCGACCACCGAAGGCGATCCGCGCCTGCTGCTCCAGATTTTCGGCCAGACCGTGATCGGCCCCGTCTTCTTCGAATTCATCCAGCGCAAGAAGGATGAAGGGTTCGGCGAGGGCAATTTCACCGCGCTGTTCAAATCGATGGAAATGGACCAGATTCGCCGCGGTGCATTGAATGTCGAGGAACCCGCCGAATGACGAGCCCGATCAAATTGGGCGGCGTCCACCACGCCGCCTATCGCTGCAAGGATGCGAAGGAAACGGTCGACTGGTACGAGCGCATGCTCGGCATGACGTACACCACCGCCTTTGCCGAGGATCATGTGCCGTCGACCGGCGAATATGACCCCTATATGCATGTCTTTCTCGACGCGGGGAACGGCAACATTCTTGCCTTTTTCGAGCTGCCGAACCAGCCCGTCATGGGCCGCGACGAGAATACGCCAGCGTGGGTGCAGCATGTTGCGTTCAAGGTCGGCAGCTTCGACGAACTGGTCGCGGCAAAGGCGCATCTCGAAGCCGAGGGCGTCGATGTCCTCGGTCCGACGCACCACGGCATTTTCAAGTCGATCTATTTCTTTGACCCCAACGGCCACCGCGTCGAGCTGGCATGCGACATCGGCACCGCCGAACAATATGCCGAGCTGAAACGCGTCGCGCCGTTGATGCTCGACGAATGGAGCCAGACGAAGAAGGCCCCGCGCCACGCCGACTGGCTGCACACCGCGGCGAACGAGTAAGCGCGCCGGCTCAGAATTTGCGCGAGAAGCTGACCAGATCGGCGTCGGGATCGCCGTCGCCGCTGATCAGCCCGCGCAGCATTTGCGCGGCCATCATCGAAAAGGTGATGCCGTTCCCGCCATAACCCATCGCGGCATAGCAGTTCGGCATCCTGGGAATTCGGCCGATCGTCGGCGTGCCCGTCTTGCTGTCGCCGAAACTGCCCGCCCAGGCATGAACCGGAGTGGCGTCGATCATCGGCAGCAGCGCCGCGAGCTTGCGCGACAAGGTCCGCGCCTTGTCGGCGATTTTGGCATCGCGTTCGCCGGCATCGCTGATCTCTTCGTCTTCGCCGCCGCAGATGACTTCGCCGCGCGGCGTCGTGCGAATATAGAGATAGGGGTCCGCCGCTTCCCATATCATCGCCGCCGTTGGCCAGATCGCACGCGGCTGCGCTTTGGTCGCGATCGACCAGCTTGAGATGATCTTGTTCCCTTTGCGCGGGACGCCCTTCAACATCTCATAACCCGTCGCGACAACCAGATTTTGCGCGTGGATTTCATGCCCTTCGGCGCTGGTAATCGTCACCCCGCTCGCGCCGGGCGACACGTCGCAAATATCGACGGGGCTATAAATTCGCGCGCCGCGACCGATTGCCATATTCAGATAAGCGGCGGTCAGCTGGCGCGGATCAGCGGTGTAATTGCCAAAGCCGATGATCGCGTGCCGACCGGCAATGCCATAGCGATCGAGCACCGCTGCGGGTTTCAGCAGTTCGACTTCAAAGCCCGCGCGCCGCCGCGCATCGGCTTCGCGCGCCAGCCCCTCCGCATCGAGCACATTGCCATGCAGATAGATCGAACCGCGCGTCGCGGCATCGACTTTCATCCCCAGCCGCTCGGTGCGCTCGCGCAGCGCGTCGACCGCCTGACGCGACCGCCGCCACAGACGCTCGGCGCGGTCGCGGCCGATTTGCTGCGACAGCAACGACAAAGGGGTGTCGATTTCATATTGCAGCATAGCCGTCGACGCCGCGGTCGACCCGTCCATCGGTCGGCGACGGTCAACCACCACGACCTGCAATCCGGCCTCCGACAAGGTTTCGGCAATCAGCGCCCCCGATATCCCCGCACCGATGATCGTCACGTCGCAGCGGACGGTTCGGGTCAATGCGTGCGTCGGCACCACTGGGCGCCGCCGCGCCGACCAGATCGACTGGCCGGTGCGCAAATCGCGATGATGGGTGACCGAGGCTTGGATCGGCATGAAAGCGGCTCCCTATCGCGGCAGGAGCGACCCGTCTTCAATCCATGGCGCGCGAACAGGTTGCATCGCGCCGCGTGGCTACTTCCGGTCCAGCCCGATGCTTTCCAGCGTCGCGCCGCTGCATTTGTCGGCTTCCTTCGTCTTGCCGTCGCCCGACAGCGCGCCGATCGCGAGGAAGCCCGCGACCACGGCGACCAGAAACGCGCCGGTGACCCAGATCAGATATTTGTCGATGAACGCCTTGATCGGCGCCCCGAACAGCCGGAACAATATGCCGACAAGCATGAAGGAAAAGGCGCGGCTGGCGAGGCTGGCCCACAGGAACGTCCAGAAATTCATGTGGATGAAGCCGGCGGTGATCGTCAGCAGCTTGAACGGAATGGGCGTTGCACCCTTGATCAGGATGATCTCGGCGCCGAATTCGCGCAAATAGCAGGCGGCTGGCGGAAAGGCGTCGGTCAGCCCGAGCACCCCGAGCAGCCACAAGCCGACGCTTTCGTACAGGAAGAAGCCGATCCCGTAGCCAAGGATGCCGCCCGCAACCGACGCAAGCGTACAGATGATCGCATAACGCACCGCCTTTTTCGGATTGGCGAGGCACATCAGCCCGAGCAACGGGTGCGGCGGGATCGGGAAAAAGCTCGCCTCGACGAACGCGACCAGCGCCAGCCAGAATTCGGCGTGCGGATGCGCCGATTTCTCCATCGTCCAGTTATACATGCGGGTAATGAAACCGGGCCGATGGGTTGTGGCAGTCATGCTGTTCCTTTGCGCGGGGCCATGATGACCACAGGCCTGCTATGCCGTCCGGGCGCGGTTAAATAAAGCCGATATCCCTCGCCCCGCGAAGGCGGAGGCCACTGGCGGATTACACCGCCATTGCGGCACAAGGCCGAGAACGGCCTCCGCCTTCGTGGGGGCGACGCTTATCTTCCGATCAATGCCGGAAGTGGCGCATGCCCGTGAAGACCATCGCAAGCCCGGCGTCGTTCGCCGCCGCAATCACCTCATCGTCGCGGATCGAGCCGCCCGGCTGGATGACGCAGGTCGCGCCGGCCTCGACAGCAGCGAGCAGCCCGTCGGCAAAGGGGAAGAAGGCATCGCTCGCCACTGCGCTGCCGACGGTGCGAGCTTCGGACCAGCCGTGGCTATCGGCCGCTTCGCGTGCTTTCACCGCGGCGATGCGCGCGCTGTCGCGGCGGTTCATCTGACCCGCGCCGATGCCCGCCGTAGACCCGCCCTTCGCATAAACGATGGCGTTCGATTTGACGTGCTTCGCGACGGTCCAGGCAAAGAGTGCGTCGGTCAGTTCTTCCTCGGTCGGCGCGCGGTCGGTGACGACCTTCAGGTCGGCGCGCGTGATGCGGCCATTGTCGCGGCTCTGCGCGAGCCATCCACCCGCGATCGTCTTGAGCATCAGCCCGCCGCGTGCGGGATCGGGCAGTTCGCCCGTTAGCAGCAGGCGGAGATTCTTTTTCTTCGCGAATACGGCGCGCGCGTCGGCGTCGGCGTCGGGCGCACAAACGACTTCGGTGAAGATGCCGCTGATGAGTTCGGCAGTCGCGCCGTCGAGCGGACGGTTGACCGCGATGATGCCGCCGAACGCCGACACATCGTCGCATTTCAGCGCCGCGTCATAGGCTTCCGCGATCGTCGCGGCGGTCGCGACGCCGCACGGGTTGGCATGCTTGACGATCACGCAGGTCGGGTCGGCCTCGCGAAATTCGGCGACGAGTTCGAGCGCGGCGTCGGCGTCGTTGATATTATTATAGCTGAGTTCCTTGCCCTGCACCTGTTCGGCCTGCGCAATCCCGCGCGCGGCCGGGCCGGCGGGAAGGTAGAGCGCCGCCTTTTGGTGCGGATTCTCGCCGTAACGCAGTTCGGCCGACAGCTTGGCGGTCAGCGGTAGCGTGTCGGGGAACATCTTGCCCTGGTCGGCAAAGGCGAACCAACTTGCGATCATCCCGTCA
The DNA here is from genome assembly GCF_023822045.1 of Sphingopyxis sp. USTB-05. Lineage (NCBI taxonomy): Bacteria > Pseudomonadati > Pseudomonadota > Alphaproteobacteria > Sphingomonadales > Sphingopyxidaceae > Sphingopyxis > Sphingopyxis sp. USTB-05. Next base: position 3,633,811 of record NZ_CP084712.1, on the reverse strand, counting down.
TAGGTCGCGGTGTGCGCGAAGGCGGTCGCGGCAAGGCGCTTGCGGAGCGCCAGCGTCGTGGCGCCGTCATTGGCGTCCATCTCGGCGATTACGGCGGCATAATCCTCGGGTTCGGTGACGATGCCGACAAAGGCATGGTTCTTCGCCGAAGAGCGGACCATGGCGGGGCCGCCGATGTCGATATTCTCGATGATCTCGTCACGCGCCGCGCCTTTCGCGACGGTCGCGGCGAAGGGGTAGAGGTTGACGACGACCAGATCGATCGCCCCGATGCCATGTTCTTCCATCGAAGCGACATGCGCCGCGTCGTCGCGCACCGCGAGGATGCCGCCGTGAACCGTCGGGTGCAGCGTCTTCACGCGGCCATCCATCATCTCGGGAAAGCCGGTGAGGTCGGACACGTCGAGGACCGTGTGGCCGGCCTCGCGCAGCGCCTTGGCGGTGCCGCCGGTCGACACCAGTTCGACCCCGTGGCGGACAAGCGCGGCGGCAAGATCGGCGAGCCCCGCCTTGTCGCTGACGGACAGAAGGGCGCGGCGGACGGGAATCAGGTCGGTCATTGGGGAAGGCCTCGGCTGGCGATGGGATGACGCGGCCCCCCTAGGCGGGTCATCCCCCAAGAGCAAGTATCGTTGCCCCGCGAAGGCCGGAGGGGGCTATCGGACATGGCTTTGGGCTGGCAGCGGGGTTGAAGTCTCCGCGTCTCCGCGTGAACTCCTATTCCTCTGCGCGAATGCGTTAAAGCCCCATCGCCGCCGCGATCTGGTCCCAGCGCACCAGTTTGAAGTTCTGGGCCTTGGGGGCATTGTCGCCGTCCTGGGCCAGGAAGATGCCATCGGGGAAGGCGGGGCCGAAATTGCCGGCGACCGCCTCGATCCCGTCGGTCTCGCTCGTCGCGCCAAATGTCCCTGCGGCGACCGCAAAGCGGCCGACATACTCGACCGACGGCAGCCGGAAGACCGCATAGGCATTGTCGCCCTGGCTCGATGCGAGAAGGTAGCGCTGGCCCTTGTGATCGATCGTCGCAAGGCCTTCGACATCGGCAACGAGCCGCTGATTGTCGACCGGTGCGACGATGCGTGCGATCGCGGTGGTGCCACTGGGCTTCAATTCCCAGATGCCGGCGTCTTCTTCGCCGACATACAGCGTGTCGCCGTCGAAGACGCAGCCTTCGGACTGGGTCGGAATCTTATATTCCCACTGAACGGTAAAGCTCGGCGTGTCATCGACTGCGAGCGTGCCGACGCGCACCGTGCCGTCCTTGACGATCAGCGCCGCGGTGATCGGCGCACCCGGCGCGGTCTTTTTGAGGCACAGGCCATAGGCTTCGCCGGTGCCCGCCGCCGCGCGGCCGAGCGAGACGATCGCCGGCTTGTCCGCGTCGAGCCGGAACACCGCCAGATGCGCGTTCACTCCGTCGTTGCGATCGCTCGCAACGATGATGTTGCCCGCGACATCGGCATTGTTGACGAGGCCGGCCTGGGTAAAGGCGATATCCTTGCCCGAAAGGTCATAGACGTGAAGCCCCGCCTTTTTGTCGGTCGCGACGATCAGCGCGCGGTTCGGATTGGCGGGATCGATCCAGATTGCCGGATCGTCCGCCGCGTCGGCCTTGCCCGTGCCGACGGGCGCGGTCTCAGCGCTGGCGGTAACCTGCACCGGCGGCAGACCAGTGATGACGGGCCCGCTCGCAGCGCATCCGGCAAGCGTCCATACGAGCGCCGCAGCTCCGAGCAATTTCCAGCGACTGACCATTATATCCCCCAAGCGTTGGTTCTTCATTTGCCCGATGCGACGCACACACCGCCGTCCGGGCCGACATCGCCCGTGCAGCGCCGCGCGGCAAGCGTCGGTTCGGCGAGTTCACGGAGGCGGTTGCCCTGCGCGGTGCGTTCGAGGTCGAAGCCGTCGTAAAGCTTTCCGGAGGCGGTGAAGGTCCGGAACTTGAGCGTCTTCGGCTCGACGTCGACGATCTGGTAGAGTTCGGTCGCCTCGGCGATCTTATCGGGCTGCCAGGGCGTGCGATCGTTGAGCCGATACATTTTCGATCCCGTCACCGACACAAGATAGACCGGCCCCTGGATGCTGCCGTCGGCGCGTGCCTTTGCATTCGCATCGCGCCCGGCTTCGCCCGTCAAACGGCTATAGCAATGATCGTGCCCCTGCAGCACCAGATCGACCTTGCGCTTTTCGAACACCGGCTTCCACGCCGCCTTGATCTCGGCGGTGTCGTTCGGGCGCGCGCAGGTGAAGACCGGCTGATGGAACAGCACGACGTTCCAGTTCGCCTTGCTCGACGCCAGCGTCTTGTCGAGCCAATCGGTCTGCGCCTGCATCGAACCGAGGTCGATCGCGGCGGTGCCGTCGAGGATGATGAAACGTACGCCCTGATAATCGGTGTAATAGGTCGTGGCCTTGACCGGATCGGTGCCGTTCGACGGCAGCGCGAACTGGGCTGGCCAATAGGGGCCGAGCCGGCGGCTTTCGCTGCCGTCCGCTTTCAGCACGTCGACATATTCATGGTTGCCCGTTGCAGGCACCTGCGGGACGCTCGCATAATTATAGCCGCCCGCCTGGTTCCACTCGCCCCATTCGTCGTCATGGTCCAGGTCGTCGCGCTGGCCGACAAGGTCGCCGGCATGCGCGACGAGACGGATATCGCCATTGGCAAGAAAGGCCTGCCGGATCACGCGGCTGGCATAGGTCAATATGCCGTTCTGGATGTCGCCCAGATAAAGGAAGCGGAAGGGCTTTGCCTCCGCGGCGGCGGTGCGGAACTGATGCCATTCGCTCCAGCCCGCAGCCCCTTTGACGCGATAGGCATAGACGGTGTCGGGGGAGAGGCCGGTGAAACGGACCTGATGATAGAGCGAGGGGCCATAGCTGCTATCGACCGGCATCGCCTTGCCGGTGACGAGCCGTGCCTTTTCGCCGAGCGTGGGCCCATCGACCGACACCGCGATCTGGGCCTGGGACTCGGCCTGCGCGGTGTCGGTGCGAAAGGCGACCGCCATCTCGCGCGCGGGATCGGCCCCGGGCGTGAGAACGATGCGGTCGGGAAGGTTTTTCGGCGCGTAGGGAAGGCCCGCGGAACGGGGGATGGGCGCGCCATCCTCCGTCTGCGTGACGATCTTGAACGCGGGCTCGGTCGCCGCGGCGGGCAGGGCGCCCGCCGATAGCAACGTCGCCGCGAGCAGCGACAGGCCAAGGGGCCGCTTGTTCATCATCGTCATGTCTACCCTTGATGTCCGTCGTCAGAAGTTGGCCGAAACGCCGAATTTCGCGGTCCAGCTATATTTTTCATATTGCAGGATGCGCTTGGCGCCTTCGAAGTTCTGATAGGCGAAATAGGGCGCGTCGGTGACGTTAACCCATTCGGCGAACAGCCGGACATTGTTGGTGACGCGGAACTTTGCCGACAGGTCTAGCTGGAAATGCTGATCGATGTAGCGGTCCTCGTCGGCGCCGCCGCCCAGTTCGTCCAGATATTTATCGCGATAGGTGCCCGCCGCGCGCAGCGAGATCGGACCCTTCTCATAACCCAGCACGACGTTGAACGTGTGCTTCGACGAAGCGGGCAGGTTGATGCGGCGCGGATCGGTCAGGTCGTCACCGGCGAACACCGTGCCCTTCGCATCGGTGAAGGTATAGTTCGCGTTGAGCAGCAAGCCGTCGAGCGGCGAGGGCAGGAAGGTAAAGCGCTGGGCAAAGCTCAGCTCGATCCCCTTGACCTTGGCGGTCTCGCCATTGGTGAAGGTCGTCGCGCGTTCATAATCGATGCCAAGGATCTCGCCCGGCGTATTGTCGGTCACCTCGACGATGAAATCATCGATCGACTTCCAGAACACCCCGGCGGTGATCGCCGAATTATTGCCGAAATAATATTCGGCCGATGCGTCGATGTTCCAGGCGCGATAGGGCTTGAGGTTCGGGTTGCCGAACTCGGCGTCCAGATCCTCGTTCACCAAAACGCGCGGCGCGAGGTTCGACAGTTTCGGACGCACCAGATTCTTGTAGCCGGCGAGGCGCAGGACAAGATTCTGGGCGGGCTCGAAACGCAGCGTCAGGCTGGGCAGCCAGTCGGTGTAGCTGCGCGTCGAACGGTTCGGGGTGACATCGAGCGTGTCCTCGTTGGTCGCGAAGGCGCGGATATCATTATAGGTGCGCTCGAAGCGGACACCGCCGACCACGCGTACCGCGCTGCCGTCGAAGCGGCCGAGGACATAGCCTGCAAGCACATCTTCCTTGATCGAATAGTCCGACGAGGCCGAGTTGATGATCGTGTCGGCGTCGTTCAGCTCGAACGAGTCGGTGTTGTTATTGTAGAAATCGCTCGGCGACGTTTTGCCCGGAAGCGGGCCGAGGTCCTGGATACGGTAATTATAGCCGCTGCCCAGCACGTCGGCGAGCGTGTAGGTGCCGTCATATCCGTCATAGACAAGCGCATCCAAGTCGTAGGATTTCTTGCGCCAGCGCGACTTGACGCCGCCTTGCAGCGTGAAGGTGCCTGCATCCATTGCGAACTCGCGCGCCACGTCGCCCCGCACGCCCCATTCGCGATCCTTCGAATCGGACAGGTCGGTCAATTCAAGTTCGTTGAAGCCATAGCTCGCCGGATTGTTGAACAATGCGGTGTTGCCGGTGATCGTGAAGGCGGGGCGGCGGGGATCCGAATAGTCGAAATTCACGCCGACCTGGTTGGCGCCCGAACCCGCGAAGCGCGCGCGGAAGCGCGTCGGATCGACCGAGCCATTTTCCCGCTCGGTAGCCTTTGAATAGCTGCCCGAATAGGTCAGTTTCCACGGGCCGGTTTCGGTTTCGCCGCCGACGACGAGCGAGCCGATCTGCTGCTTTTCGAAGCGGTCCTTCATGCGGCGGCGCACTTCGATACGCGGCGATTCGTCCGTGGGCTCGACGCCCTGCTGGTTGCTCAGGAAATTGGCGCTGGTTGCAGTGCCCGACACCGGGTTGATGCGTTCCTCGTCGAGGATAAAGATGATGTCGCCGCGATATTCCTGATCGGAAAAGCGGCTGTAAAGACCGCGGGCATAAAGTTTGGTCGTGTCGCTCGGGCGCCAGTCGAGGCTGAGCGAGCCGCCGAGACGCTTCCGTTCGACGTCATAGTCGCGATATTGAAGTTCGCGGGCAAAGGCGATGCCGCCGACCTCGTCCCAGTCTGCCGCTTCGATATTGTCGGTTTCGAACTTGCGCTGATAATAGCTGATGCCGCCTGCGATGCCGAAATTATCGGTGATGCGGGTCGAGAAGTCAAAGCTGCCCTTCGGGGTCACCGCATCGGCGTAGTCATTATAGCTGCCTTCCAGCTTGACCGAGAACAGGTCCTTCTTGCGGTCGAAGGCGCTCGTCGTGTTGATCTCGATCGAGGCGCCGATCGTGTCGCCATCCATGTCGGGGGTGAGCGATTTCTTGACCTCGATCGATTCGATCAGTTCGGACGGCACAACGTCGAGCGCGACCGAGCGTACATCGCTTTCGGGGGCCGGCACGCGCGCGCCGTTGATCGATGCGGCATTGAGTTCGGGATCAAGCCCGCGGACCGAGACGAAGCGGCCTTCGCCTTGATCGTTCAGGATATTCACCCCCGGCAGGCGGCGCAGCGATTCGGCGACATTCTGGTCGGGAAACTGGCCGATGCCGTCGCGGGTCAGAACGCTTTCGACGCCGTCGGCGGCGCGCTGGCGCGACAGGCTGCTGGCAAGATTTGCGGCCTGGCCGACGACCAGGATCGCACCGTCGGTGCCGAGCAGGACATTGGCGGTAACGCTGCCCGTTTCGGGAACGACGACTTCCTGCGTGCGCGGTTCGGCGCCGCTATAGCGCGCTTCGAGCGTATAGGTGCCTGCGGGAATGTCGGTGAAGCGGAAGCTGCCGTCACGGCCCGATTCGACAACCCGGCCAAGTTCGACAAGACGCAGCTCGGTGCTCTGGAGCGCGCGCGTGTCGGTCGCGTCGGTGACGGTCCCGACGATGTCGGACGCAAAGGCGGCGGTCGGAAGCGCCGCGGCGAGTGAAAGGCAGGTGCCGAGCAGGATGCGCGAACGGACAGTACGAAGCTGGTGCATGAAGTCCCCCGAGGAGTGCGAGAATGTCGCCGGGTCCTGTTGGCTCCCGACGAGTCGAGGGGGCCACTGGCAGGGCTGTATGACCGCTGTGTTACGTCGGTGTCACGGTTCTGACATATAGGAAAGCGGTGTCGCGCAACCGCAAGGGATTGTTCGCAAACTTGCGACCGTAAATATATTTGACGATCGATTGCCGGCCTGATCAGCCGATATGCTTGAAAATCCAGCCGATGCTGGCGCCTCCAGCGGGCGCGTTGCCGGTGACGACGAGTTGCTCGGTCGGGTGCGGCCGGCCCTCGCCATCGACCCACAGGCTCTGCTCGATGTCGAGACCGCCTTCGGACGTGCGGAACTGCCAGAGCGGGCCGCCGCCCACGCGCAGCAGCGCGCCCAATTTGTCGGCGGTCAGGCTGGCCGAGATATGCGGTCCAAGGTGGAAGCGCAGCGTGAAGCCTTTGTCGCCCTTGCGCCGTGTACGCGGGGCGGGAAGGAGCAGATCCTCGCCGCGGAGTTCGCGGCCGTTCGGCGAAAGGATCAGCAGGCGGCGATGGATCAGTCCGTGGCGCCGGGCATATCCGTCGTGGCTCATCTCGACCCGGCTGCCTTGCGGCGTCTCGCGCCGGTCGAGCTCGACCTCGGTCACGCCCTTGCCGAGCGAGCCGTTGGCAAGGATCGCGGTCGAATTGCTGTCGCCGAGCGTCAGCGTCGAATGCGCCGCGGTGGTGCGAAGCCCGCGTGCGAGATCGGCCGGAATCGTCGCGCCGGTCAGCGCCGCGCCGCCGCAATTGACGACGATGCGCTCGTCGCCGTCGCTGAGTTCGAAGGCGAGAGTCGAGGCGCAGCCCGCCTCTGTGACGCGCGCGATGGGCGGCGGCGCCGCGTCGGCGAGCAGCACGACCTTGTTCGCAACCAGCCGTTGATAACCCCAGTCGCGTGCCTGCTTGAGCGGGCGCGTGCGCACGCCGCTCGCATTGACGATGGCCTGGACATAGGCGGCGGAGGTCGCCCCGCTGCCCTGCCAGCTACCCATGCCGCCGTCGCTGTGAAGCAGGCCCAGCAGTGCCGGAACCGCCCGCGCGAGCACTTCCTGAATGAAGGGCGGCACTTCCATGCGGCGCATGTCATAGATTTTCGCGAGCATCGACAGCGCCATGATCGCGTCGAGCTGCGCCTGGGGCGAGCGTGAGATATTGCCGCCGTCGGCGTAGAAGCTGGTTTCGAGGACCCTCCGAAGGCCGGCTTCGCCGAACACCTGTCGCGGTTCGCCGCCGGGCATCAAAAGCGACGCGGCGACGATGCCGACCCACGCGACCATCTGCCCCGTGCCGGGCCGCGTCTTGTCGGCGATACGGTCGAGGTGGCGCGCCGCGCGTGCAAGATGATTGAGCACCGCCGAGCGATAAACAAGGTCGCTCGACGACAGGATCAGCGGCGCGTGCGCAGCCCAGAACAGGATGCGCCAGGCGGTATTGTCGGCTTTCCACGCGGGTTCGCTGACCGTTTCGCCGTGCGTGCCCAGCCAATGGCGCACGACGGCTTCGGCGATCGGCGCGCCGTCGGCGCGCGATCCCGTTGCGGCGAGATCGCGCAGCCAGGCAAAGCTGTGCAGATAATCGGCAAAGGTCGGAACGACGTCGAGCGCCGCGAAATCGAGCTCGCCGAGCGGCAGTTTCAACCCGCGGTGCAGGAGATGGCCGGCGCGGATCGCCGTGCCCGCCCGTGTGTCGCCGGGGATCGGATCGGTGGGCACGCCAAGCAGCTTGAGCGGAAAACGCCCCTTCAGCCGGAAGGCGTGAAGCGGTGTGCGCCAGGTCAGGCGAGTGATCGCGTTTGCGACGCGATCGCCGAGCGAAAGACCCTGGTCGGCGGGAAGGCGGATCAGCCGCTTGCCGGGTTCGATCGTATCGTCGAGTGGCGCGGCGTCGTCACCGGAGTCGAGCGGTGTGTCGGCGGGGGCAGCGGTCAACGGTCTCCCCTCCATCGATCAGGCCCCGCGCAGCCGCCGGATATTGTCGGCATAGGCGTCCGGTCCGCCCTTGAAAGTCGCGGTGCCGGCGACGAGCACGTCGGCGCCCGCCGATATCGCGAGCGGTGCGGTGCCCGCGTCGATGCCGCCGTCGACCTCCAGCCGGATATCGCGGCCCGACTTCTCGATCATCTTCCTGACCGCCTCGATCTTGCGAAGCTGGCTCGAAATAAAGCTTTGTCCGCCGAAGCCCGGATTGACGCTCATGATCAGGACAAGGTCGATGTCGTCGATCAGATAGTCGAGCATCTTCGCCGGCGTCGCGGGATTGAGCGACACGCCCGCCTGTTTGCCGAGCGACTTGATGTGCTGGACGGTGCGGTGGATATGCGGCCCGGATTCGGGATGCACGGTGATGATGTCGGCGCCCGCCGCGGCGAAGGCGTCAAGGAAATGATCGACGGGCGAGATCATCAGGTGGACGTCGAAGGGTAGCGTCGAGTGCGGACGCAGCGCCTTTACCACCATCGGGCCGATCGTCAGGTTCGGCACATAATGGCCGTCCATGACGTCGATATGCACCCAGTCGGCGCCCGCCGTTTCGATTGCGCGTACTTCTTCCCCCAGCCGCGCGAAATCGGCGCTGAGGATCGACGGGGCGATGCGAACTGGAGCGGAGGCGGCGGTCATGAGACCGGCCTTAACCATCTAGCGAGTCGGGGGCAAGCGGGGTGGGCGCGCCAATGGTGGAAAAGCGTGATGAGGGCAGTTTTCGGCCGGAAGCCGACCTATCTTTCGTCGTCACCCCGGACTTGATCCGGGGTCCCGCTTGAGGTCGAAACCAGTGAGTGCCTCAAAAAGCGGGATCCCGGGTCAAGCCCGGGATGACTGAAGTAGGGACGGGATGTCCGCTCCCCAATACAAAACAAACATCGCCTTCAATTAGGTCTTTCCTACATTATTCGGCCGTGCCAGCCTTCATCCGGCTCTTTCATTCGGTGAACAAAAAGGTGGTCGCTGCCCGGCTTGCGGGTACGACCATGATCGGACGTGCCTCGCACATCCAGCACGCCGCGACTTGCAAATCGGCGCGCTCATAGGGCTGAACTTTCCTGAACTTTGGAATATTGCGCGGCCCTTGCGCCGACCCGATCTGGATCCAGCCGGGCGATGTCCAAAGAAGGCAACGTCAGCTCCCCACCCCAAAACAGACATCGCGGCGCCTATCGCCAGCGCCACCCTCCCTCTGTCTTGGCGCGATAAAGCGGCATCGGGGCGAGGCCGGCAAGGACCACTGCGATGGTCATCATCGCGGGCCGATCGCGCAGGAGCATCGCAATTCCGGTAATCAGCGCGATGTGCATCGCCAGCATCAGCCAGCCTTGCCAAGTGATCGGCAGGCCGGTGCCGAAACCGCGGCGTTTCGGCCGGAACCAGGGGCGGGTGTCGAACATCAGGTGCAGCATATCAGCTTTCCTCCCTGGGTGGCCGTCCGCGCTTGGGCGCATCGGACCGTTTTACACTGACGCCGCGCCGCGCCAGCGCTTCGCGCAGCAACATCTCGATCTCCGCATTGGCGCTGCGCAGCTCGGCCGCCGCCAACCGCTCGATCGCCGCGTAGAGCGCGGGATCGAGGCGGAGGGCAAAGGCTTTTTTAGACTGCGCTGCCATCGCCCGGCCCTCAGTAGAGCGAGCCGGTGTTGACGACGGGCTGCGTGTCGCGTTCGCCGCACAGGACGACCATCAGGTTCGAGACCATCGCCGCCTTCCGCTCGTCGTCGAGGTCGACGACATTCTTTTCGGAGAGGTGCTGTAGCGCCATCTCGACCATCGTCACCGCGCCCTCGACCAGCTTTTTGCGGGCCGCGATCACCGCCTCTGCCTGTTGGCGACGGAGCATCGCGCCGGCGATTTCGGGGGCGTAGGCAAGGTGCGTCAGGCCGCATTCGTCGACCGTGATGCCAGCGACTTCCAGCCGTTCGATCAGTGCCTTGCGCAGTTCCCCGCCAACCTCGTCGTGGTTTCCGCGCAGCGTCACTTCCTGATGCTCGATGTCGTCATAGGGATAGCGCGAGCCGATTGCCCGTACCGCGGCCTCGATCTGCGCCATGACGAATTCCTTGTAATCGTCGACGTCGAAGAGCGCCTGCGCAGTGTCGGTGACGCGCCACACGACCTGCGCCGCCATTTCAATGGGGTTGCCGCGCAGGTCGTTGACCTTGATCTTGTCCGAAATCACATTGTTGGCGCGGACCGCGATCTTCTTGCGGCTGAGCCAGGGCAATACCCAGCGCAGCCCTTCCTCGCGGTCGGTACCCCGGTAGGCGCCGAACAGTTGGACCGCCGCCGCCTCGTTCGGGTTGATCATGTAGAAGCCGCAGAGGATGATCGTGCCGATCACCCCGCTCGCGACCACCACCGCCCATTTCCAGTTCCAGTCGATCCCGTCCGCGCCGATATTGGTCGTCGCCGCCCAGATGGCGGCGCCGAGCAGGCCAAGCCAGATCAGCAGCATCAGATAGCCGCTCTGTGTATTGGCGCGTGTCTCGCGGCTGCGGTTCAGCGCCCGTGTCCCTGTTTCGACCATCTTTCCCTCCGAATCACTCGATATAATGATGATATCATATTTATATCGAATGGAGCGATGGTCAATCGGGATTCTACGAAAACTCCGGACGCACTTTAGGGGGAAGGGTCGAATGGTTCATCGTGAGCAGCAGTCGCTCTTCGCCGGTACCGGCGATCGGCGGCGATCGGTGGACCGCGGCGCGCGCCTCGTCCCAGTTTCGGCCCTTGAGGATTGCGACGTCGCCCGCGCGCATCTCGCGGATGTTATGCGATGTGCCGCAGTCGCAATCGTCCATGCTCTCGCCGTCGAGCCACTGCGTCCCGCGCCCCGTATAGGTGGTGATCAGCCGTGCAAGGACGTAATCGGCGTGGAATTTCCGACAGGCATCGCCGGTGATCCGTTCGAACCGAATATCGAGCCTGTCGATCCGCATGATCGCCGCGAAGCGCGCGGCGAGATCGATGATGTCGGCTTCCAATCTGACGCGGACATTGCCGGCCGGATAGCCCGCGGCCTGCATCGCGCGGTTCAACGCCGAACCCAGGTCGCAGACGTCGCTCGTTAACTGGATCGGGCGCAGGCTGGGCGCGAGAAGGCCTCGAAATGCGGGATCTTCGGAGCGCTCCCAAATCGCGATCGAGATGTCGGGATCGTGGATGGCGGCGAGGCCTTCGCCGTTGCCCGCGATCAGGGTGCTCGGGAATCGAAGCGTTGTCATGCAGATGCGCTTTCAAAAAGCCGGGCACGGCCGGGTTTTTCGCCTTCGGCCGCAATCAGGACGGGATATGCGCCCGCGATGCCGCCCGGCGCGGAGCCGCCCGCAAGCGAAAGGAGCGCGAACAGCATCGCCATACCCCGCATGCGCCGGACGGGCAGCGCCCCCGCGCGGTGCGCGCGGCACTCGGGGCAGAGTCCCGACACTTCGAGGATCGGCGTGGCGGGTTCGAAACCCCGCGCGCGGCACAGTCGATCGAGTTGGCCGGCGAGGTCTTGCGCCTCGAACGACGTGACGGTCCGGCAATCCTTGCAGACCGCGAACCCCGCCCTGTCGTCCCGTGTCGGCGTATAGGCGGACAGCAATTCGATACGACGCACTTTGCCACGCTGCAGCAGGCGGTCGAGGATGCGATAGACTTGATTGGGCGCCAGCGGCGATCCGGTCTGCCGGCTCTGTCGCGCGATCTCATGGGCGCCGAGCGGGCGGTTGCTCGCACGCAGCTGGTCCATCACGCGGCGATCGAGATCGGCGGGCTGGCGATGGACCGGCGAAGCGGGCGGCGCGAACTCGTTCTCGTCGCGGCAGCTTTCGGCGAGTTGCTCAGATCGCATGGCGGCGCAGCCTCCAATTGATCAGGTGTCCGGTGATGAGGAGCAGGCTGCCGGCGACGGTGATCACGATCGAGGTGCCATGTTCGACGCCGGGAAGCAGGGCAAGCAGCAGGCAGGCCACGCCGACGGCGCCGAACAGCGCCGGGCGCACCGCACCGTGGCGAAGATAGCCGAGCACGAAGGCGAGAAGTGCGAAGGGCGCGGCGAGGCCGACCGCGACATAATGAAACGCTTCGGAACGCACGAAAGCGCCGGCCGCAGTCGGGAGCAGGACGAGAAGCATCGGCAAGGCAAGGCAATGCACAAGACAGAGCAGCGAGGTCGAAAGTGCGGCGCTCTCGACACCATCGGTCGCGCGGATTGTCGATCGCGAGGGATCGTGGAGGATGTTCATCATCGATTTTCCGGGGGTTGGAGTCAAAGTCTGTTGAGTTATGATATAACGTCTCCTATAGGGCCTGCCTCTATATGATGAAAGGGGTTTTTGTGACTTTTCGTGCTCTTCTGTTGTCCGCCGCCGTTCCCGTTTCCGTGCCGCAAATCGCCATGGCCGAGGAAACGGTGCCTTTGGTGAAGCGGGAAGAAAGATCGGCTGCCTATTTGCAGGCCGGCACCCGTGCCGATCCGGAGATCGTCGTGTCGGCCAACGTCCTCGGCCTTCGCGCCGACGAAACTGCGACCCCGGTCGTCACGCTCACGGGCGACGAACTGGTTCGCCGCCGCCAGGCGACCCTCGGCGACACGCTCGCCGGACAGCCCGGCATCAACTTCGACAATTTCGGCGGGGGTGCTAGCCGTCCCGTGATCCGCGGCCAGACCGCTCCGCGTGTGCAAGCGCTCTCCGATGGGTCCAGCATCCACGATGCATCGGCGATCTCGCCCGATCATGCGGTGACGACCGAGCCGCTATTGCTGCGCGGGATCGAGGTGCTGCGCGGGCCCGCGGCGCTGCTCTATGGCGGCAGCGCGATCGGCGGTGCGATCAACCTGCTTGATGAGAAGGTCCCGACGTCGATCCCCGACGGCGGCATCGCGGGCACGGTCGAGGGGCGTATCGGCACGGCCGACGACGAACGCTCGCTGGTCGGCGGGATCACCATCGGGGGGCAGGGGCTCGCGCTGCGCGTCGAGGGCGTTCATCGCTCGTCGAATGATTACCGCGTGCCCAAGGGGTTCGGCGAACGCCATGTCGATGGGTCGTATAACGACACCTCGACCTTCACGGTTGGCGGCTCATGGGTTGGCAGCGGGGGCTATCTGGGCGTCGCCTATACGCGCCAGCGCAGCGAATATGGCCTGCCCGGGCACAGTCACGACTATGAAGGCTGCCATCCGCACGGCAGCAGCCTGCACTGCGGCAGCCACGCGCATGACGACGAGGATCATGACCATGATCACGAGCATGAGCATGAGGAAGTGCCGTTCGTCAAATTGCGCAGCGAACGCTTCGATATCCGCAGCGAATATGAAGATCCGCTGCCGGGGTTCGAGAAGGTTCGCTTCCGCCTGTCGTTCACCGATTACGAGCATGACGAGATCGAGCATGACGAGGTCGCGACGACCTTCAGCAACAAGGCGCACGAGCTTCGCTTCGAACTCGCGCACAAGCCCATCGGGCCTCTGCGCGGCGCGTTCGGGGTCCAGCATTCGGAGAGCAAGTTCAGCGCGCTGGGCGAAGAGGCGTTCCTGCCTGAAAGCGAGACGCGGAGCACCGCGCTGTTCCTGATGGAAACGCTAGACGCCGGTCCGATCCGCTTTGAACTCGCGGCGCGACAGGAATGGCAGAAGATCGAGACGACGCGGAATCGCGAGGTAAGCCATAAGCCCTTCTCGATCTCGGGTGCGGCGGTCTGGGACATCGGTGGCGACTATTCTTTGGCGCTCTCGCTCGCGCGGTCGCAGCGCGCACCCAATGTTCAGGAACTCTACGCACGCGGCATCCACCTCGCTACCAACACCTATGAGGTCGGCACCGCGACGCTCGGCAAGGAAACGGGCAAATCGATCGACCTGACCTTCCGCAAGACGAAGGGCGCGACGACCTTCACCATCGGCGCCTATCACCAGGCCTTCGACGACTATATCTTCGCGAACACGCTCGACCAGTTCGAGGATTTCCGCCTCATCCGTTACACCGCCGCCGACGCCACCTTCACCGGGATCGACGGCGAGGTGCGGCACGAATTCGGCGCTATCGGCGCATCGCTGTTCGGCGATTATGTCCGCGCGAAGCTGAAGGGCAATCTCGGCGACCTGCCGCGCATTCCTGCCGGCCGGCTCGGCGCGCGCGCCGACGGGCGTTGGGGGCCGCTGTCGGCCGACGTCGAATTTTACCATGTCTTCGAACAGGACCGGATCGCCGCATTCGAAACGCGGACGCCGGGTTATGACATGCTCAACGCGACGCTGGCCTATAAGGTCGAACTCGGGCCGAAGGCCGATGCCGAATTGTTCGTGCGCGCGACCAATTTGACGAACGAACTCGCTTATAACCACGCGTCGTTCATCAAGAATGCCTCGCCGCTCCGCGGACGCAACTTCGTCTTCGGGCTACGCACCAGCTTCTAGGTCGACGTGGGGTGGACGGAAGGAGGGGCGCATGGTCGCGCGCCCCTCCTTCCGCCGATCAGGTCCCGAACGGGTCAGGCGGGTTCGGCCGCCAATATATAGTCGAAGCCGTGGCGCAGTCCGTTCGCGCTGGCGACAAGAGCCAATGCTTCGGCGCGCAGCGCTTCGCCCCGTGCCGCTAGCGCGTCGGCAAGGCCGCGGTCGGCGATCCGGGCCAGCCGCGGCGCACACATATCGATCTGGCTGTTGACGAAACGCTCCTTGTAGCGGTTCGCGAAGCGCTTCGCCGCGATGATGCGGTAGCCCGACGCCTCAAGGTGATCGACCACCCATTGCGAGGGATATTCGCGATAGGGCTGTTCACCGGCGAGGAGCAGACAGGCATCGCGGAAACGCCCGATCTCCCAGACAAGGCGCCCGGCTTCGCTGTCGGGCTCCCCCACGACATAGGGTTCTAGCCCCACGACATAGAGCCGCCGTCCGACCAGCGGGCGAAGGCGCGCAAACAGGCGATGCTGAAAATATGGAGCAAAACCGTCGATTGCGCCGAGCAGATAATCGGCAAGCACAGAGTCATAGCTTTCGCCGGCAAGCAGGGTCGAGTCCGCCCAGTTGCCGACGATGATCCGGTCGCCCTCGCGGCGATGCCGAGCGATCGCGTCGCGGACTTGCACCGCGTGGGCGTCCGCGCCCGTGACTGCCGTCCATTGCTCGGTCGGCAGCGTGCCGATCCAGCCGATTGAATGTGTCCCGGTTCCCGCATCGAGCATCCGGCCCCAGGGTCTTTCACCCTGGAGCGTTTCGATTTCCTGGAACAGCCCGGAAACCGGGCGTCGAACTTGGGCTGCGATGGTCATTGCCATGATATAGGATATCATCGGGTTTCGATCAAACGCCGTCGTGCCAATATTCGACGCTTTGATCCTTCAAACGCGCAGCCGTTCAGCGTCGATCGCATGCGCTTTCGTGTCGAAACGGCGCTGACATTTCATCCGCCACTTCCCGCTGTCGAGCTCAGTCCGGAGCGGAAGCGCGGCGGTCAATCCGCCAGGCCTCTGCATTAAATCGTGAACAGCCTCATCGCGCGTGCGTCTTTGACAATGAGACTGCCGGATTGGAGAATTGCGGTGATTGAAAATCTGAAGATTCGTCCGGCCTCGGTGGTCGGCCCGATGGGCGAGCGCCTGACGCTGGAAAGTCTGCCCTGCCCCAATACGAGCCGATGGGTCTGTCGCCGCAAGGCACAAGTCGTCGCAGCGATCGATGGCGGGCTTCTGACGGCGGACGAGGCCTGCACGCGCTATGCCCTCAGCGCAGAGGAACTCGCATCGTGGCAGCGCGACTATGCACGTGCGGGCGTCCTCGCGCTGCGCGCGACGCGTCTTCAGGAATATCGCGACGTGCCTCGCAACGATTGAGGCCGGGTCAATGAACGCGATCATCCCGTCGACCGATGGCCTTATGAGCAGTGACGCAGACCTGTTCGATGCGGACTATGTGCGATGCACTCAAGGGTCGGCCGCGCGTCGCGCTGTCTCGATCGCGTCCGCAAAAAAAAATCACATCACCGTGAATGAGACGTCGCGGCGTGCGTCTTCTTCTTTTGAAAGGGCAGCAACCGATCATCCTGTCGGCGTGACGGCGATGCTGAACTTAACAAGTTTTCGGTGCGCGTCCTGGGTCGCTTCAACGATCCGCATCGAAGGGCTGGTCGGCCTTCCCGGTCCGACCAGCCCGCTCATCTGGCAGCCCGCGCGAGCGAAGCTGCCGGGCAATAATAGGTTTTCAATGCGCGTCCTGGGTCCCTCCAACGATCCGCATTGAAGGGCTGGTCGGTCTACCCGGTCCGACCAGCCCTATTATTCTGGATGCCAATATTATTCTTCTGTGCCGAGCAAGCGAAGGCCGCATAGGATGCAGGCCATCAATTTGGTGGCATTGCCTAGTTTTTGCGGTCCGATGAAACCAGACTTGTCGTTCCCGCAAAAGGTGCTCGACCTCGCGAGCGCCCAACTCGTCGCCAGCCTTCTTGGGGGAGGCTGGCGATTTTTTGTAACTGCGACGGAAAGCGCTCGCGTTCCCAGCAGATACCCACGGAATATGGGGGTTTTTCCCGCTCAGTGGCGCCGTTCCGACGTAAAATCTAAAGCTTTCCTTAACCTTTGATATCTAAGTTTGAGGGGTATTAAAAGGTTTCATCCCCCTCGCACTCGACGGTGTTGGAAGAAATCCAACTTCTATCGTTTGACCAAAACAATCTGCTTTGGATGTGCCAGAACCTTTTAGGGGGTGACTTGCGCAAGCGCGACGCCATGACTTCGGTTCCCTCGGTTCCTTGCAAGCCTTGTTCGGCGGGGCTTGAACCTCATTTTATTGCTTTAGAGCCACGCATGATGTTCGATGGCGCGGCAGTTGTTACCGCCACCGAAACCGTCGCGCATTCCGACAGTGCATTGGAGCACACCGACCCGGCGATCATGCCCCGCGCTGCATCGGTCGCGCACGAGGCAGCGCCCCCCGGCGGCGGGTATCCAGCCGACCGGTCTTTGGCCGACCATGGGTATGGCGACGGAACGCCCAGAATAAGCGAAGCTTCGCTGCCGACGGAAATGGGCATGCCGGAGCGGTTGGCCCCGGCAAGAAGCCTGATCTTCATCGACACCAGCGTTGACGGCTATGCCGAACTGGCTCGCGAATGGGCCGGCCAGGGTGAAGTGGTCCTGATCGACGCGACCCGGGACGGTGTCGAACAAATGATGGCGGCGCTTGCGGGGCGGTCGGATATCGACGCGATCCACATCGTCAGCCACGGCACGTCGAACAATTTCATCATCGGCAGCACCACGGTCGACCTGGCCGCGGTGACGGGCGAGCTGGCTGGTGCGCTGGCGTCGATCGGATCGAAACTATCGGCGGACGGCGACATATTAATCTATGGCTGCGACGTCGGGACCGGCGGGGATGGGCAGGCGCTGATCGATGCCATCGCGCGCGCGACCGGCGGCGATGTCGCGGCCTCGGCGGACCCGACCGGCGCGGCCGCGCTGGGCGGCGACTGGGATCTGGAGGCGCGCGCCGGACCGGTCGAAGCCGTATCGCTGGTCAGCGATCAATGGAACGGGCTGCTTACGCGGACCAACAGCGGCGCGTGGACGACGGGCGCAAACACCGCGTCGACGGTCATCGACGGCATCACGACGACAATCACGTTCACCAACGCCGGGAGCAGCAGCTTTTCGGCTTTCGCAGGTGAAGCCCGGCGAGACTGTCGATATCAGCGGCGCGGACGCCAATATTCAGGTCGCGAAGGGCGCGGACGATCGCAATGTGAAGGTGGCGCTGTCGCGCAACCTCGCCGTCGACAGCGTGACGGCGGGCAATACGACGGTGAACGGCGACGGTGTGACGATCGCCGGCGGTCCGAATGGGCCGGTGAAGCTGACCAACAAAGGCCTGGACAATGGCGGCAATGTGCTGACCGGTATCGGTGCCGGCAATGTCGCTGCGGGATCGACCGATGCCGTGAACGGCGATCAACTCGCCGCAACCGATGCCAGGGCGGTCCGCGCACAGGCCTCTGCCGACGCGGCGGATGCAAAGGCGGCAGCCGCGCGGGCGATGGCCCACGCGGCGGACATGAAGGCGGCGGCGGCGCAAGCTGCGGCGGACGCTGCGGACATGAAGGCGGTTGCCGCGCAATATGCGGCGGACGCCGCCGCGATGAAGGTCGTGACGGCGCAATTGGCGGCGGACGCAGCGGGCCTGAAGGCTGAGCAAGCCAATGGTACGGCCGAGCGGGCGCTCGCGCTCGGCAATAACAGCGTGCAATATGACGATGCGGGCAAGACGGGCCTGACGCTCGGCGGGCCGAAGTCGGAAGACGGCGGCAGGACCGGCGGTACGCGTCTGGCCAATGTCGCGCAGGGCCTGCTCTCGCCGACCTCGACCGATGCGGTCAACGGCGCCCAGCTCCATGCGACGAACGAACGGGTCGCCGCGCACGGCACGCAGCTGGCGTTGCTCGAAACCGGTCAGGCGGGCGCGTTCCGCATGAACAACCGGAGCGGCCTGCCCGCGCCCGACGCACGCGGCGAAGATGCGGTCGCCGGGGGCTTTGGCGCAGTTGCCAGCGGGGCCCGGTCGACCGCGATCGGCAGCAATGCGGTTGCCAGCGGCGCGGGCTCGGTGGCGCTCGGCCATGGAGCCACCGACGGCGGGCGCGACAATGTCGTCTCGGTTGGCCGCGAGGGTGCCGAGCGGCAGGTGACGAACGTTGCGGCGGGCACGCGCCCGACCGATGCGGTCAATCTCGGACAGCTCAGCAATGCAATCGACCACGGTTTGGTCGCGGCAACCGGCTACACCGATCACCATGTCAACGCGCTCCGCTTCGATCTCGCCAACGTCCGGCGAGATGCTGATGCGGGTACCGCTTCGGCGATGGCGGTCGCCGGTCTGCCCCAGGCCTTTAGTGACAGCGGCGGCATGATCGGGGGAGCGATCGGCGTCTACCAGAATGAAACCGCCTTCGCGCTTGGCGTGTCGAAGGTGTTCGGCGACGGCCGGACAGTGGTGAAGGGCGGCGCAACTTATGTCGAGACGAGCCGGGGCAGCACGTTCGGCGGCAACGTCGGCATCGGCTATCAATTCTGAACCGCCACAAGGTCGAAAAAGAACGGAAACGGTGGTCATCTGGCCGCCGTTTCTTTTTGTAGCCGCGCTATGGACTGAAACGTCACACATCGCGCGCTGCGAAGGTCGCACAGATGGCCGAAGGCTTCTTCGCCGAGGGAGTTTCGCGCCGCAAAATCCGCTATGCCCAAAAACAAAGGGAGCGAAATCGCTCCCTTTGTCTCGTTGGTTTCGTGCGCCTATTCAGTCGGAAAACCGCGCTTCTTCAGCAGTGCCTTCACGTCGGGGTCGCGGCCGCGGAAAGCGCGATAGGCTTCGGCGCGATCGGTCTCGTTACCCGTCATCAGCAGGATCGTGCGGAACTTGTCGGCGACGCTGCGGTCCCACGGTCCGCCGGCTTCGGTGAAGGCGGCCCAGGTGTCGGCGTCCATCGTTTCCGACCATAGATAGCTGTAATAGCCCGCCGAATAGGCGTCCGAGCTGAACAGGTGGCCGAACTGCGGCAAGCGGTGCCGCATCACGATTTCCTTCGGCATGCCGATTTCGGCAAGCGTCTCGCGCTCGAACTTGTCGACATCGGCTGGCGGCGTCTTGCGGTCGTGCAGCTTCATGTCGACGATCGCGCTCGACAGATATTCGACCGTCGAGAAGCCCTGATTGAACTTGTCGGAGGCGAGGATCTTGTCGACCAGCGCCTGCGGCATCGGCTGACCCGTCTTGTAGTGCGTCGCATATTTCGACAGCACTTCGGGGGTCATCAGCCAATTCTCGTTCACCTGGCTGGGATATTCGACGAAGTCGCGCGGTACGCCTGCGAGCGCTGGATAATAGACATGCTGCAGCAGATAGTGGATGCCGTGACCGAATTCGTGAAACAGGGTCTGCGCGTCGTCGAGGCTGATCAGCGTCGGCTCACCCTTCGCGGCTTCGGTGAAATTATTATTGTTCGACGCGAGCACATTGCGCTCGCCGCCCAGCGTTTGCTGGCTGCGATAGGTCGTCATCCACGCGCCCGAACGCTTTCCATCGCGCGCGAAATTATCGAGATAGAAGACCCCGACATTCTCGTTCGTCTTGAGATTATAAACCTCGAACGTGCGGACCTTGGGGTCGAAGACGGGGATCGTACCGGTATTTTCGCGGAAGCCTAGATCGTAGAGTTGGCCCGCCGACCAGAACATCGCATCACGCAGCTTGTCGAGCTGGAGATAGGGCTTCACCTCGCTTTCATCGAGGTCGTATTTCGCCTTGCGAACCTTTTCGGAATAGAAGCGATAGTCCCACGGCTCGATGGTGATCTTCGGGCCATTGCCGGCCTTGGCTTCGGCGTCGGCGATCGCCTGCATGTCGGCGACCTCCTCCTTCACGCGCGCGACAGCGGCGGGCCAGACTTTCATCATCAGGCCCATCGCGGCTTCGGGCGTCTTCGCCATCGTGTCGGCCATGCGATAATTGGCGTGCGTCGGGAAACCGAGCAACTCGGCGCGCTGCTGGCGCAGCTTCAATATCTCGACGATCGTCGAATTGGTGTCGTTCGCGTCACCATTGTCGCCGCGGCTGACAAAGGCCTTGTACACGCGCTCGCGCAAGCCCCGGTTGGTCGCGCCCTGCATCACCGGCTGCGCCGACGAACGGGTGTTCTTGATCGCCCACTGTCCCGGCTTGCCCTGCGACTCCGCCGCCGACGCGAGCGAGGCGACGAAGCCGGGCTCAAGGCCTGCGAGCTCGGCCTTGTCGGTTACAAAGGTATAAAGCTTCTCATCGCCGAGCAGCTTCGACGAGAAAGCCGAGAACAGGCCTTCAAGCTTCGAGTTCAGCTCGACCAGCTTTGCCTTGTTCGCGGGCGACAGGTTAGCGCCGTCGCGCACCATCTCGTCATAGCTGCGTTCGACGATGCGGATCTGCTGCGCGTTGAGTCCGCTCGAATTGCGCTTGTCGTAAACCGCCTTGTACCGCGCGAAGAGCTTGGGCTCCAAAAATAGTTCGGTATAGAAGGTGGTGAGCTTGGGGCTCCATTCGGCGTCGATATCCTCGACGCGGTCGTTCGACTTGTTCGACGTCTGCACGCCCCACAGCGCAAAAAGGCGCTCCATCGTATCGCCCGCGAGCATCATCGGGACGTGCGTATTCTCGAACGTCGGCGCGGCGGGATTGTCGATCACCGCCTGCACCTGCGCCTTGGTTTCGGCCATGCCCTTGGTGAAGGCGTCGGGAAACAGTTCTGGGTCCATCTTGTCCCACGGCGGCACCCCTTCGAACGGGCCGGTCCACGGCGCGAGCATCGGGTTTTCGCCCGCGGGGGCGGTTGCGGCCGGCTTGGCGGCGGCGGTCGGTTCGGCGGCGGTTGCGGTCATCTGGCTATAACCCACGATCATTGCGGTGGATGCAAGCATGATCGACAAATGACGGGCAAAAGGCTGCGCGGTGCGCGACATCGATAAATCTCCCCGGAGGATAAGGTTTCGGACGAAACCATGTCAGGGGCCGACTTAACCTTATATGACAGCGGGGTGCAAGCCGCCTAAGCGCCAAAATCCCGCTGAATCAGGCCGGGGACATCAACGCGGAAGGTAAAGACACCGCCCGCGTGCGGCTGTTTTGCGCGCTCGTCATCGGTCAGATTCTTGCCCGCGCTCGTAACGAAGGCGGTTTGGAGGTCGGGCCCGCCGAATGCGATCATCGTCGGGCGTTGCACCGGCAGCTCGACCGTCTGTAGCAACTCGCCCGCAGGCGAGAGGCGCACGACGCGCCAGCCGTCCCACAGCGCCGACCAGTAACAGCCCTCGGCATCGACCGCGGCGCCGTCGGGGCGGCCATTGCCGAACTCGAACTGGTGAAAGATGCGCCCGTTGCTCAGCGTGCCGGTGGCTTCGTCGAAATCATAGGCGCGGATCGCGTGGGTCGGCGTGTCGGCGTGATAGAATGTGCGGCCGTCGGGGCTGAAGGCGGCGCCGTTGCTCGTCGTCAGCCCATGCAGCATTTCGGTAAGTGAGCCATCGGGGTCGAGGCGATAGAGCGTCGCGGCGGGGTTCGCCTTGTCACTCGTCAGGCTGCCGACCCACAGCCGGCCCAGGGCATCGACGCGGCCGTCGTTGAAACGCTGCTCGGACTTGCCGGTGAGGACCGCAGGGCCGAAGGGCCGTGGCTCGGCGTTCCAGTCGTCGATCAGCGCGCAGCCATCTTCCAGCGCCGCGACAAGCCCACCGCCCGCACGCGGCGCGATGCAGCCGACTTGCTCGGCAAGCTCCATCGTCTCGTCGACACCTGTCGCGGGGTCGGTGCGATGGATTTTGCGGGCGTCGATGTCGACCCAATAGAGGCGGGCTTCGGCGGCGTGCCAGACGGGCGATTCGCCAAGCAATGCGCCGGCGTCGAGAAGCAGTTTGACCATGGAGCAGATCCTAGCGCGGGCCGGCGATGCTGCCCAGCGACTGCAAACCTATTCGCTGCGCCGCCGCTCTCCGCGCCTTTGTCGCATCTTTGCCGCCGTAGCGGCATTTCTACTTGACGTGGACGTAAACGTAAGGTCAGTTGGCGCGCGAAGCCTGCATCGATCGATGCGGGGGCAATGGCGTATCGGCTTCGACAGACTGGCCGGACGTCCCCGGAAAAGGAAGCATCATGTCGCTCGATAGTCTCTCACGCTCCGCTTACACCGAGGATCATGAGGCGTTCCGCGCGACGGTACGCCAGTTCCTCGAAAAGGAAGTGGCACCCAATCAGGCGCAGTGGGCCGAGGATGGTATCGTGCCCAAGAGCATCTGGCCCAAGGCGGGCGAGCTTGGCCTGCTGTGCCCCACGGTTCCGGAGGAATATGGCGGGCTCGGCCTTGACTTCGGCTATAACGCGATCGTTGATGAAGAGAGCGCCTATTATGGCCGCGTGACCACGGGCTTTTCACTCCAGTCGGATATCGTGACCAATTATATCACCCGCTACGGCAGCGAGGAGCAGAAGAAGCACTGGCTGCCCAAAATGGTCTCGGGCGAGGTAATTACCGCGATCGCGATGACCGAACCGGGCACCGGCAGCGACCTTCAAGGTATGCGCACGACCGCGAAGAAGGATGGCAATCATTATGTCATCAACGGTTCGAAAACCTATATCACCAACGGCCAGAACGCCGACCTGATCCTCGTCTGCGTCAAGACCGACACCGACGTCGAGCCGGCGTGGAAGGGCGTGTCGATCGTACTCGTCGAAGCCGACCGCGAAGGTTTCCAGCGCGGCCGCAACCTCGACAAGATCGGGCAGGACGAGGCCGATACGTCGGAGCTGTTCTTCAACGACGTTCGCGTGCCGATCACCAACTGCCTGGGCGAAGAGGGGCAGGGATTCATCTATCTGATGAGCGAACTGCCGCAGGAACGTCTATCGATCGCGGTGTCGGCGCAGGCATCGGCGCAGCGCGCGTTCGACGACACGGTCGAATATACGCGCGACCGCAAGGCGTTCGGCAAGCCGATCCTCGATTTCCAGAACAGCCGCTTCGTGCTCGCCGACCTGAAAGCGAAGCTTCAGGTGGGCTGGGCGCATCTCGACTGGGCGCTGTCACGGCATTTGAAGAAGGAACTGACCCCCGAAGAGGGCGCCGCGGCGAAGCTGTGGCACACCGAACTGCAGTGGGAAGTCATGGACAAATGCCTCCAGCTCTTCGGCGGCGCAGGCTATATGAACGAATATCCGATCGCCCGCGCCTGGCGCGCCGCACGCGTCACCCGCATCTTCGGCGGCACGAACGAAATCATGAAGGAACTGATCGGGCGCAAGCTCTGATCGCTTGAAATCGCAGGAAAGGAATTCTCCCATGGCTACAGCTTATATCGTCGACGCCGTCCGGACCGCGGGCGGCAAGCGCGGCGGCCGGCTCGCGGGCGTCCACCCCGTCGACCTCGGCGCCGCGGTGTTCGACGCGATCGCCGATCGCAACGACTTCGACACCAAGGCGATCGATGATGTTATCACCGGCTGCGTCAGCCAAGGCGGCCAGCAGACGATGGACATCGGCCGCAACGCCGTGCTCGCCTCGAAGCTGCCCGACTCGATCCCCGCCGTCACTATCGACCGCCAGTGCGGTTCGTCGCAGCAGGCGATTCAGTTCGCGGCGCAGGCAGTGATGTCGGGCACGCAGGACATCGTGCTCGCAAGCGGCATCGAAAGCATGACGCGCGTTCCGATGGGCAGCGTCGCAACCCTGTTCATCAAGGAAGGTCTCGGCCACTACAAGTCCGAACGGCTCGAAGAAAAATATCCCGGCATCATGTTCAGCCAGTTCATGGGCGCTGAGATGATCGTGAAGAAATACGGCCTCACCAAGGATGATCTCGATGCCTATGCGCTCGAAAGCCACCGCCGCGGCAAGGCCGCGACCGAGGCCGGCCACTTCAAACGCGAGATCGTCGGCGTCGAAATCGAAACGCCCGAAGGCCGCCAAACGCACCTCGTCGATGAGGGCATCCGTTTCGACGCGACGCTCGAAGGCATCGCGGGGGTCAAGATCCTTCAGGAAGGCGGATCGATCACGGCGGCGACCAGCTCGCAGATCTGCGACGGCGCCTCGGCTGCGCTCGTGGTTTCGGAACAGGCGCTGAAGGATCATAATCTGACCCCGCGCGCGCGAATCCACCATGTTTCGGTAACCGCGGGCGACCCGATCATCATGCTCGAAGAACCGCTGTTCGCGACCGAACGCGCGCTGAAGAAGGCGGGCATGAAGATCGGCGATATCGACGCCTATGAGGTCAATGAGGCGTTCGCGCCCGTGCCGCTGGCATGGCTGCAATATCTGGGCGCCGACCATGCGCGGCTCAACCAGCATGGCGGCGCTATCGCGCTCGGCCACCCGCTCGGCGCTTCGGGCACCAAGCTGATGTCGACGTTGCTCGGCGTGCTCGACGCGACCGGCGGCAAATACGGCCTGCAGACGATGTGCGAAGGCGGTGGCCAGGCCAACGTCACGATCATCGAGCGGCTTTAAGACCATTCAAACCCCTCCCCTTCGGGGGAGGGGCAGCGAGACTTGCGGGCTTGCCCGCTAGCCGCAGCGGGGAGGGGTCTATCGGCCTTGCTCTTCGCCGCGACACCCCACCCCAACCTCTCCCCTGAAGGGGAGGGGCTTTAAGGAGAGCCTCAATATGAAACTCGATTCCACCGTATCCGCCGTCGTCACCGGCGGTGCCTCGGGCCTCGGCGCCGCCACCGCACGCGCGCTTGCCGCCAAGGGCGTGAAGGTCGCGATCTTCGACCTGCAGGAAGAAAAGGGCCTCGCGATCGCAGCCGAACTCGGCGGCATCTTCTGCGAATGCAACGTCACCGACGACGCGTCGGTCGACGCCGCTTTTGCCAAGGCGCGCGAAGCGCATGGTCAGGAACGCATCCTCGTCAACTGCGCCGGCACCGGCAACGCGATCAAGACCGCGAGCCGCAGCAAGGAAGACGGCAGCATCAAGCATTTCCCGCTCGATGCGTTCAACTGGATCATCCAGATCAACCTCGTCGGCACGTTCCGCTGCATCGCCAAGTCGGCGGCGGGCATGCTGACGCTCGACCCGATGGAAGACGGCGAACGCGGCGCGATCGTCAACACCGCATCGGTCGCCGCCGAAGACGGCCAGATCGGTCAGGCCGCTTACTCTGCATCGAAGGGCGGGGTCGTCGGCATGACGCTTCCGATCGCGCGCGATCTCGGCAACGAGAATATCCGCGTCAACACGATCCTGCCGGGCATCTTCGACACGCCGCTGCTTGCAGGCGCGCCGCAGAATGTCCGCGATGCGCTCGGTGCGTCGGTGCTCAATCCGAAGCGCCTCGGCAACCCGGTCGAATATGCCAATCTTGCCATGTGCATGATCGAGAACGGCTATTTCAACGGCGAAGACGTCCGCCTCGACGGCGGCATCCGTATGGCGCCGCGCTGATATGCCCAAACCGGAAAGCTGGCGGCTCGATGCCGCCAGCTACCCCGTCTGCATCGACTTGCAGACGCGTTTTCAGGACATGGACATCAACGGTCACCTCAACAATGTGGCCTTTGCCGCGTTGTTCGAGAGCGGCCGCGTGCTGCTCAACCGGCAGGTGCGCCCGCTGGACGAGCGTCCATCGAACGAGCGCACGATGGTTGCCGCGGTCGAAATCAACTATCTGGCCGAGGGCAATTTCCCCGATCCGGTGCATATCGCGACCGGTATCGGCCGGCTCGGCACTTCGAGCTGGACGATCGTGCAGGCGATGTTCCAGAACGGCCGCGCAATAGCGACCTGCGATACGGTCGTCGTGTGTCGCACCGACGGTCAGGCGAAACCGCTCCGCGCCGAGATGGTCGCGGAACTCGAAAGTAATCTGGCGAAGCCGGGCTGATTTCCTTCTCCCTCGATGAGGGAAGGATACGAAGCCTTGCTGCGAAACGGCTAGGCGCAGTTGGATGAGGGTGACGGTGCGGCATGGCACCGCCGGTGCATCCCGAAACCGCACCCGCACCGCTGCGACCAGCCAGCAAGCTGGCAAGTCTCGCTGCCTCCCCCATCAAGGGGGAGGAGGCAAAAATTACAGATTCTTGTCCGCATCGGGCACCGAACGAATCAGGTCGCGCGCGAAGCCGATCAGTCCGATCTGGCGGCGGCGCTTCAACCGTTCGGCGCGCAGAATCGCGCGGACTTCGTCGAAACAGCCTTCGACATGGTCGTTGATCAGGACATAATCATATCCGTCCCAGTGGCTGATCTCGTTTGCGGCGCGCTCCATGCGTGCGGCGATCACCTCGTCGCTGTCGGTATTGCGCGAACGCAGGCGGCGTTCGAGTTCTTCCATCGTCGGCGGCAGGACGAAGACGCGAACAACGTCGGGGCCGGCCTCCTGATAAAGCTGCTGCGCGCCCTGCCAGTCGATATCGAACAAAACATCCTTGCCCGCGGCGAGCATCGCCTCGACCGGCGCGCGCGGCGTGCCGTATCGATGGCCAAAGACATGCGCCCATTCGAGGAACTCGCCGTCGGCGGCCATTTTCTTGAAGGTTTCCGTGTCGACGAAATGATAATGGACGCCGTCGATCTCACCGGGACGCGGCGGGCGCGTCGTCGCGGAGATCGAGAGGGCGATATCCTTGTCCGCCTCGAGCATCATCCTCGAGATGGTGGTCTTGCCCGCGCCCGAGGGCGAGGAAAGGACGAACAACACGCCGCGGCGGTTCAGATGGACGCTTTCGGTCATGCGCGCTATTCGCCTGACGAGGGGCAGCGGTCAAGGGGGCGCGAATGGCGGGAATATCACGAACCGGATGGCTCGTCGCCGCGGCGCTGGTCGCGCTGCTTGCTGCCATATTGATCGGCATGGGCCGTCCGCCGATCTGCCCGTGCGGGACGATCAGCCTGTGGCATGGCACGGTGCAGTCGAACCAGAACAGCCAGCAGATTTCGGATTGGTACAGCTTCAGCCACATTATCCACGGCTTTATCTTCTATGGCGTGCTGCGCTGGATCCTGCCGCGCCGCCCGCTTTGGGTGCCGCTGGCGATCGCGATCGGTATCGAAGGTGCATGGGAAATTCTGGAAAACTCGCCGATCATCATCGACCGTTATCGCGAGGTAACGATGGCGTTCGGCTATTCGGGCGATTCTGTACTCAATTCGGTCAGCGACACGCTGTTCATGGTGCTGGGCTTTATCGCGGCCAGCAGGATGCGCTGGTGGGTGACGGTCACGCTCGCGATCGTCTTCGAGCTCTTCACGCTATGGACGATCCGCGACAATCTGACGCTTAATGTGCTGATGCTGGTATCGCCCGTCGAGGCGATCAAGGAGTGGCAGGCGGGGGCCTAGCTCCGTCCGTTACAGGCCTTTCCGGCCGAAGCTGCCCGGTGGCTTGGGCGCAGACATATCGCCCAATTCGGCGCCGGGGCGGTTGCGCATATAGCGAGCGAGCGCCGCGTCGGGATCGAAACTCGTCTCTTCGGGATAGATGTCGGCCGGTTTCGGTGCAGACGGGGTGCCGCTTGTTCATTCGGCGTGCGCGGCTTGCCAAAGAACATCCGTTTCAAAGCCCAGATGAAGCACGCCGCCGCGGCAATGAGCACGACGAGCGCCGATACATGGTTGAACAAACGGCTGCCCGGATCGCTGGCTAGATCGCCCGTCCGTTCGAGCGCCTTGCTCAGCGACCGCAGCCCGAAACCGAGCGCGAGCAACATGACGGTGCGAAAGCCGGGCGGGTTGAACGTCATGGCCGCCGTCGATAGCCGGCCATGATGAGAATCAGGTTAATCGGGCGAAAGGTGATTCAATGAAGCGCGCCGCTGCGCCCGTTCGCGTCGAGCGGGATCGCGGGCGGCAGCGCATCGCCCATCGTCTGCCCGTCGGTCGGGACGTTGGCGGTTCCCGCATAGGTGTCGACGACACCCGCATTCGCCAGCGCGGGATCGAGCGCATGCGCCTCTTCGGCCGCCTTGCGCGCTTCAGCGCGTTCGGCCCATTTTTTGGTGAGATAGGCGCCTGCGACGGTCGCCGCGAGTACCGCGTAGCGCTGCGGGAACAGCCGCCGCGCCGCGAACAGCGTGCCCGCGCCGATCACGGCACCCGCGACGGAATGATTGCCATTCTGGCGTCCGATGGCGCTGCCGAGAACGCCGCCTACGATGCGACCGATCATCTTCATCTCTCCTTCCCCTCTTCAATCCCCGGAAGGCCCCACGGGTTCCTTCAGTTGTCGGGCCCCAGCATCGTGCGCGGATCGACCACGCGATCGAAGGTCGAGGCATCGACATAGCCGAGGTCGAGCGCGGCTTCCTTCAAGGTGCTGCCCGTCTCATGCGCGTGCTTCGCAATCTTGGCCGCCTTGTCATAGCCGATCTCGGGGGCAAGTGCCGTCACGAGCATTAGTGAGCGATTCATCAACTCGTCGATGCGCGCGAGATTGGGTTCGATCCCGACGACGCAATGCTCGGTAAAGCCCGCCATGCCGATGCTAAGCAATTCGATCGAGCGTAAGACATTCGACCCGATCAGCGGCTTGAAGACATTGAGTTCGAGATGGCCCTGGAGCCCACCGACCGTAACGGCCTGATGGTTGCCGATGACTTGCGCCGCGACCATCGTCAGCATCTCGCACTGCGTCGGATTGACCTTGCCCGGCATGATCGAGCTGCCTGGCTCGTTCGCGGGCAAGTCGAGCTCGCCTAGACCCGCGCGCGGACCCGATCCGAGCAGGCGGATATCGTTCGCGATCTTGGTCAGCGCGACGGCGAGCGTGTTCAGCGCGCCCGAGAAAAAGACGAGGCCGTCGTTCGATGCCAGCGCCTCGAATTTATTCTGTGCCGGTTCGAACGCGATTCCGCTGTTCTTCGACAGGTCCTCGGCCATCGCGACGTCGAAACCCGCGGGCGCATTTAGGCCGGTGCCGACCGCGGTACCGCCCTGTGCGAGCTTGCAGATATTATGCGCAAGTGCCGCATCGATCCGCGCGCGGCACGCGATCAGCTGCGCGACATAGCCCGAAAATTCTTGCCCCAGCGTCAGCGGGGTCGCGTCCTGCAAATGGGTGCGGCCGATCTTGACGATATCACCCCACGCTCGCGCTTTGCTTTCGAGCGCATCGGTGAGGGCGATCAGCGACGGCAGCAGTCCTGCCGTCGTTTCGACCGCGACCGCGACGTGCAGCGCGGTCGGAAAGCTGTCGTTCGACGACTGGCCCATGTTCACATGGTCATTGGGGTGAACGGGCGATTTGCCGCCGCGCGTGCCCGCCAGCTTTTCGTTGGCGATGCCGGCGATCACCTCGTTCGCGTTCATGTTCGACTGGGTGCCGCTACCCGTCTGCCAGATCGCGAGCGGGAATTGGTCGTCATAGTCACCCGCGACCACGGCATCGGCGGCCGCGGCAATTGCTTCGGCAAGCCCTGCATCAAGGCCATGGTTGCGATTGACGCGCGCCGCCGCGCCCTTGATCCGCGCGAGTGCGTGGACGATCGGAAGCGGCATCCGCTCATGCGGCGGGAAAGCGAAATTGTGGCGGCTGCGCTCGGTCTGCGCCCCCCAATAGACATCCGCCGCGACTTCGATCTCGCCGATACTGTCGCTTTCAGTCCGCGTTTCGCTCATGCCACCAGCATCCTTGTCACCAAAATCGCCCCGGCCCAGATCATCGCGACGAGGCCAAGCAATTGCCAATATCCCGTTTCGCCGACGCGGCGGCGCAGCCATCCGGCGGCAAGCCAGACAAGGATCAGCGCCGGGGTCAGCACCAGCAAGCTAAAGCGCAGCAGCCCGTCGGCAACCTGTCCGCGCGCATAATTATTCTGGAACAGGGTATAGCCCTCGACCCCCCACCAAAAGGCGCCGGTCAGGACGAGCATTCCCGCGATTGCCCAAAATTGCCAGAAACGGCTGGGGGGCCAGGCGGGGCCTGGCACTTTAGCGCTTCTTGCCGAAATCCACCGTCACGACATTCGATCCGTCCTCGGTCGTGACCTCGGGGCGATCATTGTCGGCTTCGTCATGCGGTTCGGGTTGGGTTTCGTCGTCGCTGACCTTGAACTGCAGTCCGAAATCGACCGACGGGTCGACGAAAGCGGTGATCGACGCATAGGGGATCGTCAGGATCGACGGTGTCTGGTTGAAAGACAGGCCGACGCTGAAATGATCGTCCTCGACCTTCAGGTCCCAGAAGCGATTTTGGAGGACGATCGTCATTTCGTCGGGAAATTTGGCGATCAGATGGGCCGGAATATCGACTCCGGGGGCCTGCGTCTTGAAGGTGATATAGAAATGATGTTCGCCGGGCAGGCTGTCATAGCCGACGATCTGGCTAAGCACGCGGCCGACCACGGCGCGCAGCGCGTCCTGCACGATTTCGTCATAGGGAATCAGGCTGTCGCGTACATCGTCACTCATGGGGCGAGGGGATGAACGCGCGCCGCACGCCGGTCAAGGGGGGAGAGTTACCTTGCAACGCGAAAAGTCGCTGCTATGGGGCATCCCATGCGAACCGCCACCGTCCAGCGCACGACCAAGGAAACGGATATCGCGATCGCCGTCAATCTTGACGGAACGGGCGAATATTCGGTGTCCACCGGCATCGGTTTTCTCGACCATATGGTCGAGCAATTGTCGCGCCATTCACTGATCGACATCTCGATGCAGGTAAAGGGCGACCTGCATATCGACCAGCATCATACGGTCGAGGATAGCGCGCTCGCGCTCGGCGAAGCCGTCGCGAAGGCGCTCGGCGACAAACGGGGCATCGCCCGTTACGGCGAGGCGCATGCGCCGATGGACGAGACGCTGACGCGCTGCGTCCTCGACATTTCGGGGCGCCCGCATTGCGTCTATAAATCCAGCTTCTCGCAGCCGCGGCTCGGCGAGATGGACACCGAGATGTTCCCGCACTGGTTCCACAGCTTTGCGCAAACCGCCGGGATCACGCTGCACATCGAGATGCTGTATGGCGAGAATAACCATCACATCGCCGAAAGCATGTACAAGGCACTCGCGCGCGCGTTGCGCCAGGCAGTCGAGATCGACCCGCGCAAGGGCGATGCGATCCCCTCGACCAAAGGGGTCCTCTAGGACCAGCCAATGAGCATCATTGCCCTGATCGACTATGGCGCGGGCAATCTTCGCTCGGTGCATAATGCGCTCGTCGCGGCCGGCGCGGACAATGTTGCCGTGACTGCCGATCCAGACGTCGTGTCGAAGGCCGATCGTATCGTGCTGCCCGGCGTGGGCGCGTTCGCCGCATGCATGAACGGGCTTTCGGCGATCGACGGGCTGGTCGATGCCATGGAGAGGCGGGTGCGCGGCGAGGGCGCTCCCTTCCTCGGCATCTGCGTCGGCATGCAATTGCTCGCCGACGCGGGCGAAGAGCACGGTACGCACAAGGGGCTCGGCTGGATTTCCGGCACCGTCCGCGCATTTGACCCCGCGCCCGGCCTGCGCATCCCGCACATGGGCTGGAACGACGTCGTGCCTGCCTTCGCGCATCCGGTGATCGCGGCGGGTGAAGCCTATTATCTCCACGGCTATCATTTCGCCGAGGCGGTCGATGTCGCCGCCACCAGCAGCCATGGCGCAAACTTCGTTGCCGCCGTGGCAAAGGACAATATCGTGGGCGTCCAATATCATCCTGAAAAAAGCCAGGCCTATGGCCTCGCAACGCTAGAGAGATTCCTTGCATGGCGGCCCTGACCATCTTCCCCGCGATCGACCTCAAGGGCGGACAGGTGGTGCGGCTGGCCGAGGGCGATATGGCGCGCGCGACCGTCTATGGCGACGATCCCGCGGCGCAGGCCCGCCTCTTCGCCGACGCGGGCGCCTCGCATCTCCATGTCGTCGATCTCGACGGCGCGTTTGCGGGTGAAAGCATCAACGGCGGCGCGGTCGAGAGCATCGTTGCGGCGTTTCCGGGCAAGGTGCAGGTCGGCGGCGGTATCCGCGACCGTGCCGGTGTCGATCGCTGGCTCGCGCTCGGCGTCGAGCGCGTGATCATCGGCACCGCGGCGCTCAAGGATCCCGAATTCGTGAAGTCGGCTGCGCGCGACCTGCCCGGCCGGATCGTCGTAGGCGTCGACGCCCGCGACGGAATGGTCGCGACCGAGGGCTGGGCCGATGTCTCGGACGTTCGCGTGGAAGACCTCGCGCGCCGCTTCGAGGACGCCGGCGTCTCGGCGTTGCTCTTCACCGACGTCGGGCGCGACGGGCTGCTCAAGGGTTGCAATGTCGACGCAACGGTCGCGCTCGCCAAGACGGTCGCCATTCCGGTGATCGCGTCGGGCGG
This sequence comes from Sphingopyxis sp. USTB-05, assembly GCF_023822045.1. NCBI lineage: Bacteria > Pseudomonadati > Pseudomonadota > Alphaproteobacteria > Sphingomonadales > Sphingopyxidaceae > Sphingopyxis > Sphingopyxis sp. USTB-05. Next base: position 3,600,903 of record NZ_CP084712.1, on the reverse strand, counting down.
CGTCGCGGATATCAACGACATCCACGCGCTCCGCCCGCATGTCGCAAACGGCATCGAAGGTGTCATCACTGGCCGCGCGCTCTATGATGGCCGGCTCGATCTTGCCGAAGCGATTGCGGCGGGGGCGGCGTGACCGTCCGCGTCCGCGTCATCCCCTGCCTCGACGTCGCTGACGGGCGCGTCGTGAAGGGGGTCAATTTCGTCGATCTGCGCGACGCGGGCGATCCGGTCGAGGCGGCGCGTGCTTATGACGCCGCAGGCGCCGACGAGCTTTGTTTCCTTGATATCAGCGCCAGCCATCAGGGGCGCGGCACTTTGCTCGACATGGTCGGCCGCACCGCCGAGGTCTGCTTCATGCCGCTGACCGTAGGCGGTGGGGTCCGCAGCGCCGACGATGCGCGCGCGTTGCTGCTTGCGGGCGCCGACAAGGTCGCGGTGAACAGCGCCGCCGTCGCGCGGCCCGAACTCGTTGCCGATATCGCCGACCGTTTCGGCAGCCAGTGCGCGGTCGGCAGCATCGACGCCCGCCGCGTCGAAGAGGGGCGCTGGGAAATCTTCACTCACGGCGGGCGCAAGCCGACGGGCATCGATGCGCTGGAGCACGCGATCCGGCTTGCCGAACTCGGCGCGGGCGAATTGCTCGTCACCAGCATGGACCGCGACGGTACGAAGGATGGCTACGACCTGGCCCTCACCCGCGCGATCGCCGATGCGGTCAGCGTGCCGGTGATCGCATCGGGCGGCGTCGGCAATCTCGACCATCTCGTCGCGGGCGTGCTCGAAGGCGGCGCAAGCGCGGTGCTCGCCGCCAGCATCTTTCACTTCGGAGAAGCGACGGTGGCAGAGGCGCATGCCCGGCTTGCCGCTGCGGGATTGCCCGTCCGCGCGCATTAAATCCTGCAACGGGGTAGTCATGCGGGGAGGGGGCTGCAATAGAAGCCTATGACCTCGAAACTTCGTATCGCCGACCGCACCAACGACATCTTCCCGGTTCTGGGTTTCCTTGCCGCGATGGCGAGCTTCGCGATGCCGCTCAACGCATGGCTGGTCGCGTTCATCCTCGCGGGCGCCGTCGTTGCGGCTGTCCACCATGCCGAAGTGATCGCGCACCGCGTCGGCGAGCCGTTCGGAACGCTGATCCTTGCGCTCGCGGTGACGGTGATCGAGGTCGGGCTGATCCTGACGCTGATGCAGGCCGAACCCGAAAAGGCGCAGACGCTGGCGCGCGACACGGTGTTCGCCGCGGTGATGGTGATTCTCAACCTCCTGATGGGGCTTTGCTTGCTGAGCGGCGCGATCCGCCACCACGAACAAAGATTCCAGCGCACCGGCATCGGCGCCGCGCTCGCGACGCTGACCGTGCTGACCGTTGTGACGCTGGTGCTGCCCAATTTTACTTCGAGTGTGCCGGGGCCTTTCTATTCGGCGACGCAGCTCGGCTTCGTCGCGGCGGTTTCGCTGATCCTCTATGCGACCTTCGCGCTGGTCCAGACGGTCCGGCATCGCGATTATTTCCTTCCCGATGGCGAAGCGCATGACGAGCCCGACGCGCACGCCGCGCCGCCGAGCATCCAGCGCACGGCGATTTCGGGCGCGCTCCTGCTCGCGAGCCTGTTCGCGGTCGTGCTGCTCGCGAAAAATCTGTCGCCGATCATGGGCGCGCTTCTCGCCGACTGGGGGGCGCCGCCCGCGGTGCTCGGTGTGCTGATCGCGGCGTTGATCCTCGCACCCGAAGGGCTCGCAGCCGTCCGTGCGGCGAAAGCCGACCGGCTCCAGACCAGCCTCAACCTCGCACTCGGATCGGCTCTCGCCACCATCGGCCTCACCATTCCCGCGGTGGCGATCCTGTCGATCATGACCGACATGCCGATCAGCCTCGGGCTCGATGCCAAGTCGGCGGTGCTGCTGTTCCTGTCGCTGATCGTCGCGTCGCAGACGCTGGCGAATGGCCGCACCACGGTGCTGCAGGGGGTCATCCACCTGATGCTGTTCGCGATCTACCTGTTCACGACCTTCGTACCGTAACCGCGGACTTTGAATATCTATCCGTCATTGCGACCGTCGCGACGCAATCCAGAGTGGTTTATGTCCGCCCTGGATTGCCGCTTGCAATGACGAGCCGAAAGAGACGATCCTCAGGTCTTGCGGACGAATACCGTCCCGGCGCTATACCCCGCGCCGAATGAGCAGATCAGCCCCGTGTCCCCCGCCACCATATCCTCGTGATTCAGGTGGAAAGCGATGATCGACCCCGCACTCGACGTATTGCCATAGGTGTCGAGCACCGTCGGACTTTCGTCCTCACTGGCTTCATGCCCCAGCACACGCTGCGCGATCAGCCGGTTCATATTGGTGTTCGCCTGATGCAGCCATAGCCGGCGCATATCGCCGCCTTCGAGGTTCAGTACCTCCATCTGCTCGACGATCAGGTTCGCGACCCATGGCACGACTTCCTTGAACACCTTGCGGCCTTCCTGGACGAAAAGCTTGTCGCTCTTCGGGCCCGACTGGTCGATCCCGCCATGGCCCCGGTTGAGGAAACCGAAATTGTTGCGGATATTGTTCGAGAATTGCGTCTTGAGCTTGGTGCCGAGGATATCCCAGTGCCCGGCGGGTGCGATATCCTTGTCCTCGACGAGGATCGCGGTCGCGACGTCGCCGAAGATGAAGTGGCTGTCGCGGTCGCGCCAATTAAGGTGCCCCGAACAGATTTCGGGGTTCACGACGAGCACGCTCCTTGCGTGGCCGGCGCGGATATAGTCGGCGGCGGTCTGGATGCCGAAGGTCGCCGAAGAGCAGGCGACATTCATGTCGAAACCGAACCCGTCGATGCCGAGCGCGTCCTGAATCTCGACCGCCATCGCCGGATAGGGGCGCTGCATGTTCGACGCGGCGCACAGCACGGCATCGACTTGTCCCGCGTCGCGGCCGGCGCGTGCGAGCGCGTCCTTTGCCGCAAGGACGCCGATTTCGGCGAGGATCGACAATTCGTCGTTGCTCCGCTCAGCAATGCGCGGCGCCATATGTTCGGGGTCCAATATACCCGCCTTGTCGACGACGAAACGCGACCCGATCCCGCTGGCCTTCTCGATGAATTCCACGCTCGATTCAGCGAGTTCGGCAATTTCGCCAGCCGCAATGGCGGCTGCATTTTCCCTATTGTGCAGCGCAACATACCGGTTAAAACTCTCAACAAGTTCTTCGTTGGAGATGCGTTCGGCGGGGGTGAAAAGGCCGGTTGCGGAAATGACCGGCTGCGGTGTGTGCGACATGGTGGCCCTGCGTGTCTTATGGTTTCAAGACACGCTGATTAAGCCCGGTCGCGGCGCTACGCAACGCCCTCAACATTGGCTGAACGATCGCTAACTTCATGGTTAACCCGCCACTAACCATTTTGGTGGCAAATTGTTTGATGCAGGCCTCCGGGGGGATGGCTCCCCGGGTGCCGAGCGGGAGCATGACCATGGCGACGCGTTCAGGACCGGCCGCAGGCGACCTGTCCCTTTCCGAGATCAAAGAATTTGCGGGCTTTCCCGCATCGACCCAGCGATACATCCGCCGTTCGCTCGATATCGGGCTTGAACGCGACGATGCGATCGCGCGCTGGTCGCGCGACATGGTGGAGGAAACCGCGATCCGCGTTCAGGCGCGCGTCTATCAGCGCTTGCACGAAATCCGCGCGCATATTCCCGACGACAGCGGGCTCGACGCGCTCGAACATTTCATGGCGCCGCTGATCGCGGTCTCGGCCTTCGACCTCGGACAGGACAGGCTCCACGCATTCGCGCCCTATCGTTTCCTCTATGAACGACTGCTCGGCGCGCATGCGCGGCCGTGGCTGCCCGGTGCCTTTTGCGCCGCGGCGTCGCTGCCGCACCTGCATCCCGACAAGCGCAAGATATTGCTCCAGTCGATCAGCGAAGCCGCTGCGACGGCGCCTGGCTGGTCGGCTCGCGAACCGAGCTTCTTTCCCGAATGGGTCGACAAGATCGACGAGACCAAGCCGGCGAATTGAGTGGGAAGGTTTGGGGGGGGGGTGGAGAACTGACGTTCAGTCATCCACTTCCGTCATCCCGGACTTGACCCAGGATCCCGCTTCTTTGCGCATCTACCGTTTCGGCATCGAGCGGGAACCCCGGGTCAAGTCCGGGGTGACGAGAATGGAATGGTCCGCGACCGCTCGAATCCCGCCTTCAAGCCGAAATTAAAACACCGCGCGGTAAAGGCCGAAGGCGCTGGTCGCGGTCAGCACGATCCCGACCATCACCAGCATCACCTTGGGCGAGAAGCGCTTGGCCATCATTGCGCCCAGCGGTGCCGCGGCGACGCCGCCGATGATCAGGCCCAGCGTCGGCCCCAGAATCTCTTCGAAGCCCAGATTCCAGATGAAGGCGATCGACACCGACACGGCGAGGAAGAATTCGACGCTGTTGACCGTGCCGACAACCTTGCGCGGTTCGCCGCCCTGGACGAGCAGATTCGATGTTACGACCGGTCCCCAGCCGCCGCCGCCGGCGGCGTCGAGAAAGCCGCCGACCACCGCCAGCGGCGCGACGACCTTGGGCTTTGCGATCTTGGGCGGATAAAGGAGCCCGCGCACGAGCAGCCACACGCCGATCAGCACCAGATAGCCGAGCACGAAGGGCTTCACCACATCGGCGTGGAGCGAGGTCAGGACATAGGCGCCGAGCACGCCACCGACGACTCCCGGAATAAGCAGGCGCCAGAACAGCGGCCAGTCGATATTGCGATGGAACAGATGGCTGAGCCCCGACGCGCCGGTCGTGAAGATTTCGACGACATGGATGCGCGCCGATGCGGTGGCGGGCGGGACGCCCAGTACTGCCACCAGCAGGGTGTTACAGATGACGCCGAACGCCATGCCGAGCGCGCCGTCGACCAACTGCGCGGCGAAGCCGATCAGGATGAACGGCAGGAGCGCGCTAAAGTCGATGGCCGCAAGTTCAGTCATATATCATCCCAACCCTTTTAATTGAGAACCTGCTGCCGGGATTCTGATGCAGGCGCCAGCCCAATTTTTCTGCTCGCGGCAAAGGGATTTGTTTGCGCGCCCATCGAACCTCTCCGAATCCCCGTCAGCCGAGATCGTCGGGCAGATATTCGCGCACATAATCGATAAAGGCGCGAAGTTTGGGCATCACCTGCTTGCGGCCGGGATAATAGAGAAAGAGGCCGGACGTCGCGGCGGCATAATCGGTGAGCACAAGTTCGAGTTCGCCCGTTTGCACCATCGCCTTCGCCATCGGCTCGGCCATCATCCCCATCGCGACGCCGGTGCGGATCGCCACGAGCGCCGCGATCCAGTCGTTGACGATTACCGGGCCGGTGACGCCGACATCATATTCGCGGTTCCCCTTCTCGAACGTCCACGGCATCAGCGCGCCGGTTGCCAGGCGGAAACGGATGCAGCGATGGTCGCGCAATGCCTCGGGCGTTTCAGGGCGGCCGTGCTTTTCCAGATATCCGGGCGTTGCAGCGACGACGAACCGGAACGGGCCGGTCAGGCGCACCGCGATCACATCGGCATCGAGCGATTCGCCCATCCGAACCCCCGCGTCGAAGCCGCCTGCGCTCAGGTCGGAAAGCGCATCGTCGGCATAGATTTCGAGTTCGATATCGGGATAGGTTTCGCAGAAGCCGGCGATGATCGGCTCGAACAACGGTTGGACCGCGCCGCGCATCAGGTTGATCCGCAGGCGCCCCGCGGGCCGGTTGCCCAGATTGCGTGCCGCCTCATAGGCGTCGGCAAGCCCCGTATAGGCGGGCGCCGCGCGTTCGAGGAACATTTCGCCTGCCTGCGTCAGCCCGACGCTGCGTGTGGTGCGCATGAACAAGGGCGCGCCGACGCGCGCTTCGAGAGCCTTCACGGTTTGGCTGATCGCGGAAGGCGAGACGCCGAGGTCGGCAGCAGCGGCCGAAAAGCTGCGCCTTTCCGCGACGCGGAGGAAGGCTTCGATCCCGTCGAGCGCCCCATGAGGGATTGTTAAATCCTGCTTCAAAGCACTTGCAGATTATAGAGGATTATCTATGTGCGCAACCGCGACTAAAAAGGTTGCACAACGAAACGAAAGGAAACCTCTCCCATGGCCTATCAGCTCTCCTCTTATCGCCGCTTTCCTGCCGCTTTCGCGATCGTCGCCGCTTCGGCTCTCGCGTTCACCGGCCTGATGGCAACCGCCAGCCCCGCCTATGCCCAGTCGGGTAGCGATTATCGCTGCGCCGGTCTGGCCGAACAGGCCCATGTCGCCGCCAGCGGCGTCGAAGGTGGCAAGCAGTCAAGCGCAAAGCGCTTTGTTTCGACCGGCAAGAAGCTGTGCGAAGCAGGCAATGAACGCGCCGCTGCCAAGCAGTTCCGCGCCGCGCTGAAGATCGCCGGCGTCGCCGAAGTCGAAACCGACAGCCAGATGGCGTCGCGCTAAGACAGCCTGACACACGAATCTCCGGACCGTCCTCTCTCTCCCCGACGGATCCACAAAACTGGGGCGGCACTCGATACGAGGCCGCCCCATTTGTTTGTGCGCGGTTTGCAAGGTAGACTGCCGCCATGCCGGACAAGAAACCGCGCCGAGAAACGCCGCCCGCCGGTGCCGCCATAAAGGAGGCGGTCCCGCTATGCCGTTATGAAGAGCTGGCGATGCGCGAAAACCGACTGCGGCAAGCGAGGTCGGCAGAAAGCAAAGCCGGGGACTAGATCCGCCGGTAGCGGAAATACCAGACCTCATGTCCCTGCGCGCGCGCCTTGGCTTCGTAGCGCGTTTCGGGCCAGCCGTTCGGGCGAACCTGAAAATCGCGCGCGTCCTTTGCCAGCCATTCGAACTGGTGACGGTGGCGGCGCATCACCATCAACGCATGCTGCAGATAGATGGGGTGATCGGTGCCGAAACGGAATTCGCCGCCGGGCTTGAGTTTCGCGGCGATCAGGTCGAGCGGGCCATCGTTCATCATCCGCCGCTTGGCGTGGCGCGCCTTGGGCCAGGGGTCGGGATGGAGCAGATAGGCAAAGGATAGCGCGCCGTCGGGAATGCGTCGCAGTACCTCCAGCGCGTCGCCATGATGGATGCGAACATTACCCAGCGGCAACTTCGCACCATGGTCGCCAGCAACATGGACCAGCGCTTGGGCGACGCCATTGATGAACGGTTCTGCCCCGATAAACCCATGATCGGGCAGCATATCGGCGCGTCCCGCCATATGTTCGCCGCCGCCAAAACCGATTTCAAAATGCAACGGACATTCATGTCCGAACAGACGCTGCGCGGCAACTTCGCCGCCTTCCGGCACCGCGATCCGCGGTAGCAGCGTGTCGACGAGATCCTGCTGGCCGGCGCGCAGCGGCTTGCCTTTCGAACGGCCATAAAGGCGGTTGATCGTCGTCGGATCGCCGGGTTTGTAGGCAGTCATGGCGCGCGCGTTAGCCCCAAGGCTGCGCGGCGGCAAGCCGCTCGTCAGAGTCGCGTAAAGTCGATGGCCGCGTGGCGGTCGAGCGTCTGCGATGCGTCGGGCAGCGGATATTTGAGGCCGGTGGCGCAATTGAAGAGCAGCGCGGTCTCGCCATCCTTTACCCAGCCCTCGGCGCGCGCCTGCCGCCATGCTGCGAGCGTCGCACCGCCTTCGGGGCAGAGCAGCAGCCCGTCGCTGCGCGCGGCGTCGTCAACGGCTTGCTGGATCGCAGCGTCGCTGACCGCCATTGCGCGGCCGTTCGATTCGCGCACCGCGTCGAGGATCAGGAAATCGCCCACCGCCTGTGGGACGCGGATGCCCGCGGCGATCGTCGCGGCGTCTTCCCAGCGCGCCGCGTGACGCTCGCCGGCTTCCCATGCACGCACCATCGGCGCGCAGCCCTCGGCCTGCACCGCGACCATGCGCGGCAACTTGCAGGCGATCCAGCCGATCGCCTGCAATTCGGCAAAGGCTTTCCACATGCCGATCAAGCCGGTGCCGCCGCCGGTCGGATAGAAAATGACGTCGGGCAGTTCCCAGCCGAACTGTTCGGCGAGTTCCAGGCCCATCGTCTTCTTGCCTTCGATGCGGTATGGCTCTTTCAGCGTGGAAAGATCGAACCAACCGTTCGCCGCAGCACCTTCGCGCACCAGCTTGCCGCAATCGTCGATCAGCCCGTTGACGCGATAGACGCGCGCACCCTGCGCCGCGATTTCGCGGACATTGATTTCGGGCGTGTCGTCGGGGCAGAAGATTATCGCTTCGATCCCTGCCTGCGTCGCGTAGGCCGCAGCGGCCGCGCCGGCATTGCCGTTGGTCGGCATCGCGATGCTCGTGACGCCCAGCTCCTTTGCCATGCTGATCGCCATCACCAGCCCGCGCGCCTTGAATGATCCGGTGGGCAGGCGCCCCTCGTCCTTGACGAGCAGCGTCCCGGCGCTCGCGCCCGCCGCCCCAGCGACCTTGTCGAGCGCGATGACTGGTGTGTCGGCTTCGCCAAGGCTGATGATGTTTTCAGCGCGACGCACGGGCAGCACCTCGCGCCAGCGCCACAGGTCGCGTGGGCGCGCCGCCATTTCTGCCCTGTCGATCGCCGCCGCAACGCCGGCAAGGTCATAGCGGACGAGCAGCGGCCGCCCGGCGTTCGAGAGACCGTGCAGGGCATCGGCCTCATACCGCTCGCCGGTCAGACCGCACTCCAGATGCGAGACGAAGGTCGGCCGCTCGGCCGTCAGGTTGACGTTGAGCGGCAGCGACCGGCTCAATTTGCGAGCGCCGCCTTCAGCTTGTCGACCAGGTCGGTGCGTTCCCAGGGGAAGCTGTCGCCTTCGGCAGTGCGGCCGAAATGGCCATATGCCGCGGTCTGCTTGTAGATCGGCTTGTTGAGGCCAAGATGAGTGCGGATGCCCTTGGGCGTCAGGCGGACGAGCTGCGGGATGACCGCCTCGATCTTGCCTTCGTCAACCGTCCCCGTGCCGTGCAGGTCGACATAGATCGACAGCGGCTCGGCAACGCCGATCGCATAGCTCAACTGGATCGTGCAGCGGCGCGCGAGGCCCGCGGCGACGATGTTCTTGGCCAGATAGCGCGTGATATATGCAGCCGAACGGTCGACCTTGGTCGGGTCCTTGCCGCTGAAGGCACCGCCGCCGTGCGGGCTGGCGCCGCCATAGGTGTCGACGATGATCTTGCGGCCGGTCACGCCGGCATCGCCATCGGGGCCGCCGATCTCGAAACGTCCCGTCGGATTGATGTGGTAGACCGTATTTGCGGTGAGCAATTCGGCGGGCAGGACGTCGGCGATCACCCCGAGCACATATTTGCGAAGCTCGGTATATTTGGCTTCGTCGCCTTCGCCGTTGTGGAAATAATAATCCGGCGCATGCTGGGTCGAAACGACGATTGCGGTCGCCTCAACCGGGCGCTCGTTGGCATAGCGCAGCGTAACCTGGCTCTTGGTGTCGGGTTCGAGGAAGGGGGCGGTGCCCGCTTTGCGGTCGGCGGCCATGCGCTCGAGAATCTTGTGGCTGTAATCGAGCGTCGCGGGCATCAGGTCGGGGGTTTCGTCCGACGCATAACCGAACATGATGCCCTGGTCGCCGGCGCCTTCGTCCTTGTCGCCGCTTTCATCGACGCCCTGCGCGATATGCGCCGACTGGCCGTGGAGGTTGTTTTCGAAACGGAAGGTCTTCCAGTGGAAACCGTCCTGCTCGTAACCGATTTCGCGCACCGTATTGCGCACGGTGGCTTCGATTTCCTCGAGCGCGCCCGGCGCCCACTCGTCATTCTCGAACACGCCCTTGCAGCGGATTTCACCGGCGAGGACGACGAGTTGGGTGGTGGTCAGCGTCTCGCACGCGATTCGGGCTTCGGGATCCTTCGACAGGAACAGGTCGACGATCGAATCGCTGATCTGGTCGGCCACCTTGTCGGGATGTCCTTCGGACACGCTTTCGGAGGTGAAGAGGAAGCTGTTGCGCATGGAGAGCCTTCTGTGAACGGATATAAAGGAAGCTTTATGTGATGGTGCTGTTAGCGTCCGCGTCGGCGAAAGGCAATGGCCAGCGCGAGCAGCAGCAACGCAAATCCGACCGGCAGCACGTTCCCGTGGCGTGCAAAGAGCGTCGGCGCATGGGCCTTTGGTATGAATGTGTCGATGCGCCCGGCCGTATGCATCGGCAGCGATTCGACGATGCGGCCGCTGGCATCGATCACCGCGCTGATCCCCGTCGGCGTCGCACGCACGACCGGCAGTCCCTCTTCGATCGCACGGAGCCGCGCTTGCGCCAGATGCTGCGGCGGGCCCCAGCCGCCGAACCAGGCGTCATTCGAGGGGTTGAAGATGAAATCGGGGCGGTGCGCACGGTCGACGACCTGGCCCGAGAAGATGATCTCGTAGCAGATTTGCAGCCCTGCGCGGCCAAAGGCGCCGAGGTCAAGCGTATGCGGGCCGGGGCCTGGCCAGAAATCGATATCACCGGGGGCAAGGCGCGACAGTCCGATCGCCGACAGCACCGGCCGCATCGGCAGATATTCGCCATAGGGGACAAGATGGGCCTTGTCGTAACGCGCGCCGAGCGTCCCGTCCGCGTGAACGGTCATTACGGCGTTGCGCGCACCGACGACATCGCCGTCACGATCTAGTTCGAGCTTCAGCGCGCCGAGCAGCATGACGTCTTGCGGGTTCATCAACGCGACAAGCCGCGCGCGCGCCGCGGCAGGCGAGCGATCATAATAGGCCGCCGGATAACCCCATTCGAGATAGTCGGGCACCGCTGCCTCGGGCCACAGGATCAGGCGCGGCGTGTCGTTCTTTGGAGTGGTCAGTCGCGCCAGCTTGGCGAAATTGCCGTCGGCCTTGCTGCCTTCCCACTTGTCCGCCTGCCCGACATTGGGCTGGACGACGGTGATGGGGATGCGCTGCATTCCCTTGGAACGGACAGCAGCGTCGGCGGCGCTGCCTGTCTGCGCCAGAAACGCCGCGCCCCAGAATAGCGCGAGACTTCCGAGCAGAGTCGCGGCTGCGACGCGGCGATGAAACCATGCCAATATCAGGACGGCCGCGAGCAGGATGATGATTCCGCTCATGCCATAGGTGCCGATCCAGCGAGCGGGCGCCGCGACATGCGGGACGGCCATCACGCCGAGGGGGTTCCATGCGAATCCCGTGAAGACCCAACTGCGGAGCCATTCGGTAAGTGTCCAAAGGCTTGCGAAAGCCAGAAGGTAGGAGGGCGCCGCGAAATGCGTATCGGCTTTGGGCTTGATTGCCCAGGCGCCCCATGCCGCGACAGCTGGATAGACGGCTAGATACAGTGCCAGCAGCACGACGGCGATCCACCCGAGCCATGCGGGCATCGCCGCCTGATAGGTGAAGGCGGTGGCGATCCAGTTCAGCCCGACGACGAAATGGCCGACGCCGAATGCCCAGCCGAGCCCGAACGCCCGCGAACCCTTTGGACTGCGCGCAACCAGTGCCATCCAACCCGCGAGTGCGAGCAGCGTCAACGGCCAGAAATCCAGCGGCGCAAACCCCGTTGCCGAAACGGCACCGAGCAGGAGGGCGACAAGCTTGGGCCAGCGGTCGGCGAAAGCGGCGATGCGGGAGGAGGTCGCGGTCACGCGCGCTCTATTAGCCGGGCGTCGCCAAGCTAACTAGAGCATATATTTCATGTTGATCGACTGGCGCATGTCCCCCGTCACCGCAAAGCTCGCCGATTTAAAGCTCGGCGGACCGACGGTGATCGTCGGGTTGCGCGAAAAGCCGAAGCCTTCCTTGGGCAGGAAGATCGCTGTGTCCATCTTGTTGTTGCTGTTCTCGTCATGGACGACCGCGATTGCATAGGTTCCGGTCGCGGGGGCATGGATCAGGAAATCGCCAGCGTCAGCCGCCTTCACGGCCATGCGCACCGATGACTTGTCCTTGCTGCAATCGGGAAACGCCTTGGGATTTGTGGTCAGGCAGACAAGGACCTGCCCCTTCGTGCTGCGCAACCCGGTGACGCTGACCTCAACCGTTGGCGGCGGGGCGCTCGCGGCGGCGGTCAGCAGCGTCAAAGCGGCCAAGCCCAAGATCCGTGCCGCAAGCCTTGTCCCAGAAGCGGAAATAGAGCCCATAATTCCCTCGGTAAGCGGCATGATGCTGCTCATGATGCGTTGCGGTTATCAGCCATCGCCCCGCGGGTCCATGGACGAGCGCGCGCGGGAACATTTCCCACCCCATATGATTGCCGACACCCATGATTGTCATGATCGCCAGGACCAGCCCGAGCATTGCAACATGGATCGGGATCAGAAAAACGAGTGCGGGGATGACGAGCGCGCCTGTAATCGCCTCCAGCGGATGAAAACTCATCGCGGCCCAGGCGGTCGGCGGTCGGCTGTGGTGATGGACGCTGTGCGCGATGCGGAACAGCCGCGGCCGATGCATCCAGCGGTGCGTCCAGTAAAACCATGTGTCGTGGATCAGCAGATAGGCAACGAGGCTAAGCGGCAGATACCAAAGCGGAAAGGCACCGACTTCGGTATAGATGCGCGTCCAGCCATGCGCCTGCCACCCCCATGCAACGATACCTGCGGGAATCCCGTAAATCGCAGTGCTCAAAAGGCTCCAGCTGATCTCGCGGCGCATCTGCGGTTCCAGCCCGCGATAGAGGCCGGGATGCTTCAGTCGCGTTGCAAAGGCGAAAGCGCCACTGGTGAGGAGATAGCGCACACCGACGATCGCGGTCATCGCCAGTGCGGAGAAAAGGATCGGCCAGCCGGTCATCGCGCAAGGCTAGCCGCTCCCCGCCGCGTTGCAATGGCTTTGCGCCCGCGCACTTGCGTGGCTAAGGCAGGGAAATGGTGGGGCAGAGCAACGATAAATGCGACATCGCGATCGTCGGCGGCGGGCTTGCCGGCGGGCTCGCGGCGCTCGCGCTCGCCGCAAAGCGGCCCGACCTCGATATAAGGCTGGTCGAACCGGGGCCGATTGGCGGCAATCATGTCTGGTCCTTTTTCGACAGCGATATCGCAAAGCGGGACCGATGGCTGGTCGCGCCGCTCGTCCGCCATCACTGGTCGCGCTACGATGTCCGCTTCCCGTCGCACGCCCGTACGCTGGCCATGGGATACAAGAGCATTACCGGCGAAGCGCTTGCCGATGCCGTCATGGCGGCTTTGCCCGCGGGGCACATCATCGCCGACAGGGCCAAGCATGTCGCGCCCGACCATTTGCTGCTGTCGCGCGGTGGGCGACTGTCGGCGAAGCATGTCATCGACGCGCGCGGCGTGACGAAATTTCCGACACTGACAAGCGGCTGGCAGAAATTCGTCGGGCAGGCGCTGACGGTGAAGGGGGGGCACGGCGTCGAGCATCCGGTGGTGATGGACGCGACCGTCGAGCAGTTGGACGGCTATCGCTTCGTTTATCTGCTTCCCTTCGATACCGAGACGGTTTTCGTCGAGGACACCTATTACAGCGACGACGCTGACCTTGACCCTGTCCTCGTTCGCGAGCGGATCGCGGCCTATGCGGCGTTGCAGGGCTGGGAGGTGGCCGCGACGACGCGCGAGGAAAGCGGCGTACTACCCGTCGTGATCGCCGGCGATTTCGATCGACTATGGCCCACCTCCGACCGCACCGCGCGCATCGGCGTGCGCGCGGGCACCTTCCATGCGACTACCGGCTATTCGCTTCCCGATGCCGTGCGCACCGCATCGTTGTTGCCCGGCCTCGTCGATCGCGCGGACCTTCCCGTCATCCTTCGCGACCGCGCCGCGAGGTCCTGGCGCCGCCAGCGCTTCTATCGCATGCTTGGCGCAATGCTCTTCCGCGCTTCGGAGCCCGCCACGCGCTACCGCATCTTCGAGCGTTTCTACCGTCTGTCGCCGGGGTTGATCGCGCGCTTCTATGCGGGGCGATCGACAACCGCAAACAAGCTACGCATCCTGTCGGGCAAACCTCCAGTGCCGATCGGCCGCGCGATTTCCGCCCTGGCGAAGCGCGACTGGAAATGAGCCGCCGCGCGATTGTTGTCGGCGCAGGATTCGGCGGGCTCGCCCTCGCAATCCGGCTGCAATCGGCGGGCGTGGACACGACGGTCGTCGAGGCCCGCGACAAGCCGGGCGGACGCGCTTACCATTGGGTCCGTGACGGCTTTACTTTCGACGCTGGTCCGACAGTGATCACCGATCCGCCATGTCTTCAGGAACTCTGGGCGCTGAGCGGGCAGGATATGGCCGCCGACGTCACCCTCGTCCCCGTCATGCCTTTCTACCGGCTCAACTGGCCTGACGGGACAACCTTCGACTATTCGAACGACGAGGCCGCGCTGCGCGCCGAAATCGCGAAGCTCCATCCAGCCGATGTTGCCGGCTACGATCGTTTTCTCGAATATTCGAAGGGCGTGTACGAGCAGGGCTATGTGAAGCTCGGCGCGGTCGCCTTCCTCGACTTTGCTTCGATGATCAAAGCCGCACCCGCGCTGATGAAATATCAGGCGTGGCGCAGTGTCTATGGCGTCGTGTCCTCCTATGTGCGGGACGAAAGGCTGCGGCAGGCGCTGTCGTTCCACACGCTGCTGGTGGGCGGCAATCCGATGACGACCAGTGCGATCTATGCGCTGATCCACACAATCGAGAAGGACGGCGGCGTCTGGTTCGCGCGCGGCGGTACCAATACGCTGGTCGGCGGCATGGTGCGGCTGTTCGAGCGGCTGGGGGGTGTCTTGCGCCTCGGCGATCCGGTGGCGAGGATCGAGACTACGGGCGGGCGCGTCACCGGCGTGACGACGCAAAGCGGCTGGCGCGCCGATTCCGATATGATCGCTTGCAACGGCGATCTCATGCACAGTTACAGGGATCTGCTCGACCACCCGCGCGGGCTGAAGGTTGCGAAAAGCCTCGCGCGCAAACGCTGGTCGCCCTCACTCTTCGTTGTCCATTTCGGCGTGAAGGGCGATTATCCCGATATCGCTCACCACAGCATCCTGTTCGGCCCGCGCTACAAGGGATTGCTGGACGATATCTATGGCGGCGTCGTGCCCGACGACTTCTCGCTCTACCTTCACCATCCCAGCATCACCGATCCGGGCATGGCGCCTGCGGGACATTCGACCTTCTACGCGCTCGCTCCGGTCGCGCATCTGGGGAAGGCAAAGGCCGACTGGGACGGCGAATATGGTGAGCGCTTTGCCGACGCGATCCTTGAAGAGGTCGAACGCCGTGTTGCGCCCGGCCTTCGCGCAAACCTCGTCACGCGCTTCCATTACACCCCGGCCGATTTCGGCCGCGACCTGTCGGCGCATCTCGGCAGCGCCTTCAGCCTTGAGCCGCTGCTGCGGCAAAGCGCATATTTCCGCGCGCACAACCGCGATGACACGATTTCCAATCTTTACTTCGTCGGCGCGGGGACGCATCCGGGCGCGGGAATCCCCGGCGTCGTCGGCAGTGCCAAGGCGACCGCCAATCTGATGTTGGAAGAATCATGAAACGTCTTGCCGTCTATTGCGGGTCCGCGACCCCCGAAGATCCGATCTATATCGAAACCGCGCGCCATGTCGGTCGCACGCTGGCGCAGCGCGGGATCGGCGTCGTCTATGGCGGCGGCCGCCTTGGGTTGATGGGCGCGGTGGCCGACAGCGCGCTCGAGGCTGGCGGTGAGGTGATCGGGATCATCCCCGATGCGCTTGTCGGGGCCGAGGTCGCGCATCGCGGCTGCACCGAGCTGCACGTCGTCTCGGGCATGCACGAACGCAAGAAGATGTTCACAGACCTGTCGGACGGTTTTCTTACCATTCCCGGCGGCGTCGGTACGATGGACGAGCTGTGGGAAGCGATCAGCTGGGCGCAGCTTGGCTATCATGCCAAACCCGTCGGGCTGCTCAACGCGGCGGGCTTTTACAATGAACTGATCGCCTTCAACCGCAAGATGGTCGAGGTCGGCTTTATCCGGCCGGCGCACGCCGGGATCATGATCGTCGACGCCGGGCTCGACGAGCTGCTCGACAAAATGGCTTCCTATGAACCGCACAAGACGATTTTTGCGATGAAGGCCGAAAATCTCTGATGATTGCGGAGGGGGCCTATGATGCACATGCCCTCCACGGTTTCGCGCACGACAGCATCGCGCGCGGATCGAAAAGCTTCGCGCTGGCCAGCCAGCTCTTTGACCGACAGACGCGTGAGCGTGTCTGGCTTCTCTACGCCTGGTGCCGCGCCGCCGACGACCTGATCGACGGGCAGGATCATGGGGGCACGATGACGCCCGGGCATGATCCGCTGGCCGCGGTCGCCTATATTCGGGCGCAGACCGACAAGGCGTTCGCGGGCGAGCCGACGGGCGACATGGCGTTCGACGCGCTCGGTTTCCTGCTTACCGAGGTCGCGATCCCGCGTGCGGTCATCGACGATATCGTTGCGGGCTTCGAACTCGATGCAAAGGACTGGCGCCCGCGCAGCGAGCAGGATCTTCTGCGCTACAGCTATCATGTCGCGGGGGCGGTCGGGGTGGCGATGGCGCTTGTGATGGGCATCGACCCCGCCGACGAAACGACGCTCGACCGTGCCTCGGACCTCGGCATCGCGTTCCAGCTCGCCAATATCGCGCGCGACGTGGCGGAGGATGCCGCGGCCGACCGCTGTTACCTGCCGGTCGAATGGATGGTGGAACTCGACATTCCGCCGGGACAGCATATGCACCCCGCCTTTCGCGGGCGTTTGTCGGTGATGGCGAAATGGCTGTCCGAAATGGCCGAGGAATATGAGGCGTCGGCGCGCTGGGGCGCGCGCAAGCTTGGCCCGCGCAGCCGCTGGGCGGTGCTCGCGGCGGCGGGCATCTATGGCGATATCGCCCGCGAAGTGCGTGCGCGTGGCGATCATGCGTGGGACCACCGCGCGGCATCAAGCCTCTTCGCCAAACTCGGCTGGATCGCGCGCGCTGGCTGGTCGGTGGTCCGAAGACCACCGCAGCGGCGGATCAGCCGCGAGGGACTGTGGACGCGGCCCAGACATATGGAGCCGGGCCATGAGGGCGCGGCATGAGCTATCTCGAATGGATCGCGGCGGCGTTCGTGCTCACCAATGTCGCGCTCGTCGCGTTGCGCAGCGTGTGGAACTATCCCTTCGCTCTCGTCGCGGTGACACTCTATGCCTTCGTCTTCTTCGAGGCGAAGCTCTACAGCGACATGCTGCTCCAGGGCTTTTTCTTCGCGCTCAACCTCTATGGCTGGGCGGCGTGGATGCGCGCGCGCGACGATAGCGGCGTGCCGGTGCGCTGGATGGCCGAAGGCGCGCGTTGGGGTTGGGCGCTTGCGACCATCGCCGCCTGGGCTGGCTGGAGCTTCACGATGGATCGCTATACCGACGCGGTCGCGCCATGGATCGACGGGGCGATCGCGATGCTTAGCATCACCGCGCAATGGCTGCTCGCGCGGCGCCGTGTCGAAAGCTGGTTCCTCTGGATCCTCGTCGATCTGATCGCCGTGCCGCTGTTCGCCTGGCGGGGACTTTACGCGACCAGCGCGGTCTATGTGGTGCTGCTCGGCCTGTCGATCGACGGCTTTGTCCAGTGGCGCCGCGCCGCGGCGACGGGCAGGGTGGCGATATGACGCGCCATATTTGCCTCCACGGCGCAGAAAGTACGGGCAAATCGACTCTCGCTCCGCGCCTTGCCCTGCATCTCGGCGGGCTCGTCGTTCCCGAATATGGCCGCACCTATGCCGAGGCGAACGGCACCGATCTCGACGAGGTCGATTTGCTCGCGATCTTCGACGGGCATATTGCGGCCACCCGCGAGGCGCTTGCACAGGCCCCCGACTGGCTGGTGTCGGACACCGACCCGTTGATGACGCAGGCGTGGGCGATCATGCTGCTCGGTCGCCGCCTGCCCGAAATCGACCTTTGGAACGATGTCGCCGACCTCTATCTCGTCCCCGCGATGGATCTGCCTTGGCAGGAGGACGGAACGCGGCTGTTCGGCAGCGAACTCGCGCGCGTACAGTTCATGGAGCTTGCGATCGGCGAACTCGACCGGCGCAAACTCAAATGGACCTGGGTCGAGGGCGAAGGCGACGCGCGGCTCGCGAATGCGTTGGCGGCGATAGCGGCGGCGGGCTTGGCCTGATTGAAATTGGTGTTAGCGCGTGAGGGTCCTTTTAGGGGGCGAGAGCTGTCGTTGCCCTCTTTGGACATCGCCTGGCTGAATCCGGATCGGATCGGCGCAAGGGCCGCGCAATATTTCAAAGTTCAGGGAAGTTCAGCCCTTTGAGCGCCCCGATTTGCAAGTCGCGGCGCGCTGGATGTGCGCGGCACGTCCGATCGTGGTCGTACCCGTAAGCCAGGCAGCCACTGCTTTTTTTGTTCACCGAATGAAAGAGCCGGATGAAGGCTGGCACGGCCGGATAATGTAGGAAAGGCCTATTTGAAGGCGATGTCTGTTTTGGGGTGGTGAGCGGACGTTTGCTACTAGGTTGTACCCCGGCGAAGGCCGGGGCCCAGGGCTTTAGAAAGCCGAGTTATGCGGATTGCCGCCCTGAACCCCGGCCTTCGCCGGGGAACTCATTACCCGCGTTAGTTTCCGGTCGTTTCTTCGCTCTCGTCATCCCGGGCTTGACCCGGGATCCCGCTTTTCTTGCGCATCGACCGGCCACCGCATCAAGCGGGACCCCGGATCAAGTCCGGGGTGACGATATGGAGAGGGCCGCAACCGGTCGCTTTAAGTCATCAGGCCGCGACCAAAGCGTCATGCTCACCGATTGCTGCGACATCGAACGGCGTGGTCTGATAGATTTCGTTGATCCAGTTCGCGAACAATAAATGCGCGTGGCTGCGCCAGCGGTTCTCCGGCGCGCTCGCCGGATCGTCGTCAGGAAAATAGCCCCTTGGTAGCTGGGCCCGGCCGTCGCGGTAAAATTCTGCCGCCAACGTGCCGGTGTCATATTCAAGGTGATTGAACATATGCAGGGTCCGGTGGGCCCGATCGTAGACAAGACCCGCGCCGGCTTCCTCGTTGCCAGCCAGGACCTGCAGCCCGTCCGCCTCCGCCAGTGCGGTCGGGCAAACGTCTGTCCAGCGCGACACGGGAACGTCGAACCGGTCTGAAAAGCCCCGGAGATATGGCGAGGCCGGCGCAAGATTCGCATGCGGGAATATACCGAATGCCTTGCTGGACAGATCGCGTTTCGGAACGCCGTGGAAATGAAAAAGGGCGGCCTGTGCTGCCCAGCAGATCGTGAAGCAACGGTGGACATGCGTCTGTGTCCAGTCGAGAATTGCGCGCAGTTCGGACCAGTATCTGACCTCCTCATAAGGAAGTCGCTCGACCGGCGCCCCGGTGATGATGAAGCCATCGAACTTCTCGGTACGGACATCGCGCCATGGCCGATAAAAAGCCGCCATATGGTCGGCTGACGTATTGCGCGCGACGTGGTCGGTGATCCGCACAAGCGTCAATTCGATCTGGAGCGGCGTCGCTCCGAGCAGGCGAGCAAGCTGCGTTTCGGTGCTGATCTTGTCCGGCATCAGGTTCAGCAGGGCGATCCGCAACGGCCTGACGTCCTGGCGCCCCGCGTCGACTTCGCGCATGACCATGACGCCTTCGGCCTCGAGGATATGTCGAGCGGGGAGTTGATCGGGTATCTTTATCGGCACGAAACGTCGTTCCTTTTTACGGTTCGACGCTGCATGGCTTGATCCGTTTGGTTGCCGGCTCGGCCACATCCTCCTTGCGGAGCGCCACCTTGCCCGGATTGGCAGGTTGGCGTTGGGCGTCGACCCAACTCTTGATGCTGATATTCTCTTACGTCGTCGCGCCGGTCTTCGCAACCGGCCGAAAGTGACTCTTCGATGCTATCGGGCGTGTGCGTCGCGCAATTCGCGCTTCAGTACCTTGCCGATCGGGCTGCGCGGCAGTTCCTCGACTTGCACGATCGCGCTCAGCCGCTGCGTCTTGCCGACCCTGGCGTTGCAGTCGGCGCGTACACTCTCGGCATCGACGCCGGCTTTCAGCACGACGAAGGCGACGGGAGTCTCCCCCCATTCCTCACTCGGCATGCCGACCACTGCCGCCTCGACGACGCGGTCGTCGGCGATCAATATGGCTTCGAGGTCGCTCGGGAAAATGTTGAAACCGCCCGAGATGATCATGTCCTTCGCGCGGTCCATCAGAGTCAGGAAGCCGTCCTCGTCGATGCGGCCGATATCGCCGTGGCGATAGAAGAGATTTCCTTCGGCATCGTACCAGTGCATCGCCTTCGTCGCGTCGGGGCGGTTATTGTATCCGGTCATCATCGCAGGGCTGCGTCCGACGACTTCGCCGACCGATCCCTGCGGCAGTTCGTTGCCGTCCTCGTCGATTACCTTCGCGATATGGCCCGGCGCGGGCTTGCCGACGGTATGGAGCTTGTCGGGGAATTGATGCGCCTCGAGGATGAACGCTGCGCCGCCCTCGGTCATTCCGTAAATTTCGACCAGCCCGCCCGGCCAACGTTGTAGCACATCGGCCTTCAGCGCCGCGGGGAAGGGCGCCGAGGTGCAATATTTGACGACGAAGCTGGACAGGTCGAAGTCGCCGAAATCCTCGAGCGCCATGATGCGGCGATACTGCACCGGCACCAGCATCGTGTTGGTCGCGCGTTCGCGTGCCGCGAGTTCGAGAAAGCCGTGCGCGTCGAATTTCTTCATCAGGACGACCTGTCCGCCCGACCCGACGGTGGGCATGAAGCTTGCCATCGTCGTATTCGAATAGAGCGGGGTCGACAGGATCGTCACCGCATTGGGGCCATAGGCGGGCGCGCCGCGGATGATATGCTGCCAGCGCATCGCATGGCTGTGGACGATGCCTTTGGGTGTCCCGGTGGTGCCCGAGGAATAGATGATGTTGAACCCGTCCCCGGGCAGAATCTCGACCGGCGCCGGCTTTGCGCCCGCCAGCGACAGCCAGGCATCGAGCGGCGTTCCGGCTTCGCTGCCGTCCATCGCGATCAGGTCGCTTGCGGCGATGACATGGCCTTCGAGGCTCGCTTTTGCCGCGCTGTCGAGAAACAGGTGGCGCGCACCGGTGTCGGCGATCATCGCGGCCATCTGTTCGCCCGTCGCGCTGTTGGTGACGAGCCCCGCGACCCCGCCGGCGCGCAGCGTGCCAAGGATAACCGCCATTTGCTCGACGCTATTGAGTCCGGCAATCGCGGTACGGTCGCCCTTGGCGAATCCGTCCTGCTGCAACCGCGCGGCGATTCGGTCGGTCAATTGATCCAGTTCGGACCAGCTCAGCCGCCGCACGGCGTCGGCAGCCGCTACGGCATCGGGACGCTCCGCGGCATGGGTGCGGACAAGGTCGGGCAGGGTAGCGAAGTCGCCTTCGAGCATTTCGATACTGGTCATGCCCATGGACTAGCACAGCCGAAAGGCGGTGCAATGCCGGCGGGCCGATGGGCTTGCGTCGACGATGCGAATTTGACTGATCCTCCGCCCGGATTTGCCGCTTCTTGATCGCAGCCCCTGTCATAAGCTCCAGCTTGCTTGACCAAAAGTTTCAGGTTGCTACTCATCTTCGACATAAAGATACGAACGATTCCCGGAGATGATAGCCGATGCACCCCTCAGTTCATGCGCGTAACAACCCCGACAAGCCCGCAATCATCGTTGCCGAGACGGGAGAGGCGATCAGCTATGGCGAACTCGACGCCGCGTCGAATCGCGCCGCGCACCTCTTTCGCGCGCACGGGTTGAGGCATGAGGATGTCGTCGCCTTCATGCTCGACAACACGCCGCATTATTATGGGCTTACCTGGGGCGCGCAGCGCGCGGGGCTGCGTTATGTCTGCATCTCGTCGCGGCTGACGCAGGACGAGACCGACTATATTCTCGAAAATTCGGGAGCGAAGATTCTCGTCGTCTCGGCGAGCCTCGCCGGCGCGGCGCAGCAGCTCACGACCGGGATCAGGCGTTTCGCGATGGGCGGTGACATCGCGGGCTATGAGAGCTGGGAAAATGCGGTTGCGGCGATGCCCGCGACGCCGGTCGTCGACGAACGGGCCGGGGTCGACATGCTCTATTCGTCGGGCACGACTGGCCGTCCCAAGGGCGTGCGTGTGCCATTGCCCGAGGATCCGGCGATCGATGCGGTCAACAGCCTCGTCATGCTTGCGTCGGCGGTGTTCCAGATCAACGCCGACAGCGTCTATCTGTCGCCCGCGCCGCTTTATCACGCCGCACCGCTGCGCTGGTCGATGACCGTCCATCGCCTGGGCGGTACCGTTGTGCTGATGAAGAAATTCGACCCCGAAGCCGCGCTCGCCCACATCGAAAAATACCGCGTGAATTCGAGCCAGTGGGTCCCGACGCATTTCGTGCGGATGCTTAAACTGCCGGGCGATGTTCGCACGCGCTACGACACTTCTTCGCTCAAAGTCGCGATCCACGCCGCGGCGCCCTGCCCGGTGCCGGTCAAGCAGGCGATGATCGATTGGTGGGGGCCGGTTCTTTTCGAATATTATGCGGGGTCCGAAGGCAATGGCATGACCTTCATCTCCAGCACCGACTGGCTGACGCACAAGGGCAGCGTTGGCCGCCCGATCCTCGGCGCGATCCACATCATGGGCGAGGATAGTGAAACTGAGCTTGGGCCGAACGAAGAAGGCGCAGTGTTTTTTGAAAGCGAAAATGTCTTCGAATATCACGGTGATAGCGAGAAGACGGCATCGAGCCGCAATTCGAAGGGCTGGTCGACCCTCGGCGATGTGGGCAAGGTGGATGAAGAAGGCTTCCTTTACCTCACCGATCGCAAAAGCTTCATGATCATCTCAGGCGGAGTGAACATCTATCCGCAGGAGATCGAGAATCATCTCGTCACGCACCCGAAGGTTGCCGACGTCGCGGTGGTTGGCGGCCCACACGACGAAATGGGCGAGGAAGTGATTGCGGTCATCCAGCCCGCCGACATGGCCGACGCGACCGAAGCGTTTCGCGACGAACTGATCGCTTTTGCGCGCGAGAAACTGTCGGGCGTCAAGATTCCGCGCCGCATCGACTTCCTCGAAGCTCTGCCGCGTCACGACACCGGCAAGCTCTACAAGCGGCTGCTCCGCGACCAATATTGGGAGAAAGCGAAGGCGGAGGCCTGATCCCGTGACCGCGCGCGTCGAATTCTTCTTCGACCTCTCCTCGCCCTGGACCTGCCTCGCGTTCCACAATCTGCCGGGCGTGCTTGAGCGAACCGGCGCGACGGCGATCTATCGACCGATCCTTGTCGGCGGCGTGTTCAACGCGGTGAACCCGGCCGTCTATGCGGCGCGTGAGCAGGCCGACAACCGGCGGCTGACGCACAGTTGGAAGATATTGAAGGACTGGGCGCGGCTGGCGGGCGTGCCCATGAATTTTCCGTCGCAATGGCACCCGGCGAAGAGCATCGCCGCAATGCGTTTCTGCTGCGCGCTCGAGGAAGATCAGGCCGCGCTTGTCCGCTTCGCGCGCGGAGCCTTCGCGAGCTATTTCGACCGGCAGGAAAATCTCGACGACCCTGCGGTTCTCGCCGCCGTCGCGGATGCCGAGGGGCTCGATGGCGCCGCGCTGGCCGCTGCGGCCGGCAGCGATCCGGTGAAGGTCCGGTTGCGCACGAATACCGATGAAGTCATCGCGCGCGGTGGCTATGGTTCGCCCACGATCTTCGTCGACAAGGACGATATGTATTTCGGCAACGACCAGCTCCCGCTCGTCGAGGCCGCATTGAAACGCTGAAAAGGACTTTTCCGTGAAAGACCGTATTTCGATCACCATGCTCGATGGCGGGATCGCCGACGTCCGCCTGATCCGCGCCGACAAGATGAATGCGCTCGACCCCGCGATGTGGGAAGCGCTGGCCGAAGCGATCGATCGGCTCAAAGCAACCGCGGGGCTGCGCGTTGTCGTGTTGTCGGGCGAAGGCCGAGCCTTCTGCGCCGGGCTCGACCTGTCGAGCCTCAGCAATGATCGCGATCCGGGCGCCAGCAGCGCAGGGGGCAGCCTGTCCGACCGCACGCGCGGCATTGCGAACAACGCCCAATATGCCGCGTGGGGCTGGCGCGAAATCCCGGTACCGGTGATCGCGGCGGTTCACGGCGTCGCTTTTGGTGCGGGAAGCCAAATCATGGCCGCCGCCGACATTCGCATCGTTCATCCCGATACGCGCATTGCGATCATGGAAATGCGCTGGGGCCTGGTTCCCGATGTCGCCGGCATGGCGCTTTGGCGCACGCAAGTCGCCGACGATGTGCTGCGCGAGCTGATCTATACCAATCGCGAATTCAACGGGTCGGAAGCGAAGCTGCTCGGTTTCGCCACGCATGTGTCGGACGACCCGCTGGCGAAAGCGATGGAACTGGCCGAAGTGATTGCCGACAAGAACCCGCATGCGATCCGCGGGGCCAAGCGGCTTTGCAACATGCTGGCCGACGCAACCGATGCCGAAATATTGCAGGCCGAAAGCGACGAGCAGGTGAAGGTGATCCGCACCCCGAACCAGATGGAAGCGGTGATGGCCGGGATGCAGAAGCGGAAGCCGAATTTCGCCGACTAAAGCAGCGTCAAAAACCGCGCGGCATTGTCCCAGTCGCGTTTGTGCGCCGCGCGCGCTTTCTGCGCCTCGCTATCGGCGCCCCAGCGGCGTTCCTGATAGAGGTCGTCGAGGCTGACCGCCTCCCACAAGGCGTCCGCGTCGAGCGCGTTTTCGAGCAGCGCGAGTCCGGCGACAAGCGACCCACCGATCGTCACCAGTGGCGTGAGTGCGGTGATCCGCCACGCGTCCTGCGCCAGCACCGCATCTTGCAGGACCGTGATCGTCGCATCAGGCTGGTCGACCGGCAGCACGCCCTGCGTCAGCGTGAATTCAATCGCATAGCGTGCCTCGGCCCAGGCGAGCAGCGGGTTCCACGCCGCGGCCTGTTCGGCCTGCAACGCCGCGTCGCGCGCGTCACGATAGCAGAAGAGATCGCTCTCGGCATAAGCGGCGACCGGTGCCGCGAAGGCCATAAGGTCGGGCGTCGCCAGATCGATCGCGGCGTTGGTCAAGCCCGTCATCGGCATGGCGGCCGGATCGATCGTCTCACTGACGTCGCGCCATTCGGCGGCGACCGCTTCGGCAAGCGCGATACTCGCGACGGCCAGCGGCGCGCGCTGCGGCGTACGCACTGGCCGGCCATCGAGCGCGATGCCCCAGCCGCCGTCGTCCGCGACGACCGCAACCTCTTTCCAGAAGCGCTTCACGGGTTTTTGGGCGACCGCCAGCGGCGCGCGAGGAGCAGCGGCATCACAGCGAAATCGAACGCGCCGACGAGCACGATCGCGACGCCAATCCAGCGGTCGGTCGGCTGCCCCGCGAGCGAAAACCCGCCGCTGATCAGGATAAAACCGATCGCGACAAAGGCGGCGCCCATCAGGCGCATGATCGAAAGGGCAAAGAAGCGTTTCTTTGCGAGTGCGTCGTCAGCTTGGCTCATGCACCCTCCCTATCGCCGCCAAGATGGCGCATCAACTGCGCGAGCGCGCCATGACCGGTCGCCTCCACGCCCTCAATCACGCGCGCGCGTTCGTCGGCGGATTTGTTCTGTGACAGCTTTATCGTCGGGCGCCAGGCGGCGATCCGCATCTCGAATCCGGTGATGGCACCGGTCATCTTGCTGAACAGCGCAGGGTTCATCTTGGCGCGCGTCCATGGCGGGTTTGCTCCGACGCGCGCTTCGTGCTGGGCGGACAATGTATCGAGCAGGGCGACCAGCGCGCTATCGTCGAGCTTGCGCGCCATGCCTTCCATCTCGATCGCGACGTAGTTCCACGTCGGGACCTGATCGGCCTCTGCGTACCAGCTCGCACTAACATAGGCGTCGGGCCCCTGTACGACGGCAAGCGCATTTGCTCCGTCGAGATGCCGCGTCAGCGCATTGCCGCGCGCGAGATGGAATTGCAGCGTCGTCCGGTCGTCGCTGAGCACCACGGGCGTGTGCGCCACGCGCGGGCCGTCGGGCGTGTTCGCGAAGATGGCGGCAAAACCGATCTCGCGCACAAGCAATTCGGCAAGGTCGTCCTGCCGCGGGCGGAAGGCGGAATTCGGATGCATCAGCCGGCTTTGGGCGGGCGCGCCGGATGCTTCTTCGCGCTCGGCTTTTTGCCCACGGGTTTCCCAGGCGCCGGCTTGCCGGGCTTGCCCGGTTTCGCTTTCGCCTTGGGCTTCGGCTTGCCGACGAAATCGGTCGGCTTGCTGTCCGCCGTGCGTCCGCGTCGTTCGCCGCGCCTGGCCTTGCGGATCTGTTTGCTATGCGCCTTGGCAGCGGCTTTTGCCGCCGCCTTCGGTGGCGGTCCCTTGGCGATATCGTCGATCCCGATCTGGCCGAGCAAAAGGTCGAAGCCGAGCGCGTCGAGGCTCGCGGCGAAATGCTCGGGCACATCCGCGCTGATATCGATCGCGCCGCCATCGGGATGGTCGATGCGCAGGCGCCGGCTGTGCAGATGCATCTTGCGGCTGATCGTCCCGGTCAGGAACGCGCCCTTGCCGCCATATTTGCCGTCACCGACGATCGGGTGACCGATTGCTGCCATATGGACGCGAAGCTGGTGCGTGCGCCCGGTGAGTGGCTGCAGCTCGACCCATGCCGCACTGTTTCCCGCGCGTTCGATGACGCGATAGCGCGTCTTTGCGGCGAGGCCGCTGTCGTGGACGTGCATCTTCTCGCCGCCCGATCCCGGCTGCTTGGCGAGCGGCAGGTCGATTTCGCCCTGCTGAATATCGGGGACGCCGACGATCAGTGCCCAATAGGTCTTTTTCGCGCTGCGGTTCGAAAAGCTTTTGGCGAAATAGGCGGCGGCGCGCGGCGTGCGCGCGATCAGCAGCGCGCCGGACGTATCCTTGTCGAGCCGGTGGACGAGTTTGGGCCGCGTCGGACCGTCGAATTTCAGCGCGTCGAGCAAGCCGTCGACATGCTGCTCGGTCTTGGTTCCACCCTGCGTTGCAAGGCCGGGCAGCTTGTTCAGCACGATCGCGCTGTCGTCCCGGTGGATCATCATCCCCGTCGCCAGATCGATATCGGCGTCGGTCAGCGGACGGCCTTTACGCGCCGGACGCGCCTCGGCCTCCACCGGCGGCGTCGGCATGACGAGTTTTTGCCCGGTCGCAATCCGGTCCGACACGTCGGCCTTCTTGCCGTCGAGCGTCAGTTGGCCCGACCGCGCCCATCGCGCGAGCAGCGCGTGTGGCGTGCCCTCGCGGTGGCGCTTGAACCAGCGGTCGAGGCGAATGCCGTCATCCTCCTCGGCGATGGTGGCGCCGTCAAACTTTCCCTTGGGTTCGCTCATGCCGGTACCTGCCGCACGATGAAGAGGCCGAGACCGCAGGCGCAGATCGCGCCGATTACCGACGCGAGGACATAGGCGGCCGCCTGAGCATTTTGACCGCGTTCGAAAAGCATCCAGAATTCCATGCTGAAGGAGGAGAATGTGGTGAAGCCGCCGAGAATTCCGACCCCAACGAACAGACGCGCGGTTTCGCCGCCATCGCTGCTACGCGCGAGCGCGCCGACGAGCAGGCCCATAAGGAGGCTGCCGGCGATATTGATGGACAACGTCCACCACGGGAAGCCGGGGCCGAGCCGCGCGAGCATCGCCTGCCCGACCATATGACGGGCGCCGGCGCCGATCGCGCCGCCGATCATGACGGGAAACAGGCTGTTCATGTGCTCGCCCTAGCCCGAAACGGGCGCGAGGCATAGCGGCCCATTTCTAGGGATCGGGCGACATGAGAGCGGCGGTGGTGCGTTCGTGGGCCGCGCGCCAGTTATCGGGACGGATAAAGTCGCCCTGCCAGATGCCGCGCCGTTTCGCCTGCGCTTCGGCTTCTTCCACCATATAGGCGTCGCTAGTCGCCACCGCCCAACCGAGCCGGGTCATTTCGGCGCCAAGGTCAATCCCGTCGGGGAAGGGTGCGGAGCGGCACACGGCAAGGGTGCGGCCGTAACGATCCTTTGCGGCGAATTCGCAATGGAGCGGTCCGGGGCCAGCCAGTTTTTCAAGCGCGGTACGTGCTTCGCGCCCGCATGCCCAGCGTTCCGCGGCGCGCGAGCAATCCTGCCGATATTCGACCGCGTCGATACCGGTCAGGCGGATCGTCAGCGGCGCGTTATCCTGCCGCACCGTCAAGCTGTCCCCGTCGATCACATGGACAAGCGGCACCGTCGCAATCGGGGCCGGCGACGCCAGCCATGCGGCAAAGGCGAGTCCGGCGAGCAGCAGCAGCGCGAGCAGCGACCGAAAGCGCCGCCGCCAACGCAGATGTGCGAGCGAAGAGGAGCCTGAAACCATAGGTGTCGCCTGACTCGATGAAGGGGGCTTTGCAAGGATGATTTAAGTATTGACGATGAGAACAAACCATGTCCAGAATGGACAGATTACCCGACGACCGATGCACGCCCACTCATGCCGAGAACAAGCTTGGGTCCGGATTGGCGGCAAACGGGAGCGAATAGAAAAGTGAATATCGCCGAAATGACGGCATGCTTACGCCAAGGTGGAGTTATGGAAAGGGGGGACGACAGCATGATAGACCTGCAGCCATTGGAAACATCGGCATTTCCGCCGAACGGTTTCGGCGCGGAGCATGACGAGCCTCCCGAAGCGCTCCGTGGGTCGCTCCCTGAAGCTGTTGCGTCGCCACTTTTGTTCGTGGGGTTACCGGGCGATTGTCCCGATCTGACTTCGCTTGCAGATGTACGCTTGGCGAAAACAATATCGGCTCCTTTGGCGGCAAATTATATTCGGAAAACCGCCACGCTCGACATTGTCTGGGTGTCGCGGGCGGACGCGGTCGAACGCGAAACGCTGGCTGACATATGCGCGGCGGCGGAAGCGCAGGGGTGCAACCTGGTTTTCGAAACCGAGCTTCCGGATCTCGACCGGATCATGGCAGTCATTCCCGCGTCGCTCAACGCACAGTTTCTGGTCGACGCCGATCCAACCGACCGGCTCGTCGCGTTGGCGACGGCGCGGCGCGCGCGGGACGGCGTGTTCCACGATGTCGCACGAGACGATGCGATGGAGCGGATCGATCGGCTGCAAGAAGAAGTCGCGCGCATCTCTCGTTTGCTCGGCGACCTCGCCGGACATAGGGGCGGTCTTCCCGGTACGCCGACGGGCTATATTTCGCGGACCGAAGATCTTTCCGACTATCCGGAACAGGTCCGCACGCCGTCGCGCGACTTTACTGCGATGCCGCGCAGCTTCGTTCCCGAAGAGCGCACGCTCGACCGGCAGCGTGCCAAAGCGGTGCGACGGATGCTGCGCCAGCGGCGGATGCGCGAACAATATTTCCCCGCCGACCTGTTCGCCGATCCGGCGTGGGACATGTTGCTCGACCTCTATGCCGCGCGGCTCGAACGCCAGCCGGTCTCGGTGTCGAGCCTGTGCATCGCCGCTGCGGTTCCCGCGACGACTGCGCTGCGCTGGATCAAGACGATGACCGACGCCGGCCTGTTCGTGCGCGGGGACGATCCGCAAGATGGCCGCCGTATCTTCATCGCCCTAGCCGAAGGCGCCTATGATGCGCTGGCCCGATATTTTGAGGCGCTCGAAGAATAGGCTTGGTTCATACCGATTGGCGCGGCATGATTCCGGTCATGAAGAATGCCGTCGAAGTGGTCGTGACTGACCGGATGCAGCAGGGGTATCGCTATACGCGGACCGCCCCGATGGGAAAGGCGTTCGATCCCGATTTCGAACCCGAACTCACGCCTGCCGAGATGTTGGAACTCGGGGTATTCTGCGGCAAATATATGACCGACTGCACCGCCGAATTTCCGGCAAGCTGGTTCAAAAACGCGAAGCTTGCGCCCGAAAGGGCCGACTGCACGCTCAACTATTTCGGCATAAGGGCGAGTGTTCCCTTGCAAGTCTGGGTGCAGAAAGGGTGGATCCACCCCGACGACCCGCGCGGCTGGTTCCAATGGTATTGCCGCTATTATTCGGGGCGACGGATGCCGGGCGAGGACCACCGCCAGATTGCGCGGTGGCGCGCGTTCCGGCGTCACGCCGCGCAAGTGCGCAAACATTGCGAGCCGGGCGATCCCTTTTGCCGGCCGAAACAGCGGCAGGCATTGCTGCAGTGGGCGTATGACAGCCGGGATATCTAGCCGCGACGCGGGGCGCATTTCCCTTCGCGATTGGCCGCACTATGTAAGCGCCATTCAACGGAGTTTCTGTCTATGCCGATCATGGCCGCCCGCGTTTATCATGATGGAAAGCTTGTTCGGGAACTGGGTCCGGACGAAGCGATTCCCGAAGATTGCGATCCGGGTGATTTCTTCTGGCTCGGCCTCTACGAGCCGACACCGGAAGAGCTTGCGGGCATAGCAAAGCGTTTCGGCCTCCACCCGCTGGCGGTCGAGGATGCGCTGAAGGCGAATCAATTGCCGAAGGTCGAAGCCTATGGCGACCAGTTGTTCCTGATCACGCGTACCGCCAATCTTGATGGCGATACGATCCAACCCGGCGAAACGGCTTTTTTCATCGGCCCGCATTTCTTCGTTAGCGTCCGCCACGGGTCGGCGCGTACGCACACGGACGTGCGCGCAAGACTCGAAAGCTTGCCGGCAAAGCTCGCGCATGGACCCGATTACGTCCTTTATGCCGTGCTCGATTTCATCGTCGACGGTTATTTCCCGGTGGTCGATGCGATCGAGGAGCGGATGCTGGGGGTCGAGGACAGCGTCATGGATACGCCGCTCGATGCCGCCGAAATTCGTCACCTTTACAAGCAACGGCACGAGATTATCCGCTTCCAGCGTCTCGTCGGGATGATGAAGGAGGTCGCGGGGCGCCTTGCGACCGATGATGAGCTGCCGAATATCGACCCCGTCGTGCGCCCATTTTATCGCGACATATGGGACCATGTGCAGCGCGCGGAATATCGGCTCGCCGGGCTGCGCGATATCGCTGCATCGGTGATCGAAACCAACGGCATGCTCGAACAACAGCGTCAGGGCGTGATCACGCGCCAACTGGCGGCTTGGGCGGCGATCCTGGCGGTGCCGACCGCGATTGCCGGCATCTATGGCATGAATTTCGATCATATGCCCGAACTTCGATGGGCCTTCGGCTACCCGCTGATCGTTGGCACCATGGGCGGCATCTGCCTGATGCTCTATCTTCGTTTCAAACGGATCGGCTGGCTCTGATCGCGTGAGGTCGCGCTTGCCAGCGGGCGCGGCTTATGGCAGGGGCGCACCTCCCGCATATGGCGACATTCGGGGGCGCTTAGCTCAGTTGGTAGAGCATCTCGTTTACACCGAGAGGGTCGGCGGTTCGAGCCCGTCAGCGCCCACCATCCTCCCCTTGTTGTATCGACCGCGACGGGGCTAAGGCATTTCCCGAGTCTGGAAAGGTCGCCCATGAAACAATTAGTCACTGCCCTTGCGTCGTCGTTGCTTGCCTTGACGTCCCCCGCCTTTGCCGCCCCGACGCAGGGCGATGTCATCATCCGCCACGTCACGATCATCGACGTCGAAGCGGCGAAGCCCGTGGCTGGGCAAGCGGTGGTACTGAAGGGTAACGATATTGTCGCGGTGGGCGACGACGCCGCGATCGCCAAAGGATGGCGCGCCGGGCGCACGGTCGAAGGCAAGGGGCGCTACCTGATCCCGGGATTGTGGGACATGCATGTGCATTTCGGCGGCGGCCCCGAACTGATCGAAGAGAATAAGGCGCTGCTGCCGCTCTATGTCGCGAACGGAATCACGACGATCCGCGACTGTTCGGGGGATTTGCCCGAACAGGTGCTTGCATGGCGCAGCGAAATTGCGAGCGGTAGCCTTTTCGGTCCGCGGCTCTTGACCTCGGGCGCGAAGATCGAGGGGATCGCACCGATATGGAAAGGAACGATCGAAGTCGGAAGCGAGGCCGATGTCGATGCAGCGCTCGAGCGTCTGAAAACGCGCGACAAGGTCGATTTCGTCAAGATCACCGACAGCACGCTGAAACCCGAGTTGTTTCTCTATGCGCTGGGGCGGGCGAAGGCGCTCGGGCTCAGGACTTCGGGCCATATCCCGATGGCGCTGACTACGGAGCAGGCGGTCGATGCCGGGATCAGCTCGATCGAACATCTCGACTATGCCTATAATGCGGGCGCGAAGGACGAAGCCGCGATTGCCGCCGATTTCGCCGCGAAGCGCATCGACCGCGCCGAGGCGAACCGTCGGCTCGATGCGGGGTTCGATCGCGAAACCGCGATGGCGGCCTATCGCCATTTCGCCGCGAAGGGCGTTTTTGTGACGCCGACGCTCAACGGCAGCCGCATCATCGCCAATCTCGATCGCGAAGATCATTCGAAGGATGCGGGCCTCGCCTATATCGGGCCGAAGCTGCGCAAGACCTATGACTGGCGGATCGAGCGCGCGGCAAAGGCCGACGCCGCGGCGATCGCGGCGCGGCACAAGCAGATCGAGGACGTAGCGACGATCCTGCCGATGCTCGCCAAAGCCGGCGTGCCGATCATCGCCGGGACCGACGCGGGTTTCCTCAACAGCTTCAATTACCCGGGCTTTGGCCTGCATGACGAGGTCGAACTGTTCCAGAAAAAGGGGTTGACCCCCGCGCAGGCGCTGGTCTCGGCAACGCGCGCGGGACCCGCGTGGTTCGGTCAGCTTGATCGCTATGGCGCGGTGAAACCCGGTATGGCGGCCGATCTGGTCCTGCTTCGCGCGAATCCGCTTGAGGATATTGCAGCAACGCGCGCGATCGATGCGGTGGTGATGCGCGGGGTCGTTCAGGACCGTCGAGCGATCGACAAGATGCTGTCCGACACGCGTGCGAAGGTCGCGGCGTGGAACGCGGCGGCCAAGCCCTAGGGAGTGATGGCGCGCGCCGCCCGCCGGCCGCGCCACACGGCCCATAAGGTGAATATCCCCATGCCGGCCCAGATGACGTT
Organism: Sphingopyxis sp. USTB-05; assembly: GCF_023822045.1. NCBI lineage: Bacteria > Pseudomonadati > Pseudomonadota > Alphaproteobacteria > Sphingomonadales > Sphingopyxidaceae > Sphingopyxis > Sphingopyxis sp. USTB-05. The sequence goes on along the minus strand of NZ_CP084712.1, from coordinate 3,568,022 downwards.
GAGGACGGCCGACGGGATCGCGCCGTTATACCCCGAATTGATGATGAATCCGCCCGCGCCCACCACGTTCATCCACTGATAGAGATAGCTGCGGCCATCGAGCCTGCCGATCGACAGCAGGACATAGGCAGCGAGGATGATTACGGCAGCGGTCCAGCCGATGACCTCGATCAGGATTTCGAGCGGACCCATCGCGTTTTCCTTTGTCAGTAAGAGCGCGCTTAGCGCAATGTCCGTTCGATAGCCTCGACGGCATCCTTGGCTTCGGAAAGCCGCATTCCCGTCAGGTCGCGCATCCGCTTGATCGCTTCGATCTTGCGGCCGCGGCGGATCATTTCGAGAATCTGGTCGTCGCTATGGACTTCGGTATGGACCTGTACGGTCACCGGTGCCGCGTCGATTTGCACGCTGCGGGGCGGGGAGGGCGCCCGCGGCGGCGGACCCGTCAGGTCGCGCGCGCCGCTGTCACGCCGCAGCGCCAGTACGAGGCCGGCGCCGCAGAGAAAGCCGAGGGCGAAGAGAAGAAGTCCGCTCATCGCCCCCGTGTATCATCAGGCCGCGAGCTTGCGCAGCACATAGTGCAGGATGCCGCCGTTCATATAATATTCGACCTCATTCGCCGTATCGATGCGGCAGAGCGTATCGAAGCTGAACGTCGACCCATCGGGGCGGGTGACGTTCACCGTGACCGTCTGGCGCGGCTTCAGGTCCGCGACGCCGGTGATGGTGAACTGGTCGTCGCCGGTCAGGCCCAGCGTCTCGCGGCTCTGGCCTTCGAGGAACTGCAGCGGCAGCACGCCCATGCCGACGAGGTTCGAACGGTGGATACGCTCGAAGCTTTCGACGATCACGGTGCGGACGCCGAGCAGGTTGGTGCCCTTTGCCGCCCAGTCGCGCGACGAGCCGGTGCCATATTCCTTGCCCGCGATAACGACGAGCGGGGTGCCGTCGGCCTTGTGACGCATCGCGGCGTCGTAGATCGGCATGACCTCCGAACCGTAGCGCGACATGCCGCCCTCGATGCCGGGGACCATTTCGTTTTTGATGCGGATGTTGGCGAAGGTGCCGCGCATCATAACGTCGTGGTGGCCGCGGCGGGCGCCGTAGCTGTTGAAGTCGGCCTTGCTAACCTGATGTTCCATAAGCCATTTTCCGGCCGGCGAGTCCGCCTTGATGCTGCCGGCAGGGCTGATGTGGTCGGTCGTGATGCTGTCGCCGAGGATCGCAAGCGGCTTGGCGTTCACGATATCCGACACCGGCGCCGGGGTCATCGTCATGCCCTCGAAATACGGCGGGTTGGCGACATAGGTCGAGCCCGCGCGCCACTGATATGTGTCCGAACCCTCGACCTCGATCTTCTGCCAATGCTCGTCGCCCTTGTAGACATGGGCATAGCGCGCCTCGAACATGTCGCGGTCGACCGCGCCCGCCACCGCCTCGGCAACTTCCAGATTGGTCGGCCAGATGTCGGCGAGGAATACGTCGTTACCCGACTGGTCCTGCCCGATCGGGGTGGTGGTGAAATCCTCGATCACCGTGCCCTTGAGCGCGTAAGCGACGACGAGCGGCGGCGAGGCGAGGAAGTTCGCGCGAACGTCGGGCGACACGCGGCCTTCGAAGTTGCGGTTGCCCGAAATCACCGCCGCGGCGACGAGGCCATTTTCGTTGATCGCCTTTGAAATCGGTTCAGCCAGCGGCCCCGAGTTGCCGATGCATGTCGTGCAGCCATAGCCGACGAGGTTGAAGCCGATATTGTCGAGATGCTTCTGCAGCCCGGCCTTGACCAGATAGTCGGTGACGACCTGCGACCCCGGGGCGAGCGAGGTTTTGACCCACGGCTTGGGCTTCAGCCCAAGCGCGTCGGCTTTCTTCGCGACCAGACCCGCGGCGACCAGCACGCCGGGGTTCGAGGTGTTGGTGCAACTCGTGATCGCGGCGATGGTGACGTCGCCGTCGCCAATGTCGAAATCCTTGCCCTCGACCGGAACGCGCGTCTGCGCCTTTTTATAGGTGTTCGCCATGTCGGCGTTGAACACATCGTCGACGTCGGGAAGCGAAACGCGGTCCTGCGGACGCTTCGGACCGGCAAGCGACGGCACGACGGTGGCAAGGTCGAGTTCGAGCGTGTCGGTGAACACGGGGTCCGCGGCACCCTCGACGATCCACAGGCCCTGTGCCTTGGCATAGGCTTCGACCAGCGCGATATTCTCGTCGCTGCGGCCGGTCAGGCGCATATAGTCGAGCGTCTTGTCGTCGACGCCGAAGAAGCCGCACGTCGCGCCATATTCGGGCGCCATATTAGCGAGCGTCGCGCGGTCGGCGAGCGACAGCGACGCGAGGCCGGGGCCGAAATATTCGACGAAACGGCCGACGACGCCCTTGGCCCGCAGCATCTGCGTCGCAGTGAGCACGAGGTCGGTCGCGGTGACGCCTTCCTTGAGCTTGCCGGTGAATTTGAAGCCGACGACTTCGGGGATGAGCATCGACACGGGCTGGCCAAGCATCGCGGCCTCAGCCTCGATCCCGCCGACGCCCCAGCCGAGCACGCCGAGGCCGTTGATCATCGTCGTATGGCTGTCGGTGCCGACGCAGGTGTCGGGATAAGCGACCGTCGTGCCGTCGGCGTCCTGGCTCGACCACACCGCCTGCGCGATATGCTCCAGATTGACCTGGTGGCAAATGCCAGTGCCCGGGGGCACCGCCTTGAAATTGTCGAGCGACTTCGAGCCCCATTTCAGGAAGTCATAGCGTTCACCGTTGCGATAATATTCGATCTCGACATTCTGTTCGAACGCCTTGGGATGACCGAATTCGTCGACCATGACCGAGTGGTCGATGACAAGGTGGACGGGGACGAGCGGGTTGATCTTGGTCGTGTCGCCGCCAAGCTTTGCGATCGCATCGCGCATCGCGGCAAGATCGACGACGCAGGGAACGCCGGTGAAATCCTGAAGCAGCACGCGCGCGGGGCGATACTGGATCTCGCGGTTCGAATGCGGGTCCTTTTGCCAGTCGACCAGCGCCTGCACGTCATCCTTTGACACGGTGAACCCGCCATCCTCGAAGCGGAGGAGGTTTTCGAGCAGTACCTTCATCGAGAAGGGCAGGCGCGAAACGTCGCCGAGCTTGGCCGCAGCCTTGTCGAGCGAATAATAAGCATAGCTTTTTCCGCCGACGTCGAGCGTCGAACGGGTTCCCAGCGTGTCGTGGCCGGTGGTGGTCATAGGATTGCAGTCCCCATGTTGGCGCGGCGGGGAATGACGGCCGATGCCCGTTCGGGAGAGCGGAGCTAAGCGGAGTCGCACGCGCAGGTTTATGTCCGCGCCGCCTTACGCCGAGGGTGGGGAAATGCAAGGGGGTGGGGGGAAGATTTGGCTCACGCGAAGGCGCGAAGACGCAAAGGAAAACCGCCGCGTTTCTACGCTCGTCACCCCGGATCAAGCCCGGGGTGACGAGGAAGGGGGGCTTAGCCGGATAGCGCCCGCACCGCCCTTGGTCGGCGGTCCGGGCCGACCGCGACGAAGATGAAGACCGCTTGCGTGACCTTGTGCGCCTCCTCGGCATGGCGGTCGCGAGCCCAGGCTTCGACCTCGACATGCATCGAGGTGCGGCCGACTTTTACAAGGCGGCCAAAGACCGAAACCTCGTCCCCAACGAAGACGGGACGGTGGAAGGACATGCCCTCCACCGAGATCGTCACCGCGCGGCCGCGCGCGTGGAGCGACGCGACCGACGAGGCGGCAAGGTCCATCTGGGCCATCAGCCAGCCACCGAAAATGTCGCCATAGACATTGGCGTTGGCGGGCATGGCAGTGACGCGGACGGCGGGCTGGCCCGCTGGCATGGCCTGATGCGCGGCATCACTTGGCAAGATAGGCCTCCTTCACCAGCGCGCGGGCGCGCATCGATTTGGCCGCGGCGACCATCGCGACCAGCGCGGGGCGCACCTCGTCCCACTTGCGCGTCTTGAGCCCGCAGTCGGGGTTCACCCAAATCTGCGCGGGCGGGACGTGCTTGGCGGCGAGCGTGAGCAGATCGGTCATCTCGCGCTCCGCCGGGATGCGGGGGCTGTGGATGTCATAGACGCCGGGGCCGACCTCGTTGGGATAGGCGTAGGAGGCGAAGGCGTCGAGCAACTCCATCTGTGAGCGTGCGGTCTCGATCGAGATGACGTCGGCGTCCATCGCGCCGATCGCGCGGATGATGTCGTTGAACTCCGAATAGCACATATGCGTGTGAATCTGCGTGTCGTCGCGCACGCCGGACGATGCGATGCGGAAGCTTTCGACCGCCCAGTCGAGGTAATGCTGCCATTCGCTGCGACGGAGGGGGAGGCCTTCGCGCAGCGCCGCCTCGTCGATCTGGATGATCGCGGCGCCGGCAGCCTCGAGGTCCTGTACCTCGTCGCGGATCGCGAGCGCGATCTGGCGGCAGCTTGTCGCGCGCGGCTGATCGTCGCGGACGAAGGACCAGTTCAGGATGGTGACGGGGCCTGTGAGCATGCCCTTCATCGGCAAGTCGGTCTGGTCCTGCGCAAAGCGCCACCAGTCGACGGTCATCGCCCGCGGGCGCGAGACGTCGCCATAGAGGATCGGTGGGCGGACGCAGCGCGAGCCATAGCTTTGCACCCAGCCGGCGCGGGTGAAGGCGAAGCCCGCGAGCTGCTCGCCGAAATATTGCACCATGTCGTTACGCTCGAACTCGCCGTGGACGAGGACGTCGAGGCCGACCTCCTCCTGCCATTTCACCGCGGCGCGCGTTTCGACGCGGAGATATTGGGCGTAAGCGGCGTCGTCGATATCGCCCTTGACGTGCGCGGCGCGCGCCTTGCGGACCTCTGCGGTCTGCGGGAAGCTGCCGATCGTCGTGGTGGGGTAGGCGGGGAGGTTCAGCCGGACCTGCTGCGCTTCGCGGCGGACGGCGAAGGGGGAGGTCCGGTGGGTGGCGCCGGCGTCGAGGGCGGCGAGGCGCTGCGCCACCTGCGCGTCGTGGATCTTGGGCGAGGTCCGGCGTGCGACCGCGGCGATGCGCGAGGCGGAGAAGGCGGCGAAGCTTGCGTCCTCGCCTTCGTTCAGCGCCTTGGCCAGCGCGGCGAGTTCCTCCACCTTCTGCGCGGCGAACGCCAGCCACTGGGCGATTTCGGGATCGAGGCCGGTTTCGAGCGCGAGGTCGACGGGGACGTGGAGGAGCGAGCATGAGGGCGCGAGGATGACGTCGCGCCTGGCCGCAAGTTCCTTGAGGCGCCAATAGAGGTCGGGGAGGTTGGCGCGCCAGATGTTGCGGCCGTCGATGACGCCGAGCGAGAGGAGGACATGCGGCTGGAGCTTCGCCAGCGCGGGGGCGAGCTGATCCGGCGCGCGGACGAGATCGAGGTGCAGGCCGTGGACGGGAAGGTCCGCGACGAGATCGAGATTGTCGCCGAGGCCGCCGAAGTAAGTGGTGAGCATCAGCTTGGGCCCGCGCGTCGCGAGCCGGGCGTAGGCGCGCTCGAAGGCGGTGCGCTGGTCGCCCGTCAGGTCGAGGACGAGGCAGGGCTCATCGATCTGGACCCAGTCGGCACCAAGCGCGGCGAGGCGAGCGAGAATCTCTGCATAGGTGTCGAGGAGCTGGGGCAGCAGGGCGAGCGGCTCGACCGCCTTGCCCTTGGCGAGCATCAGATAGCTGACGGGGCCGAGCAGGACGGGGCGCGTCGCATGGCCGAGCGCCTTGGCTTCCGCAAACTCGTCAAAGATCTTGGTCGAGGCGATGCGGAAGGTCTGGCCGGCGGTGAGTTCGGGGACGAGGAAATGATAGTTGGTGTCGAACCATTTGGTCATTTCCATCGCGGTCGTATCGCCGCCGCAGCAGGCGTTCTGCGCGCCGCGCGCCATCGCGAAATAGAGGTCAGGGTCGACGGTGTCGGCTGCCCAGTCGTAGCGCGGAGGGATAGCACCCACGAGCGCCGAGGTATCGAGCACATGGTCATAGAGCGAGAAGTCGTTCGAGGGCAGGATGTCGGCGCCGAGCGCTTTTTGCCGCGTCCAGTGGAGCGCGCGCAGCCCCGCGGCGGCGGTTTGCAGGTCGGTGAGGGAGGATTTCCCGGCCCAATAGCTTTCGAGCGCGAATTTGAGTTCACGGCGGAGGCCGATGCGGGGGAAGCCGAGAGTGGCGACGCTGACAGTCATTCTTCAAGCACCTTGCAAGGAGCAAGGCGCCGGGCAGACGCGAACGCACAGGATTCCACGCCCGCGAAGCAAGGTCGGGCGCAGCCATGCATGCGGCCTGACCGGACACCCCGCCGGAGGACGTTATCTGACGAGGCAGGTCTCCTGGCTCGCGGGTCAATGCTGCGGTCTGGCCTTCCCGGTTCCTTGCCGAACCAGTGACACGTAACGACCGCCGCTCGCCGCTTACAGTTGCGGGGGCAGCGCCGGAATTGCCCCTTTGCGAGGCGCACCGGCTTCCCGTCTTAGCTTCGCGGCGCATGACGACGCGAAGAACCTCGACAGCTTTCAGGATAGAGGCCGCTCAGTGATTGTCAACAGACATATAAAGAATTCTTTATATGATGTAGGATTATCGGTTCAGCGCCTCGTCGATCGTCGTGAAGATAGATTCGAGACTGAGCCCGAGCATCTGGAAGGCGATGATGCACGCGAGCGAGATCAGCGCGGCGATCAGCCCATATTCGATCGCGGTCGCGCCGCGTTCGTCGCAGAGGAGGTTCGATGGTCGTCGGGTCCGCATGTTTCTGTTCCCTTGTCTCTGTTCCGTTCATGGTCCCGCGCGGGGAATAGCTTGGCGGGACTGCGGCTTTTCCTGCGGAAGAGGATTAATGGCCTGATAAGCGAAGAAAATCATGGTCGGTCTGTAGGGGGCCGGTTCGTGGCCGGTGACGAAGGGCTGGCCTTCGCGACCGTCCGCTGTCAGGTTCGCGGGCGTGGTTGGATCGAGACGGGGGATGCGGATCATGCGAGGGGCGATGCCAAGGATGGTGGGAATGGCGCTGGTGGCGGGGCTGTGCGCCGGGTCGGCGGGCGCGCGCGAGGCGGGATCGGTGCTGATGCCCGAAAATGCGGAAGCGCGCGCGTTTCAGGAGGCGGTGGGCTATGCCGATGCGGTGATCGCCGGCGACATCATCTATCTGTCGGGGGTGGTCGCGGCGCCAGCGAAGGGCGAGAGCGATCTGGCGCCTGGGTATGAGCGCGCTTTCAAACATATCGCCGCGACGCTGGCGCGCGCGGGCGCGAGCTGGGACGATGTCGTCGACATCACGACCTTTCACACCGACCTTGCCGCGCATATCGACGGCTTTGCGGCGGTGAAGAACAATTATGTCAAGGCGCCCTTTCCGGCGTGGACCGCGATCGGCGTGTCGCGACTGTACGAACCGACCGCGGTCGTCGAGATCAAGGTGGTGGCGGTGCGGCGCGCGAAATAGCGCGGCGGCTCAGCCGCCATTCGCGGTAAGGCGCACGGGCTTCGGCGTATAGGAGCGCACGCGGTTGCGGCCGGTGCGCTTGGCTTCGTAGAGCGCCTGATCGGCCTCGTGCATCAGTGCGGCGAGGTTGGTGCCACCGCCGGGCGTCCCGACTGCGATGCCGAAGCTCGCGGTCGGGCAGAGGCTGGCGGGGATGCGGTCGGCGCAGGCGGCCTGAAGGCCGGTGCGCACCGCTTCGGCGAGCTGGCGCGCCGACTCGATCCCCGCGCCGGGGACGAGCAGCGCGAACTCCTCTCCGCCGATGCGGCCCGCGACCATAGCTGCGGGGCCGATCAGCCGGACATGCGCGCCGAAAGCGGCGATGATCGCGTCACCGACCGCGTGATCGTGATTGTCGTTGATGCGCTTGAAATGATCGAGGTCCGCGACGAGCAGCGCGACGGGGCGCGCTTCGTCCTGGCAGCGACGAAGCGCGGTTTCGGCCTGCGCCTCGAACCCGCGGCGGTTGAGCAGGCCCGAAAGATTGTCATAGTCGGCCTGACGGCGCAGCTCGGCGATCTGGTCGATCGCAACCGCGACCATCAGGCTGATCGCCGCGACGATCGACACCATCGCCTGCGTGAACTGGACGGTGGTCCAATAGATTGACTGCTGGAAGCCGACATAATTGTCGAAACCGCCGCGTAGCGAAAGCAGGACGACGGGTCGGACGATGAGGTTGAGCGCCGAAAAGGCGGCGACCCAGAACAGCACGCGGTCGATCAGGTGGCGCTTTTCGACCGGCCAGAGCGCGATGACGACCATGGTCGCGATGATACCCGCGCCGGTGCTGATCGTCAGGATGCGCGCGGCGATGCTCGGTCGGCCGAGAAGGAACCAGACGAAGATGGTGGTGGAGACGGCCGCGGTGATGCCCATCGCGCGCCAGGGGACGGGGAGGTCGTAGCGTTTGATGATCGCGGCGGCGAAGAGCATGCCGGTCGCGAGGAAGCCGACATTCGCGGGTAGGCGCTGCAGTTCCATCGGCAACACCGGGCCGACGTCCTGGATCAGGAAGGCGAGGGCCGAAGCCGTATAGGCGGCGGCGGCATAAGCGACGTAGCGCTCGCGGCGGTTGAGCCACAGCAGGAAAAAGGCGGTGGCGAACAGGAAGCCGATGCCCGGGTTGAGCAGCGAGATGAAAAATTGTCCGTTCACACTACCGCTTTCTGCCCCCGCCCCGATGGGTAGCAGAGACACGGATAACGAAGCGTTACTTTTCGGGGAGTTAAGTCACGGTAACCCGGTGCGGACAGGGCTCAGGCGGTGCCGCGCACGACGAGATGGACGGGGATGCGCGTGCCGCTGCGCGTATGCTCGTCGTCCTCGAGCGCCATCGCGACGAGCGCCTCGCCCGCGGCATCGAGGTCGGGCTCCAGCGTGGTGAGCGCGGGGTCGGCGAGCGTACCGGCGCGGATGCCGTCGAAGCCGATCAGCGCGACATCCTGCGGAACGCGGCGCCCCGCATCCTTGAGCCCCTGCAGCACGCCGAGCGCGAGCATGTCGGACGCGGCGAAGATCGCGTCGGTTTCGGGGTGCGCCTCCAGCAGCGCCTGCACCGCGGCTACGCCCTGCGCGTGGCGGTCGGCGGCGGCCGGCGGCTCGGCGACGATGGGGGTGAGGCCGTGCGTGCCAAGCGCGGCGGTAAAGCCGTCGCGGCGTTCGTCGAACTGGCGCTGCGGCGATTGCTGCGGCCCGACGAAGGCGATGTGGCGGCGGCCGTCGCGTACGAAATGTTCGGCGGCGAGTTGGCCGCCGATGTCGTTTTCGCTGCGCATCCAGTGGAAGGGACTGCCCGGGCTGCCCCAGCAGACGAAGTCGAGGCCGGAGGCCTGCGCCTCGGCGAAATATTTCCACGCTTCTCGGTTGCTGGTCGTGCCGATGACGATCATCGCGTCGGCGAGCCCCGAGGCGACGAAATCGGCGCGGAAATTGTCGGCATTTTCCTGAAAGGAAACGAGCAGGTTGAACCCGCGCGCCGAGGTGGCGGCCGCGATGCTGCCCAGAAGCGCGAAATAGAATGGATTGATCGCGCTGCGGTCCTCGCCGGGGCGGCAGATGGTAACGAGCGCGATCGTCTCGCTGCTCTTGAGCCGCAGCGACGAGGCGTGACGGTCGACGACATAACCCAGCTCGCGCGCCGCGGCCGAGACGCGCGCGCGTGTCTCGGCATTGACGCCCGGGCTGTTGCGGAGAGCGCGTGACACCGTCGATTGGGAAACCCCGGCGCGTTCGGCGACGTCGAACGAGGTCGGGCGCAGCGTCTTCATTGGCAGTCCTTCATCCCTTTGCGCCGTCCTTCGCCGCGAGGGCGGGGCTTGTCAATCGGCGAGGCCGTCGAGCGCCAGCAAAGCAAAGCTCGCGAGCCAATGTTCGCCCATATAGTCGCCGGTGACATGCGGGAGCGCGGCGGCGAGGTGGCGCTGCGCCGCGGCTTCGGCGACGGGGCTGACGGGATGGTCGGCGCCGAGCCCGGCGGCGATCGCGCGCCAGCTCCACGCGCGGCTGAGATTGAGGCCGTCGAGATGCGCGATCTTGCCGTCGCTGCGGTCGGAGACGGTGGCGGGCATGAAAAGCGTCGCGGGCTGCTCGGCGGTGGCGCGAGGGAGGAAGGCGTCGAACCATGGCGTGAAATCTTCGCATAGGACAACGGCCATCAGATGCGCTTCGGTGAGCGCGGAGGAGAGGAATTCGTCACCGCCGGGTTCCCATGCCTGACAGTCGCGATCATCGGCGAACCAGCCGCGCGCGCGGGCGTCGATGAGGGTGACCAGCGCGGGATCGCGGGTTTCGGCCCAGTGGCGCGCGAGAAGGAGCGCAAAGCTGATGTTGAAATGGGTGCCGACGCGCAGCGGATAGGTGAGCTTGGGGAGGAACGCGTGGAAGCGCGCGGCAAAGGCGGCGGCAAGCGGTTCGAGCGCGGTGGCCCAAGGGGCGTCGTGACGCTCGGTCTCGGCGTGGAGTGCGAGCAGCCAAGCCCAGCCATAGGGGCGCTCGAAGCCCGCAGCATAGGGGCGTTCGAGATAGGCGAGTTCACCGGCCACCTTCCCAGGCACGAGCATTTCGTCGGCGCGGGCGCGGATATCGGCGGAGATCGGCAGATCGGGGAAGCGGCGCGCGAGGCGAAGTATCTGCCACCAGCCATGGACGCAGCTATGCCAGTCAAAGCTGCCATGAAAGATCGGGTGGTGCTCGCGCGGCGGCCTCGCATCCTCAGGGCCGTTCAGCACAAGGTCCATCTTGTACGGATATTCGCGGCCGAGATGCGCGAGGGTCGCGTTGGCGAAGCGGGCGGCGTGGTCGGGGGTGAGAATGGTCATTCCATATCCTGTGGTCATCATTGCGACCCCGGCGAAAGCCGGGGGAAACAATTCAGAGCGGTTTACGCATGCTCTGGATTGCCGCGTCGCTTCGCTCCTCGCAATGATGATTAAAAGGCAAATAGCCAGATGAAGACGATGTTCACGGCCAGCAATGGGAGTGCCGTTCCGATTTGCGCCTTGATCACGCCATAGGGGTTTTTGAGTTCGAGCAGCGCGGCGGGGACGAGATTGAAGTTGGCGGCCATCGGGGTCATCAGCGTGCCGCAGAAGCCCGCTAGCATACCGATCGCCGCGACGACCGCTGGGTCGCCGCCATATTGCTTGATGAGCAAGGGCATGCCGACCGCGGCGAGCATGACGGGGAAGGCGGCGAAGGCATTGCCCATCACCATCGTGAAGAGCGCCATGCCGAGCCCGAAGGCGAGCGTCGCGCCGAACAGGCTGCCTTCGGGGATTGTGGTGCCGATGAGGTCGCCGACCACCTCGCCGACGCCCGCGAGCGCGAAAACCGCACCTAGGCTGGCGAGCATCTGCGGCAGGATCGCGGCCCAGCCGACCGCGTCGAGCAGACGGCGTCCCTGCTGAAGCGGGAGCAGGGGAGGCGGTTTGAGCCGCGCCATGCCGACGGCGAGCGCGATGAGAACGCCGATCGCGAGCGAGATCAGTGTCGCCTGTTTGGGGTCGGCAAGACCGGGGACCCATTTGAAGAGGAACGTGCCTGCGAGAGCGACCGCGGGGATGATCAGCGCGACCAGGAGCAGGAAGGGGCCGTGTTTTGCGGCGCGTTCGGTCTGGACGTCGGCGGGGACGTCGCCGTCCGGCGCGCGGCCGATCTGCCCGGTGCCGGCGATCGCGACGAGCGCAAGGACCAAAAGGCCGTTGCCGAAGTCGCCGAGCCGGTCGCCCGCTAGCATCGACAGGGCAAGCAGGCCCCAGAAGGCGGCGTTGCCGAAACGCTTGGGGTTGCTGCGGTCCTGAAGGCCGAGGATCGCAAATAGTGCGAAGGTCAGTCCCGCGAGGACATAGACGAAGCCGAGCGTGATCATGCGCTGGCCTCCTTCTTCGCCATGCGCCGTTCGAGGCGGCGAAGGCGGAAGCCGTGGATCAGGAAGGCGGCAATCGCGGTCGGGATGGCCCAGAGCGAGAAGTGCAAAGGTTCGATCTGATAGCCATAGCCTTCGAGCACGCCCTTCATCAGCAGGATCGATCCGATCGCGAGGAAGATATCCTCGCCGAAAAAGAGCCCGATATTGTCGGTGGCGGCGGAGAAGGCCTTAACCTCTTCGCGCTGATCGTCGGTCAGCGCATCGTTCTTTGCCTCGGCGGCGGCTTCGGCCATCGGCGCGACGAGCGGCCGGACGGTCTGCGGATGGCCTGCGACCGAGGTCAGGCCGACCGCCGCCATCGCCTGACGCAGCAAGAGATAGGATGTGAGCAGGCGGCCGAGCGTCGCGCCCTTCATGCGGCCGATGAGCGTGCGGGCGTGTTGCTGAAGGCCGTAAGCTTCGAGGAGGCCGATGACGGGCAGGACGATCCAGACGATCGAGACATAGCGTGTGTCGTTGAACGCCTTGCCGAAGGCGGCGATGATCGCACTTATGTCGAGCCCCGCGGCAAGCCCGGTCGCGAGCGCCGAGGCCATGATTACGAGCAGCGGATTGAAGCGGAGCAGAAAGCCCGCGATGATGATGAGGATGCCGATCAGGACGAGCATGATCGATATCCCTTCACTCCGTCATCCCCGCGTGGGGTAGACCGTGCTGTCGCCAAATTATCTCTCCCTAGGGTTCCCATAACCGCCGCCGCCCGGCGTTTCGATCACGAAGGCATCGCCCGCGGCAAGCTCTGCGCTGCCGGTGGCGGCGAGCATTTCGACCCGGCCGTCGGCGCGCTCGACCCAGTTGCGGCCGGGGGCGGCGTCGGCGCCGCCTGCGAGACCTTTCGGTGCGATCTGACGGCGGTTCGCAAGGATATTTGCGGCCATCGGCTCGCGGAAGCGGATACTGCGGGTGGCGCCGTCGCCGCCGTGCCATTGACCCGCGCCGCCCGAACCTTGGCGGATCGCAAATTGCTCGACGATGACCGGGAAGCGCGTTTCCATGACTTCGGGGTCGGTCATGCGGCTGTTGGTCATATGCGTCTGGATGACGCTGGTACCGTCGAAGCCGGGCCCGGCGCCCGAGCCCCCGGCGATGGTCTCGTAATATTGGTACGCTTCGTTGCCGAAGGTGAAATTGTTCATCGTCCCCTGCGCGGGGGCCATCGCGCCGAACGCGGCGAAGAGCGTATCGGTGATGACCTGGCTGGTCTCCACATTGCCCGCGACGACCGCGGCGGGATAGCGGGGAGACAACATCGAATTATCGGGGACGATCAGCGTGACCGGGGCAAGGCAGCCTTCGTTCATCGGGATCGGGTCGTTGAGCATGGTGCGGAGGACATAAAGCACTGCAGCGCGGACGACGGGTGTGGGCGCGTTGAAATTGTCGGGTAGCGTTGCCGACGACCCGGTGAAGTCGATCGTGACGTGGCGCGCTTCGCGGTCGACCGTCACCGCAACTGCAACCTCGGCGCCATTGTCCATCGCATAGGTGAACCGGCCGTCGCCGAGGCCTGCAATGAGTTGGCGCACCGCCGCTTCGGCCTGTCGCTGGCCGTGCGCCATATAGGCGGCGACGGTCGCGGCGCCGTGCCGGGCCGAGAGGTCGGCAAGGGCGCTTGTGCCGCGCTGGCAGGCCGCGACCTGCGCCTTGAGGTCGGCGATATTGAGCGCCGGGTTGCGGGCGGGGTAATCGCCCGTGATCAGGTGTGCGTGGACTTCGGCGTCGAGGAAGTTGCCGTCGTCGACGATCAGCTTGTTGTCGAAGAGGATACCTTCGTCGTCGATGCTGCGGCTGTTGGGTGGCATCGAGCCGGGGGCGATGCCGCCGAGATCGGCGTGATGGCCGCGCGCGGCGACGAAGAAGCTGGGTGCATCATCCCCGCCATTTTCTTTGGCGACGAATACCGGCATGATGACAGTGATGTCGGGCAGGTGGGTGCCGCCATCATAAGGGGCGTTGAGGGCGTAAGCGTCGCCCCTGCGAATGCCGCGGCCGTCGCTGGTCCGCTGTCGAAGGATGGTGCGGACGCTTTCGCCCATCGAACCGAGATGCACCGGCATGTGCGGTGCGTTGGCAACGAGGCGGCCTTCGCCGTCGAAGATCGCGCAGGAAAAATCGAGCCGCTCGCGGATGTTGATCGACGAGGCGCTGTGCTGGAGAGCGCCGCCCATTTCCTCGGCAATCGCCATGAACAGGCTGTTGAAGATTTCGAGGCGGATCAGATCGGGGCTAATCAGGTCGTCGGCGGTGACGGCGTGGGTTTCGGCGCCTCGGGTGCGGGTGAGGAGTAAGGTGCCTTCTCTCTGGACCTCGGCACGCCAGCCCGGTTCGACGATCGTGGTCGAGAGCGTGTCGATGATGATCGCGGGTCCGGCGAGGGCGCGGCCGGGGGCGAGCGCAGCGCGCTGGTGCAGCGGGACTTCATGCGGGGCGCCGGCGAGCCAGGAGGTAATCATCTCGGGCGCGGTCTCGGTCGGTGGCGTGGCCGGCGGGAGTGTCGCGGGGGCGTCGCCCGCCTCGGTCAATTCGACACGGATCCGGTCGACCACCAGATTGTCGTGCGGCGCATAGCCGAAGCGCTGGCGGAAGGCGGCGGCGAAGGCTTGCCTGACCTCGGCGGGCGAGGCTAGCGGAAGTTCGATCGCATTATCGCTGTCGGCCAGGCGGACGAAGAGCAGGGTTTCGCGCGTCGTTGCTGCGCCGGGCGCAAGGTCGGCGCGGGCTTGTTCCGCCAGCTCGCTTTCGGTGGCAGCCAGCGTGGCCGCGCAATGCTCGTCGAGCTTCAGCGCCAGCGTGCGTTCGCGGATCGACGAGGGTTTGGCGAGGCCCATGCCATAGGCCGAGAGCACCCCCGCGAGCGGGTGGAGCAATATTTCGTCGATGCCGAGCGCGTCGGCGACGAGGCAGACATGCTGTCCCGCCGCGCCGCCAAAGCCGACGAGGCTGTAGCCTTGTGTCACGTCGTGGCCCCGCGCGATGGTGATGCGTTTGATCGCGTTCGCCATCTGCTGCACCGCGATGGCGAGCAAGCCCTCGGCAAGGGCTTCGGGCGTGATGCCTCCGACATCGGCCGCCATGGCGGCGAATTTTTCCACCACGACGGCGCGGTCCAACGGCTGATCGCCGTTCGGTCCGAAGAGTTTGGGGAAATGTTCGGGCTGTATCTTGCCGAGCAGGACATTGCAGTCGGTGACTGTGAGCGGGCCGCCGCGGCCATAGGCAGCGGGGCCGGGGTTCGCACCGGCGCTTTCGGGGCCGACGAGCAGGCGCGTGCCGTCCCAGCGGCAGATCGAGCCGCCGCCCGCCGCGACTGTGTGGATGCGTAGCATCGGCGCGCGGATGCGCGTGCCCGCGACGATGGTCTCGTTATCGCGTTCGAGGTGGCCGGCATAATGGCTGACGTCGGTCGAAGTCCCGCCCATGTCGAAGCCGATCAGGCGGTCCTTGCCGAGCGGCGCCGCGCTGCCGACCATGCCGACGATGCCGCCGGCGGGGCCGGAGAGGATTGCGTCGCGGCCGTGGAAAGCGGCGGCAGAGGCGAGGCCGCCCGAGCTCTTCATGAACTGGGGAGCGACGCCGTCCCCCAATTGCGCCACGAATTGATCGACATAGTGGCGTAGCACGGGCGAGAGATAGGCGTCGGCGAGCGTCGTGTCGCCGCGCCCGACGAGCTTGATGAGGGCGCTGACGTCGTGGCTCGTCGAAATCTGGGTGAAGCCGAGCTCGGATGCGATGGCTGCGAGGCGCTGCTCGTGCTCGGGGTATCGGTAACCGTGCATCAGCACGATCGCGATACTGGTGAGGCCCTTGCCGCGGGCGGCTTGCAGCGCCGAGCGGGCCTGCTCCTCGTCGAGCCGAATCAGGACATCGCCATCGGGGCCGATGCGCTCGGCGATCTCGGCCACCGCCGCGTGGGGCGGGGGCGTGCGATCGAGCCGCCTCGCGAACAGTTCGGGGCGGTCCTGATAGCCGATCGTCAGCGCGTCACCGAAGCCCGACGTGATCGCGAGCAGGGTCGCCTCGCCCTTGCGTTCGAGGAGCGCGTTGGTTGCCACCGTCGAGCCCATGCGGATGGCGAGCGGAGGAAGCGCGCCGGCGCTGGCGCCGGTGAGATCGCGGATCGCATTGACCGCGGCGTCGCCCGGGCGCGCCGGGTCCTCGCTCAAATATTTGGTGGTGACGACCGTGCCGTCGGGGCGGCGCGCGACGACGTCCGTGAAGGTGCCGCCGCGATCGATCCAGATGTGCCAGCGCTTGTCAGTTGGGGATGCCATTGTCCGGCCATCGAATGACGATGGCGAGGCGGTTGTCAACCGCGGTGCGTTCCCAGCTGCCCTTGAGCTGCCGCTCGATGAGTGTGCGGATGAACCGCGTGCCGAAGCTTTCGCTTTCGATATGCGGCGTTTCGGCAAGGTCGGCTTCGACCCAGTCGAGTTCGATATGTCCATCGTCGCGGTGCCAGCCGACGGTGAGGCGGCCCTTGCCCGCGAGCGCGCCATATTTGATGCTGTTGGTGACGAATTCGTGGATCGCGAGCGACAGCGCCTGTGCGCCTTCGTCGTCGAGACGGACCTCGGGCCCTGCGATGGCGGCAAGTTGTTCGGCCGAGACGCCCGCGAGTTCGAGTTCGCGGTGGACGATCCGCCCCAGATCGACGCTGTCCACCGCGCCGGTGACGAGCATCTGCTTGGCGTCGGAGAGCGCGCGCATGCGGCCATCGAACCGCGCCTCAAACTCCTCGAGCGTAGCAGATTCGCGGAGCGTTATGCGCGCGAGCGCACCGATGCGTGCGAAGGCGTTCTTCATCCGGTGCGCCATCTCGCCGATCATCAGTTCGCGATCCTCGGCGTGCCGCGCCTTTTCCTCTGCAAGCGCCTGTGCCTCACCGACGCGGCGCTGCTGGACGCGATGGAGCTGCGTCGCGAGTAACGCCAGCGCGAGACCGAACAGAAAGATGCCAAGCGGTCGGCCGAGCCGTTCGAGCAGGCGACCATATGAGATACGCATCGTCCACTGGCGATCGGCGATGCGCAGCATCTGTTCCTGCGCGTCCCAGCCCATCTTGCCGTGCCGGAACACGATCGGTGCCGACGGGCCGGCGCCGGCGCGAATTTCGAGCCCGTTGATCTGGCCGAGCTGCGGCCCGAGTATGGCCTTCATCATGTCATTGATGCGGAAGGGGGCATAGATGAAAGCTTCGATCGGCCGGACGCCTGGCGCCGTCGCGGTCAAGCCCGCCGCGGTGTCGCTGGCCATTCCCCGAGCATAGACGGGAAGATAGATGAGAAATCCCGGCTGCTTGACCTTTGCGGCGCGTTCCTGCGCGAGATGGACGATGCCGCTCGCGGCGGGGCGACCGGTCTGCCAGGCGCGGCGCATCGCTTCGCGGCGCACGGGTTCGCTATACATGTCGAAACCGAGTGCGACGTGGCGGCGGGGTGTATAGGGCTCCACGAGCACGACGGCGAAGCCGACCGGCTGGCCAGTCTCGCCCCACACCTTGATGTCCTCGCCGTAATTTTCCTTGAGTCGCGCTTCGAGTTCGGCTGGCGCTCCGGCACGCATTGCGGCCGCGATACCGATTCCTTCCATGCCGGGCGAATGGACCTGCGGTTGAAGCGCGCCGAGATAGGCGCGGATGCCGGGGCCGCTGGCGGCGGCGTCGGACTGATAGAGCGCGCGCACGCCTTCGAGGATCGCGACATGGTCGCGCAGCCGCATGTTGAACTGCGCCGCGACGCGTTCGGCCTGGTCGGCTTCTTCGGCCTGATTATAGAGGAAGCTGGCACTGGCCGCGACGATGGTCGCAAACAGAATGACCAGCCCGACGAACCGGACCAGCAGCGCCAGCAGCCGATCTGCCCATGTGGAAGGGCGCATTGAAGATATCCCGCCTGTGGCCGCCGCAGCAGCGTCCCCCTCCAAGGCCTGATGTTTCACGCGGAGGGACTGATAGCAAGTTAATTTCATTCCGTTCCGGCCGCATCGCGAGGCCGGTTGCAAGTAAAAACTCATTGCCTATGATGCAGGTTATGGACGGGAGAAACGGGATGATCATTTACGGTTCGGTGGTGTCGCCGTTCGTGCGCAAATTGCTGGGCTATCTCGGCGAAAAGAGGATCGAGTTCGAGCTGAAGGGCGTCGGCATCGGCGATCCCGACCCGGGGTTTCGTGCCGCGTCGCCGCTGGGGAAAATGCCGGCGATGGACGACGACGGCTTCCTCCTCGCCGATTCGAGCGCGATCATCCAATATATCGAGGCAAAATATCCCGAGCCTGCGCTGATCCCCACCGACCCGCAGGAACGCGGCCGCGTGATATGGTGGGAGGAATTCGGCGACACGGTGTTCGCGGCATGCAGCGGCAAGATGTTCTTCAACCGCATCGTGGCACCGAAATTTCTGGGACGCGAAGGCGATCTTGCCGCCGCGGCGCAGGCCGAGGGCGAGGAATTGCCGAAGCTGCTCGCCTATCTTGAAAGCGCGATTCCGGCGTCGGGGTTCCTCGTCGGCGACCGGCTGACGCTCGCCGACATAGCGGCTGCCTCTCCGCTCATGAATTTCCGCCATTGCGGTGCATGCATCGATGCAGCCGTCCATCCCCGGATCGCGGCGTGGAGCGAGGCCATATTGTCGCGGCCCAGCATGGCACCGTGGATTGCAAAGGAAGAAAAACTGATCGCGCGTGTGCTGGCGGCGTAAAAGCCGCAGGGTCAGACCCTAATATTCGACGAAGATCCGGACCCGATCGACGCTGACCCCCATGGCGTGCGCGATTTCTTCGCGGCTCCGTTCGATCAGCTCCTGCGCGTCCTCGGGCGTCGTCTCGTCCACCAGGTCGGTCGCCGGGACGCCCAATATGCCGGCGAGTTTCGCCATGCGTCCCTGCTTGGGGCGCGACCGACCGGTTTCCCAGCTCGAAACCGACGGAGCGCTGACGCCCATCTGTTCGGCAACCTCGGCCTGATTGAGCCCGGCTTCGGTGCGCAGCCGTTGCAGGCGATCGCCGAACGCTTCGTCGATCGCGGGTTCGGCCTCCTCCTCCTCCTCCTTGATGAGGGGCTCCGGGTCGACGGCGCTTTTGAGCTCCACGGCGCTGAGCGTCGCGGGTGATACCGGACCTTCGAACTGGCATCCGAAATGCCGCCCGCTCGCCCAGATGACGACCGCGGTGATGTCGCCGGCGTGCGGAAGCTCGATTTCGATCCGGTCGCCGGCCGCCAGCTTGACGTCGCTTTCGAACAGCAGCCCGGTTCCAGAGATATTGTGAATTTGAACCTCGATGCCGGAGCCGTCATGGTGCGAACCCCGGGCGAGAAGGCTGAGTTTCCGGCGATCGTCGTAACGTCGGTCGGCGCCTGGCGCCGATGGAAGAAAATATCCGGAAATGGCCATATGCGGTTGTTGGGGTCGGCTGGTTAAAAGAAAGTTAGCGGCGGCGCCGAAAGATGGCGTGCCGACGCAAAAGCAGGGTGAGCGCTGGCTAAACTTCGTTTTTCGGTCGGCCGGTCAATTCGACGGTCCGTTCGATCCCGATCGCTTCCAGAAATGCCGTGTCGTGACTGACGACGAGCAGCGCCCCGTCAAAAGCGGCAAGACCGGTTTCGACGGCGTTGAGCGACTCGATGTCGAGATGATTGCCCGGCTCGTCGAGGATCAGCAGTTGCGGCGGCTGCGGGGCGCCGAGCACGCAGGCAAGACCGGCGCGGAGCATCTGGCCGCCGCTGAGCGTGCCGACGATGCGATCGGCGGCATCGGCGCGGAAACGGAAGCGCGCGAGCGCGGCGCGGCATTGGTTGTTCGTCGTGCCTGGGTTGAGACGAAGAAAATTGTCGGCAATCGACAGCGCGGGATCGAGCAGGCTGACGCGCTGGTCAAACAGCGCGAATGGAACGCCCACCCGCACTTGCCCGGACCATGGGGCGAGCGCGCCTGCGATCAGTGCGAGCAGTGTCGACTTGCCCGACCCGTTGGGGCCGATGATGGCGACGCGTTCGGGGCCGGTGATGGCGAGCGACAGGTCCGCGATAACGGGTAGGTTTTCGGTATAGCCAGCGGTCACATGGTCGAGCGCAAGCACCGTTCGCGACGCCGCTAGACCCGTGGAGGGCAGGCCCACCGATAGCGGGTCGACGATCTCGATTTTCGCGCGCGCGGCGGATAGCTGCTCTTCGGCTTCGCCATGCTGGCGCTCGGCGAGGCGGTTCCCCGCGGCGCGGGTTTCCTCGGCGCGGCGCTTGAGTCCGCCGATCAGGATTTTCGGCATGTCGCCGCGTGCCGCCTTTGCGCGCCCCCGCGAGTCGCGGCGGTCCTGTTTTTCGGTTGCCGCCTGCGCCTGCCGCTGTGCCGCGTCGACGCGTTTTTCGGCGCCCGCGAGTTCGGCCTCGACCGCTGCCTGCTCGATGTCTTTGCGCGCGCGATAGGCGCTCCATCCGCCGCCGTAACGCGCACTGCCGAGGCTGGTCAGCTCGACGATCGCATCCAATTCCTCGAGCAGCTCGCGGTCATGGCTGACGACGATCGCGCCGCCGCGCCAGCGGGCCAGGAGGTCGCGCACAGCTTCGCGGCCCTCGCGGTCGAGATTGTTGGTGGGCTCATCGAGCAACAGGAAGTCGGGCGCGGCGAACATCGCGCCAGCGAGCGCGGCGCGCGTGCGCTGACCGCCCGAAAGCTGGGCGAGCAGGGTGTCGGCGGGAAGGGGCAGGCCGGCGCCTGCCAGCGCCTCGTCAATCCGCGCTTCCAGCGTCCAGTCGGCGTCCCCGATCTCTTCGACGGTCGCCTCGCCCGCTTCGGCCTTGCGAAGCAACGCAAGGGCGCTCCGCGCGCCGAACAGGTCGGCGATGCTTTCATGCGCGGCGACCTGCACGGTCTGGCGGAGCATCGCGATGCTGCCGTCGATTGCCATACTGCCCGATGCGGGCGCGAGCTCGCCTGTCAGCAGGCGCAGCAGCGTCGATTTGCCGACACCGTTGCGCCCAACGATGCCGGTGCGTTCGGGCTGGAAATTAAGGTCGAGGTCCGAAAGGACGGCGCGGCCGTCAGGCGTAGACCAGCTGAGATTGGAGATCGTAATGGACGGAGAGAAGGGGGGCATGAACATGAACTTTCCTGGCGGCAAGGCGGGGCTGCGTTGCGGTCAGGTTGCGGTCCATGGCGAAAGTCTCCGGTTGATTGAGAGGGGAATGTAGGGGGCTTGGCGGTTCGGCGCAATCGGGGTTGTGGTGTGGCTGCATTTCGACCCACTGCTGACCCCTCAATCCCCGTCACCCCCGACTTGATGCGTGGTCCCGCTTTAAGACCAAGCCAGTCGATGCGGAAGAAAAGCGGGATCCCGGGTCAAGCCCGGGATGACGGAAGTTGCGTGACTGAACATAGGTGCCCCCGCGCACCCCAACCCCTCACGCAGCTCTCCTGTGTTACCCGAATAAAACCCCTTGCCAAGCATGCGCTACAAATGTAGCACGCTACAAATGTAGCGCATGAGGTGAGTCGTATGTTGTCCAGTTTGCCCCCGCGGGAACGCGAAATAGTCGACATTCTCTATGAGCGCGGGGCGTCGACCGTGACCGAGATTGGCGAGGCGCTGGCCGACGAGCTGTCGGGTTCGGCGATCCGCGCGATGCTGAAGCGGCTCGAGACCAAGGGCTTTGTTGCCCGGGAGCAGTCGGAGCGCGGTTTCGTCTATGCGCCGAGCGTGTCGGACAAGACTGCGCGCAAGTCGGCGCTGAGCCAGGTCGTGCGTGTCTTCTTCAACGGATCGGCAACGAGCGCCGCGGCCGCGCTGCTGGGTATGCAGGACGAGATGAGCAATAGCGAACTCGACGAGCTTGAACAGATGATCGCCAAAGCGCGCGAAGGGAGAGGGTGATGCTGACCACCGCCATGTTGCTGGGCTTGGCCTGGAAATCCGTCGTCGTCGCGGGGCTGACGCTTGGTCTGTTGCGCCTAGCGCGTTGGCGTTCTGCCGGCGAGCGATCGATGATCGCGCATGCGGGGCTCGCGGCATTGCTCGCACTGCCCGCCGCGATCCTGTTGCTGCCGCAATGGACGCCGCTGCCCGCGAGTTGGTCCTTCGAGGCCGCCGCGCCAGTGGTGCAAACCGCAACCACGAAGGGGGCGGCGATCGACCCGACACCTGCCGCGACGTCGGTCCCCGTCGTCGCGGACAGTGTCGGCTCGACGCCGATAGCCTTTCCGTGGAGCGACCTTGCCCCCTTTCTCTATCTTATCCCGCTCGCACTGCTGTCTGGAATGATGACGCTGGCCGTCGTGCGGCTGTTCGCGATGCGCGGACGTGCGGAGATATTGGTCGAGGGCTCGTGGCTGTCGGCGCTGGCGGAGGCGCAGCGGCGCATGGGGTTCAAGCATGGCACCGCGCTTTTGGTCAGCAAGGAATTGCGCTCGCCGATCAGCTGGGGCGTGCTGCGCCCGACCATCGTGCTGAGCCCGAAGGCGGTGGCGGCCTCAGGCGAGGCCGAGGCGATCATCGCGCATGAACTGGCGCATGTCGCGCGGCTGGACTGGGCGAAATTGCTCGGTGCGCGCGTCGCCTGTGCAGTCTTCTGGTTCAATCCTCTGGTGTGGATGCTGGCGCGTGAGAGCCATCAGCTTCGCGAGGAAGCCGCCGACGATGCGGTGTTGATGGCCGACATCAACGGGCCCGATTATGCGACCCTGCTGGTCGGCGCAGCGCGCCACGACAATCAGGGCGCGCTGCTCGCCGCGCATGGTGTCGCACCGGGCAAGGACAGCCTGAAGCGTCGCATCACCCGCGTGCTCGACGGCAGCTTGAAGCGCGGCCCGGCGAGCGCGAGCTGGATATTGATGAGCCTGGTGGTGCTGGCGGGCGTGACCGCGCCGCTGGCGGCCTTCTCGGCAACCGCAAGGCCCGCGGCGACGGCGGACGTCCACTCCGTCGTCGCCTCGACGGCCAAGGAGACGACGACTGTGACATCGCGGTCCGCATCAGCTGCGAAGGCCTTAGCGACCGAGGATGCGGCCACCGCCGCCGCGACGGCGAAGACGCTGAGCGCCGAACAACTGGTGAGCATGCGTGCGGTCGGGGTGACTCCTGAATATATCGAAAAGATACGCGAGAGCGGCGGATCGATGGACGCCGACGACATCATTTCAGCAAAGGCGAGCGGGATCGATCCCGCTTATATCCGGCAGATGCGCGAGGTTATTCCCGGCGCTGATTTCGACGAGCTGGTCGGCGCGCGGCATGTCGGCGTCAATGCGGCCTTTGCGCGCGACATGAAATCGCATTTCCCTGATATCGGCGTGGACGATCTGATCGCGCTGAAGGCGATGGGGGTCGACTGCGACTTCGTGACCGACATGCAGAAGTCGGGCGTGAGAATGCGCGACGCGGACGACGCGATCGAGCTGCGTGCGACGAGCGGATTCCGGCCCGTGAAACCGCGTCCTGCCGCCGCGCCGCGACCGGTTGCCAAGGCGGTGCGCAACGGGAATGTCGCCGTGGTCGATATGGAGCGCGGCGTGATCGAAGCGCGGCGCGCCGACGGCCGGACCGCGCGGGTCGAATTCCCGGCAGCACCGGAACCGCCCGAGCCGCCCGTCCGCGACTGACGCCCGGACATTCGTCCGTAGCGACCGACGATTAATCGAAACCTGATTCAAAATTGCTGCTGCGGCGGCGAGCGATGACGCTCGCCTGGCGCACGGAGGGAGGAGTGCACCAAATGAAAGCTCTGTTATTTGCCGGCAGCGCCACGCTGCTGTCGATCCTCGCCTGTTCGGCGCCGACTGCCGCCGCCGACCCGCTGGTGCTCAGCGACGTCAGCTGGATCGCCGAGCCCACAAGCGGAAAGAAGGGCGCGCCGCGCGTTCGCATCCAGCACAAACAGTCGAGCAGCGACCAGACACTCGACGGCTCGCGTCCCTATTTCGCCGCTGCGGAAGCGGCGCTCGGCCGGACCACGCCGGGACCGGTCAGCTTTACCGTGACGCATGATGCAGGGACGCTGACCTGCACTGGCACACTGACCCGCGCGTTCGCGGGGAAGGGCGAATGCCGCTTTACCTCCGACCCCGCTTTCGAGCGCGCGCTCGGCAAACGCGGACTGGCGCCCGATCGGCGGTCGACCCTGCTCGCGATGCTGCTCGTCGATGCGACGATCGAACTTGCCGACGGGCTGGCGAACGAGGGCGTGGGACCGAAAGATGCCGACGACCTGATCGCGGCCGCGGCGCTCGACGTACGGCCCGAATATGTTCGCGACCTGAAGTCCGAGGCACTGGTGCTAACCGATGTCGAGGATGCGATCGCGTGCAAGGCGCTGGGCGTCGACGGCGCCTATGTGCGTGGGCTTGCCGCGGCGGGATACCGGAAACTGAGCGCCGACGACGTGGTCGGCATGAAAGCGATGGGCGTGACGGGTGAATATGCGCAGGCAATGAACCGCGCGGCGGGGGGAATTTCCAAGTGAAGCGATGGACCAGCCTGATCGCGGTCGCGGCCGCGATTTCTGCCCCCGCGCTGGCGCAGGAGGTCGCGGCCCCGACCGGCGACACGCCGCCGCCTGCGGCGACCGAAGCGCCCGCCGGGGGCATCAGCAATGCGGCGCGGCAGGTCTATGCCCCCGCTGACTTCGCACGCTACGCGCCCAACAATGCATATGACATGTTGATCCAGGTCCCGAGCTTCCAGATTCGTGACAACGAAAATCTGCGCGGACTGGGGCAGGCGACGGGCAATGTCCTGTTCAACGGCGAGCGGCCGTCGAACAAGGGCGACGACATGTATACCCAGTTGTCGCGTATCCCCGCAGGCAATGTCGAGCGGATCGAGATTGTCGATGGCGCAACGCTCAACATTCCCGGGCTGTCGGGGCAGGTCGCCAATATCGTCTATCGCGCCGACGCCTTTTCCGGGCAATTTTCTTGGAAACCCGAGTTCCGCGCGCATTACACCGACCCGCTGTTCACTCGCGCCGACGTGTCGGTGCGCGGCCGCACCGGGGCGGTCGAATATGAGGTTGCGCTGAACAATGATGATTCGGCGCGTAGCGGCGCGGGCGGGCCAACGCTGATCTATGATGGCGCGGGCAATATCACCGAACGGCGCAAGGATATCTGGAACACGCATTACGACACGCCGAAGCTGTCGGGGCGGATTACCTGGGACCCGGCGGGCGACACCGTCGCCAACCTTGGCGGCCATTATCAGCGCAAATATGACCGCTATTATGAGGACGGCCTGCGCACGGGCCCCGGCCTGCCCGATCGCCTTCGCACGGTGTATGAAAATGCCGATAGCTGGAATTACGAGGTCAGCGGCGATTACCAGTTCGGTTTCGGCCCCGGAAAGCTGAAACTGATCGGCCTCCGCCGCTTCAGTCACGAGCCTTACCGGCAGGAAATCGTCACGACGCCCGAAGGCGGTGTCGCCACCGGCGACCGCTTTGCACAGACCGGCGATCTGGGCGAGACGATCGGGCGCGGTGAATATCAGTGGAAGATGTTCGGCGGCGACTGGCAATTGTCGGGCGAGGCGGCGTTCAACACGCTCGACAATGTTGCGTCGATCGCGGTTCTCGATCCGTCAGGGGCATGGGTCGACCAGCCGTTTGAGGGCGGCACCGGCGGGGTCAGCGAGGATCGCTATGAAGGTTTGCTAAGCTTTGGGCGCAAGCTGACCGACAAGCTGAATTTCCAGATCATTGCGGGGGCCGAGCATTCGACGATCACCCAGACCGGGATGAACGGGCTGACGCGCAGCTTTTTCCGGCCAAAGGGGTCGATCTCGCTCGCCTGGACGCCATCGCCCGATTTCGATGTATCGGTGAAGCTGCGGCGCCGCGTGCTACAACTCAGCTTCTATGATTTCCTCGCGCGTGCCTTCTTGAACGACGGCAACCAGAATGAGAGCAACAACGACCTGCGGCCGCAGCAGGACTGGACCTATGAGGCCGAGATCAACAAGAAGTTTGGCGCCTGGGGCTCGACCAAGGTCATCCTGATCTATCGCGACGTCGAGGACCGCGTCGATGTGATCCCGATCGGCGCCAATGGCGAAGCGGTCGGCAATATTGCGAAGGCCAAGGCGGGCGCGATCGACTGGACCGCGACGATCAACCTCGATCCCGCCGGGATCAAGGGAATGCGGCTCGAACCCCGGATGCTGCTGCAGAAGAGTTCGCTTCGCGACCCCTTCACCGGCGAAAAAAGGCAATGGAACGGCTTCACCGACACGGTGATCAGCCTGGGCCTGCGCCACGATATTCCGGCCAGCGACTGGGCGTGGGGCGGCGATGTCGAATATTCGCACTATCAGCCCAACTATCGGCGCACCCAGGTCGATAAGGTCTGGGAAGGGCCGGTCTGGGCCTCGGTCTTTGTCGAGCATAAGGATGTAATGGGCCTGACCGTGCGGGCGTCGATCCGCAACATTGCGAATGCCCGTTCGAAGCGCGATCGGACGGCCTATACCGGCGTCCGTGGGGAAAGCCCAGTCAGCTTCGTCGAAGAACGCGATCGGCTGATCGGCCCGATCTTTTCCTTTTCGGTGCGCGGAAAGTTCTGACCAGCTAAGGGAAGGGGATGATGGCGCGCCGGATCAAAATCTATTTCGATGGTGGATGTCGGCCCAATCCGGGGCGGATGGAAACCGCCGTCGTGACGGGCGGCGCGGCCGTGGTCGTGCGCGATGCCGGGATCGGCAGCAGCATGGATGCCGAGTGGCTGGCGCTGATCGCGGCACTGCGGCTGGCACGCGATCTGGAACTGACGGACTTCGTTCTGCTCGGCGATGCGGTGGCGGTGGTGGAGCAGGCGACCGGCGCCGTGCGGGCGCGGGGCGAAGCGGCGGATCACTTGGCTGCGTTTCAAGCCCTTGTCGGTGCAGGGCCGCTGCCGATCGTGCGTCACATCAAGCGGACGCAAAATCTGGCGGGCATCGCGCTGGCGCGCGGACGGTAGAACGTGGAAGGACTGTCAATCGACATCATGAGTTGTTAAGCGCCGCGCGCCTATCCTTGGCGGGACCTGATGGAAGACCGGCGCGTTGAAGCAAACTTATCCCTTGCCCGTACATCACAGCTGGCCGCTGTATGAGCGTGATCGCTTTTTCGAGCTCGGTCAGTTGCATGGGAACGAGATGCTAGACCCGGTTCCCGATCTGGACGATGTCGTGGCGCCGGTTCGGCCTGCCCGGCTGGGCCAGTGGGAATGCGATCTGACCGACGATGACCGGCTGAGCTGGTCGGACGAGGTCTATGACATATTCGGCATTCCGCGCGGGGTGGCAGTGGCGCGCCACGAGGCCGTCGCGCTCTACACCGAGGGATCGCGCGCGGCGATGGAGAAGCTGCGCGCCTATGCGATCAGGCATCGCCGCGGCTTCACGCTCGACGTCGAAATCAAACCAGCGCGGGCGCCGCGGCGGTGGATGCGATTGATCGCTGCGCCGGTTTGTGCGGGCGATGATGTCGTTCGGTTGCAGGGCCTGAAGTTCATCGTTCCGGGCTCGATCGGTCCCGAATTTTGAACCGGTCGCACGGCCGGGCCTGAGAAACCACCGCTCTGGCAGTATTGGCGGCGGCTTTCGTTGACGCGGGTGCGCGTGCAGCGCAGTCGATATGTGACAAGCGTTGAAGGCGACAAAGGCCCAGCACGCCTGATTCTTCCGTTCATTCCCGAAGGCATTTGCCCCGTATATGAAGTTTTTTAATCGGTTTGCGTCGGCCGCGCACAACATGGCCATCGACCTGGGTACAGTGAATACGGTGGTTTATGTTCGGGATCGGGGTATTGTCCTTAACGAACCGTCGGTCGTTGCGCTGGAAACGCGTGACGGCGTGAGGCGTGTGAAGGTCGTCGGCAACGAAGCGAAGCCGATGATGGGCAAGACGCCCGACAACATCCAGGCGATCCGGCCGCTGCGCGATGGCGTGATCGCGGACATCGACGTCGCCGAACAGATGCTGAAGCATTTCATGGACAAGGCGCAGGGCGGCACGAGCCGTTTCATGCAGCGCACCCATGTCGTGATCTGCGTGCCGTCGGGCTCGACGATGGTCGAACGCCGCGCGATCCGCGATGCGGCGAGCAATGCCGGCGCGGTATCGGTGCAACTGATCGAGGAATCGCTAGCCGCCGCGATCGGCGCCGGGCTGCACGTCACCGAACCGAGAGGGGCCATGGTCGTCGATATCGGCGGCGGCACGACCGAGGTCGCGGTGCTGTCGCTGAGCGGTATCGCATACAGCAATTCGGTGCGCGTCGGCGGCGACAAGATGGACGAGATGATTTCGTCGTCGATCCGCCGCAGGCACAATCTGATGGTCGGCGAGATGACCGCCGAGCGCGTCAAGCTGACGATCGGCTGCGCGACGCCCCCGGTGGGCGACGGAATGACCATGGGCGTCAAGGGCCGCGATCTGGTCACGGGGCGCCCGGCCGAGGTGCAGGTGACCGAAGCCGAGATCGCCGAAGCGCTTGCCGAGCCGGTCGGACAGATCGTGAGCGCGGTGCGCGCGGCGCTTGAACAGACGCCGCCCGAACTGTCGGCCGACATCATCGACGAAGGCATTACGCTGACCGGTGGCGGCGCGCTGCTGCGCCGGATGGACGAGGCGATCGCGCGCGCGACGGGGCTTCCTGTCGTGGTCGCCGACGATGCGCTGATCTGCGTCGCGATGGGCGCGGGCCGCGCGTTCGAGGACCGCGCCTATCACGGCGTGCTGATCGCGGCTTGAGCCGAGGGGGCTCGGCTGGAAGCCGGCCTTGAATAGCGGCTTTGGCGTGGGGAGCGGACGATGAAATCCTCCCCACTTGTGGGGAGGTGGCAGCGCGAAGCGCTGACGGAGGGGGGGAGCGCAACTGCGCAGCCTCGCCGAAAGCCGCGAGCCCCCTCCACCGCCTTCGGCGGTCCCCCTCCCCGCAAGCGGGGAGGATTTTACGGCAACAACCGGTCGTTATCCGTCGTCTCTGCTTCCTGAGTCGGCTCAGGCGTAGGCGTCGATTGCGGCCAGGTTCTTGGCCTTGTCGACATCGCTCAGGAACGATCCGGTGAAGCTGTTGCGCGCGAGCGTCAGGAGGTCGTCCTTCGACAGGTCGAGCGCGTCGGCGACCGCCTGGTAATTGGCGTTCACATAGCCGCCGAAATAGCTGGGATCGTCACTGTTCACGGTCGCGCGGAGCCCGGCGGCGAGCATGGTCCCCAACGGATGGCCGGCGATGTCGTCCACCACGCAAAGCTTCAGGTTCGAGAGCGGGCAGACGGTAAGCGTCATGCCCTCTGCCGCGAGGCGCGCGACGAGCGCGGGGTCTTCGAGGCTGCGGTTGCCATGGTCGATGCGGTCGACCCTGAGCAGGTCGAGCGCCTCATGAACATAGGCGGGCGGGCCCTCCTCGCCCGCATGCGCGACGAGTTTGAGGCCGAGGCCGCGGGCGCGCGCGAAGACGCGTTCGAACTTGGCGGGCGGGTGGCCGACCTCCGACGAATCGAGCCCGACGCCGTCGATGCGTTCGAGAAAGGGCAGCGCTTCGTCGAGCGTCTTTTCGGCTTCGGCCTCGCTGAGATGGCGGAGGAAGCACATGATGAGTTTCGACGTCATGCCATGGCTTGCCGCCGCATCGCCGAGCGCGCGGGTGATGCCCGCAATGACGGTTTCAAAGGCGACGCCGCGTGTCGTATGCCCCTGCGGGTCAAAGAAGATTTCGACGTGGCGGACGGCATCGGCGTGAGCGCGCGCGAGATAGGCCGCGGTCAGGTCATAAAAATCCTGCTCGGTCCGAAGGACGCCCATCCCCTGATAATAG
Organism: Sphingopyxis sp. USTB-05; assembly: GCF_023822045.1. Taxonomy (NCBI): domain Bacteria; kingdom Pseudomonadati; phylum Pseudomonadota; class Alphaproteobacteria; order Sphingomonadales; family Sphingopyxidaceae; genus Sphingopyxis; species Sphingopyxis sp. USTB-05. The sequence continues at coordinate 3,538,351 of NZ_CP084712.1, read as the reverse complement.
ATGTCGAGGAAATCCTGGAGGTTCGAGAAGGCATAGGCGGCGCGCACATCCTCGACCGACGCGAAGGGGATGGCGACGGCGTTGCGCTGCGCCAGGTCGAACATCAGTTCGGGTTCGAGCGAGCCTTCGATATGGAGGTGGAGTTCGGCCTTGGGCAGGCCGGCGATGAAGGCGGCGCGTTCTGCCGCCGACGCAAAACCATCAGGCATCGGGCGTGTCCTCTTCGCGCAGGATGATGGCGGCCTCGGGCTTGTGCCGGCGGATTTCGTCGACCGTCAGCCCGTCGACCTCGTGCGGGAAGATCAGCCATTGATCGGTTTCGTGGACGAAGAAGTCGGGGCGAAGGTCGGTGACGTTGCGGCCGGGTTTGTACCAGACGGTCGCGATGCGGATGTCGCGCGGCATATTGTTGCGACAGCGCGCCTTCAGTTCGGCGATGAAGGCACGGATGCTGCGACCGCTGTCGAACACATCGTCGATGATCAGCAGCCGGTCCTCGGGGTTCAGCGTGTCGATCAGATAGCCCAAAGCGAAGACTTTGACGTGCGCATCCTGTTTGTCGATGCCGTGATAGGAAGAGGTGCGGATCGCGATATGGTCGCAATGCCGGCCGTGATAGTCGAGCAATTCCTGCACCGCGATCCCGACCGGCGCGCCGCCGCGCCAGATGCCGACGAGGTGCGTCGGCTGGAAGCCGCTGTCCAGCACCTGCATGCCGAGCCGGAAGGAGTCGGCGAGCAGATCGTTCGCGCTGATGAAGATTTTCTCGCCGGTCATGGGCGTGGATTAAGCGCGCGTGAGGAGCGGGGCAAGGTGGGTTTCGAGCGGTTGCCGACTTCCCAATATCGTCACCCTCGAACGCGACACGTGGCTCGTTCGACTTGATCCGGGGTCCCGCTATTTCGTGAAGCGTGCCAGTGCCTTCAATAAGCGGGATCCCGGGTCGAGCCCGGGATGACGGAAGTGGGATGTCCGCTCACCACCCCATATCGGTCATTTGCCGCCAATCTGGATCGAATGGCAGGAAACGACCGATTGCGGACGTTTAGGCCTGCCGTAAGAGCTGCGCGAAATCCGGCAGCTCGCCGATAGCAACAATTGGAAAGCTCGTTGCCGCTTTTTGGATGGAAGGATTTGTCTCGATCCAATCAGCGAATTGCGCCGCTTCCCACGAGTAAGGCTCGTTGCCTGAATGCTCGAACAGCCACGCGACGAAATGCTCGGCGACGGTTCTTCCCCACTGGAGCGCCTGTTCTTCACCCGCCCCGGAAATCCAAACGCCAGTGCTAGATTCAAAATCGGTGCCCGCGTCAGCGTTTGACCGAAACTCGGCTGGAGACTCATAGCCGAACAGATAGAGAGACTTCGTGGGCATCTCCTCAAACTACCTCTTACACCTAGCCCGTCAATGGCAGCTTCCCACCCCAAACCGGCCGTCGGTGGCGCGGGGTTACTTCTTCTTTGCCGCGATATAGCGCGTCACCTGTTCTTCGAGAATGTCGAGCGGTAGTGCGCCTTCGCTCAGCACCGCTTCGTGGAAGTCGCGGATGTCGAAACGTGGGCCGAGTTCCGTTTCGGCGCGTTTGCGGAGTTCGGCGATCTTGAGCTGGCCGACCATGTAACTCGTCGCCTGACCCGGCCAGTTGAAATAGCGGTCGACTTCGCGCGCGATGTCGGTGTCCGACACCGAACTGTTCGCCTTGAAATAGGCGATCGCCTGTTCGCGCGTCCAACGTTTCGAATGGATGCCGGTGTCGAGCACCAGGCGGATCGCGCGCCACACCTGCAGCGACAGCATGCCGAAGCGGTCATAGGGGGTCTTGTAGACCCCCATCTCGTTCGCGAGCCGTTCCGAATAAAGTCCCCAGCCCTCCATATAGGCGCCATAGCCGCCGAATTTGCGGAACTTCGGGATGCCCGTGAGTTCCTGTTGGCGCGCGATCTGGAAATGATGGCCCGGCGCGCCTTCGTGCGCGGCGATGCCGGCGACCTGAACCTTTTGCGTCTGGTTCATGTCGACGAGGTTGACGTAATAGATGCCGGGACGCGTGCCGTCGGCCGAGGGCGGGTTGTAAAAAGCGGTCGACGCCGTCCCCTCGCGCCATTTCTCGACCGCGCGCACTTCCAGCGCGGCCTTGGGCAGCACGCGGAAATAGCGTGGTGCGACATCCATGACCGATGCGATCACCGCGCGCGCGTCGGCGAGATAGGTTTCGCGCCCCGCCTCGGTGTTCGGATATTTGAATTGCGGATCGGTGCGGATGTGGTCGAAAAATTGTTCGAGCGTACCGGTAAAGCCGACCTCGCGCTTGATCGCCTCCATCTCGCCGCGGATCGCCGCGACCTGGGCGAGGCCGAGGTCGTGAATCTGGTCGGCGGTAAGGCTGGTGGTGGTCGAGCTTTTCAGCCGGTCGGCGTAATAAGCGGCGCCGTCGGGGAGGTTCCACGCGCCGAAATTGCCCTTCGATTGGGGCTCGATCGCGTCGATCGCGGCGACCAGCGTATCATAGCCATGCTTGAACGGGCCGGTGAGCGCGGCGCCTGCTTCGGCGATCAGCTTGGCCTTGGTCGCGGCGGGCGCGTCCAGTGCGTCGACCTTTTTGCGGAAGTCGGCCATCAGCGTCGAATCGGCGCCGGCGCCGAAGGGCGCCCCCGTGATCACCTTGAGCGCATCGGCCCGCGCGGGGGCGAAATTGACCTTGTTGGGGATGATGCCCGCCGCGGCCTGTTCGCGCATCGTCGCCGCGACTTCGCGCATCACGCGATCGGTGTCGCGCAGGCGGGCGATATAGGCCTCGGCATCCTGCACGCTGTCGACCTTGTGATTGTTGATCAGCAGGACGGGGATCGCGCCCGCCGGGCTGCCGTTGGTCGACACGGGAAAGCGCAGCTTGCGAAAGCGGAGCGATTCGCGGCCGCGTTCAACTTCATATTCGAACAAGCGGTAGCTAACGCGCGCACTCTCGCCGAGCTGGTCGGGCTTGAAGCGCGCGCGCATGTCCTTGAGCTGGCGCTCCATGAGGTCCTGTTCGCGCACCGATGCGGCGTCGGTGTAATCATCGAGCTTGTCGTAGTTGGTCTTGAGCCCGAGCTGGGTCTGCGATTCGGGGCTGAGGCCCAGCCGCTCTTCGAACGCCTGATCGAGGAACTGGAGCAGGACCTGGTCCTGCGCCCCGGCTTGCGGTGCAGCCTGTGCGAAGGCAGGCGCGGTCATCGGCGCGAGGGGCAGGACGGGGAGCAGCATCAGGGCAACGGCAAAGCGCATCGGGATCTCCTATCGAATGACGGGCTTGTTGCGCAGCGACGGGCCGGGCGCAATATTATTTCAGCGTGTGATTGTCTTTGTGCTGCGTAGAGGGCTGGTTTGGGGGTGGGGAAGGGCCGCTCGACCCCCCACCCTCGTCATCCCGGACCTGATCCGGGATCCCGCTTTTCTTCGGCATCTACCGGCTTCGGCATCAAGTGGGACCCCGGATCAGGTCCGGGGTGACGAAGATAGATAAGGCAGCAACCGGTCGTTTCCGGACTTCGTCATCCCGGGCTTGACCCGGGATTCCGCTTCTTTGCCGCAATCGCCGGCTTCGGCATCAGCGGGACCCCGGGTCAAGTCGAACGAGCCGCGCGTCGCGTTCGAGGGTGACGATATGAGGAGGTCCACGTCCGGCCGTCAGCCGTCACCGCCGCCCGCTTATTTCCGCGATGCCGCGCTCTTGTCGCGAACGGCCTTGAATTCGCTGCCGTCCTTCCAGCCCGGCCATTTGGCCGAGCGGGCGAGTTCGTCGCCGATCGTATAGAAGATCGAGATGTCCTGCACCGCGCCGTCCAAGTTCCAGCTTTCGTCCCACGCGTCGCACGCCTGATGATAGCATTTGCCGGTATAGGCATCGACCCATGCCTGCCCGGCGGGCTTGCCGCCCTCGACAAGGTCGGAGGCGCCCGCGATGCCCATCATCAGAAGGACGGGGACGCCGCGCTTGGCGAGGCTGAAATGGTCGGCGCGGTAAAAGAGGCCGCGTTCGGGGAGGCTTTCGACGCTGACGGTGCGGCCTTGCGTGGCGGCGACGCGCGCGAGATCGTCCTCCAGCGTGCCCTGTCCCTTGCCGACGAGGACGACGTCCTTTGCCTTGCCGGCGGTCTGGAGGATGTCGAGACCGAAGTTGGCGACGGTTTTTTCCGCCGGGAAGATCGGGTTTTGGGCATAGGCCTCCGAACCGAGCAGCCCGCGTTCCTCGGCGGTCCAGAAGGCGAAGGCGATCGTGCGGTCGGGGGCGGGAGCGGCTTTGAAATTGCGCGCGATTTCGAACAGGCCGGCGACGCCGAGCGCGTCGTCATTGGCGCCGGCGCGATAGATGCGGCCCTTTTCGTCGGGCGCCCCTTCGCCATAGGCATCCCAATGCGCGCCATAGATGACGACCTCGTCGGGGCGTTTGGCGCCGGGGATCTTGGCGAGGACATTCTGGCTTTGCACGACTTCCTGCGTCACCGGGATCGCGGCGTTGAAGCCGGTGCCGAGGTCGACGGGCTTGAAATCCTTGCGGCGCGCGGCGGTGCGCAGCTTTGCCAGATCCTGTCCGGCGTTTGCGAACAGGCTGGTCGCGGTCTCGCCCGAAATCCAGCCCTGGAGCGCGAGGCTGGTCACCTTTTCGGGCGGCATGACGAGGCCGTAATTTTCGCCGCCCGGTGCTTTGACGACGTTCCAGCCATAGCCGACGCCGTCGGTGTCGTGGACGATCAGCGCGCCGATCGCGCCGCGGCGCGCGGCCTCTTCGAACTTATAGGTCCAGCGGCCATAATAGGTCATCGTCCGGCCGCCGAACTTGCCGAAGCTATCCTCGCCCTTGGTCGCGACGAAATCGGGGTCGTTGATCAGGAAGACCGCGACCTTGCCCTTCAAATCCTGACCCTTGAAATCGTCCCAGCCGCGTTCGGGCGCGGCGACGCCATAGCCGACGAAGACGAGCGGGGCGTTCGCGATCACCGCCTGATCCTTCGGCTGCAGCGTCGAGAGATAGATGTCGGTGCCGAAGGTGAGCGGCGTTGCCGTGCCCTTGCGGTCGAAGCCGAGCGTCGTCGGGGTGCCGAGGCGGGTGTGGAGCAGGGGGACGGGCTGGGTCCAGCCGCCGCCGGTACCCGCGGGTTCGAGCCCCAGCGCCTGCAACCGACCGATCAGATAGCCGATCGTGCGCTCCTCGCCGATCGTGCCGGGCGCGCGGCCCTGAAACTGGTCGGAGGCGAGGGTGCGGACGGTTTGGGTGAGGTTCGCGGCGTCGATGCCGGACTGCGCCGCGGCGGGCGCGGCGAGGAGGAAGGGGAGGAGGGCGGCGACGTGGCGTAGGGTCATGATGAATCGGTTCCGCTGCTGACTGGATGGCCTGCCCTAGCACGGCGGAGCGCATTGTGAACCGCCCGGGCGGTGACGAGGGCAGCCGCGTGCGTTAGGGGCGGGTGATGACTGCTGTTCTTCGCGCTTCGTTTTTCCGGCGGCCTTTTGTCGCGGCAGGCGCGCTCGCGCTTGCGGCGTGTGGGCCGAAGCCGCCGCTGCGCGTGATGGCGTGCGACGCGGCGCCCGCTGCGTCGGTGACGGTCGCGAAGGACGGGCAATCGGCAAGCGCGACGCTGTCGGTGCTGACCTATAATCTGGAAGGGCTGGGCTGGCCGGCGCGCAAGGGGCGGTCGGCGGAGCTGAAGCAGATCGGCGAGCGGCTGGCGGCGATGCGCGAGGCGGGCAGGGGCCCCGACGTCATCCTGTTCCAGGAGATGTTCAGCGGCGCGGCGAAGCGCGCGGTCGAAGCAAGCGGGTATCCGGCGATCGCGCCGGGGCCGCGGCGGACGACCAGGCCCTATATCGCCGATCAGGGCAAGATGGCGGGCAAGGCAAAGCCGCTGAAGGGCGAGCTGGGCATCAAGCTGGTCGGCGGCGGGCTGGCGATCGCGTCGCGCTATCCGATCGTGGAGACGGCGCTCGACGCCTATGGCCGGCGCGCCTGCGCGGGGCTCGACTGCCTGTCGAACAAGGGGGTGATGCTGGCGCGAATCGCGATGCCGGGCGTCCCCGCGCCGATCGACATCTATAACACGCACATGAATTCGCGCGGCGCGTCGGGGGTGTCGGAGGCGCGCGACGGCGAGGCGCATGCGCGGCAGGCGATCGCGGCGTCGGAATTCATCGCGCGGACGCAGGATATGGCGGTGCCGCTGATCTTTGGCGGCGATTTCAACATGCGCCATTCGGAAGATCGCTGGGCGGAGTTTTCAGAATATCACCCGCTGACGCTGGTCCACGAAGTCTGCATCGATCCGGCGTCGGCGTGCGAGGTGAAGATGTCGTGGGACGGCGACGCGCCGTGGATGGACACGCAGGACCTGCAATTCTTCGCCGACGGCGCGGAGCTGACAGTGCGGCCGATCCGCGTCGAAGCCTTGTTCGACGGCGGCGCGAGCGGGCCGCAATTGTCGGATCATGACGGCTTCCTCGTCACCTATGAGCTGAGCTGGCCGGTGGGGATGGCTGCGAAGCCGATGTGCCGGGGCGCCGAAAAGGAAGGCGCCCCGGATCATCGTTTCTAGCCGTCGATGAGCGCGTCCGCCTCGTCGACGATGTTGCCCGACTGGCGGTCGAACAGCCGGCGATACTGCCCCCCTGTATTGGCGAGCAGCGTTTCATGGTCGCCGTCCTCGATGACGCGGCCCTGATCGAAGACCAGAATCCGGTCGAGCGTCCGCACCGTCGACAAACGGTGCGCGATGACGATCGCGGTGCGGCCCTTCATCAGCCGGTCCATCGCCTGCTGGATCAGCGCCTCGCTTTCCGAATCGAGGCTCGACGTCGCCTCGTCGAGGATCAGGATCGGCGCATCGGCAAGGAACGCGCGCGCGAGCGCCACGCGCTGCCGTTCGCCGCCCGACAACTTGACCCCGCGTTCGCCGACGAGCGTCGCATAGCCGCGCGGCAGGCGCGCGATGAAATCATGCGCATTGGCGAGCCGCGCCGCCGCCTCGACCTCGGCGCGGGTCGCGTCGGGGCGGGCATAGGCGATATTGTCGGCCAGGCTGCGGTGGAACAGGATCGGTTCCTGCTGCACGATCGCGATCTGCGCGCGCAGCGATTGCTGCGTCGCGTGCGACACATCCTGCCCGTCGATCGTCACCCGGCCCTCGCCGACGTCATAGAGGCGCTGGATAAGTTTGACGAAGCTGGTCTTGCCCGACCCCGAGTGGCCGACAAGGCCGACCCGTTCGCCGCCGCGGATCAGGACGTCGAGATGCTCGTAGAGCGGCGTATCGTGCCCGCCATAGCGGAACGTCACGTCGTCGAAACGCACCTCGCCGGCATCGATCCGGATCGGCTGCGCATCCGCCCGGTCCTCGATCCCCAGCGGCTGGTCGTGAAGGTCGACGAGTTCCTCCATCTCGTTCACCGAACGCTGCAGATGGTGGATGTGAAAGCCGATATCGACGAGATAGCCGTGGACGACGAAATAGCTGGTCAGCACATAGGCGACATCGCCCGGCGTGGCGGCGCCGTGCCACCACAGCCATAATGCCGCGCCGGTGATCGCGCTGCGCACGACCCAGAGGAGAAGGATCTGCGCGCTGCCCGACCAGGTATAGCGCATCCAGGTGCGCCGCGTCCGCTTTGCCCATTTGGCGAGCAGCGTTTCGACGCGCGCTTCCTCGCGGTCTTCGGCACCGAACGCCTTGACGACGGCGTTCGACCCGATCGCGTCCGAGAGGAGGCCGCCAAGCTTTGTATCCCATGCGTTCGACAAGGTCGCGGCGGGCGACGCCCAGCGTGTGGCAAGCACGACGGTCATCGCGACATAGGCAGCGGCGCCGACGCCCATGACAAGCCCGAGCAGCGGCCAGTGCCAGCCAAGGAGGAGCATCGTGCCGACGAGCACGACGACCGAAGGCAGCAACTGCAGCAGCAGGACGTCGTTGAGCGTGTCGAACGCCCACATGCCGCGCGTGATCTTGCGCACGGTCGAACCGGCAAAGGCATTGGCGTGCCAGTCGGTCGAAAAGCGCTGGACGCGGTGAAAGCTGTCCTGCGTCACGCCCCGCATCATGCGCAGGGTGAAGGGGACGATGCCGGCCCAGGCGACGTGGCGGAGCAGCACCATCGCGAGGCCGAGCGCCGCCATTGCCGCGAACAGCGCGAAGGCGCCGTCGCTCCGGCCCGCCGCGAGCGCGTCGATCAGGCGTCCCGCAAACAGCGGCACGAAAACCTCCGTGAGCGTCGCGGCGGTGATGAACAGGGCGATGAAGGCCGCGCGTCCGCGCTGCCCGGCCCAGTGGCGAAAGGTAAAGTCGAGGACGCGGCGGATCGAATCCGCGCGGCCCTTTTGAGGCGTCGATGTCATATCATGAACCGGCGCGCGGGGCGCCGTCTCCAAAGCGTTAAGTCAGGGAGCGATCGGGTCGGGGACCCGGATCACGGAGGCTTCAGGACCTAGTGGTCGAAGCGCTCGAAGGATCGAAACCTTCCGGGAGGGCATGCTGCGAACGAATATTTCATTTACGCCCTCCTTTCTTCGCGTTGGAATGGACGGGAGAGGTAACAATCTCGCTTCGATATGGCAAGCTTGCGGTTCCCGGTTGCGCGCGCGCGGCGGTTTGACAGCAAGAAACGGGGCGTGCGGCCGTGCCGGCCGTGGCATGGCGGGGTCATGACCGAAACGATCGAAAAGACTATCGCGGCGCGCCTCTGCACGCTGGACTGGACGAATGTCGCGGCGGCGCTCGACCGCGAGGGCTGGGCGGTGTTGCCGCGCATATTGAGCGATGCCGAATGCGACGAGAGTGCCGCGCTCTATGGCCGCGAGGCTGGGTTTCGCAGCCATGTCCATATGGCGCGGCATGGGTTCGGGCGCGGGGAATATCGCTACTTCGCTTATCCCCTGCCGCCGCTCGTCGCGGATTTGCGGGACGGATTATATCCGCACCTGGCGCCGATCGCGAACCGCTGGCACGAGCGGATGGGGATGGCGGTGCGCTTTCCCGCCGCGCACACGGAATTTCTGGCGCGGTGCCATGATGCGGGGCAGCGTCGGCCGACGCCTTTGCTGCTGCAATATGGCGCGGGCGATTATAATTGCCTGCATCAGGACCTGTATGGCGAGCATGTCTTTCCGTTGCAGGTCGCGGCGCTGCTGTCGGCCCCGGGAGCGGATTTCGACGGCGGCGAATTCGTGCTGACCGAGCAAAGGCCGCGGATGCAATCGCGGGCCGCCGTGGTGCCGCTGGCGAAAGGCGATGCGGTGGTGTTCGCGGTGAATGCGCGCCCGGTAAAGGGCGCGCGCGGCGACTATCGCGTCGCGATGCGCCATGGGGTCAGCGAAATCCGGTCGGGCCGGCGGCACACGCTGGGCGTCATTTTCCACGACGCCGCTTGAGCGGGCGGTCAGTCGTCCAGCGAGCGCATCAGATTGTCGCGCAGCTTGGCGACCGATTTCTGGACGTCGAAGAAGCTGTCGCCGAGCCCGGTCGCGTCGAACAATTCATTGCCGATCTCGTGGCTGCGCAGCTCGCTGCCCTTGGCGGTCAGCCGGATGCGAACCTGACGCTCGTCGGCGGGGTCGCGGCGGCGCTCGATAAAGCCCGATTGTTCGAGCTTCTTGAGAATGGGGGTGAGCGTGTTCGATTCGAGAAACATCTTATCGCCAAGCTCGCCGACGGTCTGATCGTCCTGTTCCCACAGGGCGACGAGCGCGACATATTGGGTATAGGTGAGGCCGAGTTTTTCGAGGATCGGGCGATAGGCGCGGCCGAAGGCGAGGTTCGCCGAATAGACCGCGAAGCAGAGGAATTCCCCGAGTTTGGGCCGTTCGGTGGGTGGCGACTGGGTCATTGGGATTCCTTGGCGAACGTCCGATAATTCAAGCGCATACGATGAAATCGGAATTCGCGGGTGTCAACCGGGCGGTGCCTGCCAGGGGGGAGGGCAGCACCGCCCGGAGAGACATCAGACGAGGTTGAGTTCGATGTCGATATTGCCTTCGACCGCCTTCGAATAGGGGCAGATCTTGTGCGCATTGTCGATCAGTTCGCGGGCGGTGACGGGGTCGATGCCGGGGACCGCGATGTCGAGGCGGGCGCGGAGGAAGAAGCCGCCATCGTTCATCAGAACTTCGATCGTGGTGTCGGCTTCGGGGCTTGCGGGCAGCTTGATCTTGCGCTGTCCGGCGGAGAGTTCGAGCGCGCCGATGAAGCAGGCCGACCAGGCGGCGGCGAAGAGATTTTCGGCGGCGGGGTGCGGCTGGGGCAGCGCAAGGTCGAGAATGTCGTTCGTGCTGCGGGCATAGCCGTCGGGGCCGCCTTTGACGTGGGTGGTGCCGGTGAAGATGATTTTGTCAGCCATTTCAGGTTCCTTTCGGGGGTTATGATCGTATCCGTTTAGATCGGATGCGATGTAATTAAGCGAGTCGGTGGCTGAGGTCAAGCGGTTGCGATTAAATCGTATGCGATATAATTATAAGATATTGGAATCGAGTTGATATAATTTTGCGATGGATGTGGTTTTGGGCTTTTGGGGTCGTTGTGTGGCGGATTTCGACCGTTAGCGGGCCTCTCTATCCCTCGTCACCCCGGACTTGATCCGGGGCCCCACTTGAAGTCGAAGCCGGTCGATGCGCAAGGAAAGCGGGATCCCGGGTCGAGCCCGGGATGACGGAAGTGGGTGGCTGAATGCCCGCTTCGCGCCCCCTATCGGCCGTTTACCGCTAATCTGGATGGAATGACGGGAAACGACTGGGAGTGGATACTCCACCCAATCTAAACCGTCCGCATCGAGCGAAGTCGAGATGCCCATCGGGCTGGGCGTTTCGTCGATGGGTGTCTCGACTTCGCTCGACACGAACGGAGAAAGGGCGGAGCTCAAAGCGACCGGTTGCAGACCTCTCCATATCGTCACCCCGGACTTGATCCGGGGTCCCGCTTGATTTCGAAGCCGGTGGGTGTTTCGAAAAGCGGGATGCCGGGTCGAGCCCGGGATGACGAAGTTCGGGTAACGACCGGACGCTGCCGTAGCGCCAACATAGCCCCTCCCCTGAAGAGGAGGGGCTTTGGCGATGAAATCTGAGCTTCCAACCCCCGAGCCCCCCGCGGGACGGGCGGGCTATTTCGTTGCCGCGTCGCCCGCGGGCCGCGCCCAGCCCTTCTTGTATTTTTCGAACCAAGCCAAGATCGCCGAGGCCTTGGCCGCGGACTGCGAGGGGCGTGCGGCGATGGTGCCGTGGCCGGCGCCGGGAACCTTGATCAGCGCGCTGGGCACGCCGCGGAGGCGGAGTGCGGTGTAATATTGTTCGGATTCGCTGACCGGAGTGCGGTAATCCTCGGCGCCGACGATGACGAGCGTCGGGGTTTCGACATTGCCGACGAGCGAGAGCGGCGAGCGCGACCAGAAGAGTTCGGGCTTTTCCCAAGGCTCGGCACCGAGCCAATAGGGGCCGAAAAAGCCGGGACCGTCGGCGGTGAGCGCCTGCGTCGTCCAGTTGATCACCGGTTTTTGGGTGACGGCGGCCTTGAAGCGGTTGGTCTTGCCGACGATCCAGCTGGTGAGCACGCCGCCGCCCGAGCCGCCGGTGACGAAGAGGGCGTTCGGATCGGCGAAGCCGAGTTCGATCGCGCAGTCGACGATGCTGATGAGGTCGAAATAGTCATTGCCCGGATAGGCCTTGTCGATTTCGTTCGCGAAGGCCGCGCCATAGCTGGTCGACCCGCGCGGGTTCGCCGAGAGAACGGCATAGCCGCCCGCGGCGTAAAGCTGATTGTCGGTCGAGAAATGGCCGCCATAGGCCGAAAAGGGGCCGCCGTGGATTTCGAGGATCAGCGGCACGCGCTGGCCGTCGCGATAGCCGGGTGGGAGGGTCAGCCAGCCCTCGATCGTCTTGCCGTCGTGGCTGGAGGCGACGGTGATCTTGCGCACCTCGCCGAGCGATTTCACTTCGCGTAGGCTCCGGTTGAGGTCGGTGAGGATGCGCGCGGTGCCGCCGCGATTGAGCTGAACCTCCGCCGGCCGGGTCGCGGTGCCGCCGGTGAAGGCGATCGCGCCGCCGTCCGACACGGAGAAGCTGCCGCCGGTATAGGGGCGGTCGAGCCCGCCGCCCGAGAGGCCCGTCGCGGCGGTGCGTACGGTACCATCGAGGCCGATGCGCGCGACCTTGGTTTCGCCGTGATCGTCATATTGGGCATAGAGCGATTTGCCGTCGGCGGCCCATTTGATCGCGTCGATCCCATAGTCCCAATTGCCGGTCAGGCTGCGCTTGCCCGATCCGTCGCGGTTCATGATGTAGAGCTGTGTGTTTTCGTAGGCGCGCAATTTGTCGTCGAAGCCGAGATAGGCGATCTTGCCCCCGTCGGGCGAGACGAGCGGGTCGGTGTCGGGGCCGTTGCGGTCGGTCAGCGCGGTGACCGTGCCGCTCGTGACGTCGAGTGCGTGGATTTCGCTTTCGACGGGGTCGCGTTCCCAGTCGGGCTTGCGGTTCGCGCTGAAATAGATGGTGCGGCCGTCGCGCGACCAGCTCAAGGGGCCGCCGTCGTGATAGGGGCCGAAGGTAAGCTGGCGCGGCGAGCCGCCGGTCGCGGGAACGACGAAGATCTTTTCGAAGCCGGGTTCGAGATAGCCTTCGCCGTCGGCGCGATAGGCAAGAAGGTCATGGACCTCTAGCGGGTCGGCCCATTTCGCGCCCTCGGGCTTGTTCTTCGGCGCCGCGCCGAAGCTGGGGCCGTCGTCCTTGACGAGCATCGTATAGGCGATCGAGCGGCCGTCGGGCGACCAGGCGAGGCTGGACGGGCTGGTCGGCAAGCCGGTGAGCCGGACGGCCTCGCCGCCGTTCATCCAGCGCACCCAGAGCTGCGCGCTGCCGCCCTCGGTCGAGGCGAAGGCGAGGCGCTTGCCGTCGGGCGACCAGCGCGGCGCAAAGGCGCCGCCGCTGCGCCCCGCCACGGGGGTTTCCTCACCCGTGGCGGTGTCGATCAGCCAGATCGAACTGACCGCGCGGTCGGACATGATGTCGTTCGAGCGGCGGACATAGGCGATATGGCGCCCGTCGGGGCTGATCTGCGGATCGGCGGCGATCGAAAGGTCGAAGAGGTCGGCGCCGGTGAGGCGGCGCTCGGGCGCCGTGCGCGCGCTGCCGGCTGCGGAGGCGGACATGGGGGCGGCGGTGGCGGTCTCGGGGGCGGGGGCGGCGGCTTCGGCTGCAGCGGGCGCCGGCTCTTCCTGCGCGAAGCTCGTTTGCGGGATAAGCGCGAGAAGGCTCGCGCCGATAAATGCGAGTTTGTGCATGAAAAGCAGCCCCTTGTTGGATTGTTCCGGTCTGTCCCGATCCCACTTTCGGCCAGCCGCCCAACGGGTCGCAAACTATCGCGACTTCTTCAACCCAAAATGCGGGTCAAAATGCGAGCAGTGGACATGGGCGTTCGAGAGGCTAAGTCGGACGCCGCAGACCGGTTGGCGGCTGCGTCACCAGATAAGGCGGATGGGCATGGATTTTTCGCGGTTGCAGGCTTCGAGCAAGATCGGCGACGACTGGGTCTATCCGCAGCCGCCGTGCCTGAATTTCGGCTGGCTGGAGGTCGACCGCGATCCGGCGCACCGCATCTATTGGGAAGAATATGGCAACCCGGCGGGCGAACCGGTGATGTTCCTCCACGGCGGACCCGGCGGCGCATGCGCACCGGTCATGGCCCGTTTCTTCGATCCGAAGCGCTATCGCGTCATCCTGTTCGACCAGCGCGGGTGCGGCAAGAGCGAGCCGACCGTCGCGTCGGCGGGGCCGGCGGTCGCGCTCAGCAAAAACACGACCGCCGACCTGATCGGCGATGTCGAGAAATTGCGCGAGGAGCTGGAAATTGCGGGGCCCATGCATGTGTTCGGGGGGAGTTGGGGCAGCACGCTGGCGATGGCCTATGCGATCGCGCACCCCGCGCATACGGCAAGCCTGATCCTGCGCGGCATCTTTCTGGGCGCGCCCGAGGATCTGCTTTATCTGTACCAGGGCAACGCCGCGACGTGGGATGCCGACCCGTACGGGCTGACCGAGCCCGGCGCCTATATGAAATATCCCGCGGAGTGGGCCGAACTGCTGTCGCTCCTGACCGCCGACGAACGCAAGGATGTGATGAAGTCGTACAAGGCGATCTTCGACATGGTGCCCGCGACCGCGGCCGAGAAGGAACGCCAGTTGAAGGCGGCGCTGACCTGGTCCTTGTGGGAAGGCGTGATCTCGAACATGATCCCCGAGACCGCCGATACGGGCAAGTTCGGCGAGGCCGATTTCGCCCTGAGCTTTGCGCAGATCGAGGCGCATTATTTCGCGAACGAGCTGTTCCTGCCCGCGGGACATTTCTTCGACAATATCGCCACGCTGGCGAGCATCCCGGTGCATATCGTCCACGGCCGCTTCGACGAAGTATGCCCGCTGACACAGGCGTCGCGGCTGGTCGAGGCGCTGCATGATGCAGGCGGCGCGCCCGCGACCTATGTCGTGACCAACGCCGGGCACAGCGCGATGGAGCGCGAGAATGCGCTGGCGCTGACTGCGATCATGGACGGCCTGGCGCCGATCGCGGGCTGACGGGCGGGTGCCGGGGCGGCGCCCCGTTCAGCGCCGCCTGATGCCGTAATCGATCCGGATTCGGACCCAGGCGCCGACCATCTGGCGGCCGCCGAGGCGCGGCGGGCGGACCTTGAACTGCCAGGCGGCCGCAAGCACCGCGCGCTCGATCTGCGAACCAGCCGGATATTCGTCGAGCCCGACGCAATCTTCGACGCGGTAATCGGGCGCGGTGCGGCAGGCGATCAGCCCCCATCCCGGCCCGCTGGCCGTCGCAAGATAGCCGCGCAGTTCGTCATCGCTCGGCTCGCGATACCAGGCCGCGGCATAGAGCGGCTCGCCATTGGGCGCCGTTCCCACCCGCTCGGAATCGCGCGATGCGGGCGACCCGCCCGTATTGGGCGGCCCGTAAACGCGTCCGTCGGGCGGCCGCGCCCCGATCTTGGGCGTCGGGGGTGACGGCGGCTGTTCGGCGGGCGGCGCCATCGGGGGAGCAGCCTTTGGCACGATGGGCGGCGGCGGCAGCGGGGCGGCCTGTTCCAGCGGCTGCGGTTTGTCCGGCTCGGGCTCCGGCGACGAATCGCGATCCTCGGCCTTCTGCGGCTTTGGCTGGCTCGCCTCGGCCGCATCATTCGGCGCCTCGGTGGCCTCCAGGCTCACCACGCTGACATAATCATCCTTTTTGCCCGGCTGTTCTTCGGCACCCCAGTTCAGCAGCAGGAGGAGCAGCAGCGCCGCGATCGCCACGGCCAGGCTGATGGCGAGCGTACGGCGCCCCGCACCGATGTTGAGCTGTTCGACATAGGGAGAGTCGTGAGACCTGGTGGGGGACGTGGCGGGAAGAGGGCTCAGCAGAAGCAATCTTTGGTGATGGAGCCCGCCGGTCGGGAGCCCCGGTTATGAGTGCGCGACGGATAGTTGGGCGCCCGGGCTTTGACAAGCGCGAGCCGTGGCGTTGATGTTCGGATTTTTGTTGAAAGAAACCATATAGGTTATTTAACTTGACATCGTCACGCTGATATGGTACAAATACCACATCATGAAGAATTGCGAGTCGGGCCGGCGGCCTTCCGTTTGCGGGAGGTTGTTCCGGCCCGATTGCTTTGGGCCGTTAGTTTTGGCCCCGTTTGTTTTGGGAGGTGGCGATGGATGAATCGACGGATGACCGAGGGGCGCGGGGCCGAGACGGCAAGTGCGCGCGCGGCGATGGTGCTGCGGCTCGGCTACCCGGCCCATGAGCAGCATTATTTTTCGGGCTTTGTGCTGGCGGCGGCGGATCGCGCGCAATGGGCGGCGATCGCGAAGGCGGCCGATGGCGCGCGGCGCGCCGGGGTCGCGCGGGCGTTCATGTGGGCGTTGCCGCAGGTGGCGCGCGACGGGTTCGTCACATTCGATGGGGAGGATGACGTGCAGGCTTTCGATGCAGTGGATTTTCCGATCGCGATCGGGCGCGAGGCGATGGCGCTGACCGAATTTTCGACGCAGATCGTGAGCGCTCCGTCGGGGCACGAGCAGCGCGCGAGTGAATGGGCCGAAGCGCGGATGCGTTACGACGCGGGGCCGGGGGTGCGGTCCGAGGCCGATGTGCGGGCGCTGGCCGCATTCTTTCGCGCGCGCCGGGGGGCGGCGCGCGCGTTCCGCTTTCGCGATCCGTTCGATGACAGGTCGGCGGAGGACGGCGGCCTGCCGACGGCGGTCGACCAGATGCTGGGGGTCGGCGACGGCGCGCGGCGGCAGTTCGCGCTGGTGAAACGCTATGGTGATGGCGATGCCGCGCAGGTGCGCAGCATAAGCTTGCCGGTCGAGGGCAGCGTGCGCGTGTCGGTCGACGGGATCGAGACGGCGGCGTTTCTGATGACCGATGATGGCGAGATCATGCTCGATCATGCGCCGCCGTTCGGGGTCGCGGTGCGCGCGGGCTTTCTGTTCGACGTGCCGGTCCGGTTTGCCGAGGATCGGCTGGAGGCGAGCCGCGCGACCTTTCTGGCGGGTGAGATAGCGAGCGTGCCGCTGGTCGAGGTGCGGGCGCCATGGTGATGCCGGAGGCGATGCCAGAAAGGATGAGCGCGGCGCCGGGTTGGTTGCGCGAGGAGCTGGTGACGCTGGCGTGGTGCTGGCGGCTGGCGCGGCGCGACGGGGTGGTCGTCGGGCTGACCTCGCACGACCGTGACCTGATGGTCGGCGGGACGATGTACCGCGCGGCGCCGGGGATGAAGCCTTCGGCGCTGGAGACGAGCGACAGCCTGGATGTCGCGACGATGGACCTGGAGGGCGCGGTTACGAGCGACGCCATTGCCGCGCGCGATCTGGACGCCGGGCGGTGGGATGGGGCGGAGCTGGAGCTGTTCGTTACCGACTGGACATCGGCCGAGGTGGCGCCGGTCATGGTCGCGCGTGGATCGCTTGGGGCAATCGAGCGGCGCGGGCCGGCCTTTGCTGCCGAGCTGCAGGGCGTGACGCGGTTGCTCGACCGGCCGGTGTGCCCCGCCACCTCGCCATCGTGCCGCGCGATGCTTGGCGACCGGGCGTGCCGGGTCGATCTGGCGCCGCTGACGCACGCGCGGCGCGTCGTGGCGGTCGACGGGCGGACGGCGACGCTCGATGGCGCGGCGCCCGGAATGGCGTTCGGTGAGCTGATATGGATGGAGGGCGCCAATTGCGGACTGGCCAGCCCTGTGATCGCGGTCGAGGCGGCGGTGCTGCATCTGGCCGAGGCGCCTCCCTTCGCGGTCGCGGAGCCGGTGCGCGTGCGGCTGACCGAAGGATGCGACAAGCAGCTTGCGACGTGCCGGGGCCGCTTTGCGAACGCGGTCAATTTCCGCGGCGAGGCGCATCTGCCGGGCAATGACCTGCTGACGCGCTATCCCGGTGGATGATGTCGGGCCGCGCGCCTTTGCGGCGGCGCGAGACATGGTCGGCGTGGCGTTTCGGCCACAGGGGTGTGACCCGGCGACGGGGCTGGATTGCGTGGGGCTGGTGTGGGCGGCCCATGCGGCGGTGGGGTGCGTGCTGGAACGGCCGCGCGGCTATCCGCTGCGCGGCTGGTCGCGGGCTCAGGTCGAGGCGGGGCTGGTCCGCGCGCATTTCGTGCCGGTTGGGGGCGAAGGGCGGGAGGGCGATGTGGCGCTGATCGCCTATCCGGCGGGGCAGTTTCATCTGGGCATCATGGGGCGCGATCGGCTGGTGCATGCCCATGCCGGGCTGCGGCGTGTGGTCGAGACGCCAATGCTGGAATTGCGCGATGCGGCGCGGTGGCGATTGTCGGGAGCAGGTTGATGGCGACGTTGGTGTTGACGGTGGTCGGCGGAATGGTCGGAGGTCCGATGGGTGCCGCGATCGGCGCGGCGGTGGGCCAGCAGATCGATGCGCAGATTTTCAAACCCAAGGGACGCGAAGGGCCGCGACTGGCCGACCTGAAGATTCAGGCGTCGACCTATGGCCAGCAAATCCCGCAGCTTTTCGGGACGATGCGGGTCGCGGGCAGCGTGATCTGGGCGACCGACCTGATCGAGCGGCGCAGCAAACACGGCGGGGGCAAGGGGCGGGCGTCGACGACCGAATATAGCTATGCCGTGTCGATGGCGGTCGCGCTGTCGTCGCGGTCGATCCGGGGTATCGGGCGCATATGGGCCGACGGCAATCTGCTGCGCGGGTCGAGCGGGACATTCAAGGAGCGTTGCAAGTTTCGCTGGTACGACGGAAGCGAGGATCAGGCGGCCGATCCGCTGATCGCTTCGGCGCTGGGCATCGCGTCGGCGAGCGCATTTCGCGGCTGCGCCTATGTGGTGTTCGATGAGCTGGAACTGGGCGCGTTCGGCAACCGCATCCCGTCGCTGACCTTTGAGGTCGAGGCCGACGAAGGCGGCGTCGATGCCGGGCTGGTCGGTAACATATTGTCCGCAGGAAGCGCGCGCTGCGCCGGCGAATGGCGCTTTGCGGGCTATGCCGCATCGGGGGACCGGTTGCGCGATGCGCTGGCACCGCTGGTCGAGGTCGACGGGGTGCGGTTGATGAGCGGACCCGATGGGTGGAAGCTGACGCCGCCGACATCGGCGGGCGAGCCGCTGGCGCTCGCCGATTTTCGCGAGCGCGGGCGGAGCGATGCGCCGGGCGACCGGATCGAGCATCGCCGTGCGCCGCTGTCATCGCTGCCCGGGACGATAAGGCTGCGGCACTATGAGCCCGAGCGCGATTACCAGCTCGGCCAGCAGACGAGCCGGGTCGCGGGCGGCGCTCTTCGCGAGGAGCGGATCGATTTGCCGGCGGTGCTGCCCGCGACTTCCGCACGGGCGCTGGCGCAGCGGCTTGCCGCCGCCGCGGCCGACGGGCTCGAGACGCTGCTGTACCGCGCCGACCTTGCGGCGCTGGCGCTGACGGTCGGGCATGTCGTCGCGATGGACGATGGCAGCCGCTGGCGGCTGGCAGGCCGGACGGTTCGCGCGAGCGAAATCCTGCTGGAACTGAAGCGTCATGCGCCGCTTCCCGTGGCCGACCTTTCGGCGGAGCCGGGAATTGGGGTGGGGGCGCCCGACTGGCCCGATGCCGTCGGCACGGTCCGCCTGTTCGAGCTTCCCAACATCGGGAGCCCGGCGGCATCGGCGCCGCGGTTGTCGATCGCCGGTGCCGGCAGCAACGACGGCTGGCGGGGCGCCGATTGCTGGATCGTCCCCTGGGCGGGCGCCGAGCCGATCCCGATTGGGATGGTGCGCCCCGCGAGAGGGCTGGGCGAACTTGCCGAGCCGTTGGGGCCGGGAAGCGGTGCGCTGTTCGATCTTTCGAACAGCATCGAAGTGCGACTGGCAAACCCGGCGATGACGCTTGAATCCGTCACCGACGCCGCGCTGCTGGGCGGGGCGAACCGGGCGATGATGGGCGGCGAACTGTTGCAGTTTGGCGTCGCCGATGTCGTGGGGGCGGGACGTTGGCGTTTGTCGCGATTGCTGCGCGGGCGCGCGGGGACCGAATGCGATGCAGCCCATCCGGCCGGAACTTTCTTCGTCCTGCTCGACGACCCCGCGCTATTGGCGTTGCCCGAGCCGCTCGCAGAATTGACGGAGAGCGGCGCGGCGATCTTCCAATGGGCTCCGCGTGGCGGGGCCAGGCTGACCGAGGTTGGCGTGCCGGCCGCCGGCCGGGCGCTGCGGCCGCTGGCCCCAGTGCACGGTCAGGTCCGCCCGGATGGCATCGGCGGCGTGACGATCAGCTGGGTTCGGCGCAGCCGCGTCGACACGGGCTGGCGCGACCATATCGACCTGCCGCTCGGCGAAAGCCGCGAGGCGTGGCGCATCACATTGTCACCGCCCGTTCCGGGGATCGGGCCGTGGGAAAGTGCGACGTCGGCCTGGGCTATCGATGCCGCCGAACTGGCGGCGGTGCCCCCGCGCCACATGATCGAGATTCGGCAGGCGGGGGACTTCGCGCTGTCGCCCCCTTTGTCTTTGCCGTTGACCTGAAAGGATAATGCCATGACCGCCATGCCGGCTACGCCGCGCCTCGCGTTACCGTTACTTGCGGTGGCGCAGGCGCAAAAAGAGGTAACGCACAACGAGGCGCTGACCCTGATCGACGCCCTGCTTCATGCAGCCGTCGAGGCGGGGCCGGTTGACGCGCCACCCGCGAATCCCGCCGAAGGGCAATGCTGGATCGTCGGGACGGATCCGGCCGGCGCCTGGACGGGTCAGGAAGATGCGATCGCGATCTACACGGGCGGCGGATGGCGATTTGCGCCGCCCCGCGAAGGGATGCGGGCGACGCGCCTTGCCGATGGCGTGATGCTTCGTTTCGATGGCGGCGCGTGGGCTCCGCCTGGGACGATGGGAACGCCATCCGGCGGCGTGACAATCGATGCCGAAGCGCGTAGGGCGATCTCTACATTGATCCTTCACCTCGCCGCGCAGGGTCTTCTGATTTCAGGCTGAATTTGTGCTAATTGGCATCGTCAGTGCGACTTTTTGGCAACATATTGACGATTTGTTAGCTTGCACGGAACCAAAGCGGCGGGTAGGACGTCTGCCGAGACGTATATCTCAATTTGAAAGGGGAATTACTATGAGGAAGCTTGCCGTCGCTCTGGCGTTGGCCTCCACCACCCTGGCGTCGCCCGTTCTGGCGCGCGACAACTCCTGGTATGTTGGTGTTGGTGCTGGCGCAATGCTCATCGAGGACCTGGATCTCGATATTGGTACTGCCAACAACGCAGGTTCGCTCGATCATCGCGCTGGCTATGATGTCGAAGGCACCGTCGGTTATGACTTCGGCGGTTTCCGTGCGGAAGTCGAAGTCGGCTATCGCGAAGCCGACATCAAGTCGGGTCGTTTCACGGCTCCCGGTATTCCGCAGACCGCGGGCGGCACCGGAGTGCCTTTCACGGGCACGGCCGATCTGGCCGGCGACACGAACGTCCTGAGCTTCATGGTCAACGGCCTGCTCGACTTCGGTGACGACGACGGCCTTCAGGGCTTTGTCGGCGGTGGTGCCGGTGTTGCTCGCGTTTCGGTCGAGCCGGTTTTCGCCGGTAACTTCCTTGACGATTCGGACACGGGCTTTGCCTGGCAGGCGATTGCGGGCGTCCGCGCTCCGCTGACCGACAGCATCGACGTTGGCCTGAAGTATCGCTTCTTCAACGCCGACAAGGTTGGTCTGGTTGACCAGCTCGGCCGCGACGTTTCGACGCGCTTCCGTTCGCACTCGCTTCTCGGCACGCTGACGTTCAACTTCGGTGGTGCTCCGGCTCCGGTGGAACCGGCTCCGCCGCCGCCGCCGCCGCCGCCCCCGCCGCCCCCGCCGCCTCCGCCGCCGCCGCCGGTCGTGGAATGCGCACCGGGACCGTACATCGTGTACTTCGACTGGGATCAGTCGAACATCACGCCGGAAGCGGCTTCGACGCTCGACAACGCGATCAGCGCCTACAACCGTGGTTGCACGGGTACGCAGGTCATGCTCGCCGGTCACGCTGACCGTTCGGGTTCGGCCAAGTACAACGTCGGCCTGTCGGAACGCCGCAACACCGCGGTTCGCAGCTATCTCACCGCTCGCGGTATCTCGGATGGCTCGATCAGCGCGCAGGCGTTCGGCGAAACCCGTCCGGCCGTTGCAACCGCCGATGGCGTCCGCAACGACCAGAACCGTCGCGTGGAAATCACTTACGGTCCGAACTCGGGCATGTAAGACCGGTTTCCGCTCCCGACAGGGACGGAACGAAAAAGAAGGGCGGTACCGAAAGGTGCCGCCCTTTCTTTATGCGCGCTTTGCTTGGGGACTATTGTTCGGCGTCAATTCCAGTTTCTTCTTGCCAGTTCAATTTTATGATATACCGTCACACATGGGCGCGAGGTGATCTTGGGCCCAGGATGCGGGGCAGGCGCTCGTCATCGCGGAGCATGTCCCCCGAGCGGGAGAGAGACGATGCGCAAACGCCGCAGCATGTTCCATCGAAGCATTTTTCGCGCCGACCCCAATGGGGATCCCGATATCAACACAACGCCGCTGATCGACGTGATGCTGGTGATGCTGGTGATGTTCATCATCACCATCCCGCCACCGACGCACAGTGTCGACGTCACGCTGCCGGGAGAGGCTCCGCCGCATACGCAGATACTCGACGAAAATCGCGTGACGATCGACACGGCCGACGTGATCCGCTGGAATGACGAGGCGGTCGATCTGGCGCAGTTGGGGATGCTGGTCAAAGAAGCCGCAGACCGGCCGGAACCGGCTGCGATCATGCTCGAACCTGAGGCGCGGGCGCGATACCTGCGTGTCGATGAAGCCATCGGGGCAATCCGGCGCAATGGGGGGGCCAAGCTCGCCTTTCCGGGCATCCAAAATTATGCGGGACTGATCTGAAGCACCGATCCCAACCCTTTTCGTCATCCCGGCCTTCGCCGGGATGACTACTCAGGAAGGCGGTATTTCAGCCCAACCTAGCCCGCTTAGGGGCCGATCCGGGACTTCTGTCCTTTTCATCGCCTTGCCACGCTCATCGCGCCCGTCGGCGCGACCAGCCCTTACCAGGGTCAGGCCCTGCTTATTGCACGATCGAGGCGTCGAAATGGCGAAGATATCGGGTTCGGGTGGCGGCGGCGGGTAGCATCGCTGCCCGTAAGCCTGTCCCCCTCGACGCCGCAGGCGGCGTCGAGGGGGCCGCGCGGGCCAGAGATCGAAGTCATTTCGGCGTCCCTTCGGGATTTGACCGATTTTGTCCATTGCGTCGTGGGCAAGTCTGGAAATATCGACATATTCCTGCGCCTTGCTTCCTCGCACCGAACAAAATCGCTTCAAACCTCGATCGTGCAATAAGCAAATCCCGACCCTAGCCGCCACAGGCATCAAGTGTATCGGGTCGCCTATCAAACGGTGGGTGCCGTCCCGGGCCTCAGATAACGCATCATATAGCCGACATAATCGGCCTTGCCGAGCGGCACCCCCATGTGGCGCAGGACGGCGTAGGCGGCGACGCGGTGGAAAGCGAATTGGGGCGCCGCCCAGTCGCGGACATATTCAAACGCGGTCATGTCGAAGGTCATGCCGTTCGGCAGGTCGAAGCTGACCGGCCGGTCGGCATCCTGTCCGAGCGCGGTGCGGTCGACGGCATCGAGAATGGCGAGCGTCGCGGCGATCTGATCCTGCATGCCGGCGAAGTCGGGCGCGTCGTCCGGAAATTCCGGGATCGCGATCCCGCCGAGCCGACTGAGCGGTTGCAGCGCCTGGGTACAGGTGAAGCGCACCTGCGAGGCGAGCGGGAACATGTCGGGGGCGAGACGCGCGACCGCGAACTGCAATTCGCCGATAGCGTTGTCGGCGCTCCAGGTGCTTGCCTTGGACAGCTCGCCCGACAAGGCCCTGAGGCCATTCTGGAACGCCGGTACGGTCAGGTCGTAGAGCATCGTCATTTCCTTCGATCGATCGAATCTGTGTCAGGCGGCGGCGAGATTGTCCTGGAACTGGAGCCGGGCAAGGCGCGCGTAGAGGCCGTCGGCGGCGACGAGTTCGTCGTGCTTGCCCTCTTCGACGATACGGCCGTCATCCATCACGATGATGCGGTCGGCGGCGCGCACGGTGGCGAGACGGTGCGCGATCACGATCGTCGTGCGGTCCGCCATCAGCGTTTCGAGCGCATCCTGCACGAGCTTTTCGGATTCGGCGTCGAGTGCCGAGGTCGCTTCGTCGAGGAGAAGGAGCGGCGCGCGGCGGAGGAGCGCGCGCGCGATCGCGACGCGCTGGCGCTGGCCGCCCGAGAGGCGGGCGCCGCCTTCGCCCATGAAGGTGTCGAGACCTTGCGGAAGCTTGCGCAGAAAATCCTCAGCATTGGCGGCACGCGCGGCATCCCAGAGGTCGTCTTCGCTCGCGGCCCAATTGCCGTAACGCAGATTGTCGCGCGCCGAGGCGGCGAAGATGACCGTTTCCTGCGGCACCATCGCGATGCGGGCGCGGATATCGGCGGGGTCGGCGTCGACGAGCGGGACGCCGTCGAGCAGGATCTGGCCGCGCTGCGGATCGTAGAAACGCTCGGCGAGCTGGAAGAGCGTCGACTTTCCGGCGCCCGAGGGGCCCACGATCGCAACCGTCTCACGCGGGCGGATCGCGAGGCTGAAATCATGGAGGGCAGGGGCGTCGGGCCGGGTCGGATAGTGGAATTCGACATTCGCGAATTCGAGCGTGCCGACAGGCGGTTCGGGGAAGCGGCTGGGGTTCGCGGGCGGGGCGATGCTCGCCTCGGCGTTGAGCAATTCGCTCAATCGCTCGGCAGCGCCCGCGGCGCGAAGCAGGTCGCCATAGACTTCGGTGAGCGCGCCGAACGCACCCGCGACGAGACCGCCCGTGAGGACGAAGGCGGCGATCGTGCCGCCGGTGATTGTGCCGGCGGCGACGCCCTCGGCACCGTACCAGAGCAAGGTGGTGATCGCGCCGAACAAGAGGCCGATCACCGTCGCGGTGATGATCGCGCGGAGGCGGATGCGGCGCTTCGCGGTCGCGAAATTCGCCTCCACCGCCACCGAGAAGCGGTCGGCCTCTCGCGCTTCCTGTCCGAAAGCCTGGACGATCTTCATCGCCCCCATCTGCTCGGCGGTCGTCGCACCGATGTCGGCGACGCGGTCCTGACTGGTCCGCGAGACATTCTGGAGCCGGCGGCCGAGAAGGACGATCGGCAGGATGATGACCGGAATTCCGAGCAAAATGCCCGCGGTGAGTTTCGGCGACAGGCTGAACAGATAGATGATGCCGCCGATGCCCATCACCGTGTTGCGCAAGGCGACCGAGACGGTGGTGCCGACGACCTGTTCGATGATCGCGGTATCCGACGTCATGCGCGAGGCGATTTCGGACGGGCGGTTTTCCTCGAAGAAGCCGGGCGCAAGGCGCAGCAGGTTCTGCTGCACGGCCTGGCGGATGTCGGCGACGGTGCGTTCGCCGAGCCAGCTCACGAAATAGAAACGGAGCGCGGTGGCGAGGGCGAGGGCGACGCAAATGGCATAGAAGAGCCGGAAATGCGGCGCGACATCGCCGCCGCCGGCGATGAAGCCGCTGTCGATCATTGCCTTGAATTGATAGGGAATGGCGAGCGTCGCGAGCGCCGCAATCCCGAGCGCGATCGCCGCGATGACCAGTTGGAGCGGATAGTTGCTGGCATAGTGCCACACCATGCGCAGGCTGCCGAGTTTGCGGCGGGGTTCGGCGGTCGCTTTTGCAGCGGGCAGGTCGGGTTGGCTGGCCATCGCATCGGCCCTAGCAGCGCCGGGGACCGGGCTCAACGACGCAGAATGCGCCCCTGCTTCAAGCGGTTTGAAGCAGCGCTGCATGGGAGCGCTAAGGGAGCGCAGCAAGGGAGCGCGGCGACCGGCGCCGCGCTCCCCCTTTGTCAGCGGTTATCAAGCTGCGCGCGCACGGCGCGAAGCCCCGCCTGTGTGATGCGGTACGGTGCGCCGCCCTGCGAGCCGATGAAGCCGCGCCGCCGCAAGCGGCTGAACAGCGACAGGCCGGTATTGGCGAGCACATGCCCGTCGCGGGTGAAGCAGAGCGCCTCGATGATATGGCCGCTTTCGTCGCGGCGATGGCGGATCATGCCACCCTGCGCCAGCACATGGAGCATACGCTGCTCCGCTTTCGAGATATTCATGGGATATGTCCGGATTTTGCATGCAACAACAGCGCACCGACCGGGGGTCGGCACGCAGCGCACATCCCGTTTTCGCCGGGATGTTAGCGGTTGCCCGCAATCTCAGACATATTCACTCCATCGGCGCATCATGCGCCGCTTTGCACCGAATATTCGCATTCGGAACGTCCCGCAATGATTTTGATGCATTGCACAATGAGATCGAGCCCCTAGACTGCTAATCAATGAGCAGGCGCCGAAGAGCGCCGCCGGGCTACGCAAGGAACGATCTGAATATGCTGTATCACGCGTTTGACATGCAGAAGAATTGGCTTGCCGGGGCGAGTGCGCTCGCGACGGCGGGCGCGCAGGCGATGCAGCATCCGGCGAATCCGCTCGGCTATTTCAGCGGCAGCCCGATGTTCGCCTCGGCGCTCGAAGTGTTCGCGCATGCCGCGGCGCCGCGCGGCAAGCCCGGGTTCGAACTGTATGAGACCGTCGTCGATGGCGAGACGGTGCGCGTCGCCGAAGCGATCGAGGCGCGCAAGCCGTTCGGCCAGCTCAAGCATTTCAAGCATAAGGGCACCAAGGACGCGCCCAAGCTGCTGATCGTCGCGCCGATGTCGGGCCATTATGCGACGCTGCTGCGCGGCACGGTCGAACGCATGCTGCCGGGCCATGACGTGTGGATCACCGACTGGCGCGACGCGCGCAACGTGCCGCTGGAAGCCGGCAAGTTCGACCTCGACGACTATGTCGATTATCTCATTTCCTGGCTGGAACATATCGGCCCCGGCGCGCATGTCCTGGCGGTATGCCAGCCGTCGGTGCCGAGCCTTGCCGCCGCGGCGATCATGGCGGCGAACAAGAATAAGTGCCGGCCGAAGACGTTGACGATGATGGGCGGGCCGATCGACACGCGCAAGGCACCGACCGCGGTCAACGAGCATGCGACGACGCGGCCCTATGCCTGGTTCCAGGAAAATGTGATCGCGACCGTGCCCGCCTGGTATGCGGGCGCGGGCCGCCGCGTCTATCCGGGCTTCCTGCAGCTTGCGGGCTTTATGTCGATGAACCTTGGCAATCATATGATGAGCCATTGGGAGATGTTCAAACATCTGGTCGACGGCGACGGCGAGAGCGCGGACAAGACCAAGGAATTCTACGACGAGTATCGCGCCGTGTGCGACATGACGTCCGAATTCTATCTGCAGACGGTCGACATCGTGTTCCAGCGCCACCTGTTGCCGAAGGGCGAGATGACGCATCGCGGTCAGCCGGTCGACGTCGGCGCGATCGAGGATATCGCGATCCTGGCGATCGAGGGCGAGCGCGACGATATTTCGGGGATCGGCCAGACCAAGGCGGCGCTGACCATCGCCAAGGCGCTACCGGCCGAAAAGAAGAAATATCTGATGGCGAAGAGCGTCGGCCATTACGGCATCTTCAACGGCCGCAAATGGCGCGAGGAGATTGCGCCGGTTGTTGAAAAGTGGATTCGTAGCAACGGCGGGTAACGACTGGTTGCGGGCCTTTTCATATCGTCACCCGGGCTTGACCCGGGGTCCCGCTTGATGCCAGGGTCAGTGAGCGAAAAAAAGCTGGATCCCGGGTCAAGCCCGAGATGACGCGAGTGGGCGACTGAATAGCAGGAAACGCCCGATTTCAGCTATGATGGATCGGCCGGCGGAAAGCGCAACGTGGCAGCGATCTGTGCTTCGGCCGCGGTTGCTTCATCGATGAGCAGGCGCAATGCCTTTGCGGTGTCTTCCAAAAGCCCGTCACCAAGGGGCCGCTCGCCATTGATAAAACGGCGGATGGCCCGCTCGTCTATGCCAAGGCGCCGCGAGAATGCGGTGGTCCCGCCAAACAGTTGGACGCAATAAGCAAGATGCTCGCGTCGCTCGTCTGCTGAAAATGACGCGGCCATTGTTTTCCCTTTTCGTTCACCGCCGGTGGCCATAGGCCATCTTGCGGATGAGGCGCAATCGACCAGTTGCTGCCCTCCACATCCTCGTCACCCCGGACTTGATCCGGGGTCCCGCTTGAGGCTGAAGCCAGTGAATGCGTCAAAAAGCGGGATCCCGGGTCAAGCCCGGGATGACGGAAGTGGGGGACGGGATGTCCGCTCGCCACCCCAAAGCAGTCCCTCAGGCGTTCCGCGCCATCAGCCCGCCGTCGACGGGGATTACCGCGCCGGTGATATAGCTTGCGGCGGGCAGCACGAGGCTGAGTGTCATATGCGCTACTTCTTCAGGTTCGCCATAGCGGCGGAGCGCGGTGCGGCGTCTTGCGAAAACGGCCTTGTCTTCTTCCGGGACCTTGTCGGTCATGCCGGTGCGGATCGGGCCGGGGCAGATGCAGTTGACCGTGATCCCGTCCTTGCCAAGATCGACCGCGAGGCCGCGGGTGAGGCCGACGACACCCGACTTTGCCGCGACATATGGTGTGTCGCCCGGCGTTGCACCCAGGCCTTCGGTCGAGGCAATGTTGACGATGCGCGCAGCGTCGCTTTTGCGGAGGAATGGCAGCGCGGAGCGGACCATGCGCTGATGCGCGGTCAGCATCACCGCGAGGGCGCGGTGCCAGATCGCCTCATAGTCATCCTCCGCGTCAAGCGGGGCGAAGCTGGAGACGCCGGCGTTGTTGATGAGGATGTCGATGCCACCAAAATGCGCGGCGATGGCGGCGACGGTCGCCTTGATCGCCTCGCCTTCGGCGACGTCCAGTGCGAAGGCCTTGGCGTTCGGGCCGGCTTCGGCGGCGACGGCCTCGCATGCGGCGAGGTCGAGATCCGTCACTGCGACCTTCGCGCCTTCGCTCGCCAGCAGCAGCGCGGTCGCGCGGCCCATGCCGCTCGCCGCACCGGTGACGATGGCGACGCGGCCTGCGACCGAGCGCGACAGCGGCGCCCCGCTCACCGGAACGGCGGCTCGTTGAAAGCGCGCAGTTTGCGGCTGTGGAGCTTGGCCCCTTCGTCGCGCATCGTCTCGCACGCGCGGATGCCGATCTGAAGATGCGCGGCGATTGCTTCTTCGTAGAAGCGGTTTGCCTGTCCAGGCAGCTTGAGTTCGCCGTGGAGCGGCTTGTCACTGACGCAGAGCAGGGTGCCGTAGGGGACACGGAAGCGATAGCCTTGCGCGGCGATCGTTGCCGATTCCATGTCGATGCCGATCGCGCGCGATTGTGAGAAGCGCAGCGCGCTGTCGGTGTAGCGCAGCTCCCAGTTGCGGTCGTCGGTGGTGACGACGGTGCCGGTACGCATGCGCTTCTTGAGGTCGGCGCCGGTGGCGCCGGACACCGTTTCGGCGGCGGTCGCGAGCGCGACCTGCACTTCGGCAATCGGCGGGATCGGGATGGCAACCGGCAGCACCGCGTCGAGGATATGGTCGTCGCGCAGATATGCGTGGGCGAGAACATAGTCGCCGATACGCTGGCTGGGACGAAGGCCGCCGCAGTGGCCGATCATCAGCCAGGCCTCCGGACGGAGCACCGCGAGATGGTCGCAGATCGTCTTTGCGTTCGACGGGCCGACGCCGATGTTGACCAGCGTGATGCCGCCGCCGTCGGGCGCGATGAGGTGATAGGCGGGCATCTGGTGCCGGCGCCAGGCGCTGTCGGCGACGAGCGCGCTGGCGTTGACGCCGGGTTGGTCGACATAGAGGCCCGCAGCGCCCGCGAGCGCGGTATAGCGACCCTGCCCCACCTGCGACCCTGCCCAGGCGACGAACTCGTCGACATAGCGGTGGTAGTTGGTGAAGAGAATGTAGCGCTGAAAATGCTCGGGCGCAGTGCCGGTATAGTGGCGGAGGCGCGCCAGGCTGAAGTCAGTGCGCAGCGCATCGAACAGCGCGAGCGGCTGCGATGCCGCGGGGTCCTGTCCGAACAGGCCGTCGGCAAGCTCGTCGCCGATGTCGGCCAGTTCCGTGGTCGGAAAATGGCGGGCCAATTCGAGCGGCGTGACCCCGCCCATGTCCGACCCATCGCTGGCGTCGAGCACGTAGGGGAAGGGGATCTGCTGCCCCGTGCGCGTCACCTCGAGCGTGATGTCATAGTGACGCGCGAGGAGCATGAGCTGTTCGCGCAGATAGTCGGCAAACAGGTCGGGGCGCGTTACGGTGGTGACGAACTCGCCTGCACGCTCGAAGCGGCCGAAAGCGAGATTGTGGCCCTTCTGGCCCTCGCGCTGCTCGCCCGTTGTCGTCAGGCGGATCGCCGGATAGTCGAACAGACCCTTCGCGGCGGCGTCGGCCGGCGGCAGGGTGCGATCGTGCACATAGGCGGCGATGGCAGATTTGAGATTGGAAACCGAAGCGCGGAAGCGGTCCTGCAGCTCGGTGATGATCCCTTCAACGAGGGCGGTGGGATCGGTGCTGTCTTGCGATGAGTTGGCTGTCATCGCGACGCTGTTGCACGAAATTATGACAAAAGGGAAGAGGGGCGGCCTCCCCCAATTGCGTCGCGCCGGGCTTGACCTGGGGTCCCGCTGAGCGACGTTGCAGAAGCGGGACCCCGGATCAAGTCCGGGTGTCGAAGAAGGAGAAGGCGGCGCGTCGACCGCGCCGCCCCTCCCACAAATCAGAGCTGTTCGAGCATATGGTCGGCGCTCGACACCTTGAATTCGCCCGGCGCTTCGACGTTGAGCTGTTCGACCACGCCGTCGTTGACGATCATCGAGAAACGCTGGCCGCGCTTGCCCATGCCGAAGGCGGTGCCGTCCATGGTGAGGCCCACGGCTTCGGCGAACGCGCCATTGCCGTCGGCGAGCATCGTGACGCTGTCGCCCGCGCTGGCGCTCTTGCCCCACGCGCCCATCACAAAAGCGTCGTTGACCGCGGTGCAGACGATCTCGTCGACGCCCTTGGCCTTCAGCTCATCGGCCTTGTCGACGAAGCCCGGCAGGTGTTTCGCGGAGCAGGTCGGGGTGAAGGCACCGGGAACCGAAAAGAGCGCGACCTTGCGGCCCTTAAAATAATCGGCGGTCGTGACTTGTTCGGGGCCGCTTTCGGTGACCTTTACGAAGGTCGCGTCGGGAAGCTTGTCTCCGGTCTGGATCGTCATTGGTCGGCATCCTTTCATCGAGGGGATTTTGGTGGCGGTGACATTGGATGTGCCGGACGGCGAGTCAAGCGCGCGGCGCGAATTGATCGAAAAGCTGGACCATGTCGCCGCAAGAAGGCATGGTGACGTCATGAGCACAGACCCCACCTGGTTCACCGGCCAGCTGCTGCTTGCGCTGCCGGGCATCGGCGATCCCCGTTTCGAGCATTCGGTGATCGCGATGATCAGCCATGACGAAGAGGGCGCGATGGGGATCGGCATCGGCGAGCCGATCGACGGGATGACCGTCGGCGCGGTGCTCGACCAGCTCGAAATCGAACATGAGGTTCCGCTCGACCAGCCGGTTTTCCTTGGCGGACCCGTCGAGCCGTCGCGCGGTTTTGTGCTGCACAGCCGCGATTGGGGTGGGCAGGAGGCCGTACAGGTTGGCGATCGCTGGATGGTATCGAGTTCGCATGACATATTGCGCGCGATCGGCGAGGGGCGTGGCCCGTCGCGCTGGCTGGTGGCGCTGGGCTATGCGGGATGGTCGCCGGGGCAACTCGAAAGCGAGCTCGTTCGCCATGGCTGGCACGTAACGCCGGGCAGCGACGGCCTGCTATTCGAAACGCCGCCCGCCGAACGGTGGCAGGCGGCGTTTGCCGAAGCGGGAGTGGACGCCCGCTTGCTGACGACAGAAGGCGGCGAGGCCTAAGCTCCAGCTAGCCGTCGCCCCCGCGAAGGCGGGGGTCGTTATCGGTGTAGCGTTAAGGCCTCCCGCGGCTCCCGCCTCCGCGGGGGCGACGCTTCCTTGTTTCTTTTATCGAGCCAATGCGAGCAGCGGTTTGCCCTGATTGAGGTTTGCGAGTGCCGT
Organism: Sphingopyxis sp. USTB-05; assembly: GCF_023822045.1. Classification (NCBI taxonomy): domain Bacteria; kingdom Pseudomonadati; phylum Pseudomonadota; class Alphaproteobacteria; order Sphingomonadales; family Sphingopyxidaceae; genus Sphingopyxis; species Sphingopyxis sp. USTB-05. The sequence continues at coordinate 3,506,784 of NZ_CP084712.1, read as the reverse complement.
GCGCGCGGCCCAGCGCGAGTCGACATAGTCGCCGTTCGCGAGTTCGACGTCGTAGCGGATCGGACTGCCGATCGCGGTGTCATAGGCTGCGGCGGCTTCGACGGTGCGACCCAGACGAGCGTAAGCGGTACCCAGATTGATGAGGCGTGACGGGTCGCGCGCGTCGAGCGTCGTTTCCCCGATAAGCTTGTCGACCGCGGCGCGGTTTTCGCCTGCCTTCAACTCGGCAAAGGCGACCGGCAGCGCGTCCGAATCGGGCTGCGCAGCGGTCACGACGACGATCGATTGCGCCGCGACAGGGCTTGCGAAAGCCAGGGCAAAGAGCGGCAGCAGAATTTTTTTCATCTTTCGTATCTCCCCGAAAACTTTCACCGATTTTCTCGCGCAGCGCAGGAAAAGTCAATATTTTCGGGGGTTTGTAACACTGTTGTCACAATATCGAATTAAGCTAAACGCAAGGCGCATTATAAGTCAGGATTTTCAGAATCTTGGGCTCCGCGACTCCGTGTCACAATTGGGCGGCACGGATTGTCACAATTGCGGCCGGCAAAATTTTTTTCTGGGGGTGCGTGCATTTTGCGCGCCGATTCGCGTGTCGGCAGTCGGGCGTCGAGGCGGTTCCCATATGCGATATAAAGAAAAGTTTATATTTGATCGGCGGCGGTGTTTCGGCTAGGGCGCGCACGATAATTTCGTGGCCGCTCGCCTGCGGTCGAATAGCAATATGGAGAATCCCCCGTGGCTACTCTCGCCGCCGACACCCATGATTATGTGATCGCCGACATCGGTCTCGCCGACTTCGGGCGCAAGGAAATCAACATCGCCGAAACCGAGATGCCGGGCCTGATGGCGCTGCGCAGCGAGTTCGGCGCGGCGCAGCCGCTGAAGGGCGCGCGCATTACCGGATCGCTGCACATGACGATCCAGACCGCAGTGCTGATCGAGACGCTGACCGCGCTCGGCGCCGAAGTTCGCTGGGCGACGTGCAACATCTTCTCGACCCAGGACCATGCCGCCGCCGCGATCGCCGCGTCGGGCGTGCCGGTGTTCGCGGTTAAGGGCGAAAGCCTTGCCGATTATTGGGACTATGTCGGCCGCATCTTTGACTGGGGTGTGGAAGACGGCACGACCTGCAACCTGATCCTCGACGACGGCGGCGACGCCACGATGTTCGCGCTGTGGGGTGCGAAGCTCGAAGCCGGCGAAACCATGCCGGCGCCCGAGAATGAAGAAGAGATCGAGATGCAGCGCGCGCTGAAGGCGTTCGTTGCCGCGCACCCCGGCTATCTGACCAAGACGGTCAAGGCGATCAAGGGCGTGTCGGAAGAAACGACGACCGGTGTCCACCGCCTGTACCACATTGCGAAGAAGGGCGAGCTGCCTTTCCCCGCGATCAACGTCAATGACAGCGTCACCAAGTCGAAGTTCGACAATCTTTATGGTTGCAAGGAATCGCTGGTCGACGCGATCCGCCGCGGCACCGACGTGATGCTCGCGGGCAAGGTTGCGACCGTCGCGGGCTTCGGCGACGTCGGCAAGGGCTCGGCGCAGTCGCTGCGTAACGGCGGTGCCCGCGTCCTCGTCACCGAAATCGATCCGATCTGCGCGCTGCAGGCGGCGATGGAAGGTTTCGAGGTCGTGACGATGGACGAAGCGGTCAAGCGTTCGGACATTTTCGTCACCGCGACCGGCAACGCCGACGTCATCACTGCCGAACATATGGCGGCGATGAAGAATATGGCGATCGTCTGCAACATCGGCCACTTCGACAGCGAGATCCAGATTGCGGCGCTCGCCAATTACAAGTGGACCGAAGTGAAGCCGCAGGTCGACCTGGTCGAGTTCCCCGACGGCAAGCAGATCATCATCCTGTCGAAGGGCCGCCTGGTCAATCTGGGCAACGCGACGGGCCACCCGAGCTTCGTGATGTCGGCGAGCTTCACCAACCAGACGCTTGCGCAGATCGAGCTTTGGACGCGTAGCGAGCAGTACAAGAATGACGTGTACGTCCTGCCCAAGCATCTCGACGAAAAGGTCGCGGCGCTTCACCTCGAAAAGCTGGGCGTGAAGCTTAGCCAACTGAGCCAGAAGCAGGCCGATTATATCGGCGTGCCGGTCGAAGGCCCGTTCAAGCCCGACCATTATCGTTATTGATCGGACGAGGGCTGGCCCCTCTTTCGACCGATAGAAAACTGTGGACGGCGCGCCCATCGGACGATGCGGCGCGCCGATCCGTATGACATGCGATTGAAACATGACTCCATCGTCTTTAGGGCAGGCGATCATGCGCGCGGGATATTCGGACAAAGGTGGATTTGAAGCGGGATGAGCGGATCGCTTTCCCCGGAGCTTTTGTTCGCCCTCGGCCTGTTCGCGGCGCTGTGGTTCATCGCCGGCGTGTGGGCTACGGTGCGTGGGATCGCGATGCAGCGCCGCTCGGCATTCGTCGCCGGGCAGGCCGAGCGCCTGGCGAGCCTCGTCGAGGCGTCACCCCAGCTTCCCGTGATTGTGCGGGCCGACTGGCGGATCGAGGCTAGCGAGCGGCTTGGACGCTGGCTCGGGCTGGACCGTGGGCCGCGAAATTTTGATGAACTGCGCGGATTGGGAAGCGGGCTCGATGCCGCTGCTCACGACGCGCTGCGCCAGGCGATCCTGGGAGCGCAACGGGGCGCCAAGCCGTTCTCGCTGAGCCTGAAGCCCGACGGCAGCAGCCGCACGATTATCGTTCATGGGGCCGCTGCACCGCAGGCGGTCGGCGGACCGGGCGGCGTATTGCTGTGGCTGAGCGATGCGACCGATGGGCAGCAGGCGCTTGCGCACGCACGCCGCGAGCGCGGCGAAGCGATGGCGGCCTTCGAGGCACTGTCGGGACTGATCGAGGCCGCGCCCTTTCCGATGTGGTTCCGCGACACCGACCTCAATCTCGCATTGGTGAATAATGCCTATGTCCGCGCGGTCGAAGCGAAGAGCGCGACCGCGGTGATCGACGGCGGAATCGAGCTGTGCGAGACCGTCGCGGGGATCAGCGCCGCCGAAGCCGCCGACGAAGCGCGCGTGGCGGGTTCGGCGCAAATGCGTACGATCCCGGTAACGATCCAGGGCGAGCGCCGCATCATGCGCGTCGTCGATGTGCCGCTGGCGCCCGAGGGCGGGCGCGTGATCGGTGTTGCGGGCTATGCGATCGACATTCAGGAACTCGAAACCGAACGCGGTGCGCATCGCCGCTTTGTCGATACGCAGCGTGAATTGCTCGACCGTTTGTCAGCGGCGGTCGCGCAATTCGGTCCCGATCAGGGCCTGAGCTTTGCCAATCTGCCGTTCCGCCGGTTGTTCGCGCTGGAAGCCGACGATGTCGCGGAAGCGCTTCCGTTCGCGCGGCTGCTCGACGCCTGGCGCGAGGGCGGGCGGACGCCCGAGGTGCGCAACTATCCCGAATGGCGCCAGGCGCATGTCGACTGGTTCGCGCAGGCCGAGGCGAGCGAAGAGGATTGGTTGCTGCGCGACGGCACGCACCTTCACGTCGTTGCGCAACCTACCCCCGATGGCGGCCTGCTGCTGATCGCCGAGGACAAGACCGAGCAGGTGCAGCTTGCGGGCGCGCGCGATACATTGCTGCGAGTTCGTACTGCGACCTTCGACAATCTGTTCGAGGCGGTCGCCGTGTTCGCGCCCGACGGGCGGCTGCATCTGTGGAACCAGCGGTTCCGCCGCCTTTGGGGCATCGACGAGCCGACGCTTGCGGCGCACCCGAGAGTCGACGCGTTGATGGGCGGGCTGGCCGACCGGCTCGCGAAACCGAACCAGATCAGCATCGTGCAGGAGGTCATCCGCGCCGCGACGCTCGAACGGCAGCAACGCGTCGGAGAAGTCCGGTTCGCCGACGGGCGCCATTTCGATTTTGCATCGATCCCGCTGCCAGACGGCAATGCGCTGCTCATCATGCTCGACATCACCGCGAGCCGGAAAATGGAAGGCGCGCTGCGCGAACGCAACGAGGCGCTTGAAGCGGCCGACAAGTCGAAGACCGCTTTCCTGTCGCGGATGAGTTACGAACTGCGGACGCCGCTGACCTCGATCGGCGGCTTCGGCGAGATGTTGCAGGCGGGCTATGCCGGCAAACTCGGCGACCAGCAGCGCGCCTATATCGATGCGATCATGGATTCGGTCGGCGTGCTCGGGCGCCAGATCGACAATGTGCTGGACCTGGCACAGGGTGAGGCGGGGACGCTTGCGGTCGAGCGTATGCCGGTCGATATCCGTGGGCTGCTGCAAGATGCGCTGGCCGACGCCAAAGCCTTTGCCGATAGCGAGAAGGTCGAGCTGGTGGGTAACATCTCCGCAAACCTCGGCCAGATCGACGGCGATGCGCCGCGCCTGTCGCGCCTCGTCGCAGGATTGCTCGACAACGCGGTTCGCTTTACCGCGCCGTCGCGTAAATCCGGCGGACGCGTGCTGCTGCATGCCGATGGCGATGCGCGGGGGATCGACATCATCGTGTCCGACAATGGCCCCGGGATGCCCGAGACGGCCGTTGCGGTCGCCAAGGGGCAACAGGGGGGCACCGCGACGGGCGGCATCGGCCTCGCGCTTGCGCGGCAGCTCGTTGCGGCGCATGGCGGGACGATGGAAGTGGTGAGCGAGCAGGGGCAGGGCACGCTCGTGCGCATCAGTCTGCCGCGCGGCGCATGACGAACTTCTCCACGCAATATGACCTGGGCGAGGCCGAGCGGATCGGCGCGGCGATCGGTGCGGCGTTGCGGCCCGGCGATGTCATTTTGCTATCGGGCGATCTCGGCGCGGGCAAGACGACGCTGGCGCGTGCGATGCTGAAGGAGCGGGGGTTGGCCGGTGAGGCGCCAAGTCCGACTTTTGCGATCGTCCAACCCTATGCGCCGCCCGAAGTCGACCTGCCCATCGCGCATGTCGATTTGTACCGGATCGAGGATGCGCATGAACTGATCGAACTTGGCCTCGACGATTATCTTTATGACGGAGCGCTGCTGATCGAATGGCCCGAGCGACTGGGCGAAGACGGCTGGCCCGGGGCGCTGCTGCTCCGGATTTCGGGTGAAGGTGACGCGCGCGTCTTGACAGCCGATGTGCCTGCGGCTTGGGGAGCAAGATGGCCGCTCCCATGATTCCGCCCGCCCACGCGCCCGCCTTTCTTGCCGCGCATGGCTGGGGCGATGCCCAGATTTTGCCGCTCGCCGGCGATGCGTCCTTCCGCCGCTATTTCCGTGTCGTCGATAAGGGGCGGCAGGCAGTGCTGATGGATGCGCCGCCGCCGCATGAAGACCCGCGCCCGTTCATCGCGGTTGCCGAATTTCTGTGCGAACAGGGACTGACCGCGCCGACGATTCTCGCGCGCGATCTGGAGCAGGGCCTGCTGCTGATCGACGATTTCGGCGATGTGCGGCTGCGTGAGACGGTCGACGAGGCGCCGCACACCGAGGCTGACTATTATGCGGGCGTTACCGACCTGCTCGTGCATCTGCATGCGCGGCCGCCGATGGACGGACTGCCGGTACATGGGTTGGAGCAATGGCTCGACGAGGTGATGCTGTTCAGCGACTGGTATTGTCCGGCACTGGATATCGAGGTCGATCGCGATGCGTTTCGCGCTGCCTGGGCCGAGGTGCTGACGCCGGTCGAACAGGACGGTTTGCCCAGGGTAACCGTGCTGCGCGACTATCATGCCGAAAATATCATGCTCGTACCGGGCAAGGACGGCATCGCGCACTATGGCCTGCTCGATTTTCAGGACGCGCTCGTTGGGCATCCCGCCTATGACCTCGCCTCGGTGCTCGAAGATGCGCGGCGCGACGTGAGTCCGGCGGTCGAGACCGCAATGCTGGCGCGTTACCAGACGGCGACCGGGCAGGATATCGAGCGTGCCTATTGGGCGCTCGCGGCGCAGCGCAACACGCGCATTCTCGGCGTTTTTGTCCGCCTGTGGAAACGCGACAACAAGCCGCATTATAAAAGCTTCCAGCCGCGCATGTGGGGGCTGCTCGAACGCGATCTCGCGCATCCGGCGCTTGTCCCCGTTCGGCAATGGTTCGACGCCAATGTCCCCGCTTCGAAACGGGCGGAGGCTTGGCTGTGAGCGTGAAGATCGAAAGTGCGATGGTGATGGCGGCGGGCATCGGCAAGCGCATGCGCCCGCTGACCGCGACGCGGCCAAAGCCGCTGGTGCGGGTTGCGGGCAAGGCGCTGATCGACCACAGCCTCGACCGGATCGAGGCGGCGGGTGTCGAGCATGTCGTGGTCAATGTCCATTATCTGGCGGACGCATTGGAGGCGCATCTGGCGGCGCAGAAGCGCAAGTTCACGATCGCGATTTCCGACGAGCGCGACCTGCTGCTGGAAACCGGCGGCGGGATGGTCAAAGCGCTGCCGCAGCTTACCGGCGATCCGATCCTGATCGTCAACAGCGACAATATCTGGACCGACGGGCCGCAGGACAGCATCCGCCATCTCGCGCGCCACTGGGATGGCGACAAGATGGACGCGCTGTTGCTGCTGATCCGGCAGGCGAGCGCGACGGGGCATGGCGGGCGCGGCGATTTCCATATGGACGGCGACGGCAAGCTGTCGCGTCGCAAGCCGGGACGGATCGCGCCCTTCGTCTATACGGGCATCCAGCTCATCTCGCCGCGGCTGCTCGATGACGCGCCTGAGGGAGCGTTTTCGACGAACATCTTGTGGGACCGCGCGATTGCGGCGGGGCGGCTTTACGGCCTGTCGCATATGGGGCAATGGTTCGATGTCGGCACTCCGGCGAGCATTGCGCCGACCGAAGCCGCACTGACGGATGGCTGACGCCAAACCCACCATCTTTTCCATTCCGGTCCAACGGGCCTTTGCGGATGCGCTCGCGGCGGGGCTGATCGCGCGATATGCCGACGGCGCGCTCGGGCTGGCGAACGGGTTGATCATCCTGCCGAGCAATCGCGCGCGGAGCGCGGTGCAGGCGGCGTTCGTGCGCGCGAGCGGTTCGGGGCTGCTGATGCCCAGGCTCGCGGTGATCGGCGACGCCGACCTTGATGAGAGCGTTGCCCTCGCGCTCGACCCCATCGATGAGAGCGACGCAATCCCGCCCGCGATCGACGCGCTGAAGCGGAGGTTGATGCTTGCGGGGCTGATAGAGAAACATGTTCCGGCGGGTGAAGACCCGATCACCGGCGCTGCCGCCTTCCAGCTTGCCGAGGGGCTGGGGCGCGTGATCGACCAACTGCATTATGAGGAGGTCGCGCCCGCGCGGCTGGCCGATATCGAAAGCGCGCTCGGCGATCTGGCGGGGCATTGGCAGGCGTCGTGGCGGCGGCTGTCGCTGCTCGTCGATCAATGGCCAAAGCTGCTCGCGACAACCGGCCATATCGATCGCGCCGACCGCCGCAACCGTTTGCTTGAACGGGTGAGCCGCGGATGGCGCGTGGCACCGCCCGCACGCTTCGTCGTCGCGGCGGGCGTGACGACAGCGGCGCCTGCGATAGCGCGCCTGCTGCGCACCGTTGCGGATCTGCCACAGGGGATGGTCGTGCTGCCGGGGCTCGACATCGGCATGGCGGGCGAGGAATGGGAAGCGCTGGGGCCGGTGAAAACGGATCCCGAAAAACCCGGCGACCGGCCGCTTGAAACGCATCCGCAATATCATCTGAAGTTGCTGCTTGGTCGCATGGGCGTGTCGCGGGACGAGGTGCAGTCGTGGGACGCAGCCTCTCCCTTTGACGGCCCCGATGCACGTGCGTCCTTCACCTCGCTGCTGTTCGCGCCCGCCGATTACACCGCCCGCTGGCAGCAGGCGCGCGATCTGGGCGAGGGCATTGCCGGGGTGACTGCCGCAGTGTTCGGCGATGACGGGCAGGAAGCGCAGGGAATTGCGCTGATGATGCGCGCGGCGCTCGAAACGCCTGCGCGCACGGCGGCGTTGGTGACACCCGACCGGGGACTGGCGACGCGTGTCGCGGCGGCGCTCGCACGTTGGGACATATCGGTCGACGACAGCGCGGGGCAACCGCTGGGACAGACACCGCCAGGCGCGCTGCTGCTCGCGCTCGCCGAATTCGCCGCGGCGTTCGACCCGGTGCGCCTGATCGCGCTGCTCGGCCATCCGCTCGTGCGTGCGGGCGATACAAGGCTCGGTTGGCTCGATCAGGTGCGGCGGCTCGATCTGGTGCTGCGCGGCCCCGGACTGGTGCCGGGCTGGGGCGGGGTTACGGCGCGTATCGCGGCGCTCGCCGCCGATCCGAAGGCGCGCGGTCATTCGGCAGCGCAGGCGATCGAACCATGGTGGGACGATGTCGTCGCAGGGCTCGGAGCGGCGCTCGCGCCGTTTGAAGCGGGCGCCTCCGCACCGCCATCGGTTTTGCTCGGCGCATTGCAGTCGGCGCTCGGCTGGTTGACCGGCGACGGCGTGTGGTCAGGGCACGCGGGCCGCGCGCTGTCCGAAATCTTCGATCGCTGGGCGCTCGCGAAGGGCGACGGACCGGCGCTCGTAGCGCCCGACGATTTCCCAGCGATGCTGACCGATCTCCTGTCGGGAGAAAGCGTGCGGCCGCCCTATGGCGGGCATCCGCGATTGTTCATCTGGGGGCTGCTCGAAGCGCGGTTGCAGCGCGCCGATGTGATGATCCTCGGCGGGCTCGACGAAGGTCGCTGGCCGCAGCAGCAAAGCCCCGACCCGTGGCTTGCACCGGGCATCCGGCGAATGCTGGGGCTTGCCGCGCCCGAACGCCAGCAGGGCGCGGCAGCGCATGATTTCGCGGGCGCTTTTGCGGCGCGCAAGGTGGTGGTGACGCGCGCGATGCGCAGCGGCGGCGACCCGGCGGTGGCATCGCGCTTCTGGCTGCGGCTCGCGGCGCTTGCGGGCGAATTGCCCGAAGCGCGTGTGGGCGGCGACAGTGTCACGGCACTGGCGGCGGCGCTCGATGTGCCGGCGGGGCCAATCGCGCCCGCGCGGATGCCGGAGCCGCGGCCGCCCGTCGACGCGCGGCCCGACCATATCAGCGTCACCGGCGTCGACCTGCTTGCGAAGGATCCTTACGCCTTTTACGCGGGACGCATCCTGCGGCTGTCGGTGCTCGATCCGCTGCGCGCCGGCCCCGATCCGCGGTGGCTCGGCACGCGCGTCCATGCGTTCATGGAGGATTGGCAGCGCGCCGGGGCGACGCCCGACGCGCTCGAGGTCGAACTCGGCCGCCTGCTGGACGACCCAGCGCTCGATGCGCTCGCGCGCGCATTCTGGTTCCCGCGGATCGAGCCGGCGCTGCGCTGGGCGGCAGGGCGCGTGTGGGAAGCCCGCATCGAGGGGCGCGAGCCGATCGCGACAGAGGCTAGCGGCATGCACGAACTCGACGGCATTCGCCTGTCAGGCAAGGCCGATCGCATCGACCGGCTGTCCGACGGCAGTCTTGCCATCGTCGATTACAAGACAGGGGCGGCGCCGAGCGGCAGCGCGGCGGCGGGTGGGCTCGATAATCAATTGGGTCTGCTCGGGCTGCTCGCCGAAATGGGCAAGGTTGACGGCGTGGCCGCAGGACCGATCAACGCGCTCGAATATTGGAGCCTGAAGGCCGACCGCGCCAAAGCTGTCGACGGCAGCATCGCGGCCACGCATGGGTCGCGGCGCAAGCTCAAAACTGCCGAAGAGGCGGTTGCGCGGGCCTATGACGCGTTCGCCGAACTGACTGCCTCCTATTTGCTCGGCGACGGCGCGTTCGCGCCGGGCGACAATGCAAAGCGCTTTACCGATTACGACCAGTTGATGCGCCGTGATGAATGGTTCGGGCGTGGCAGAGATTTGGGCGGCGAACTGCCATGACGCGGCTCCACGATCTCGATCCCGGCCAACAGGCAGCGGCCGAGCCGGGCGAGCATGTCTGGCTCGGCGCTTCGGCGGGGACGGGCAAGACGCAGGTGCTGTCGGCACGGGTGCTGCGGTTGATGCTAGCGGGGGTCGCGCCCGACGCGATCCTTTGCATCACCTTCACCAAGGCGGGCGCCGCAGAGATGGCGCACCGCATCCACGAGCGGCTGGCCCTGTGGGTACGGATGGGCGACGCCGACTTGCGGGTCGACCTCAATGCGCTCGGCGCCGATTGGCAGCAACCGGGCGTCCTCGATCGTGCTCGCTCACTCTTTGCCACCGTGATCGACAGCGCCCCGGGCGCGATCCGCGTCCAGACGATCCACAGCTTCTGCCAGACGCTGCTCGCGAGCTTCCCGCTCGAGGCGAAGATCATGCCGGGCTTTCGCGCGCTCGAAGAGGGTGAGGCGGCGGAGTTGCAGCGGCAAGTGATGGGAAAGCTGCTCGCCGAGGCCGGCGCCGACGGCGACGCAATGCGGGGGCAGGCTGCGATGCTGTCGCGGCGGATGGGGCAGGATGCCGCGATGGCGTTCCTTGTCCGTTGCGCACACGCCTTTGCCGCGCCGTTCCAGACGCGCGTCCTGCCGCCGCGTGCACATGATCTGCGCGCGGCGCTGCGGCTGCCCGATGGCGATCCCGACGCCTGGCTGGCGGGGAGGATCGCGGACGGAGCTATCAGCGACGCGCATATCGGCATGGTCGCGGCGAGCGGCGCGAATTGGGGGACGAAGACGGGGCTCGGCTGTGCGGACGCGATGGCGCGCTGGCTGGCCGCCGATGCGCCGGCCCGTGCAGCGACGCTCCGCGACCTGCTTGGCTGTTTCCTCACCGGCAAGGGCGAGCTGCGCGCCGATTTCGCGGGCGACAAGGGGCGGATGACCGATTGTCTGGATAGCGCAGTGCGCGTCGTCGAGGCGGCGCAAAGCCTGCTTGCTTCGGCGACCGCGATGCGGGTTGCCGACGAACTGGCTGCGGCGTGGGATCTGGGGAGCCGCTTTGCCGAGGCCTATGCACTGGCGAAGCGCGAGGGCGGGCTCGCCGATTTCGACGATCTAATTGCGATCGCCGGGTCGCTGCTGCGGCTCGGCCAGTTCGGCGAATGGGTACGCTTCAAGCTCGACCAGCGCACCGACCATATATTGGTCGACGAGGCACAGGATACGAATACGCGGCAGTGGGCGATCGTCGCTGCGCTGGCTGACGAGTTTTTCGCGGGCGAGGGCGCAAAGGACGGGCGCGTCCGCACGATGTTCACCGTCGGTGACCGAAAGCAGGCGATCTTCGGTTTTCAGGGAACTGAGCCCGCCGCGTTCGAGGCGGCACGCATCCGCTTCGGCGAATGGGCGGCTGACGGTGGTCAGCCCTTCGCTGAGGTCGACCTGGTCACAAATTATCGTTCAAGCCCAGCGGTGCTCGATGTCGTCGACGAATGGGTCGCGGGCGGCGGGACCGGGCTGATGGGGCTCGCGAGCGATGAACCGCCGCATCTGCCGTTCCGCAGCGCGCATCCAGGACGTGTGGAATTGTGGCAGCCGCTGCCCGTGGGCAAGGCGATAGCGGCCGAGGGCGAGAGCGAAGAAGGCGCGGACGAGGATATGCCCGAGGAGGGCGGCGGCGATCCGCTCGCCCCCGCGAACGATCCCGCGAGCCTCAGGTTATCGCGAGCGCTTGCCGACGAGGTCCAGGGCTGGATCGAGCATGGCAAGGACGGGCGCAGCGTCGCGCCCGGCGATATTTTGATCCTCGTCCGTCGGCGCCGCGACCTGGCGGCACGGATAGTTGCACGGTTGCAGTCGCTTGGCGTGCCCGTCGCGGGGGTCGACCGCTTTGCGCTGACGCAGCCGCTTGGCGTGCAGGACCTGTTGTCGGCGATGCGTTTTGCGATCCAGCCGCTCGACGATCTCAATCTTGCTGCGCTGCTGGTGTCGCCGTTGATCGGCTGGTCGCAGGATGATCTGTTCGGCTTTGCCCACGGCCGCGGCAAGCGCGCCTTGTGGGAGCAGCTTCGCGCGCGCGAAGCCGAAGTGCCCGCCTCGACGATGACGGCGCTGCGCGGATTGCTCGGCATGGCCGATTTCACGACGCCCTATCGTTTCCTCGATCACGTGCTGTCGGGACCGATGCAGGGGCGTCGGAGGCTTTATGCGCGGCTGGGGCGCGAGGCGCGCGATCCGATCGACGAATTGCTGAACCAGGCGCTTGCGTTCGAGCGATTGCATATCCCCTCGCTGCTCGCCTTTCTGAGCGACGTCGAGGCGAGTCGTGTCGATATCAAGCGCCAGACTGAAGCCCGCAGCGATGTCGTGCGCGTGATGACCGTGCACGGGTCGAAGGGGTTGCAGGCGCCGATCGTCATCCTTGCCGATGCAACCGACGACCCGGAGCAGCGCCAGCGCGGGTTCGACCTGTCGTTCGAAGGCTGGGACAGGCTGCCCGTGTTCGGCATGGGGCGCGACGAACGATACGGCGCGATCGCCGCCGCCCATGATGCCAAGGCGCGCGCCGAGATCGAGGAACATTGGCGGCTGCTCTATGTCGCGATGACGCGGGCCGAGGAATTGCTCATAGTTACCGGCGTCACGAAGAAGGAGGATCGTTCGCTGCCCGAACTGTGCTGGCATGCGGCGGTCGACCGGGTAATGGAAGGCATGGGGTGCGATTGGCAGGATGCCGGACCGCGCTGGGGGCAAAAGCGCGTCCATGCCGTGAATGAAAAGGCGTGGGCGCGGCGGCGGGACAAGCCGGTTGCCGGGACGCCTGGAGTGGTTATCCCCGATTGGGCGACGAAGCCCGCCCCAGAAGAGGCACGCCCGCCGCGCCCGCTTGCGCCGTCCGCGCTGGGCGAGGACGATGTCGCATCGCCGCCGCAGGGCGGCGAACGGTCGGTTGCAGTCGAGCGTGGCCTGCTGCTTCATGCACTGTTCGAACGGTTGCCGCCGGTGGCGCCCGCGCGTCGACGTATCGCGGCGGAACATTGGCTCAAGATGCAGGCGGCGGCGCTGGACGACAGCGCGCGGGGGGCAATGGTGGACGAGGTATTGGGCGTTCTGGACGATCCCGCGCATGCGGGGCTGTTCGGACCTGATTCGCTCGCCGAAGTGCCCCTGTCGGCGGTGGTGGACGGCGTCGTCGTCGCCGGCATCGTCGACCGGCTGCTCGTCGCCGATGGGACCGTGACGGTGGTCGATTACAAGACGGGGCGACATGTGCCGGCGAGCGCTGCCGACGTTCAGCCCGCCTATCTTCGCCAGATGGCCGCGTATCGCGATGCGCTTGCCGCCATTTTTCCGGGCCGGCGAGTCGAGGCGGCGTTGCTCTATACGGCGGCTGCCCGGCTGATCCGGCTGGACGACGCGTTGCTCGATGCACACAAGCCGGGCTTGACGGCAACCAAGGCGAATTTGCCGGGCTCAGCCCTTGAGCCGGACGCACCGACGCCCTAGTTTGGGGGCAACGATATTTCAGGAGTCCAACATATGGGTACCAAGGCAATCAGCGACGACAGCTTCCAGGCAGACGTCCTCGACAGCGACACCCCCGTGCTCGTCGATTTCTGGGCCGAATGGTGCGGCCCGTGCAAGATGATCGGCCCGTCGCTCGAGGAAATCGCCGACGAACTGGGCGAAAAGGTCGTGATCGCAAAGCTGAACATCGACGATCATCCGAACGCCCCCGCCAAATATGGCGTGCGCGGCATTCCGACGATGATCCTGTTCAAAAATGGCGAGATCGCCGACACCAAGGTCGGTGCGGCACCGAAGAGCGCGCTCAAGGGCTGGCTCGAAGGCGCGCTGTAACTGATGCAAGGGCCCCGGCGAAAACCGGGGCCTTTTTGTTTTCAGGTCAGCGGAATCATGACCTGTTCGGCATAGCCTGGCCGTGATCTGAGCCGCGCGTACCACGCCTCGAGATGAGGGAGTGCGGGCCGCTCGATTTCGAGCGAGAGCCAAGTATGGACGTAAACGCCCATCGGGATATCGCCGATGCCGAAATCCGCGCCCGAAAGCCAGGGCCACTGTCCCAGCGCGGCGTCGAGGACAGTCATTCGCTTGGCACAACGTTCGGCTGACGCGGCAATCGCCGCCGGATCGCGCTGTTCGGCTGTCTTGCGAACCAGATTCACGAACGCGTCGCGCTGCCCTTCGGCATAATCGATCTGCCAGTCCATCCATTTGTCGGCGACTGCGCGGGCCGCCGGGTCGGCAGCCCAAAATCGCTCGCCGCCATGTTTTGCGGCGAGATAGCGCAGGATCGCGTTCGATTCCCACAGGATGACGCCGTCGTCCTCGATCGTCGGGATCAGTGCGTTGGGGTTCTTCGCCAGATAGGCGGCATCCATTCCGAACTGTCCGCCGACGTCGTGGCGTTCGAAGGGCAGGCCGAGTTCGACGGCGAACCATGCGACCTTTTTGACATTGTGCGAGTTGAGGCGGCCCCAGATGGTGAGCATCGGCTCAGCTCCGATAGTCGGCGTTGATGCTGATGTAGCCGTGCGTCAGGTCGCAGGTCCAAACGGTCGCGCGGCCTTCGCCGAGACCGAGATCTGCGCCGACGCGGATGTCCTGGCTTTTCAGATGCGCGGCCACCGGCGCCTCGTCATAGCCGTCGACCGGCAGGCCGTCCTTTGCGACCCAATGATCGCCGAAGCGGATCGCAAGCTTGTCGCGGTCGGCGGGTTCGCCCGCCTTGCCCACCGCCATCACGACGCGGCCCCAGTTGGCATCCTCGCCCGCGATCGCAGTCTTGACCAGCGGTGAGTTGGCGATGGCGAGCGCAACGCGCTTGGCGCTGTCGTCGGTGGTGGCGCCCGTCACCTGTATTTCGATGAACTTCGATGCGCCTTCGCCGTCGCGCACGACCTGATGCGCGAGGTCGAGTGCGACGGCGCGGATCGCGGCGTAAAGCGCATCGGCGCCCGGATCGTCGCGGGTATTGAGCGGCGCATTGCCGGCCTGTCCCGTCGCAAACAGCAGCACCGTGTCGCTGGTCGAGGTGTCGCTGTCGACGGTGATGCTGTTGAAGCTGCCCCCGGTCGCCTCGCTCAGCATCTCCTGCAACAGTGCAGGCGCAACTGCGGCGTCGGTAAAGATATAGCCGAGCATCGTCGCCATGTCGGGGGCGATCATGCCCGATCCCTTGACCACGCCAGCAACCTGCACGGTCGTGCCGCCGACAATTGCGCTGGCGCCCGATCCCTTGGCAAAGGTGTCGGTGGTGCCGATGGTTTCGGCGACGGCTTCCCACGAGCAGACGGCGGCGGTCAGTGCGGCCTCGACGCCGGCGCGCGCCTTGTCCTTGGGCAACGGTACGCCGATCACGCCGGTCGAGCTTACAAAGACTTCGTTTGCGTCGCAGCCGAGATGCCCGGCGACCTGAGCCATGATCTGCTCGACCGCCTCGCGGCCGCGATAACCGGTGAAGGCATTGCTATTGCCAGCGTTGACGATCAGCGCACGGCCTTTGCCGCCCTTGACCTGTTCGCGGCCGAGCTCGACTTCCGACGAGCAGCAGACGTTGCGCGTGAATACGCCCGCGACTGCGGTGCCGGGCGCAAGCTCGACATAGGTGAGGTCGCAGCGGTCCCAATTCTTGTACTGCGCGCGCGCGACGCGGCGCGTAACCCCGGCGATGTCGGGGAGGGCGGGAAAAGATTCGGGGGCGAGCGGTGAGCGGGTCGTCATGATGGACCCGCGCATAGCCGCTCTTCCCCCAACGCAAAACCCCTCCTCTTCAGAGGAGGGGGCTTGATCCTCCCCACGGCTGCGCCGCAGGGAGGATATTGAGATCAGGCGGGAATGCCGCTGATCGACTTCACTTCCATGAAGTCCTTGAGGCCGAACACGCCGCCTTCACGGCCGTTGCCCGACGCCTTGTAACCGCCGAATGCCGCGCCCGGACCGGGGCCCCATGCGTTGACCGCGACCATGCCGGCGCGCAGCTTCGGCGCCAGGCCGGCCGCCTTCGCGGGATCGCCCGAGATGACCGCTGACAGGCCATATTCGGTGTCGTTGGCGATATCGACGGCTTCGTCGAGGTCGCCATAGGCCATGATCGTCGCGACGGGGCCAAAGATTTCCTCATTGGCGATGCGCATGTCGCGCGTGACGCCCGAGAAGACCGTCGGCTTGATATAATAGCCGCGGTTGACGTTCGAGGGCAGGCCTGTGCCACCGGTTTCGAGCGTCGCGCCTTCGTCGATCGCTGACTGGATCAGGCCCTGGATCTTGTCGAACTGCGCCTTGTTGACGACGGGGCCGATGTGGCCACCCTCGGCCTGCGGATCGCCGACCGAGGTGCCGTCGAACATTGCCTTGATCACGCCAACGGCTTCGGCTTCGCGGTCCTTCTGGACGAGAATGCGCGTCGGGGCGATGCAGCTCTGACCGGTGTTGACCAGGACGCCCTGGACCGTCGGCGGCAACACAGCGGCAAAATCGGCGTCGGGCAGGACGATGTTCGGCGACTTGCCACCGAGTTCCTGATGGACGCGCTTAACGGTGTCGGCCGCCGCCTTGGCGACGAGGATGCCGGCGCGGGTCGATCCGGTGAAGCTCACCATTTCGATGCCGGGGTGCGCGCTGATCGCGTTGCCGACCGTCGGGCCGTCGCCCTGCACGAGGTTGAAGACGCCCGGCGGCACGCCCGCGGCGTCGAGGATTTCGGCGAAGATGACCGCGTTGCCGGGGCATTCTTCCGACGGCTTGAGCACCATCGTGTTGCCAGCGGCGAGCGCGGGGGCGACCTTCAGCGCAATCTGGTTGAGCGGCCAGTTCCATGGCGTGATCATGCCGACGACGCCGATCGGTTCATAGGCGATCATGCCCGCGGCATATTTTTCGGTGAAGCTGAAGTCTTTCAGCGCGGCGATCGTGCCGATGAAGCCGCCGATGCCGGCGCCGACCTGCGCGGTGCCCGCGAAGCTGACCGGGGCGCCCATTTCGGATGCCATCGACTTTGCGAGGTCGGGCGCGCGCTTCTTATACTCTTCGACAATGCGGTTCAGCAGGTCGAGACGCTCTTCGCGCGTCGTCTGCGAGAAGCTCTTGAAGGCTTCCTTTGCGGCGGCGACAGCATCGTCGACGTCGGCCGGAGTGCCGAGCACGACGGTCGAGGCCGCTTCTTCGGTCGCGGGGTTGATGACGTCGTGGAGCTTGCCGCCCTTGCTGTCGACCCAGCGGCCGCCGATGTAATTTTGCTTGAGATGCGTTTCGGTGCTCATCATTCTTCTCCCATCGGCGGTCAATTCCGTCTCGGATTGCTACCTAATCACTGTGCCTGATGAATCAAGCGCGGCCAACTGTGAAAGACGGCAGTTTAGCGCTTTTCAGCAGAAAGGCGTGACATCAGGATGGCAGCGCGCGTCGCCTGCCGGCTGATGCTGGGGATATCGACCGCTTCGCCCGGCGCATGGTCGCCGGTACTGTACGGCCCGAGTCCCGCGAGCCCGTCGACGTCGGCGGCGACGAAGCTGATATCGCCCGCGCCGCGCTTCAGCGGATCGAGCGGCGCCATTTCGGCAAGGCCGAGGTCGCGGTTCACGCCATTGAGTTTTGCGAGCAGCGCACGGTTTCCATCGGTCGGCGCCATCGACGGATAGCCGCCCGGATCGAAGCTCAGCTTGGCGTCGGTACCCGGCGCATGCTCGGCGACGATCGCGGCCATCTTCGCTTTCACCCGTTCGATTTGTTCGGGCGACAGCGCGCGGAGGTCGCCGCGCGCGATTGCGATCGGCGCGATGATGTTTGTCTTGCCGTTCACCGTCGCGCGTATGCCGCCCGCGTCGAGTTCGGCCTGCTGCCCGCCCGCGATCAGCCCGACGTTGAAGGTGAGGTTCGGTTCGGGGAGTTCGGTGCGGAAACGGTAGACGATCCGCGTCAGCTCATAGATTGCGCCGTCGCCCGCCGCGGCGCTGAAAATGCCGGAGCTGTGCGCGCTCTTGCCCGTGGCGGTGACGGTCCAGCTATCCGACGAGCGCCGTGCGACGGACCCCATGTCCGCGCCATTGTCGCGGACGAGCCCTTCGAAATCGAGCGCAACGTCGCTGCGCTTGCCTGCATCGATCAGGTCGGCGCGCGCCTTTTCGATCGGGCTGCCCGAATCCTCTTCGTCGCCGGTCATGTGGATTTCGATATTCGCGTCCTTGAGCGTGCCGGCGGCCTTCATCGCGCGTAGGGCCGCGACGATCACGACCATGCCGCCCTTGTCGTCGCCCGCGCCGGGTCCTTCGCCCATATCGCCCTTGCGTGTGAACTTCTGGAACGGCGAGTCGGGTTCGAACACCGTGTCGAGATGCGCGATGAGGAGCAGGCGCTTGGCATCGGGCTTGCCTGTATGCGTCGCGATCAGGTGGCCGGCGCGGCCGGTATCGCGCATCGGTTTCCATTCGACCTTGAAGCCTAGCGGCTCGAGTTCGGCGCGCATCATCGCTCCGACCTTTTCGACGCCTTCCAGATTCTGCGAGCCGCTGTTCTGGTTGACGAGCTTTTCGAGCAGGGCCAGCGAGCGCGCCTGTTCGGCGTCGACCGTTTTCGCCATGCCGCTTTCGGCCTTCGACAGCTTTGCTTGCGCTGCCGGGATCAGCGCGAGTTGAAGGGCGACGATAGCGGCAAAGGGCAATGATTTCATGGGGAGGCCTCCTATGGAGGCGCCCTTGTGCCGTGCCTTTCCGTTCGCGGCAAGCGTTCAGCCGGACAGTCGCTCCGCGACGTCAGTTTCGCGGACGCACCATGAAGATGTTGCCCGACACGCTGACGATATAGAGGTTGCCCGCGCTGTCCTCTCCGAAAGACGCGAGTTGCCGGAGCGTGTCGACATCGGGCCTGAAGTCGTCGTTGCGGTTGGCGAAACGCGACGATGGCAATGTCTGTCCTTGCGCGAAGTCGGCGAACGGCAGCGTCCACACATTGGCCGAGATGAAGTCGCCAAAGACATATTGTCCGCGCAGCGATGCGATCGGTCCGCGATAGACATAGCCGCCGATCACGCTGCGGCCGAGGGCGGGCGCATATTCTGCGACCGGTGGCGTGAGACCTGAGGGCGGCGTGCCACGGTTGACGCGTGTTCCCTCCATGAAGGGCCAGCCGAAATTGAGTCCCGGCGTACCGATTGGCAACATGCTGATTTCTTCCATATTGCTCTCCCCCACGTCGCCGATCACCAAGGTCGATCCCTGGAAGGACGCCCGGAACGGATTGCGGAGGCCGCGTGCGAAGACATAGGGGTCTCCGCCACCGGAAATATAGGGATTGCCCGGCGCCGGAACGAAGCGATTGGCGTTCGCCGGATCGACCGCGAGCCGCAGTATCTTGCCGAGGCGCGAATTCGTGTCCTGCGCGGGGTCGCCGCCCGTGGCGCCGTCGCCAATAGCGACATAGATGTTGCCATCGGGACCATAGCCGATCCAGCCGCCATTGTGATTGGAGGAGTCGGCGTGCGGAACCGATAGAGCGGTTATATAGGTCGTCTCAGGCGACGCGGTGCCCAGCGTGTAGCGGCGGACCTGCACCGAGCCGTCGGGCCCGGTGGCGACGACCATCAACTGGTTCACATTGTTTGGATTGACGGCGAGCCCCAGCAGTCCGCGTTCGCCGCCCGACGAAAGATCGGTGATGTTGAGAACGCGCGTGCTGCTGCCGGTCGTCGGATTGAACCGATAGACCCCGCCACCATTCTCCACGACATAGACGTTGTTGCTGTCGCCGGGGATCGGCGCAAGATAGACGGGCCGGCTGAAGCTGGTCGATCCGACGGGCGCCACGCGCCCGACCGAGATTCCGTCGGCGCTGTTGGTCACGGTGATGTTGACCGTCAGCGTCGCACTCGCGCGGCCGTCGCTGACGCGGAGTTGGACGTTGTAGACATTGTTGCGATCGGCATCGGTCGGCGCGGAATAGTTCGGCGCGGTGTTGAACCGGAGTGCACCCGCGGACGTAATCGAGAAAACCCCCGCATCGGCGCCGCCGTCGATGCTGAATGTCAGCGCATCGCCGTCGGGATCGCTTGCGGTGGCCTGATAGGCGCTGGTGGTGTTTTCGACGATGCTTGCAGTCTGTGCCGAGGTGAAGCTGGGCGGAGAGTTGCTGGCGGGTGGCGGCGTGCTGCCGCCTCCGCCCCCTCCGCCGCCGCCGCACGAAGCGAGGATCAAGGGGAAAAGGGCGGCAAAAACTCGCATCCGCATGGGCAACAGCCTTTCGCAATCGAACGAACCCGGCGGGCAGCCTGTCACCCATCGGCGGGGATCGCAACCTCGCTGATTTACCAACTTATATATTGGAATCGGTTCGTCTCAGGCGAGCTCCTTGACCTCGTCGAAATCGTCCAGCTTGTCGAGCGCGTCGCGGGCGATTTTCCGAAGGGCGGAGCGGTTCACCATCAAGCCCTTCGACCCATCACCGGTCAAATCGTCGATCGTGAACGCGACCTTCGTTCGGCCCGGCGCCAATTCTTCAAAGGTGAATTTCAGCCCCGTCTTCAACGCGCCATCGTCGACGCTGTAGATCAGGTGCGTTTCGCGCGGGATTTCCATCGCAACCGCAATCTTCACCTTTTGCGCATCGGGCCGCTCGTCGGGGATCATCTTGTCGAATCCGGGTTCGCCCTTTTGCACGATGAGCTCATAGAGCCGTGTCGATCCGCCGTTGGTGACGAGCGGCAAGCCGGTGAAGGCGCTGTCGTTACCGAACATCTTCGCGAACACCTCCTCGCGCGGCGCGGCAACGATGCGTGTCTCGTTCGCCAGCTCGGCAATCTTGCCGCAGCCGGTTGCAAGCAGCATCGCGATGATCGGAACTATCATGCGAAACATTGAATATCCCCCCGATTCGTCCTGCTATTAGCGCGTTCGGCTTATCAAAAAGTAATCGCCAGAAAGTCGACGGGGTGTAAAGTATGTTTGACAGATCGGCTGATGATATGTAAAGAGTTCTTTACAGGAAGGGCCTTGGCTGTTGGAAAATCGGGTTCGCGAATATCGGGAGAAGGCGGCGTGGAGCCAGGGCGAACTCGCTCGCCGGCTCGGCGTGTCGCGCCAGACGATCAACGCGGTCGAAACCGACAAATACGACCCCAGCCTGCCGCTTGCATTGCGCATGGCTCGATTGTTCGGGCTCGAGGTACGCGAGCTGTTTGTCGATCATTGGTTGCCGGAGGACGAAGGATGAACAAGGCCGTGACAGGAAATCGGGCGTCGCAGGTCAAGGCTTCGGCCCTCAAGATGCTGGTGGGCGCGATGGTGGGCGCGGGATTTTCCGCGGCGGCGCTTGCGCTGGCGGGCGCCGGGTTGCTCGATGCAATGGGCCCGTCGCGCGTGGCGCTGGCCGGCGTCGGCCTGGTCTATCTGCTGATGGGGGCCTTCGTAGGCTTCGGCCTTGTTGCACCACAGGCGGGCGCGAAGCTCCTCAACGTCGGCGATGCCGACGAACTGCGTGACGAGCGCAGCACGCTTGCGCAGTCGACCGCAGTCATGGGCATCACGGGGATCGTGCTCGTCCTGCTCGCGTTGGCGCGTGGGCCGGGATTCGCGGCGGGGCCGGTTTCCGCCGAAGTTGCGATCGGCGCGCTGCTCCTGTCGACCGCCGCGGGCGTGTGCGCAAGCTGGCGGTGGCGTGGCGCCTTCGACGAGTTGAGCTGGCAACTCGGTCTCGAAGGCTGCCTGTGGGCCTTCTGCCTGAGCTGGGTCATTCTGTCGCTTTGGGCGGCGGCCGATTTCCTCGGCTTCGGCGCGGTGCTCTCACCGATCGACGTCGTCACGACGCTTTCGGCTATGTTGCTGCTGGGTTCGTTCGTCGCGATCGGAAAGCGCGGAATGATGACCCGCTGACGAAAAAGGGCGCCCGGTTCCCCCGAACCGGACGCCCTTCCTTAGGCGATCTGACCCTGTCGGATCAGGCGCTGTAGTACATGTCGAACTCGACCGGGCTCGGCGTCTGTTCGAAACGATAGACCTCGTCCCACTTCAGTTCGACATAGGCTTCGATCTGGTCCTTGCTGAACACGTCGCCCTTGAGCAGGAAGTCGTGGTCGGCGAGCAGGCTGTCGAGCGCTTCGCGGAGGCTTCCGCACACGGTCGGGACTTCGCTCAACTCTTCGGGCGGCAGGTCGTACAGATTCTTGTCCATCGCGTCGCCGGGGTGGATTTTGTTCTGGATACCGTCGAGGCCCGCCATCAGCAGCGCCGAATAGCAGAGATAGGGGTTCGCCATCGCGTCGGGGAACCGGAACTCGACGCGCTTCGACTTCGCGCCCGCACCGTACGGGATGCGACACGAGGCCGAACGGTTGCGGCTCGAATAAGCGAGCAGCACCGGAGCTTCGAAACCGGGGACGAGGCGCTTGTAGCTGTTCGTCGTCGGGTTGGTGAAAGCGTTGAGGGCTTTGGCATGCTTGACCACGCCGCCGATGAAATAGAGGCACATGTCCGAAAGGCCAGCATAGCCGTTGCCGGCAAAGAGCGGCTTGCCCTTTTCCCAGATCGAGATGTGGGTGTGCATGCCGCTGCCATTATCGTCCTTGATCGGCTTCGGCATGAAGGTCGCGGTCTTGCCATAGGCGTGCGCGACCTGGTGCACGACATATTTGTAGATCTGCATGCGGTCGGCGGTTTCGGTCAGCGTGCCGAAGGTGAGGCCCAGTTCGTGCTGCGCGGCGGCGACTTCATGGTGATGCTTGTCGCAGGGCAGGCCCATTTCGAGCATCGTCGAGACCATTTCGGCGCGGATGTCGACGGCGCTGTCGACCGGCGCGACAGGGAAATAGCCGCCCTTGGCACGCGGACGGTGCGCAAGGTTGCCGCCCTCATAGCTGCGGCCGGTGTTGGTCGGCAGTTCGATATCGTCGATCTCGAAACCCGACTTGTTGTAGCCGGTTTCGAAACGGACGTCGTCGAACATGAAAAATTCGGCTTCGGGGCCGACATAGACGGTGTCGCCGATGCCGGTCGAGGCGACATAGGCCTCGGCGCGCTTCGCGGTCGTGCGCGGGTCGCGGGCATAGCCTTCGCCGGTCGACGGTTCGACGATGTCGCAGAAAATCACCAGCATCGGGGTGGCCGAGAAGGGATCATCATAGACGGCATCGAGGTCGGGCTTCAGGATCATGTCCGACTCGTTGATCGCCTTCCAGCCTTCGATCGACGAGCCGTCGAACATCAGGCCGTCTTCGAGTTCGTCCTCGCCGAGGATCGACGCGACCATGGTCAGGTGCTGCCACTTGCCCTTGGGGTCGGTGAAGCGCAGGTCGACCCACTCAATGTCGTTTTCCTTGATCCGCGCGATGATATCCTTGGGCTTCGTAGCCATCGTCTATGCTTCCTTCTTGCGAAATGGTCCGGCGTGCCGGGGGTTGTCGGGTTTTCGAAAAATGCGAAAGATTAAAGCGCGTCCTCGTTGCGTTCGCCGGTGCGGATACGGAGCGCCGTTTCGACCGGGATGACGAAGATCTTGCCGTCGCCGATGCGGCCAGTCTGCGCAGCGGCGGCGATCGCCTCCACCACACGTTCCGCCATCGAGTCTTCGACGATGACTTCGAGCTTCACCTTGGGCAGAAAGTCGACGACATATTCGGCGCCGCGATACAGTTCGGTGTGACCCTTCTGCCGTCCGAAACCCTTGGCCTCGGTGACGGTGATGCCGCTGACACCCACTTCGTGCAGCGCTTCCTTCACTTCGTCGAGTTTGAACGGCTTGATGATCGCCTCAATCTTCTTCACGCTTTTCGTCCCCCTTTGGGCTGGCCGCCGCTCCTTGCGCGTCAAGCCGGATCAGGCGTGCCTGGTCCGGTCTGCCGTCGAGTCGGTGCGATGTCCCGCCATCTTGCACCAATCAAAAGCCGTGCCAATTGGCGAATCGCGGGGATTTGGTAAGAAATTTGAAACGAAAGAACGCTGCTGCCCAAGGGCTGGGCAACGACGTTCTTCGGCTGCCTAAATTTTGAGCAGTCAGCGTCCCATCGGCGCCGAGGAGTCGGCCAGATTGGCTTTGGTCCAGTTCGACCGCTCGATGACATAGGCGCGAATCGCCTCGGCATCGGCGGGGGTGAGCACATTGGCGAAGCTCACCATGCCGCGGTCTTTCAGGGCGCCGCCGATTACGACGCCCTTCCACGCCTCGGCATTGGCGAGGGTGCCCGAGACGCGCAGGTCGGGGGTGAAGCCGTTGCCGATCGCGCTGTCGCCGTGACAGACGATGCAATAGCGCCCGAAATGCGCCTTGCCTGCCGAAACCTGCGCCGGCGATGCGGTCATCGGCGGCGGGTTCCATGCGAGCGCGGCGGAGGACGGCGGAGCAGGGAGTTTCACCGTGCCGCCAATCTTCATCACGACAAGGCGCGGGATGTTCGGGATCTTGCGCGTCGCGCCGCCCGCGACCCCGGCGACAAGCGGAAAGGCGCCGCCCTTGCTCGTCATGAACGCCACATATTGCACGCCGCCGACGCGGAAGGTCGAGGGCGCGCTGACGATCCCCGATTGCATGTCGAGGTCGAGCAATTGCTTGCCGGTGTCGGCGGTATAGGCGCGGAAGCGACCGAGGCTGGTGCCCTGGAAGACAAGATTGCCCGCCGTGGTCATCGTACCGCCGTTCCACGCCGCGGGGTGGTCGACCGCCCATGCGACCTTGCCGGTGCGCGGGTCGAATGCCACCAGCCGCCCGGTGGTCGCGGCGACCGCGGCGCGGAACGCTGCCTTGTCGTCGGGGAGCATCGTGCCGGTCAGCGTGGTACCGATGTTGAACCCGACGACCTTGCGTTTGTCGAGTTCGGTCATGTCGGCGAGATAGCCCTGCGGGATTTGCTGCGCGGGGATATAGACGAGGCCGGTTTTCGGATTGTAGCTCATCGGGTGCCAGTTGTGTGCGCCAAGCGCGCCGGGGATCGCGATGAACGGCTTGCCGGTCTTGTAGAAGCGCGCCTCGGGATTCTCGATCGGGCGGCCGCTGGCGAGGTCGTAACCCGTCGCCCAGTTGATCCCGTCAACGAAGGGCTTGGCGTCGATCAACTTGCCACTGGTGCGGTCGATCGTGAAGAAGAAGCCGTTCTTCGGTGCATGGTACAGCACCTTCGTCGGCTTGCCGTTCATCGCCTGTTCGGCGAGGATGATCGGCTGGGTTGCGGTATAATCCCACGTCTCGCCCGGCGTTTCCTGATAATGCCATTTATATTTGCCGGTCGTGGCGTCGAGCGCCACGACCGAGGACAGGAACCAGTTGTCGCCCTCACCATTCGAGCGCGTGCCATGGTTCCATGGGTTGCCGTTGCCGACGCCCAGATAGATTTGGTCCAGATCCTTGTCGTAAACGATCGCGTCCCAGACGGTGCCGCCGCCGCCTGAGGTCTGCCACTCGCCTTTATCGGACCAGGTCGCGTTACCCTTTGATGCGAAGATGTCATCGGACGCCGCGCCGTCCTTCGCCTTGGTCGGATTGGGCGCGGTGTAGAAGCGCCAGCGCTCCTTGCCGGTGTCGGCGTCATAAGCGGTGACATAGCCGCGCACCCCGAATTCGGCGCCGCCGTTTCCGATCAGCACCATATCCTTCACGACGCGCGGCGCGCCCGTGATCGTGTAGGGTTTCGACGTGTCGAAGGTCTGCGTCGACCACAGTTCCTTGCCGGTCTTCCTGTCGAGCGCGATCAGGCGGCCGTCGAGCGCGCCCACGAAGACCTTGTCGCCCCACACCGCAACGCCGCGGTTGACGACGTCGCAGCAAGCAGAAACCGCTCGCTCGCCGGGGACCTTGGGGTCGAACTTCCACAAGGATTTACCGGTCGCGGCGTCCCAAGCGCTGACCTTCGACCAGGCATGGGTGACATACATTACGCCGTCGACGACGACGGGCGTTGCTTCCTGTCCGCGCGCATCGTCAAGGTCGGCTGTCCAGGCGATACCGAGCTCACCCACATTTTCGTCGTTGATATCGGTCAGCGGACTGAAGCGCTGCTCGTCATAGCTGTAACCGATCGCGCCCCAATTATCGCCATTGCCGCCGGTCTTGAGGAGGGTCTCACTGGCTTTCTCGGCATCGTCGATCGATCCGCCGCCTGAAACACTGTCGTTTTTCGACGCGTTGCATGAAGCCAGTGCCAGTGCCGCGCAGCCCAGCAGCGCGGCCGTAAAGACCCGTTTCGCCATCCCTTGCTCTCCCGTTCGACGCCTATCGTTGACGTTAACGTCAAGACTGCGCCCGAAGGCGCATGTGCGCAAGCGGGAAAATGGGGGGTGAGGGCGGGGGGCTCTCCTATCGTGACCCTCGAACGAGACACGTGGCTCGCTCGACTTGATTCGGGGTGTGTGCAGGCAAGCGCCGCGTTGAAAGTCATGGACCCCGGATCAAGTCCGGGATGAAGAAACTGGAGTCGTCACGCGGATTATTGCCAGGGCGGCGCGTTCAGACCTTTGGGGCTGGCGGTGAAAATCTCGCAGCCGGTTTCGGTGATGCCGATGCTGTGCTCGAACTGCGCCGAGAGCGAACGGTCGCGGGTGACCGCGGTCCAGCCGTCGGCAAGCATCTTCACCGCATATTTGCCGGTGTTGATCATCGGCTCGATGGTGAAGAACATGCCGGGGCGCAATTCCGGTCCGGTGCCGGGACGGCCGGCGTGGACGACTTCGGGCGCGTCATGGAACATCTGGCCGAGACCATGGCCACAGAAATCGCGGACGACCGAATAGCGATGTCGCTCGGCGTGGGTCTGGATCGCGTGCGCAACGTCGCCCATGCGGTTACCGGGCTTTGCCTGCTCGATGCCGAGCATCAGGCATTCGTAAGTGACCTCGACGAGGCGCTTCGCCTTGATCGGCACATCGCCGACCAGATACATGCGGCTGGTGTCGCCGTGCCAGCCGTCGACGATGCTGGTGACGTCGATGTTGACGATATCGCCCTCGCGTACCGGCTTGTCGTCGGGGATGCCGTGGCAAACGACGTGGTTGATGCTGGTGCAGCAGCTATGCGTAAAACCGCGATAACCCAATGTCGCGGGGATGCCGCCGCCATCGAGCATCATCGTGCGGACAAGGTCGTCGATTGCGGCGGTGGTAACGCCGGGCTGGACGAAGGGAACGAGCGCGTCGAGGATTTCAGCCGACAGCCGGCCCGCCTTGCGCATGCCGGCAAAGCCAGCTTCGTCATGCAGCTTGATCGTGCCGTCGCGAACACGGGCGGGGGCCGCGGCGTCGGCAGCGGTTACGGAGACATAGTCGTACATGCGAGTGATATAGTCGCTGGAGGCTGAAAAAGCGAGGGGCGGCCATCGGCCGCCCCGTCACCTTACTCCGCAGCCTTCTTCGTCTTGTCGGCTTTCGCCTTGCCCTTGCCGGCCTTGGGCGCGGCGGGGGTGATTTCGAAGGCGAGCGGATTGCCGACATGGGCGTCTTCGCCGGTCTTCATCTTTACCTTGACCTCGCCGCCGTGGACCAGCTTGCCGAAGAGCAGTTCCTCGGCGAGCGGCTGCTTGATCTTTTCCTGGATCAGGCGGCCCATCGGACGCGCGCCATAGAGCTTGTCATAGCCCTTGCCGGTCAGCCATTCGCGCGCCGCATCGTCGAGCTGGATGTGGACGTTGCGGTCGGCGAGCTGCAGTTCGAGTTCGAGGATGAACTTGTCGACGACGCGCGCGACAACCTCGGGCGGCAGATAGCCGAAGGGTACGATCGCATCGAGGCGGTTGCGGAATTCGGGGGTGAACATGCGTTTCACCGCCTCTTCCTGCACATCCTCACGCGTCGACTGGCCGAAACCGATCGACTCGCGCGCCATGTCGCTGGCGCCCGCGTTGGTCGTCATGATCAGGATGACGTTGCGGAAGTCGACAGTCTTGCCGTGGTGATCGGTAAGGCGGCCATTATCCATCACCTGCAGCAGGATGTTGAACAGGTCGGGATGCGCCTTTTCGATCTCGTCGAGCAGCAGCACGCAATGCGGATTCTGGTCGATGGCATCGGTAAGCAGACCGCCCTGATCATAGCCGACATAGCCCGGCGGCGCGCCGATCAGGCGGCTGACCGAATGGCGTTCCATATATTCCGACATGTCGAAGCGCTGGAGCGGGATGCCCATGATCGAGGCGAGCTGCTTGGCGACCTCGGTCTTGCCGACGCCGGTGGGGCCCGAGAAGAGATAGTTGCCGATCGGCTTTTCTGGATCGCGTAAACCCGCGCGGCTCAGCTTGATCGCCGACGAGAGCACCTCGATCGCGGTGTTCTGGCCGAACACGACGCGCTTGAGGTCGGTTTCGAGGCTGGCGAGCGTTGCCTTGTCGTCGGTCGACACCGACTTGGGCGGGATGCGGGCCATCGTCGCGATCACGGCCTCGATTTCCCTGGCGGTGATCGTCTTCTTGCGCTTCGACGGCGCGACCAGCATCTGCATCGCGCCGACCTCGTCGATCACGTCGATCGCCTTGTCGGGCAATTTACGATCGTTGATGTAACGCGCCGACAGGTCGACCGCTGCGTTGATCGCGTCCTGCGTGTAACGCACCTGATGATGCGCCTCGAACGCGCTGCGCAGGCCCGCGAGGATTTTCTTCGTATCCTCGAGCGTCGGTTCGACCACGTCGATCTTCTGGAACCGGCGAAGCAAGGCGCGGTCCTTTTCAAAATGGTTGCGGAACTCCTTGTACGTCGTCGAACCGATGCAGCGGATGACGCCGCCCGACAAAGCGGGCTTGAGGAGGTTCGACGCGTCCATCGCGCCGCCCGAGGTGGCACCTGCGCCGATCACCGTGTGGATCTCGTCGATGAACAGGATCGCGTGCGGCAGGCCTTCGAGTTCGGTCACGACCTGTTTCAGCCGTTCCTCGAAATCGCCGCGATAGCGCGTTCCCGCGAGCAGCGCGCCCATGTCGAGCGAATAGATCACCGCGGGCAGCAGCACCTCAGGCACGTCGCCTTCGATGATCTTACGCGCGAGACCTTCTGCGATCGCGGTCTTGCCGACGCCGGGATCGCCGACATAAAGCGGGTTGTTCTTGCTGCGGCGGCAGAGGATCTGGATCGTGCGATCGACCTCGGCGCTGCGGCCGATCAGCGGGTCGACCTTGCCGCCTTTCGCCTTCTCGTTGAGGTTGACGGTGAACTGGTCGAGCGCGGTTTCTTTCTTGTTCTTGCCGTCGGCCTTTTCCTTGGCCTCTTCCTTTTCCTCGGGCTCGGCCTGCGGTGAGGGCTTGCCGCCCTTGCCGACGCCGTGGCTCAAATAAGAGACTGCGTCGAGGCGCGTCAGATCCTGCTGCTGCAGGAAATAGACGGCATAGGATTCGCGTTCGGAGAACAAGGCGACGAGGACGTTGGCGCCCGTCACTTCATCCTTGCCCGACGACTGGACATGCAGGATCGCCCGCTGGACGACACGCTGGAAGCCCGATGTGGGCGATGGGTCGCTATGTCCTTCGACCTTCAAACTGTCGAGCTCGGTGTCGAGATAGTGGACGACCGCCGATTGCAGGTCGTCAAGCGCGACGCCGCAGGCGCGCATCACTTCGGCGGCATGATCGTCATCGATCAGCGCATAGAGCAGATGCTCGAGCGTCGCATATTCGTGGTGACGCTCCGAAGCGGCCTTCAGCGCGTTGTGTAGTGTCTTTTCGAGGCTTTCCGAAAAGGACGGCATGGTCTTCATCTCCTTGCGGGGACCAGGCCGGGGAGAGCGGCCCCCTTAGAAATGCAACGTGGCGATGCCGCCGCCCCACCGCAAGGGAAAAGCGGTCGGCTTTGTGAAATTACGATGACGGCGGTTGCGGCGCGGTTAACGGGGTGTTCGGAATTTGGGGTGTGGGCGCATCATTGGGGTGAGCGGGCGTGGCTTGTTCTTCCTTCGTCATCCCTGACTTGATCCGGGATCCCGTTTTTTTTGCGCGCCCGCCGGCTCCGGTATCAAGCGGGACCCCGGATCAAGTCCGGAGTGACGATGATGGAGCATGTCCAAAAGAGGTCGCTAGCAGTCCTCGCCCACCCCGGACTCCCAGCAAAAAGAAAGGGGGCCGAAGCCCCCTTTCCGTTTAGCGTTTCAAACCGTCAGTTGAACGACGGTGCCGGCGGGACCGGCGGCGGGGGTGCGTCCGCGTCGTCTTCATGCACTTCGACATGGCCGAGGCCCACGTGGCTGCGCGAACGGCTGTAGACGAAATAGACGACCAGCCCGATCGCGGCCCAGATCAGGAAGAGGTTGATGCTCTTCTGGTCGAGGTTGAAGAAGAGATAGAGGCAACCAAGGATCGCAATCGGCGCCGTGATATAGATCAGCGGCGTCTTGAACGGACGATGGCGGCCCGGATCGGTGCGGCGGATCACCATCACCGCGATCGACACCGCGGCAAAGGCGAAGAGCGTACCCGAGTTCGAGATGTTCGCCAACTGCCCCACGGGGAAGAAGGCGGCGAACAAGGCGACCGCGATACCCGTGATGATCGTGATCACGTGCGGCGTGTTGAACTTCGGATGGATCTTCGAGAAGGCCTGCGGAAGCAGACCGTCGCGGCTCATGACGAAGAAGATACGGGTCTGGCCGAACATCATCATCAGGATGACCGACGGCAGGGCGAGGCCGGCGGCGAGGCCGATCAGGTTGCCGATTTGCGGCCAGCCGATTTCGCGCAGCGTCCATGCCAGCGCTTCCTTCGAGCAGACGACCGCCTGGTCGCCGATCGCGCCGCATGCAGCGGCGAGTTCGCGGCTGCCCGGTTCAAGCGCATGGCCCGCGGCGGCGTCGATGCCAACCGGCTGCGCACCGACGGTGCCGATGACACCGGCGGCGACGAGCAGATAGAAGACGGTGCAGATCGCGAGGCTGCCGATCAGGCCGATCGGCATGTTACGCTGCGGATTCTTCGTTTCCTCGGCCGCGGTCGAGACCGCGTCGAAGCCCACATAGGCGAAGAAGATCGAGGCCGCAGCGGCGCCGATGCCGCCGATGCCGAGCGGTGCGAAGGGTTCGAAATTCTCCATATTCATCACGGGAACCGCGAGGATGATGAAGAGCGTCAGGGCCAGCACCTTGATGACGACGAGGATCGCGTTGATCGTCGCCGATTCGCGCGTGCCGATGACGAGCAGCATCGTGACGAGGCCCGCGATGAACATCGCCGGCAGGTTGATCATCCCGCCGTCGAACGGTCCGAGCACCCATGCCGAAGGTATGTCTATGCTGAACGCATGTTCGATCAGCCCGACGACATAGCCCGACCAGCCGACCGAAACGGCGCCTGCGGCGACCGCATATTCAAGGATCAGCGCCCAGCCGACCATCCATGCGATGAGTTCGCCCATGACGGCGTAGCTATAGGTGTAGGCCGAGCCTGACACGGGGACCATCGAGGCCATTTCGGCATAGCAGAGCGCGGCAAAGGCGCAGACGAAGCCGGCAATGATGAAGCTGATCATCATGCCTGGACCAGCCTTTTGCGCGGCTTCGGCGGTCAGCACGAAAATCCCGGTCCCGATCACGGCGCCGATCCCCAGCATCGTGAGCTGGAAGGCGCCGAGCGTGCGCGTAAGCGACTTTTTTTCCGCTGTCGCCAAAATGGCATCCAACGGCTTTACGCGGTCAAATAGCATAATCTTCCCCTTGTGAGCGGCTGAAACTGCCGCCCCTTCTCTTGGCGGGACAGACTAGCCGCTCCGCGCGTCAGCGCAACTTAATTTCAGGGGCTGGTGCCGCTTACCGTACCGTAAAGCGCACGCGGTCAATCATTCGGCCGCCCGGATCAACTAGCGCGAGCATATGAACCCCGGGACGCGGCAGGATCTGTTGCCCCGCATCGGCGTCGCCGAGCGGCTTCTTGTCGAGGATCAGGCGATAGCCAGCGACCGATCCGCTCACCGTTACCGCGAGCCGCTGGCGGTCGATCGGGATGTCAGGGTCGAGCGCGTAGACGCTGCCGCTGACCGGGCTGGTGATACGCGGGCGGCGCGCGGCTTGCGGGGCGGCGGCCATTTCGCTTTGCGCGGTGCCCGCCATGAAATATTCGCGGCGCGGCGGTTCGCGGGTGCCGGAGAGAGTGATCTGGCGGACTTCGACCCCGCTCGGCATGGCGGGAGGCTTGCCGGGGGTGCCAGCGTGGAGCGCGAGCATCACGTCGCGCCAGACGGGTGCGGCGCCCGAGGTGCCCGAGACGGCGCGCATCGAATCGCCCTCGAGATTGCCGACCCAGACGGCGACGGTGAAGCGGTCGGACCAGCCGATGCACCAATTGTCGCGCATGCCCTTTGATGTGCCCGTCTTGGCGGCGGCCCAGAAGGGGAGGCGGAGGGCGCTGTCGGAGCCGAAGGCGTCGGTGCGCGCCGAGGCGTCGGCAAGGATGTCGCCGACGATGAAGGCGGCGGCAGGGCTGACGATCTGGCGTGGCGGATGTTGGCGAAGGTGCCGCGTAATGTCAAAGCTGACCGGCGACCACTTCCCCATATTTGCAAATGTTCTGAAGGCATTGGCTTGTTCTACGAGCGAAACTTCGGCCGATCCGAGCGCCAGGCTGAAGCCATAATATTCACCATCCTCGACCAGGCCATGATAGCCGAGCGCCCAGAGGCGGTCGCGGAATTGCTGGACGTCGTCGATCACGAGCGCGCGGACCGCGGGGACGTTGAGCGACGAGGCGAGCGCGTGGCGCACGCTGACCGGCCCCTTGAAGCTGTGGTCGTAATTTTTCGGGACATAGAGCCCCGACGCGGTGTCGAGCTGGACCGGGCTGTCGTCGAGGATCGACGCGGCGGTGAGCCAGCCATGTTCGATGACCTGCGCGTAAAGATGCGGCTTGAGCGTCGAACCCGCCTGCCGCCGCGCGTTTGCGCCATCGACCGACGCGGCGGTCGATTTCAAACCGACGCCGCCGACATAGGCGAGCACTTCGCCCGTCGCATTGTCGAGCACGACGACCGCGCCGTCGCGGACACGGTCCGAACCCAGCCCGGCGAGCTGGCGGCGCAGCGCGACGATTGCGGCGGTCTGGATACGGCGGTCGATCGTCGTCGTGACGCGCTTGCCGGGTTTGTCGAGCAGACGGACCGCGAGATGCGGCGCGAGCGCACGATCGAAGCGCGCGGCATGTTCGCCCGACACCAATGTCGCGGCGGCGGCGCGGACCGCGGCGCAATCCTTCGCCTTCGCGACGCGGCAAGCGCGGCGGCCCAGCGCTTTGGCGTCGGCGGCCGGATTGGGGAGAAGCCCCGCGAAAAGCGCGGCGTCGGTGCGGTTCATTTCGGCGGGCTTCTTGCCGAACAGACTTTGCGCGCCCGCGCCGATCCCTTGCGCCTCGCCGCGCAGCGGCACGAGGTTGAAATAAGCCTCGAGCATCTGGTCGTGCGACCAATGCGCGGCGAGCGCCTGACCGGCGCGCATCTGGCGAATCTTCGTTCGCCAGTCGCGCTTGCCCGGCTGCGCGAGCGTGGGATCGATGAAGGCGGCGAGCTGCATCGCCAGCGTCGAAGCGCCGCGCGAGCGGTCGCCGGTCCACCTCGCGCGGATCGCGCTGGCGATTGCGAGCCAGTCGACCCCGCCGTGCGACCAGAAGCGGCGATCCTCGCTTTGCACGACGGCATCGCGGACGGCAGGGCTGATGTTATTCAGCGGCACCCAAGCAAGGCGGCGGCGCTGGAAATTGACGCGCTCGCTGTCGAGCAGGCGGCCGTCGCGGTCATAGAGCCACGCTTCGCTGGGGCGCCAGTCGGCGCGGACCTCGGCATAGTCGGGCATCGCCGGGGGGCGGGTGAAGAGATGCGCGACGGTGACGAGAATGAGCGCGCCGAGCGCGAGCCATGCGAGAGCATCGCGCCAGTGCGGGAATTTGGTCCAAATAGTCATTGATGAGGGGCCTAGCCGTCACCCATCATCTCGTCATTGCGAGCGGAGCGAAGCAATCCAGGGTGCGACAAGCCGCTCTGGATTGCTTCCCCCGGATCAAGTCCGGGGTCGCAATGACGGAAGAGAAAAACGCTCGCGATGACGTCAAGGCAAAGCCTCCCGACATCACTGCCCGACGCTCGCCACCGTCATCGGGGCGTTTGGCCATTGGCCGCGGATCGCGGGCGAATACATCGCTTCGACGCGCGTCTGCGGCAGAGTGAAGCGGCCTGAGCCGTTCAAGCGGACGACATATTCGACCGCATGGGTGCCCGCGGGCATCCAGCCGAAATAGCCGCGCCAGCTGTCCTTGCCGCGTTCGACATAGCTTGGCTGTGCGCCCGATCCGCTGGCCTGACTGCCGAGCATTTCGGACTGGCCGCCGAGGTTGCCGACGATCGTTGCGCCCGGCGCGATCGGATCGTTGATCACGACCCACGTCCGGCCCGCGGCCGCGACGACCTCGATCCGCACCTTGATCACGTCGCCGCGCGTCAGCTGATCCTTGTTCGCCGCCTTGACGATGCTGACCGAGCGCTTGATCCGGTAACCGGCGTTGAGCGGTTCCTTCAACGGCACCGCCGCCTTGACGCTGACCGTGGCCCATGGTGCGCCGGTGCCGTCATGCTTGAGGCTCATCGTCGCCGCGTTCAGGGCAACGCGTAGCGGCGAGATGGGCTCGGCGGGGAGCGGCCAGCTTTGCGAGGCGGTGCCGCCCGCAAGGCTGACGTTGGTGACGCCGGTGATCGCATTTGCCGGATAAAGTTCGGCGAAGCGGCGAACGGTGACGGCGCCCCAGGCGTTGGCGGGGGTGGTGTCCCAATGGCCCTTGCGCTGGCGTTGCGCGACGCCGACCATCAGCTTGCCCGCGTCATCTTCCCAGCCCTTGCGGCCCAGCACAGCCTCCAAAGCCTTGATCGCCATTTCGTCGCCGCTGGTCATCATCCACCACGGTGCCTTGGCATCGTCGACGAGGTCGAGGCGCGTGCCTTCGTAGACGAGACGCTTGCGAAGCTCGCCCTCGGCCGCGGTGCGCAAGGCGGGGGCATTGCGGACGCCGGGGGTGCGTTCGATCGCGACGAGCCAGTCGGCGAGCGTGCTGGTGGCCATGTCGATCGGCGCGACGTCGATCGCCGACACGAGCTGCGCGCTCGACGCGTTATTGCGTGCGAGCGCCGCGAGTGCCGCGATGCGGACCGGGCGGATGTCGTAAGGGCCATAGCCTTTACGCGTGAGGCGCCCGTCGACGACCGCCTGCAACGCCTTGACCATCTTGGCCTTCGACGCCTCGGGGATCGCGAAGCCGTTCGCCGCGGTGATGCTGAGCACATAGGCGGTGAGCTCGATCGACCCTTCGAGCCGCTCGTTCGGCCAATAGCGCAGCAGTCCGTCGTCATCGAGATAGGTCGGCATCGCGCCCGCCAGCGCCTGCCAGCGCCCGATGTCGCCGAGCGCAATTGCGCGCGAAGTCGACTGTTCAAAGCAATTATAGGGATAGGCGCTCATATAGTCGCGCACGCCCGTGAGCGGCGGCGCGAGCGTGCCCGCAAGTGCGATATCGACATAACCGCCGGGCAGCGCGCCCGCCGGGATGCCGATCGGCAGCGTCGTATTGGGGCCGACGCGGAACAGGCTGGCGGCCCAGGTTTCGACAGGGACGGCGGGTTCGACGGTCTGTTCGAAGACAAGCCGGTCGCGCTGCTTGCCGCCCTTGGCGACCGCTTCGACCGTCCATTCGATCGGGCCGGTTGTTTCGGGCGCGGTCATCGACCAGCTGATCGGCACGGCGCCGCCCGCGGGGATCGTGACGGTCAGCGGCGGCGCGGTGGCGACGGCGGGCGACAGCGTCGGGGTCGCGGTGACCTCCATCGGCTTGTCGGTGCCGTTGCGCAGCGTGAAGCGCGCATCATAGGTGTCGCCGGTTCGCACGAGTTCGGGCATCCCGGCAAAGATGCCGAGATCCTGCACGGTGCGGACGGTGGTCTCGCCGGTGCCGAAATATTGCGATCCGTCGGTCGCGATCGCGACGAGGCGGAAGCCCGACAGATTGTCGCTGAGCGGCACGTCGACGGTCGCGCGGCCCTTGGCGTCGAGCGGAACATTGCCCTTCCACAGAAGCACGGGGCGGAAATCCTCGCGCGTCAGGCCCGACAGGTCGCCGCCGCCGCCGCCGCCCGGTTCGAGCGCCTTGCGGCCATAATGGCGCTTGCCGACGACCTGCATCTGCGCGGTCGAGGTGAGCACGTCGAGCGTGCGTTCGCCCATCATCGCGTCGATGACCTGCCAGCTCTCGTTCGGCGCGAGCTGGAGCAAGGCTTCGTCGACTGCCGCAAAGGCGACGTCGGCATTTTTGGGAGCCTTGCCGCCCGGCGTCTTGACCTCGATCGCGACCTTGGCGGTCTCGCGGACCGAATATTTCTCCTTGTCGGCCGAAACCTTCACGCCAAGCTGATGGCCTTCCCACCCAACCTTGATGCGCGCGATGCCCATGCGATAGCTGGGCTTGGCCAGATCGACCAAAGCGGTCGGCGGGGCACCTTCGCTATTCTCGATCTTGAAACCGACCGCGCGTTTCATCTTGCGGAACCAGCTTTCGTCGCCGGTCACGCGCCCGCGCACCGCCATCACCGAGACATAGACGTCGGGCGCATAGGTTGCGGGAAGCTTGAGCTTCACGACCGGATTCGTGCCCTTCAAAGGAACGACAAAGCTCGACAGCACGCCCTCGCGTTCGACGGTGACGAGCGCGGTCGCTTCACGGAACGGCATGCGGACCTGGAAGCTGGCGGTGTCGCCGGCGGCATAGCGCGGCTTTTCGGCGATGACGTCCATGCGGTCGCCATTGTCGCCGCCGAACCACCATTCATTGTCGCCCGCGAGCCAGACCGAGCGGACGGCGCGCGCTTCGTTGCCGTCGGCGTCGACGGTCGTTGCGACGACGGTGACTTCGCCCGAGATGCCGGGTGCCATCGCGCAGCTTGCGCGGCCAAGCTTGTCGGTCGTCGCGGTGCAGGTCGCATCGAGGCGCGTCGTGCGCATCTGATTGTCATAGGCGTAGAAACCGCCGATCAGGCGGCGCCGCGCGGTGATGATTTCGCGATTATAAAGCGCGACCTGCACGCGCTTGCCGGAAATCGGCTTGCCGTCCAAATCGAGCGCGATGAAATTGAGGCGCAGATCATTGTCGCGCATCAGCCAGCCGTCGGTCTTGAGCCCGAGGCGGACGGCGGAGGGGTAGAGGGTGATGCGGCGGCTCGACGTCAGCGTCTCGCCATTGGCATCCTCATAATCCATTTCGACCGCCATCAGCGTCGGTTCGGTGATCGGCTGGTCGACTGCGACGCTGGTCGTCGCGGCGCCATTGGCGTCGAGCTTCAAAGGCACCGAGCGCGCGAGCGGCAGTTCGGCGGAGGGTTCGTCGCCGCTGTCGTCAAGCTGGACGACGCCTTCCTTGACCGGCTGGCCGTCGAAATCCCAATCCTTGTAATCCTGCGGCGGCGACCAGCTCGACTGGAAGTTGGTGCGCAGCTCGACGGGGATATTCGGGGCGGGACCACCCGACAGATAGCCGACGAACAGCGACAGCGGCACGGCGGTCGGACGCACGGGTGACGTCTTTGGCCCGGTGACCGTCGCCTTCATCGTCGGCAGGCGATATTCGTCGACGCGGACCGACTGGCCCGACCAGATCGTCTTGTCCTCGCCATCCTTATCCTTGGTGACAAAGACAAGTTCATAGTCGCCCATCGGCGCCGAGGCGGGGACGTCCCAGACGGTCTCGCCGCTGCCCGTCGCGGCAATGGCGAAAGGCATTTCGAATTCGGTGTCGGAGCCGCGGTGGACGAGGCGCAATTTGCCCGCGAGCGGCTGTGGCGTCATGAAGCCGGTGCCGACGGGGCGGCGGAGCAGATGCTTCATATGCACCGTCTCGCCCGCTTTCACGAGTGCGCGGTCGAAGACGGTGTGGAGGATGTCGTTCCGTTCCGACCAGCCATAGGGAAAGTCGAAGTCATAGGGGCGGATGCCGTCACCCCAATCGGTGAGCGTGAAGCTGAAATCATCGCCCGCGCGCGCGCTGACCATCAGTGCATGGCCCTCGCTGGTCGACGGATCGGGATCTTCCTCGCAGCTCGAATAGGTTTCGGGCTGGGGCAAGCCGCCCGCAAAGGCGAGGCGCCCCGCCTTGTCGGCGGTGCCGCGCGCGAGCAGGCGCCCGGTGCAGCTGTCCGAAACGCGGATTTCGGCGCCCGCGACGGGAAGCCCGGTGTCGAGCGCGGTCACCCATGCGAGCGAACCCTCGCGGCCCCATTTGAAATGCACCGCCATATTGGTGACGAGCGCCGCGGTCGCGACATAGCGCGTCGATTTGCGGCCGAGCAGCGCGGCGCCCAGTTCGGGGCTGGCGATCTCGACGACGTGGAAGCCTTTTTCGGTCAGCGGGATGCCGACGACTTCAAATTCCTTGCCGCCGCCGGGAGGCGACAGCTGCATTTCGCGGCGTTCGCCGCCCGCAGGGGCGTCGGCAAAGACCGATTTGGTGCCGGTGTAATTGACCGTGACCTCTTTGCCGGTGCGGTCCTTTTCCTCGCGATAGTCGGTGTCGTCGGCGTCATCGACACGCTTCAGCCAGCGTGCGATCGCGGCATCATCGTCGCCGACCTTGAGCGCGGTCGCGGGCATTTTGAGGTTCGACTGAACCATCGTGCCTTCGACGCCGCGGACAGTGACGGGCAGCACGCCGCCTTCGCCGGCTTCGAGAATGCCGAATTCGGCGGCGAATTTGACGAGCGGCGGGGCGCGGTCGATGTGGAATTTCAGCGGGAAGTTCGACTGATTTTGCAGCTTGCGGCCGCTCTGGTCGGTGACGTCGGCGGGCAGGACGAGCGTCGCGTCGACATTTTGCGGCAGCGGGCCGGTGAAGCGGACGCTCGTCAGCCAGGCGTCATTCTTGTCGTCGTCGTCGATCTTGGGCGTCAATTTCTTGCCGTCGCTGGTGTTGAGCGTCGCGGCAAGGATCGTTTCGCGCGAAACGGGCGAGGCGAAGCTGAGCGTCACATCCTTGATCGGGTTGCAGCCTGCCTGCGGATTGATGCGGCTGCACGACATTTTGGCGGTGAAGGCGGGGCGCACATCATGGTCGAAGCGCTGGTCGCGGCCCGCGGTGCGGCTGGGCACGCCCGCCTGGCTGATACGCGCGTCCCAGACTAGCGCCATCTCGCGACCGGGGGGCAGCGGGCGGCGGCATTTGACGGGGACGATGCGGTCGAGCGCAGCTTCGCGGTCGGGGCCGGCGGCGGGAAGGCGCTGCGGCAGACCGGCGTCATAGGTGAAGGACTGGCGCGACCAATTATTGTCGCCGAGGCCGGTCAGAATCTGCGTTGCCGTCTCGCGCGGCAGGACGTCGACGGGAATCTTCTCGCCGATACCGTCGACGGCGCAATAGGCAAAGCGGCCGACCGAGGCGCGATCGGCGGCGACATTGGTGGCGACGAGGAAGACCTGATCCTCTTCGATATCTCCGTTCATCCCGCCCGCGAGGACAGCGCGCGCCGAGGGGCCGCCGGTATCGAGCGCGAAGTGGCTGTTGCCGACGACAGACACGCCGCGCGCGGTCTTGAGCCCGTCGCGCAGTTCGACATGACAGGCGAGGCCGCCGGGGAGCGGCTTGTCAAATTCGAGCACCCAGGTGCGCGTGTCGACCCAGCGTCCGGTCGCGGGCAATTTGCAGTCGTTGGTCGCGGGGGCGGCGGCGCGGGGATCGCCGAGCGGGACCATGTCCTCGGAAAAGCGCAGGGTGAAGCGCGTGATCGTGCCGTCGCCGGTGCCCGAGCTGCCCGCGGTGGCGAGCGTCACCTGCGGCACGGTGTCGGCGGCGGTCGCGGCCATTGCGAGGCCGAGCGGGACGATCAGCGCCAATTTTGCCTTGCTGGCCAATGTCGTAGCCAGCGCGCGCCATCCGATGCTCATCGTCAAATCCCCCGGTTCAGTCGGACATCATCCTGCTGGAAAAGGGGGGCAAAGTCCACCCGTCGCCGCGCATGGCGCACGGTTAGTCGCGGTGCGGGAAAATGCTGTGACGGCGGTCATAGACGGCGCCCGAATATCAGCGCGCGAGCATCGGTCCGAGCTTTTGCCCCGCGAAAATATGGACGTGGAGGTGCGGGACTTCCTGGTGGCTGTCGACGCCGATATTCGCGAGCAGGCGGTAGCCGGGGGCGACGAGGCCCTGATCGCGTGCGACCTGGCCCACTGCGCGGACGAAGCCCGCGATCTCGGCATCGCTGCCGCGCTCCGAAAAATCGTCCCAGCTCACATAGGCGCCCTTGGGGATCACGAGGATGTGGAGCGGCGCCTGCGGGTTGATGTCGTGGAAGGCGAGCGCAAACTCATCCTCATAGACGGTTTTCGACGGCAGTTCGCCGCGCAGGATGCGCGCGAAAATATTGCTGTCGTCATAGGGAAGCGTCGCGTCGATCGGCATAAGGAGAGCTCCTATTGAGGGCGGCTGGCTTTTTCGGCGTGACCCGAGGTGCCGTGGCGGCGGTCGAGCTCGGCGGCGATCATGTCCCACGTCAGCCCGCGCTCGGCGATCAGGATGGAAAGGTGGAAGACGAGGTCGCTCGCCTCGCCGATCAGCGCGGGATCATCCTCGCTGACGGCAGCGATCACCGCCTCGACGGCTTCTTCGCCCAGCTTTTGCGCGATCTTGCCGCGGCCTTTTGCGGCGAGGCTCGCCACATAGGAAGCGTCGGCCGCGCCCGCCGCGAGCCGGTCGTGGATGACCGCTTCCAGCCGTCCCAGCGTCTCGCCCATTGCCCTGCTCATCGCCCGATCCCTTCGCGCCGCTCATTCGCCAGCGTGCCTAGCCGCGCCGCGCCGTCCCGACAAGCGGGGCGGCGGCGCCGCGAAAACTTACTGCAGCGTAAACCATATCGAAACGCCTGTTCGCGTAGCTTCCGCCCTGCCGGGGGGCGGGATCAACTTTGGAAATCGGACGAAGATTATGAAAATGGGCACGGAGCCTTCGGTGTTTCTGGCAGCGACTGCCTCGGTGATCGCGCTCGCGGCTTCGCCCGCAGCGGCGCAGAGCGGTGACGAAATCGTCGTCACGGGCTCGCGCATCGCGAAGAGCGAATTTACCAGCGCCGACCCGATCCAGATCATCGATCCCGAGAGCGCGAAGCTGCAGGGGCTGGTCCAACTGGCCGATGTCCTGCAGTCGACCCCCGCAGCGCAGGGATCGATCCAGATCACCTCGGCGATTTCGAACCGCTTCGTCGCCAATGGCGGGAATGATGTGCAGACGGTGTCGCTGCGCGGGCTGGGTGCCGAGCGCACGCTGGTGCTGATCAACGGCCGCCGCGCAGGCCCTGCGGGGGTTCGTGGTTCGGTTGCGCCGTTCGATCTCAACGTACTGCCGCTTTCGGTCGTGCGGCAGGTTGAGGTGCTGAAGACGGGCGCCTCGTCAATCTATGGTTCGGACGCCGTCGCCGGCGTCGTCAACATCCTGACCCGCAACGACCTGAACGGCTTTGAGGGCGGCGGTTTTTCGTCGGTCACCGAGCATGGCGGCGGTGAAAGCTATGGCGTCGACGCGAGCTTTGGCAAGACGTTCGATCGCGGCCATTTTTTCGCGACGGTCGATTATTTCCGCCAGCAGAGCCTGACCCGCCGCGACCGCGGTTTCCTTTTCTGCGCCGAAGAATATCTGAAGCGCGAGGCCGACGGCAGCCGCGCCGACATCGTCGATTTCCGCACCGGCCGCCCGCAGTGCAGCGGCACGATTGGCAATGCGATCGCCTTCAGCGATTTCACCGGCGTCGATCAAAACGGCTTTCCGGCATTTGAGCCTGGGCTGTTCGCCCCGAACGGCCAGCTGATCCCTTACGGCCAATATGGCGCCGAATTCGCGGGCGTCGGCATGCCGATCAACGTCTATAATCCGATCGGCGTCTTTGGCCCCGCCAATTTCTTCGGGCTCAATTTCGACGGCCCCTCGACCGGCGCGCTCAACAAATTCACCCCCGCCGAGCAGGATATGGACGTGTTTTCGGGGGTGAAGCGCATCAGCGCCTTCGCCGAGGGCGCCTATGACGTGACCGACGGCATAACGCTTTATGGCGAAGCATTGTTCAGCAACCGCAAGTCGCACAACAACAGCTTTCAAGTGATGACGGTCGACCAGTTCACCGGCGCGTCGATGCTGCCCTTTTTCCTCTGCGACCCGACCGCATATAATTGCGACCCCAATGACATGGGCGACCCGTTCAACGCGGAGTTCGGCGGCAACCTCATCCTGCGTCCGCAGATAGTGGTGAAGTCGGAAAGCAGCACCGATGTCGACTATTATCGGGGCGTGCTTGGCCTGCGCGGCGAGATCGCCGGCGGCTGGAAATGGGATGTCAGCGGTCAGCACAGCCGTTCGGACGCGAGCTATACGCAGGATGTGATCTATCAGGACGCACTCGCGTCGCAGACCTTCCGCACGCGATCGTGCGCCGGGACGACGACGGCGATCCGCGGCGTGCCGTGCATCGATATCGACTTCACCGATCCGCGCGTGCTGCGCGGCGATTTCACACCGGCCGAGCGCGCATTCCTGATGGGCCGCGAGACGGGCCGGACCCTATTCAAGCAGACCTCTGCCGAGGCGTTGCTGACGGGCAAGCTGTTCAACCTGCCCGCGGGGCCGGTCGGCGTGGCGTTCGGCGCGAATATCCGCCGCGACGAGATCAACGACACGCCGGGCGAGGCAACGCTTGCCGGCAATGTCGCCAATTTCACGACCTCCGGCATCACCGCGGGGCACACCGTGTCGAAGGAACTCTTCGGTGAGGTCGAAGTGCCGCTGCTCGAAGGCGTGCCGATGATCGAGCGGCTGACGCTGTCGGGTGCGGCGCGCTATACGCATGTCGAGGCGACGCGCGGCGACGGTGTGCAGGACAAGTATAGCGATACGACCTGGAAGGTCGGCGCCGACTGGGCGGTGACCGACTGGCTGCGCTTCCGCGGCACATGGGGCACTTCGTTCCGCGCGCCCGCGCTGTTCGAGCTGTTCCTCAACGACCAGACCGGCTTCCTTGGCCAGCAGGCGATCGACCCGTGCATCCAGACCGGCGCGCGGCTGGCTGCGGGAGCGATCACCCAGCGCATCTTCGACAATTGCGCCGCCGACGGCATCAGCCCGACCTTCGCCGGCGGCTTCGGACCGGCG
This sequence comes from Sphingopyxis sp. USTB-05, assembly GCF_023822045.1. Classification (NCBI taxonomy): domain Bacteria; kingdom Pseudomonadati; phylum Pseudomonadota; class Alphaproteobacteria; order Sphingomonadales; family Sphingopyxidaceae; genus Sphingopyxis; species Sphingopyxis sp. USTB-05. The sequence goes on along the minus strand of NZ_CP084712.1, from coordinate 3,463,880 downwards.
GTCATCGCATCGGGCGGCGGCATCGGTCAGCTCAAGCCCGAAACCTCGACCGCCAAAACGGTGTCGGTCATCCTCACCCCCGATTTGTCGGGTGCGCTGTGGGGCGGACTCAAGACGCGGCTAGCGGTCGACTATTTCGATATCGAGGTGAAGGACGAGATCACTTTGCTCGGCGCCGGCAATATCCTGCGCGGCTGTTATGACTCCGACGTCGCCGACGAGCCGCTGTGCGGCCTGTTCACGCGTACCGCCACGGGCCCCGATGCGCAGAGCGTCGCCACCGTCACCGACCGTTATGTCAACATCAGCCGCCAGTGGAACCGCGGCGTCGACCTGTCGCTTGCGATCGATCAGGATCTGGGCAAGCTCGGTTCGCTCGCCTTCCGCGCGCAGATGACCTGGCAGGTGAAGGACAAGGTCGCGCTCTTCCCCGGCACCGAGGTCAATGACAATGGCAAGATCGGCAATCCGAAATGGGTCGGCGATTTCAATCTTGGCTGGATGAAAGACGGCTGGACGCTCTTCTATGGAATCGACGTCACCGGCGCGGCTTCGAATGAAGCGGATCTGCTGAAGGCGCAGGGCGGCGATGCATGCCGCACCTCAAGCTTCCGTCCGGGCGGGCGCTTCTGCCCCGACGTCAGCGTGCCCGCGACCTTCTATCACTCGCTGTCGCTGAGCCGCGATGTTGCCGAGCGGTTCCGCATCACGCTTGGCGTCGCGAATCTGTTCGACACCCCGCCGCCGCGCGTATCGACCGTCATCACCGCGACGCCGCTGGTTATCGGGCAGGCGCCGGCGTTCGGCACGCAATATGATTATCTGGGGCGCCGCTTTTTCCTGAGCGTGCGCGGCAAGATTTAGCGCTGAGACATTGTACTCCCCGGCGAAGGGGGGGACATCTCTATCGCCTGATTTCCGCCGTTTCTTGTCTCTCGTCATCCCGGGCTTGATCCGGGATCCCGCTTTTTGACGCATTCACTGACTTCGACCTCAAGCGGGACCCCGGATCAAGTCCGGGGTGACGAGGATATATAGAGCAGCTCCCGGTTGCTCCCTGCCTTTCGTCATCCCAGGCTTGACCCGGGATGCCGCTTTTCTTCCGCACGGACTGGCTTCGATTTCAAGCGTCACCCCGGATCAGGTCCGGGGTGACGAGGAAAGATTGGGCGATTTCGGGCCCTTAGCCGGCTTCGGCTTCGCCCGACCTGTCGACCAAATCCATAAAGTCGCGCGCCACGTTGCGCTCGCCCTCGTCCTTGAAGGCGACGTCGAGGTCGGGCGCGACGCCGAGCATGTACATCAACGCCCAAAGCGCGAAGCGGCGGCCGGGATTGGTTTCGAGCCCGAAGTCGACGCGCATGCGTTCGGTGCCCGCGGCGTGGGCCTCCGGGTGGATCGCCGCAATGTCGGCGGTTCCGAAATAGCGGCGGAGCTGGTCGTCGAAATCCATGATCGAGTCTTTGGCCGAATTTGGCCGATTGGAAAACCCCATCGGAGCTCATTGCCCGCCCCCTTTGATGGGCGAGGCTGCGAGACTTGCGAACTTGTTCGCTAGTCGCAGCGGTGGGGGTGCGGTTGCGCCCCTGAACTTTGGTTGAAGGACGCACCATCACCCCCATCCAACTTCACCTAGTCGCTTCGCGACAAGGCTGCGTATCCTTCCCCCATCGAGGGGGAAGGGTGTCGATGCGGTTGTCTTTGCCCGAGCGCCCCGATAGGGCGGCGCCTGTGAAGACCAGCATCGACATCGGGACCGACGCCGCGGGGCAGGGCGTACGCATCGACGTGCAGGAACTGCTCGCGACGCGCCTGCTCGTCCAGGGCAATTCGGGGTCGGGCAAGTCGCATCTTCTCCGCCGCATCCTGGAGGAAAGCGCCGAACTGGTGCAGCAGATCGTGATCGATCCCGAGGGCGATTTCGTGACGCTTGCCGACGCGTACAGCCATGTCGTGATCAACGGCGGCGATTATAACGAGCGCGAGATCGCCGCGATGGGCGCGCGCATCCGCGAGCATCGCGCGTCGATCATCCTCAGCCTGGAATCGCTCGATATCGAGGCGCAGATGACCTGTGCCGCGGCGTTTTTGAACGCGCTGTTCGATGCGCCGCGCGAGCATTGGTTCCCCGCGCTGGTCGTGGTCGACGAGGCGCAGATGTTCGCGCCGAGCGTCGCGGGCGACGTCGCCGACAATGTTCGCCGCGCGAGCCTGTCGGCGATGACGAACCTGATGTGCCGCGGGCGCAAGCGCGGTCTGGCCGGGGCGATCGCGACGCAGCGGCTGGCCAAGCTTGCGAAGAATGTCGCCGCCGAGGCGAGCAATTTCTTGATGGGGCGCACCTTTCTGGACATCGACATGGCGCGCGCCGCCGACCTGCTCGGCATGGAGCGGCGGCAGGCCGAGGCGATCCGCGACCTGGAGCGCGGGCATTTCCTGGGGCTCGGCCCCGCGATCTCGCGCCGGCCGATCGCCGTGCGCATCGGTTCGACGCAGACCTCGACGCGCCTTGGGACGCACGGCCTGATGCCGCTGCCGTCGGCGGGGGGCGAGGATATGCGATCGATGCTGTTCACCGAGATGGAGGCGCCGGTCGCCCCGCGCGTCTTTGCGCCCGAACCCGAACCGGTCGCGGCAAGCGAGTTGTTGGAGCGGATCGCGGCGAGCGAAGGGCTGCACGAGGATCTCGATGCGCCGCCGGTGCTCAACATCATCGACGCGGTCGAGGAAGCCGAGCAAAGCGATGCGGTGGTGATCGAGACTTTGCAGGAAATGCTGTCCGACCCCGATTGCGCGTTTCAGCCCGAATCCTTCCTCTATCAGGATTTTTCGGTGCGCTGCCGGATGCAGAAGCTGAAGAAGGTGCCGCTCGACCTTGCCGCCTTTCGCCGTCGCTTCGCCTTGGCGAAGGGTGGGGTGTTCGACCCCGCCGAGCCGCGTTGGCGTGAGATGCTCGCCGTCGCCGACCGGCTGCCGCACGACATGTTCGCGCCCTTTCTGCAGATCGCGCGCGCCGCGATGGACGGCGAACCCTGTCCCGACGACGAGATCCTCGGCCGCGCCTATGGCAGCCGATCGCCGGGGCGCATCCGCCGCCTGGTCGAATATATGGAAAAGCAGGGCGTGATCGTCGTGCGCGCCGATTTCGGTGGCCGGCGGTCGATCGGCATCCCCGAACTCGGGCTGAGCACCGAGGCCGAATAGGCGAACCCTCATTCCGTCGCGATTCCGCCGCGACCGGGCATGTTAATCGCGAATTAGGCACCTAAAATCTTGGGACCGGGCGCGGATCGGCGCAATCCGGTCCGCAGGTTCGCGCCTAAAACAGCGGATGCCAGCTCTCCTTGGTGGGTGGATCGTCCCGAATCCAGACCATAACCATAGAGGAGAGACTGCCATGCCTCGTCACGGCGTATATCCGCGCGACATCGTTCCGCCGCGCTCCAAATATTCCGATGCTGGCCGCTTTGGCCGAATGTTCGGCGAATTGCCGCCCTTTGCCGCCGACACCCCCGATGTACGCGCCGCGCTGATGGAAATCGGCAAGGTGGGCGGGATCATGGATGCCAAGGACAATCTGACCAAGACCCCCGCCGAACTGATCACCAACCCGGCGCTTTCGGCGAAGAATAGCGACAATCCGACGCTGACTGCGGGGTTCACCTTTCTCGGCCAATTCCTTGACCATGATATGACCTTTGACCCGACATCGAGCCTCGAGCGGCAGGTCGATCCCGAACAGATCGCCAATTTTCGCACCCCAAGCCTTGGCCTCGACAATGTGTATGGCGCGGGACCCGGCGGCAGTCCGCATCTGTACGACACGCAGGGCGGCAAGGGCGGCAAGTTCCTGCTCGAGCCGACAGGGACGGCGAACAAGTTCGACGTGCCGCGCAACAGCCAGAAAGTCGCGCTGATCGGCGACCCGCGCGACGACGAGAATCTGATCATCAGCCAGCTTCAGGTCGCGTTCCTGAAGTTTCACAATGAAGTCGTCGAATATGTGAAGACCAAGATCAAGCTGACCGGTTCGGACGAGATTTTCGCGGAGGCGCAGCGGATCGTGCGCTGGCATTATCAGTGGATCATCGTCCATGAATTCCTGCGCAAGACGTGCGGCGACGCGGTGGTCGACGATGTGCTGACGAACGGCCGCAAATATTATAGCTGGCACAACGAGCCTTATATCCCGGTCGAATTTTCGGTCGCTGCCTATCGTTTCGGGCACAGCCAGGTGCGGCCGTCGTATCGCGCGAATTTCACCGGCAATGGCGGCAGTCCGTTCTTTGCGATGATCTTTACCCCGACGCCGTCGGATCCGAACGATCCCGACGATCTGTCGGGCGGCTGCCGCGCGCCGCGGCGCTTCGTCGATTGGCCGACCTTCTTCGATTTCAGCGACGGCAATGTGAAACCGAACAAGAAGATCGATTCCACTTTGTCGACTTCGTTGTTCCGCCTGCCGGGATCGGTCGTGCCCAACCCCGATGCGAAATCGAACCCGGCCTCGCTCGCGCAGCGCAATCTGCTCCGCCACCTGACCTTTTCGCTGCCGTCGGGACAGCGGGTGGCGCGCGCGATGAAGCTGCCCGAATTGTCGAAGGGCGATCTTGCCGACCTCAAGCCGCATGGTTTCGACGACCGGACGCCGCTGTGGTTCTATATCCTGCGCGAGGCGCAGGTGACGCAAAATGGCGAGCGGTTGGGGCCGGTCGGGGCGCGGATCGTCACCGAGGTGTTCCTGGGGCTGCTACAGGGCGACAAGGGATCCTATCTGTCGCAGGACCCCGAATGGCAGCCGTTCCTGCCGACGGTCGACGCTTCGAAGAAAGGCGACGACTTTCGGATGATCGACCTGCTTCGCTACGCAGAGGTCGCGTAAGGGGCGATGTCGCCGGCGTCCCTTGCGGGCGTCGGCGATTTCCCGTTCAGCTCTTACGGAACAGCGCTTCGGCGGCGGCCTTCTGGCTCGTCGCGGCGCTGCGATGCGCCTTGATGCGCGCAATCTCTCCCTCGAGCGCGGCGATGCGGTCGTCGAGTTCGTCGACCGACAGCGGATCGAGCGGCTGTCTGGTCAGCGCCGTCAACACATCGTCGCGGCGGCGGGGAAGGTCGTCATCGTCCACGCGCATCCTCCTGATCCTGAGGCCGAAAAGGCGCGCGACTGTTGACCCGTGTCGCAGCACTGTCAATAAGGCGGGGCAGGGGTGCGGGAATGAGTGGACCAGTGGGGGATTGTACCAAGTGACGAGCGTGCCAGCAGAAATGACCGCCATCGCCATCAGCGAGCCCGGCGGACCCGAGGTTTTGCAACCGCAGACGCGGCCCGTACCGCAGCCCGGACCCGGCGAAGTGCTGATCCGCGTCGCCGCCGCAGGGGTCAATCGCCCCGACGTGTTGCAGCGCATGGGCTTTTACCCGCCGCCGCCGGGCGCATCGGACCTTCCCGGGCTGGAGGTTGCGGGCACGGTGGTCGCGGTCGGCCCGGGCGGCGATCCCGAACTCCTCGGCCAGGCGGTGTGCGCGCTGATCGCGGGCGGCGGCTATGCCGAATATTGCACCGCGCCGGTCGGTAGCTGCCTGCCGGTGCCCAAGGGCTTTTCGATGGAAGAGGCGGCGGCGCTGCCCGAAACCGTCTTTACCGTGTGGCATAATCTGTTCGAGCGCGGCTATGTCCGCGACGGCGAGACCGTGCTGGTCCATGGCGGCACCAGCGGCATCGGCACGACCGCGATCGGCCTTTGCAAATTGTTCGATGTGCGGATCATCGTGACCTGCGGCAGCGCTGAGAAATGCGCCGCGGCGACCGCTCTCGGCGCCGATCTTGCCGTCGACTATTCGGCGGAGGATTATGTCGAGGCGGTGAAGGGCTTTACCAATGGCAGGGGCGTCGACGTCGTGCTCGACATGGTCGGCGGCGATTATCTGCCGCGCAATCTTGCCTGCCTTGCCGAAGACGGCCGCCATGTCTCGATCGCTTTCCAGCGGGGCGCCAAGGGCGAGTTCGACATCGCCGATGTGATGCGCCGCCGGCTGACGCTGACGGGTTCGACGCTCCGCGCGCGCAGCGCCGATTTCAAGGCGTCGCTCGCCGACGAGATTCACCGCACGCTTTGGCCGCGCCTTGCCGAGGGCCGATGGAAGCCGGCGATGGACCAGACCTTCCCGCTTGCCGAGGCAAGCGCCGCGCATGCGCGGATGCAGGCGGGCGAGCATGTGGGGAAGATCGTGCTGACGGCGGGATGAGCCGAGGGAACATTCGGTATCGATCGGCGGTTAGGCGACCGGGGGGGCTAATCAAAAGAGGATGATCTCTCCCGATGAAGATGCGTAGCCTGTTCCTGCCCGCCACCGCGCTCTCCCTTGTCCTTGCAGCCTGTTCCCAGCCCGCCGAAACCGAAAAGGCGCCGACCGCATCCTATGACGGCGACGTCGTGCCCGCGGGCAAAGCGGCCGAGCCCGCCGTTCCCGCGATCAAACCCGTCGATATCCCGACGCGCGGCGGCGACGGGTCGCCGATCGAACTGGCGGCGCTGACCGAAGCCGATGTCGGCGGGGCGAAGCTGAAGGGCGAGCTTGCGTGCAGCTTTGCCGCCGACGAAGCCGCGCAGCCGATCCTGCACGCGCAGGGCGACGTCGCCTCGGCCGACCCGTCGCGCGGGATCGTCAAGGTCGGCGATACGATTGAAGCCGTGTCGGCGAACGGCGGTTTCGATGCGATGGCAAAGGGCACCAAATTCTTTGGCAAGGGGCTGCAGCTTCGCATCGCGCTGGTCGGCCCGGCGCAGGGCGGCGGTGAGTCGCCGCCGCGCCCCGCGACGCTGACCGCCGACCGCGCCGACGGCGCGCAGCGCGTCTTCGCAGGGCTGTGGCGCTGCGGTCCGTAGGCGCGGGCTCGGTTACCGCGCCCCGAGCTTGTTAGCAGTAGGGATCGCAGCCGGCCGAGGCGCGCGACCGGTCGATCGTGGTGTGGGTCTCGTCCTGCGCATCGCGGGCAATCCGCTCGCGATCCTCGCGCGTCAGGCAAACCCGCGTCACCTTGGCCAGCGATCCCGTGACCGACGACTGGCGACAGGTGATGTAATAGGGATGGTTCGGGGGCAGCTTTGCATTGAAGGCACGGATTTCAGCCCGCGACATCGCGGGCACGTCGGGGCGGGCGATCCCGTCCGCCGTTGCCGTAGCCGGCGCCGCGGCGGGCGCCGCAGTCGCACCAGACATGGTGGCAAGTGCGAGGCCGCCTGCCAGAACGGCTGCCGTTGCGAAATATTTCATGACCGTATTTCCCCCAAATGGCTTGCTGTTTCCGGCCGTCCCCGCGCGGCCGGGTGTCTGTCAGACTGATTAGCTTGAGCAAAATCGCGCGGCAACAATATTTGCGCATAGGGGCGGGGCGCCCGCGAACGGCGGTCTTTTCACCCTTATGCTTGCCCCATGGGGCAAACAGGTCTACATCAGCCGCCGAACGGCCGCCCCGCGAGGGGCGGCCCTTATTATTTCCGCTTGGAGACTTTTCGTCATGGCCAATGCCGACGCCACCCCGCTGATGCCGCATGCGACCGCCGCCTGGCTGGTCGACAACACCGGCCTGACCTTTGTGCAGATCGCCGAATATTGCGGCATCCATATCCTGGAAGTGCAGGCGATCGCCGACGAGACCGCCGCGACCAAATATACCGGCCGCGACCCTGTCCGCGCGCACGAGCTGTCGATGGAAGAGATCGACAAGGGACAGAAGGACCCCAATTACAAGCTGAAGATGAGCAAGCAGGCGCAGGACACGATTCGTCGTACCCGGGGCCCGCGCTATACCCCGGTCAGCAAGCGCCAGGACAAGCCCGACGGCATCGCGTGGATTCTGAAGAACCACCCCGAAGTGTCCGACGGCGCGATCAGCAAGCTGATCGGCACCACGCGCAACACCATCGGCGCGATCCGCGACCGCAGCCACTGGAACAGCGCGAACATCGTGCCGAAGGATCCGGTGACGCTTGGTCTCTGCTCGCAACGCGAACTCGACGCGCTGGTCGCCAAGGCGGCGAAGAAGGCGGGCATCAAGGCCCCCGAGGACAGCCGTTTCGAGGGCGACCGCGAAGCGCTGCTGGAAGAGCTGCGCGCCGAACGCACCGCCGCGAACGAAGCGCGCGCCGCCGAAGAGGCCAGCGAAGAACAGGCCTGACGGCTTGGTTGCGATCTGCCCCTTGCTCGTCATTGCGAGCGAAGCGAAGCAATCCAGTGCGGTTTACGCAATCATGGATTGCCGCGTCGCTTCGCTCCTCGCAATGACAACGGGAGGTTGAGATGGGTCAAGGTGACGAGGATAATATTCCGGCGGCCAGCGGTTCGCCGGATGCCTCGCTGACCCAGGACGACAGCTTTACCGCGACCAGTCACGCGGGCCTCACCTATCCATGGGGCGAGGCTGCGCCCGGCGCGGGCGAGACGATCCGCATCGCGAACGGGATCAGTTGGGCACGCATCCCGATGCCGGGGTCGCTGGGCCATATCAACAGCTGGCTTCTCGACGACGATGCCAATGGGGAGGAGGGCGGCGTAGCCGTCGTCGATACCGGCATCTGCCTGACCATGTGCTCCGATGCGTGGAAGGCGCTTTATGCCGGGGCGCTGAAGGACAAGCGCATCACGCGCGTCATCGGCACGCACCTGCACCCCGACCATATCGGCCTCGCGGGCTGGATCGCGAAGAAGCAGGATGTGAAGCTGTGGATGACACGCGGCGAGATGCTCACCGCGCGCGCGATCGTCGCCGATTCTTCCGATACCGCGCCCGACGAGGTGCTCACCCAGTCGCGCGCCGCAGGGTGGGACGAGGCCGCGATCGAGACGCAGCGCAGCCGCGGCTGGAACATGTTCCAGCGCATGATCTTCACGCTGCCGCGATCCTATGTGCGGATCGCGGACGGCGAGACGCTCGACATGGGCGTGCATCGCTGGCGCGTCGTCACCGGGTCGGGGCATAGCCCCGAACATGCGTGCCTGTGGAACGAGAAAGAGGGCGTGCTCGTCTCGGGCGATCAGGTGCTGCCGCGGATCAGTTCGAACGTGTCGGTCAACATCACCGAACCCGACGCCGATCCCCTGGGCGAGTGGCTCGCGTCGATCGACAAATTGCTCGCCACGGTGCCTGCCGATGTCGTTACCTGTCCCGCGCATGGCGAGCCGTTCAAGGGGCTGCACGTCCGCCTGATGGCGCTGCGCGACGAGCACCGGATGCGGCTCTATAATCTGGCCGAAGCGGCGGCGAAGTCGCCGATGCGCGCGGTCGACAGCTTTCCCCTGCTCTTCAACCGCCCGATCGGCGAGCATAATCAGGGGCTGGCGACGGGCGAGGCGCTCGCGCATCTGAAGCGGCTTGAAGTCGAGGGTCGCGTGAAGCGCGAAGACCGCGACGGCGTGTGGTGGTATCACGGGGTAGCGTGATGCGCGGGTCCGGTTTCTGGTTGGGCGTCGCGATCGTCGCGATGCCCGTTCCCCTTTGGGCAAACGAGCCGGCGGCCACCGACGAGGCCAATGAAGAGATCGTCGTCACCGCACGCCGATCGGGCGCGCCGATGTGGACGATCGAGACGCGCGCCGGCGTCGTCATCCTCGTCGGCGAGATCGCGGCGGTTCCGAAAGCCACGCCCTGGCGCCCCGAACGGCTGGAAGGCGCGACCGACCGGGCGCAGCGCGTCATCCTAGGCACCAAGGCGAAAGTGTCGCCGGGCGACATCTTGCGGCTGATCTTCAAGGGCGGCGGGCTCACCAAATTACCGAAGGGGCGCGTCGCCGCCGACTATCTGACCGCCGATCAGCTCAAGCGGCTTCGTGCGCTCGAAACGCGGTTCGATCAGGATTATGCGCGCTCGAATTTCCTGATGACGGCGTTCGACCTTTTGTCGAAGCGGCTTTCCTTCAACAAGGACAGCGCCGACGACGCCTCCGACGTCGTGCGCAAGGCGGCGCGGCAGTCGAAGATTCCAACCCGCCCCGTCGGCGAGGTGCGCGGCGAGGACATGCTCGACAATCTGTTCGCCGCAGCGCCCGAAACGCACATCCCATGCCTGGAAGCCGCGATGGCGGCGACGGAAGCGGGCGGCGATATCGTGATGGAGCGCGGGCGCGCATGGACCGAGTTCGATGTTCCCGCGGTGATGGCGAGCCCGCTCGAAGAGGCACTCGGGCGCTGCTGGCCGTGGACCAACGACGGCTTCGGCCCCGAACTGCGTCAGACCTGGGTCGGTGCGATCCGCGAGGCGACCGCGCAACCCGGCGTGACGCTTGCGGTCGTTCCGCTGCGCATCCTTGCCGAAGACGGCGGGGTGCTCGACCTGCTGAAGGCGCAGGGGCTGCCGATCACCGGCCCCGCCTGGTAGGCGCGACTTATCGCGGTCTTTGCATGATCCAACTGAACGCCATCGCGTTGAAGATGGTGTAGAGGCCATAGAGCATCAGCGCGGTGAACCAGTTTCGCGTCGCGATCGCCATCGCGCCGACGAGCAGCAGGAATTCGAAGACGTAGGTGATGTTCGGCCCGACCTTGTCCGCGAGCGGCTTCACCATCTGCTGGATCAGCGGATCGTCGCTTTCCATGAAGGCGCGATGCATCGCGAAATTGCCGACCCCGGCACAGAAAATGGCGATGAGCGCGATGAGCATAGGTTTGCAGATGGGGGACGCGGGGTGGAAATGCCAGCAACATTCGGGTTATAGGGGCGCACCGTTCGCGTACCGGCCCCGCGCGAACGATCGAACGAACCCGGCTTCTGCCCCCAGAGAAGGACGTCTTCGGTGACAGCTCTCCCCCGACTGGCCGCGCTTTGCCTGCCATTTGCTCTCGCCATTCCGTCGGCGCACGCGATGCAGGATCCCGAAGAGTCGCTTCAGCCGAACCCGTTGCTCGTCGATCCGGTGCTGGGCAATCCGATCCCGACCGCGCTCGTGCCGCTCGATCCCGATCTGCCCGTTGCGGTGCGCGCGATGATCGACGCCGCCTTCGCGAGCGGCGACAATGACGATGTCGAGGCGGTGGCAAAATTCGCCCGGCGGACCAATCCCGCCAATATCGGCGAGATCGACGCGCTGCTCGCTTATTATCGCAGCGGGCATCCGCCGGAGACGCCGCCCGACCCGATAGGCAATATGCTGGCGGCCGCGATGGCGAGCGCGAAGGATGCCGATGTCGAGGCGGTCGGCAAGCTCGCGAAGGAAACCAATCCCGAGAATGCGGCGGAGATCGAGGAACGGCTGCTCGCCTATCGCGCCGAACGCAAGCGGCTGCGCGACGAGGTGGCGGCGGCCGAACGCGCGAAACTGGCGGCCGCGAAATTCTGGCAGAACTGGAAGGGCGAAGGGCAGATCGGCGCGTCGCAGAGCAGCGGCAACACCGAATCCGTCGGGCTGAGCGCCGGCCTAGCGCTGGCGCGCAAGGGGATCGACTGGACGCACAAGATGCGCGCGCAGGCCGACTATCAGCGCACCAATGGCCAGACGTCGGTCGAACGCTATCTGGCCGAGGTGGAACCGCAATATCGGATCAACGACCGCACCTTTGCCTACGGCCTCGGCCGCTGGGAACATGATCGCATCCTTGGATATGACACGCGCTGGAACCTGTCGGGCGGGCTCGGTTACAAGGTGATCGACAACAAGAAGATGACGCTCAGCCTGAAAGGCGGACCGGCGTTCCGCCAGACCGATTTCGTCAGCGGCGAAGAGGACACCGAACTGACCGCGCTCGCGGGGCTCGATTTCGGCTGGCAGATATCGCCGACGCTGCGGCTGACGCAGGTCGCATCGACGATCATCGGCGAAGCTAACGGGTCGACCAGTTCGCAGACCGCGCTCAGCGCCAAGCTGACCGGCGCGCTGTCGGCGCGGATTGCCTATTCGGCGCAGATCGACACGAGCCCGCCGCCGGGGATCGAAAGCGTCGACACCCAGACGCGCTTTACTTTGGTGTACGGCTTTTAATCGAACGCGTTCGCGGCGCCGATCTGCTCGCCTTCGGCAAGCAGGCCGACGCCGGGGACATGATTGAATTCGATACGAATGCCGTCGGGATCCTCGAACAGCACCGAATAATAGCCGGGCGCCCAGGGTTCTTCCTGCGGTTCGTGGACGATGCGGATATCGTCGCGGCGCGCGAGGAAGCCATGCACCGCGTCGACCGCCGCGCGGTCGCGCATCCGGAAGCAGGCGTGGTGCAGGCCGGGCGCCCCCTGATCGAAGCGCTTTCCGGCGTTTTCTAGGCTGCCGGTACGGATGCCGATCGCGGTGCGGCCGCCGACGCCATAGAGCATATGCTCGCTATCCAGAACGACCTTCAACTCCAGATGGGCGATCATCGCGCGCCAGAAGGCGGTCGAGCGCGCGAAATCGCCCGCGGTCAGGATGACGTGCGCGACGCCGTTGAGGCCGCTCATTTGCCGCTCCCTATTTGATCGCTGCCAGCACGTAGAGGAATTCGGCGAAGCCCATCGTCGCGTCGACAAGACCGGCGACCTTGGGATTTGTCGAATCGATGAGGAAATATTCGTCGGGGGCATGCGCGCCCGACCCGTGGCCGATGCCGAAATGCGCTGCGGGAATCGATACCGGCGGCGACGTGAAGGTCGAGCCCGGCCAGCTTCCCGCCATCCGCGGGTTGATGCTCGTTTCGATCCCCAGCTTCTTGTAAGTCGCGAGTTCCGAGCGGACGAGACGGCTGTCCTCGGCGACCTCGGTCGGGTCATAGCCGCCCGAGACATTCACCTCGACATCGGTGAAGCCATGTTTGTCGAGATGCGCGCGCAGCTTCTTTTCGGCCTCGGCGCGCGTCTGGTTGGGGACGAGGCGCAGGTCGAGCTTCGCGACCGCCTTGCCGGGCAGGACCGTCTTGCCGCCAGGGCCGGTGTAGCCCGCAACCAGCCCCTCGATATTGACCGTCGGCTCCTGCGCGAGGCGGATCAGCGCATCGTCGTAGGAGAGGTTATCGATCCAGTGGGTGACGCCGAGCGCCGCTTTCTGCTGCGCTTCGTCGCCCGCCTTCGCGGCTTCGCGGATCAGCGTTTTCTCGCGGTCGGTGAGCGGGCGGACATTTTCGAACCAGCCCTCGATCGCGGGTTTGTTGCCATCGGGGGTGACGAGCGTCTGGAGCGCCTGCACCAGCCGCCACGCGGGCGAATCGACCATCGCTTTCAGGCTCGAATGCACGTCGCCCTTTGGCCCGCGGCCCCATTTCTCGCCGCTGGCGATCAGTTCGAGTTCGATGATCCCCTTCGACCCCAGGTTGACCGTGACATTCCCGGTCTTCCCCTGCGAAGCGAAGGGGATGAAAATGCCCTCGCATTTCTTGAGCGCGGCGAGGATGTTGGGCTTGGTCGCGATCTGGCGGAAATGCGGCGAGCCGATCTCTTCCTCGCCCTCGCACACGAGCACGATGTTGACGGGCAGCTTGCGTCCGGCGGCGCGGATCGCGTGGAGTGCGGCGAGGAAGGTTGCCTCGGGCCCCTTCTGATTCACCGCGCCGCGGCCCATGATCGCCTGTCCGAAACCGGGGCGCTCGACCATCTTGCCCTCGAGCGGCGGCGACGACCATTCGGCGGGGTCGAACTGTTTGACGTCGTACATGAAATAGATGCCGAGCGTGCGCTTGGCGCCGACGTCGATCGTGCCGAAGACGCCGGGATGGCCGTCGGTGGGTACGATCTCGACATTCGTGAAGCCCGCGTCTTTCGCGAGTTCGGCCATATAGGCCGCGCCTTCGGGCATGCTGCGGTTTTCGGCGGCGATCGAGGGGAGTGCGATCCAGTCGCGGATACGCTTGATCGAGGCATCCTTGCCGGCTTCGGCAGCCTTGCGGATATCCGTCATCGTCCCCGACTGCGCCCAGAGCGGCAAGGGCTGCATGAAGGCGGCGCCCGCCCCGAGCATCGCGGTACCGCGCAGCATGTCGCGGCGGTTCAGTCGGTTAAGCTCACGAAAATCCATCATGCGTCCCCTGCCTGCTTCGTATACGAACCAGTGTGCCGATCCCGCGGAGAAACGCAAGCGCGTGTCGGCGACTTACTGTTACCCGGCCGTTACGTCAGCGGACGCGCGTCGATTTCGCGGGCGAGGAAGGCGAGAATCTTGGCCTTGTCCTCGGCCGGGTCGGGCTGTGCGCGAAAGGCGGCGAGCCCGGCAAAGATCATCAGCAGCGGAATGCCTGCGAAGATCGTCGCGAACAGGCCGGCGCCGGGGATGTAGAGAAAGGCGAGCACCCCGCCGATCACGAACAGCGACAGGAAGCCGACCCATATATAGGGGAAATAGCGCGCCCCGGCCGGCGCGCCGAACGTGCCGGTGATCCGCGTGCCGCCCTTGTACGATTCCATCACCGCGTCGAGCACCGGTTCCATGTTGGTGCGCGTGTCGCGCTGGCGATAGCGCAGCGTCATCTCGCGCTCGCTTCCCTTGCCGAACACACGCGCCTTCGCGCCCGGCATCGGGTCGTCCATGATCCGCTTGAGCGTGCGCGCGATCTGCTCGGGCGAATGGGGGGCGTAGAGGTCGATGGGGTCGTGGATCGACATCGTTTCGCCCTCCCGCCGTTTACGCCTTCTCCAGCAACCCCTCGTCCGCGATCCGCTTTTGCCATAGCTTTGGCGCGTTGACGTGGACATTCTGGCCTTCGCTGTCGACCGCGACGGTGACGGGGAAGTCGCTCACTTCGAATTCGTAGATCGCCTCCATACCAAGGTCGGCGAAGCCGACGACCTTGCTGCCCTTGATCGCGCGGGCGACCAGATATGCCGCGCCGCCGACCGCCATCATATAGGCGCTCTTGTGCTTGGCGATCGCGTTGGTCGCGGAGGGGCCGCGTTCGGCCTTGCCGACGCAGGCGAGCAGGCCCTGATCGAGCATCATGTCCATGAACTTGTCCATGCGCGTCGCGGTCGTCGGGCCGGCGGGGCCGACGATTTCTTCGCCGACGGGATCGACCGGCCCGACATAATAGATGACGCGGCCCTTGAACTCGACGGGCAGTTTTTCGCCCTTCGCCAGCATGTCGGCGATGCGCTTGTGCGCCGCGTCGCGGCCGGTGAGCATCTTGCCGTTGAGGAGCAGGCGGTCGCCCTGCTTCCAGCTTGCGACGACTTCGGGGGTCAGATTGTCGAGGTCGACGCGGATTGCGGCCTTGTCGGGCGCCCAGTCGATCTGAGGGTAGTCGGCGAGTACCGGCGGTTCGAGGAAGGCCGGGCCGCTGCCGTCGAGGGTGACGTGTGCGTGGCGCGTCGCGGCGCAGTTCGGGATCATCGCGACGGGCTTTGACGCGGCATGCGTCGGCCAGTCGGCGATCTTGATGTCGAGCACGGTCGCGAGTCCGCCCAAGCCCTGCGCGCCGATGCCGAGCGCGTTGACCTTTTCATACAGCTCGATGCGCAATTCTTCGGTCGGGTTCGACGGACCGCGCGCGAGCAGCTCGGTCATGTCGATCGGGTCCATCAGCGATTGTTTGGCGAGCAGCATTGCCTTTTCGGCGGTGCCGCCGATGCCGATGCCGAGCATGCCCGGCGGGCACCAGCCGGCGCCCATCTGCGGGACCATTTCGAGCACCCAGTCGACGATGCTGTCGCTGGGGTTCATCATCTTGAACTTCGACTTATTCTCGCTGCCGCCGCCCTTCGCGGCGACGTCGATGTGAACCTTGGCGCCGGGCACCATTTCGACGTTGAGCACCGAGGGCGTGTTGTCCTTGGTGTTGACGCGGCTGAACGCCGGATCGGCGAGGATCGAGGCGCGAAGCTTGTTGTCGGGGTGGAGATACGCCTTGCGGACGCCTTCATCGACGACCTGCTGCAGGCTGCGCGGGCTGTCGAGGCGGCAGTCCATGCCCCATTTGATGAAGACGGTGACGATGCCGGTGTCCTGGCAGATCGGGCGGTGGCCCTCGGCGCACATGCGGCTGTTCGACAGGATCTGCGCCATCGCGTCCTTCGCGGCAGGCGACACTTCGCGTTCATAGGCGGCGCCCAGCGCGCGGATATAATCCATCGGATGGAAATAGCTGATGTACTGGAGCGCGTCGGCGATCGTTTCGATCAGATCGTCTTCGCGGATGATCACGGTGTTCATGTGCAGCCTTTCGCCCTTTTTGGGGATTCGCGGTTTCCCTAGACCTGCACGGCCGGAGTGAAAAGGGGCGTCAGGCGCCGGGGCGGCCAAAGACGCGCCGCGCCCACGCATGGGCGCCGCGCAGACCCTCCTGCAGAAAGTGTTCGCTTAGCCTATTGGCACTCGGCGCATTTGCCGCGCACTTCGATCACCGGGCGTTCGGCGGCAAAGCCCGTCGCTTCGGCTGCGGCGCGGACGCCGCCCGAAATCTTGTCATTGTCGACATGCACCGCGCTGCCGCACGTGTCGCAGATCAGGAAGATGCAGTCGTGGAGGCAGCCTGGGTGGCTGTTCGCGACAAAGGCATTGGCGCTTTCGACGCGGCGGACGAGGTTGTTCGCAACGAACAGATCGAGGATGCGATAGACGCTGTTCGGCGCGACGCGCTTGCCGCGCTTTTGCGATACGATGTCGGCAATTTCATAGGCGCTGGCGGGTTTGCCGATTTCGGCGACGGCGTCGAAAATCTCGGCGCGCATATCGGTCCATGCTTCGCCCGCGCCTTCGAGCGCGGTCTGCGCCGCCTTGGCGAGCGAGGCGCCGCTGGCCTCGACGTGCGGATGATCATGCTTGCCCATTGGCGTTTCCTCATGCGTGGGAAATCCCGCGCTAACTATCGTCCCAATGTAGGCTGTTTGCCCGTCCCCCGCAAGCGGCGGACCGGCCCGTATCGGTGAGCCGTCAGTGCCGCGCGCGGCGGTTGAGGTCGTGACCGAGCGCAACGACCGCGACGCCGATCATCGTCGCGAGAACTTCGCTGCCGTCGTGCGGCCGCGACAGCGCGCCCGCCATCATGCCGAGCCCGAAGCTGCCGACCGCGAACGGCATCATATAACCATGGCTCAGCACGCCCGAAACGAGCGTGATCAGCGCAAAGCCGATCGCGACGATCAGCCCGATCTCGTGGAACAGATGGTTTTCGAGAAACACCCCGCCGACCGAAGCGATCGAGGCGAAAAAGATCGTCGTTGCAAGGCAGTGGACCAGGCACAGGCCCGACAGGCCCATCGCGAGCTGGTCGCCGCTGAGTGACGTCAGCGGACGCGAATCGCGCGCAGCCCGAATCAGCGCGCCGAGACGCGTCAGTGCAGGGGCATGGCTGGCGACATGGGTCACCCGATTCTCCGTTCAACGACTATGGCCTCTGATATGGCATAACATGACCTAGGTTACAATATTACATTGTCCGATTGTCGTTCAGCGCGTCGCCGCCGCGGCGCTCCTCCGGACTTGATCGCTTTCCCTTTTCGCTTTGTCGTGCGTCACGATCGATCGACGTCAGCGGCGGCGGCCATGTCCCGGTGATGGATTGCGTCGATAACGACGCAGTTTTGTAGCAATCTCTCTTCAATAGATCGCCGATCAAAAGCGCGGTTTTCATCATCAGCTCAATCCCATTCGCATCCTTTCTCCATGCAGGCGTGGTGGCTGTCTGTCCGAGTGCGTCTTTGATAGTTGTAACTGTAGAAGGTGTTGCGGACGTTGAAGAGGCGGGAAGCTGGACGCATATTCGCTGGCGCGGTTGATTGTGCCCGCCGAAAAGGCCGGGGAAACTATAGGCGTGCAGGGTGATGCGCATCCTTGTCGTCACCCATAGCCTTGCGACGGGCGGCACCGACCGTGTTGCCGTCCATCTGGCCAACGGTTTTGCTCAGCGCTTTGAAACCGTGCTGCTCAACGTGCAAAAGCCCTCTATCGCCTTGTCCTTGGCCGATGCTCGCATATTCTTGCTCTTTCGCAGGGCGAGGCGCTGCGGCTTACCGAGCTGTACCCGGACCTGTCGGGCAACATAAGGGTCGTACAAAATCCTTATGTTACCGACGCTATGGTCGATTTGTGCGCGAAGCGTGAGGCGGCAACCACAAGACGTACCTTTCTGGCCATAGGGCGTCTGCATCACCAGAAAAACCTGTCGTTGATGCTGGACGCATGGGCGCAGGCGAATTTGGCGAGCGCCCGGTTGCAAATAGCCGGGGAGGGTCCGCTGCGCGATCAGTTGGTGGCGCAGGCGGAAGCATTGGGCATTGCCGGATCGGTGGATTTCCTTGGTTATCGGCCCAATATCACTGAGTATTTGAGCGGAGCACATTGTCTGTTGCTATCGTCGGATTACGAAGGACTGCCCGCCGTGGTCCTGGAGGCGTTGGCCGCGGGTTGTCCGGTCATTTCGACGGACTGTTTCCCAAGCGCCGTTGAAATGCTGGGCAATATGCCGGGCTGCAAAGTGGTGCCGCCCCGGGATTCCGGCTCACTGGCCGCGGCCATTTGTGAAAGTGCGGGCAGTCATGCCGGCGACCGTGCATTCCTGCAGGAAAGGGCCGCTCCCTATCGCATAGGAAACGCGATCGAGAGCCACATCGGCGCTTTGACGGGGTAAGGCTGCGGTCAGGCCGCGCTCTCCTCCGCGCGCAACGCCTTCCTGTCCAGCTTGCCGATCATCGTCTTGGGCAGGTTCAGTCGCACCTCGACAGCGATCACCCGTTCGTGCTTGCCGAGTTGGGGATTGAGCCATGCGGCCAGTGCTTCACCGCTGACCTGGAAACCGTCCTCCAGCGTGACGAACGCCTTGGGCGCCTCGCCCCGATAGGAATCGGGAACGCCGAGCACGATCGCTTCCTTCACCGCCGGATGTTCGTGGAGATGGGCCTCGATCACGCTTGGATACACTTTGAACCCGCCGACCGCGATCATGTCCTTCAACCGGTCGACGATGCGGATATAGCCGTCGGCCTCGACCACCGCGACGTCGCCGGTCCGCAGCCAGCCGTCGTCGGTGAAGCTGTCCTTGTCTGCTTCGGCGCGGTTCCAATAACCCTGCATGATCTGCGGCCCCTTCACCGCAAGTTCCCCAGGCTCGCCATCGGGCGCGTCCTTCGACGGGTCTTCCTTGTCGAGCAGGCGGATATGCGTCGCGGGAATCGGCTGGCCGATGGTGCCGGGCTGGACGGGGCCTTCATAAGGGTTGGTCGCGACCACGCCCGAACTTTCGGTAAGGCCATAGCCTTCGACAAGCGACGCGCCGGTCGCCGCGACGAATTTCTCGCGCAGCTCGGCGGGCATCGGCGCGCCGCCCGAAATGCAGATGCGCAGCGAAGAGAAGTCGGTCTTTGCGAGGTCGGGATGGTCGAGCAGCGCCTGATACATCGTCGGCACGCCGGGGAGCGCGGTCGTCTTTGTCCGCGTGATTGCCTCCAGCGCCTGCTTCGCATCGAAACGCGGGAGCATGGTGATCGTGCCGCCGTTCAGGATCGTGCGGTTGAGGACGCAGGTGTTCGCGAAGACGTGGAAAAAGGGCAGCACGCCGAGGATGCGGTCGGCGGCATCATGGTCGGGATCGATCGCATTCACCTGCCGCGCGTTGGCGGTCAGATTCTGGTGCGTCAGCTTTGCGCCCTTTGGCGTGCCGGTGGTCCCGCCGGTATATTGGATCAGCGCGATATCCTTTTCGGCGTCGATCGCGACGGGGTCGGGCTTGCCGTCATTGTCGGTGAGTGCCGAGAAGCGGATCACGCGCGGGTCCGCGGGCATCGCGGCGACTTCGCTCCGCTTGAACAGGCGATAGAGGATGGATTTGGCGGACGGCAATCCGCCGGCGACCGACCCGACGACGAGCTGCTTGAGGCTGGATCCGTCGAGCACCTTGAGTGCGGTGGGGAGCAGCGCCGCCGCGCTGATCGTGAACAGCGTCTCGGTGCCCGAATCCTCGACCTGCGCCTCCAGTTCGGCGACCGTATAGAGCGGCGAGAAATTGACCACCGTCGCCCCGGCGGCGAGCGCGCCATAATAGGCCGCGACATAATGCGGGACGTTGGGGAGGAACAGGCCGACGCGGCTGCCCTTGCCGATGCCGCGCTGTTGCAGGCCGCGCGCGACGCGCGCGACGCCGGTCGCAACCTCGGCATAGCCGAACTGGCGGCCGAGGAAGTCGAGCATCGGCGCATCGCCTTTTCGCGCAACGCTGGCGGCCAGCATGTCGGGCAGCGACAGCGGCGCAAACTCCTGATCCCATGCCGTGGGGTGGCGATAATCGGTCGACCAGGAAAAGCGGCTGTCCATCGGGGGCTGGGATCCTCTCAATATTGCAAGGTTTCCTTACACTAGGGTCAGTAAGCATCGATTTGCAACCGGCTCGCTTGCGGCGCCGCGACGCGGCGGCTAGGCAAGGCCATCGTCATCGCAGGGGGTTCCGCCATGTTGCAACTGTCATCGCGCGTCGCTGTGGCGCTCGTCATTCTCGCCGGCACCGCCGCCGTTCCGGTGGTCGCGAAGGACAAGTCGCCCGCGGTGCCGCCGACGCAGATCCGCGAACTTTATGCTTGCCGCGACATTGCCGATCCGACGGCGCGGCTCGCCTGTTTCGACCGCGAGGTCGGCGAACTGTCGGCGGCCGATCAGGCGCGCGAGATCGTCTTTACCGACAAGGAAACCGCAAAGGAGACGCGGCGCGGGCTGTTCGGCTTTTCCTTCCCCAAGCTCGGCGGCATTTTTGGCGGCGAGGAGGATGCGATCAAGGAAATCGAAACGACGATCCGCACGGTCAGCACCGACCGGTCGGGCAAATATATCCTCGGCATGGAGGATGATTCGGTGTGGATACAGATCGATACCACCCATTTGCCGCGACAGCCCAAGACGGGGCAGAAGGCCAAGATCCGGGTTGCGACGATGGGCAGCTATTTTGCCACGATCGAGGGCGGCCGCGCGATCCGCATGAAGCGCGACCGCTGAACGCGGCGGTCGCGTGATCGGCCCCATGTGAGATAGTGATGGCGGACGACAACGCGATTCCGGCTTTGGGGACCGACTGCCCGCCCTTTGTGCTGCTCGACGATGCGCGGGTGCACGGCGCGGCGGCGGCGCGGCTGTTCGTCGATCCGGTCGATATCCTGTCCGCCGCAACGGCGGCCGAGGTCCCGGCGCTTCTGACGGCGCTCGAAGCGGCGCAGGCGCGCGGGCTGCACGCGGCCGGATATCTTGCCTATGAAGCCGGCAGGGGGTTGGCGCCCGCATGGCGCGGCGCGGCGGAAGGCGGCGCGGGCGACGCGCCGCTGGGATGGTTCGGGCTGTTTCGCGGCGTGGAGCGGATCGAAGCCGATGAGGTTTCGGCGCGGCTCCCCGATCCGGCGTCGGCGTGGGTCGGCGCAGTGGCGCCGCGGGTGGCGCGCGCCGACTATATCGCCGCGGTCGAGCGGGTCCTCGCCTATATTCGCGCGGGCGATATCTATCAGGCGAACCTGACCTTTCGTGCCGATGTCCCGGTGCTCGGCGATCCGCTCGCGATCTATGCGAGGCTGCGGCAGACGGCGCGCGCGGGCTATGGCGGCTTCATCTGGACCGGCGACCGGGCGATCGCGTCGCTGTCGCCCGAACTTTTTTTCGCGCTGCGCGACGGGCACGTCATGGCGCGGCCGATGAAGGGGACCGCGGCGCGGCTTGCCGATCCCGCGGCCGATGCGGACGCGGCGCGCGCGCTGGCCGAAGACCCGAAGCAGCGCGCCGAAAATCTGATGATCGTCGACCTGATCCGCAACGACCTGTCGCGCGTCGCCTTGCCGGGATCGGTCGCGGTGCCCGACCTGTTCCGTGTCGAAAGCTTCCCGACGATCCATCAACTCGTATCGGACGTCAGTGCGCGGTTGCCCGGCGGTGCGGGCGCGGTCGACGTGCTGCGTGCGGCCTTTCCATGCGGTTCGATCACCGGTGCGCCCAAAGTCCGCGCGATGGAGATTATCGACGAGCTCGAGGCGGAGCCGCGCGGCGTCTATACGGGATCGATCGGCTTCATCGAAGCGGGGGGCGACGCGGCGTTCAATGTCGCGATCAGGACTTTGGTGTTACCGCAAAGCGGCTTGCGCGATAATCCGCCTTGCGCCACGCTGGGACTGGGCTCCGGAATCGTCGCCGACAGCGAACCGGCTGAAGAATGGCGCGAATGTCTGGCCAAGGGGGAATTTGTGGGCGCAGCCGGGGAAAGTTTCGACCTTATCGAAACGATGTTTTTCGATCCGGTGGATGGTGTTCAGCGGCTTGAGGGGCATCTGGCGCGGATGAAGGCGAGCGCCGCGGCGCTGGGCTTTGTGTTCGATCGCCACGGTGCGCGTAACAGCCTGCAATCGGCGACTTTTCGCCTGCGCAATGCCGCGCGCGTGCGGATGCGGCTTGCGCCGTCGGGCGCGCTCGCGATCGAGGTGTCGCCGCTGCCGCGGCTTGCCGAACTGCCGGTGCCCGTCGCGATATGCCCGGCGCCGATGGCTGCGGACGACTTCCGCCTGACGCACAAGACCAGCCTGCGCGCCGCCTATGACAGCGCGCGGCGGGAAAGCGGCGCCGCCGAAGTCGTCTTCATCGACGAGCCCGGGTTCGTCACCGAGGGGAGCTGGAGCAATATCTTCGTCGAGCGCGGCGGCCAATTGCTCACCCCGCCGCTCGCGCTCGGGCTGCTTCCTGGCGTGCTGCGCGCCGAACTGATCGACAAGGGGCGCGCGGTCGAATCGCACCTGCGCCTCGCCGATCTGGAGAGCGGATTCTTTATCGGAAATTCGCTGCGCGGATTGATCCCGGCACGGCTGGCGGACGCTGCGGCATCCTCGATAGGCTGACCTGCGCGCCCGCATAGGTAAATTATCTACCAGCGCGCTTGCGAATATCGATCAGAGGCTCTAGGCGCGGCCCCGCGCAATTTCCTGTCATTTTGCAGCCCGACCGCGCAAGCCACGGAAGATATCGTCATGTCGCTGAAGCCCCATGTCTCCGCCGCCCTCAACCGCATCCAGCCGTCGGCGACGCTCGCGATGACCGCGCGCGTTTCGGCGCTGAAAGCCGCGGGCGTCGACGTCATCGGCCTTTCGGCGGGCGAGCCCGATTTCGACACGCCCGACTTCGTCAAGGAAGCGGCGATCGAGGCGATCCGGAACGGCCAGACCAAATATACGCTGGTCGACGGGACGGTGGCGCTGAAGGAAGCGATCCGCGGCAAGTTCCGCCGCGACAACGGGCTCGAATTCGGGCTCGACCAGATTTCGGTCAATGTCGGCGGCAAGCACACGCTGTTCAATGCGCTGGTCGCGACCGTCGATCCGGGCGACGAGGTGATCATCCCCGCGCCCTATTGGGTGAGCTATCCCGACATCGTCGCCTTCGCGGGCGGCACGCCGGTGATCATCGAGGGGACCGCGGCGCAGAATTACAAGATCACGCCGGCGCAGCTCGACGCCGCGATCACGCCGAAGACGCGCTGGGTGATGTTCAACTCGCCGTCGAACCCGTCGGGCGCCGCCTATTCGGGCGAAGAACTCGACGCGATCGGCGAGGTGATCCGCCGTCACCCGCATGTGATGGTGATGACCGACGACATGTACGAGCATGTCTGGTACGCCGATTTCGAATTCTCGACGATCGCGCAGCGCTGCCCTGACCTCATCGACCGCATCCTGACGGTGAATGGCTGTTCGAAAGCCTATGCGATGACCGGCTGGCGCATCGGCTATGCCGGCGGTCCCGCATGGATCATCAAGGCGATGGGCAAGCTGCAGTCGCAGTCGACGTCGAACCCCTGTTCGATCGCGCAGGCGGCCGCTGCCGCCGCGCTCGGCGGGCCGCAGCAGTTCCTCGACGATCGCAACGCCGCATTCCGCAAGCGCCGCGACATGGTCGTCGCGATGCTCAACGACGCGCCCGGCCTCAACTGTCCCGTCCCCGACGGCGCTTTCTATGTCTATCCCGACGCGTCGGGCTGCATCGGCAAGAAGACCCCCGACGGCAAGCTGATCGACAGCGACGAGGCGCTGATCGACTATTTCCTCGACAGCGCCAAGGTTGCAGCGGTGCACGGCGGCGCCTTTGGCCTGTCGCCCGCGTTTCGCGTTTCCTATGCGACGTCGGAAGCGGTGCTGAAGGAAGCATGCGTGCGCATCCAGCAGGCGTGCGCCGCGCTCAGCTGACATGTTTTCGGTACAAAATAATCTGCGCAAGATTATTTTGTACCGATCGGTCTTGTAATCCCGATTGCGGAGCCTATTTGAACCTGAACGGCGGTTAACCGCCCGGTTCACCGGATGGTAAGTCATTTCCTTTAAGGGTGACTGCCATCACTGCACGGCTGGTCGGGGCGCTCCATATCGTCGGTGTAACCAATGCGGTCTCGGCCGCGAACTGACAGATATGAAAAAAAGAGGCCCATATGCTCTCCATGCTTCGCTCCGACTGGTTTCTGACCATGCTCGCAGGTTTCGCGATTGGCGCGACCTACATCGTCCTCAATCAGCCGGCGCTTCCGATCCCCGCGTGACGCCGCTGCGACGCAGCCTGTCGCTTCGCGCCGTCACGGCGCTGGTCGCAGGCGCGATCGTCGCGCAATGCGCCCCGGCGCAGGCCGAAAGCGCCGTAAAACTGCCCGCCGCACTCGTCGATCCCGTCGTCAATTCCAAGCGCGCAACCGCGGTGCTTGCGGGCGGGTGTTTCTGGGGCGTCGAGGGCGTCTTTTCCAACGTCAAAGGCGTGATTTCGGTCGAATCGGGCTATCATGGCGGCAGCGCCGCGACCGCCCGATACGAACTCACCCACGACGGCAAGTCGGGCCATGCCGAGGCGGTGCGCATCGTCTATGACCCGTCGCAGGTCAGCTATGGCAGTCTGCTTCGCATTCTCTTTTCGGTCGTCGCCGACCCCACGCTGAAAAATCGTCAGGGTCCCGATACAGGCTCGCAATATCGCGCGGCGATCGTTCCGCTCGACGCCGCGCAGCGCCAGGTCGCCACCGCCTATCTGGCGCAGATCGGCGGCGGGAAATATTTTGCCAAGCCGATCGTCGTGCCGGTCGAGGCCTATAAACGCTTCTACCCCGCCGAGGCGAACCATCAGGATTTCATGCGCCGCAATCCATCGAACGGCTATATCCTGCGCTGGGACGCGCCCAAGCTTGCGGCGCTCAAGCGACTCTATCCTGACATGGTACGCGCCCGGCCTGCTCCCTGAAATCTGCCGGGTTCCCGCCATTGGTCGCGGTAGAAGAATCATTCACCGCAAATCGCTGGCCCGCCCCGGACGCCTGCGAGACGAGGAAAATGCCCGAGAGGGGTCGGGTATATATAAAGTAGTCGCAAGTGCGGGGTTAGAATGAAGTTCAGCTTTTCCGGCAGGCCGCTCCTCGCCACGTCGATGGGCGCAGCGGTGCTCGCAGGCTGCGTCAGCAGCGCCGCGATCGTGCCGCAGCCGCGAACGCAGCCGCAAACGGCGGTGCGTAGTCCCTCTGGTGCCGTCACCGTGCCGATCGGCCAGCCGGTGCGATCGACCATGCCGCGCCCCGCCGGGCCAGCCGATCCCGGATTTCGCCGCGCGCCCGCCGGTCTTCAGGACCGCATCTTTGAATTGTGGAAAGCCTTTCCCGGCAAGACCGGCATCGCGGTCCAGCGCATCGACGGCGAATGGGCGCTGGCGCAGCGGGGCGGCGACCTGTTCCCGCAGCAAAGCGTGTCCAAGCTTTGGGTGACGCTGACCGTGCTCGACGCGGTCGATCAGGGGCGCATCAAGATGGACCAGCGCGTCCGCATCGGGCCCGAGGATTTGGTGGTCTTTCACCAGCCGCTCGCGGCACGCGTGCGGGCTGAGGGTTCGGTTACGATGAGTGTCCGTGACCTGATCGAGACCGCGATCACCCACAGCGACAATCTTGCGAATGACAGCTTGCTGCGCACCGTCGGCGGTCCCAGTGCCGTGCGTAGCTTCATCGCGAAAAAGGATCTGGGTTCGATTCGCTTTGGCCCCGGCGAACGAATGCTCCAGGCGGGGACAGCCGGACTGACCTGGCAGCAGAGCTATTCGGTAGGCCGCAATTTCGAGAGCGCGCGTGCGGCGCTGCCCGCCGCAGCGCGTCAGACCGCGATGAACAATTATCTCGCAAATCCAGTCGATGGCGCCAGCCCCGCGGCGATCGCGAGCGCCCTGACGCGGCTTGCGCGCGGCACGTTGCTTTCGCCCGAATCGACCGAATATCTGCAAGGCGTGATGAGCCGGACGAAGAGCGGGCCCCGGCGCCTCAAGGCCGGGCTGCCGCCGGGCTGGCAGTTCATGCACAAGACCGGCACCGGACAGAATCTGGGCGGCATGACCGCCGGATACAACGATATCGGCATCGCGACGGCGCCCGACGGCACCCGCTATGCGATCGTCGTGATGATGGGCAGCACGACCGCGGGCATCCCCGCGCGCATGGCGCTGATGCAGTCGGTCTCGTCGGCGGTCGCCGAATATCACGGAAGGTAATCCCGATGAAATTTGCTGTCCTGCCGCTGGCGCTGCTGTCGCTCGCGCTCGCGGGCTGTGCGACGCCCGAGACGCGGCTGCGCACCGGCCTCAACAACGCCGGCCTGTCGAAAGCGATGTCGGCGTGCATGGCCGAGCGCATGGTCGACCGGCTGTCGCTGCTCCAGCTCCGCCGCCTGTCGGCGCTCGGCAGCCTCAAGGACAAGCGCGTCACCGACCTGACGCTCGATCAGTTCTTCCACAAGGTCCGCGCGCTCAAGGATCCGGAAATCCTGACCGTCTCGACCAGCTCGGCGGCGCTCTGCGCGCTGCGCTAGGTCTCAGTCGCCCGGAAAGCGGACGACGAGGTTCGGCGGCGGAAAACTGTCACGCACTGTTTCGGAGCGGTCGGTAGGCGGCCATGTCTCGCCGCGGAAAAAATCGCCGATCGCCCCATATTGTCCCAGCCGCGTGAGCGAGGCAAAGAGATAGGGCTGGCCCTCGGCGCCGAGGATCGACGCGCGGTCGGCGAGATGAAAATGCAGGTGCGGCGCGCTCGCCTGTCCGGTGAAGCCGAGAAAGCCGACGACTTGCCCCGCCTTGACTCGATCTCCCACCTTGACCGGTGCGCCCTGCTTCAGATGCTCATAGGTCGCGATGCGCCCGCCGCCGATATCGAGCATGAGATAATTGCCGCTCGCATCGGCGATAGTGGGGTTCGCACGGCCCTTGACCGCCGCCGGATCGGGCACGTCGTCGCGCACCCCGACGACCGTGCCGTCGGCGACCGCGAGCACCGCGGCACCGAAGCCATAATGGTTCGCGGGAACATTGGCGTCGCCCGCCGACAGCTTGCCGCCCGTGTCGACCTTCATGAAATCGATCGCGAAGCGGCCAGGCAAGGTCGCCGTTCCCTCGGTGGCGTAGAAGACCCGCCGGTGGCCGCGCTCCATGCCGGGATCATAGACCGCGACCCACGGCCCACCACGCAGCGGCGGCGACAGGCGGGGGAGGGGTGCCGAGGCCAATGATGCCGTGCCGCCCGAAATCGTGAAGCTGGCGCCATCGGCGCCGACCTTGCCGAGCGTCAGTTCGTGCGAAATGGCGCCGCGCGGCAGGCCGGCGGTGACGGGGGCGTTAATGTAAAGGACGGCTCGGCGCCCCGGCGGAACAATCCGCGCATCGGCCTCGGCCGGGCCGACGAGCCCGATCGCTTTCGCCAGTTCGTCACCGTCATAGGTTTTGAGCGGTGTTCCCGTGCTGCCCGCCTTCACGACAAGCCGGTCCAGCCGCAGCGGCAGGCTGGCAAAATTGGTAAGATGCAGTTCGTAGATGAGCTGGTCGGCGGTGCCGATCCGGACAAGATCGGGCGCCTCGACGACCCGGATGTCGAGCGCCTGATTGGTCTGCGCCGTCGCCGCAGCGGGGCAGACAAGCGCCAGAAACGCCAAAACCGGAACTTTTATCTGCATCTTCCACGGCTCCCCTCATCCTGATCCCCGGCGCCGCCCGATTATCAGCTTGGGTCGGGGCCGTCATCCCGAAGACGGACCGATTGGCTGAAAGCCTTTGCCGCGGACAAGAATATCTGGGGACCCCGGGGGTAGCGTTGCGCGCGAACTTGTGCTTATGCGGCGCCAAACTTCTCCCCGCTCCAGAGTCGAAAGGCCCGGCAGACCTCATGAACATCCACGAATATCAGGCGAAAGAACTGCTCGCGAAATTTGGCGTCGCTGTCCCCAAGGGCATCGCCGCGATGAGCGTCGAGGAAGCCGTCGCCGCGGCAAAGCAGCTCCCCGGGCCGCTCTATGTCGTGAAATCGCAGATCCACGCCGGTGGCCGCGGCAAGGGCAAGTTCAAGGAACTGGGCCCCGACGCGAAGGGCGGTGTCCGCCTCGCCAAGACGATCGAAGAGGTCGAAGCGCACGCCAAGGACATGCTCGGCAACACGCTGGTGACGATTCAGACCGGTGAAGCCGGCAAGCAGGTCAACCGTCTCTACATCACCGACGGTGCCGACATTAAGCAGGAATTCTATCTCGCTTTGCTCGTCGATCGCGGTTCGAGCCGGGTCGCGGTCGTTGCGTCGACCGAAGGCGGCATGGACATTGAAACCGTCGCGCACGACACGCCGGAAAAGATCCACACGATCACCATCGACCCCGCGACGGGCCTGCAGCCGCATCATGGCCGCAGCGTTGCCGCAGCACTGGGGCTGTCCGGTGACCTCGCCAAGCAGGCCGCGAAGGTTCTTGCAGGCCTTTATGCCGCATTCCTCGGCACCGATGCCGAACAGATCGAAATCAACCCGCTGGCCGTCTGCGAAGGCGCGAACGGCGACGAACTGCTCGTCCTCGACGCCAAGGTGGCATTCGACGGCAATGCGATGTTCCGCCACAAGGACCTCGCCGAGCTGCGCGACCTCACCGAAGAAGATCCGGCCGAAGTCGAAGCGTCGGAATATGACCTTGCCTACATCAAGCTCGACGGCAACATCGGCTGCATGGTCAATGGCGCCGGCCTTGCGATGTCGACGATGGACATCATCAAGCTCAACGGCGAATTTCCCGCGAACTTCCTCGACGTCGGTGGCGGCGCTTCGAAGGAAAAGGTCACCGCGGCGTTCAAGATCATTCTGAAGGATCCCGCCGTAAAGGGCATCCTCGTCAACATCTTTGGCGGCATCATGAAGTGCGACATCATCGCCGACGGCATCGTCGCCGCGGCGAAGGAAGTGAATCTGTCGGTGCCGCTCGTCGTCCGCCTCGAAGGCACGAACGTCCAGCAGGGCAAGGACATCCTCGCCAATTCGGGTCTGCCGATCGTTGCGGCAAATGATCTCGGCGACGCAGCAAAGAAGATCGTCGCCGAAGTTCGCGCGGCTTAAGGTAATTGCCTCTCTCCTGAGGGGAGAGGCAGCGAGACTTGGCAGCTTGCTGCCTGGTCGCAGCGGTGAGGGCGGCAACGTCCGTACCCTCACCAAGTCCGACTAGGTCCTTGCGGACCAAGTCTCCCTATCCTCTCCCCCAAGGGGAGAGGAACGAAGGGACTGCTGGTTGACGTTTACGTAAACGCCAATTATGGCGCAGTGCACAATTTTTCGAGAGGAGCTGTCGAAGCTATGAAAATCCTCGTCCCCGTTAAACGGGTGCTCGATTACAACGTGAAGCCGCGGGTCAAATCCGACGGCACCGGCGTTGACCTGGCCAATGTCAAAATGTCGATGAACCCGTTCGACGAGATCGGTGTCGAAGAAGCGATCCGCCTGAAGGAAAAGGGCGTCGCGACCGAGATCGTCGCGGTTTCCGTTGGCCCCGCAAAGGCGCAGGAAACGCTCCGCACTGCGCTCGCGATGGGCGCCGACCGCGCGATCCTCGTCCAGACCGACGACGAAGTCGAACCGCTCGCGCTCGCCAAGATCTTCAAGGCGATTGCCGATGCCGAACAGCCGGGTCTCGTGATCCTCGGCAAGCAGGCGATTGACGGCGACAACAACCAGACCGGCCAGATGCTCGCAGCCCTCACCGGCTGGGCGCAGGGCACCTTCGCCAGCGCCGTGAACGTCGAAGGCGATCATGTCAGCGTGACGCGCGAAGTCGACGGCGGCCTTGAAACGGTGAAGCTCAAGCTTCCCGCAATCGTCACCACCGACCTTCGTCTGAACGAGCCGCGCTATGCGTCGCTGCCGAACATCATGAAGGCCAAGTCGAAGCCGCTCGATACCAAGACCCCCGCCGATTACGGCGTCGACACCGCGCCGCGCGTGAAGACGGTCAAGGTTTCGGAACCGCCCGTGCGCTCGGCCGGCGTCAAGGTCGCCGATGTCGATGAACTGGTTGCCAAGCTGAAAGCGATTGGCGTCCATAGCTGATTTCTACCCCCGTTCGTGTCGAGCGAAGTCGAGACACCCATCGGACAGCGCAAGATCGAGAGGCATCTCGACTTCGCTCGATGCGAACGGGAAGGGTTGAAGGAACAAACTTATGAAAACTCTGGTTTGGGTCGAACATGACGGCAAGGCCGTCAAGGACGCCACGCTCGCGGTGGTCACGGCCGCATCGAAGCTTGGCGAAGTTCACCTGCTCGTCGCCGGTTCGGGCGTCGACGCGGTTGCCAAGGAAGCCGCGCAGATCGCCGGCGTCGGCAAGGTGCATGTCGCTGACAACGCCGCTTTCGGTCACAATCTGCCCGAAAACATCGCGCCGCTCGTCGCCGAACTGATGGCATCGCATGACGCGTTCCTCGCGCCCGCGACGACCACCGGCAAGAATGTCGCGCCGCGCGTCGCCGCGCTGCTCGACGTGATGCAGATTTCGGAAATCCTGTCGGTCGAGGGTCCGAAGACCTTCACGCGCCCGATCTATGCCGGCAACGCGATCGCGACCGTCGAATCGTCGGATGCGAAGCTGGTCCTCACCGTTCGCGGCACCGCGTTCGACAAGGCCGCAACCTCGGGTGGTTCGGGTACGGTCGAAGCCGTCGTCGGTAGCGGCAGCGACGCCGGTATCTCGAGCTTCGTCGGCGCCGAAATCGCCAAGCAGGATCGCCCCGAACTGACCTCGGCGAAGATCATCGTCTCGGGTGGCCGCGCGCTCGGTTCGAGCGAGAAATACCAGGAAGTGATCGTCCCGCTTGCCGACAAGCTCGGCGCCGCGCTCGGTGCTTCGCGCGCCGCGGTCGATGCGGGCTATGTCCCCAACGACTATCAGGTCGGCCAGACCGGCAAGATCGTCGCGCCGCAGGTCTATTTCGCAATCGGCATCTCGGGCGCGATCCAGCATCTCGCCGGCATGAAGGATTCGAAGACGATCGTCGCGATCAACAAGGACGAAGACGCCCCGATCTTCCAGATCGCCGACTTCGGCCTGGTCGCCGATCTGTTCAACGCCGTTCCGGACCTGACGGCCAAGATCTGATCCGCCGTGGCCGGCGATCATCCCGGTGTGCCCGGTCTCGGTGAAACGCCGTTCAACGCGGGCGGACGCCGGGCGACGCGCGCCGGACCCGACGATCATAACGACGAAGCGGCCGTGGGCGATGCTCACGGCCGCTCGTTGATTCTGGCGAGCGTCGCGCGCGATGCCCGCCTCGACACCAAATTTCTGCTGCTTGTCGTCATGGCGACCGCGATTGCGACACTTGGGTTGCTGCAAAGCTCGGCACCGGTCGTGATCGGTGCGATGCTCGTATCGCCGCTGCTCGGACCGATCATGGGAATCGGCTTTGGCCTCGCGACGATCGAGAGCAATCTGATCAAGCGTTCGCTCGTTACGCTTGCTGCGGGCACACTGGTCGCCATCATCATCGCGGCCCTCATCATCTGGCTGTCGCCGATCAAGGACGTCACGCCCGAAATTCGTGCCCGGACCCAGCCGACGCTGATCGACCTTGGCGTCGCGGTGGTCGGCGGCATCGCCGGCGTCTATGCGATCTTGCGCAAATTATCGGGGGTGATGGTCGGCGTCGCGATCGCGACGGCGCTGCTGCCGCCGCTTTCGACCGTCGCCTTCGGGCTCGTCACCGGCCGGCCCGATTTCGCGATGGGCGGCGGCCTTCTATTCCTGACCAACACACTCGCGATCGCTTTTTCGGTGACGATCGTCGCGCGGCTCAACAAATTCGGCCCCTCGCTGACGCCGCAGCACACAGCGATGCAGGTCGTCGGGATCGTCGCGACGCTCGGCATATTGTCGATCCCGCTCGCGATCTCGTTCAACAATATCGTTCGCGAAATTCGCGCGCGCACCGCGGTTCAGTCCGAACTTCGGGCCCTGCTTGGCGATGGCGACCAGATCGACAGCCTCAATGTGCGGCTGGAGGGCGATGCGATCGAGATCGACGGCGTTGTGCTCGTCGATCGCTACGCGGGGCAGCTCAACCGGGAGCTAGAGGCCAAAGTCCGCGGGGATCTCGATCGCGACGTTCGCGTCAATCTCGCGCAGCTTCGGAAACAGACCAATGCCGCCGCGCAGCTTGAGGAGCGGCTCAGCAGCCGCATCGCGACGCTCGAACAGCGCGAGGAGGAAAGCCGCGCGATCCTGTCGAGCTTGACCGTCGGCGACTTGCTGCCGCGCGGCCAACTACTGATCGATGCGCAGGCCCGCCGCGTGATCGTCCAGCGCGACCGGGAGGCGGAGGGCGAACAGGTCGCGGCGGCGATTGACCGGATCATGGCGTCGGTGCAGGCGGGCTACCCGCAATGGTTGATCCAGAACGGCAGTCTGACAGCCGCCAAGGCTCCTGTCGCGGAAGCTGCGGCGACCGAATAGAGCTCTCGCAGACCTATTCGGGTTGACCTGTCCGGCCCGATACCATGTGATGTACCCCGATCCCGGGCGAACGGCCGGGACAGGGGAGAGACGATATGCGCGGCACGCGACTGGCTCTGGCGATGATGATGGCATGTGCAGGTTCGGCCGCGGTCGCGCCGCCGCTGCTGGCGCGGACCGCGCCTGACGCAGTGCTGAAAATCGACAAGGCGCGGATCGATGCGGTGCTGAAGGCGATGATCGCCGACGGCCGCGCCGCCGGGACTTCGGCGCTGATCTGGCAGGACGGGCGCGAGGTCTATTTCGGCAGTGCGGGCATGGCCGATCGCGACGCAAAGCGCCCGATGCGCCGCGACACGATCGCGCAAATCTATTCGATGACCAAGCCCGTCACCGGCGTCGCGCTGATGCAGCTTTGGGAACAGGGCAAATTCCGCCTCGACGATCCGCTGTCGCAATATCTGCCCGAATATGCCGATATGCGCGTCTATGCGGGCAAGGATGCGGCGGGGCAGCCGGGCTATATCGCCGCCGAGCGTCCGATCACGGTGCGCGACATCATGCGCCATACTGCTGGCTTTGCCTATGGCGCGGGGCCGACGCCCGCGCACGAAGCTTATGTCGCCGCCGATCCGCTCGCGCTGACGATCCCGCTGGCCGAAACGAGCAGGCGCCTCGCGCGCGTGCCGTTGCTGTTCCAGCCGGGCAGGCAATGGGAATATAGCATCGCGGTCGATGTGCAGGCGGCGCTCGTCGAGAAGCTGTCGGGCGAGCGCTTCGCCGATTATGTCCGCGCCCATATCTTCGAACCGCTGAAGATGACCGAGACCGCCTGGCGCCAGCCCGATGCGCGTCTGCCGCGCTTTGCCGCGATGAATGTCAACAAGGACGGCAAGCTCGTTCAGCAAGCGGCGGCCGAGGCGCAGACGCTGAACTTTCGCGATCATGCGCTGACCCCGGGCGGTTTCGGGCTCGCCTCGACGCTCGACGATTATCAGCGGTTCGCGCGGATGCTGCTGAACAGGGGCGCGCTCGACGGCGTGCGCATCCTCAAACCCTCGACGGTGGAACTGATGTCGACCGACCAGCTCGATCCTGCGATAACCGAACGCGCGTGGCTTCCCGGCAAGGGGGCGGTCGGCTTTGGCTTCGACTTTGCGGTGCGCAAATCGCCGCCGCAGACGCGCGAGGAAAACCGCGGTGCGGTCGGCGAGTTTTTCTGGGATGGCGCCGCCTCGACTTTGTTCTGGGTCGATCCCGCGAACCGGCTCACCGCGGTCTTCTTCGTCCAGACGATGCCCTATGACGGCACGCTCCACCGCGACTTCCGCGCCGCGGTCTATGGGCTGGACTATAAGGGGCCGACGGGGGATTAGGCTGTCATCCTTTTGTCATCTGGATGTCCTTGAGCGGGCCGAGGAGTTTTTTACATGCCCCAGCCCGACAAACGCGCCCTGCTTGCAGAAGGCCTCGCCGCCGGTGACGAAGATGCCGCGCTGCATGCGCGGCTCGTCGCCGCAGGCGTGTCGGCCGCCGCCGCGAAATATGAAGTCGACCGGTTGGCCAAGGACCCGATGGCGGCGATGCTGCGCCGGCAGGCGGCGCGCATGGCGAAACAGCGCTGGCTGCTCGCCAATCAGGATCGGCTGGCGCGCGAGGGCGAGGGCGGCTTCGCGCTCGATACGCTCGATGCGCCCGACTCCGGTCATTTCTATCGCCATCATTATGAAGTGAACCGCCCGGCGAAGCTCAGCGGCATCATCGATCACTGGCCGGCGCTGACGCGCTGGTCGCTCGATCATTTTACAGAGGTCGCGGGGGACGCCGTCGTCGAGGCGCAGGTCGAGCGTGACCGCAGTCCCGATTATGAACTCGCAAAGGACGATCACCGCCGCCTTGTCCGCTTCGCCGAACTGATCGACTGGCTGCGCAAGGACGAAGCGAGCAACGACATCTATCTCACCGCCTATAACAGCGGCACCAATGCTGCGGCACTGGCGCCCTTGTGGGACGATATGGCGCCGATCGCCCTGCTCGACGACACGCGGCAGCGCGACGGCTTTTTCTGGCTGGGGCCAAAGGGCACGCTGACCCCCTGGCATCATGATCTCACCAACAATCTGCTCGTCCAGGTGATGGGGCGCAAGCGCGTGCGCATGGCGCCGCCCTGGGCGTTCGACCGCATGAAGAACAGCCGCCACTGTTTTTCCGATTGGACGAATGACGCGCTGCCCGCAGGCCCCGGCGACGCCGACACCCCGCCGATCCTCGAAACGGTCATCGGCCCCGGCGAGGCGATTTTCCTGCCCGTCGGCTGGTGGCATCAGGTCGAGGCGCTCGACCTGTCGGCAAGCATGAGCTTCACCAGCTTTCGCCGCTCGAACGCGCATGTCGATGATTATGCCTCTTACGGGGCGCTCGACTGATTCCGTTCTGCCGCGAATCGCGCCGCTCCGGCGTTGCGGCATTATTTGGCATTTCCTGCGATTGCGCCGACCCGGATGCGATTACGGCTTGCGGCCGTCAAAAATCCTTAGCATCATTAAGTAATGATCGATCTCGCCGCACCGCTTTCCGCCTTCATGACCCGCGTCGCTCGCCCCGGCGCCCTTTCGGGACTCGCCCGCCTGTCGGGCGGGGCGAATATGGAAAGCTGGGCGTTCGACTGGGGCGAGGCGGAGCAGGTGGATCGCTATGTGCTGCGCCGCGCGCCGTCGGCGGACTATATGGAAGGTCGGCCCTATGGCCATGCCGACGAGGCGGCGCTGGTGATCGCGGCGCATGATGCCGGGGTAAAGGCGCCCGAAGTCGTCGGCGTGCTGGAGCCGGGCGACGGCATGGGCACCGGCTATGTGATGCGGCGCGTGATCGCCGAAGTGAGCCCGGCGAAGATTCTTGCGGACCCGCCGCCGTCGCTGCTCGCCGACCTGGGGCGCGAGCTTGCGCGCATCCACGCGATCCCGGCCGGCACGATCCCAGCGGCGATCCCGCTGATGGACACGGCCGAGGCACTGGCCGAACTCAAGGCCCGCTTTCTGTCGTACGGCGGCGACCGGCCGGCGATCGCGCTCGCGATCAAATGGTGCGAGGATCATCTGCCCGAACCGGCGATGCCTGTGCTGGTCCATGGCGATTATCGGATGGGCAATGTGATGGTCGACGGTGAGGGCCTGGCCGCCGTGCTCGACTGGGAACTTGCGCATCGCGGTGACGCGCATGAAGATCTGGCGTTTGGCTGCATGACCGTGTGGCGCTTTGGGCGGCTCGACAAGCCCGCGTTCGGGGTCGGCAGCATCGACGATTATTTCGCGGCCTATGAAGCGGCGGGCGGAGCGAAGGT
Organism: Sphingopyxis sp. USTB-05; assembly: GCF_023822045.1. NCBI lineage: Bacteria > Pseudomonadati > Pseudomonadota > Alphaproteobacteria > Sphingomonadales > Sphingopyxidaceae > Sphingopyxis > Sphingopyxis sp. USTB-05. The sequence continues at coordinate 3,427,895 of NZ_CP084712.1, read as the reverse complement.
CGACCGCGGCCGCTTTCGTTTCTGGCTCGTCTATCGGACCTTGTGGTGGGCGCTCGGCTGTTTGCAGATGGGGCAGATGTGGCGGAACGGCGCCGACCGGACGGTCGAGCGCGTCGTGATCGGCCGGCGCACCGCCGAGCAGGAGCTTGATCTGCTCTTGCTGCTCGAAGCCGAAGCGCCGGAAGTGGAGCGCGATCGGCCGCTGCCGCCATCGCCGGATGCCGCACCGGCGCCGGTGGGCGAGCCGACGAATGCCGAGATGGTGCAGGCGGTGCGCGACTGGATCGAGGCATCGATCAAACCGAAAGCGGAGGGCCATGCCAAGTTTGAGGCGGTGGTCGCGATGAACGCGCTCGGGATCATATTGCGCGATCTCGACGCTGGCGTGCGCGCCGAGGATGCCGTGCTGTCGGCGGCTCTGCTGTCGGGAGCGACGACGCTCGCCGAGCCGGGGCTGCTTGCAAAGCTGCGGCGTGTCCTGCTCGACAAATGCGCGATCGACAGCCCCAAATATGCTGCGCTCGGCGCGGCGCGCGCGGCGTGGCGCGGATAGAAGATAAAAGGGAGAGAGACATGGATTTTGCGATGCCCGCCGACCTGCAGGCGTATCTGGACGAGCTTGATGCGTTTATCGACGCCGAGATCAAACCGCTCGAACTTGCGGACGACAATATCCGTTTCTTCGACCATCGCCGCGAACATGCGCGCACCGACTGGGACAATCAGGGGCTGCCGCGCCACGACTGGGAAGACCTGCTCAAACAGGCGACGCGCAAGGCCGATGCGGCGGGGCACTGGCGCTTCTCGGCGCCCAAGAAGTACGGCGGCAAGGACGGCAGCAATCTGTGGATGGCGGTGATCCGCGAGCATTTCGCGGCGAAGGGATTGGGGCTCCACAACGATCTTCAGAATGAGCACAGCATCGTCGGCAATTTCCCCTTCGTCGAAATGTTCGAACAGTTCGGCACCAGCGACGAACAGAAGCAGGAATTCATCCTCGGCGGGTTCGAGGGCAAGCGCCGCACCGCGTTCGGGCTGACCGAGCCCGACCATGGCAGCGACGCGACACATATGGAGACGCGCGCGGTCCGCGAGACGCGCGATGGCGTCGACGGCTGGCTGATCAACGGGCGCAAGATGTGGATCACCGGCATGCATGTCGCGACGCATTGCGCGACCTTCTGCCGCACCAGCGGCAATGACGGCGATGCGAAGGGCATCACCTGCCTGCTCGTGCCGACGGGGACCGAGGGCATGACCGTCGACGAATATATGTGGACGTTCAACATGCCGACCGACCATCCGCGCATGACCTTCATCGACGTTTGGGTGCCCGACGATGCGCGGCTCGGTCCGGAGGGCGGCGGGCTGTCGATCGCGCAGAGCTTCGTTCACCAGAACCGCATTCGGCAGGCGGCAAGCTCGCTGGGCGCGGCGGTGTTCTGCATCGAGGAAAGCGTTCGATATGCGCGTGAGCGTAAGCCGTTCGGCGAGGCGCTGGCGAAGAATCAGGCGATCCAGTTCCCGCTCGTCGAACTCGCGACACAGGCCGAGATGTTGCGCCTGCTGATCCGCAAGACCGCGTGGGACATGGACAACACCCCGCACAAGGAGGTCGAGCGCACGCTCTCGGACAAGGTCAGTATGTGCAATTACTGGGCGAACCGCCTCGTTTGCGAAGCTGCCGACCGCGCGATGCAGGTGCATGGCGGCATCGGCTATTCGCGGCACAAGCCGTTCGAGCATATCTATCGCCACCACCGCCGCTATCGCATCACCGAAGGCGCCGAGGAAATCCAGATGCGCAAGGTCGCGGCCTATCTGTTCGGCTATATGGGGCCGCGCAAAGAGACGCTGGGCCGAATCTGATCGGGATGGACTCTCCTCTTCCGGTTGCGGCATGATCGGCGCAACGAGCAGAAGAGGAGAGGACCATGGCCGAAGCCGACCGCGCCAAGGATGCGACATCGTTCCGGATATTCCGGGGCGCCGACGCTCCCGATCTCAACGAAACCGACAAGATGACGCTCGCCGGCCTGACACCGATCGTCGAGGCGGGCATCGGGCGCTGGGTCGCCGCTGGCGTTGGCGAAGGGAACATCACCAAAGCGCTGTTCTCGCTCCCGCATATGAGCCTGACCTATGCGTGGTTCAAAAGCGGTTTCGCATTGCCGCTGCACAGCCATAATGCCGACTGCCTCTATTATATCATCGCGGGTTCGTTGAAGCTCGGCACCGAGGAACTGGGCGCGGGCGACGGTTTTTTCGTCGGCAGCGACGTGCCCTACACGTACAAGCCCGGCCCGGATGGGGTCGAAGTGCTCGAATTCCGAACGGTCGAAAGCTTCGACATGAAGTTCCAGGGCCGGACCGAGGCCTATTGGGACAAGGTCGTCGCGGGGATGGATGCCGCGCGGCCCGCTTGGAGTTCGGAAGCGCCGCCTTCCGGGCGTGCTTAGCGTTTTCTCACAAACTCCGCGCGCAGCACCAGCCCCTTGATGCCGTCGTGGCGGCAGTCGATTTCCTGCGCGTCGCCGGTCAGGCGGATCGACTTGATCACCGTGCCGACCTTCAGCGTCTGGCCCGCGCCTTTCACGTTCAAATCCTTGACCAGCACGACCGAGTCGCCATCGGCGAGCAGATTGCCGACCGCGTCGCGTACTTCGGGACCCGCGGCGGCCGCGGCGTCGCGCGCGGCAATGTCGCTGGCGGACATCCATTCGCCGCTCGCTTCGTCATAGACATAATCCTGGTCGTCGCTGGTCATTCTTTTATCCCGGTTTGCGGAAGCGCAAGGTGAACTGGTCGGTCTTGCCGCGGATTTCCTTGTCGAAGACATTGGCCGTGCGCGGATCGGCGGGAAGGCGATAGAGGTCGCTTTCCGCATCAAGCTTGAAACCCGCTTTGGTCAGTGTGGCGATGACCGCATCCTTGTCGATCCGGTGCAGGCTGTCCGACAGCGTCGTACCGCTGCCCTTCGCCGCGCTATGGTCGACGACGACGAGCGTGCCGCCGGGTTTGAGCGCCGCGAACAAAGCTGCGCTCGCCTTGTCGCCGGTGCCCGCGGCAAAGGGTTTCAGATAGAGGTCGTGGAAATTCTGCACGGTGATGATCGTGTCGAGCGGTTCGGGAAAGGCGGGCGCCGCGAACGGACCGGCGACGGCATCGACATTGGTATAAGCGGCGTCGATCGCGGCCTGATCGTCCCCATATTGTTTCTTGAAGGCGATGAATTCGGCGGGCTGGAAGGCATAGACCTTGCCCGCCGGGCCGACTGCGCCGGCTAGCAGGCGCGTCACATAGCCGCCGCCCATGACGAAATCGCCGACCTTTTGCCCGGGCTTGATCTGCGCAAAGGTGAGCAGTTCGGCGGGTTTGCGCGACGCATCGCGTTCGCGGTCGGCGGCGGGGCGCGCGGGATCGGCGAGCGCGGCCTTATAGTCGGGGGCGGGCGAGTCCTTGGCGGCGAGCGGGGTCGCCGAAACGGCGAACAACAGGGCGAACGTGAGCGGACGGATCATGGCAGCAACTCCCAATGATTTTGTCCCGTCACCATAGCGCCTTGTCGCGGGCGCCGCGCGTTTATTTGCATATCGCAATTTTGATGATAGGTTTCTTCGTGAAACTAAAAAATCTGGCCAAAATGCTTGGGAGAGCGGACATGCATGATCTGGTGATTCGCGGCGGCACCGTCGTCGATGGTTCGGGCGGAGCGCCCTTTGTCGCGGACGTTGCGATCGATGGCGACCGGATCGTCGCGGTCGGCGAAAATCTCGGCTCAGGACGGGAGGAAATCGACGCTGCCGGCAAGATCGTCACCCCGGGCTTCGTCGACGTCCACACCCATTATGACGGGCAGGCGACGTGGGACGCCGAAATGGCGCCGTCGAGCTGGCACGGCGTTACCACCGTCGTGATGGGCAATTGCGGCGTCGGCTTCGCCCCCGCCAAGCCCGACCGCCACGAATGGCTGATTTCGCTGATGGAAGGCGTCGAGGATATTCCCGGCACCGCGCTTGCCGAGGGCATGTCGTGGGATTGGGAAACCTTTCCCGAATATATGGACGCGCTCGAAAAACTGCCGCGCACGGTCGACGTGGCGTGCCACGTCCCGCACGGTGCCGTCCGCGCTTATGTGCTCGGCGACCGCGAGAAACCCGGTGCGATCCCGACCGACGCGGACATCGCCGAAATGTCACGCATCGTCGAGGAGGGCGTGCGCGCCGGCGCGCTTGGTTTCTCGACCAGCCGCACCGTGCTGCACAAGTCGATCGACGGCGAACTCGTCCCTGGCACCACTGCGACCGCCGAGGAACTGGTCGCGATCGGGCGCGCAATGGGACGCGTCGGTTACGGTGTGTTCGAAATGGCGAGCGACATGAAGCGCGAGTGGAACGAGTTTCAGTGGATGGGCGACCTCAGCCGCGAAACCGGACTGCCGGTGACCTTCGCCGCATTGCAATCGATCGCCAAGGAGCTGCCGCTCGAAGAGCAGATTGCGGAAATGCGGAAACAGAATTCGACCGGCGCGAACATCGTCGCGCAGATCGCACTCCGCGGCAACGGCATCATCATGGCGTGGCAGGGCACCGTGCATCCGTTCCGTTTCAAGCCCGCATGGAACGAGATTATCGACCTGCCCTGGGCCGAGCAGCTCGCGAAGCTGAAAGATCCCGCGTTCAAGGCACGGATGATCGAAGAGGCGAATGTCTGGCCCGAAAGCGACATTCTCGACTTTCTGAAGGTCGTCGCCGAAGGCTGGCCGGTCCATTTCGAAATGGACCCCGATTTCAACTATGAGCCCAAGATGGACGAGAGCATCATGGCGCGCGCGGTCGCCGCGGGCGTCTCGCCCTCCGAATATGCATACGACCTCCTCATGAAGGATGACGGCAAGGGTTTCATCTATTTCCCGATTTTGAACTACCGCGACGGCAACCTCAATTTCCTGGAGGATTTGCAGGCGTCGGACGATACGGTGAACAGCCTGTCGGACGGCGGCGCGCATTGCGGCACGATCTGCGACGCCGCCTCGCCGACCTTCATGCTTCAGCACTGGGTTCGCGACCGCAAAGGCCATCGCATCGCACTCGAACACGCAATCAAACGTCAGTGTCGCGACACGGCGATACTCTATGGCCTCGAAGATCGCGGCGTGCTCGCGCCGGGCTATCTTGCCGATCTGAACGTCATCGACATGGATTCGATCAAGCTCGGCAAGCCCTGGCTCGCATTCGACCTGCCCGCGGGCGGCAAGCGCCTGCTGCAAAAGGCCGACGGCTATGTCGCGACGGTCAAGTCGGGTGTCGTGACGTTCAAGGACGGCGAAATGCAGGGGCCGACGCCGGGCGGCGTCATCCGCGGTCCGCAGCGTGTTGAAATGGCGATGGCGGCGGAGTGATGCGAGCGGTCCAGCTTCGCGCGCCCGCCTCGCTCGACAATCTGACGCTGACCGATCTTCCCGACCCCGGCGACCCGGGGCCGGGTGAGATTCGTGTGCGGCTGGCAGCCTCGTCGCTGAACTTCCACGACTTTGCGGTGGTCGCCGGGATGATCCCCACCGTCGACGGACGTATTCCGATGTCCGACGGCGCGGGGACGGTTGAGGCGGTCGGTGAGGGCGTCACCGACTATCGCGTTGGCGACCATGTCGTGTCGCTCTTCTTTCCCTTCTGGGCCGATGGTGCGGCGCCGCCGAACGCCTTCACGCAGGTGCCGGGTGACAGCATCGACGGCTATGCCCGCGAAGTGGTGGTGACGCCGCAGCAATGGTTCACCCATGCGCCGAAAGGCTGGTCGGCGGCCGAGGCGGCGACGCTGACCTGTGCCGGACTGACCGCGTGGCGCGCGCTGTTCGTCGATGGCGTGACGCAGCCGGGCTCGACCGTGCTGGTGCAGGGCAGCGGCGGGGTTTCGGTGTTCGCGTTACAATTCGCCAAGGCGGCGGGCGCGCGGGTGATCGCGACAAGTTCGTCCGATGCGAAGCTCGATCGGCTGAAGGCGCTCGGCGCCGACGAGCTGATCAATTACAAGGACGTCCCGGAGTGGGGCGCCAGGGCGCTCGAACTCACCGGCGGGCGCGGTGTCGATACGGTGGTCGAGATCGGCGGTGCGGGCACGCTCGACCAGTCGATGGTTGCAACGCGCGTCGGTGGGCATGTCGCGCTGATCGGTGTGCTCGCCGGCATAGTCGGGCCGGTGAAAACAGCGCTGCTGATGAGCAAGAATCTGCGCGTACAGGGTCTTACCGTCGGCAGTCGCGCGCAGCAACTTGCGATGATCGCGGGAGTCGAGGCGAACGGCATCCGCCCGATCCTCGACCAGCATTTTCCCCTCGAAAGTCTTGCCGATGCCTTCCGGCATCAGGCGGCGAACGCGCATTTCGGCAAGATCATCGTCGATATCTGACGCTCAGCGCGTGAGCAGGTCCGAAGGCAAGGTCGGTTCGCTGACGATTTTCGCCATGCGCCGCCACATCTCGTCGCGACTGGGCTTGCCGCGCTCGACATAGGCGCGGACCATCGTCTCGCCGAGACCATAGTTGATCACATAGCTGCGATATTGATCGGTGAAGCTGATCGATTGCTCGGCGCGCTGCGGCGAGACGAGCAGATATTTCTGGGTGAGCGCGACGGCTGTCGGGCGATCGATCGCGCCGTCGAGATATTGCTGCGCGATCGTCAGCCGCGCCCCCGAAGCGCGCTTGATCGCCGCGAGCAATTGCCAATAGCGGTCGTCCGACGGCACCGCTATCTCGGCGATCGGCATCAGCACGTCGCGTTCGGTGTCGGCTTTGCTGCTTTCGGGAAAGGCGAGGTCGATACCGTAATTCGCGCTGCCCTCGGCGATCAGGCTCTGCGGACTATAGAGCGGATAGACGCTGAATTCGTTCCAGCCGCGCTCTTTCACCAGCTTTTCCTCAAGTTTCATGTTGAGGAGATGATGTCCCGGATAGCCCTCGTGGCACCCAAGGTCGAGTGCGCGCGACAGGCGGATCGGCAGGTCGGTGTTGACCTGGATCAGGCTGTGATAGCCGCCCTGATAATAATTATAGCCGCTCCAGCTCTTGCCGGTCACGAATTCCAGCCGAAAGCTTTCGCCTTCGGGCATCGGGATATGCGCCATGCTGCGCCCGCGGCATCGCGCGATCGCGGCGTCGAAGGTTTTCTGCAGGCGGTCCTTGGGGATGGTGAAGGCGTCGAGATACGCCTCGACGCGATCGGCGAGCGCGCCGTCGCCAGGGACGAGCGCCTCGATTTTCGCGAGTTCGGCGTCGTAGCTCGCGAGCGGCTTCAGTCGCGGGCGCACACCGAACAGCCGCTCGGCCTCGTCGGCAAAGGCGAAGCGGGTGCCCTGCATCATCTGCAGCCGCGTTTCGGCGGCGCGGAGCTGCGCCCGGAGAAAGGTCGCGCGGCGTTTCGCGAGCGGGTCAGAGATGCGCCGGGCCGCAAGATCGACCTCTGCCATCAACGCACGCGTCGCCGTGAGCAGCGCTGGTTTGTCGCGCGGCGCCGTTTCGGCCGCCTTCTGAAGCTCGGGCGGGCCGTAATAGGCGTCGATATAGCCGGGCTCGTGCGTCCCGATTTCGAGGGTGAGCCGCAGATATGCGGCTGCAATCTCGTCGAGCGCCTTGGTCGAGGCGGCCGTGCGGCGGACGTCGAGTGTGGCGAGGTCCGGCTTGGCCGCCGAAGGTCGGGTTTCGCTTGCGGCGCACCCCGAAAGGAGGGCGATCAGCGACAGGGCGATGAGTTTGCGCATCACGCGGCTATACCGCTGCTTTCGCTGGTGTCACGCACATCGCCGTCAGCGGCGATTTCCGCATCGGACTGGCTTTCGGCCGCGTCATGATCGGGATGGAGCGGTGCGAAGCGCAGCACCGCGAAACCGACAAGCGCTGCCATCAGCGATCCTGTCAGGATACCGATCTTCGCCTCCTCGACCAGCAGCGCATCGCCCGGAAAGGCGAGGCCGCCGATGAACAGGCTCATCGTAAAGCCGATGCCGCACAATATCGCGACGCCATAGACCTGGAGCCAGGTCGCGCCGCGCAGTCGGCCCGCGATTCCCAATTTGACCGCCAGCCAGACGCTGCCGAAAATGCCGATCTGCTTGCCGAGGAAAAGGCCGGCAGCGATCCCGACCGGCAGCGGCGCGAAAATCTGCTGGGCGGTGAGCCCGCTGATATCGACCCCGGCGTTGGCGAAGCCGAACAGGGGAACAATGCCGAACGCGACCCAAGGGTGCAGCGCATGTTCGAGCTTGTGAAGCGGCGAATGTGCACTGTTGGGTTCCCCCGGCGTGCGTTCGAACGGGATGGTCATCGCAGTAAGTACCCCGGCGATCGTGGCGTGGACGCCCGAAAGCAGCATCGCGTACCAGAGGAAGGCGAACATCAGGAGATAAAGGGGCAGGCTCTTCACGCGCAGGCGTGCCATCGCGAACATCAGGCCAAGGATGACCGCCGCCACCCCGAGCGCGGCGAGATTGATCTTCGCAGTATAGAAGAGCGCGATGATCGCGACCGCGCCCATGTCGTCGACGATCGCGACGGTGACGAGGAACAATTTGAGCGAGGTCGGCGCGCGTTTGCCAAGCAGCGCAAGCACGCCCATCGCAAAGGCGATGTCGGTGGCCGCAGGGATAGCCCAGCCTTGCGCCAGCCCCGATGTGTTTCCCGCGAAGAGAATGTAGATGACTGCAGGAACCGCCATTCCGGCTGCCGCTGCAATGAACGGCAATCGGCGCCGGTCCCAGCTTGCGAGCCTTCCGTCGACGAACTCGCGCTTGATCTCCAGCCCGACGAGCAGGAAGAAAACCGCCATCAATCCGTCGTTGATCCACAGATGGACCGTCATCGGGCCGAGCTTGTCGGTAAGTATCGGTCCGGTAACGGCGTGAATCGCGTCGTGATAAAGCGGCGCGAACGACGAATTGGCAACGATCATCGCCAAAATGGATGCGAAAATAAGAAGAATTCCGCCTGCGCTTTCACTTCTCAGGAATTCTATCAATGCTGAATGGGGTGGAAATCTGCGGATCATCGGTCAGGTGTTTCTTTGATTTGTCAGTGAAATTGACAGTTAATCAATGATATAGTCGTCTTTACAAATCTGCTCTGTTCACTAGCAGTATCGATATTGATGACATTAGGTGATCGGTGGGGGCAGGGCTAGCACATTGGAGCAGTCGACCGCATGGCTGGAATGGTTGGTGATGGGGGCCAGTCACGAACTGATGCTGTTCGCCTCGGTCGGGATTCTGCTGTTCGGGCTCGACGACCTGCTGTTCGATGCGTTGTGGCTGGTGACCCGCCGCCGTGGACCATCGCTCGCCCCGAACGCGCCGCCGGTGGAGGGACGCTTCGCGGTCTTCGTGCCCGCATGGGACGAAGCCGATGCGCTTCCGGCAATGCTCGATCGGACGCTCGCGGCGTGGAGGGACGAGGATTTTCGACTTTACCTCGGCTGCTATCCCAATGATGCCGCGACCCTCTTTGCCGTATCGCCGCTCGTCGCGCGCGACCGGCGGCTGCGGCTTGTCGTGGGCAGCGTCGAGGGGCCGACCACCAAGGGCGACAATCTCAACGGCTTGTGGCGCGCGCTTGGCGATGACGAGCGCGCCGAGGGCATGCGTTTCGCCGCCATCGTCCTGCACGACGCCGAAGATCATGTTCATCCGGCCGAACTCGCACTTTACCGCCGCTATCTCGGCGAAAATTCGATGGTGCAGATTCCGGTCGTGCCGTTGATCAGGCACAGAGAACGCTGGATCGGCGGGCATTATGGCGACGAATTTGCCGAAGCGCATGGAAAGGAATTGGTCGTTCGCTCGCGCCTCGGCCTGCCGCTGCCGTCAGCGGGAGTCGGCTGCGCGCTGACGCGTAGCTCGCTGGCGTTGCTGGCGCTCGAGCGTGGCGGCGAGCCTTTTCGCTGCGACAGCCTGACCGAGGATTATGAGATGGGCATGCTGATCGGCGCCTATGGCCTTCGAACGCGCTTTATCGACACGGTCGGACCCGCGGGTGACAGGATCGTATCGCGAGGGGCTTTTCCGGGGGAAATCGAAAAGGCGGTGCGGCAGAAGTCGCGCTGGATTACCGGGATCGCCTTGGCGGGCTGGGACCATCTCGGCTGGCTTGGTGCGCGGCGTGATAAGGCCATAGGCGCCGGCGCCGGCCGGGCGTGGATCGGGCGCTGGATGCTGTGGCGCGATCGTCGCGCGCCGCTTTCCGCGCTCATTCTAATGGCGGCTTATGCAGGGCTGATCTTCACGATCGCTGGCTGGGCGGGGCAGTTTCTGCTGGACTGGCGTGCCGTCGAGCTGGGCGGCGGCATGCGGTTGCTGCTGATGTTCAATGCCGTGATGCTGTGTTGGCGGATCGGCGTTCGCGGGCATTTTACGGCGCGCTGGTACGGTTTGCGCGAGGCGATGATTTCGTTGCCGCGTGTCTTTTTTGCCAATGTGATCGCGATGCTCGCTGCGCGACGTGCGATCGGACTTTACTGGCGGATGCTGCGGTCGGGCAAGGTTGTTTGGGACAAGACCGACCATCCGGATCATGAGGTCGCGCACCAGGACGGCTTTGTCAGGATGGGGGCGTGATGATGATGCGCCGCCTCGACGTGCGCCGTGACGCGCCCGCACTGCGCTTTCTGCTGTTATGCGTCGGCGGCTGGATAGCGATGCGGGTTGTGATGGTCGGGAATCCGGCCACCTCTTTTGCGCTCGATCCCGTCGAAGCGCCTTTGTCGCCGTCTCCCCTTGCGGCGGGCCGTGCCGTCGCGGACATCCCGCCTGTCGCCCGCATCGATGAGCAAGATCTCTCGACGCACCGGCGTGTTGGCGTGCCGGCCTTCTTCGAGGTCGCCCCGGCTTCGATCGAAAACGAGTCCGTTTCCGTCGATTTGGGCGCCGATCGCGATAGTCTTCGGCTTGCCCCGGTCGCGCCGCTGTCGCCTTCGCCGCCAGATGATGTCGCGCTCTCTGCCTCCCCGACTATCGGAGGGCTCTGGTTTCCGCTCGCACCTGCCGAACACTCCGATCCGGGGAACGGCAAGCCATTCTGGATTCAGCGGCAGCTTGGCGGATGGGCGCTCGCGAACTGGGTCTATTTGCGCCAAGGCTCCGGCTCCGCGCCCGAGAACATCGGTGCGGCGAGCCAATTGGGTGGGAGTCAGGCGGGTGTGCGGCTGGACTATGGCTTTCGCGATGACGGGCGCGTCCGCGCCTATGGGCGCGCGACGGTTGCCATTCAGCGCCCGCAGCAGCGCGAGATCGCGTTCGGCCTCGCCCTTGCCCCACTCGCGCACCTGCCGGTCGATATTGCGATCGAGCAGCGCGTCACGCTGGGCAGAGAGGGGCGCACCGCGATCGTGATGATGGCGAGCGGCGGCGTTTCGAGGGTTGCGCTGACGGCCGGTTTCCGGCTCGACGCCTATGCGCAGGCGGGCGTCGTCGGCGTGCGGCGGCGCGACGCTTTCGCCGACGGCGCAATCGTCGTCGATCGCCACCTCGGCCCCGACGACACGTCTCTCCTGCGGCTTGGCGCGCTCGTTGCGGGAGCGGTACAGCCGGGCGCCGCGCGGGCCGATGTCGGTCCGCGGCTGACTTTGCTCCTGCCCGATCTGGGCGAGGGCACCCGCATCGCGCTCGACTGGCGCCAGCGCCTTGCTGGCAATGCGCGCCCCGAAAGCGGCCTGGCGCTGACGCTGGCGAGCGACTTCTGAACGCCGGAAAATTTAGCCACCGCCGCCGATTCCCCGCCGCGAAAAAATGCTCTAGGGTCGCGGGACTCGGCGCAGTTTCGGCGCCTCGGACCCGCAATTCACAGGCCCTGACAATTGGATCTTTACCTCCCAGTCGCCAATCTGTCGGTCAATGCGCTGGTGATCATCCTGCTGGGCGGCGGGGTGGGTTTCCTGTCGGGCATGTTCGGCGTTGGCGGCGGATTCCTGACGACGCCGCTGCTCATCTTTTACGGCATTCCGCCGACGGTCGCGGCGGCGTCGGCGGCGACGCAGGTGACTGGCGCCAGCGTTTCGGGGGTGATGGCGCATCTCGAGCGCGGCGGGGTCGACCTCAGGATGGGCGGGGTATTGGTTGCGGGCGGCCTCATCGGCTCGCTGATCGGCGCGGGGCTATTCGAACTGCTCACCTCCTTGGGGCAGATCGATACGGTGATCAACATCCTGTATGTCGCGCTGCTCGGGACCGTCGGGACATTCATGGGGCGCGAGGCATGGGGCAGCTTTCGAGCGTCACAGGCCGGACTGCCGGCCCCTGCGCGCAAGCGGCGCCACCATCCGATGGTCGCGAACCTGCCGCTCCGCTGGCGTTTCTATCGCTCGGGCCTTTACATCTCGCCGCTCGCGCCGCTGCTTCTCGGTATCGTCGGGGGCGTACTTACGATGCTGCTGGGTGTCGGCGGGGGCTTCATCATGGTGCCGGCGATGCTGTATCTGCTCGGCATGGGCACGCAGGTCGTCGTCGGCACGTCGTTGTACCAGATATTATTCGTGACCATCGCAACGACGATGGTTCACGCGCTGACCACCGGCGCGGTCGACATCGTGCTCGCAGGATTGCTTCTGCTCGGAAGCGTCGTCGGCGCCCAGATCGGCGCGCGTTTTGCGCAAAAGGCAAAGCCCGAATATCTGCGCATGGCGCTCGCCGCAATCGTGCTGCTCGTCGCGCTCCGCATGGGGGTCGACCTCTTTATCCGCCCCGAAGAAATCTACACGGTGCAATGATCGCGCCGCGCGCCTTGCTCCCGTTGCTCGCGGCGCTGTCGCTGCCGGCGGCCGCCAATGCCGCCGACCCCCGGCTGGTGCCTGACGTGTCGAGCCGTGCGATCGACATCCAGTACAGCTTCACCGGCGAGGAATTGCTGCTTTTCGGCGCGATCCTCTATCCCGGGCAGCGGCTGCCCGACGACCGTGCCGACATCGTGGTCGTGCTGAAGGGACCCGTGCGACCGATCGTGCTGCGCGAAAAGCGGCGCGTCGCGGGTATCTGGGTCAATGCGAGCAGTATCCGCCTGCGTACCTCGCCGGGCTTCTATGCGATCGGATCGTCGCGCCCGATCGACAAGCTGGTCGACGAGCGGACCGCAGCGATCTTTGAACTCGGCCTTGCCAATCTGTCGATGTCGCCCAGCGGATTTTCGGAGGCAAAGAAGCTGGAGCGGTTCGAGGCGGGGCTAACCGATCTCTATCGCCGATCGGGTCTCTTCGTCGAAAATCCTTCGGCGGTCGAAATCACCGAAGGCGTGCTCTATCGCGCGCGCATTCCGGTGCCGGCGCGCGTTCCCGTCGGCACCTATCGCGCCGAAACCTATTTGATCAGCCGCGGACGCGTGCTCGCCGTCGCATCGCGCGACGTGCAGATCCGCAAGGCAGGGTTCGAACGCTTCGTCGCGCTCGCAGCGCAGCGGCACGGCTTTCTCTATGGTCTCGCCGCGGTCTTTCTGTCGCTGGTGCTCGGTTACGGCGCGTCGGCTATTTTCCGCCGTCGTTAGGGTCAGGCTCCCTTTAAGTCTGGAAATATCGACATATTCCCGCGCCTTGCCTCCTCGCACTGAACAAAATCGCTTCAACCCTCGATCGCGCAATAAGAGGGGCTGACCCTAATCATCATTCACGGCCTATTTACCCTCGTCTGCGATATCCCGAGCCGGGACCATCAAAAGGCGGGGCGGGATACATGGATATGCAAGGTGGCGGATTTGGCGCCAGCGATTTGACGGCGGCACAGCATGTGAGGCTCGCCGGCGGCGGCGGCGTAGCGGCGTCGGTTGCACCGGTAGCCAACCATCATCGCGATGACCTGATGATCGGCGAAGTCGTCGATATTTCGGGCTCGGCGTCGCGCATTCTGCTCGATGCTGCCGTGATCGGCAAATTGGCGTCGTCCAGCGATGCGGCCGTCGCAATGGCGGGGCAGGTGGGTGCGCAGGTCAAGGTGCGCGTCGGCAATATCTGGCTGATCGCCAGCATCCGCGACCAGCAACTGCACGAGCGCGGGGAGGGTTTGATCGTCGCGACGATCGATTTTCTCGGCGAAGGTGAGGAAGAGAAGATCACCGGCCGCATTCACAATTTCCGTCGCGGCGTAACGCGCTATCCGATCCCGGGCAGCCAGGTTTTTGCGGCGACCAGCGCCGATCTCAAACAGATTTACGCCGCCGATGAACGCGCGCACGTCGAAATCGGCACCGTCTACCCGACCAAGGATATTCGCGGGTCGCTCTATGTCGACGCAATGCTCGGCAAGCATTTCGCGCTGCTCGGTTCGACGGGTACGGGTAAATCGACCAGCGCGGCGCTGATCCTCCACAAGATCTGCGAACTCGCGCCGCAGGGTCATATCGTGATGATCGACCCGCACGGCGAATATTCGGCCGCCTTCAAGGGCACCGGCGCGCTGTTCGACGTCGACAATCTCGCCATGCCCTATTGGCTGATGAATTTCGAAGAGCATTGCGAAGTGTTCGTCACCGCCGAAGGCCGCGATCGTCAGGCCGACTGCGACGTTCTGGCGCGCTGCCTGCTTCAGGCGCGCACCAAGAACCGGCTTGCCGAGGGCATGACGAAGATCACGGTCGACTCGCCGATCCCCTATCTGCTCTCGGACCTGCTCAACATCCTGCAAAACGAGATGGGCAAGCTCGACAAGGCGACCTCGTCGGCGCCGTTCATGCGCATCAAGGGCAAGATCGAGGAAATGCGCGCCGATCCGCGCTATAATTTCATGTTCTCGGGAATGCTTGTCGCCGACACGATGGCGGGCTTCCTTGGCAAGATCTTCCGCCTGCCGTCGGACGGCCGGCCGATTTCGATCATCGACGTGTCGGGCGTGCCGTCGGACATTACCGGCGTCGTGGTCGCGGTGCTGTCGCGCCTGACCTTTGACTATGCGATCTGGTCGCGCGGCGAGCCGCAGCGCCCGATCCTGCTCGTCTGCGAAGAGGCGCACCGCTATATTCCGTCGAAGGACACGGGGCAGGGACAGGCGGTCCGCAAGATCCTCGAACGTATCGCGAAGGAAGGCCGTAAATATGGCGTGTCGCTGGGTCTCATCACCCAGCGTCCGTCCGACCTTGCCGAAGGCGTGCTGTCGCAGTGCGGCACGATCATCTCGATGCGCCTCAACAACGAGCGCGACCAGCATTTCGTGAAGGCTGCGATGCCCGAAGGCGCGCGCGGCTTCATCGATTCGATCCCGGCGCTCCGCAACCGCGAATGCATCGTCTGCGGCGAAGGCGTGTCGATCCCGATCCGCGTCTATCTCGACACGCTCGAGGAAGAGAAGCGCCCCGCGTCGAGCGATCCGCTCTTCTCGAAACTGTGGCGCGAAACCGGCGGCGAGGCCGAAATCCTCGAACGCGTGGTCAAGCGCTGGCGCAGCCAGGGCAGATAAGCGCTCGTCATTGCGAGCGAAGCGAAGCAATCCAGGGCGGTTTGGGCCTTCTCTGGATTGCCACGTCGCCTTCGGCTCCTCGCAATGACTTCGCTTTTCAGGTCGCGGGCGGTTCCCAAAGCTCGATAGGATTGCCCTCGGGGTCGTGCACGCGCGCAAAGCGGCCGATCGCGGGGTCGTCCCATTCGTCCTTCGTGATGATCTCGTCGCCCGCGTCGCGGAACGGCGCGAGCACCGCGTCAAGATCGTCGACGCGCAGGTTGATCATGAACTGGCGGTCGGCCGCGAAATAGTCGGTGTCGGCCTTGAAGGGCGCAAAGACGAGCGGACCCGCCGTCACATTCCATACCCACTGGTTCGGCGGCACGCTGTCGTCCGCGCTGCATCCGCCGCCGACGCCCAGCCGTTCGCGATACCAGGCGCTCAGCGCCTCTGGGTCGCGCGCCCGGAAAAACAGTCCACCGATGCCTTTGACATGTCCCATCCTGGCCTCCCGTGATGATCCGGGCAGCCTAGGCCGTTTGCGTCACTGTTTCCACTCTCCGCTGCCGCGGAATTCTTCGCGGACCTGGCCCGACTGGTTCAGCCGCGGATCGGCATAGGTTTGCGCCGCGGGAGCCGCGACGGGCGGCGGCGCGACCGGCGCCGTGGGCGCCATCGTGCCCGGCAGCGGGGCGGCGGGGGTGTCGGGAAGCGGCGCGGCGGCGCCGGTGAGCAATGGGGCGGGACCAGCACCGGGCGGAAGGCCTTGACCCTTCAGGATCGCAAGCTGCTGTGCCAGCGGCAGATAGGGGCCGGGCACCGGCTCGCGGCCGAGATAGGGCGCGCGGAATGCGTCGGGCATGCCCCAGCGACCGCGCCAGCGGTGAAAGATATGCGCGCCGACGATATTGGTCATCACAAGGCTTTTGCCCCAGCGCGGCCAGATCGCCTGTGTGTGGTAATGGGTCGCCAGGCCGACCTTGGGGAAGACATAGCCGCCGAGTGCGGCCGAGGCGATGCGGCTCGCGCGGAGCCAGTTGCGGCGTTCGGGCGCGCGCGCCATCGCGCCGTCGCAGCTGAAGGTGAACTGGCACACGCCCGCGCGCTGCGATCCCTGGAAGACGACGCCGCACACGGTGTTCGGAAAGCTTGGGTGGCGCACGCGGTTGATCACCGTCTGCGCGACGCCGCGCATCCCGTCGTCTGTTTCGGACGCGGCCTCATAATAGATGGCGGCGGTCAGGCAATAATGCGCGCGCTCGCGGTCGAGCGCGGTGACCCCGCGGAAAACATAGGATTTGGCGGGCGGCCCGACAAAGGCTTCGTCGCGCAGCATCGCCGGATCGGCGGGCGGCGAGGCCGCCGCGTCGCCATAACCGACGCTGTCCGGATTGGGCAGGGTCGGATCGATCTTCAGCGCGTCGGCATAATCCTCTGCATTCATGATTGCCCAGCGCTCGGGATCATAGGCTTTGAAGCTCAAGGGTACCGAGACGCTGTATGGACCGAAGAAGCGGGGGGCACGAAACTGTCCGCTCGTCAGCAGAAAGGCAAGGCAGGCGACCGTAACGACCGCGATGATCGCCGCCCAGAAGGCACGTCCCGGCCCGGCCGGTTTTTCCGGCACCGGGTCGCGCCACGTCGAGCGGGCGGTCAGGGACAGTTCGGGCTTCATGCGTGTGTCAAATTCCGTCGCGTCCGTTCCGCGCGCGATTCGCGCCAACGGGGCCAGTCTCCCTTATACGCTGAAACGCCAACAAAATGTTTCATCCTCGTTCGGCGCATCCACAGCGGATCGGCGATTAGCCAAGCGTTGAGGTTATTGCGTTAGCCTGGGTGCGATGACCGACACCGTCCCCTCCTATCGGCGAAGCGCGCGGACCGACTTTCGGATGTGGCTGCTGCTCACCTTCGGCCTCTTCTTTTTCTGGGCGGGTTCGACGATCGACCCCGCCGACAATTGCAGCGAGGGCGGGCGCGAGTGCGCCCCGTGGCTGGTGCCGCTGGCGCAGGGGCTTGGGGCGCTGGTCGCGCTTGGCGCGGGGCTCAACATGCTCGCCAACCCGAACCGGGGAAGCTTCATCGAACCCGCGACAGGCGACCTGGTCTGGTGGCAGCGGCGCATAGGGACGCGCGGCGGCGACGAAGGCCGCATCCACCCGTCGCGCATCGGCAAGCTGCGCATCGTCCGGCAGGACGAGAGCGATGATGAGGTGCATCTCTATGATCTGGAAGGAAACCGGCTCTTCTGGTTCGACGAGGAGGTGATCCCGTGGCCCTATGACCGCTGGGCGAAGCGGCTTGCGGCGCACTGGCCGCATATCGAGGTCGAGCGGGTCGATTAGGCGCCGGCGACCGGCGCCGCTTCACCGGATCTCGACCGTCAGATGTTCGATTGCGCGGACGGGTTTGACCCGTGCGCAAATGACCTCGCGCGTCGTACCCACGACGCTGATGATCGCGGAATGCGCGCCCGGACCGACGCGCCAGACGTGCAGGTCGGTGATCTTCGCATCGCCCGGTCCTTCGACCAACGCACGGATTTCGGTTTCGAGCGCGGCGTCGGTGGCGTCGAGCAGCACGGCGCCGGTGTCGCGCATCAGCGACCAGGACCAGACCGCGATGACGACCGATCCGACGATCCCCATCAACGGATCGAGCCACACCCAGCCGAGATAGCGCCCGCCGAGGAGCGCGGCGATCGCAAGGACCGAAGTGAGTGCGTCGGCGATGACATGCAGATAGGCGGAGCGGAGATTATTGTCCGTCTCGTGATGGTGATGGCCATGCGCATGCCCGTCGCCATGGTGATGGTCGCCATGATGGTCGTGGCCATGGTCATGCCCGTGCCCGAGCAGCAGCGCGCTGACGACGTTCACGCCAAGGCCGATGACGGCAATGACCGTCGCCTCGACAAAGGCGACCGGGCGCGGGTCGAACAGGCGCGTGACCGATTCAAAGGCGATTCCGAGCGCGACGATGCCGAGCACGAGCGCCGAGGCAAAGCCGGCAAGGTCGCCGACCTTTCCCGTGCCGAAGCTGTAGCGGCGGCCATAGGCATGGCGCTTCGCATAGGCATAGGCGACCGCGGCGATACCGAGCGCGCCGGCATGGGTCGCCATATGAAAGCCGTCGGCGAGCAGCGCCATCGAGTTGAACGCGATCCCCGCAGCGATCTCGCCCACCATCATCACCGCGGTGAGCGCGACCACCCACAGGGTACGGCGAGCATTTTCGTCATGCCGTTTGCCGAGGAAGACATGGTCGTGGGCCAGCGCCTCGATTTCGCTATCGAACGACATGGACGCCTGCCTATCCGATGGAAAAATTATGGCAAGTGGCGGATGGCGGCGTCGTACCACTCGCCGCGCGGGGTGACCTCGATCGGCAGGCCGAAAAGGTCGGTCAGCGTGTCGCTGGTCAGGAGCGCCTCCTTGGGGCCGTCGCGGTCGAGTTTCCCGCCGCGCAGCATGATGATGCGGTCGATCTCGGGCAGGATTTCCTCGATATGATGGGTCACGAGCAGCAGGGCGATCCCCGTGCCCGCGATGCCGCGCAGCATGTCGAGGAAATGGTGCCGGGCCGCGGGGTCAAGTCCCGCGCAAGGTTCGTCGAGCAACAGCGCGCGCGGCCGGTGTGCGAGCGCGCGGGCGATGAGGACGCGGCGCGCCTCGCCGGTCGAAAGGCTTGCCATGCTGCGTCCGACCAGATGGCTCGCGCCCGCATCTTCCAGCGCGGCGAGCGACGCGTCGACCATTTCGCGCGTATAATGCTGATGCGCCCACAACCCGCGCGAGGCGAAAAAGCCCGAGACGACACAGTCGAGCGTTTCGAGCGGCGGGTCGGCATCGAAATCGAGCTGTTCGGTAGTCGACACGATCCCGAGCAGTTTGCGAAGGTCGAAAACATTCCAGCTATCCTGTCCAAAGATACGGACATCGGCGCCATAGGCGGGATAGAGCTGGCGCGTGATCAGCTTGACCAGCGTCGACTTGCCGGACCCGTTGGCGCCGAGGATGGCGGCGCTTTCCCCCGCGCCGATGGTCAGCGCCGGAAGGTCGAGAATGCACGCTTCATCCGCCATGACGCGCACATTGGCGATCGAAAGCAGCGCTTCGGCGGGCGGGGCGTCGGCGTGTGCCGACGGCGGCGGGATCGTTTCGGTCATGCCGGCCCTTTTGCCCAGCGCCGCGTGCAGGGCAAGGGGCGGCATCGGTGTCCGGCTTTGCATTCTCCCCATTCTTCCCTTGCCGACTCACGCGCCAAAGCCTATATGCGCCCTACTTCTTGACATGGTTAGCCAGTTGGGACGTCGGGGCCGCGGGCCGCGGCGGCTATACCCGCATGGTTTTCCGGTCATCCGATTTGGGAAATTGTCTTGGTCGATATCGACGCCCTCAATGCGATCATCGCGCCCGAAGCCGAGGCGATGGGTCTAGCGCTCGTGCGCGTCGCCTTTTTTGGCGGCGAGAGCGATCCGACGTTGCAGGTGATGGCCGAGCGGCCCGACACGCGCCAGTTGACGATCGAGGATTGCGCCGACCTGTCGCGCCGCATTTCGGCGCAGCTTGACGCGCTTGAAGAGGCCGGCAAGGACCCGATCGACGCCGCCTATCGGCTGGAAGTTTCGTCGCCGGGCATCGACCGCCCGCTGACGCGTCGCGCCGATTTCGCTGACTGGGCCGGGCATGAGGCGAAGATTGCGCTGAAGGAAAAGCGCGACGGCCGCCAGCGTTTCAACGGTGAACTGGTCGGCATCGACGGCGATGTCGTCACGATTTCGGATAAGGAAGGGGTGGAGCACAAGCTGCCGTTCGACGCGATCGATACGGCGAAGCTGGTTCTCACCGACAAATTGATTGCCGCAACCGTCCCGCTCTCGATCGAGGGCGCCGACGAAATGGAAGAAGAAGGACAGGACTGATGGCCACTGCCATTTCCGCCAACAAGGCCGAACTCCTCGCGATTGCCAACAGCGTCGCCAGCGAGAAGATGATCGACAAGGGCATCGTCATCGAGGCCATCGAGGAAGCGATCCAGCGCGCCGCGCGCGCCCGTTACGGCGCCGAGAACGACATCCGCGCAAAGCTCGACCCGCAGACCGGCGACCTTCGCCTGTGGCGCGTCGTCGAGGTCGTCGAGGCGGTCGAGGATTATTTCAAACAGGTCGACCTGGCCGCCGGCCAGAAGCTGCAGAAGGACGCCAAGATCGGCGACTTCATCGTCGATCCGCTGCCCGCGGTCGACCTTGGCCGCATCGACGCGCAGTCGGCGAAGCAGGTGATCTTCCAGAAGGTCCGCGAAGCCGATCGCGAGCGCCAGTATCAGGAATTCAAGGATCGCGCGGGTGAGATCATCACCGGCGTCGTGAAGTCGGTCGAATTCGGCCACATCGTCGTCAACCTTGGCCGCGCCGAAGGCGTGATCCGCCGCGACCAGCAGATCCCGCGCGAATTGATGCGCGTCGGTGATCGCGTCCGCGCGCTGATCCTGTCGGTGCGCAGCGAAACGCGCGGGCCCCAAATTTTCCTCAGCCGCGCACACCCCGACTTCATGAAGAAGCTGTTCGCGCAGGAAGTGCCCGAAATCTATGACGGCATCATCGAGATCAAGGCCGCGGCCCGCGATCCGGGTTCGCGCGCGAAGATCGGCGTCATCAGCTATGACGGCAGCATCGACCCCGTCGGCGCCTGCGTCGGCATGAAGGGCAGCCGCGTTCAGGCGGTCGTCCAGGAAATGCAGGGCGAAAAGATCGACATCATCCCCTGGTCGGAAGATACCGCGACCTTCGTCGTCAACGCGCTTCAGCCGGCAACGGTCCAGCGCGTCGTGATCGACGAAGATGACAGCCGCATCGAAGTCGTCGTTCCCGACGATCAGTTGTCGCTCGCCATCGGTCGCCGCGGGCAGAATGTCCGTCTCGCCAGCCAGCTTACCGGCAGCCAGATCGACATCATGACCGAGGCCGACGCGAGCGAAAAGCGCCAGCGCGAATTCGTCGAACGCTCGACGATGTTCCAGGAAGAACTGGACGTCGACGAAACGCTTGCGCAGCTGCTGGTTGCCGAAGGCTTCGGCGAACTCGAAGAAGTCGCTTATGTCGGCATCGACGAACTGGCGAGCATCGAAGGTTTCGACGACGAACTGGCGCAGGAACTCCAGAGCCGTGCAGCCGAAGGGCTCGAACGCCGTGAGGAAGCCTCGCGCGCGCAGCGCCGCGAACTCGGCGTCGAAGATGCGCTGGCCGATATCCCGCATCTGACCGAAGCGATGCTGGTCGTGCTGGGCAAGGCTGGCATCAAGACGCTCGACGATCTGGCCGACCTTGCGACCGACGAACTGATCGCCAAGAAGCGCACCGACAACCGTCGTGGCCCGCCGCGTAGCGAACGCGCCGAGGACAAGGGCGGCGTGCTGGGCGAATATGGCCTGAGCGAAGAGCAGGGCAACGAGATCATCATGGCGGCGCGTGCGCACTGGTTCGACGACGAACCCGAAGCGGCTGCGCCTGCCGAAGCGGAGCCCACGGCGGAGCCGCAAGCCGGACCCGCGGCGGAGCCGCAAACCGGGGAGGCCGCCGATGCGGACCCCGCGCAATGATCAGCTGACCGAAACCGACCGCGCAAAGGGGCGCGGCCAGCATGTGCCCGAGCGGCGCTGCGTCGTAACCGGTGAGGTTTCGCCGGCGGAGCAGCTCGTGCGTCTGGCGCTCGGCCCCGACAACAGCATTGCCCCCGACGTCCATGCCAAGGCGCCGGGGCGCGGGGCGTGGATCGGTGTGGGCCGCGCCGAACTCGAAGCCGCGCAGGCCAAAGGCAAGCTGAAGGGCGGGCTCGCCCGCGCGCTTCACGAAGGCAATATCGCCATTCCTGACGATCTGGGCGAACGTATCGAGGCGCAGTTGATGCGCGCGACGCTCGACCGCCTGGGGCTTGAATCGCGTTCGGGTACGCTGATTAGCGGCAATGAAAAGATCGAACAGGCCGCGCGCCGCGGACAGGTCCGCTTGCTCCTCCACGCCAGCGATGCGGGCGAGGACGGCCGCAAGAAGCTGGCGCAGGCATGGCGCGTCGGCGAGGAAGACGAAGGCTCCGGCCGCGAAGGGTTGATCTTGCCGGTGGACCGGCAATCCCTATCTATGGCATTGGGGCGAGAGAATGCGGTGCATCTGGCGATTGTCGACGCCCGCGCCGCCGACCGGGTGCTGGCGCATTTGAGCCGCTGGCAGTTTTTCACCGGATGGAGTAGGGACGCGGCCAACCGCGTTTCCGATACAGATTCCCGCATTGCGGGTGATGGGATGGCGTCCACGGATTCCGATACGGTTTCCGACGCTTCGGGCGCGTATTGAAGGAAAATAGAGTTTAGATGAGCGACGAACAGGACAAGCCGACCCTTACCCGCAAGCCCTTGGGGCTTAAGCGGACGGTCGAGGCCGGCCAGGTGCAGCAACAATTCAGCCACGGCCGCCGCAATACGGTGGTGGTCGAGGTGAAGCGTCGCCGCGTGCTCGGCCGTCCGGGCGAAGCCGCGCCGGCCACCGAGGTCGAAGAGGTCGAGGCCGCCCCGGCGCCCGCGCCTGCCCCCGCTCCGGCACCCGCCCCCGCGCCGAAGCCGGCCCCGCCGCGCGCCAGCGAGAATGACAGCCTGATGTCGCGTCAGGAACGTCAGGCGCAGTTGCTGCGCGAGGCGGAAGAAGCGCGCATGGCCGCGCTCGAGGAAAATCGCCGCCGCGACGAAGCCGCGCGCGCCCGCGCTGCCGAGGAAGAAAAGGCCCGCGCCGAAGCCCGTGTCGAAGAGGCGGCGGCCAAGGCGGCCGAGCCCGCACCGGCTGCGCCCGCCGCCGTCGAACCCGCTGCCGAAGCGCCCGCAGCCGCTGCCGCTGCCGAGCCGCAGAGCGAAGCCGCTCCTGCAGCGCCGCGTCCGGCGACGACCAGCGCCGCTCCGGCGCCGCGCCGTTTCACGCCTGTCGAAGCGCCGAAGCGCCCCGAACCCAAGCGTCCCGAGCCGAAGGCGAACCGCGGCACCGACAATCGCCGCCAGTCGGGCAAGCTGACCGTCACGCGCGCGCTCAACGATGACGAGGGCGCACGTGCGCGCAGCCTCGCCGCGCTGAAGCGCGCCCGCGAAAAGGAAAAGCGTTCGCACATGACCTCGTCGGGTCCGCGCGAAAAGCAGGTCCGCGAAGTCGTCGTGCCCGAAAGCATCACGGTTCAGGATCTGGCGAACCGCATGGCCGAAAAGGGCAGCGATCTGGTCAAGGCACTGTTCAAGATGGGCATGCCCGTCACGATCAACCAGACGATCGACCAGGATACGGCCGAACTGCTCGTCACCGAGTTCGGGCATGAGATCAAGCGCGTCAGCGAAGGCGACATCGACATTCGTCACGACGAAGATGTCGACGACGCCGCGCATCTCAAGCCGCGCGCACCGGTCGTCACGATCATGGGTCACGTCGATCACGGCAAGACCAGCCTGCTCGACGCGCTCCGCGGTGCGAATGTTCAGGCGGGCGAAGCCGGCGGCATTACGCAGCATATCGGTGCCTATCAGGTGAAGGCGAAGGACGGCAGCGTTATCACCTTCCTCGATACGCCGGGCCACGAAGCCTTTACCGAGATGCGCCAGCGCGGTGCCAACGTCACCGACATCGTCATCCTTGTGGTGGCGGCCGATGACGGCCTGAAGCCGCAGTCGATCGAGGCGATCAACCATGCGAAGGCGGCCGGCGTGCCGATCATCGTTGCGATCAACAAGGTCGACAAGGAAGGCGCCAATCCGCAGCGTGTCCGCGAACGTCTGCTCGAACATGAGCTGGTGGTCGAGGAAATGGGCGGCGACGTGCAGAATGTCGAAGTGTCGGCGCTGAAGAAGACCGGCCTCGACAAGCTGCTCGACGCGATTGCGGTGCAGGCCGAAATCATGGAGCTGAAAGCCAACCCCGATCGCGCCGCCGAAGGCACGGTGATCGAGGCGAAGCTGGACAAGGGCCGCGGCCCCGTCGCGACGATCCTGGTCCGCCGTGGTACTTTGAAGGTCGGCGATATCTTCGTCTGCGGCGCCGAAAGCGGCCGCGTGCGTGCGCTCGTCGACGATCATGGCAAGCAGATCAAGCAGGCAACGCCGTCGATGCCGGTCGAGGTTCTTGGCCTTGGCGGCGTCCCGATGGCGGGCGATACGCTCACCGTCGTCGAGAATGAGGCCCGCGCCCGCGAGGTCGCGACCTATCGTCAGGAACAGGCGACCCGCAAGCGCACCGTCCAGGCGCCGGTCAGCCTCGAAGGCATGTTCGAGGCGCTCGCCGACAAGGCGAACGTCATCGAATATCCGGTCATCGTCAAAGGCGATGTGCAGGGCAGCGTCGAGGCGATCGTCAATGCGCTGAACAAGCTGTCGACCGACGAGATCCGCGTGCGCGTGCTCCTGTCGGGCGCCGGTGCGATCACCGAGAGCGACGTGACGCGTGCGGCTTCGACCGGGGCGCCGATCATCGGCTTCAACGTCCGTCCGAACGCCAAGGCGCGCGAGATTGCGAACCGCGAAAAAGTGCGCTTCATGTACTATGACGTCATCTATCACCTGACCGCCGAAGTGGCGAAGGAGATGGCGGGCGAGCTGGGTCCGGAGCGCATCGAAAATGTCGTCGGCCGCGCCGAGGTCAAGGACGTGTTCCCGGCCGGCAAGCGCGACAAGGCCGCGGGCCTTCTCGTGCTCGAAGGCGTCATCCGCAAGGGCCTTCATGCCCGTCTCACGCGCGAGGATGTCATCATCTCGGCAACGACCATCTCGTCGCTCCGCCGCTTCAAGGACGATGTCGCCGAAGTGCGCGCCGGTCTGGAATGCGGTGTCGTGCTGGCGGATACCAACGACATCAAGGCGGGCGACCACCTCGAAGTCTTCGAAGTCGAACTGCGCGAACGGACGCTCTAACGGGCGTCCGCTCCGCGCGGATCGGGAGGTGCCGGCATGGCTCGCTATGTGGCATTGTTCGGAAGCATCAACGTCGGCGGCAACCGGCTGACGATGGCCGACCTGCGCGCGGCGTTCGAGGCCGAGGGCTTTCGCAACGTCGAAACCGTCGTGGCCAGCGGCAATGTGCTGTTCGACCATGACGCGCGGCCGACGCGCGGGCTCGAGGAGAAATTGTCGATGATGGTCGAGGATCGTTTCGACATGACGAGCGCGGCGCTGGTGCGCAGCCGCGACGAGCTTGCCGCGGCCATCGCCGGAAATCCGTTTGCGGGCACGAACGAGGACAGGATCGTCCACACGATGTTCCTCGACGGGCAGCCGACGGCCGAGCAGTTCGATGCGCTGGCGACCGACCATCGGGTCCGGCCGAACGAGCGCCTCGCGCTCGGCGACCGGGCGCTCCATATCGATTTTGGCGATGGAGCGGCTGACAGCAAGCTGCATCCGCGACTGATCGAGCGCCGGCTCGGGCACAAGGGCACCGCACGCAACATGCGCTCGATCGCACGGATCATCGCGAAACTGGACGAAGAGGCAAAGGGTTAGGCGATGAAGACCGAAAAAGAAAAAGGCCCGTCGGTCCGCGTGCTGCGCGTCGGCGAACAGGTGCGCCACCTCCTGTCTGAAATTCTCGCGCGCGGCGATGTGCATGACGATGTGCTCGCGACGCACCCCGTCAGCATCACTGAAGTGCGGATGTCGCCCGACCTGCGCCATGCAACCGTGTTCGTGAAGCCGTTGCTCGGCAAGGACGAGGAAGCGGTGCTGAAGGCGCTGCGCACCAACACCGCCTATTTGCAGAAGACGGTCGCGTCGAAGGTACGGATGAAATATGCCGCGAAGCTGAAATTCCTCGCCGACGAAAGCTTCGACGAGGCGAGCCATATCGAGAAATTGCTGCGCGATCCGAAGGTGGCGCGGGATTTGGCGGCGCCCGAGGCCGACGAGTGATGCGTCGCTATTTCTTCGCCTTGATGCCCGCCGCTGCCTCCAGTTCGACCAGCGCTTCCTCCAGATAGTCGATCATTCGCTGCGCGTGCGGCACGCTGCGGCGGCAGGCGGTTATGCCGAAGTCGATATTCTCGAAATTCGACACCTGCGTGATGTTCATCGCCATGCCGTCGACGGGGATGCTCGCAGGGTACATGCCGTCGAGCCGTGCGCCGTTCCAATACATCTGCTCGCGCGGGCCGGGGACGTTCGATATCGTCACCGAATAGGCGGGGAATTTGTCGGCGGTGCGCGTCAGCGCGGTGAGCATCATCGGAAAGCTGGTGATCGCGGTATAGAGCTGGATCTGCGCCGCGGTCATCGCGCGCAATTGCGCCTTCGCCGAGTTCATCGACTCCTGGATCGCCGCCATGCGGCTCGCCGGGTCGTCGATATGCGTCGCAAGGTTCGCGGTCACCGACGCGACCGAATTGCCCGAATCGATATCGTCCTTGGGCCGGATCGACACCGGCGCCATGGCCTTCAGCGGCTTGTCGGGCAGTTCGTTCAGCGACTGCAGATATTTGCGCATCGCGCCGGCGCACATGCCGAGCACTGCGTCGTTGATCGTGCCGTCATAGGCCTTGCCGACGCGGCGTACGCGTTCCAGCGACCAGCTTTGCGCGACGAAACGCCGCGCGCCGGTGATGTTGCGATTGAAGCTGGTGCGCGGCACCCCGGCAAAGGGGGTGACGAGGCCTTCGCCGCCGAGACCGAACATCGCCGCGACATATTGGTTGAGCGCCTTGGTCACCCCGACGCTGTTGCCCCATTGCTCCTTCAGAAACTCGCCGATCGCCGCGATGTCGGTCAGGCTGGGGCGTGGCGCCTTTTTGGGGGCAGGGAATTTGCGTTTATACGCCTCATAGGCCTCGACCGAGAGCGGAGAGGCGCTGCGCCGTTCCTTGGGGTCGGGCGAGAGCATCGAATTATAGAAATGAATGCTTGCCGCGCCGTCCATCAGCGCGTGGTGGATCTTTTTGAACGTCGCGATCTGCCGGTTCGGCAGGCCCGAGATCAACGTGATCTCCCACAAGGGCCGGGTGCGGTCGAGCAGCCCCGAATGAAGGCGTGAGGCGAGCTCGAACATCTCGCGGTAACGCCCCGGCTTGGGCAGCGCGGAGGCGCGGACATGGTAGTGCATGTCGATGTCGCGGTCGGGTTCGAGCCGGATCGGGCCATATTGCCCGAGCGGGGTCAGTTTCAGCACTTCGCTGAACGGGCGCCGCAAACCTTCGGACTGGCGAAGCAGGGTGAGCTGTTCGTTGAGCCAGTCGGTCTCGTCGACATCGTCGGGCAAGGTGTAAAGGTTGATCCCGCCGATGTGCATCGGCATCTCGCGGCTTTCGCCCACCAGGAACATCGCATCGCTGATCGGCATCAGGCGCATCGGCAGCTCTCCCCCACTGATTGTGCTGCATATTTGTGCGCAGCATGACAGGGGTGAGGGGGGAGTCAAGCGGGGCGCCGACTCTTCGGGTGACGGCGGCGCATCGGCGCGTTATCGCACGCCGATGGCCAAGCTCTATTTCTACTACGCCAGCATGAACGCCGGCAAATCGACGACGCTGCTTCAGGCGGATTTCAACTATCGCGAGCGTGGGATGGAAACGATGCTGTGGACCGCGGCGCTCGACGATCGGTACGGGGCCGGGCAGGTGACAAGCCGTATCGGACTGATGGCAGAGGCGCATAAATTCGATCCCGACAGCGACATGTTCGCGGCAGTGACCGCTGAAAATGCCGAACGCCCGCTCGCCTGCGTGCTTGTCGACGAGGCGCAGTTCCTGACGCGCGCGCAGGTGCTCGATCTCGCGCGGTTGGCCGACGAGGTGAATATTCCGGTGCTCTGCTATGGCCTGCGTACCGATTTTTCGGCCGAACTTTTCCCTGGATCGGCGGCCCTGCTCGGGATCGCCGACGCGCTCGTCGAACTCAAGGCGGTCTGCGAATGCGGACGCAAGGCGACGATGAACCTGCGCGTCGACGAAAATGGTCGCGCGGTGGTCGAGGGCGCGCAGACCGAGATCGGCGGCAACGACCGCTATGTCGCGATGTGCCGCCGCCATTTCATGCAAAAGCGGCGCGAAGCAGCGACGCCGCCGGTGGCGGCCTGATCTTTCAGGGCAGAACCCGGCCTCCCCACAGTTTTTGCGAAAGGAATATCATGCGTAACATCGTGTCGCTGAGCCTCGCCGCTGCGCTGCTCACCGTCTCCTCCGCACAGGCGGCGCCGGCGTCGAAGCCCGAGGCGGTGCTCAAGACCAAAGCCTATAAGGCGGCCCTCAATATCCTCGATCGGAATCATGACCGGATGGTCGAAGAGATTGTGAAGCTGACCGAGATTCCTGCGCCCCCCTTTAAAGAGGCCGCGCGGGCCGCCGCCTATCGCGACATGTTGACGGATGCGGGACTTGAGGACGTCGAAATCGACGAAGAGGGCAATGCGATGGGCGTCTATCGCGGAACCGGGCCCGTCGGCGGTCCGGCGGTGATGATCGCCGCGCATCTCGACACCGTCTTTCCCGAGGGCACGCCGGTCAAGGTTCGCCGCGAGGGCACGCGCCTCCATGCCCCCGGCATCGGTGACGATACGCGCAGCCTTGCCGTCCTGCTCGCTTATGCGCGCGCGATGAAGGAAAGCGGCATCCGCGTGAAGCAGGATATCATCTTTGTCGGCAATGTCGGCGAGGAAGGGCCCGGCGACCTGCGCGGCGTCCGCTACCTCCTCACCAAGGGCAAATATAAGGACCGGGTAAAGGCCTTTTTTTCGATGGACGGGATCGATGTGTCGAACATCGTGACCGGCGGTGTCGGGTCGAAACGCTATCGCATCACCTACAAGGGGCCGGGCGGGCACAGCTATAGCGCATTCGGGTTGGTCAATCCGATGGCGGCGATGAGCCAGACCGTCGTCGATTTCTACAAGATCCCGGTTCCTGCGCGGCCCAAGACCACTTATGCCGCCAGCGTTACCGACGGCGGCACATCGGTCAATTCGATCCCGAACGAAACCTTCATGGAATTCGATATGCGTTCGGAAAGCCCGGCGGAACTCGCCAAGCTGGAACAGGCGTTTCTGGCCGTCGTCAAAAAGAGCGTCGAAGGCGAAAATGCCGTGCGTTCGGTCAGGGAAGGGCCGATCACCGCCGATATCAAATTGATCGGCGACCGTCCGGCGGGCGAGACCGCGGCAACGCAGCCCATTGTCCGCACCGCCAATGCGATCATTCGGGCGAGCGGGTTCGATCCGAAGCCCACCTACTCGTCGACCGATTCCAACTTGCCGATGAGCCTCGGCATCCCCGCCATGACGATCGGGTCGGGCGGTGAGGGTGGGCGTGCACATGCGCTCGACGAATGGATCGACGTCGAAAAGACAAAAAGTGTGCGGGGCGCCGCCGTCGGTCTTGCTATACTGCTTGCGACTGCGGAGATTCAGTGATGCTCGATCGGCTATATGTTGAACTGAGCGACGGTGCGTTGCGGCTCATCAAGCTGACGGAAGAATATCGCGAGGCGCTGCGTGCCGTTTGCGCCGCCGACGCCGACATCTGGCCGATCTATTCGTCGAGCTTTGGTCCCGAGCATTTCGACAAGAGCTTCGGCGTGCTGATCGGCGGCGTCGGACGCATGCCCTATGCGATCATGGATGGTGACACGCTCGTCGGCATGACCGCCTGGCTCCGCCCCGATATGTCGGCGCAGACGGTCGAGGTCGGCAATAGCTTCATTCACCCCGCAGCGCGCGGCACCGGGTTCAACGGCCGGGTCAAGCGCCTGATGCTCGATCATGCCTTTGCGGTCGGCATCCGCCGCATCGAATTCCGTATCGACGAGCGTAACAAGAGGTCGCAGGCTGCGGTCGCCAAGCTTGGCTGTACCAAGGAAGGCGTGCTGCGGTCGGAACGTGTTACCTGGACGGGCTATGTCCGCGACACCGGTCTCTGGTCGCTGCTCGCCAGCGAATGGACGCCGGGAAAGATGTGAGTAGCCTTCAGATCCTCCTCAACATTGCGGTCACTGCGGCGAACGGCCTTGCCATCTTTGCGATCGGGTGGTTCATCGACCGCCGACGCGCGACGTTCGGCGGACCGGATGACGGGATCATTCAAGCGACGATCGCCGCCTCGATCTTGGCAACAACTCTGTGGTTTTTCGGACTGCTCGTCTTTGGCGACGGGGTCAATCTATACGGCACGGCAATGATGGGCGGTAGCGGCACGGCGATCGCGATGCTGGCGGCGATCATCCTGTATCGCCGGCGGCGCGCGCGACCTGCCGAGCTTCAGGCGGCCGCGCTGCGCGATATCTTCTCCTGACAATCCAAAAAGCTTGCGAAAAGCGGATCGAGACCATGCTTCGGGTCAGTGCCGGTTCAGATTGCCCATGCTAGCACCCGTATCGGGTAGGGTAAAACCCACCGAAAGACACAATATGAAACCGAATCTCGCACTCTCCCTGGCCGCCGTGCTGCTCCCCCTTTCTGCGGTTGCGGCGGCCAACGAGCCCGCGAAAGAGCCCCGCGCGCTCGGCGTCGAATCGAGCATCGTCTTTCCCAGCGACAGCTCGATCCGCAACTGGCAGGCGGACCGCGATCGCGGCATCTGGATCCAGGGCCGCGGCAACGACTGGTATTATGGCAGCTTCGCCGGTTTCTGCCGCGATCTCGATTTCGCGCAGGCAATCGGCTTTGAAACGCGCGGCGCCGGCCGGCTCGACAAATTTTCGTCGATCATCGTGCGCGGCGAGCGCTGCCAGCTCTCCTCCTTCGTGACCTCGGCGCCGCCGCCTTCGAAGGAAGAGCGCAAGGCCGCGCGCGAAGCCGAAAAGGCCGCGCAAAATTGACAGGCTTTGACCCGCGCCCTAGCGGCGCGGGATGAACGGCTGGATCATTCTCGACAAACCCGTGGGCCTGGGTTCGACACAGGCGGTTGGCGCGGTGAAGCGCGTGTGCCGCGAGGCCGGGCTCGGCAAGGTCAAGGTCGGCCATGGCGGGACGCTCGATCCGCTCGCGTCGGGGGTGCTGCCGATCGCGCTCGGCGAGGCGACCAAGCTTTGCGGGCGGATGCTCGACGCGAGCAAGATTTACGACTTCACCATCGCCTTTGGGACCGAAACGGCAGGCCTGGATGCCGAGGGCGAGGTCGTTGCGACCAGCGATGCACGCCCTACGCTGGCCGAAATCGAGGCGGTGCTGCCACGCTTCACCGGTCCCATCGAGCAGGTGCCGCCTGCCTATTCGGCGATCAAGATCGATGGCCAGCGCGCCTATGACCGCGCGCGCAAGGGCGAAGCGGTCGAAATGAAGGCGCGGGCGGTGACGATCCACTCTCTTCGTCACTCCCAGGGTGACGAGAATGGGGGTGGGCGCTTTGACTCCATCACCCTTACCGCTCACGTCTCGAAGGGCACCTATATCCGCAGCCTGGCGCGCGATATCGCTCATGCGGTCGGCAGCGTCGGGCATGTCACGATGCTCCGCCGCACCAGGGCGGGGCCGTTCACGCTGGAACAGGCGATTTCGCTGGACAAATTGAACGCATTCGGCCAAGGGGCCGCGCAATCAGAAATATTTCTGCCGCTGGAGGCAGGGCTGGTCGACATCCCGGCTCTGAACCTTTCCCCGGAAGCGGCAGGGGCGATCCGTCAGGGTCGCGTCTGGACCGGGGGTAGCACGGAAGACGGGCTCTATTGGGGAAGGGACAGCGATATGCGTCCTGTCGCCCTGATCGAGGTTTTGGCGGGAACGCTGAAAGTCGTCCGGGGCTTCAATCTTTAAGCAAGGATGTTCGAAGGATAGATTGAATATGTCGATTACCGCCGAGCGCAAAGCCGAAGTCATCAAGGACAATGCCCGTGACCAGGGCGACACCGGTTCGCCGGAAGTCCAGGTTGCGATCCTCACCGACCGCATCAACACGCTGACCGACCACTTCAAGGCGCACCACAAGGACAATCACAGCCGTCGCGGCCTCCTCATGATGGTCAACAAGCGTCGCAGCTTGCTCGACTATCTGAAGAAGAAGGACGAGGGTCGCTATCAGGCTCTCATCGCGAAGCTGGGTCTTCGTAAATAAGAATTTCTGGCGGCCCCGGATTTCCGGGGCCGCTGTCATATTGGCTCCGCGCAAAGTGCCGGACCACAGGGCCGCTCCCGCATCCGGCGGGACCGCCATCGGGGCAGACAGACGCCCTACACCGCCCCGGGCCGGATTGCCCGGAATCAGAGGCCCCGCCCGGCATAGGGCCCGGCGGGCGAAGGAAACCACATGTTTGACGTGAAAAAAGTATCGATCGAGTGGGGCGGTGAAACGCTGACTCTCGAAACGGGCAAGGTTGCCCGCCAGGCCGACGGCGCCGTGATGGCGACGCTGGGCGAAACGGTCGTCCTGTGCGCCGTGACCGCCGCGAAGTCGGTGAAGGACGGGCAGGACTTCTTCCCGCTCACCGTCCACTATCAGGAAAAATATTCGGCCGCCGGCCGCATCCCGGGCGGCTTCTTCAAGCGCGAACGCGGCGCGACCGAAAAGGAAACGCTTGTCAGCCGCCTGATCGACCGTCCGATCCGCCCGCTGTTCCCCGAAGGTTTCTACAACGAAATCAACGCCATCGCTCAGGTTCTGAGCTATGACGGCCACAACGAGCCCGACATCCTCGCGATGGTCGCCGCTTCGGCCGCGCTCACCATCTCGGGCGTGCCCTTCATGGGCCCGATCGGCGCCGCGCGCGTCGGTTATGTCGACGGCGAATATATCCTGAACCCGACCGACGCACAGGTTGCCGAGGGCGACCTCGATCTCGTCGTCGCCGCCACCTATGACGCCGTTATGATGGTTGAATCCGAAGCCAATGAGCTGTCGGAAGAAATCATGCTCGGCGCCGTCCTGTTCGCGCACGACGCGTGCAAGGAAATCGTCAAGGCGATCGTCAAGCTCGCCGAACAGGCTGCCAAGGATCCGTGGGAAGTCGCCGCAGGCGACGACAATGCTGCGATCAAGGACAAGCTGAAGAAGCTGATCGGCAAGGACATTGCCGCCGCCTACAAGCTGACCGACAAGTCGGCCCGCTCGAACGCGCTCAACGAAGCGCGTGCGAAGGCGAAGGAATCGTTCGTCGCCGACGGCCTGTCGCCGCAGGACGTTATGGCCGGCATCAAGCTGACCAAGAAGCTCGAAGCCGAAATCGTTCGCGGCGCCATCCTCAAGGACGGCAAGCGCATCGACGGCCGCACGACGACGCAGATCCGTCCGATCGTTGCCGAAACGCACTTCCTGCCGCGCGCGCACGGCTCGGCGCTGTTCACGCGTGGCGAGACCCAGACGATTGCGACCGCGACGCTGGGCACCAAGGATGCGGAGCAGATGATCGACGGCCTCAACGGCCTGTCGTACCAGAACTTCATGCTGCATTATAACTTCCCGCCCTATTCGGTCGGTGAAGTCGGCCGCTTCGGCGCGCCGGGCCGCCGCGAAGTCGGTCATGGCAAGCTGGCATGGCGCGCGCTGCACCCCGTGCTGCCGACGAAGGACGAATTCCCCTACACGATCCGCCTGACCAGCGACATCACCGAGTCGAACGGCTCGTCGTCGATGGCGTCGGTTTGCGGCGGTTCGCTCGCGATGATGGACGCCGGCGTGCCGATCAAGCGCCCCGTCTCGGGCATCGCGATGGGCCTGATCCTCGAAGGCAAGGACTATGCGATCCTGTCGGACATCCTGGGCGATGAAGACCATCTTGGCGACATGGACTTCAAGGTTGCGGGCACGTCCGAAGGCATCACCACGATGCAGATGGACATCAAGATCGCGGGCATCACGCGCGAGATCTTCGAGGCCGCGCTCAATCAGGCCAAGGAAGGTCGCGCGCACATCCTCGGTGAGATGAACAAGGCGCTCGGCGAAACCCGCAGCGAATTGTCGGCGCACGCGCCGCGCATCGAGACGATGCAGATCGACAAGTCGAAGATCCGCGACGTCATCGGTACCGGCGGCAAGGTGATCCGCGAGATCGTCGCGACCACCGGCGCCAAGGTCGACATCGACGACGAAGGTCTGATCAAGATCTCGTCGAGCGACCTCACGCAGATCGAAGCGGCGCGCAAGTGGATCAGCGGCATCGTCGAGGAAGCCGAAGTCGGCAAGATCTATGACGGCAAGGTCGTCAACCTGGTCGATTTCGGTGCGTTCGTGAATTTCATGGGCGGCAAGGACGGTCTCGTCCACGTCAGCGAAATCGCCAACGAGCGCGTCGAGAAGGTGGCCGACGTCCTGTCCGAAGGCCAGGAAGTCAAGGTCAAGGTCCTCGAGATCGACCAGCGCGGCAAGGTTCGCCTGTCGATGCGCGTCGTGAACCAGGAAACCGGCGAAGAACTCGAAGATACCCGCCCGCCGCGCGAACCGCGCGGTGATCGTGGCCCGCGTCGGGACGGCGGCGACCGTGGCGATCGCGGCCCGCGTGGCGGCGGTGGTCGTGACCGCGATCGTGGCCCGCGCCGCGACGGCGGTGGTGACCGCGGTCCGCGCCGCGAACGCAGCGAAGGCCCGGAAGATCAGGGTCACGTGCCCGACTTCCTGAAGGACTAAGTCTTCCGCTTATCGGAACAGAGGAGGGGCTGCCGAAAGGCGGCCCCTTTTTGACGGCTATGGGGTGGGGAGCGGACTTTCGGTCACCTACTTCCGTCGTCCCGCGCTTGATCCGGGATGATGATAAAATGATGGCCGTTATCGGTCGCTAACCCCTCCGTAATATGCTGCGTCAGCGATCAACCCTGCCGCTGCCGCCAGTCGGCGTAGAGGTCGGGCTTGTTCTCGTTGCGGACCGGCAGGTGACGGATTTCCATCGACTGTTCGGCAAAGGGCCTGGCGAGATCATCATAGATCGCCGCTGTCGAGAGCCCGTAAGGCGCGCCATCCTCGTTCGAATAGGCATAGGTTACCGTAGCGATGCCCGCGAGACGCATTGCCGCCATGCACATCGGACAGGGGTGGCCGCTGGCGAAAACCTTGCAGCCGCTGAGGTCAGCTCCCAGCGATTGGCTCGCGAGCCGGATCGCGTTCAGTTCGGCATGCGAAGTCGGATCGCCGGTCGCCAATATCTCGTTCACACCGCGCGCGACGACCTGACCGTCGCGGACGATCACCGCGCCGAACGGGCGGCCGCCTTTTTCGGCATTGGCATAGGCGAGCGCGATCGCCTCGCGCAGAAAGATTTCATTGTCGTCCGTCATCCGGCATTCGTTTCGGTTCGAGTTCGGCGTTCAGGAATGCCACAATTTTCGGCCAGCTGTCGATACGCGCAGCGGCGTTCTCCTCCGCCGCTCCCCCGAACTGCTCCATTCCCCTGACCTGCTCGGTCATCGGGCAACTCGGCCAGAGCTTTTCCGCCTCGCCGCAGACGAGCAGAAGCTTCTCGACCGAGGTGACCGCAACGGGATTCTTGTCGAGTTCGCTTCGAGCTACCTTCGAACAGCGTCTTCAGGCAGCGGGCTTTTCCACAAAAAGGAAGGGGCCGCTCGTGCAGCCCCTTCCTCTTCCGATAGCGGCGGGATCAGCCGAACAAGCGCTCGGCGTAAACACCACGCAACTGCGAGAAATTGTCCCAGTGCGGCGTCGCTGCCATTCCGCGCATCTTTGCTTCGAGCACATCGATGTGGCTGTGCCAGCCCGCGCTGACGTTGAGCAGAACCGAGGGATCCTCGACGCGTTTGTGGACGATCGTCAGCAAAACCTCGTTGCCCTTTTCTTCGAGCGTGAAAGTCACGCCGCCAGTGTTGCCCCAACTGATCGACAGGAGGCGTCGTGGGTCGATCGCGAGGACTTCGCACGTCATCCGGTGTTCGTCGCCAAAGCCCTCGGGACGTTCGCCTGGCGGGTCGGTCAACTCGTCGTTACGCCAGACCAACTCGACAGGCGCGCCGACCATGTGCTCCATCGCACCCGCGGCGAGCCATTGGCGGCGCAGGTCGCCATCGGTCAGGTACGACCAGACGCGCTCGACCGGGCCAGGAAGCAGGCGTTCGATGGTCAGCGTCGCGGGCTCGGTGAGCACGCCGTAATTGTCGTCGGTCAGCATCGTCGTCATCACTTTTCTCCTTCTTTCCCGGGGAGGGGTTTCTTGGGCGGAGGGGGCGAGGCGTCCTCCGCGCGCAAAAGTCGTTCGAGGGTGTCGATCCGGTCGGTCCAGAAGCGGCGGTAAACGCCGATCCACTGATCGGCGCTCATAAGCGGTACGGGGTCGAGACTGCAGACATGGGTGCGGCCGCGCACGTTGCGGCGGACCATCCCCGCATTTTCCAGCACCTTGATATGTTTCGATGCCGCGGCGAGCGACATGGCGAAGGGCTCCGCGAGTTCACCCACCGTCCGTTCACCGGCGGCGAGTTCGCCCAACATCGCGCGGCGCGTTGCATCGCCGAGGGCGTGGAAGATCGTGTCGAGAGCGTGCGAATCATATTCAACCATGTGGTTGAATATGAGCCATCCGATTTTATTGTCAACCGATTGGTTGAATTATTGCGCGTTGACCCCGGCGATGCGGTTTCCGGCGTCCTCGCGATAGAGCGACCAGTCGGCGGGACATTTGTTCACCGCTTTCGGCAAGCCCTGCATGCCTTCGGTGATCCAGCAATCGTTGAAGATCGAGCAATAGCAGGCACGGACCTTGAGCTTCCACCGCTCCTTGTTGAAGGTCTGCCAGACTTTCTCGGACGCGGGGGTGCGTGGAAAGCTGACGAATTCGATTGTCTCGCCGGGCCGCACGGCGATTCCGGTCGAAGGCGAAGTGGAAAAGGTGAGGGCGCGCGCCTCGGCTTGCGTACAACATGCCCTGAGCAAATCGATCGGGGTTTTTACCGGCTTGCCTTCATAACGGATTTCGATCGGACCGAGGATCGCGGGACCGACGCCGTTGTTCGTCAGCGTCAGCGCAATATCCTGATTGCCTTCCTCGTCCCCGTTGCTCGTCCCGAAGGTGACAAAGGGCATCACGCCGCCCGTCTGCATCTTTTGCGTCGCATCGGCCTGGACGAAGGCGAACCAGGCGAGCGCGAGCGACGCGATCAGCGCGGGCAGGCCGATCAGGAAATGCGCGATCGTGATCAGGGGTAGATAGCGCAGCAGGCGTGTTCCGATTGCCGCGGCGTCCGGTGCGGGCACGGCAGGCGCCGGCGCGGCGTCACGGTTCGGCGTTTCGCTCATCACGTTCCTCTTTTGCTCGTTCGGTCGGTATGCCTAAACGGGCTTTCGGCATTTTCCAATCGCTCTGAAACCTCTCGCATCGATCGGCGCATTGCGTTTATGATCGATGTCATGCTGACCACGCTTATATCCGCGCTCGCGCTCGCCGCCCAATCCGCCCCCGTTCCGCCGCAGGCGACGCAATTGCCCCCGCCGGTCCCGACGGTGCCCGCGCCCGTTACGCCCGTAGTTGAGGCGGATACGCGGCCCTATGTCGCACTCGTCACCGATCTCGGCACGATCACCGTGCGGATCGAAAACAAGCGTGCGCCGATCACCGCCGGAAATTTCCTGCGCTATGTCGATGCAAAACGGATGGACGGGTTCAAATTCTATCGCTCGACCAAAAGCTGGGGACCCGCGAACCAACTGATCCAGGCCGGCAATCGCGGCGACGCGCGCAAGAATTTCCCGCCGATCGCGCATGAGCCGACGAAGGTCAGCGGGCTGACGAATTGCAAGGGCGCGCTATCGATGGCGCGGCTCAACCCCGGCGATGCGACGAGCGACTTCTTCCTGCTGCTATCCGACATCAAGGGTTTCGACAGCGACGCACCCGGCGGCGACGGCGCGGGCTTTGCCGTGTTCGGCGAAATCATCTCGGGCGCCGACATTGCTGAGCAGATTTTCAACGCCCCGATCTCCCCGACGGCGGGCGAAGGTGTGATGGTCGGCCAGATGCTCGACCCGCAAGTGACAATCAAAACCGCGCGCCGCGTGCCTGCACCCGCTGGCGCGCCGCAAGGCTGCGTCGTCAAGGCGCCGTAAAGCTGCGCCGGACCCCCATCATTTATTTTGCGTTCATCTGCGCTGTGGCTATACCGCGCGCATGACTCATCCTTCTTCCTCGCGCGCGCGCGCTTTCCGTGTGTCGCCGCGCCTGCTCGCCGCAGCACTTGCGATTACCCCCATGCTGGCGGCCTGTGCCGGGGGCGGCAATGTGAAGAAAGACACGCGTTACGTCGCGCGTGACGTCAACACGCTGTACCGCGCGGCACAGGACCGGCTCGAACGCCGCCAGTACGGACTGGCTGCAGCGCTGTTCGACGAGGTCGAGCGTCAGCATCCCTATTCACCCTGGGCGCGCCGCGCGCAGCTGATGAGCTCGTTCAGCTATTATATGGACCGCGAATATACCCCGGCGATCGAGGCGGCGCAGCGCTTCCTCGCGATCCACCCGGGCAACAAGGACGCGCCCTACGCTTATTATCTGATCGGCCTCAGCTATTATGAGCAGATCAGCGACGTGACCCGCGACCAGAAAATCACCCAGCAGGCGCAGAACGCGCTTGGCGAAGTGATCCGCCGCTACCCCGACAGCCGCTATGCATCCGACGCGCGCCTTAAGGTGGACTTGGTGCAGGATCACCTCGCGGGCAAGGAAATGGAAATCGGCCGTTTCTACCAGCGCAGCTCGAACTGGCTCGCGGCGTCGATCCGTTTTCGCGAGGTCGTCGACAAATATCAGACGACCAGCCACGCGCCCGAGGCGCTCTATCGCTTGACCGAATCCTATCTCGCGCTCGGCATCCCTGCCGAGGCGAAGAAATCGGCTGCGGTGCTCGGCGCCAACTATCCGGGCAATGAATGGTATCAGCGCGCTTACAAGCTGATGCAGAAGAACGCGCCGAGCGCCTGATCGCGCCGGGAATAGATTCTGCCTTTGTTCTGCGGTAAGGACGCCCTGTGCTGACCGCTTTGTCCATCGCCAATATCGTTCTGATCGAACGGCTCGACCTCGATTTCGAGGCCGGGCTGGGCGTGCTGACTGGCGAGACCGGGGCGGGCAAGTCGATCCTGCTCGACGCGCTCGGCCTCGCGCTGGGCGCGCGCGCTGATAGCGCGCTCGTGCGTCAGGGTACCGACAAGGCGCAGGTCACGGCCAGTTTTGCCGCGCCCGCATCGGGAACGAAGCTCGCTTCGCTGCTCTCCGAGAATGAGATCGCGTTGGAGGCTGGGGAGCCGCTGCTGATCCGCCGCACGCTGAAGGCGGACGGCGGCAGCCGAGCGTTCCTGAACGATCAGCCTTGTTCGGCAGCGCTGCTGCGCGAAGTCGGCGGCCATCTCGTCGAAATTCACGGTCAGCACGACGACCGGGGCCTGCTCGCCCCCGCAGGGCACCGCGCGCTGCTCGATGCCTATGCACGCGCCGATACCCGCGGCGTTGCAGCGGCCCATGCAACATGGCGCGCCGCCGAGGACCACCTCGCCGCCGCGCGCGCGGCTATTTCCGAAGCCGAACGCGACCGCGAGTGGCTCGAACATTGCGTCGCCGAATTGCAGGCGCTCGCGCCGCAAGCTGGCGAGGATGCCGAACTCTCCGAAGCACGCGCTGCGATGCAAAAGGGCGAGAAGGTCGCAGGCGACCTCGGCGCGATCATGGAGGCGTTCGAGGGTAGCGACAGCGGTCCCGCGCAGCTTCGCGGCGCGGCGCGGCGGCTCGACCGGCTTGCGGGCGATCATCCCTTGCTCGCCGAAGCACTCGCCGGTCTTGATCGCGCTATCATCGAGGCCGACGAAGCGGAGGCCAAGCTCCACGAAGCCGCGCGCGCCATGGAATATGATCCCGAACGGTTAGAGGCGACGGAAACACGGCTGTTCGAACTCCGCGCGATGGCGCGCAAGCATAATGTCCAGCCCGACGCCCTTGCCGAACTCGCCGGCACGCTCGCGGCAAGGCTCGATGCGATCGAAGGCGGCAGCGCGGGGCTCGCCAAACTGGAAGCCGCGGTCGCCGAAAGCGCGGCTGCCTACACACACGCGGCGACGGCTCTGTCCGACCAGCGCGCTAAGGCAGCAACCCGGCTCGACGCCGCGGTCGCGGGCGAACTTGTGCCCCTCAAGCTTGATGCGGCGCGTTTCCAGACTCTTGTCGAACGCGTTCCCGCCGATCGTTGGGGCGCCGACGGCATGGACCGCGTCGAATTTCTCATCTCTACCAACCCCGGCGCGCCCTTCGCGCCGCTCGCCAAGATCGCCTCGGGCGGTGAACTTTCGCGCTTCATCCTCGCGCTGAAAGTCGCGCTCGCCGAAGAGGGCGGGGCCGACACGATCATCTTTGACGAAATCGATCGCGGCGTCGGCGGCGCAGTCGCCAGCGCGATCGGCGAACGGCTGGCAAGGTTGGCCAAGGGAGCGGGAGACGGAGCGGGCAAGCAGCTTCTTGCCGTAACGCACAGCCCACAGGTGGCGGCCAAGGGCGCCGCGCATTTCATCATCGCCAAGTCGAGCGAAGGCGTGGTTACGCGCACCAGCGTGCACCAACTCGACGAAGCGGGCCGCCGCGAGGAAATCGCCCGCATGCTCTCAGGCGCCGAGGTGACCGTGGAGGCACGAGCGCAGGCCGAGAGGCTGTTGGAGACGGCGGTATGACCGCGTCGCACCCGCTCGACCGTCCGGTATGGAGCATGCTTACCGGCCGGCAGGCGCATCTTGCGGAGGGCGATGCACGCGCGGTGCGGATCGATCGCGGCTATGGCGTTTTCGGAGCGGCCCCCGATACCGGCGCCAAAGCTCTCGCCGCGCTTGCTGCACTCGTCCCGGATGACGGAGAAATCTGGATCGTCGAGGGAGAGCCTTGGCCGGTACCGGCCGGCACGCGCGAAGTGAAGCGTGCGGTGCTCGCGCAGATGATCGCCGAGGGCCCGCCGCCCGTGGCGCGCGATGGTGAGCCCGAAATCGTTGCGCTGGGCGATGACGACGCCCCCGAAATGGCGGCGCTCGCCGAGCATGCAAAGCCTGGACCATGGGGTCCCAAGACGCATCTTTATGGTCCCTTCTTTGGAATCCGCGAGAACGGCCGCCTGCTCGCGATGGCGGGGCAGCGCATCCTGGTTCCCGGAATGGCGGAAGTCAGCGGCGTTGCGACATGGGAGGATTGCCGTGGCCGGGGGCTGGCGCGCGCGCTGATCGGTCACGTCATGCGCAAGATGGTCGCCCGCGGCGAACAGCCTTTCCTGCACAGCTATGCGGACAATGCGGGCGCGATCGCGCTCTATGAAACGCTCGGTTTCCGGATCCGGCGCGAAGTGCATGTGCTGGCTATTGCGAAATGATGGACCGGCGCGAACATCTCGCCGCAATGCTGGCGATGGCGGCTG
Source organism: Sphingopyxis sp. USTB-05 (assembly GCF_023822045.1). Lineage (NCBI taxonomy): Bacteria > Pseudomonadati > Pseudomonadota > Alphaproteobacteria > Sphingomonadales > Sphingopyxidaceae > Sphingopyxis > Sphingopyxis sp. USTB-05. The sequence continues at coordinate 3,386,194 of NZ_CP084712.1, read as the reverse complement.
CCTTGTTCCCCGCCACGAAACTCCGTGCTCTGGAGGCAAAGATGGAAGAAGCCGATCCGCAATATGGCCTGCTCGGCCAGATGATGGCGCAGCCCGGCAAGCGCGCCGAACTCGTCGCGATCCTCGCCGAAGGGACCGGCGAGATGCCTGGAAATACGGCCTATCTGATCGGCGAAGACAGCGCGAACGCCGACGCGATCTGGATCGTCGAGCTGTGGGATAGCAAGGAGGCGCACGCCGCCTCGCTGCAACTGCCCGCCGTGCAGGCGGCGATTAAAAAAGGTCGCCCGCTAATCGCAGGATTTGGTACTCGCGCCGAATTCAAGCCGGTGGCAAAGGCCGGTGCATGACCGAAATAGAATCCATGTCGCAGGCCGACGCCGCCAATGAGTTGATGCGGCTGGCGAAGCAAATCGCCTATCACAGCAAGCGCTATCATGCCGAGGATGCGCCCGAGATTTCGGACGCCGACTATGACGCGCTCGTCCGCCGCAATAACGAACTCGAAGCCGCCTTCCCGGCGCTGATCCGCGCCGACAGCCCGAACAATGCGGTCGGCGCCGCGGTCGAGGCGTCGCCGCTTGCCAAGGTCACGCATGCGCAGCGAATGATGAGTCTCGACAACGCCTTTTCGGGCGAGGATGTCGAGGAATTCGCCGCGCGCGTGCGCCGCTTCCTCAATCTTCCCGGCGGTGCGGTCGTCGCGATGACCGCCGAGGACAAGATCGACGGTCTTTCCTGCTCGCTGCGCTATGAAAAGGGCAAGCTCGTTCAGGCCGCAACGCGCGGCGACGGCAGCGTGGGCGAGGATGTCACCGCCAATGTCCGTCACATCGCCGACATTCCCGAGGAGCTGAAAGGCGCCGCGCCCGACGTCTTCGAAATCCGCGGCGAAGTCTATATGTCGAAAGCCGACTTTACCGCGCTCAACGACCGGCTGATGGACGAAGGCCGCGCGCTCGCGGCGCAGCGCGAGCAGGAATTCGATCCCGCCGCCGTCCGCCAGTTTGCCAATCCGCGCAACGCCGCAGCGGGATCGCTGCGCCAGAAGGATGCCAGCGTCACCGCGTCGCGCCCGCTGCGGTTCCTCGCGCATGGCTGGGGAGAGGTCAGCGCGCTTCCCGCCGACACCCAATATGAGGTGATGCAGCAGATCGCGCGTTGGGGCGCGCCAGTATCGCCGCTGCTGGTGCGTTACGAAAGCGTCGCAGATATCCTCGCGCATTATGCCGAGATCGAGCGACGCCGCGCCGACATGGATTATGACATCGACGGCGTTGTCTACAAGGTCGACAGCTTGGCGTGGCAGCAGCGCCTCGGTTTCGTCGCTAAGGCACCGCGCTGGGCGATCGCGCATAAATTCCCCGCCGAACGCGCGCAGACGACATTGGAAGCGATCGACATCCAGGTCGGGCGTACCGGCAAACTCACCCCCGTCGGACGGCTCGTCCCCGTAACCGTCGGTGGGGTCGTAGTGTCGAACGTTACGCTCCACAACCGCGACGAGATCGGCCGCCTCGGCGTGCGCCCCGGCGACCGCGTTGTCATTCAACGCGCGGGCGACGTGATCCCGCAGGTCGTCGAGAATCTCACCCGCGACGAGGATCGCGCTGCCTATGCGTTCCCCGACCATTGCCCCGTCTGCAACAGCGAGGCGGTCGCCGAAGAGGGCGAAGTCGATGTGCGCTGCACCGGCGGCCTGATCTGCAACGCGCAGAAATTCGAACGCCTGCGTCATTTCGTCAGCCGCGGCGCGCTCGATATCGAGGGACTGGGCGAAAAGAGCATTCAGGAATTTCTTGACCTCGGCTGGCTCGACAAGGGACCTGCCGACATCTTCCGCCTGAAGGCGCACCGCGCCGACCTCCTGACGCGCGAGGGGTGGAAGGAAAAGTCGGTCGACAATCTGTTCGCCGCGATCGAGGCGAAGCGGCAGCCCGACGCGGCGCGGCTGCTCTTTGGTCTGGGCATTCGCCATGTCGGCGCGGTGACCGCGCGCGACCTGCTCAAAGGCCTCGGCGACATTGCGCGGCTTCCCGAAAAGGCAGCCGAACTGCACGCCTATATCGAGGCGAACCCGCAAGCTGACGGTGAGTCCGACGGCAAATATATGACGCGCAAGGTCGAGGCGTTCAAATCGATCCTCGAAGTGCGCGCCGACGGCATCGGCCCCGCGGTGGCCGAGGCGCTCGCCGATTTCTTCCACGAACCGCACAATCGCGACCTCTGGAACGATCTCCTCTCCGAAGTGTCGCCGCCGCTTTATGTCGTCGAGACGCGCGAGAGCGAAGTTTCGGGAATGACGGTGGTGTTCACCGGCAAGCTCGAGACGATGAGCCGCGACGAGGCCAAGGCGCAAGCCGAGGCGCTTGGCGCCAAGGCGGCGGGCAGCGTGAGCGCGAAGACCGATCTGGTCGTCGCGGGACCGGGGGCAGGCTCGAAGCTCAAACAGGCAAGCGCGCTCGGCATCCGCGTGATCGACGAGGCCCAATGGGCTGAGATTGTTGCGGCGGCGGGTTGATCTATCCGACGACCCTCGTCATCCCGGACTTGATCGGTGACACGATCCTCATCCTGTTCCCCGGCGAAAGCCGGGGCCCATGCGGCGTGGCCTGTGCCCTCTGGGCCCCGGCTTTCGCCGGGGAACACATATTCGCTCGACCGGCATGACGAACTTTGGCTTAGCGTGATAGTAAGCGGTGCGCGCCATCACAGACGGGGCGGCGAAAATGCTGTGAGGGGGCCACATGGCAAAGCGTGATTATCTGAACAGCCTGATGCGCGATCTCGAATCGCACACCGAGGTAAGACGTTTCGGCAGCGGTTGGCTGTCGGGATTTTTCGGGCTGCTGTTTGCAATCGCGGGCTTCGGCATGGTGATCGCATTGCGGTTCCCCGACTGGTTCGCGACGCCCGAGCTTGAAATCATCAAACACTGGGGCGGCTTTCGCGGTGTGGTCCACGCAACGCTCCTGATCAGCTATGGCCTGTCTTTGCTTAGCCTGTTGCTGCGGCCCCGAAAGGTGCTCGGCCTAACTGCGCTCATGATCGGGCTCGCCGCGATTCTCGTCGGCGGCGCGAACGTCCAGCCGCAGGAAACGCGCGACTGGGGGATTTTCTTCGGACTCGACTTCTTCGTCGTGAACCTGCTCGTCACCGGCTTCATGTTCGCGCCGCTGGAACGCGCGTTCCCGCATCGCCGGACGCAGCGGCTGTTCCGCACCGAATGGCGCGAGGATCTCTTCTATTATCTCGTGAGCACGATGTTCGTGCAGGTGCTTGGCTTCCTCGCGCTCGCGCCGTCGACGATCATCAACGAGAATACGTCGAATTGGGAGGCGTTCCGCGCCGGGGTCGCTTCGCTGCCGTGGATTGTGCAGTTCCTCATCGTGCTCGTCGCGTCAGACATGGCGCAATATTGGTTCCACCGCACCTTCCACCGCTACCCCTTCCTCTGGGGCTTCCATGCGGTCCACCACAGCGCGAAATCGATGGACTGGCTTGCGGGATCGCGGATGCATTTCGTCGAGATCATCCTGCTCCGCTCGATTACCTCGCTGCCGCTGTTCACGCTCGGCTTCGCGCCGTCGGTGATGCAGGCCTATATCGGTTTCGTCTATGTCTGGTCGTCGCTGCTCCACGCCAATGTCGGCGGCAATTTCAACCGCCTCGGTCACTGGATCGCAACGCCGCGGTTCCACCATTGGCACCATGGGCTGGAGCGCGAGGCGTTCGACGTCAACTTCGCGATCCACTTCCCCTGGATCGACAAGATGTTCGGCACTTTCCACCTGCCCAAGGACCGCTGGCCCGAAAATTACGGCATCCCCGAGGATGTTCCGCGCAGTTACTGGGGCCAGTTTCTCTATCCCTGGACGCGTACCGGGAAGAAAACCGACGAGACGCCTGCGGAGTGATGGCCAGTCATGGCCCCAAACTCTTTTCGTCACCCCGGACTTGATCCGGGGTCCCGCTCTGCGACGGAAAGAAGCGGGACCCCGGGTCGAGCCCGGGGTGACGATGATTGGTGGGACGCTTTGTCCGCTTGCCACTCGCACGGCCGCGCCATAAGGCGCGCAGCGTGAGCCTGCTCGCCGCCTTTCGCCGTCCCGGCATCCTGCTGCTTCTGCCGCTGCTGCTCGCGCTCGCCGCGCGGGTGATTGTCGCGCCGGGCTGGATGATCGAAAGCGATGCGGGTGGCTCGATCACCGTGCGTATCTGTTCGGACCCCGCCAACCCCGGCGGCACGATGACGATTCCGCTCGAAAAGGCTGGCAGCCACGATGCGGGCGAGCCGCAGCAGCATTGCCCATGGGGCGCGCTCGCCAATGCGCCGATCGTGCCCGACACGCCGGTGCTCGCCGCCGCGCCGATCGCCCCCGAACCTGTGCCGGTCGCGGTGCGCTCGCTCGGCTTTGCGCCGGGCATCGCCTCGCCGCTGCCGCCGAGTACCGGACCGCCCGCCTTCGCCTGATCCAGACCGATCGGCTGCCCGCGCTTTCGCGCGGCGCGGCCCGTGACTGCATTCAGCGAAGGAATATACATGAAAACCCGTATCCATGGGGCGGCGCCGTTGCTGGCGCTTGCAACCTGTCTTGTCGCCGCTCCGGCCCACGCCGAAGAGACCGACGCCACCATCATCGTCACCGCGCCGACCGCCACCGACGCAGCTGAAGTACGCGCGGCCGCAACTCCCGGCGGCACCGATGTCGTCTCCTACAAGGATTATGCCGACAAATCGGTCGTCTCGCTCCGCGACACGCTCGCTTTCTCGCCGGGCATCTATCTTCAGCCGCGCTATGGTCAGGAAGTCCGCATTTCGATCCGCGGCTCGGGGCTGTCGCGCGGCTTTCATATGCGCGGGCTGACGTTGCTGCAGGACGGCGTGCCGATCAATCTCGCCGACGACAATGGCGATTTCCAGGAACTCGAACCGATCTTCTTCGATCATCTTCAGGTCTATCGCGGCGCAAATGCGCTGCGCTTCGGATCGGGGACGCTCGGCGGCGCGATCAACGGCGTGACGCCGACGGGGCGTACGGCGGGGGGCGTCTATCTGCGCGGCGATGTGGGCAGCTTCGACAGCGTGCGCGGTCTTGTCTCGGCGGGCGTCGCAACCGACCGCGTCGACGCATGGGGTGCGATCAGCGCCGATAGGTCGGACGGCGATCGCGATCATGCCCAGCGGCGCAGCCTGCGCTTTCAGGGCAATGTCGGGATGAAGCTGAGCGATGTCGTCAGCACGCGCTTTTATGCCAGCATCAACCACATCAAGCAGCAACTCCCCGGCGCACTGACGATGGGCGAGGCGCTCACGACGCCGCGCAAGGCCAATGCGGGCGCCGTTGCCGGCGACCAGGGGCGCGATATCGATTCGCTGCGCCTCCAGAACCGCACGACCTTCGACTGGGGCGTGCTCACGCTCGACGTTGGCGGCTTCGTCAACGCCAAGTCGCTGCACCACCCGATCTTCCAGCTTATCGACCAGAAATCGGTAGATATCGGCAGCTTCTTCCGTGCCGATTACGCCAGCGGCCCGGTCGAACTGACATTCGGCGGTGAGATTCGCCGTGGCAGCACCGATGCGCGCCAGTTCGTCAACTCGGGCGGCCGGCGCGGCGCGCTCACCTTCGACGCCGACCAGAAGGCGCAGACCGCGACGCTCTATGGCGAAGTGCGCGTGCGGCCCGTCGCCGCGCTGTCGTTGATTGCCGGAGGCGTCTACGCCGATGGCTGGCGCAAGCGGCAGGTGAATTTCTCTACTACCCCCGCGACCGACGGCCGCATCGACTTCGATGCCTTCTCGCCCAAATTCGGGCTGTTGTTCGAACCGTCGGCGGACATTCAGATATTCGCCAATTACAGCCGCTCGGCCGAATTCCCGGGCTTTGGCGAAGTGTTCCAGACGATCGGAACCCCGCCGACCAGCAGCGTCGTGTCGGATATCCGTCCGCAGCGCGCGTGGACTGCGGAAATCGGCACGCGCGGCAAGCTCGGCTTCGCCAGCTGGGACCTCGCGCTCTACCGCTCGACGCTCAAGGGCGAACTACTCCAGTTCACGGTCAATCCGAATATTCCCGCTGCGACCTTCAACGCCGACCGCACGCTGCATCAGGGTGTCGAGGCCGGGCTCGACCTCGCGCCGACCAACTGGCTGCGCTTGCGGCAAGTCTATACCTACAGCGACTTCCGCTTCCGCGATGACGCGCAGTTCGGCGACAACCGCCTGCCGGTCGTCCCGAAACACGCGTATCGCGCCGAGCTGCGGCTCGGCAGCGATGCGCTGCATATCGCGCCGAACCTCGAATGGGTGCCCGATGGTCCATTTGCCGATTATCGCAATCAGGTTCGAACCCCCGGCTATGCGCTGATCGGCGTCACCGGCGGCGCAACGATCGCGCAGGGCATCGACGCCTTCGTCGACGTCCGCAATATCACCGGCAAGAAAGCGATCGGCGACATCAGCGCGGCGATCAACGTTACGCCTGCGTCGGCGATCTATTATCCGGTCGAGCGCCGCGCGGTGTCCGCGGGCGTCCGGGCGCGGTTCTAAAGGGGAAGGCAGGGGATGACCGACATCAACCGGATTCCGCTTTATCGCACGATCTGGCGCTGGCATTTCTATGCCGGGCTGTTCGTCATCCCCTTCATCCTCATCCTGTCGCTGACCGGCGCGGCCTATCTGTTCAAGCCGCAGGTGGACCGCTGGGAGGAGCGCGAGTGGCGCGGGCTTTCGGTGCAGGGCGCGGTCGATGCCGATGCGCAGGTTGCCGCCGCGCTCGCAGCCTTTCCGGGCGCGGCTTTTCATTACTACCGGATTCCCGAGGCGCCCGGCGACGCCGCTGTCGTCCATGTTGCGCTGCCCGGCGGCACAATGCGCGACGTGGCTATTTCGCCGCAGGGCCGGGTGATCGGCGCCGCCGATCCCGATCAGCGCATCTCGGCGTGGCTGTCGCGTATCCATGGCACGTTACTGATCGGCCGTGCCGGTCGCCTGCTCGTCGAGCTCGCGGCAAGCTGGGCGATCGTGATGATCCTCACCGGCCTCTATCTCTGGTGGCCGCGCGGGCGCGGTGCGGCGGGGATTGTCTGGCCGCGGCTGTCGCTCGGCGGCCGCGCGGCGCTGCGCGATCTTCATGCGGTCACGGGCTTCTGGGTCTCGGGGCTCGCGCTCGTGCTGCTTTTTACCGCGCTGCCATGGACCGACGTGTGGGCGAGCGGCTTTCGCATTGTCCGCTCCGAAATGGGCTGGGTGTCGGGGGTTCAGGACTGGAAGGGCGGCTCCGATCCGCACGCGGCGCACGACCATAGCGCGATGGCGGCTACGGCACCGACGGGCCCCGCGCCATCGGCGTCGCTGCAATATATCGTGCTGCGCGCGCGAGGTGAGGGGATGCCTGCACCGGCGATCGTCCAGCCGCCCGGCGCGCCCAATGATTTCGGGCCGCCGAACGGCAATGTCTGGACGCTCACCACGCTGACGCAGAACCGCCCGCAGGTGCGCAAGGTCAGCTATGATCCCGAAACAAGCATCGAAGTCGGGCGTAGCGGCTTTGCCGAAAAACATGCGATCGACCGCGCCGTCGGTTTCGGCATCGCCTGGCACGAGGGGCAATTGTTCGGCCTTGCCAACCAGCTCATCGGCGTCGCGACCGCGCTCGCGCTGTTCACGCTCGCGATCTCGGGCTTTCTGATGTGGCGTCGCCGCAAGCCCGATGATGCGCTCGGCGCGCCGCCGGGGCCGCGCGATCCCGGAAAGCTGAAGGGCGTTGCCGCGCTGATCCCCATCCTCGCGGCGCTGCTTCCCTTGCTCGCCGCCTCGCTGATCCTGCTATGGATCGCCGAGCGGCTGGTGCTGCCGCGTCTTCCGCGCGCCGCGCGCTGGCTTGGCGTTGCGGCAAGGGCACAGCCGCGCCTATAGTAGCGGCATGACCCGCATCCTCCACCTGCTCGTCGCGCTTGTTGCTCTGCTGCTCGCTCCAGCAGCGATGGCACAGGGGCGCGGCCCGGTGGTGCTCGCGGCGGCGAGTCTGCAGGAATCGCTGACCGAGGCGGCGAATGTCTGGGCGGCAAAGGGCCACGCCAAGCCGATCCTCTCCTTCGCCGCCTCGTCGGCGCTGGCGCGGCAGGTGATCGCGGGCGCGCCCGCCGACCTGTTCCTGTCGGCCGACGAGGAATGGATGGACGCCGTGGCACGGGCGGGACTGCTTCGCGTCGGCACGCGCACGACCTTGCTCGGCAACCGCCTCGTGCTGATCGCCCCGGCGTCGAGCAAGGTGCGGCTGAACCCCGCGCGCGGCTTCCCGATCGCCAAGGCGCTCGGCACCGGCCGCCTCGCGATCGCCGATCCCGACGCGGTGCCCGCGGGCAAATATGCGAAAGCCGCGCTCACCGCGCTCGGCGTCTGGCCCAGTGTCGCGGCCAAAACCGCTCCCGCCGAAAATGTCCGCGCTGCAATGGCGCTCGTCGAACGCGGCGCGGCGCCGCTCGGTATCGTCTACGCCACCGACGCGCGCGCATCGAAAGCGGTGCGGATCGTCGGGACCTTCCCGGCGGCGAGCCATCCGCCGATCCGCTACCCCGTCGCGCTGCTCAAGGCGTCGCGGAGCAAGGACGCCGCCGCCTTCCGGGCATTCCTCCTCTCGAAACAGGGCCGCGCGATTTTCGCGCGCCACGGCTTCTCGGCGCCATAACGAATGAAAAACCTCGTCATTGCGAGCGAAGCGAAGCAATCCAGAGCGGTCTACGCGCGCGCTGGATTGCTTCGCTTCGCTCGCAATGACGGGAGGGCTCACGTTTGATGCTTTCACCCGAAGAGTGGGGGATCGTCGCGCTATCGCTCAAGGTCGGCGGCGTCGCGGTGCTCGTCACGCTGCCGATCGCCTTCGCGCTCGCCTGGCTTCTCGCGCGCTATCGCTTTCCCGGGCGCGTCGTTCTCGATGCGCTGGTGCATCTGCCGCTCGTCCTGCCGCCCGTCGTCACCGGCTGGCTGCTGCTGATCGCCTTCGGTCCGTTCGGTCCCGTCGGGCGCTGGCTCGAAAGCTGGTTCGGGGTCAGCCTGATGTTCCGCTGGACCGGCGCCGCGCTCGCCGCCGCGATCATGGCGCTGCCGCTGATGGTGCGTGCGATGCGGCTGTCGATCGAGGGCATCGACCGGCGGCTCGAGGGCGCGGCGCGGACGCTCGGCGCCGGACGCTGGCACAGCTTCTGGACGATCAGCCTGCCGCTCGCGCTCCCCGGCGTCCTCGCCGCGCTCGTCCTCGGCTTCGCGCGCTCGATCGGCGAATTCGGCGCGACGATCACCTTCGTGTCGAACATCCCCGGCGAAACGCGCACCTTGCCGCTCGCCATCTATTCAGCGCTGCAGGTGCCTGATGGAGAGGCGATGGTGACGCGCCTCGCGCTGCTTTCGGTTGCGCTGTCGCTCGGCGCGCTGGTCCTGTCCGAATGGCTGGTGCGGCGTACGCACGCGGGAAAGCGCGACCATGGCGATTGATATCGACGTCGAAAAGCGGCGCGGCGATCGGATCATCGCCGCGCGCTTCAACGCAGGGGCGGGGCTGACCGCGCTGTTTGGGCCGTCGGGCGCGGGCAAGACGAGCATTCTCAACATGGTCGCCGGGCTGCTGAAGCCCGACCGCGGTCATATACGGATCGGCGACCGCACGCTGTTCGGCGACGGCGTCGATCTGCCGCCCGAGGCGCGGCGCATCGGCTATGTGTTTCAGGATGGCCGTCTGTTCCCGCATCGCCGCGTCCGCGCCAATCTGCTCTATGGCCATGATCTTGTCGATCCCACCGACCGCTGGATGAGCCTCGGCGAAGCCGTTCGCTTTCTTGGTATTGCCGACCTGCTCGACCGCTGGCCGCACACGCTGTCGGGGGGCGAGATGCAGCGCGTGGCGATCGGGCGGGCGTTGCTCGCGGCGCCCGAAATCTTGCTGATGGACGAACCTTTGTCGTCGCTCGACGCGGCGCGGCGCAGCGAGATCATGACGGTGATCGAACGGATTCGCGACGAACTCAAACTGCCGATCCTCTATGTCAGCCATGATCGCGCCGAAGTCGACCGGCTTGCAACTTCGGTCGTGGCGATTGGCGAATAAAGTTTCACTTGAAACCATTTTGATGATAGAAGCGTGCCGATGGAAAGACAGTTTACCCATGTCCATGACACGCCGCCGCCCGGTGCTGCGGCCGACTGGACGATTTCGCAAAATTGGGATGCCTTTACCGCCGACGAACATGCGATGTGGGACCGCCTCTTCGCGCGTCAGTCGGACATGCTGCCCGGCCGCGCCGCTGACGCCTTTCTGCGTGGCATTGACGTTCTGCGCCTCGAAAAGCCGGGTATTCCTGACTATCGCGAACTCAACGCGCGGCTGATGGCGGCGACGGGATGGCAAGTGATCGCGGTGCCGGGTCTCGTTCCAGACGATGTGTTTTTCGATCATCTCGCGAACCGGCGTTTCCCCGCGGGCAATTTCATTCGTACGCCCGAACAGCTCGACTATCTGCAGGAACCTGACGTTTTCCATGACGTCTTCGGCCATGTTCCGATGCTCGCCGACCCGGTGTTCGCCGACTATATGGTTGCCTATGGCGAAGGCGGGTTGCGCAGCCTGAAATTCGACGCGCTCAAACAGCTCGCGCGGCTTTACTGGTATACCGTCGAATTCGGCCTGATCCGTGAGGCGGGCGGCCTGCGCATCTATGGCGCGGGCATCGTCTCCTCCTTTGCCGAAAGCGTCTTCGCGCTCGATTCGGACAGCCCGAACCGCATCGGTTTCGACCTCGCGCGCGTGATGCGCACCGACTATCGGATCGACGATTTCCAGCAGAATTATTTCGTCATCGACAGTCTGGAGCAGCTTCTGGGCACGACGGTGAACACCGACTTCGCGCCGCTCTATACGAGAAACGCCGCGCTGCCGCCGATCCCCATCGCCGATATCTTACCGGATGATGAGGTGATTACGCGCGGCACACAGGAGTATGCGCTCAGTAAGCAGACCGCTTAAATCCGTTCGCGCGACGCGAACGGAGCCTGGGACGCCGCTTCTTACCAGCTCCCGAAACTTGCGTCCGACGGGCTCGCTCGGTGGAACGCGCGTTCCTTGCGGCGCCAGCCATAGCGGCGGCGCTTGACCAGCAGCAGGCACGGCCATTCGGCGCTGCCGCCGCGCGCTGAAAGGCGAAAGCCCTGCGCGCGATAGGCGGCGAGCACCGGTTCCATCTGCCGCGCGATCAGCCCCGCGAGGATCGCATGGCCGCCGGGTGCGGTCGCCGCGGCGATATCGGGGGCGAGCGTGATCAACGGCCCGGCGAGAATGTTGGCGATAACCAGATCATAGGGCGCGCAGTGGCGGATCGCGGGATGATCGGTTCCCGGCGCGACCGCAAGCGCAAGCCGTCCGCCGCCGCTGCCGAGCGGGATATTATTGATCGAAGCATTGTCGCGCGTCACGAAAATGCTTGCGGGGTCGATGTCCGATGCGATCGTCTTCGCGCGGGGCCACAGCGCCATCGCGGCGAAGGCGAGCAGGCCCGTGCCGGTACCGATATCGGCAATGTTGCGCGGACTCGCGCCTGCCTGCGCGAGCCGGTCGAGCATCGACAGGCAGCCGGCGGTCGTGTCATGTCCGCCCGTCCCGAACGCCTGGCTCGCGTCGATCAGGAACGGCGTGCTGCCCGCGGGAACGCGGTCTGCATAGCTGCTTGTGTGGACGAAGAAGCGTCCCGCCTGCACGGGCTCGAGCCCTTGCTGCGACAGCGTGACCCAATCCTCTTCGGGCAATTCTTCGACGACGGGTTTTTTGCCCTTGGCGCTCGGCACGAACGACTGGAGCAGTTTGAGCAGCGACGCCCCCGGCCTGTCGTCCATATAGGCGTCGAGTTGCCACAGCCCCGCATCTTCGTCGATCTCGCGCGTTACCACGACGGGAGCCTCGGGCATCGCGTCGAGTTCGGGGATTTCGCCCGACAGCGCCTCGGCTTCGGCGCGCGTGCAGGGGAGGGAGACGATCCAGCTCATAGGTTAACGGACATAGCTCGCGCCGTTCACGTCGAGCACGGCGCCAGTCATTGCCGCGGGCGCGTCGAGCGCGCACCAGCGGGCCATCTCGCCGACTTCGTCGGGCATGGCGACGCGGCCAAGGGGAATTTCGGCAAGCAGTTGCTCGCCGCCGCGACCCGCCAGATATTCCTCGGCCATACCGGTCATCGTGAAGCCGGGGCAGATCGCAAAGGCAAGAATGCCGTCCTTGGCATATCCGCGCGCGATTGTTTTGGTCATCGCGACCATGCCCGATTTTGATGCCGCATAATGCCAGTGCGCCGGGCTGTCGCCGCGGTATGCCGCACGGCTCGCAATATTGACGATTCGCCCGGCCGACTGCCGTGCCTGCCAGTGCAGCACCGCACGACGGCAGAGCTGCGCACTCGCGGTCAGATTGACCTGCATCGTGCGGTTCCAGCTCGCCAGCCAGTCGGCGTCGGGATCGCCCAGCGGGCTGTCCTCGCATATCCCCGCATTGTTTACGAGAACGTCGATCCGTCCGTCCAACCGGTCGAGGCTCGCCTGCCACAGTCGATCGGGCGTCGCCGGGTCGGTGAGGTCGCCATCGGCGCTCGACAGCGCGACGACTTTGGTCGCGCCCGTGGTGAGAGCCTCGGCGATCGCCGCGCCGATACCGCGGCTCGCGCCGGTGATCAGGATGTGCGTGGTCATAGCCCGCCTTAGGCAGCGGGGCGGACCTTGCCAAGCGCGAGCAGTCGTGGCGCATCCGACCATCCGTCATTCCGGCGAAGGCCGGAATCACACCGGTGCGTAAAAGGGCGATGGCGAGATCCCGGCCTTCGCCGGGATGACGATATGGGTTGGGTTGTCGGCGTTAAGCCACGCGGCGGCTGAATTCGCTCGCGGCGCGTTCGAGCTGCTGCAGGCGGCCGCCCATTTTGGCGAATTCCTCGCTCAGCACGCTGATCTCGTTCGCGACCATGCCCGAATCGTTGCGGATGCTCGCGATCGTCGACGACATGCTGTCGGCGGCGAGCGCGGTTTCGTCGACCGCCGCGGTGATCGAGGTGACCGTCTGCGCCTGGGCGTCCATCGCGTCACGGATGCGCTGCGCCGAATTCTGCACTTCGACGATCGTCTGCCGGATCGACTGGTTGGCCGAAACCGACCCGCGCGTCGCCTGCTGGATCGCGGTGATCTTGCCCGCGATATCGTCGGTTGCGCGCGCGGTTTCGTTGGCGAGGCTTTTCACCTCCTGCGCGACGACCGCAAAGCCGCGACCCGATTCGCCCGCGCGCGCCGCCTCGATCGTGGCGTTGAGCGCGAGGAGGTTGGTCTGGCCCGCGATCTCCCGGATCAGGCCCAAGATCGATTCGATCGACTCGGCATGGTGCGACAGCGTTTCGGACATGACGACGGCTTCGCCCGCCTGTTCCGACGCACGCGTCGCGACGCTGGCAGAGGCTTCGACTTCGCTGCGTGCGTCCTCGATCGCGCGGATCAGCCCGGCGGCGGTCGAAGCCGCTTCGCGCATCGCCATCGCCGATTGTTCGGAGGCGGCGGCGACTTCGCTCGTCTTCGCGATCATTCCCTTCGCCGCCTGGTCGGCCGAAGCCGCCTGCCGTGCAAGTTGATCGCGCACCCCGTCGGTATCCTGCACCAGCGAGGCGATGGAGCGATCGAAATCGCCCGCGAGCGCCTGCCGCTCGCTCGAAAAGACCGCGCGGTCGAGCTTGTTCGCATATCGCTGCATGATATCGAATTCGAGCAGCGCGAGGCGGTTCACCGCGCTCGTCAGCCGCGCCAGCCGCTCAGGCTCGCCGATGCAAGCTTCGACGATATATTCGATCGTCAGCCGCTGGCTTTCCGCGATGCACGACAGGACCGAAGCAAGCGGCAGCTTTACGCGCCGCGCCATATGGGCGTTCTGACACGCGATCGTCGCGACTTCCTGTCCGGCGGCATCGGCATATTTGGTAAAGGTGTGGCGCGCGCTGCCACGGATATAGCTGTCGAGAAGCTCGCCCTCGACCTTGCGATCGACGCCGGGCAGCGCGTTGAAAGCGTCCCAATAGGCTTTCGCGATCGCCTCTTCGCGTCCGGCGATGATGCCATGTATCTCGGTGGCATTGGCGGCAAGGCGTCCGTCGAGATCATAATAAGGGAAGCGATCGGCCATCGGCACCGGATCGATCTGCTGCTTGTGAATCGGATTTTCCTTCACCATGATCTTGGCTTCCCTGATCGACCCAAAAGGCGCGCGGGTCTGTTGCCCGCATGCGTCCCATGAAACTGGTGAACGGGATATGCGACGGAAATGGTAAAAGCGGTGTTAACCCCGGGCTAGCGTCTTGCCTTCGGCGCCCGTCGATGGGGACGGCACGGGATAGCCCTCGAACGCCTTGATCGTGCGCAGCGCAAAGGCGCTGTGCATCGCCGCGACACCCGGCAGGCGCGAAAGGCAATGACGGTGCAGCCGATCGAAATCGGCAACGTTACGCGCCGCGACGCGCAGCCGGTAATCCGACGCCCCCGACAAAAGCTGGCATTCGAGGATTTCGTCGAAGCTCTTCACCGCGCTCTCGAACGCGGTCAGCGCTTCCTCGCTTTGCGACGTCAGGCTGATGTCGACGAACACGTCGAGCCCGAGCCCGATGCTTTCGGGATTCAGGCGCGCGGTATAGCCGGCGATGATGCCCGCCGCCTCCAATGCGCGGATACGGCGGTGGCAGGCCGACGCCGACAGGCCGACGGCTTCGCCCAGTTCGGCCGCCGGTCGCGGGCCGCCGCGTTGGAGCAAGTCGAGCAACTTCACGTCGATCCGATCAATCATTGTGCGCCATCGATCCATTTCACGCCAAAATCGTGCAATTATGTCGCGAATCTGCGAAGGATATGCAAGCACCTCGCGAGCTATTTCTGTTAAAAGCGCCGACAAGTTTTCGGCGGCAATAATCGATCGCCGATGACACCCAATATTCGGAGAGCGACCATGATCATCGGCACCCCCAAGGAAATCAAGAACCACGAATATCGCGTCGGCCTGACCCCCGAGAGCGCGCGCGAACTCGTCGTTCACGGTCACCGCGTCCTCGTCCAGACCGGCGCGGGCGAGGGGATCGGCGCGCACGACCGCTATTATGTCGAAGCGGGCGCCGAGATCGTTCAGACCGCCGAAGAAATCTTCGCCACCTGCGAAATGGTCGTGAAGGTCAAGGAGCCCCAGCCCGTCGAGCGCGCGATGCTCCGCCCTGACCAGATCCTCTACACCTACCTCCACCTCGCGCCCGATCCCGACCAGACGCGCGACCTGATGAAATCGGGCGCCGTCTGCATTGCCTATGAAACCGTCACCAGCCCGCACGGAGGCCTGCCGCTCCTGAAGCCGATGAGCCAGGTTGCGGGTCGCATGTCGATTCAGGCCGGCGCGACCGCGCTCGAAAAGGCGCATGGCGGCCGCGGCGTATTGCTCGGCGGCGTCCCCGGCGTCGCGCCGGGCAAGGTCTGCGTCATCGGCGGCGGCGTCGTCGGCTTCAACGCGGCGCAGATGGCGGCGGGCCTCGGCGCCGATGTCACCATCCTCGACCGCGATCCCGAAGTGCTTGAACGCGTCGGCACCTTTTTCGAGGCGCGCGCCAAGACGCGCTTCTCGAATCGCGCGAACCTGGCTGAATGCGTCGCCGAGGCCGACCTCGTCATCGGCGCGGTGCTGATCCCGGGTGCCGAAGCGCCGAAGCTGGTCACACGCGAGATGCTCGGCACGATGCGCCCCGGCTCGGTGCTCGTCGACGTCGCGATCGACCAGGGTGGCTGCTTCGAGACGAGCCACGCGACGACGCACGCCGACCCGACCTACGTCGTCGACGGCATCGTCCATTATGCGGTCGCGAACATGCCGGGCGCAGTCGCGCGCACCAGCACCTATGCGCTCAACAACGTAACCCTGCCGCACGCGCTGCGCATCGCCGATCTGGGGTGGAAGGAAGCTTTGAAGCGCGACGTGCATCTTGCGCAGGGTTTGAACGTTTGGAATGGTAAGGTGACGTTCGAAGCCGTAGCGGAAGCGGTCGGAACCGATTATGTGCCTGTCGAACAGGCGCTCGCCTGATAAGACAAGGATATAGAGAGACGATGACCGAGCCAGTGGCACCTCCCCCGCCCGAAGAGGAAGAAAATGAAGTGCTGCGCGCGGCGCGCGAGCGTCAACAGCAGCGCGAAGCCGCCGAAGCGGCGCAAGCTGCCGATCAGGAAGCGGGCAAGGGCAAGCGCGGCTGGAAGACCGCGGCGGCGGCTGGGCTTGGCATCGGCTCGGCTGCGGTGATTGCGGCGCTGCTCTACGCGAACCGCGGCAAGATCAAGTGAGGCTGTTCCCGGCGTCTTCGGGCGTGCGGGTGGCCTGATGCGAACCGCCGCCGGTCTTTGGGCCATCATGGCCGGCGTTGCGGTTTTGCAGCCCGCCACAGCCAGCCCGGCCGCGCCGCCGCCCTGGAGCGCGCCCGCTACGACACGGGTGACGACCGAGGATCGCCGCTTCATGAGCGGCGATACCGAACTCGTCGGCACGCTCTACATGCCGGCCAGCCGCAAGCCCGTCGCGGCGGTCGTCGTCACGCACAGCGCTTCGTCGCCGCTTCGCACCGCATCGCTTTACGATCATCTCAAGACTGCGCTCCCCGCACTCGGGATTGCGGTCTTTGTCTATGACCGGCGCGGATCGGGGCAATCCGGGACAAAGACGGCCGGGGGCGACTTCGCGCTCCTCGCCGACGATGCGGTTGCTGCGGTGCGGAGCCTGAAGGCGGACCCGCGCATTGATCCGAAACGCATCGGCACCTGGGGACTGAGTCAAGGGGGCTGGATATCGCCGCTCGCGGCATCGCGCAGTACCGATATCGCGTTTGTGATCGCCGTCTCGGCACCCGTCGTGACGGCGGACGTGCAGATGCTCTTCTCCTCGACCAATCATCTCATCGCCAACGGCCATTCGCAGGCCGAGGTCGACCAGATGGCTGCGACGCGCAAAGCGGTCGACGATTATATGCGCGGGTCGGGCAGCCGCGAAGCCGCGCAGAAAATGATCGACGCGGCCAAGACGCAGCCGTGGTTCAAATATACCTATATGGGCGAAACGGTACGCGACCGCGCGGTTTCGGGCTGGCGCCGCGAGATCGAGAATGATCCCCTCAAGAATCTGTCGGCGGTCACCGTCCCGACGCTTGTCCTCTATGGCGCCGACGATGCGGTCGTGCCGGTCGCGGTTTCGGTCGAGCGTCTGAAAGCCATCGCGGCGCAAAAGCCGAAGATGGCGGTGCACAGCATCGCCGGCGCCGATCATGCTATGGAGATGTCCGCCGACCGGAAAGTCTCGCTCGATCCGAAACATGACGGGACCGAGCGGCCGGATTCGGCCGAATATATCGCTCTTCTGGCGAGTTGGCTCGCGATCAACGGGTTCGTCGCCAACTGAATAGCCGGAAACCGAGCGATTTATTCCCCTATGCTCCTAAGCAATTGCATATCGCGGCGGGAAGGCTTAACCGGCGGCGCATCGACCGTTTAGAGTCAGGACAGGGCTGATATGGCTGGCAATCAACCGAGCGCGCGTCCGCGCTCTCCGCATCTACAGGTGTATAAATGGACCCCAGCGATGGCGGTCTCGATCTTTCACCGCGTCAGCGGCGATGGTCTCGCGATCGTCGGCGGCCTGATGTTCCTTTGGTGGCTGGGGGCGCTCGCCGCGGGACCCGACGCCTATGCGGCGTTCATCGCGTGCGTCTGGCACGATCCCAGCCCCGAAGTCGGCACGCTGCACCAGGTCACCAACATTCTTGGCAAGGTCGTGCTGATCGGGCTGACCTGGGCCTTCTTCCAGCATCTCTTCTCGGGCCTGCGCCACTTCGTGCTCGACACCGGCGCGGGCTATGAGCTCAAGACCAATAAAATCTGGTCGACGCTCGTTTTCGTGGGTTCGATCACGGCGACCGCTGCGGTCTGGCTCTATGTATTTGCGGAGGCGCTCAATGGGTAACGGAACGCGTCTCGGCCGCGTGCGCGGGCTTGGTTCGTCGCACCATGGCTCGCACCACTGGATCCAGCAGCGCCTGACCGCGCTCGCCAACGTCCTGCTCGTCACCTGGTTCGTCGTCTCGATGTTCCGCCTGCCGCTCGGCGATCATGCTGCGGTGCTGCGCTGGGCGTCGAACCCGACCGTCGCGCTCGCGCTGATCCTGCTCACCGCCAGCGTCTTCTGGCACCTGCGGCTGGGGCTTCAGGTGATGATCGAGGATTATGTCCACGGCGAAGCGACCAAGATCCTGTCGCTCGTCCTTTTGAACTTCTACGCGATCGGCGGCGCTGCCTACGGCATTTTCGCCATCATCCGCATCGCGCTTGCGCCCGCCGCCGGGCTCGCTCCGGGGGGCATGTAAGATGACCGACGCCTACAAGATCATCGACCATATCTATGACACCGTCGTCGTCGGTGCCGGCGGCTCCGGCCTGCGCGCCACGATGGGCAGCGCCGAAGCGGGGCTGAAGACCGCCTGCATCACCAAGGTGTTCCCGACGCGCAGTCACACGGTTGCGGCGCAGGGCGGCATTGCGGCATCGCTCGGCAATAATTCGCCCGACCATTGGCAGTGGCACATGTACGACACCGTCAAGGGTTCGGACTGGCTCGGCGACCAGGACGCGATCGAATATATGGTGCGCGAGGCGCCGAACGCGGTTTACGAACTCGAGCACGCCGGCGTGCCGTTCAGCCGCAACGCCGACGGCACCATCTATCAGCGCCCGTTCGGCGGCCATATGCAGAATATGGGCGAAGGCCCGCCGGTGCAGCGCACCTGCGCCGCGGCCGACCGCACCGGTCACGCGATGCTCCACGCTCTCTATCAGCAGTCGCTGAAATATGACGCGGACTTCTTCATCGAATATTTCGCGCTCGACCTGATCATGGAAAATGGTGAGTGCCGCGGCGTGATTGCGCTGTGCATGGAGGATGGCAGCATCCACCGCTTCCGTTCGCAGGCCGTCGTGCTTGCAACGGGCGGCTACGGCCGTTGCTATTTCACCGCGACCTCGGCGCATACGTGCACCGGCGACGGCGGCGGCATGGTGCTACGCGCCGGCCTGCCGCTTCAGGACATGGAGTTCGTCCAGTTCCACCCGACCGGCATCTATGGCGCGGGCGTGCTGATCACCGAAGGTGCGCGCGGCGAGGGCGGCTATCTGACCAACAGCGAAGGTGAGCGTTTCATGGAACGCTATGCCCCGTCGGCGAAGGATTTGGCGTCGCGCGACGTCGTGTCGCGTTCGATGGCGCTCGAAATTCGCGAAGGCCGCGGCGTCGGCCCGCACAACGACCATATCTTCCTGCACCTCGACCATATTGATCCCGCCGTGCTCGCCGAGCGCCTGCCGGGGATTACCGAGAGCGGCAAGATTTTCGCGGGCGTCGACCTCACGCGCCAGCCGCTGCCGGTCGTGCCGACGGTCCATTACAATATGGGCGGCATTCCCTGTAACTATCATGGCGAAGTCGTCACGCTGGGCAAGGACGGTCCCGACACCGTGGTTCCGGGCCTGTTCGCGGTCGGCGAAGCCGCGTGCGTGTCGGTCCATGGCGCGAACCGCCTTGGGTCGAACAGCCTGATCGACCTTGTCGTCTTTGGCCGCGCCACGGGGCATCGCCTGAAGGAGATCCTGAAGCCCGGTGCGGCGCAGCAGCCGCTGCCGAAGGACAGCGCCGACCTCGCGCTCGCGCGCCTCGATCATTTCCGCAATGCGAACGGCGGCTCGCCGACCGCGGAAATCCGTACGGAGATGCAGCGCGCGATGTCGCAGCACGCGGCGGTGTTCCGCACCGACGAGCTGATGGCGGAGGGCAAGGAAAAACTCACCAAGACCTATCAGCGCATGAACGACGTGCATGTCACCGACCGCAGCCTGATCTGGAACACCGATCTTGTCGAAACGCTGGAGCTCGACAACCTCATCAGCCAGGCGACGGTGACGATGCATTCGGCGTTCAACCGCAAGGAAAGCCGCGGCGCTCACGCGCACGAAGATTTCCCGAATCGCGACGACGCGACGTGGATGAAGCACACGATCGCATGGTTCGACGGTTGGGGCGGCAAGGGCGGCGGCGTTCGCCTCGATTACCGTCCGGTCCACGAATATACGCTGTCGGACGATGTTGAGTATATCAAGCCGAAAGCACGCGTTTACTGATCGGCTTTGCGGGATAGACGGGGTCGCGAGTGATCGCGGCCCCTTTTTTGTCCAGTGGTTGCGTTACTCGCCGAACAGACTGCGCACGGGGTTGATGTCGGAAAAGGGCACATCGACGTCCTCGCCCATGAGCCACAATTTCTGGCACGCGATGGCAAAGAACATTGCCGCAATCGTCCAGACGATGAAGGTCTTGCGAGCGATCCAGCGGCGTTCGGCTTCTGCAGCCTTGGCCCGGGCCTTGTGGTCGATGCCTAGTTCGCCTTCGAATTCGGCGACGAGTTGAGCACGGCGGGTACGCGAAATATTCGCGATACTCGCGTCACCTTCCGCGGATTTCGATCGGCGTTTCGCCATTGCTCCAACCCTGGCCCCAGCTAGTCCTACCTCCGTCTATAGCGCGCGGCTCCTGCTAATTGGTTAACCCGGCGCTATCGACTCGTCGCAATTCCTATCAGTTTGACGCGGGCCGCCGCGCCGCGGAGCAGTGTCAAATCGCGCGGCGGGCAGCCGAGCACGGCGGCGAGCAACCGCAGAACCGCGTCGTTCGCGGCGCCGTCGGCGGGCGGCGAGGTGACGCGGACCTGCACGGCGCCGTCCTCGACGCGAACCTCGTCGCGCCGTGCGCCGGGCGTCACGCGGACCTCGATCCGCCCCGATGCGGCGAGCGCGCGCAGCGCATCGGTCAGTGCGGGATCGGGGCGATATTTCAGATGGTGATGACCAGCTTGCCGACCGCCGTCCGGTCGCCAAGCTTGGCAATCGCCTTGCCGCCGTCTTCGAGGCTGAAGCTTTCGGTGACGCGCGGCTGGATTTTGCCCTGTTCCCACAGCTGGAACAGCCGCGCGATATTGGCGCGGTTGCGGACTGGGTCGCGCATCACGAAGGCGCCCCAGAACACGCCGGCGACGTCGCAGCTCTTGAGCAAGGTCAGGTTGAGCGGCAGGCGCGGGATACCCGCGGGGAAGCCGACGACGAGATAGCGTCCCTCCCACGCGATCGAGCGCAGCGCGGGCTCGGCATAGTCGCCGCCGACCGCGTCATAGATGACGTTCGCGCCATTGGGCCCGACGGCTTCCTTGAACTTGTTCGCGAGTTCTTTCGACTGATCCTTGTCGAACGGCTGGCGGCCATAGACGACCACATCGTCGGCGCCTGCGGCCCGAGCGATTTCGGCCTTTTCTTCGCTCGACACGCCGGCGACGACGCGCGCGCCGAATGCCTTGCCGAGTTCGACCGCCGCGATGCCGACACCGCCCGAGGCGCCGAGAACGAGCAGGGTGTCGCCTTCCTCGATGTGACCGCGATCGACAAGTGCGTGGATGCTGGTGCCATAGGTCATCAGCAAGGAGGCACCTTCCGCGAAGCCGTGCGCTTCCGGGAGGTGATAGACATTATGCACCGAAACCGCGACCGCCTCGGACATGCCGCCGTTGCCGCAGCCTGCGATTACGCGGTCGCCGACCTGGAACTCCGTGACACCTTCGCCAACTTCGGCGACAAGCCCCGCGACTTCGCCGCCGGGTGCAAAGGGGCGTTCGGGGCGGAACTGATATTTATCCTCGATGATCAGCACGTCGGGGAAGTTGACCGCACAGGCCTTCACGTCGATCACGATCTGGCCCTTGCCCGCACTGGGGCGTGGCAGTTCGCCCAAAGTGAGCGTTTCGGGGCCGCCGGTTGCGGTCGACAAGAGAGCCTTCATCATCTTCTCCTCTTATGGTGTTTATCGTGCCTTATGCTGCGGGCCGCATCCACGGCCGCTCGGTGTCGAGTTTGGCTTCGTAAGCGCCGATCGCCGCGTCGCTCTTTTCGGTCAGCGAAATTTCGTCGAGCCCCTCGAGCAGGCACATCTTGCGGAACGGGTCGATCTCGAAAGTGAAGCGGTCCTGGAACTGCGTCGTCACCGTCTGATGCTCGAGATCGACGAACACCGGGTCCGTGGCCGCTACCTCCATCAACCGGTCGATCGCCGCCTGGGGCAGGACGACGGGCAGAATGCCGTTTTTCACCGCGTTGCCCGAGAAGATGTCCGAGTAGGAGGGGGCAATCACGACGCGGATGCCAAGGTCGCCGAGCGCCCATGCGGCATGTTCGCGGCTCGACCCGCAACCGAAATTGTCGCCCGCGATCAGGATCGGCGCGCCCTTATATTCGGGGCTGTCGAACAGATTGTCGGGATCGGCGCGCAGGCTCTCGAACGCTCCGCGCCCCATGCCCTCGCGCGTCGTCGTCTTCAGCCAGTGCGCTGGAATGATGACGTCGGTGTCGACATTCTTGAGCCCGAACGGGATCGCGCGGCCTTCGACCTTGTCGAGCGGGGTCATGCCATCAGCTCCCTGACGTCGGTGAGCTTGCCCGTCACCGCCGCCGCCGCCGCCATCGCGGGGCTGACGAGGTGCGTGCGCGCGCCCGGACCCTGACGGCCGACGAAGTTGCGGTTGCTCGTCGAGGCACAGCGTTCGCCTGCAGGCACCTTGTCGGGGTTCATCGCGAGGCAGGCCGAGCAGCCGGGCTCGCGCCATTCGAGGCCGGCGTCGGTAAAGATGCGGTCTAGCCCCTCGGCCTCGGCCTGTGCCTTGACCAGCCCCGACCCGGGGACGACGATCGCCCAGCGGACATTGTCGGCCTTGTGGCGGCCTTTGATCACCGCCGCGGCGGCGCGCAGATCCTCGATGCGGCTGTTGGTACAGCTGCCGATGAAGATATTCTCGATCGGCACATCCTGCATCCGCGTGCCGGGTTCGAGCCCCATATAGGCGAGCGATTTGGCGGCGGCGGTTTGCTTCGACGGATCGGCGAAACTGTCGGGGGCGGGCACGACGCCGGTAATCGGCACGACATCCTCGGGGCTGGTGCCCCAGGTGACGCTCGGCGCGATGTCCGCGGCGTCGATGACCACCACCTTGTCGTAGGTCGCACCCGAATCAGTCGTGAGGCTCTTCCAATATGCAACTGCGGCATCCCAGTCGGCGCCCTTCGGCGCATAGGGACGGCCCTTGAGGTATGCGAATGTGACCTCGTCGGGCGCGATCAGGCCCGCGCGCGCGCCGCCCTCGATCGCCATATTGCTGACGGTCAGCCGCCCTTCGACCGACAAGGCGCGGATCGCGCTGCCGGTATATTCGATGACATGTCCGGTTCCGCCCGCAGCGCCGATCACGCCGGTGATGTGGAGAATGACGTCCTTGGCCGACACGCCGGGGCCGACTTCGCCCTCGACGCGCACTTCCATCGTCTTCGACGGCTGGAGCAGCAGGGTCTGCGTCGCGAGCACATGCTCGACCTCGCTTGTCCCGATGCCGAAGGCGAGCGCGCCTATGCCGCCATGGCAGGCCGTATGGCTGTCACCGCAGACGATCGTCGTCCCGGGCAGCGAAAAGCCCTGTTCGGGGCCGACGACATGCACGATGCCCTGTTCGGGCGCGACAGCGTCGATGTAGCGGATGCCAAATTCAGGCGCATTCTTTTCGAGCGCCGCCAATTGCGCCGCGCTTTCAGGGTCGGCGATCGGCAGCTTGTGTCCGGCCGCGTCGAGCCGGGCCGTCGTCGGCACATTATGGTCGGGGACCGCAAGCGTCAGATCAGGGCGGCGCACCGTGCGGCCAGTCGCGCGAAGCCCTGCAAAAGCCTGCGGGCTGGTGACTTCATGGACAAGGTGGCGGTCGATGAAGATCAGAGCGGTTCCATCGGGGCGCTGTTCGACGACATGCGCGTCCCAGATTTTCTCATAAAGGGTGCGGGGCCGAGTCATGCGGTTCACTTAAGCCTGTGGCATAACAATGCAAGCGAGTGGCGATCAAAAACGCAATTTTCGGTCGCGCCGTTTTCTGCCTTCTTTGGTCATGCCGGACTTGATCCGACATCCCTCATTGCGACGGTGACAAGCGGGACCCCGGATCGAGTCCGGGGCGACGGAGAGGTGATGGCGCGGTCGCTGTAACCGTTCTATAATCCCTCGCATGTCGACGCTCGCCATCCTTGCGCTCATTCTCGCCACCGTCGTGGCGATGGAGTTGGTCGCTTGGGCGAGCCATAAATATATCATGCACGGCTTTGGCTGGGCATGGCACCGCGACCATCATGAGCCGCACGACAAGATGCTGGAAAAGAACGATCTGTTCGGCCTCGTCGGCGCCGCGATGAGCATTTCGATGTTCGTTGTCGGCAGCCCGATGATCATGGGCGCGGATGCGTGGGAGCCTGGGACTTGGATCGGGCTCGGCATCCTCTTTTACGGGATCATCTACACGCTGGTGCACGACGGGCTCGTCCACCAGCGCTATTTCCGCTGGGTCCCGCGGCGCGGCTATGCAAAGCGGCTCGTTCAGGCGCACAAACTCCACCATGCGACGATCGGCAAGGAAGGCGGCGTGAGCTTCGGTTTCGTTTTCGCGCGCGATCCCGCGAAGCTGAAGGCCGAATTGAAGGCGCAACGCGAGGCTGGAGTCGCGGTCGTGCGCGAGGCGCTGGTCGATTAACTCCCGTCATTGCGAGCGCAGCGAAGCAATCCAGAGTAGCGTAACCGCTCTAGATTGCTTCGCTACGCTCGCAATGACGACGGATAGGGGGCTTAGGCTGTTCGATAGTCGGCGGTAATCGCGCCGGCCGCCATCAGCTCTGCCTCATGGCTTTCCTCCCGCCAGCTTTCGGCCAGCGCCTGCCGTTCCCAGTCCTGCATCGCCGGATGTGCGAGCATATGGTCGACCCACGCCTGTCCGGCGCCAACGTCGAGGCCATAGGTCCGGATGCGAAAGGCGACAGGGGCAAAGAAGGCATCGACTGCGGTAAAGCGGTCGCCCGCGAGGAAGGGGCCGCCAAAGCGCGACAGGCCCTCGGCGAACAATTCGCGGATACGTGCGACGTCGAGCCGCAGCGCCCCCGACGGAGGCTTGGGCGTGACGCGAACGCCGACGTTCATCGTGCAATCGTTGCGCAGCGCCGAAAAGCCGCTGTGCATCTCCGCCGCCGCGCATTGCGCCCAGGCGCGCGCATCGGGGTCGGTCGGCCACAGGCCGTCATGCCGATCGGCGAGGTAGAGTGTGATGCCG
This sequence comes from Sphingopyxis sp. USTB-05, assembly GCF_023822045.1. Taxonomy (NCBI): domain Bacteria; kingdom Pseudomonadati; phylum Pseudomonadota; class Alphaproteobacteria; order Sphingomonadales; family Sphingopyxidaceae; genus Sphingopyxis; species Sphingopyxis sp. USTB-05. The sequence continues at coordinate 3,360,892 of NZ_CP084712.1, read as the reverse complement.
AGCGAGTCGTAAACCGTCCGCCCTTCGTCGAGCAATGCGGGCACTTGCCCCGTCGGCGAAAAGCTTCGAAACTCGTCATAGTTGATCGGGTTGCTGAAGGGTTCGATCTGGTCTTCGAACGCGATGCCCAGCGCGCGCATCAGCATCCACGGGCGGAGCGACCAGCTCGAATAATTGCGGTTGGCGGTGATCAGCACATACATGCTTGGCGCTCCTGTGCGATGATGGGCGAGGTATAGTCGGGATCGTGTGCAAAGGGCAGCTCGGCGCCCTCGCGCAGCGCCGCGAGCACGCTGCCGAAATCGGTCGCGGCGCGCCAGCCGAAGCGACGCTCGGCGCGCGACGGATCGTAAACGCGGTCGATGATTTCCGGGAGCACCCACCCCTTGGCGGCATAAAGGTCGGCCGCGTCTGGATAGTGGCGTGCGATGACGGCGCGCGCATCGCGGGCGAGCTCCTCGGCTTCCTCGCGCGCGAAGGGCGGCGGGGCGGAGAGGATGAAGGTGTCGCAACCGATCGACGGCGCGGCCTCGAGCGCAGCGAGATGCGCCGCGGCGGCATCCTCGACGGTCAGGCGGCGATTGAGCAGCTCATTCGCTTTCAGGTTCGGACCGCTCGGCACGGCATGCGTGTCGTCATCCTCGGGGAAGAAACGGCCGGTACGCAGGATCAGCGCGGCGATGCCATGCTCGCGGTGGACCAGCTTGCATGCCTGCTCGGCCGCAAGCTTGGTGATCCCGTAAATGTTGCGCGGTTCGATCGGACCGAAATCCTCGTCCATCCACCAGGCGCCCGCCGCGCCTGCGCCGGCGCGCACGTCGCTGCGGATCATCAGCGACGTCGTCGAGGTAAAAAGGAAACGGTCGTTGCCGGCGGCCACCGCGGCCTCGATCAGGTTGAGCGTGCCGCTGACATTGACGTCGACGAATGCCTGCCGCGGATAACGCGCGATGTCGGGCTTGTGCAGCGCGCCGCCGTGGATGACCGCATCGATGCCATGCTCGCCCATCGTCCGGTCGATCAGCGCGCGGTCGGCGACGGTGCCGATCACCTGCGTGTGCGCGCCGGGAACGACGTCGAGCCCGGTGACCTCATGGCCGTTTCCAGCGAGCAGCGGCGCGAGATAGCGCCCCAGCCAGCCCGACGATCCGGTCAGCAGCACGCGCATCGATCAATCTCCTCCCGGCCTTGTCCGCGCGCCTCATACACAGGCGGCGGACGTGGGGAAAGCCAGTTACCCTTTCGGATCTGCGGTGGCCGGTCTGGGCTTCGCGGTGGCGGCTGTCGGCTGTGGCAGTTCGCTCAGGTCGAGCCAGCCTGCGTCGTCGCGTTTGTGATAGCTGTCGATCACCGTGAACGGGATACGGAACGGAAATCCCCAATCGCTGTTCCACAGCGCCACGACGCCCGTCCGCGTCGCGGGTTCGAAGATCATCGTCGCGCGATATCCCTCGACCGCGCCCGAATGGCCTTCGAGTCGGTTGCCGGCATAGGTAAAGCTCCGCCAGCCAAGGCCATAACCCGCGTCACCCGTCGCGGCCCGCAAGGTGCCGCCATAAAGCCGTCCGGTGCCGACGCGCGGGTGGTGGGCAAGCTGCAACACCGGATCCGGCAGCACGTCGGGGCGCTTCCCCATCATGGCCTGCATCCATTTGGCGAAATCGACGATATCGCTTTCGACCCCTGCGGCGGCGGGGACGCGCCAATAGGCTTCCTTGATCGGGCGGATCTGCGCGCCGCGGTGCGGCTTCGCCCAATCCTTTGCGCTTGTCAGCCGATCCCTTCCATAGCCTGCGCTGACCATGCCGAGCGGGCGGAAAAAACGGTCCTCGACCGCGTCGGCGAAAGGCTCGTTCGCGGCCTTGCCCAATATCTCGCTCGCGGTGTCGAAAGCGACATTCTGATAGGTATGGCACGTCCCGGGATCACATTGCAGCGGTGCCGCGGCAAGGCTGGCGCGCAGCGCGGCCGGATCCTGCCCTTCCTCCAGTTTCTCGTCATAGGCGTTTTTGGTGAGGCCGGTGCGCTGGGCCAATAGCTGGTCCAGCGTGACGTGCGCCTCGGCGCCGCGGGGCAGGCGCAGCGATGTGCCCCAACTCGCGACCGGGCGGTTCAGGTCGAGCGAGCCGTCGTTGGCCAACGCGGCAGCGAGAACGCCCGTTGCGGTCTTGGAAACCGAGGCCCAGCGAAACAGCGTTTGCGCCGTTACGGGTGCACCGGTCGAGGCGTCGGAAACGCCATAGGTGCGCACGAAGCTGAGTTTTCCGTCTTCGACCACGGCCACCGCCAGCCCTGCCATCTCGGGACGCTGCGACAGGGCGGCGAGTTGCCGGTCGAGTGCGCGATAGTCGATGCGGCCGCGCCATTCGGCGGGCGTGTCGGGCAGGTTCTCGGGCGCCGAAATCGGGATCGGTACGCTCGCAAGCGGGTGGTTGCCGCCAAGGGCGTGAATGCCAAGCCAGCCGGCGGCCACCAGCGCGGCGGCCACGATCAGAAAAACAAAAACCCGCTTCATTGACTCTCGATTGGACTGCGACCTCGTAATTGGCGGCCGTCTTAGCCGCGACTTCCGCGGCCGTCACCCCTCAGGGTGCAAGATGGCGCCACGCCTTGAACGTCCCGGCGGCGTAAACCGCACCATAGACAAGGACGATCAGCGACGACCAGATCGCGAAACTGTCGCTATGTTGCGGCCGCCACATATGGAGCGGTACGAAAATGAGCCCGCGGAGCAGATAGATGGCGGCGATGACGATCAGCCCCGTCCGCAGCAAGGGCAGACGCGGGAGCGAGCCGGCTCCCGAAAAGGCATAAGCGGCCCAGACAAGCAGGATGGCACCAATTGCCAGCGTGATCAGCGTCGGCCGCAGATCGCCGCGCGCTGCCGCGCGCGCCATGCCTTCGCCCGCGCCGAAAAAACGATACCAGTCGGGGCCGCCGAAAATGCAGGCAATATGAAGCAGCGCGGCCAGGACCGACAGCCACCCGCCGACAATCAGCCAGGTGGTCCCGGGATTGGCCGCAACATTATGCAATATAATGCGCCGTCGTTTTTTCCGCGACTTCCTCGGCGGTGACGCCCGGCGCCAATTCGATCAGCTTGAACGGGCTGTCATGATTGTCGCGCTTGAACACCGCGAGGTCGGTGATGATCATGTCGACGACATTCTTGCCGGTCAGCGGCAGCGTGCATTCGGGGATGAACTTGGGGCTGCCGTCCTTGGCATTATGTTCCATCACCACGATGATCTTCTTGACGCCCGCGACCAGGTCCATCGCGCCGCCCATGCCCTTGATCATCTTTCCGGGGATCATCCAGTTGGCGATGTCGCCATTTTCGGCGATCTCCATCGCCCCCAATACGGTGAGGTCGATATGCCCGCCGCGGATCATCGCAAAGCTGTCGCTCGACGAGAAATAGGCCGACTGCGGCAATTCGCTGATCGTCTGCTTGCCCGCATTGATCAGGTCGGGATCTTCATCGCCTTCATACGGAAAGGGCCCGATGCCGAGCATGCCGTTTTCCGACTGCAACGTCACGGTCATCCCCGCCGGGATATGATTCGCGACGAGCGTCGGGATGCCGATGCCGAGGTTGACGTAATAGCCGTCCTGCAGCTCCTTCGCGGCGCGCGCCGCTATGTCATCACGCGTCCAGGCCATGTCAGTTAGGCTCCCATTGCTTGTCGGAGGGGAAGGCGTCGCCCCAGCCCAGTTTTTCCCACGGGCCATAGACGGGGTTGGGAAAAAGGAACCAGCCCTTGTCCCAGAGTGCGATGGCGCCCGCGCTGGTGGCGAGCGCCATGCGCTGCGCGGCGGGCAGATCCTTCACGTTGAACTGCTGGCTGAAATCGCCAAGCTGGTCGCCGCCGAGGATGATCACGCAATATTTCGAGGCGATTGTCGCGCGGCGCGGGTCCTTGCTCGACCCGCCGGCGTCGTCGCCCATCAGGAACAACGTCTCGCCATGCTTGAACTCGCCGAGCCCGGCGGCGCGGAGCGTATCTTCGCTGCCCTTGGCATTGGCGGCGCTGCGGTTGGTGTTGGCGATGACGGTGATGCCCGCAGCGCGGAGCCGGTTCACCATCTCGACCGTGCCGGGCATCGCGATCGCCTTGCCGGCGCCGGTCTTTTCCCACTGATCCCAGACCTTGAGGTCAAAGCCGGTGCCCTTTTCGGCAAAATGCCGCATCGGGCCGAGGTTCCAGATCAACGTTTCGTCGGCGTCGAAGACCGCAGCGAAGGGCTTGTCGCCGCACGGCTCGAACGTCGGCGCGTCGATCGACGCCCCGGCCGCCAGCACAACGCTGTCCTTCGGGCGCTGCTTGATCCGCCACACGCCATAATCGGCGATCCGCGCATTGGTCGCGCGCACTGCAACCGCGGCTTCGGGCGAGCCATAGAGATATTGCAGCGCGACGGGCGGCTTTGCGGCTTCAGCGGGGGCCGCCGTTGCGGGCGGAGCCGGGACCGCCGCCACCTCGGCCGGCGCGCTGGCGCAGCCCGAGAGGAGCAACGTCGCCGTGATGGCGAGGCTACGCATCACGCCGTCTCGCGCGGGCGTGTCGTGCGGAATTCGATCTTTTTGTCGTACGGCGCGCCGAGGACGAGCCGCTTCACATAGATGCCGGGCAAGTGGATCGTGTCGGGATCGAGGCTGCCGACCGGCACGATTTCCTCGACCTCGGCGACGCAGATTTTCGCCGCGGTCGCCATCGGCTGGTTGAAGTTGCGCGCGGTCTTGCGGAAAATGAGGTTGCCGCTCTCATCGGCCTTCCAGCCCTTGATGATCGCAAGGTCGGCGAAGATGCCGCGTTCGAGGATATAATCCTGCCCGTCGAAATTCTTCACTTCCTTGCCCTCGGCGACAAGCGTGCCGACGCCGGTCTTGGTATAGAAGCCTGGAATGCCCGCGCCGCCCGCGCGGCAGCGTTCGGCCAGCGTGCCCTGGGGACAGAATTCAACCTCGAGTTCGCCCGCCAGATATTGCCGCTCGAACTCCTTATTCTCGCCGACGTACGACGAGATCATCTTTTTGACCTGCTTGGTGCGGAGCAACTTGCCCAGCCCTTCGCCGTCGATTCCGGCATTGTTGCTGGCGATGGTGAGGTCCTTCGTCCCGGCATCGCGGATCGCGTCGATCAGCCGTTCGGGAATACCACAAAGGCCGAAACCGCCCGCGCAAATCTGCATTCCGTCAAACAGCAGGCCCTCGAGGGCGGCGGCGGCGTCGGGATATTGCTTCTTCCCCATGGGATGGCTCTCCTGAGTGATTTCGCGCGCGACCTTGGCGCATTTGATCCATCAATTCTAATTGTTCGATTTTTGGATTATACATAGACGATGTCTATCAATCGCGTCTCGCTCTATCATCTCGAAACTCTGCTCTGGATCGACCGGCTCGGCACCTTCTCGGCCGCGGCCGAGCGGCTCAATACAACGCAGCCGACGGTCTCGGCGCGGATGCGCGAACTCGAACAGCGGCTCGGCACCGCGCTGTTCCGCCGCGAGGGGCGCGCGATGTCGCTCACCGCGGCGGGGCGCAAGCTTGTACGCGATTGCGATCCGCTGCTCCGCGACATGCAGGTCGCGCTCCTCGGCAGCGGCGGTTATGGCGAGGCGAGCGGTGTCGTGCGCATCGGTGCGGGAGAAATCGCGGCGGCGAGCTGCCTTCCGGCGTTTGTGGCCGGACTCAAGACCGACATGCCCAATGTCGGGCTCGAAATCGAAATCGACCTCACCGCGAACCTGATCCAGCAACTGCTCACCGGCCGCACCGACATCGCTTTTGCCGCAGGACCGATTGCGCACCCGGCGCTGAAAACCAGCCCGATTGGTGCGGTCGAACTCGTCTGGCTCGCTAGCCCCACCGTCGCATCGGCCTTTGCCGGCGGCAAGGCGATGCTTCCCATATGGTCGCTCGCCAGCCATTCGCCGATCCACGGCCGTATGCGCGAGGCGATCGAGGCGTCGCGCATCGCGCAAAAATCGCTCAACCTCTGCAACAATGCCCGCACGATGATCGACATCGCAAAGGCAGGCGGAGGCATCGGCATTTTTCCGCAACCGATGGTACGCAGCGAAGTGGCGAGCGGCGCGCTCGTCGAAATCGACGCGATGCCGGCTTTGGCCCCGGTCGAGTTTCAGGTCGCGATGCGCGTTGCCGACACCGAGCCGGTGCTGACGCAGATTTTCGAGCGCGCGGCGAGGCTGAATCTTGCGGAGGCGACGGTCTGAGCCAAACGAGCCGCAAGCGACGGGTTTCGAGCCTCTCCATATCGTCACCCCGGACTTGATCCGGGGTCCCGCTATTTCGTGAAGCGTGCCGGTGCCTTCAAAAAGCGGGATCCCGGGTCAAGCCCGGGATGACGGAAGAGAGTGACTGCACGTCAGCACCCCACCCCGATGCCGCCATCTTTGGCGGGACAGAAAGGTCACCGTCAGGGCAGCTTCACCCCCAACACCGCCGACAGGTCGGCAAGCGCCTGTTCGCCGCTCGTCACCTTGATAGCGTGCATGCCAAGCTGGCTTGCCGGTTTGCAGTTGATGCCGAGGTCGTCGAGATAGATGCATTCAGCGGGTTCGACGCCCAGCTTCTCGCACATCATCAGGTAAATCCGCGGATCGGGCTTGCGCACCCCGGCCTTGCTCGATTCGATAACATGCGCGAAGCGCGCCATGATATCGGCGACCTCGATCGCGGCCTCTTCGCTGCGCGTCATGCCCGCGCCGCCTATGCCCATCTTGCCGCCCGGCACATTGTTCGTGATGCACGCGATGGTGAAGCCTCGATCTTTCAGCGTGTCGAGCGCCGCTACCATCGCCGGACGTACCGCGCCCGCGATCACGGCGAGCACCGCTTCGCCTTCCAGCTCATGCCCCAGCGCGCGCGCCTCGTCGGCGAACAGCGTGTCGAAGGTCGCTGCATCGATCTCGGCGCGCTCGAATTTCGCCCAGGCATTTGCGTCGGGATTGATTGCGTTGACGCGGCGCACGAAATCGCGCGGCAGGCCGCGCTCACCCTCCAGCCGGTTGAACGCTTCGAAGGGAGAGGCGGTGATGACGCCGCCGAAATCGAAAATAACGGTCGTATAAGTCATGGGAGAGGGATGAACCTTGTTACTTGGCGGGACTGGCCGAGCGGTTGCCCGACCAACTCGCATCGTCGATGGTAAGGTCGAGCCGGTCGGGCGAGCGTACCGTGTCGAGCAGGAAGACATAGGGTCCGCTTGCGGCAAGGATCGCTTCCATCGCCTTTTCGAGCGGGATGGTGACGGTCGGGATGCGCGCATGGCTCGATTTGATCTCGACCTTGTTCGGTCCGGTGCGCGTAACCGTGATCGTCACGCCGTTTTTCGACGAGCCGCGTGCGTCGGAGATGATGTCGCCCTTGTAAGTGCCGGCGACGCGGTCCGCCAGGTCGGGCTTGTGCGCGGGTGTGGCCTTGGGTGTTTCGGCAAGTGCCGCTCCCGCCGGAAGCAGGAGCGCGAGCGAGGCAGCGAAGACTAGGGTACGAAGCATGGTCGGTCCTTTCGTGCGGCGGGGAAGGGACTGCTCATGCGACCCTCATGGGACGACGACGATCCCCTGTTTGGGGTCGGCCTGTCCCGAGAGCATCTCCCGATAGGCAGCGAGCGCCGCGTCGCCGCCGCTGCGCTTATCGACCGATGCCAGCCGCGGTGCAACATCCATGAAGGCAAGCCACGCCTCGGCAATCTTCTGCCCGAATGCCGCGCCGCCCCAATCGGTGATGCGCTTCTGGCTGCGGCCCGGCGCGAAGAAGCCCTGCCGCTCGGGGCCGGGCAGGCCTTCGACATCGGCTTGCGCATCCCAATGCGACTTGCCGACGATGATCGATGCCTTGAGCTGGTTGCCGAAATGGCTGTGCACGCTACGCGTCACCGCACCATTGCCCGCCATGTCGACCAGCGCGGCCGGCGTCGACGCGTTCAGCGTCATGATCTGGTCATAGCTGACGACGCGGTCGTAAATGCCCTGCGCGGCGAGTGCATCGACATTGGCGGCGCTGGTCAGCCCGATCGTTTCGGGACGCTCTGCGCGCTGGCCCAGCGCGAAGCCAAGACCGATGGCCGTTTTGCTCGATGCGCTGGCGATCAGTATCTGCTGGACGCCATAATCGGCCTCATCTTCGAACTGGTCGGCGATCAGCCATCCGGTCAGGAAGAGCGGGCGGAACACCGGCCAGTAATCATGGTCGGCGGCGCGATAGTCGGGCAGCGCCGCGATTCGCTGATAATTGTTGTAAATGGGGGGCAGGGTGGTGCGCCGCGGTGTCACGTCGGTAAAGCCGCCGGGCCCCGCTTTTCCGACATTGAGGACCGCATCGCTCGCCATCGGATAATAGCCATAGAAACGGTCGCCGACCGCCACGCCTTCGGCGGCGCTTTCGGTCACCGTCGCAAAACCCCAGACGGGCAGGCGGCCGGGTTCGCCGGGCTCGGCAAAGAAATCCCAATAGCCCTGATCATTGCCGAACAACCCGGCGGGCTTTCCGAACACCGCATAGGTGATGTTGTTCGCGGTCATGGCATAGCTGTCGAGATGGACACGGATCTGACCCGGCGCGAGCGGCGCCGGGGCTTCCTCAACCAGTTGAACTTGCGTGATATCGTCGCGATCGATGTCGATCGCCCAGCTTTTTGCGCTCATTCCGGACCCCTCCGATTGACTTGCCCGCGAACGCGGGATGATCGATAGTCATACAGATGGCACCGCCCCTGACAATCGCGGTCAAGCGCATTCATGAACCGGCGGCTCCCGGCGACGGTACGCGTTTCCTTGTCGACCGGCTGTGGCCGCGCGGCGTGTCGAAGGAAAAGGCGGCGCTCGCGGCGTGGCTCAAACCACTGTCGCCGAGTGATGGCCTACGCAAGCGTTTCCACGGCGAGACTGCCGATTCGGACGAGGCGTGGGACGCATTCCGCCGCGACTATTTTGCCGAGCTCGAAGCGGGCGGCGAGGAGGTGAAGGCGGCGCTCTTCACGCTGAATGCTGCGGCGCAGGCGGGACCTGTAACATTGCTCTATGCCGCGAAGAGCGAGGAACGGAACAATGCCATCGCGCTGCGCGAGTGGCTGAAGCGGCGCTAGATCATAAAAAGCTGCACATGCAGCTATCAACCCACCGTTGTCCCCAGCAACGATCCGATCGCGATCGTCACCGCCATAGCAATCGCGCCCCAGAAAGTGACTCGAACGACGGGGCGCAGCATCGGCGCCTTGCCCGCCCATGCGCCGAGCGCGCCGAGAATCGCTAGGAAAACGAGCGATGCCGCCGATACGGTGAGGGGGAGTGAATCCCCCCGATCGACCAGTACAGTCCCCAGCGGCAGCGCCGCACCGATCGCGAAACTTGCCGCCGAGGCCGCCGCTGCCTGCACCGGGCGCGCTGCCATCGCGTCGGTCATGCCCAATTCGTCGCGCAGATGCGTGTCGAGCGCATTGTGCGCCGTCAGTTGCACCGCCACCTCTTCGGCAAGCGCGCGGTTGAGCCCGCGGTCCTGATAAATCTGGGTCAGCTCCTCAAGCTCGAACTCTGGGTCGGCCGCGAGATGCCGCTTCTCCAGCTCGACATCGGCCTTTTCGGCGTCGCCCTGCGAACTCACCGACACATATTCGCCCGCCGCCATCGACATCGCGCCGGCAACCAGTCCAGCGGTGCCGGTAACGAGGATCGAGGATTGCGACACACCCGCCGCCGCGACGCCCGCGATCAGGCTTGCGGTCGACACGATCCCGTCGTTGGCGCCAAGGATTGCGGCGCGCAGCCAGCCGATCCGCGTGACGGCATGGGTTTCCTCGTGCATCGTGAGCTCCCTGTTGCAGGAGGCGCCACGATGGTCAGCGCGCGCGCTCCGATTTCAGCCCTGCTGCCGCGATCCCCGCGGCGGCGCAAGCGGCATCGTCGGTCGGCGCCTCGCCCGATGCACCCACGCCGCCCAGCCGCGTCCGTCCGTCGGCGCTGAATATCGGCACGCCGCCGGCGACGGTGACCACATGCGGTGCATCGGCGAAGCCCGGCGTGCCCTTGGCTGCTTCCTCCATCCCGCTTGTCGGGAAACCCCATGCGGCGACCGCGCGCGCCTTTTCGAGTGAAAACTCCATCATCCCGAACGCATTGCCGTCCATCCGCCACATCGCGACCGGATGGCCGCCGAGGTCGACGACCGCGATCGCATGCCCCTGACCCTTGGCACGCGCGTGCGCGGCGCAGCCCTTGATGATCGCATCGGCCTGTTCGGCGTTCAGCACCTGCGCATTCGCGGGCGCCGCCATCAGCAGCGCCGCCACCAGGATCATTCTCATCCTCGCCTCCCTTGCAGAGGCGCGGGGTCAGTACTGCAGTTGCAGCCCCGGCCTGGCCCAGCGCGTCTTCACGAGCCGGCCCGTCCCCGACAGGGTGATATAGGCATCCTGCCGGTCGGACCCGCCAAAGGCGATGTTGGTCGTGAAGATGTCGTCGGTCGCGACAAATTCGACGAGCGAGCCATCGGGGCCGACGACCGAAATGCCGCACTCGCCGATCGTCGCGACGCAGATATTTCCGTTCGCCTCCATCGCGAGGCTGTCGAAGAATTTATAACCTGCCGGGCGATAGAGCGGGATGCCGGGGCCGCCGGGACCCGCCGCATCGTCGACCTTACCGGGCGCGACGATGTTGAACTGGGTCAGACGGCAAGTGTAGGTTTCGGCGACGTAGAGCTTGCTGCCATCGGGCGAGAGGCCGACGCCATTGGGGTTATAGCTTGGGAAGATCACTTCCTCGATGAAGCTGCCGTCGGCCTTGGCATAGAAGATGCCGACGATGTCGTGGCAGCGTTTCGCATAATCGACCTTGCCATGATCGGTGAACCAGAAGCCGCCGTGGGCGTCGAACATGATATCGTTCGGCCCGCGCAGTACGACGCCATGGTCGCCCGATTTGTACAGCACCTCGACCGCGCCCGTTTCGATATCGATGCGCTCGATTCGCCCCCCCGAATAATCGTCGGCGATACCGTGCGGCGCCAGATAGCCGTTCGATTCGACATAGTTGAACCCGCCGTTGTTGCAGCAATAAAGCTTGCCGTCTGGGCCGATGGCGAGGCCGTTAGGGCCGCCGCCGGGGGTCGCGATGACCTGTTTCTTTCCGCCGGGCCAGCAGCGCGTGATGCGCTTCGCCTCGATCTCGACGACGATGACGCTGCCGTCCTCCATCACCACCGGCGCCTCGGGAAAGCGTAATCCGTCGGCGATCAGTTCAAACTCGGCCATCCCCATCTCCCTTGCGTGTCCGCACTTGCTGTGCTTTGCGGCCATCATGCCCGTTCGCACGCTCTTCGCCACCAATTTTTACGAGGCCGACATCGGCACGCCCGACCTGCTCGAAGAGCTGGAGGAAAGCAGCCGTCTGTTCGCCGAAGAGGATGGCGCGGGGCGGCGCTGGAGCCGCGAGCATGGCTATAAGGGTTACACCAGCTATGCGAGCCTCGGCGATCTGCCCGAGCGCGACCCCGCGTTCCACGACCTCAAGAAGCTGCTCGACAAGGAAGTGAAGGCGTTTGCCAGGGCTTGCCACTTCGACCTCGCCAAGCCGCTCAAGCTCGACAGCCTGTGGGTGAATATATTGAAGCCCGGCGGCACGCACAGCGGGCATATTCACCCGCACAGCATCGTGTCGGGCACCTTTTACGTCGCGGTCCCGCCGGGATCGGGCGCCCTCAAGCTCGAGGATCCGCGCCTGCCGATGCTGATGGCGGCGCCCGGCCGGACCGACGACGCGCCCGAGCATCTGCGCCCCTTCATCTATGCCGAACCGGCCGCCGGCCGCGTCTTTCTATGGGAAAGCTGGCTGCGTCACGAGGTCATGCCGCATTCGGGCAAGGGCGAACGGATCAGCATCAGCTTTAACTATCGCTGATCGGCATTATATGGTCGGCATCTGACCACCCCCATTTCCGTTCGGGTCGAGCGAAGTCGAGACACCCATCGGCGTGGAGCAAGGTCGAGGGGCATCTCGACTTCGCTCGATGCGAACGGATCAGACAGGAAATGCATATGACCGCGACCTACGACGCCGACCTCCAGCTCTTCATCAATGGCGCATGGCGGAGCGGCGAGGGGCGCGAGGCGCGGCCGGTCTATAATCCCGCGACCGCAGGCACCATCGCCGAATTGCCGGTCGCGACCGCAGCCGATCTCGATGAGGCGCTCGCCGCCTCGGCGCGCGGCTGGCCGGTATGGCGCGCGAAGACCCCCGACGAACGCGCCGCGCTGATGCGCAAGGCCGCGGGCATCATCCGTGAGCGCGTCGACCATATCGCGACGCTGCTGACGCTGGAACAGGGTAAGCCGATTGCCGAAGCGCGGGGCGAAGTATTGTCGGCCTCGTCGCTGCTCGAATATTTCGCGGAAGAAGGAAAGCGCATCGGGGGCCGCGTCGTCCAGCGTCCCGCGGGCCAGCGCGCGATGGTGTTGCGCCAGCCCGTGGGCCCGGTCGCAGCGTTCAGCCCGTGGAACTTTCCGGTCAATCTGATGGTGAAAAAGATCGCCCCCGCGCTCGCGGCGGGCTGCGTCGTGATCGCCAAGGCGCCCGAGGAAACGCCAGGCTGCACCAGCGCGATCATGCGCTGCCTCGCCGACGCGGGTATCCCTGGCGATGTCGTCCAGCTCGTCTATGGCAATCCGGATATGATCAGCCGCCACCTGCTCGGCAGCGAAGTGATCCGCAAGGTTAGCTTCACCGGTTCGACCGCAGTCGGCAAGCATTTGATGAAGCTCGCCGCCGACCGGGTACAGCGGATCACGATGGAACTGGGCGGCCACGCCCCGGTGCTGATCTTCGACGACTGCGATCTCGAAACGACGCTTGATCGCGTCGTGCTGCAGAAGTTCCGCAACGCGGGGCAGGTCTGCATCTCGCCGACGCGCTTCTACGTTCAGGAGGGCATCTATGACGCCTTCGTCGCGGGTTTCGCAGAACGGACGAGGAAGGTGAAGATCGGCAGCGGACTCAACGCCGATACGCAGATGGGGCCGCTCGCCAACGCCCGCCGCGCCCCCGCCTTGGAAGCGATGATTGCCGATGCGACCGCGAAGGGCGCGCGAGTCATCGCAGGCGGCGCGCCCACAGGCGAGGGCTATTTCTTCCAGCCGACCGCACTCGCCGATGTGCCGCTCGACGCCGATGCGATGAACAACGAACCCTTTGGCCCGATGGCGCTAATCCGCCCGTTCGGGACCGAGGACGAGGCCCTCGAACAGGCAAACCGGCTGCCCTATGGCCTCGCCGCCTTTGCCTTCACCGAGAATGGCCGCCGTATCAACCGTATCGCCGACGGCGTCGAAAGCGGGATGGTGGGGATCAACAGCTTCGTGATCTCGGCAAACGACATGCCGTTCGGCGGGATCAAGGAATCCGGCTTCGGCAGCGAAAGCGGGCCCGAGGGGCTGGATGGATATCTCGCGACGAAGGCCGTCCATATTTACTGACGGGCGTCGGTCCTTCTTTTCTCTCGTCACCCTGGGCTTGACCCGGGGTCCCGCTGTAAATCGAGGTCAGCCGGCGCCGAAAAAGCGGGATCCCGGGCCAAGCCCGGGCTGACGAAACAAGTATATGGTCAGTCGCGCTCCAGCGCGACGAAATCGCGCTCCATCGGTGCCAGATGCGCGCCGCCGTCGACGAAGATCGTCTGCCCCGTCACCGCCTCGGCACGCGCGAGATAGACCACCGCATCGGCAATCTGCGCCGGCGTCGGCAGCGCGCCGAGCGGCATGAGCTTGGCCAGCCGTTCGACCTGCGCCGCCGAATAATCGTCGGTCGCCATTGTCAGCCCGGGAGCAACGGCATTGACGCGCGCGCGGCTTCCGAACGCGACGGCAAGCGTCTGGGTCGCCTGCCACAGCGCCGATTTCGACAGGCTGTATGCGACCTGGTCGGGTACCGGATGGACGACGCGCTGATCGACGATATTGACGATCGCGGGCCGCTTGCCCTCGCTCGCCGCGACGAGCGCTTTCGCCAGCATCACCGGGGCGTGATGATTGACCTGCATCATCTCGGTCAGCTTTGCGGCGGACAGGTCGGGCCACTCACCTTCGGCGAAGAGCGCGGCATTGTTGACGAGCAAATCGGGCGCGCGGCCGAATTTCTCGATCACCGCGGGGATCAGCCCGTCGACCGCCGCCGGATCGGCGAGGTCGGCGGCGAAGCGGTGGCCAAGCGCTCCCGTCTCGGCGAGCGCATCCGCCAGTACCGGATCGGCGTCGCCTGGACTGCGCTTGTGGATCGCCAGCGCATAGCCTTCGCGCGCGAGGCGCGCCGAAATCGCGGCACCGACGCGGTGGAGCCCGCCCGTGACGAGAGCGAGCTTCTGCGTCACTTGCGCGCCCGCCGCATCGTGATGCCGATCTCTTCGCCGTCCTCAGCGATCGCGAGCTTGACGATCTTGACCTCGACCTCCTCGACCTTTTCGTCCTGCAGGAACAGGGTGTCGATGATATGGTCGGCGACGCTTTCGATCAGCACGAAATGAACATCCTTGGGAATACCCTCGGTCGCCGCGAATTTCAGGTGCATATAGTTCTTCGAACGGCTCAAAGGCGTCGTCGGCTCGTAGTGATCGGCCATCGCCAGCTTCGCGCGCACCGAGATGCGCAGCGGCTGCGGCAGGTGCGTTTCTTCGGAATAGATGCCGGTCAGTACGTCGACGGTCAGCCCGTTCACTTCCAGCCACAATGTATCGGTCACAAGAAATTCCTGTCGAACGAGCGCGACATTCGGCTTTGCATTGCCGACGCCGGACCCTAAAGCGCCGCCGCATTAGCGAAAGGGTATGCGTTGGTCGAGTTACTTCCATTGTCCGATATCGAACCGCAGGCAGTCGAGGATCTCCTCGACGTCGCTTTCGGATCGGATCGCTTTGGACGAACCGCCTACCGCATCCGCGAAGGCATGGATGCGGTGCCGGCGTTGAGTTTCGCGGCGGTCGAGGACGGCATGTTGATCGGCACGATCCAGTGCTGGCCCGTCGCCCACCGCGCGGCCGGTGGCACCATAACGCCGCTTGTCATGGTCGGACCCGTCGCGGTGCGCCCCGACGTCCAGCGTGGCGGCCATGGTCGCGCGCTGATGGCGCATATGCTCGAAGCCGCCGAAACCAAAGCGGACAGCGCACTGATGATGATCGGCGATCCGGAATATTATGGCCGGTTCTTCGGCTTCGATGCCGATGCGACCGCCGCGTGGGACTTGCCCGGACCGTTCGAGGCGCGCCGCCTGCTCGCGCGGGCGGTGAATGGGCACAGCCTGCCGACCGATGCGGGAATGATCGGGCCGCGATAGGGGCAAAAAATTCTGTCCTACATTATCCGGCCCGCATAGCGTTGTGGGATGGTGCTGATTTTCCCTCTTCAGATGCGATTTGCGAGTGAAGTTACGCAGTTTTCTGCGGATTTCGAAAATATGGCCGTTCCGCGCCCGCATTATCTACGTTCGCTCGTTCGTCACCCCGGACGTGACTGGGTGCGCGCGCGTCGTGGCCGCCAACCGCAACCGTCTCAAATGCAAATCGCGAGTGAAGTTGCGCAGTTTTCCGCTGCTCTTACTGTGCAAGCCCGCGCCGTCGCGCCTTTACATGCGCACCCACCTTCCTATGTCAGGGAGATGGTCACCCCCGTACCTTCACTTCCCAAGGACTTCGCGCAGCTTTCGCTGACCGAGGCTGCCGAACTGCTTGCGGCGCGCAAACTGCCGCCGGTCGAACAATGGCATCCCGAGCGCAGCGGTGACAGCGCGATGGAGATTCACGCCGACGGAAGCTGGTATCATGAGGGCGGACGCATCAACCGACCCGCGATGGTGAAACTCTTCTCGACCATCCTGCGCCGCGAAGCCGACGGCAGCCATGTTCTGGTTACCCCGGCGGAGAAATTGGTAATTGCCGTCGCGGACACGCCTTTCCGCGCGGTCGAGATGAAAAGCGAAGGCGAAGGGGAGGGCCGCAAGCTCGTCTTTCGCCTCGATACCGATGATCTCGTCATGGCGGGACCCGACCATCCACTCGGTTTTGGCAGCGACCCCGACAACCCCGACCCGCGTCTGCATGTGCGCGGCGCGGTCGGCAACGGGCTTGAGGCGCGGATCGACCGCGCGCTTTACTATGAGATTGTCGAGATGGCGCTCGCCGACGCAAGCGATCCGCCTGCGATCTGGTCGAACGGCGCGCGGTTCCCGTTGGTGGATCGCTGATGCTCTCCGAAAAGCTGCGTACTGCGCTCGACAATCTGCTGCCCGACGCGGGCGAGGACGAAACCTACCTCGGCATGCCGACGCTGCGCGATGCTGCGGTGCTCATCGCCTTCACCGATCGGCCAGATCCTGGCGTCATCCTGACCCAGCGGCCGCAATGGCTGCGCAGCCATGCCGGGCAGGTCGCCTTTCCGGGCGGCAAGATCGATCCGGGCGACCGCGATGCGATCGATGCGGCGCTGCGCGAGGCCGAGGAGGAGATCGGCCTCAACCGCCGCGACGTCCTGGTCGCGGGTGCCACCGAAGCCTATCGGTCGGGCAGTGGTTACCTCATCACCCCGGTGCTCGGCGTCATCCCGCCGGACTTGCCGCTCGATCCCAATCCCGACGAGGTCGAGGATTGGTTCGAGGTGCCGCTCGACATATTGTTCGATCCCGACAATTATGCGCGCCAACATGCGAATTGGCAGGGGCACGACCGCCATTATTACGACATGGACTGGCAGGGACGGCGGATCTGGGGCGTGACGGCGGGTATCATCATCAATCTGGCACGGCGTCTGCCTGCGGGGTGGCACCGGTGACCGTGCTGCCCGCCGCCGAATGGCGCGAACGACCGGGGCTCCGTCGCATCGTTGCGGCGCTGACTGCCGATGGCGGCGCGGTCAAGGCGGTCGGCGGCGCGGTACGCGATACGCTGCTTGGGCTCCCCGTCGCCGACATCGACCTTGCCACCCCGCTCCTGCCGACCGAGGTAACGCGGCGGCTTCAGGCGGCCGATATCAAGGTTATCCCGACTGGCATCGCGCATGGCACCGTCACTGCGATCGCAAGCGGCGATCATCACGAAATCACGACGCTGCGCCGCGATGTCGAAACCGACGGTCGCCGCGCGACGGTCGCCTTCGCCGACGACTGGCGCGATGACGCGGCGCGGCGCGACTTCACGATCAATGCGCTCTATGCCGATGTCGATAGCGGCGCGCTCGACGACTGGTTCGGCGGCATCGCCGATCTGGACGCCGGGCGCGTCGCCTTCATCGGTGATGCCGCGACGCGCATCGCCGAGGATCATCTGCGTATCCTGCGCTTCTACCGCTTTGCGGCGCGCTTCGGTAGTGGCGAACTCGACGCGGAGAGCCATGCTGCGGTGGTAACCGCGCGCCAGTCGCTCAAAAGCCTGTCGCGCGAACGCGTCGCGGATGAACTGCTCAAGATACTGTCACTCGCCGATCCGCGCGGCATCGTCCGGCAAATGGCGGCGGACGGTATTTTTGCGGTGCTGCTTCCCGAACTCGAACCGGATTTCGCTTCGGCTTTCGATCGTCTGATTGCGAATGAGGAAGCGTCGGCCGCCGTCATCGTGCCGCTCCGCCGTCTTGCGGCGCTGCTTCCCGCTGACGCTGCTGTCGCCGAACAGGTTGCGAGCCGCCTTCGCCTGTCGACGCGGCAGCGCAAGCACCTCGCCGCGCTCGGCAGGCACCGCGCCGACATTGTGCGCCCGGTTCGGCAACTGGCGTATGCGGTCGGTGTCGACGCCGCGCGCGACGTGCATCTGCTCGCGGACGATGCGGCTGCTGCACGGGCGGCGGTCGAGGCGTTGTCGGACTGGACCGTCCCCGAAATGCCGCTGAAAGGCGGCGACATCGTCGCGCGCGGGATTGCGGCGGGGCCGGAGGTTGCGCATATCCTGAAGGCGGTCGAGGCCGAATGGGTCGCGGAGGATTTTCCGGATGCCGCCAGAGTCGCCGAGCTTGTCGCCCAGTTCGTCGATCAGAAGATCGGCCGCACCAACGACTGACGCCAATATTCGAGCGCGGCCTTGCCATCCATCGGCCGCGCGAACAGGTAGCCCTGGCCGAAATCGCATCCGAGCGCCGACAGCAGCCGCGCCTGATCGGCGGTCTCGACGCCCTCCGCCGTCGTGCGCATCCCCAGCACCTCGGCCAGGCTCTGGATCGTGCGGACGATCGCCACCTTGTCGCGGTCGTCGACCATATGCTCGACAAAGCTGCGGTCGATCTTGAGAACGTCGATCGGCAGCCGCTGCAGATAGGCTAGGTTCGAATAGCCTGTACCGAAATCGTCCATCGCGACGCGCGCGTCGAGTGCCTTCAACTCGCTGAGGACCGACAGCGCCAGGTCGGGATCGCCGATGATCGCGCTTTCGGTAAGTTCGATCATCAACCGCTCGCCGCCGATTTTTTCGCGTTCGAGGGCGTCGCGCACGACCGCGGCGACATCGTCGCGAACTAGCTGGATCGCCGACACATTGACCGAGAAATAGGCATCGACGACCGCGCCGCCATTCTGCTTGTCCCAGTCGGCGAGCACGGCTGCCGCCTTGCCGATCGCCCATTGGCCCAGCGGGACGATCAATCCCGAATCCTCGGCGATCGGGATGAATTCGGTTGGAGAGACCGAGTGGCCGTTGCTGTTGTCCCAGCGGGCGAGTGCCTCGAAGCCGGCGACGCGCCCGCTCGACAGCTCGATCAACGGCTGGAAGGCGAGGTGGAGGCGGTCTTCCTCGATCGCGTTGCGCAGCTCGGTTTCCAGCCCGAAACGATTGTCCGACAGCATCGCCGCTTCAGGCTCATAGATTTCGATGCGGTCGGTCTGCTTTGCGCGCTTGAGCGCGATCTGGGCATGGCGGATCTGGTCCGCGATATCGGTGTCAATCGCCGGCTGAATCGCGCAGCCGAGCGCGCAGTCGACGCTGACCTTGAGTTCGCCGATGCGATAAGGGTGATCGAAACAGCCACGGATGCGCCGCGCCATCTCGCGCACGTCGGCGCGCCCGCCCGCGACGCGCGTCGATATTGCGAACTCGTCGCCTCCGGTGCGCGCCAATATGTCTCCGCTGCGCAGGCTCGATTTCAGCCGCCGCGCGACGGTGATGATCAACTCGTCGCCCGCCATCGGCCCGATATGTTCGTTGATGCGGCTGAACCGCGCGAGGTCGAGCAGCAGGATGGCATGGTCGGCGCCGATGCCGTCGGTGATCGAGCGTTGTTCGACGAGTTCCTCGAACCCGGCGCGGTTGGGAAGGCCGGTCAGACTGTCGGAAACGAGTTCGCGGCGCAGGTTGCGCTCGGTCATCATTTCCTGCGTCCGGTCGATCAGCGTCAACAGGAACAGCCCGTCGTCGCCCGATTCGGTCGGCAACGGCCCGATGGATCCGCGCAGGTCGCGGGCTGCGGGGCCGTCGCCGAGCTGGCACGAAAATTCCTGCGATTCATCGGGGAATTGCGACGCCCGTTCGATCGCGCGCAGCAGCTCGATCGGCGCATCGACGCCCACCGGCGACAGGCTCAGCCGGTCGAACGCCGCGTTGCTCGCGTGGAGTCGGAAATTGCCGCGCGCCATCGGTCTGATCAGCGCGGCCGGAACGGGCAACGCGTCGATCCAGCCGACGAACAACAAGGGCCGGTCTTCGCCGGTTCTATCGATAGGCATAACAGAGGGTTTTGTGCGACCTTTCCCCATTGCCCAAAGCCTAGGTCACGGGAAGTAAAGAAGGGATTTACGGCTACCCGGAATTACGATCAGCCGAAGCGATTGTTCCTTGGAAAACCGGTCGGAGGCATTCGGCCGGCAGCGCCGCGCGCGACGCGCCAGGGCGCAAGGTCGGTTTCGGTGCGCGTGCGCCCCGTATCGCCGCCCATCGCCCAGCTCAGCCCTTCGGCAAAGGCAAAGCTCACCGCGTCCGACAAGCCGCCGTCGCGATAGCGTTGCAGCATTACGCCCTGGCCGCGCGCCATCACCGGCACCTCGGCAAGCGGGAAGACGACGAGCTTGCGATTCTCACCCACCGCCGCGACGCTGTCGTCGCCCGCCGCGATCGGCCGGACTACCGCAAGCACAGCCTTGGGTTTCAGGTTGACGACGTTGCGACCCTTGCGCGTTTCGGCGACCACTTCGGCCATCTGCGCGACGAAGCCATGGCCGCTGGTCGAGGCGAGCAGCAACCGCCCTTCGGCGCTCGCGGGGATCATCGCGACGATACGTGCTTCGGGATCGATATCGACCATCAGCCGCAACGGTTCGCCGAAGCCGCGCCCGCCGGGCAGCTTGTCGGCGCCGACGGTAAAGAAACGCCCGTCGCTCGCCGCGATCAGCAGCTTGTCGGTCGTCTGAGCGTGCGCTGCGAACAGGAGTTCGTCGCCTTCCTTGAACTTGAACTCGCCCCACTGGTCGGCAGCGACATGGCCGCGCTGCGCGCGGATCCAGCCGCGCTTCGACAGGATCACCGTCACGGGTTCCTTCTCGATCATCGCATCGAGCGGGATTTCGCGGGTCGGAGCGGCCTCGGCTATCGTCGTGCGGCGCGCGCCGAGCAGCGTTTCCAAGCCATAGACGTCGCGAAGCTTTTCAAGGTCCTTGCGCAGCCGCGTCTTTTGCCGCGCCGGGCTTTCGACGAGCTTGGCCAACTCCTCGCGCTCGGCGGTCAAATCGGCCTGTTCGCGCTTCAGCTCCATTTCCTCGAGCCGGCGGAGGCTCCGCAGCCGCATGTTGAGGATCGCTTCAGCCTGTCGGTCGGTCAGGATGAATTCCGCGATCATCACCGGTTTCGGCTCGTCCTCGGTGCGGATGATTTCGATGATCCGGTCGAGGTTGAGGAAGGCGATGATATAGCCGGCGACGAGTTCGAGCCGGTCGTCGATCTTCGCGATGCGGTGCTGCGCGCGGCGGACGAGGACGATGATCTGATGCTGCAGCCATTCGGTGAGCAGTTGTTTCAGCCCCATCACCTTCGGCGTGCGCGTCGCGTCCAAGACGTTGAGATTGAGCGCGAAACGGCTTTCGAGGTCGGTCAGCCGGAACAGGCTGTCCTTAAGCACCTCGGGATCGACATTGCGGCTCTTCGGTTCGAGCACGATGCGCAGATCCTCGGCGCTTTCGTCGCGAACATCCTCAAGGATCGGTAGCTTCTTGTCGGCGATCAATTGCGCGATCTGCTCGATCAGCTTACCCTTGGCCACACCATAGGGGATTTCGCTGATGACCAGTTGCCAGGTACCGCCTGACAATTTCTCGATCCCGCTCTCTTCCCAACTGCCATCACCGAGTTTGCCGGTCGAAAAGCGCGCGCGAACGCGAAAGCCGCCGCGCCCGGTTTCATAGGCGTGGGCGATCGTTTCGGCGCTGTCGACGACGATCCCGCCGGTCGGGAAATCGGGACCTTTCACATGTTCGAGGAGTTCGGACAGCTCGGCGTTCTGGTTTTCGATCAACAGCAGCGCGGCGCCGATCACCTCGGCGGCGTTGTGCGGCGGGATGTTCGTCGCCATGCCGACCGCGATCCCGCTCGCGCCATTGGCGAGCAGGTTCGGGAAGAGGCCCGGCATGATCTCGGGCTCTTCATCCTCGCCATTATAGGTCGGACGGAAATCGACCGTGCCCTCGTCGAGCCCCTGCATCAGGTCGACCGCGACGCGCGTCAGCCGCGCCTCGGTATAACGATAGGCGGCGGCATTATCGCCGTCGATATTGCCGAAATTGCCCTGACCGTCGACGAGTGGATAGCGGAGCGAGAAATCCTGCGCGAGGCGGACCATCGCGTCATAGACCGCGGTGTCGCCGTGCGGGTGGAATTTGCCGATGACATCGCCGACGACGCGTGCCGATTTCTTGTAGCCCTGCGACGGGTCGAGCCGCATCGCGCGCATCGCCCACAGCAGGCGGCGGTGAACGGGCTTCAGCCCGTCGCGAAGGTCGGGCAGCGAACGCGCGGTGATCGTCGACAGCGCATAGACCAGATAGCGTTCGGACAGCGCGCTGTCGAACGAGGTGTCGGTCATGCCGGGGACGGGTTCGGAAGGGGGGAAGTCGTCTGTGGTGTTCGCCATTGTCCGGAGCCGATAGCAAGGCTGGCGCGCCAAGGCAAAGGCTTGCGTTGACGCTGCGCAACACTAGCTTGGCATATCCACCGGGAGAGGGACGACATCTTGAGCGAAACCACTGGCACCGTTCGCAAAAGCATCTGGTCGCGCGCGAAGGACATGGCGCAACAGGCGCCGCCCGAACGCAACCGCTATGTCGATTTCCTCCGCGCGCTGTCGATCCTCGCGGTCGTCGTCGGTCACTGGCTCGTCGCCGCGCCCTATATGAAGGACGGCGCGGTCGAGGGCGGGCATCTGCTCGGCATCCTGCCGTGGACGCAGTGGCTGACCTGGGGTTTTCAGGTCATGCCGCTCTTTTTCCTCGTCGGCGGTTTCTCGAACGGCATGTCGTGGGCGGCAACGCTGCGCAAGGGCGGCAGCTATGAAAGCTGGTACAGCGGACGATTGCAGCGGCTGATCAACCCGGTGCTGCCCCTGTTCCTGATCTGGACGCTCGTCGCGATGTTCGGGACACTCGCGGGGATCGACCGCGGCATCGTCGCAATGGCGGCGCAACTCGCGCTGATCCCGGTATGGTTCCTGTCGGTCTATCTGATGGTCGCGGCGGTCGTGCCGTTGACCTGGAAGGCCTGGAAACGCTGGGGCTTTGCGTCCTTCTGGGCGCTCGTCGCGGGGGCGGTCGCGATCGACGTCGCGGCCCTGCACTTCGGCGTGCCCTACGTCAATTTCCTCAACTTCGCCTTCGTTTGGCTTGCGATCCACCAGCTCGGTTTCGCGTGGAGCGAGGGGCGACTTGCGCCGGGCAGGGCGATTCTATGGGGCATTGGCGGGCTAGCCGCGCTCGCGCTGCTTGTCGGTCTCGGACCCTATCCGATCGCGATGATCGGCGTACCGGGAAGCGGCCTCAGCAACTCGATGCCGCCGACGCTCGCGCTGCTTGCGCTCGGCATTGCACAGGCGGGTTTCGCGCTTGCGCTTGAACCCGCGGGGCGGCGGATGCTCGATAATCTTCGCATCTGGACCGGCGTCGTGCTCGTCAACGGCATGATCATGACGATCTATCTCTGGCACCTCACCGCTTTTGTCCTTGTGATGGTCGCGGCGTGGTTGCTCGGCGGGATCGGGCTCGATGTGCAACCCGGCAGCGCGGCATGGTGGCTCGCGCGCCCGGTGTGGTTCATCCTCTACATCGCGGCGCTTTTCCCGTTGATCACGCTCTTCGCGCGCTACGAACGCGCGAGCAAGGACAGCGGCGAGGTGCCGCACTGGCGCCTGATCGTAGGCCTGCTGCTGATTTGCGCAGGACTCGGCGCCACGGCTGCGATCAGCATCGCGAGTCCGCTGGGCGTGACGGGCGTGCGGCTCTGGCTTGTCGCGCTACCGTTCGTCGGTGCCGCAATTGCACAGTTCGGCCCGGTTCATCGGCTGACACAGTCGCGGACCTGATGCGGGGCTGCATTGGGGTGGGGAACTGCCGTTACCCCCTTTGGATATCGCCGGCAGGATCCGGGATCAGGGCCGCGCAATATTCCAAAGTTCAGGAAAGTTCAGCCCTATGAGCGCGCCGATTTGCAAGTTGTAGAGCGCTGGATGTGCGCGGCACGTCCCATCATGGTCGCAACCGTAAGCCCGGCAGCGACCCCCTTTTTGTTCACCGAATGAAAGAGCCGGATGAAGGCTGGCACGGCCGGATAATGTAGGAAAGACCTTTTTGGAGGCGATGTCTGTTTGGGGTGGGGAGCGGACGTTTGCTACTATGTTGTACCCCGGCGAAGGCCGGGGCCCAGGGCATTGGAAAGCCGAGTTATGCGGATTGCCGCCCTGGACCCCGGCCTTCGCCGGGGCACACAATACCGTCGTTAGTGTCCGGTCGTTTCTTCGCTCTCGTCATCCCGGGCTAGACCCGGGATCCCGCTTTTTGACGCACTCACCGACTTCGACTTCAAGCGGGACCCCGGATCAAGTCCGGGGTGACGATGATGGAGAGGTCCGCAATCGGTCGTCATCTGACTCCGCGCTCTATCACCGACACCGCCAAAACGAAAACCGGCGCGGATCGCTCCGCGCCGGGTTCCCTCGGTAAACTGCTATAATGCGCTACGCGTCAGGCGACGCGGCGTACTTCATTGCCTTCGTCATCGATATCGCGAAGGACGTAACCGCGGCCCCAGACCGTTTCGATATAATTTTCGCCGTGACAGGCGAGCGCGAGTTTCTTGCGCAGCTTGCAGATGAAGACGTCGATGATCTTCAGTTCGGGTTCGTCCATCCCACCATAAAGGTGGTTCAGGAACATTTCCTTGGTGAGCGTCGTGCCCTTGCGCAGGCTGAGCAGCTCGAGCATCTGATATTCCTTGCCGGTCAGATGCACACGCGTCGTGTCGACCTCGACCGTCTTGGTATCCAGATTGACCGCCAGCTTGCCCGTCTTGATGACGCTCTGGCTGTGGCCCTTCGACCGGCGGACGACCGCATGGATGCGGGCGACCAGTTCGTCGCGGTGGAACGGCTTGGTGACATAATCGTCGGCGCCAAAGCCGAACGAGCGCACCTTCGAATCCATTTCCGAAATGCCCGACAGGATCAGCACCGGCGTCTGCACCTTGGCGGTGCGAAGCTTCTTCAGCACGTCAGAGCCGTGCATGTCGGGCAGGTTCAGGTCGAGCAGGATGATGTCGTAATCATAGAGCTTACCCAGGTCCAAGCCTTCCTCACCGAGATCGGTGGTATAGACATTGAAGCCTTCGGTCGTGAGCATCGTATCGATCGCTTTCGCGGTCGTCGGCTCGTCCTCGATCAGCAGTACGCGCATTGGGCACCCCTTTTTCCCACGATAATCCCGCGAACCGATCGCGTGACCATCAAGGATGTCACCGACCAACCCCCGTTGCGGGACTGCCGGAACATTAACCACGAAACTAATGAAGGGAAAAGGTTAATTTTGATTTAACCCGCAGAAGTCCGCGAGTCGCGGCCATTTTGCAACAGTAGCTCAGGCCGTTTTAAGATCATGGTGAAGCGCCACATAGCGGTCATGTGCCCCGGTACAGGACATCTTCAGCGTGTCGACGAGATGGTCAGAAAGCGCGCGCACGCGTGCCGGACGCAGCCGCGACGGCGGCGACAACAGGTGCAGGTGCGACTGCGGCAGCGACCAGTCGGTCAGAATCGGGACGACCGCGCCCGATGCCAATGCCTCGGCGGCAATGAAGTCGGGCAGGGCAGCAATTCCCACCCCGGCGACGACCAGGGGTACCGCGACATCGCCATTGTTTGCGAACAGCGGCCCGGTCGGCAGCACGGTCGCTTCCTCGCCCTTGCGATGGAAGTGCAGCGGCATCGCGCGCTGGCGGTGACCGTAACCGATCAACCGATGGCCCGCGAGTTCGAGCGGGTGTTTCGGGACGCCGTGCTTTTCCAGATAGGCGGGGCTTGCGATCACCGACGCCGCGACCGGGGCGATCGTGCGGGCGAGCAGACTCGAATCGGCGAGCGGGGCGATACGCAGAGTCAGGTCGATGCCTTCGGCGACGGGATCGTTGCGCGCGTCGCTCAGCAACACCTCGATCTCGACCGCGGGATGCCGGTCGAGAAAAACCGCGAGCGGGGGGCCGAGCACTTTGATCCCGAAGCTCATCGGCGCGGCGAGGCGGATCGGGCCCGCAAGGTCGACGCGGTCGCCGCGTGCAGCCTCGGTCGCCGCCGTCGCTGCCGCGACCATGGCGCGCGCCTCGTCCAGCAGGCCCGCGCCGGCGGTCGAAACCGCGACGACGCGCGAACTGCGATGAAGCAGGGTGATGCCAAGCGAAGCCTCGAGCCGTGTCACCGCCTTCGACACGCTCGCCTTTGACAGGCCGAGCGACGCCGCCGCCGAAGTAAAGCTGCCGCCGTCGGCGACGGCAACGAAACAGGCCCAGCCTTCATAGTCGGGAAGCGCCACGAATACCTCATGATTGGAAACGATGGTTTTCCATCTACGCTATTTTCGAAACGATCCCAATGACTATTTTGTCCTCAACAGATGAACGCCGCCGGGCATCAAAGCTGCCGGGCGGCAAGGAAAGGACAAGGCCAATGATCGACATCCGCAAATTCGACACGCTGGGCCACGCCAACCACGGCTGGCTCGACGCCCGTCACCATTTCTCTTTCGCGAGCTATCACGACCCGAAGCGGATGGGCTGGGGCGCGCTGCGCGTCTGGAATGACGATGCCATCGCGGCGCAGTCGGGTTTTCCGCCGCACCCGCACCGTGACATGGAAATCATCACCTATGTCCGCACCGGCGCGATCACGCACCGCGACAGCATGGGCAACACCGGCCGCACCGCGGCGGGCGACGTCCAGGTGATGAGCGCCGGCACCGGCGTGACGCACAGCGAGTTCAACCTGGAAGATGAGGAAACGACGCTTTTCCAGATCTGGATCATGCCCGACCGCGACGGCGGCAATCCCGGCTGGGGCGCTCGACAGTTCCCCAAAGCCGACCGGTCGGGCCAGTTCGTGACGCTGGCAAGCGGCATCGAGGGCGACGTCGAGGGCTTTGGGGCCCTTCCGATCCGCGCCAATGCCCGCGTCGCGGCAGCAGCGGTGAACGCTGGTGAGAGCGTCTCCTACGACCTCGAGCCCGGACGCCACGCCTATCTGGTCGCCGCGAAGGGCCGCATCCGCGTCAATGGCACGGACGCCGACCCCCGCGACGGCATCGCACTCCGCGATGTCGGCACGATCGAGGTCGAGGCGCTCGACGACGCCGAACTGGTGCTCGTGGACAGCCTCTGACGAAGTCCCCTGGGCCGCCGCCTAACCCCCTCCCTGTCGGCGGCCCAACCTGTGCCGCGAGTTCCCTTCCCCCCAAAGATCGGGCGACTCGCGGCACCCCCTCCCTCCCATCCAAAATCAAGGAGCAGCAAGATGAGCCATATTCTCCGCATCGATTCGAGCGCCCGCCACAATGGTTCGACGAGCCGTCAGTTGACCGACCAGCTTGTGACCCGCCTGGTCGAACAAGGTTACGGCGCCGCCGTTACCCACCGCGATCTCGCGAACACGCCGCCGGCCTTGCTCACCGAAAACTGGGTCGGTGCCAATTTCACCGACGATGCCGACCGTTCGGATGACCAGAAAGCCGCGCTCGCCGCGTCGGACGAAATGATCGCCGAACTCGAAGCCGCCGACACGATCGTCATCGGCGTGCCCATCTATAATTTCAGCATCCCCGCCGCGTTGAAAGCGTGGATCGACCTGATCGCCCGCGCCCGCAAGACCTTCCGCTACACCGAAGCGGGGCCGGAGGGGCTGCTCAAGGGCAAGAAGGCCTATCTTGTCGTCACCTCGGGCGGCGTGCCCGTCGGCAGCGATTATGACTTCGCCACCGGCTATCTGCGCCACGTTCTGGGCTTCGTCGGCATCACCGATGTCAACATCATCGCCGCCGACCAGCAGATGATGAACGGCGAAGCGATCAACCAGGCGACCACTGCGATCGCAGACCTGAAACAGGCCGCCTGACTCCCTGCCGCCGTCGCGCCTTCCTCCCGCGGCGGCGGCTTCGTTTGAATGAAAGGACTATATGATGGCCAAGGTACTGGTGCTTTATTATTCGAGCTATGGTCATGTCGAACAGATGGCCGACGCCGTCGCCGACGGCGCCCGCGCCGCGGGCGCCGAGGTCGATATCCGCCGCGTTGCCGAGACCGCGCCCGCCGCGGTCGTGCAGGCCGCGGGGTTCAAGACCGACACCGCGCATCCGCTGCTCAGCGATCCCAACGAACTCGCCAATTATGACGCGATCGTCGTCGGCACGCCGACGCGCTTCGGCCGTATGTCGAGCCAGATGGCAAGCTTCTGGGACACCGCCGGCGGCGTCTGGGCGCAGGGCAAGTTGAATGGCAAGGTCGGCGCGGCCTTCACTTCGACCGGATCGCAGCATGGCGGCCAGGAAACGACGCTCTTCTCGGTCCTCACCAACCTCATTCACTTCGGCATGACGATCGTCGGGCTGGACTATGGCTTTGCTGGCCAAATGGGAGTCGACGAGGTGAAGGGCGGCGCGCCTTATGGCGCGACGACGATCGCCGGTGCCGACGGCTCGCGCCAGCCGGGCGAGGCCGACCTTGCCGGCGCCCGCTATCTTGGCGAGCGCGTCGCGCGCACCGCCGCGAAACTGATTGTCTGAGACGATGCGCCGTCTCCCGAGCCTTTTCCTTTCGCACGGCTCGCCGATGATGGCGCTCGAGCCCAGCCCGGCGCGGGACTTCCTCGCTGGGCTGGGCGACCAATTGCCACGCCCGCGCGCGATCCTTGTCGTATCGGCGCACCATGACGCGGCGTATCAGGGCGGCCGCGCGACGGTGACGGCATCACCCGCGCCGCCGACGATCCACGACTTCGGTGGCTTCCCCGATGAACTGTTCGCGATGCGCTATCCCGCGCCGGGCGATCCGGCGCTGGCATCGCGCGTCGTCGAATTGCTCGCTGGCCACGGCCTTGCCGTCACCGCCGATCACGAACGCGGGCTCGACCATGGCGCATGGGTGCCGCTGTCGCTGATCTATCCGCACGCCGATATTCCCGTGGTCCAGCTTTCGATCCACTCGAACGCGTCGCCCGAATGGCATTTCGCATTGGGGCAGGCGCTGGCGCCGCTGCGCGACGAGGGCGTGCTGATCGTCGGATCGGGCAGCATCACGCACAACCTCCGCGCGCTGTTTTCGGCGCGGCTGCCGATCGACGCCCCGGCGCCAGCCTGGGTTACCGACTTCACCGATTGGATCGCGGAACGCATGTCTGCGGGGGCCATCGACGATGTGCTGAACTGCGTCGAACGGGCGCCGCACGGCGCCGACAATCATCCGACGCCCGACCATATTTTGCCGCTGTTCGTCGCGATGGGCGCTGGCGGAGTGCCGCTTAAGGCCGAACGTTTGCACCACAGCGTCACCTATGGCCTGCTCGCAATGGACGTTTACACTTTCGACTAGGCGGCGGCGCGCCTATAGCGCGCCATGCTCCTTTCAGATCGTGTCCTTTTCCTCGATGGCGAGGCCCTCGTCATCGACAAGCCAGCGGGCCTTCCCGTCGATGCGCCGCGCGACGGCAGCCTCAGCCTCGAAAATCATCTCGACCTGTTGCGGTTCGGATTCAAGCGCTGGCCGCTCGCGGTCCACCGGCTCGATCGCGACACCTCGGGCTGCCTGCTCCTTGCGCGCAATCCCAAGGCGCACGGCCGCTTCACCCGCGCGTTCGAGAGCCGCGAGGTCGAAAAGCAATATCTGGCGATCGTCGATGGCGTGCCCGAAGGGGATGGTGGCACGATCGATATTGCGCTCGCCAAGGTGTCGACCGCCGAAGATGGCTGGCGCATGGTCGGCGATCCCAAGGGCAAGCCGTCGGTTTCGCACTGGGAAAAGCTTGCCGTCGTCGAGGGCCGCAGCCTGCTGCGCTTCCGCCCTGAAACCGGCCGCACCCACCAGTTGCGCGTCCATGCGCTCGAAGGGCTCGGCTTCCCGCTCGTCGGCGATCCCGTCTACGGCCGCGGCGGCACCAAAACGCGCACCTTGCTCCACGCCGAAAGGCTGGTCGTAAAACGTGACGTCAAGCCGTCTATAATTGCCGAGGCGCCGTTCCCCGACAGCTTCGTCGCATTGGGCTTTGCGGCACCGGAGGGAGCGGAGCCCACGCGTGGCTGAAATTCCAGAAAGCGCGATCAGCGAGAAGTTTCTCGCGGGGTCGGGCCCTGGGGGGCAGAATGTAAACAAGGTCGCGACCGCCTGCCAACTGCGCGTCGACGTTTTTGCGCTGGGGCTGGCGCCGGATACCTATCGGCGGCTCAAGGCGCTCGCAGGGAGCAAGATGACCGCAGCGGGCGAACTCGTCATTCTCGCCCGGAGCTTTCGTACGCAGGAAGCGAATCGCGCCGATGCGCGTGCGCGCCTTTCCGAATTGATCGACGCCGCACTCATCCGCCCCGAACGCCGTATCAAGACCAAGCCGAGCAAGGCGGCCAAGGCGAAGCGCGTCGACAGCAAGAAGGCGCGCAGCACGATCAAGGCCGGACGCGGGCGGGTGCGCGGAAGCGACTGAGGCCCCGCAATTACAAGTCTCTACCGCCTCGATGCACCCGCGAGCGCGATTGCCGCCGCGTTCGGCGCCGAGGCGGGGAAGGACCCCTGGACCGGCGATTATGTCGCGCCGGCGCGCCCTGCGCCGGTGATCGTCAGCGACGGCCGCGGCGGCGCGCGCCGCTATCTCCGCCCAAAATTATGGGGCGTTCCGCCGCCGCCGCAGGGCACCCAGCCGGTCACCCATGTCCGCAATCTTCAAAGCCCATTCTGGATCGGCACGCTCCGCCACGCCGAGCTGCGCTGCCTGATTCCGGTCACCGCCTTTGCATATTGGTCGGGCAGCGAAGGCGCGCGGCGCCAGCACTGGTTTTCGGTGCCATCGCGGCCGGTGTTCGCCTTCGCCGGAATCCTGCGCCAGGGTGAGGACTGGCCCTGCTTCGCGATGCTCATGACCGACCCGAACCGGCTCGTCGCATATCATCAGCCGAAGGGCATGCCGGTGATCGTGCATCCTGAGGACTATGCTACTTGGCTAAGCGGCGAATGGCGTGCCGCGGTGACGCTCGCAATTCCCTATCCCAGCCAGTTGATGGCGGTGGGCGACACGCCTCCAGTGTAGCTGATTTTCACCATATCGCTTCACTTTACGATAACCAACGGCGCCCTAAAAGCGGGCGAATCAAAAGATCAACGCAGGGACCAAGCCGTGTTGGGGAATCGCACCATCGAAACCAGAAAGGCGCCGACCGCCGGGCGTGGCGCCGAACGCGCTCCCGTTAAGGCGCGCGCGCGCTTTCGGGAACCCGGACTCAACCCCTTCGACGTCGAGCTGTTCGACCTGTCGTCGACCGGTTTTCGCATGGTAACCTCGTTCCGCCCGCAAATCGGCAAGAATATCTGGGTGAACCTGCCAGGACTTCAGCCTCTGGAGGCCGTCGTCCGCCGTGCCGACGGCAACAATTACGGCTGCGAATTCGTCAACCCGCTTCATGTGTCGGTGGCGGCGCACCTGCAGGCGAAACTTCGTGGCGAGTGACGGAGCCCGGTAACGGTGCGGGATCAGCCCTCGGGCTTTTCCGACTTTTTCAGAATATGCTTCCATTCGGCGGGCGTCACGCGCCCGACCGACAGCCGCGACTGACGGATCAGGTCCATGTCAGCGAGTGCCGGGTCGGCCTTGATCGCCGCAAGCGTTACCGGATGCTTCAGCGCGCGCACCGGGGCAACGCGAACGATGACCCAGGGCGAACCCTTTTCGGCGGTGGGATCGGGCGAGGCGGTCTCGGTGATCGTCATGATCCCCACGCATTCCTTGCCGATATTGCTGTGATAAAAGAGCGCCTCGTCGCCGACCTTCATCGCCATAAGGTTCAGCTTCGCGGTGTGATTGCGCACCCCGTCCCACATCCCTGTGCCTTCACGCACGAGTTGTTCCCACGCATAGGCGTCGGGTTCGGATTTCATCAGCCAATATTGCTTTGCCATGGGGCGGGACTTAGCCGAGCCGATCGCGCGGCGAAACCGCCTTTTTCCCTTTAACCGCGGCCGCGCAGCGCCTAAATCGCGACTCATGACGCGCCCCGACGGGCGCCGCCCCTTATCAGATGGACTTATCTTTCATGACCGCTGCCGTTCCCGTCATTTCCATGTCGCTTCCTGCCGATCAGTTCGCGAAAGATTTCGGAGCGTCGTTCGAACGTTTCGGCTTCGCGATGATCACCGACCACGGCATCGACCCTGCGCTGATCGACGAAGCCTGGGACAAGGCGAAGGCCTTCTTCGCGCTGCCCGAAGAAACGAAGCGCGCCTATCATATCGCCGGCGGCGGCGGTGCGCGCGGTTACACCCCGTTCGGGACGGAGATCGCGAAGGGCGCAAAGGAAGTCGACCTCAAGGAATTCTGGCACGTCGGCCGCGACCTGCCCGTCGGCCACCGCCTCGCGGCGCAGCAGCCGAACAATGTCTGGCCCGCCGAGGTCGAAGGATTCCGCACCGCCTATGACAAGCTGTTCGCCGAATTCGACCGTGTGGGCGGTCGGCTGCTTTCGGGGATCGCGCGCTACCTTGGCCTCGCACCCGATTTCTTCGATGACACCGTCGCCGATGGCAACAGCGTGATGCGCCTGCTCCATTACCCGCCGGTCGAAGCTCCCGCAAAGGGCATCCGCGCCGAAGCGCATGAGGATATCAACACGATCACGCTGCTGCTCGGCGCTGAAGAGGCTGGGCTCGAGATCCTCGACAAGGACGGTAGCTGGCTTCCGGTCAGCCCGCCGCCTGGTGCGATGGCGGTCAATGTCGGCGACATGTTGCAGCGGCTGACCAACAACAAGCTGCCCTCGACGACGCACCGCGTCCGCAACCCCGACGAAGGCCGCGCGAGTGTCGCGCGTTACTCGATGCCTTTCTTCCTGCATTTCCGTTCGGACTATCCGATCGAAACGCTCGAAAGCTGCATCGACGCCTCGCACCCGAACCTCTATCCGACGCCGATAACCGCGGACGATTATTTGCAGGAACGGCTCCGCGAAATCGGGCTCAAGAAATAGGCGAATCGCGGTCCCGGGGTGCGGGTTGGAGCTGCTGGCCTCCGCTCGCCACCCTTAGGCGGATTTCCGCAAAAAACTGCTGTGGCTTTAAGCGTCAGCGGATCGCGAAGATACGTCCACAACCGGCTTCTCGGCTCCAGGATGGACGTCGGTCAGCGCTTCCGCCCGAATTGCCCTGGCAGGCTGGTCGCGCGCGTCAGTCCCGGGCGCCAGGTGTCGACGCGCGGCGGCGGCACGATCTGGAAATCGGCGCGGCTGTCGGCGGCGACGATCTGGTCGTTGTGCGCAGCGCGCAGGCGGATGGTTTCGATTTCGCGGTCGGTCTGGATTCCGAAGCGTGTTCCCGCGACCCAGCGTACGGTTCCCATCATTGGCTCGTGCCCGGGCAAGAACACCGTCATGCGCTCGCCGATCTGCAGGATATGCGGCCCTTGTCCGCCGATTCCCGTTAGTGAGACGTTGCGAAGCGTGACGTCGAACCGGCCCAGCCGCTGACAGCCGAGCGCCGCCTTGACCAGCCGTGACTGTCGCGGCTGGCGCTTTTCATCCGGTAGCGATGAGGCAGGGGAGGCCTCGGGATTCGACATGCGCGACTCGACAACTGCCGCCCGATTCCCACCTCGGACGGTTATCTGATTGGTCCCGATCCCAGTCCTAAAGGAGGAAGGTAAATTTTCGTATAGCGTGTTTGATAATATCCACGAATTATTCGGGTCGCCGAAGATATTTGGCGGACGTGATTCCTCCACCAGCGCGGGATCCGGCGGCCCAACCAGCCGCGGAGGCGGGAACCGCACAAAAAGAAGGCCCGCCGCGTGCCTGAGCACGGGCGGGCCGGATCGTCAGGGCATCGGGAGATTAGCCGAGGCCCGAGAAGCGGATATCCTGGACACGGCCATAGCGGATGTCGCACGTGAACTTGCCCCTGTCATACGATCCGCCGCGGCCCCAGCGGCCACGCCAGCCGTCGTTAACGATCACGCGGCCTTTGACGCGATAACCCTCGCGCTTGCGGTCGATGCTCGTCACTTCGGTGACGTCGGTGCGGCCATAGCGGCGGCTGCCGCGTTCGACGGCGTTGACGCACTGGCTGACCGCGCTGCGGCTGTTGCCATAGCGGTTATAGTCATAGCCGTAGCCGTAGCGCGCATCGTCGTAGCGGCCACGATAACGATCGTCATAGCGGCCATCGCGGTCGTAACGATCGTTATTGCCGCTCGACAGGATCGCGGCGAGCCCGCCGATCACCACCGCGCCGGCGATGATTTCGCCTGCGCTGATGCCGTCGCGGTCATAGCGGTCGCGTGCCGCGGCGGGGGCAGCGCTCATCAGCATCGCGCCGGCGGTGGCCGCACCAATTGCGGCCTTGGTCAGGTTGGTATTGATAGCCATGGTTCGGTCTCCTCAAAAAGCGCAGGCGGCGTTTCGCGGCCTGTTGAGGATGATATATTGCAGGCGCTGTGACGCCGTCCTGAACCCGGCGCTTATCTGGCGTTCAGCCTTGGTTTTGCTGGCGTTCATAAAGAAAAAGGCCCCGCGCCATGGGGCGGGGGGCCTTTGCCGCTATGGCATTCCGTCAGCCGAAATTGACGTCGACGACGCGGCCATTCCGGTAACTGCAGCCAAAGCTTTTCACCTCGCCGCCGAGGCGCGAGGCGGTGCCGGTGACATACCAGCCGCCATTGTTGGGCTCGGTCCCGGTGATGCTGTCGACGCGGGCGTCGTCGCCCAACTCGCCCTCGACCGCCCAGCTACAGGCATCGGCGGCACGGCTTTCGGCTTCGCCGCGGCCATAGGGGCCGGGGACGGCGTCGTTCTGCGCTTCGGGTTCGTAACGCGGCACTTCTTGCCGGCCGTCATCGCTGCGATACGGCGGCTCGTACCGATAATCGGGCGCGCGCTCGCGCTTGTCCTTGCTGACCGAACTGGCGATGGCTGCAATGGTGCCGATGATGAGCAGCCCGCCGAGCACGTCGCCAGTGCTGATCCGGTCGTGGTGGCGATAGCCCCAGCCGCCATATCGTCCACGCGCTTCGGCGGGGGTGGCGCTAAGGCCGATCGAGGTCACGACGATCGCCGCGGCGGTGGTGAAGCTGGTCAATTTGCGCATCGAGGGAAACTCCCTGTGGGCCCCGGATGGTCCGGCCCGCAATGATCCCGCCCTACGCCCGCGATGCTTTCGCGCCGCTGAACCGTTGCCGCAGCGCGGTAAGGCGAGCCCCAAGAAAAGGCCCGCCATCCTGAAGATGACGGGCCTTTGGACCAGCTACAGGTGACCAGACCCGTCTCTTAAATCTCAGCAGACGCAGCGCGGGGCGGCCTTGGGTTTCGGCCTCCACTTTTTCTTCGCCACATAACGTTTCCGCACCGGCACATTTTCATAATAGGTGCGCGTCGAGGTCTCGACCCGCTCGGTCACGACTGGCGCTCCGCTGATGATCGTCGTGACGACGACGCCGGGAGTGTAATAGCCATAGCCGTAGCCGCCATATTGGTAGGTCGTCGAATATCCGCCCGGATAAGTGCCGCCCTGATAATAGCCGTCGTAGCGCGCGCTGCGGCTCGACCAATAATCTTCGCACTTCTTTTTGTCCGCGGCATTGCCGATCGCGCTGCCGGCAAGCGCGCCGACTCCGGCGCCGATCAGCGTGCCGGCGGTGCGGTCACCGCGTCCGGCTATGCGGTTGCCGGCGATGCCCCCCACGAGCCCGCCGACAACCGCGCCGCCCACTGTGCCCCCCCGGCCACAGCGGCGTTCCATCTCTTCGTTGTAACGGGCGTCATATCCGCCGTGATAATAAGGATCGTAAGCGGGGGGTGGGGGGTAGTCGGGGCCATGGCCTTCGATGGTGCCTTCGTAGCGGCCTTCGTAGCGGCGGCCGTCGGGAGTCTCGTAGGTTCCGTCCCACGTCCCGGTCCAGCGACCCTCGGCATCATAGCCCGAGACGCGGCGGTACTCGACTTCGCTCGGCACGCGATCGGGATAGCCGGTATAGACGCGGGCATCGGGGTCGGCCGGAACGCCATAGTCGAGCGCGGGCTGTTCGGCGCTGGCGTTTGCCGTCAACAGCAACGTCCCTGCGGCCAGTCCCAACAACATAGTCGTACGCATGCCAAACTCCCTGTTCCCTCGGCGCGAACCGATTGGTTAACAGTTTGTTAGCAAAATTAGCGATTCGTCGCGAATCCGTTAACCCTGAAGAATGCGTCCCGTTTTGGGTCAGGGATTCAGGCGGCGAGCGACGCAGCGATGCGCGCGACCAGTGCTTCGGCGCCCGCCTGATCGGCGGCCGTGAAGCGCGCGGGAAGCGGGCTGTCGAGATCGAGCACGCCGATGAGGCGATCGCCCGCGATCACCGGCACGACGAGTTCGCTGCGGCTGTCGGCGTCGCACGCGATGTGGCCGGGAAAGGCGTGAACGTCCTCGACACGCTGAGTCGCACGCAGCCGCGCGGCGGCACCGCATACGCCCTTTTCGAGCGGAATGCGGATGCACGCTGCCTTGCCCTGGAATGGACCGAGGACCAGTTCTGTCCCGTCGAACCGATAGAAACCCGCCCAGTTGAGGTCGGGGATCGCCTGCCAGATCAGCGCCGCGACATTCGCCATATTGGCGATGCCGTCGGGCTCGCCCTCGACGAGCGCCGCGGCAGCGTCGCCTGCCTCGGCCCAGAGTTCAGCGGGATCGGTTGCGGTGAAGGAAAGCGCGTAACTCATTATTCGACGCTCAGCCCGGTCCACTTCGCCGCAAAGGCATATTTGTCGGCCGCCTCTGCGATGATCTTGTCCGTCGGCTTGCCGCTGCCATGGCCCGCCCGCGTTTCGACGCGGATCAGATGCGGCTTGTCGCCCGCCTTCGCGTGCTGGAGCGCGGCGGTATATTTGAAGCTGTGCCCCGGAACGACGCGGTCGTCGGTATCGGCGGTGGTCACCAGCACCGCGGGATAGGCGGTGCCGTCCTTGATATTATGGTAGGGCGAATAGGCGAGCAGGTTCTTGAAATCGCCTTCCTTCGACGGATAGCCATAATCGTCGACCCAATAGCGCCCCGCGGTGAAGCGGTCGAAGCGCAGCATGTCCATCACGCCGACCGCGGGCAGCGCGGCGGCGAACAGGTCGGGGCGCTGGTTGGTGACTGCGCCGACGAGCAGCCCGCCGTTCGACCCGCCCTCGATCGCGATCTGGCCCTTGCCGGCAATCCCCTCTGCAATCAGATATTCGCCCGCCGCGATGAAATCGTCGAAGACATTCTGCTTCTTGTCGAGGCGGCCGGCATCGTGCCACGCCTTCCCATATTCGCCGCCGCCGCGCAGGTTGGCGATCGCCAGCACGCCGCCCTTGTCGACCCAGGCGAGGCGCGTCGGCGAGAAGCCGGGGGTCATCGAGACGTTGAAGCCGCCATAGCCGTAAAGAAGCGTCGGCGAGCCCTTGCTGCGGTCGAGGCCCTTTTTCATCACCAGGAACATCGGCACTTCGGTACCGTCTTTTGATTTGTAAAAGCGCTGTTCGACGCTGAAATCGGCCGGTTTGAAGGTCAGCTTCGGCTCGGCGAAAATCTCGCTCCGCCCGGTCTGCGTGTCGAAGCGATAGATAGTCGTCGGCCGCGCATAGCTTGAAAAGGCATAAAAGGTTTCGGGATCGCTCGACTTGCCGCCGAAGCCCGAGGCCGAACCGATGTCGGCAAGGTTGATGTTGGCGACCGGCTTTCCGTCGAGCGCGATCATCCGCGCTTCCGACTTCGCATCGCCGAGGTAGGAGAGGATGATGCGATTGCCGACGCGCGACGCGCCGACCAGTGTCGCCTCATTCTCGCCGGCCAGTTCGGTCAGCGCCGCGGACTTTTTGATGTCGAGCGAGACCAGGCGCCCGCGCGGTGCGCCCTTGTTGGTGACGAAGGTGAAGCGCGGCCCCTCGTTGGTCACATATTCCCAATTGTTCGCAAAGTCGTCCACCAGCACGATCGGCTTCGCGCTGCGCTTGTCGGTCGGATACAGCGTCAGGCCATAGCGTTCGTCGGTGCCTTCGGACGAGACGACGAGCAGATATTTGCCGTCGTCGGTGACCACCGCGCTGTTGTTCAGCTTGGGCTTGTCGGGGGTCGCGTGGATCAGCACGTCGGCGCTCTGCGGCGTCCCGAGCTTGTGGAAATAGACGCTGTGATTCTCGTTGAGCGACTGGAAGGCCTCGCCCTCCTTGGGTTCGGGGAAGCGCGAATAATAAAAGCCGCTGCCGTCCTTTGCCCAATCGAGCGCGGAGAATTTAACCCAGCGGACCTCGTCGGACAAATCCTGCCCGGTCGCGACATCCTTGACCCGGACGATGCGCCAGTCGGTGCCGCCGTCCTGCACCGAATAGAGGAGATGTTTGCCGTCCTCCGACGGATTCCATTCCCCGAGCGCGGTCGCGCCGTCCTTGGCCCAGCTATTGGGGTCGATCAGCACGCGGCCTTCGCCCTTCAACCCTTCGCGGACGTAAAGCACCGACTGCGGCTGGAGCCCGTCGTTGCGGCTGTAGAAATAGCGCGTCCCCGCCTTCGTCGGCAGGCCGAAGCGCTCGTAGTTGTAAAGTTCGGTCATCCGCTTCTTGAACGTGTCACGCCCGGGCAGCGTGTCCAGATAGGCATCGGTCACCTTGTTCTGTTCCACGACCCAGTCGGCGACCTTGGGGTTGACGCGAACATCATCCTCGAGCCAGCGATAGGGGTCGGCGACATCGACCCCGAACTGAGGGTCGATCGTGTCGCCGCGCGCCGTATCGGGATAGGCCAGCGCCTTGACCGATGCCGATGCCGATGCCGCGGCGGCGTCGGCCGCCTGTGCTGCGCCCGGAATCATCGTCAGGGCAACAAGCGCCAGCGGCGCGGACAGGGTTTTACGGGGCATGGCAAGGCGACCTCTTTTCTGGGGAAATTATCGTGCGCCGATATGTAGGCATCGACAGGAGACGGGCAAGGGGATTTGATACCCGTCAGACGGGTTCGAGCGATCCGCGATAGGCGACGATCAATCCGACAAGCGGCGCAGAGATTTCCACGTCAAAGAAGAACCGGCCATCGGCTTCCGCCTCAAAACTCGTGCCGTCCGGCATCAGCCAGCGCGGCATGGGAATGCCAAAGGCCGACCATCGGCGCGGGACGAGATAGAGGCGCTCATCCCGGGTCACGAGCGCCATGGCAAAGGACAGGGGACCGAAGCGTTCGACGAGCAGATAGTCGCTTCGTCCGGTTCCGCGCGACTGCAGCGACGAAAAGCGCTTGCCGCCGAAATCGCGGCTCCAGCGCTCGCCCCCCTCTTCGGCGGTGAAAGCGACCGTGACCGGCACGCTTGCCGCGGCTTTGGGGAAACCGATGATGGCGGCGGCAAGGCGCGCGAGCAGCCCCGTGCCGCGGCGGACTTCCGCATGGCCTTGCCACCGGCGTTCGGCCTTGCTTCCGTGCAGCGACCGAAGCTGCGGCGGCAGGGTGTCGAAGGCAGCTCCGAGTATCTGACGATAGAGCGGGGCGCCCGCTTCTTCGCTGCGAAACCCGGTGTGGATCGAGCGGCCGTCGAAAAGCGCGTCATAGTCGGCCAGCGTCAGCGCATCGACGCTGGATCGCGCGCCCGCGGCCGGGCGGTCGCCGGTGCGCAGTTTGCGGACGATCGCCTCGATCGCCATCGAAGGAATATAGGGGCCGTCATCGCCCTCGGCCAAAAGATGCCAACTCCGCTCCGCCGGCCGGTCGTCGACCAGACCGCGCGCGCGGATGAACATGCCACCGCGATGCTCGCCGAAACGCATGCGGTTGAGCACTGCATAGAAAAGTCGAGAAAACGGCTCGAACGAGGGCAGGTGAAAACGCGCGCGCGTTTTGGCGAGAAGGTTCAGGATGCGGTGCAGGATTTCGGGCACCGGCCCGGCGCCCATCCAGATGTCCGTAATCGCAGGCCATGCGCGCGGAATGAGTTGGAGATCGGGGACGTCGACGAGCGAGAAATGAATGTTCCTGAGCGGCAACCGGCCGGGGACTGCGACGGTATAGCGCAGACTCTCGGCCAGGCCGATGCCATGGCCGTCCCGACCGCCGCGCCGCAATTTA
This sequence comes from Sphingopyxis sp. USTB-05, assembly GCF_023822045.1. Taxonomy (NCBI): domain Bacteria; kingdom Pseudomonadati; phylum Pseudomonadota; class Alphaproteobacteria; order Sphingomonadales; family Sphingopyxidaceae; genus Sphingopyxis; species Sphingopyxis sp. USTB-05. Next base: position 3,321,111 of record NZ_CP084712.1, on the reverse strand, counting down.
ACCGGCGCGCCGGCATAGCCGACGACCGCGCGCATCACGTTGAGCCCGATTCCTGCAAAAGGCGAGGGCGCGATCCCGCCTTCGACGGTGCGGATGTCCATCGTCTTTGCCATCTCGCGCAGCACCGCCCCGGTAAGTGCGGGAAAGCTGCTGACGCCCGTCAGGATGAAGATATCGGCGGCCTTTGCCTGTGCATCGAAGCGATCGATGCCGAAGACGAAATCGGCGCCATCGGCAAAGTCGAGATAGTCGGTCTTTGCCGCGATGCAGGCTTCGACGACGCGATAACGGTCGGCGCCATAGTCCTGAAAAGGCCCCGACGCATCGACGACGAGGTCGGGCAGGAGATCGTCCAGCGCGCCGGCGATATCGCGCCGGTCGAGCGCGTGCGGATGGACGCGCGCGGCGCCACGATAGGCCGCGCAGAAGCGTTCCGCGCGGGCGAGGTCGCGGCCGCAGATCAGCAGGTCGAGGTCGGGCAAATCGGCGAGCAGTTCGGCAAGGCGGCCGCCGAACACGCCATAGCCCCCGAGGATCAATATCTTCATGGCAATATCCTGCTGCGATATTCGGGCGGGGCGATCCAACAGGACGTGCGTCTTCCGAACAGCCGGTAACGATTGCGCGCGATCCATCGGTAAACCGGATCGCGGAGCAACGCGGGAACGAGGCGTAAAAGCGAAAATAGCCGCCAGGGCCGGCCGAGCCCTTCGTAAATCGCCAGAACCGCATCGCTATCGCGCCGCACGCGCGCGTCTTTGATCACGAGAATGGTCGTCGGATCGTTCGGATCGAGACCGTGTTCGCGGCATAATGCGCGGCCCGCCTCGCCCTGGATCGACGCAAGGCGGAACCGTGCGGACTTGTCGTGGCGCAGGACGAATTGCGCATTGGCCGAGCACAGCACGCATTCGGCATCGAACAGGATGATCGGGCCGGCTTGGTCAGGCATCGCGGAACAGCCCGTGCTGGTTGAGGAGTTCGCCAAGCTGCGGATGCGTGACCTTGAGATCGAAGGCGAAAAGGCCGCTGCCCAGATGCTGGTGCGTCACGACGGTCGTGCCGGGGGAGAGCCAGCCGGGGATGCGGAACCGAAGTCCCGCCGCCTGCCAGAAATAATGATCGGACGTAAAGATCAGCGCGTCGGCCTCGGCGCGGACGGCAAGCGCCATGCCGAAGCCGCCACCGATATGTTCCTCCAGCCCCGTCGGTCCCGCAAAGCTTTTTGCACTATGGATGACTTGCGGGTGGCCACGGGCGCGACCGTAGAGTCGCGTCCAGCATTGGCCGCCGCTTTTGCGGTCTTCGCTGACGGCGACGGCGGCAGGTGCGGGGCCGCTGCGGCTGGTCGGCAAGGGCGCGCCGATCAACCGGCAGAACTGTGCGAGCAACCATCCGGCGCGCGAAAGGCGCGTCCAGACAATCTCGCCGCGATAGGTCGCGACCGCCGTGCCGGAGAGGCGCTTGCTGAAGCGTTGACGGACATCATGGGGGAGTGCGTCCCATGCAGCGCGCGGAACGAGGCGGCGGAAGCGATCGTCGGACAGCGCCTCGCCACTTTCGCACGCGGCGGGTTCCCGTGCGTCGATCATCCGCTTTGCCGTGCCGCGCATCGCTGGCCTCCTATCCGGCGTCCTTGCCCTTGCCCGGGCGCCAGTTGATCAGCTTGGTCACCCCGGCGCCGAGTTTGATGAGCCGCATCAGTGCAGGTTTGGGCACGCTCAGCATCTCGTCGTGCCAGCGCCCCATCGTCGTGACGAAATCGAGCATGTCGGCGAGCCGCGCCTTGGCTTCGCCGCTCAATTGTGGGTCATCCGCCGCGCGGGCGACACACGCTTTCAGCGCCGCTTCGGCGGGGTCGACCTCCCGCGCCTTGCGCCCCGCGGCGATGCGCGTGACCATTTCCCAGATGTCCTTCTCGGCCGTGAAATGGTCGCGCCGGTCGCCGAGCAGCGGAACGCGTTCGATCAGCCGCCAGCCGAGCAGCTCCTTGATCGAATTGGAAACATTGGAACGTGCCAGCCCAAGCATTTCTGCGATTTCTTCGGCATGGAGCGGGCGGTCGGAGATGAACAATAGCGCGTGGATCTGCGCCACCGAGCGGTTGACGCCCCACTGGTTGCCAAGATTGCCCCAGTGAAGGATGAACTCGGTCGCGGCCGGGGAAAGCTTCGACAGGTTTTCGGTAATTTCTGTCATGACAGAAATATCGGACATAGGGGATAGGAAGTCAAGTACCGGCGGGCGGGTTTCGACCGGTTGCGGCCCTTTCCATCATCGTTACCCTCGAACGCGACACGTGGCTCGTTCGACTTGATCCGGGGTCCCGCGTGAAGTTGAAGCCAGTGGGCGCCTCAAGAAGCGGGATCCCGGGTCAAGCCCGGGATGACGAGGTTCGGGTAATGACCGATTGCTGCCGTTGCAGGTGTGTGCCCCGGCGAAGGCCGGGGTCCAGAGCGCAACGAGCAGAGGTCGGCTCTCTGAAGCCCTGGGCCCCGGCCTTCGCCGGGGTGCGCAAATGGGAAACGACCGGTTGCCGACCAATCCTTTTTCGTCACCCCGGACTGGATCCGGGGTCCCGCTTGAAATCGAAGCCAGTGAGTGCGTCAAAAAGCGGGATCCCGGGTCAAGCCCGGGATGACGGAAGCGGGGGACGGGATGCCCGCTTTCCAACCCAAAGCCGACACCGCGGCCATGAAAAAGGGCGGCCATCCTTTCGGATGCCGCCCTTGATCTCGTTTCGCTGAAAGCGCGTTTTACGCGGCTTCCACCTCGTCGTCATACTGCTCGACGGGGCCCGAATCCTGGCCCTTGGCGTCGACGTCGCGGTCGACGAATTCGATGACCGCCATCGGTGCCGCGTCCGAGGCGCGGATGCCGGCCTTGATGATGCGGGTGTAACCGCCGTTGCGGTCCTTGTAGCGCTCGGCGAGGACGTCGAACAGCTTCTTGAGCTGCGTGTCGTCGAGAAGGCGGCTGTTCGCGAGGCGACGGTTGGCAAGGCCACCGCGCTTGGCGAGCGTCACCAGCTTTTCGACGTAGGGACGCAGTTCCTTCGCCTTGGCGACGGTCGTCGTGATCTGCTCATGCTTGATGAGCGATGCCGACATGTTGCGGAAAAGGGCGGTGCGATGCGCGCTCGTGCGCTGAAGCTTCCGGCCACCTGATTTATGACGCATATCTTTGTCCTTCGTTTGTCAGAGGGGCCGTTCAAGGTACCCCAAGCCAGGTCGATTTGCGGGCCGACCCATTCCCGTTGTGACGGCGCCCCGGCGAACCGGGGCGCTATCTCGATTAGCCCAGCAGCTCTTGTTCGAGCTTCTTGGCCATTTCTTCGATGTTCTCCGGCGGCCAGCCGGGGATGTCCATGCCGAGGCGAAGACCCATCGACGACAGCACTTCCTTGATTTCATTCAAGGACTTGCGGCCAAAGTTCGGGGTGCGAAGCATTTCGGCTTCGGTCTTCTGAACGAGATCACCGATGTAGATGATGTTGTCGTTCTTGAGGCAGTTGGCCGAACGGACCGACAGTTCGAGCTCGTCGACCTTCTTGAGAAGGAAGCGGTTGAGCTGGTTGACGTCCGATTCGTCGGCAGTGGCCGACGGAGCCGCCATGCCGATGAGACCGCTGTCGTTCATCGCTTCTTCGAAGTGGACGAAGACCTGGAGCTGGTCCTGGAGGATGCGCGCGGCATAAGCGACGGCGTCTTCCGGGGTGATCGTGCCGTCGGTTTCGACGGTCAGGTTCAGCTTGTCATAGTCCAGTTCCTGACCGATGCGGGCATTGTCGACCTTGTAGGCGACCTGGCGCACCGGCGAGTAGAGCGAGTCGACCGGGATCAGGCCGATCGGCGCGTCGATCGGACGGTTTGCGGTCGCGGGGACGTAACCCTTGCCGGTGTCGGCAACGAGTTCCATGTTCAGCGTCGCACCATCGTCGAGGTGGCAGATGATGTGGTTGGGGTTCATCACCTTGATGTCGCCCGAAACCATGATGTCGCCGGCCTTGACGGTCGCGGGACCGGTCGCCGAAAGCTGAAGACGCTTCGGGCCTTCGCCTTCCATCTTGAGCGCGATCTGCTTCACGTTGAGGACGATGTCGGTGACATCTTCACGCACGCCGGCCAGGCTCGAGAATTCGTGCAGGACGTTCTCGATCTTGATCGACGTGATAGCCGCACCCTGGAGCGACGAAAGCAGCACGCGGCGCAGCGCGTTGCCAAGCGTCAGGCCAAAGCCGCGCTCGAGCGGTTCGGCGACGAAGGTCGCCTTGCGCTTGCCGTCGCTGCCAGCCTTGATTTCCAGGTTGCTGGGCTTCTTCAATTCCTGCCAGTTCCGGATATTGACAGTCATGGATTTCCCTTTGCTTTGGGCGGGACGGGCGGGGGTCGGCTGCCTGTCCAGCGAGGATTTTTATGCGGGCGGCGCCCCGGCGGTGAGGCGCGCCCGAAAAAAGACGTCAGACGCGGCGGCGCTTGGCCGGGCGGACGCCATTGTGCGGGATCGGCGTCACGTCGCGGATCGACGTGATGTGGAACCCGACAGCCTGCAGCGCGCGGAGAGCTGATTCACGACCGGCGCCCGGGCCCTTCACTTCGACTTCCAGCGTACGGACGCCATGTTCGGCGGCCTTCTTGCCGGCGTCTTCGGCGCAAACCTGCGCCGCATACGGGGTCGACTTGCGGCTGCCCTTGAAGCCCATCATGCCGGCGCTCGACCAGGCAATCGCGTTGCCCTGTGCGTCGGTGATGGTGATCATCGTGTTGTTGAAGGTCGCGTTGACGTGGGCGACGCCCGACGAGATGTTTTTGCGTTCGCGCCGACGAAGGCGCTGCGGTTCACGAGCCATGATATATTCCTAACCTAAATCCTGAACGGCCGGTGGCGGGCGATGCGCCGCTGCCCCGGCAGGGGGAAACAAGGAAGCGCGCCCAGATGGACGCGCTCAAACCTTATTTCTTCTTACCGGCGATCGCCTTGGCCTTGCCCTTGCGGGTGCGCGCATTGGTGTGCGTGCGCTGGCCACGGACCGGAAGGCCCTTGCGATGACGCAGGCCGCGATAGCAGGCGAGGTCCATCAGGCGCTTGATGTTCATCGCCGTGTTGCGGCGAAGGTCACCCTCGACCGTGTGGTCGGCGTCGATCGTTTCACGGATCTGCAGCACTTCGGCGTCGGACAGGTCCTGTACGCGGCGCGTATGGTCGATGCCCAGCTTGTCGGCGATGTCGATCGCGCTCTTGCGGCCGATGCCGTGGATATAGGTGAGCGCGATGATCACGCGCTTGTTGGTGGGCAAGTTGACGCCCGCGATACGTGCCATTGGTAACTTTCTCCTGCTCCACAGGGTCGCAGGCAAACGACCCCATCTCAAAGCGTCTGAATTTCCAACGCAAAAAACGGACCACGATGCGCATGAGGGCGCTTCGCCGTCCGGTCAGGCTGTCGGAATGATCGCGCAGTTAGGGTGAGTCGCCCCGAAAGTCAAGTGAACTGCGGTGGATTGCGTGTCGGAACGGGTGCTCACGAATGCGATGTAAGGGCGACCGCCCGATCGCGCAAGCGGTCGACGACCGCCGCATGAATCCCGGGCGCGCAGGCGATGACACCAAAGGCTTGCGCGCGGGGCGTATTGAACTTCAGGGGCTCGCCGAACGCGTCGGTGACGGTCGCGCCCGCCTCGCTGGCGATCAGCGCGGCGGCCGCGACGTCCCACTCGAACCCCCAGCGCAGCGTCGCGACCAGATCGGCGCGATCGTCGGCGACGAGTGCCATGCGCAGCGCGATGCTGTTCGGTTTGGTCACGATGACCAGATCGCTGTCGACCTTGGGCAGCGCGTCGGCGGGAACACGCGATCCCGGAAACCGCGTGCGTTGGCTGGCGTGCAGGGTCTCGCCGTTCAGCAAAGCTCCCTGACCCTTTTGCGCTACCCATAATTCGTCGAGGGCAGGGGCATAGAGAATGCCGAATTCGGGCGTGCCGTCGATCACGAGCGCGACCGACACGCACCAGCCGGGGCGGCCGCGGATGAAATCGCGCGTGCCGTCGATCGGGTCGACGCACCACATCGCACGGCACGACAGGCGGGCTTCGTTGTCGGCGGTCTCTTCCGAGAGCCATCCCGCCTCGGGCACCATCGCGCCCAGCACCGCTTTCAGCCGTGCGTCGACCGCCAGATCGACGTCGCTGACCGGATTGTCGTGCGATTTGTTCCAGACGTTGACGGCTTGCCCCTCGCCGCGCCAGCGCGCCATCGCCATGTCGCCGACTTCGCGGGTCGCGGCGATCGCGGCTTCGAGGTTGCGGCCGGGCATCGGCGCCGGTCCTAGCTCGACGCGACGGTCATGCCGTCGATGCGCAACGTCGGCGCGTTGGTGCCGTGCCGGAATTCAAGGTCGTTCGCCGGGATAAGTGCGGCGAACATATCGATAAGATTGCTCGCGATGGTGAACTCGGCGATCGGCCCGGCGAGCGCGCCGTCCCTGATCAGGAAGCCCGATGCGCCGCGGCTGTAGTCGCCGGTGACCGGGTTGACGCCCTGACCGATCAACTCGGTGATATAGACGCCCTCGGCGATGCCTTCCATCAGTGCCGCGGGGGTCGCGCTGCCCGCCGCGAGATGCAGGTTGCTTGCGCCGACCCCCGACGCGCCGCCGCCACGGCTCGCGTGGCCGGTCGGGGCCAAGCCAAGCTGCTTGGCCGATGCGGTGTCGAGCAGCCAGCCGGTGATCCTGCCATCGGCGACGAGATCGCGTGCCGCGGTCGGCAGGCCCTCGCCGTCGAAGGCCCGGCTGCGCAGGCCGCGCGGACGATGGGGTTCGTCGCGGATGACGATGCTGCTGTCGAACAGCTTCTGATCTTCCTTGCCCAGCAGGAAGCTCGTCCCGCGTGCGATTGCGGGTCCGGCGATCGCGCCGAGCAGGTGTCCGACGATGCCGCCGCTGATGCGCGGGTCGAGCAGGACCGGAAGCTTGCCGTTCGGGGCCTTGCCGGGATTAAGCCGCGCGACGGCACGCGTGCCAGCGCGCGCGCCGATCTCTGCGGCGCTTTCGAGGTCGGTGAGGTAGTGCGCGCTGTGCCAGCCATAGTCGCGCTGCATGCCTGCGCCTTCGCCCGCGATGACGCTTGCCGACAGGCTGTGGCCGCTCGATCCATAGCCGCCGGCAAAGCCGTGGCTGGTGGCGAGAGCGAAGCGCGTGCGGCTGTGGCTGGCGCTGCCGCCTTCGCTGTTGGTGACGCCGGCGACAGCGCGCGCGGCTTCCTCGACCGCCAGGGCGGCTTCGCGCAGCGCGGCCGGGTCGGCTTCGCTGCCGTCATCGAGGTCGAAATCGGGGGTGGCACCCTTGAACAGCAATTCTTCGGGCGCGAGACCGGAATAGGGGTCCTCGGGGGCTTCGCGTGCCATCGCGACGCAGCGTTCGACCAGCTTGGCAAGTTCGCCCGCGTCCATGTCGGCGGTCGACACGCTCGCGCTGCGCTGGCCAACGAAGACGCGCAGCGAAATATCCTGCCCTTCGGACCGCTCGACATCCTCAAGCGCGCCGAGCCGCATCGAGACCGACGTCGCGGCGTTGCAATAATAGAGCGCGTCGGCGGCATCGGCGCCGGCCTTGGTCGCGGCGTCGCACAGCATCTTTGCGCGGTCGAGGGCTTCGGAAACGGTCAGCATCCCCGCGCCCTATACGGCACGCGGGCAAGGGTCAAAATAAAGTCACCGAACCCGTCAGCCTGAACCCTTCGACAGGCTCAGTGCAGGCTCGAGCCGAAATCCATTTCGGCGGCAAAGTCTTGGCCCCCGGATCAAGTCCGGGGTGACGGTGACAAGGAAAAGCTTATTTGATGATCGCAGCGAGCGCGTCGGTTGCGGCGATTGCGCCGCTGGTCCACAGGAAGGGCAGCGTCAGCGCGGCGATCCAAAGGCGGCGGACGTCGCGGCGGAAGCGCGCATGAAGGCCCCAGCTTGCGAGTGCCTGCCGGCTCAGCCGATACCAGTGCCGTTCGGTGGACCGCGCCACGGGAAGCGCGAGCGCGACCAGCATGATCAGCGCGACGACGATGAAGGCCGACGACGCTCCGGCAGCGACGGCGCTCATCACGAGCCAGATCTGAAGAGCGGCAAAGGCGAGGAGGGCAGCAGCGGCATGCCAGGTCATTCGGCGACCGAGACTCCGTGCCGGCGGCACGCTGACGGTCGTGCGCCTCCACAGGCGCGGTCCAAAAGTTGATGCCATGTTACAGCCCCCTTAGGCTGGCGATTCCCAGAACCGCACGTTTTGCCCCAAAAATTCCCAAGTCAAGACACTCTGCCAGCGATTCGTTAATTTTTGCACTCAGTTCGGCGCGGATTCGCAACTGAATCGCGCTAAGCCGCAAAAATGCTACATTTCTGGCAGGATGGCCGCCCCTTTTGGGGCGGTGGAGCGGGGTTTATTGCTAAGGGGGGAAGATCAGCGTTTCGGCGGGGTCGGCAGCGGCTGCGCGTCGGCTTCGTCGGGGGCGGTCGGCGCGGGGGCCTGGCCGCTGGCCTGCCGTTCGAGTTCTTCGGCCGCCTTCTGCCGTTCGGCGAGCGCGCGCTCTTCGGCGACGACGGCGGCTTCGACTTCGTCCGCCGCGGCGTCGATGCCCGCGATGCGCTTGGCGCGTTCGTCGGCGATCATTGCCTGCCAGTCGGTCTTGTTCGCCGCCTGACGTTCGGCCTTCGCACCCGCGACCAGCGCCTGCGTACAGCCGGTAAAGCCGCCCAGTCCGGTCGGCGAGCAGCTATCGGTGCCGAAACGGCCGACGCGTTCGAGTGCGACGACCTTGTTCGCCCAGGCCTCGTTACGCACGTCGAGCGGATTGCCGCGGAGCATTTCGGGAACGCGATAGCGTTCGGTCTCGGGCAGGCGGTTACAGACGACGATTTCGTCGGGGCTCGACTGTTCGCACTTGTCGTTGCCGTAAACGATGACCTGGTTGATCTTTTCGGCATCGACCGTCTGCTGCTGCGCCGCGGCGGGCATGGCGGCAGCACTGCCGGCGAGGATCAGCGCGAACAGGGGGAGGCGGGTCATCTCGATCTTCCTTTGTCAATTTGGTGCGGCTTGGCACCGCGACCCTGCATCCGTCATGAACGGTGCGGGCCCTTATGTATCAGATACGTTTCGACAGCGCGATGGCTGCACGGCAACCGGCGCGGATCGCGAGGCTGAGAACGGGGTAACCCGGGGCGCTCTCGGCGCCCGCAGCGAGGGCGGCTTCCTTATGCTCGAGCTCTTCGGCGCGGAAATCCTCGACCGCTGCACTGAGTTCGGGGTCGCTGTCGCCAAGCTCGTCGAGCTGATGCTGATAATGGCGGTCGATTTCGGTCTCGACCGCTGCTGTGCAAGCCATTGCGGCGCGGGGGCCCATCGCGGCGGTTACCGCGCCGAGCGCAAAGCCCGCGACATTCCAGAAGGGCTGGAGCGCGGTGGGGCGAACCCCCCGCTCGGCGATCATGGCATCGAAGAATTTACGGTGTCGTTCTTCCTGCTCGGCCATATGTGCGATTTCGCGGGCCATCGGATGGCGGTCGCCCATCACCGCGAGCTGGCCGGCGTAGATGCGCGTCGCGCCATATTCGCCCGCCTGGTCGACGCGGATCATCGATGCGTTTTTTCCGGCGCTGGAGTTTTTTGGGCTCATGCCGCCGATGTGGTCTTCCGGCGCAGCAAGGTCAAGACGAGTGCCGCCGCGCAAGCCGAGAAGATCGCGTTGAAACCCGCGAGCGAGATGCCCAGCAGCGTCCATTGCGCGGTGTCGCAGCGGATCAGCGGGGCGTTCATGATCGAATCGAGCGACACGGGGCCGCTGGCGCCGGTCGCGCAGGTCGTGATGCCTTCCCAGAAGCCATATTCGACCCCGGCATGGAAAATGCCGATCGCGCCGCTGACGGCAATTGCGACGGCCGCCAGCAGGGTGAGCGCGCGCATCGCCTTGTCATTGCTGCGGAGCAACAGCGCGAGCAGCGCCAGCACGATCGCCGCCTGATGCGGCCAACGCTGCCAGTAGCACATCTCGCAAGGGTGCAGGCCAAAGCCATATTGCGATACGAGCGCGCCGCCATAGAGCAGCAGCGGCGCGAGGAACGCGACGAAGGGCGCGGCGAGGCGCGATTTCAGCATGTCCGCACGTCCCTTAGTTGCGCGCGGTGGGCTTGGCGGCGGGCTTCACCGGGGCCTTTCCGCTTTGCGCCATGCGCGGCGTGGCCGCGTTGATCCGTCCGATCGTCTGCAGCGCATAGTGAAGCTGGAAGTCCTCGATGCCCTTTTCCTTAAGCTCGGCGGCGGTCGCGGTGAAGCGCGGGTCGGCCTTTTCGTCCTTTTCGAGCAGGCCGTTGTCGACCTTTTTCTCGTTGATCAGGTGACGGCGCAGGTCGCTTTCGCGGAACTTCGGACGCGAGGCATAGTCGGGGTCCGAAATCTGCGGCACGCGGATATCAGGCTCGATACCGCCTTCCTGTACGCTGCGACCCGACGGCGTGTAGTAGCGCGCGGTGGTCAGGCGGAGCGCGGTGGTGTCGGTCAGCGGCAAGACGGTCTGCACCGATCCCTTGCCGAAGCTGCGTTCGCCCATCACGACCGCACGATGCTGGTCCTGCAGCGCGCCCGCGACGATTTCGGACGCCGAGGCCGAGCCCGAGTCGATCAGCACGACGACCGGCGCACCGCCGGCCAGATCGCCGGGTTCGGCGAAATAGCGTTCGATATCGCCCTTTTTGCGGCCGCGCTGCGAAACGATCTCGCCGCGTTCGAGGAACAGGTCGCTGATACCGACGGCTTCGTCCAGCAACCCGCCCGGGTTCGAGCGGAGGTCGAGGATCCAGCCGCGCGGTTTCTTGCCGAGCGATTTTTCGACCGCCATCATCGCGGCCTTGAGGTCGGTCGTCGCGTCAGCCGAGAAGCTGGAGACGGTGAGCACGCCGACATCGCCGCTGACTTCCCATTTCACGGGCTTCAGGTCGATGATTTCGCGCGTCAGCGACATCTCGATCGGCTTGTCCTGACCTTCGCGAACGACGGTGACGTCGATCTTGGTTCCGGGCTTGCCGCGCATCTGTTCGACCGCCTCGTCCAAAGTCAGGCCGAAGATCAGTTCCTTGTTGATATGCGTGATATAGTCGCCCGCCTTGATTCCCGCCCTGGCGGCCGGGGTGTCGGCGGTCGGCGCGATGACCTTGACCACGCCGTCTTCCATCGTCACCGACAGGCCGAGCCCGCCATATTCGCCGTCTGTCTGGGTGCGCAGGTTCGAAAAGCCGCGCGCGTCGAGATAACCTGAATGCGGATCGAGGCTGGCGAGCATGCCGTTGATTGCGCCCTCGATCAGCTTCGAATCGTCGACCTGTTCGACATAGTTGGATTTGACCTCGAGATAGACGTCCATGAAGCGCGAAATTTCTTCCTGCGTCTTCGAATCGACGGTTGCCATCGCGCCGGTCGCCAGCGGGACGAGCGCCAGCGTCGAGAGCGCGGCAGCGCCCTGCCACAGGGCGAAACGGCGCCGGGGAGACGAGGTGGTCTTGGTCGATTCGGTCATGGGCGTCTTTCAGTCACGCGAGAGCAATCCCGCCTTATAATCCCCAGCGCGCCATCCTCCTACGCAAATCTGCGGGCGTCAAGCACGGCATCGCTCTACCGAAATGCAGCATAATGGGCGATTAACGCCGCGGGTCAGCCGATCATCGCGACGATATCGACCGGACGCCCGGCGCGACGCAGCTCGACGGTGATGCGGCTGTCGTCGGATCCCGCGCGGCCGACCGGCGCGCCGGCATCGAGCGTGTCGCCAACCCCGACCGACAGCGCGATCATGCCGGTCAGCAACGACACCCAGCCGCCGCCATGGTCGATGATCACGATCTTGCCATAGCCGCGATAGTCGCCTGCAAAGCTGACGCGGCCGGGCGCTGGGGCGACGACCTGCCCACCCGGACGCGCGGCGATGGTGACACCGCGCGATCGCACGCCGCTTTCATTGACTTCCCCCAGTCCCGCGACGATGCGTCCGACGACGGGCAAGCGATAGGCGCCCTGGGCAAGGTCGGCCTCTGCCTCCGCCGGGGGCGCTGCATTCACGATGCTGCCTTCCGGATTGCGTGGACGCGGCAGCGGGCCCGCGAGCTGCGCAAGCTCGGCGCGAACCGCACTGTCGGCTTCGAGAGAGTCCATCAGGTCGACAATATCGCGCGCCTTCTCACCAAGCCCCAATGCGCGGTCGGCCTCTAGCTGCGCGCTGCTCATCAGCTCGCGCGAGCGCAGCCGGCCTTCATTTTCGAGCCGCGTCAGCGCATCGCGGCGCTGTGCGAGTTGCGCCTTGCTGGCCGAGAGCGACTTCAGCGCTACGGCCTGTTGCCGTCGCACCGTCTGCAGCATCGCGAGTTCGTGCCGCGCGCCGGCGGTCCGGCGCTCGATCACCGGCATCGCGGCGTCGATCACGGCGCGTGCGTGCACCATGTCGGTAAGCGAGCCGGGCTGCGCGAGCACGCTCACCGGCGGCTGGCGGCTGAGTTGCTGGAGCGAGGCGGCGAGTTCGAGCAGGGGCTGTTGTTGCTGAGCAAGCCGGGCGCGCTGTGCCGACAGGCGGCGGGTGACGAGCGCGACGCGCGCTTCGCCCGCGCTGATATCAGCCTCGGCAGACTGGATGCGCGCGGCGAGCGCGGCGCTACGCTTTTTCAGCCGGTCGGCTTCACTGTTCGCCGCCACGGCCTGTCGTTCGAGCAGCGCGCTGCGCGCCATAGCGGCCGCCGATTGCTGCTTGGCATCGATCAACTGCGTACGCTCGCGCGCGGCGATCGCTTGCGGATCGAAAATGTCGCTCTGCGCCAGCGCGAGCGCCCCGCCCGCGAACACGCCCGCCATCGCGATGGCTGAAAGGGCGCGCCTCATTGGCGACCCTCGCGGTGATAGGGGTGGCCGGCGACGATGCTCGTCGCGCGCCACAATTGTTCGGCGAGCATCGCGCGCGCCATCAGATGCGGCCAGGTCGCGCGGCCAAAGGCAATGACCTTGTCGGCGCCCTCGCGCTCCTCGGGTGTGAAACCGTCGGCAGCGCCGAGGCAAAAGCGTGCCTCGCGGACGCCACCATCGCGCCATTTTTCGAGCAGTCTCGCGAATTCGAGCGACGACATCTGGTCGCCCCCCTCGTCGAGCAGGACAGTGCGGCTGTTGTCGGCGGCAGCTGGCATGCGGCCGCCCGTATCGGGAAGCTCCGAAATTTTCTGCGCCCAGGTCACGCGCTTCATATAGCGCTCGACCAGCTCGGCCTCGGGCCCGCGCCCGATGCGCCCGCGCGCGATGATGTGCAGCAACATGAGCGTCCGCCTAGCCGGTAGGCGGGGCGGACGTCAATTTGCGGCGGCAACCGGCGGCGCGTCGCCGAACGACCACATGCGTTCGAGGTTGTAGAAGCTACGGACCTCGGGGCGGAACAGGTGGACGATGACGTCGCCCGCATCGAGCAGCACCCAATCGGCATTGGGCAGTCCCTCGACGCGAACCTGGCGGCCCGCTTCCTGCTTGATACGCTGCGCAAGTTTCTCGGCGATGGCCGAGACATGGCGCGTCGACCGGCCGCTCGCGATCACCATATGATCGGCGATGCTGCTTTTACCGGCAAGCGGGATGGAGATGGTTTCCTGGGCCTGGTCCTCATCCAGTTGGTGGAGGATCAGCGCGTGGAGCGTATCCACGCTGGCGTCCGAAGACTTTTGGGCGGATGCGGCGCCATTGGCGGCATCCTGGGTTGCGGAGATCAAATGCGTCCTTTCCTGTTCGTGTCCACAAGCCGCGAACGCGTTAGCGGGTCGCGCATTGCGCGGCCTTCATAGCGTTCGAACCAGCGGGGGTTGGCCTGCCGTATCGCAGTTGCGGATCGCACATCGGGCGAAAATCGCAGGAACACGAGGGCGGGCGGTCTCCAGTCCGTCCAATGCAATTTCTGGTCCACGGGCCGGACGAAGCGCCGAAGCCAACCCATCGCACGTCTTGCATGGGCGCGGTCATTATAGCCCGGACGCGCGATAACCGCAATCGGCATGAGTCGGGCGATCCCCCGCCAGTCGCGCCATTGGGGCAGTTGGACCAGATTGTCGGCCCCCATGATCCAGATGAACTGCCGGTTCGGGTAACGCCGGACGAGCTTTTTGAGCGTATCGATCGTGTAGCGCGTGCCGAGTTCGGCCTCGATTGCCGTCGCCCGAATCGGCGACCGCTGCGCCATGTGCTGCGCCGAACCGAGGCGCGCAGGGAGTGACGCCATTCCCACCTTGGGCTTCAGCGGATTGCCGGGAGAGACCAGCCACCAGAGCTCGTCGAGCCCCAGCGCATCGATCGCATTCAAACTGATCGCGCGATGGCCGCCATGCGCCGGATTGAAGCTGCCGCCGAGGAGGCCGGTGGGGATCATTCGGGGAATGATTTCACCACTCGGATATGGCCGACGATCGCTTCATTGAACGCAGGCAATTTTTCCGCCGGAATCCAGTATTCTTCATGTGCGTGCCCGCCCGCTTGCTCGATCTTGTAGCCGGCGAGATAGTCGGTCGCGACGTCGAACTCGGTGACAAAACCGGATCCCGACGCGGGGACGTTCCAGTCACGAGCGATTTTCACCGCATAGTCGAATGTGGTGACCGGATAGAAAATCGGTTGTTCGGGAAGCCTTGGCGGGAACTCGCGCATGCCGCTGGCGGCGATCAGCGCGAGTTCCTTGGGGCCGACGGGACGCCACAGGCGTTTGGTCGCCGTCAACGCCGGACCTGCCCCGTCCCACGTACCAACCATTTATAGGTCGTCAGCCCTTCGAGCGCGACGGGCCCGCGGGCGTGGAGGCGGCCGGTGGCGATGCCGATTTCGGCGCCGAGGCCGAATTCACCGCCGTCGGCGAATTGCGTCGAGGCATTGTGCATCACGATCGCGCTGTCGACGCCGGTGAGGAAACGCTCGGCGGTCGCGGCATCCTCGGTGACGATCGCGTCGGTGTGCTTGCTCGAATGCGCGTCGATATGTGCTAGTGCGCCGGAAAGTCCGTCGACCATGGCGATCGATACGATCGCGTCGAGATATTCGGTGTCCCAGTCGCCGGCCGATGCGGCGTCGACATGCGGGCTCAGCGCCTCGACGGCCTTGTCGCCGCGCACTTCGCAACCCGCCTGCACCAATGCCTCGATGATGGCGAGCGGTGCGGGATAGGCGCGGTCGATCAGGATCGTCTCGGTCGCGCCGCAGACGCCGGTGCGGCGCATCTTGGCGTTGACCGCAAGCTCGACCGCTTTTGCGGGATCGGCGGCGCCGTCGATATACAGGTGGTTGATCCCGTCGAGATGCGCGAGCACGGGCACGCGCGCCTCGTCCTGCACGCGCGCGACGAGGCCCTTGCCGCCGCGCGGGATGATGATGTCGATCAGTCCCTGCGCGCGAAGCATCGCGCCAACCGCAGCGCGGTCCTGCGTCGGGACGAGCTGCACCGCATCGGCGGGCAGCCCAACCTCGACCAGCCCCGCCGCGAACGCCGCGTGGATCGCGCGGTTCGAATGCGCTGCCTCGCTGCCGCCGCGCAGGATCACGGCGTTGCCGGACATCAGCCCGAGCGCCGCCGCATCGGCGGTCACATTGGGGCGGCTTTCATAGATGATGCCGACAACGCCGAGCGGCACGCGCACGCGACTCAGCACCAGACCGTTAGGCCGCGTCACGCGGTCGATCTCGGCGCCCGAGGGGTCGGGCAGCGCCGCAACATCGTCGATCGCATCTGCAATAGAGCCCAGCCGTCCATCGTCGAGCCGCAGCCGGTCGAGCATCGCGCCGGACAGGCCGTTCTTTTGTCCAGCGGCCATGTCTTCGGCATTGGCGGCCAGAATGTCGGCCGCCCGCGCACGAATTTGCGATGCCGCAGCAACCAGTCCCGCGGCCTTGTTCGCCGTCGGCGCGAGCGCGAGCGCTTTCGACGCGGCGCGCGCACGCGCGCCCATGTCGGCGATCAGGGCGACGGCATCGCCGGGCATCGGCGGGGCGGTGAGGGCTTCGGCGTTCATGGCGCTGCCACTATCACGCTTTGCACGGGCCGCGAAAGTCCCGTTGCGTGCCGCCGCGCGCGCCTTTAGGCAGGGCGTCATGAGCGGGGATATTGAAGGCATCGGGGCGGCGGTGACCGCCGGTTTGGCGGGGCATACGGTCGAGCCAGGGCACGGTGGTGCCGCGCACGGCCAAGCGCCGCTGCGCTGTCTGAATTGCGGCACCAGCCTAGCGGGCTCGCATTGCCATCATTGCGGACAGCGCGCGGACGTGCATCGCAGTTTCAGCGCGATCGGACACGACCTCGTCCACGCGATCTTTCATTTCGAAGGCAAGATCTGGAATACGCTGCCACTCCTCAGTTGGCGGCCCGGCGACCTGACGCGTCGCTATATCCACGGTGAACGCGCGCGCTTCATCTCGCCGCTCGCGCTGTTCCTGTTCGCCGTCTTTCTGACCTATGCGGTGCTCGCGATGGTCGGCAGCGGCGGCGGGGTCGGCGAGGGGTTGAGCAAGGCGGCGGCCGAACAGACGCGCACGACCGCGATCAAGGACAGTATGCAGGCCGAGGTCGACCGGGTCGACGCCGAGCTGGTCCGGAAGGACCTGTCCGCCGACAAGCGCCGGGAGTTGGAGACCGAACGCGATGTGCTGCAAAAAAGCGCCGACTATCTTGGCGTTGCGCGCAGCCGCAGCAAGACCGAACGCGCTGCCGATCGCGCCGCGGGGCCGCCCGTCCTCGAAAACCCCGTCACGCAGGTGAAGACGAGCGCCGATTTCATTTCGCAGAACAAGATCGATACCGGGGTGCCGTTCATCGATCACGGGCTGAAGAAGGCGTTCGCGAACCCCGCGCTCGTCCTCTATAAATTGCAGGCGAACGCCTATAAATTCGCCTGGGCGCTGATCCCGCTGTCGCTGCCGTTCATGTGGTTGCTCTTTCCTTTCAGCCGGCGCTTTCACACCTATGACCATTTCGTTTTCGTCACCTACTCGATCAGCTTCATGCTGCTCCTCTTCGTCGTCGTGCGCCTGCTGAACCTAACGATCATTGGCGATGTCGCGACTTTCTTTGCGATGCTCTATGTGCCCTTCCATATGTATCGCCAGCTTCGCGGCGCCTATCGCTCGTCGCGCTTCGGATCGCTTGTGCGCGCAGCGCTGCTGCTCTTTTTCAGCCTGTTTTCGGTAATCTGGTTCATGCTTCTGCTGCTCGCGCTCGGGATCAGCGGATAGGCGCGAATCTGTAACAAAGACGCGCCACAGACCCGGCGACGCGGGAGGATATGCGATGCATCAGCTGTGGAACGAAATCGATCGCCGTTTGCTCATCAAGCTTGGCACGGCGGGGCTTGCCGCGCTGTCGCTGCCCGGCGCGGCACAGGCGGCGATGGCGCAGGGCTTTACCCACGGCGTCGCAAGCGGAGAGCCGGGCGCGCATTCGGTGCTGTTGTGGACGCGCTATGCGGCGGCGAATGACACAAGGCTGACCGTCGAACTGTCGGAAAGTGAGGATTTTTCAAGGGTCGTCGCGGGCGGCAGCGTCGTGGCGGCGGGCGAACGCGATCATACCGCAAAGCTGGTCGTCGAGGGGCTCAAGCCCGGCCGCTGGTATCATTATCGCTTCGTCGCCCCCGATGGCACCAAGTCGGTGACCGGCCGCACGCGCACCCTGCCGCAGGGATCGACCAAGGCGTTCAACCTTGCGCTCTTTTCCTGTTCGAACATGCCGTTCGGCTGGTTCACCGCCTATGGCCATGCCGCGGCGCGCGGCGACATCGACCTTGTCGCGCATGTCGGCGATTATCTCTACGAGTATAAGGCGGGCGACTATCCGTCAGCAAAAGAGGCGCTTCCGGGGCGCGAGATCCAGCCCGCGCACGAGATCGTCGCGCTTGCCGATTATCGGCTGCGCTATGCCGCCTATCGTGCCGACCCCGACCTCCAGAAGTTGCACCAGATGTTTCCGATGATCGCGCAATGGGACGATCATGAATTCGCGAACGACGTCTGGAAGGGCGGCGCCGAAAATCACAATGAGGGTGAGGGCGAATGGCCCGCGCGCATGGCCGCCGCCGAGCGCGCCTATCGCGAATGGATGCCCGTCGCCGACAAGCGCTGGCGCCAATATCAGGTCGGCGACCTCGCGACGATCTTCCTTCCCGAAACGCGCGTGACGGCGCGCGACCGGCAATTCGAAATTGACGAGATCGTCACAGGGGGCGGCGATGCCGCGGCGAAGCTTAAGCAGTTTGCCGAAACCGGCTATCGCGACCCCGCGCGCCAGATGCTCGGCGCCGAACAGGAGAAATGGCTGTTCGACGGGCTCGCGGTTTCGACCAAGGCGGGTACGCGCTGGCAGGTCTGCGCTCAACAGGTCGTGATGGGCACGCTGTTCACTCCGCCCGAGACACGCGACTGGTTCGCGGGTGAACAGCCTGACTATGTCCGCCGGCGGGTGGAAACCGGTCAGCTGGCGGCGAAGGCGGGCTTGCCGCTCAACCTCGACGCATGGGATGGTTATCCCGCCGCGCGCAGCCGCTTGCTCGCCGCCGCGCAGCGTGCCGACGCCGACCTCGTCACGCTGACGGGCGACACGCACAACGCCTGGGCCTTCGACCTCGCCGAGGATGGCCGGCCGGCGGGGATCGAGATCGCGGGACAGAGCGTCACGTCGCCGGGCTATGAAAGCTATATCCGCGGCGTTTCCGACGAAACGCGCGTCGCGGCGCTGCGCCGGGCGTCGCCGCAACTCAAATGGGCGAATACTGCAGATCGGGGCTATGTGACTGTCCAATTCGCACCCGAGCGAGTGACGGCAAACTGGCACAGCGTCGAAACGATCCGGGCGCGTTCGCTCGCGCTGAAGGGCACGCACAGCATGACGGCAGATCGCGGGCGGCGCGTCTATAACGCCGCCTGATCGCGGCAGTCGGATGGCCACGACCGGTCTGGTTCAGGCACCAGATCGATGACGAACATCTCGCCCGAACGGTCGCCGTATCGCTGCGCAAAGAGTAGCCGATCGCCTGTCGGCGACAGCAATGGACCGACCTGAAACTGGTCAAGATCGGCCGGAATGCGACCGACTTCGACCCAGCGATCGCCTTCGCGGCGGAAGCGATAGAGATGCGACCGGTCGCCGCGGTCGGACACGGCGATCATCGTCCGCCCGTCGCGCGAAATCTCCGCCTCATATTCATAACCGCCCGCGCTGACCGGCGGGCCGAGATTTTCGACCTTCCATTCGCCGGGCCGGACTTCGGTTGCGACATAGATGTCACCGCCGCCCGCGCTGCCCGCGCGGCTCGATCCGAAATAGAGGCGGCCGGCGGCGTCGGCGCGCGGGAGGAGCTCTGCCTCGGGCGAGTTGACGGGTTCGGGCAGGCGCTGCGGTTCGCCCCAGCCGCCCTCGGTGGTATGCTCGACATACCATATGTCGAAGTCCTCCTTCGCGGGCGCATGGCGCGACGAGATATAATAGAGCCGCTTTCCGTCGGGGGTGACGAACGGATCGGCCTCGATCACCGGCGACGGCATGGCGAAGGTCGGCGGCGCAGGTTTTCCCCAAGCGCCGTTTTCACAGCGCGACTGCATCAGCCGGTAGTTTCGGAAATCCTTGTCCGCCGCAAGGTACAGCATCGTCCGGCCGTCCGGCGTGAAGGTTGGCGAGGATTCATAGCCGGGCCCCGAGATGGCAGCGGGAGTCCACAGCGTCGCGCTAGCCGGTCCGGGCGTATCCGCGGCGGCGGTGCACCCGGCAAGCACCGTAAGGCAGAGGAGGGGCGGCGCGCGGTTGGCAAACGGCATGGACTTTCTCTCCGGCAAGACGCTAGCAGAAGCATTGAGGATCTTTGCCCGAGTGCAGGTGCTTGGCCATCGTCCGATCGGCGGCGGCGGCGCCGAAAGGGCGGCGGGGAGAGGATATGGACGCGATCGACCGACAAATTGTGGCGATGCTGCGCGACAATGCCCGCCTGCCGCTGAAGACGATCGCGGCGACCGTCGGGCTGGCGCGCAGTTCGGTTCGCGAGCGATTGTCGAAGCTGGAGGCCGCGGGAACGATCGGCGGATATCACGCGCGCATCGTCGATGAAGGCGGGATCGCGGCGATCCTGCAACTGCGGCTCGCGCGCACGCCCTCGCCGGAGATCGTTGCGGCGGTGACGGGGATGGCGGAGGTTGCGCGCTGCTATTCGCTGAGCGGCGAGATCGATCTGCTCGTTGAAATCGCGGCGGCGGACTCGGCGCAGCTCAACGCCGCGCGCGACCGGATTGCGCTGATCGCAGGGGTGGAGGATACGACGACCGCGCTGATTCTGAAACGCGACAAGGATCGCTGACGGGCTCGGCTAAACGGCCGCGATCGCTTCGATCTCAAGCAACCACGCCGCATCGTAGATGTCGGCGATGATGATCGTCAGCGCGGGCGAATGACCGCCCAGCACGTCGTGCCGCACCTTGTAGTTCGCTTCGCGATAGCGGCGGTCCGACAGGAATACGGTGACCTTGACGAGGTCCTGCAAATTCATCCCCGCAGCGAGGAGCTGTTTTTCGACGTTGCGCCAGACCAGCCGGCACTGATCCTCGAACGCCGCCGGCACCTCCTCCTTCGCATCGACGGGAATTTGGCCGCTGACGAACAGCCATCGCGTCGGGTTTTCGACAAGATGCGCCTGCGCGTAGGAGACGCCGGTGGGATTGATCGCGCGATTGGGCATGGGGGACCTCGTCATTCGGATGGACGGGACGACTATCCCCGCCAGCACCCCGGCACAGACCGAGCGACGCGAGGAGTGACGGAGAGGGGCGTCCGATATGTTCACCACCGCATCTAACGTGAAGGCGATGGTACGCTCCAGCGTCCGATCGGCGGCCCGCCCGGCATAACGACGGCGCTTGACACTCATAACCATATGGTTATTGGAAACGCATAGCCAGAGAGTTATGAATTATGACCGACACATCGCCCGACCTTCTTTTCAAGGCACTCGCCGATCCCAGCCGGCGTGCGCTGTTCGAGCGGCTTTGCCTGGGCGGCGAACAGACGGTCGGCGCACTTACCGCCGGCGCGGGCATATCGCAGCCCGCGGTTTCGAAGCATCTCGGCATTCTCAAACAGGCGGGGCTGGTGGAGGGCCGGGAGGAGGGGCGCCAAACGCATTACAGCGCCCAGCAACGCGCGCTCGCGCCGCTCGTCGACTGGACCGGGCGCATGAACCGCTTCTGGGAAGCGCGGTTCGACGATCTCGAAGATTTGCTCAAAAGGATGGATCAATGACCGATACCGACGTGCGTAGCGTGACCGTGGAGCGTGAAATCCCGCATCCGCCCGAAAAGATCTGGCGCGCGCTGACGACGCAGCATCTGATCGAGGAATGGCTGATGAAAAACGACTTCGGCCTCGATCTCGGCCATCGTTTTCAGTTGCGCGGCGACTGGGGCAATGTCGATTGTGAGATACTCGACGTCGAGCCCGGCCGCAGCCTCTCCTACACATGGAACTACGCGCACGACGACCCGGCCTACCGGCTTGATAGCACCGTGACATTCACGCTCGAACCGACGGCCGCTGGCACCTTGCTCCGCATGGAACAGGTCGGTTTCCGCCCCGATCAGAAGCAGGCGTTCGGCGGTGCCAAGGGTGGCTGGAAGATTCACCTCGAAAATCTCGAGAAGGTGGTCGCGGGCCTCGGCGCATAATCGAAACAGGGAGATAGTTATGAACTGGAGTCTGTGGATCCGGCAGTTTCACCGCTGGGTATCGATTATCTTTTCGGCGATCGTGCTAGCGATTTTCGTCATGCTGGGGGCGGGGCAAGAGCCCGCCCAATGGGTCTATTATTTGCCGCTGCCGCCGCTGTTCCTGCTGATATTCTCCGGGCTCTACATGTTCTTCCGGCCCTATTTCAGGAAGCGCGGCAGCGCAGCGGGCTGAACTCTCAGCTATAGGGCGGCGTGTCCTCGAACTCGGCGAACCACGGATAATCGTTCGCGACGCTGACGGTGAAGTTCGCGGGGCGCTTCTCAAGGAAGCTCGACACGCCCTCGGCGGCATCGGCGCTGCGCCCGCGCGCGAAGATCGCGCGGCTGTCCCAGCGATGCGCGCTCATCGGGTGCGGCGCGCCAAGCATCCGCCACAGCATGTGGCGGGTGAGGGCGACCGATACCGGCGCGCTGTGCTCGGTGAGTTCGCGCGCCTTGGCGATCGCGGCGTCGATGAGTTCGCCGGGGGCGTGCACCGACTGGACGAGGCCCTTGTCATGCGCCTCGGCGGCGTCGATCAGCCGCCCCGAATAGCACCAGTCGACCGCGTTTTGGATGCCAACGAGGCGCGGCAGGAACCAGCTCGACGCCGCTTCGGGCACAATCCCGCGGCGGGCGAAAACGAAGCCATAGCGGGCGGTTTCGCTGGCGAGGCGCGCGTCCATCGACAGCGTCATCGTCGCGCCGATACCCACCGCGGCGCCATTGATCGCACCGAGCACGGGTTTTTTGCAGTCAAAGATGCGCATCGACACGCGGCCGCCCGAATCGCGGATCAGCGGGTGCGACCAGTCGATCGTGCCGTCTTCGGCAACGGGACTGGCCGACATGCCGTCGGGCAAGATTGCCTGCTTGTCGGTGCGCTTGTCATAATCGAAGGTCGCGGCACCTTGGCCCAGGTCGGCGCCGGCGCAATAGGCGCGGTCGCCCGATCCGGTGAAGATCACCGCGCGCACGCCATCGTCGGCGTCACATTCGTCGAGCGCCGCCACGATTTCGAGCATCATTTCGGTGGTGAAGGCGTTCATCCGGTCGGGCCGGTGCAGCGTCAGCAGCGCGATACCCTCATGCTTGTCGAGGCGAATCTGGTCGAAGCTCATCCATCTCTCTCCTTGGTTTGGCACAGCCTTGCAAGCGAGCGCCCCGAGCGCAAGCACTTTACGTAAACGTAAGGGGAGAGGGTGTCATGCCGGGGATGACGCGCCCGACCTTTGCCGCTATAGGGCGCCCAACCGCCCCGGCGCCGCGCCTCTGCCTGAGTCGCTTTGCCGGGGTCATTCATTTGGTTCCGACAGAAAGTTTGTGCCCATGGCCCGTCGCCGCCAGATCTACGAAGGCAAAGCCAAGATCCTTTACGAAGGCCCCGAACCGGGCACTTTGATTCAGTATTTCAAGGATGACGCGACTGCGTTCAACGCGCAGAAGCGCGGCACGATCAACGGCAAGGGCGTGCTCAACAACCGAATTTCTGAGCATGTGTTCACGCTGCTCGGCAATATCGGCGTGCCGACCCACTTCATCCGCCGCCTCAACATGCGCGAGCAGCTGATCCGCCAGGTAGAGATCGTGCCGATCGAAGTGATCGTGCGCAATGTCGCCGCGGGAACGCTGTCGAAGCGCCTCGGCATCGAGGAAGGGACGCAGCTTCCCCGCACCCTGATCGAATATTGCTACAAGGATGACGCGCTGGGCGATCCGCTCGTCGCCGAAGAGCATATCGCCTGCTTCAACTGGTGCAGCCAGGACGAGCTTCACGACATTCAGGACATGGCGATCCGCATCAACGACTTCATGTCGGGCATGTTCGCCGCGGTCGGCATCCGCCTCGTCGACTTCAAGCTCGAATTCGGCCGCCTTTATGAAGGCGACTTCAGCCGCATCATCCTCGCCGACGAGATCAGCCCTGACGGCTGCCGTCTGTGGGACATGACGACGAATGAAAAGCTCGACAAGGACCGCTTCCGCCGCGACCTTGGCGGCGAAGTCGAGGCCTATCAGGAAGTCGCGCGCCGGCTGGGTCTGATGCCCGAGGGCAGCGAGAATGCGGTGCTCGACCTTGAGAGCCATCGGAAGAAAAAGGGTAGCTGAGCTTCAACTCGCTCTCTAATCCCCGTTCGCATCGAGCGAAGTCGAGATGCCTCTCGGCCTGGCGCTGCCCCTAGGGGTGTCTCGACTTCGCTCGACACGAACGGATGGGGTTGGTCTGACTAGATATTGATGCTTGTCGGGATCAGGCTCGGCTGCAGATAGGGATAAGGCTGCATCCGCTCGGCATTGCGCGTGGCGATCTCCGCCTCGACGCCCTGCAGCACCGCCTGGAACCATGCCAGCGGCCCCTCGGCCCCCGTCACGCGCGGATCCTGAAACCAGAGCGGATAGGGAAAGGCGTTGCTGCGATAATCGCCGAGCGGCCGATAATGCACCGACCCCAATAGTTCGAGCACATTGAGCTGTTCGAGCGCGAGGGCCATCGGCGGCATCATCGCGAGCCAACCCGGCTTGTCGTGCCCGCGCTGGCCGTTCGGTGCCGCCTGCCAGCCCGCGCCGGTGACGGCGGGCGCAAAGGCCATGATGTTCTTTTGCGGGAAATTGACCGCGGCATGCTGCGCGCTCGCGGTGAACATCACCATCGTACAGATTTCGGCGAGCTGCGCGCGCGTCGTGACGGGGCCGAAGCCTTTGATCTTGGCTTCGCCGGCGAGGCACGTCGCCCATGCCGTCAGCTCGGTGTCGGCGACGACGTCGGCGTCATGGGCGTAATAGAGGTCGACATATTGCCGCGCCCATTCGTGGATCGCGTCCCACACGAGCAGCGCGTCGTCGCGGTACGGATAGTCGGTAAGCGCAGTATCGACGCCGACCCCGCGCGCAGACAGGTCGGTGCGAAGCATCTTGCCATAAAAGTCGAAAGCGAGGCGCGCATCGACCGCGGCGAGCTGGCTCGATGCGATAGTGCCCGCGAAAATATGGTCGATCGGGCCGCCTGCCGCGATCAGCGAGGTCGCCGCCTGTTCGTTGATGAACAAGGTGCCCTCGAAATGCGGGACGAGCAGGGCCCAAACCGGGTGCACTTCGGCGAGGTGGCGGTGCGTCGCGACCGCAAAGGCTTCGATCACCAGATGCGTGCGCGCAAGGTGCGCGAACAGCTCGTGATAATTGCCGTCGGCGACCTGGACGACGAACTTCGCCATTTCCCATCCCCAGATTTTCTCGGCAACGGGTGAGGGGCTGAAGATCGGATAGTCGACCGGATCCTGTCCGCACTGGATCGCGACGGGAATCAGCGACGATCCGCCCGGGGGTACCGCGAACAGCGCCATCGGCTGCCAGATATATTTTGCCTCGGTTCCATAAGTGCCGGGGTCGATCACCGCGAGCGCGGCATAGTCGAGCATGAACAGGCGTCCGTCAGCCAGCGCGGCGGCCAGCGTATCGCCATTGACGACGGCGGCATATTTCGCGGCGCTGAGCGGAAAATTGGCGGGCAACGCATCGCCGACCGCGGCGATCAACATGCAGTTCGGGCCTTGAACGCGGAGGCGCGCGAACTCGTTATCGTCCTGAAACATATAGCTGATGCCCGGAACCGGCAGCGTCGCGAACAGTGCGCGATACGCCTCAATGCTGCGCGGGGTCTTGCTGCCGAGGCCGTCGGCGTCTTCGACCTTCATCAGTTCTTCGAGGCGGTCCTTATAACCCTTGAGCAAAGCGACATGCGCATCACGCTCCGCGGCGGCGACCGCATTTTCGACATCGCCGATCATGCGCTCGAAAATATTGCCACCGGTGTGGACGCCATGTTCGGCCGCGATCTTCGCCGCCGAGGTTTCGATCGCGTCGCACTCGACCAATGCCGCCTCATACTCGGCACGCGGACTGTTAAGTTCGCCCTTGTCGACGGCGCCCAGCTTTACCGTCAGCGCGTTGCGCACGATGCCGAGCCCGACGCCGATCAGGATCACGAACCAGGCGATCGTCGGCTCGTCACTCTTCGGCACATCGGTCGCGAGTGGAACGCCGGGCAGGGTCGGGATTTCGGTCGTCCATGTGTAGACCGCCTGCGTCGCGGTGAGCTGCGCGGCGCGCGCGGCCTGCTCGGCAGGCGTGTCATTCTGCGGCAGCGTGGGATCGCTTGCCGGCATCGGCACGGTCGGCGCGGCGGCGGGTGAAGTCAAAGGCGTCATCGGATAAGACATGGCGTTGCTCCTGTCGGGCGCGATAAATTCGGCGGTCGCTATCGCTAAACATGGTTAATATTTCGCAAGCCATGTGCCCGTGCGGAGCCGTTAGGTAAGTGATAAGACAGGTTTTCATTCCTTAACCCCTGCTTTACTTGCGCTTGCTATCCAGCCCCTATGACGGGGGTCTATCACTGGCTGCGGACGCGCTTTTTTCCGCCGATTCCGGATGCGATTCGGGACGACGTCGCCTTGCTGCGCGCCAATCGCGTCGAAACGCTGACCCCGATGCTGTTCCTGATGCTGGCGGCGACGACGCCGACCGCCATCTATGCGGGCGTCGACACGGTTCACCCGATCGTCCGCATCGGCTTTCCGGTTACGCTCGCGATCATCGGTTTGCTCGGCTTCATTTTTCTGATGCACAATCGCGGCCGGCGAATGAGCCTGCGCCGCGCGCGGAGGATGATCAAGGAATCGATGTGGCTGTCGGGAACGACGGGCGCGATGTGCAGTAGCTGGACGGTGATCAACTGGATGGCCGCTCCGCCCTCGACGCACAGCTATTATGCGATGATCATGGCGATGGGCTCGCTCGCGACCGCTTATTGCCTGTCGTCGATCCGCCTGGCGACCTTCATCAACCTGCTGATCGGGCTTGTGCCGATTTCGTTCCTGATGCTGACGTCGGGTAACCCGCCCGAAATCGCTGCGGGCACCAGCCTGGTCGTCGCCACGATCTTCCTGCTCCGCATGATTCTTCAGCAGCATGACCAACTCATCGACCTGCTCCAGCTTCAGCATCAGATGCGCGACCTTGCGCACACCGATCCGCTGACCGGCCTCGCCAATCGCCGCGAGTTCGACATGCGGCTCGACGAGGAAATTGCGAAAGGCGACGCGTCGAGCCCGTTTGCGATCGCGCTGCTCGATCTCAACGGCTTCAAGCCGATCAACGACCAGCACGGCCACGCTATCGGCGACGGCGTCTTGTGCGAACTCGCCGAGCGTCTGCGGCGCGCATGCGGCGATCATGCGGTGGTCGCGCGCCAAGGCGGCGATGAATTTGCGATCCTCGTCCCCGCCGGGTCGATCCTGCTCAAAACATCGCTCGCCGACCATGTTCTTTCCGCGCTCGCCGCGCCCTACCGCATCGGCGGCCGGTCGATCGGCGTCGGCGCGGGAATCGGCACCGCGAGCTGGCCCGAACATGGCGACAGCGCGCGCAAATTGCTCGAGGTTGCCGACCGCGCACTCTATGCTGCGAAAGCCGCCGATCGCGAGAAGACGTCGTCTGTCGAAAGCATCGGCCGGGTCGCGTAACACTGGCTTGACCGCCCGCAGGGCGGTGGCCACATCTGGCGAATGACCAAGTCCTTTGTCCGGCGTGCTTCGACCGCGCTGTCGCCCCTCGTTTTCCTCATCGCCAGCACCGCCCCGGCCTGGGCCAGAGAAGCGGCCGTAAAGGTTGCCGCATCGGCGGCGGTCAATCCGCAGAGCGAGGCGGCCAAGGCGTGGAACTTCGCGGCGAGCGACGTGCCGGTCGACCCGAACATCATCTTCGGCGTGCTGACCAACGGGATGAAATATGCGCTGCTGAAGAACAGCACGCCCAAGGACAGCGTCGTGCTGCGCATGCGCTTCGCGGTCGGCAGCTTCGCAGAGGCCGAAGACCAGCGCGGCCTCGCGCACTTCCTCGAACATATGGCGTTCAACGGATCGACCAACGTGCCCGAGGGCGAGATGATCAAGCTGCTCGAACGCAAAGGGCTGGCGTTCGGCGCCGATACCAATGCGTCGACCGGCTTCGATGAGACGATCTACAAGCTCGACCTGCCCAACGCATCGGACGATCTGATCGACACGGGCCTGATGCTGATGCGCGAGACGGGCGGTAATCTGACGATCGATCCCGCCGCGGTCGACCGCGAGCGCGGGATCATCCTGTCCGAGCGGCGCGCGCGCGATACCTATCAACTGCGCAATCTGATCGACCAGCTCGATTTCCAGATGAAGGGAATGACGGTTGCGAACCGCATCCCCGTCGGGACCGAGGAGGTGATCAAGACCGCGCCCGCATCGCGTATCCGTGACCTTTACGAGCGCTATTACCGCCCCGAACGCGCGACGTTGGTGATGGTCGGCGATTTCGATCCTGCGGCGATGGAGGCGAAGATCAAGGCGCGCTTTGCCGATTGGAAAGGGCGCGGCCCCGCCGGTGCCGACCCGGATATCGGCAATGTCGACTATAAGCGGGCATCCGCGGCGGACGATTTCGTCGATCCCGCGATCCAGGATTCTGTGACGATCGCAAGCTTCAAGCCTTGGGTGGACGAGCCCGACACCAAAGCGAAGCGTGCGCGCAAGCTTGCCGAGGACGTCGGTGAGGCGATCATCAGCCGCCGGCTCGCAAAGATCGCGCTGAATGAGGATTCGCCGATCCTGACCGGCTATTTCAGCGACGCCGAAGGGTGGAAGAAATTCGATCAAGTCACCATCGGCGCGGTCGCCAAGGAAGGCGCGTGGAAAGAGGCGCTCGCGCTCGTCGAGCAGGAACAGCGTCGCGCGGTCGAGCATGGCTTTACACAGGCCGAGGTCGACGAGCAGATCGCGAACCGCCGCACCGCGTTCAAAAATGCCGTTGCGGGCGTCACGACGCGGCGCAGCGACGGCCTGGCCGATACGCTGATCGCGGCGGCCGAGGGCGATTTCGTCTTCGTGCGTCCGGAAACGTCGCAGGCATTGTTCGAAGCGGCGGCGCCTTCGCTGAACGCCGCAGCGGTCACCGCGGCTTTTCGCAAGCGAATGGAAGGTCTGAGTGCGCCGCTCGCGCGCGTCTCGGCGAAAAAGCCGATCGAGGGCGGCACGGCCGCGATCCTCGCCGATTTGCGGGCATCGACCAAGGTTGCCGTCGCTGCACCGACCGAGGCGGCGAATGCTGCCTTTGCCTACGATAGTTTCGGTACCCCGGGCAAAATCGTCAGCGACGAACGCGTCGAGGATCTTGGTATCCGCCGCATCCGCTTTGCCAATAATGTGATGCTCAACATCAAGACGACCGATTTCCAGAAGGACAAGGTCATGCTGTCGCTGCGCGTCGACGGCGGTAACCTGCTCGCGACGCGAGACGATCCGACGAAGGTGTCGCTTGCGGGGTCGCTGATGCTCGGCGGGCTCGAGGCGCACAGCCTCGACGATCTGCGCTCGATCCTTGCAGGCAAGACGATCAGCCCGGTCTTCGGCAACTCCACCGATGCCTTTGGCGGTAGCGCGCTGACCTCGCCCGAGGATTTCGCGCTGCAGGCCAAGCTGATGGCGGCCTATCTTACGCACCCCGGATACCGCGCCGACGGGCTCGCGTTGATCCGCCGCGTGCTGCCTCAGCAATATGCGGCGAACGACGCGACGCCGGCGGCAGTGCTAGGGCGCGATGTCGGCGGCATTCTTGCCAATGACGACCCACGCTCGCAGACCCCGCCGCTCGAAAAGGTGATGGCGCTCGACTGGGCGCAGCTCAAGCCCGTCGTCGCCGACAGCTTCGCGCATGGCGCGATCGAGATCGGCGTCGTCGGGGATATCGGCGAACAGTCGGCGATCGACGCCATCGCCGCGACCTTCGGTGCGCTGCCTGAGCGGCGTGCGGCCTTCGATCCGCGCGCCGATGCCCGTATTCGCCAATATGCGACCGACCGCAGCGAACGCACGTTGATCCACAAGGGGCCCGCCGAACAAGCGGAACTGCGCGTATATTGGCCGGCGCGCGACGACAGCGACCTGGCCGAAGCGATGCAGCTCACCCTGTTGTCGCGCGTGATGCAGCTAATGCTGACCGAAGAATTGCGCGAAAAGCTAGGTGAAAGCTACAGCCCCGGAGCGGCGGCAAGCTTGTCGGACGAGTTTCCGGGCTATGGCCATCTTTTCGCTGCGAGCAACGTCGACTACAAGGATCTCGCGACAACGCGCGCCGCGATCTTCGCCATCGCCAAGGAATTGCGCGACAAACCCGTCGACGCCGACCTGCTCGATCGTGCGCGTAAGCCGTTGCTCGAAGCGATGGTCAAATCGCGGCGTGAGAACAGCTATTGGCTGAACTATGTTTCGGAAGCGGCAAGCCACGCCGATCGCCTCGACCGCAGCCGTAAGGGGATCGGCGAGGTCGAGGCGGCGACGCCGGCTGAGTTGCAGGCTCTCGCGAAGCGCTATCTGGTCGATGACAAGGCGCTGGTGATCAAGGCGGTTAGCGACAAGGCGGGCAAATAACAGGCTGCGAGCCGTGTTGTGGTCGAAGAGAAATCCTGTCGGTTCCCGCGCCATCGGGGCGGCTGCGCTTTTCGCGTTGCTTGCGCTGGGCGCCACCGCCGCCTGGACCCGGCCGTCCGAACCCAAGGAAGTGGATGGACAAGCCGAACTCCTGCGGCAGATCGAAGCCTTGCGGACGGCCGAGGTTGCCCCGCTGACGCCCGACGACGCGCTGGGCGAACAGCATATCGGCAAGCGCGTGCGCTGGGCGGGCGGCGTCTATGCCATCGACGGACCTTGCCTGACGATCCTCTTCGCGCGGAGCGGCGATTATGGTGAGCCGCGCTGGACACCCGAACCGACCTACCAGACCTTCGTCGCCTGTGGACCGGGCGTCTATGATGCCGACCTGATAAATGCGCACAGCAATGTCACGATCATCGGGGAGGTCATAGGCAAGCAATTTATCGGCATGGGCGGCGGCGGGTCCGACGGTCCAACCATTCGCATCGAGAAATTATATCGCTGGTCGGACTGCCTCGCCGGAGATGACAGCCCGGTGTGCGAGCAGGGTTTCCTGGACGTAGAGCCGGTCGCGAGCGATTAGGCAGCGAAGGGGCAGTTTTCGGCCGATTGCGGCCCTCTCCCTATCGTCATCCCGGGCTTGACCCGGGATCCCGCTTTTCTTGCGCATCGACCGGCTTGGACCTCAAGCGGGACCCCGGATCAAGTCCGGGGTGACGAAAATGGGATGTCAGCTCACCACCCCACAACGGACGCTACACTCGCCCCGGGGCGCGGGCGCGGATGAAATTCTCGAGTGCGACGAACAGCATCTCCCGCGCGTCGCTGCCGAGCATCTCGGCGGTCAGCCAGTCGAATTGAACGCGGTCGCTGCGCGAGGCAGCGCCGACGATTGCGGCGAGCAGCGCTTCGTCGAAACTGACGCGCGGGCAGCAGGGCGGGGCGACCGCAAAGGGTTCGGGCCAGACATGGCCGATCGCTTCGACCACAAGGCGATAGCGGCGCGCGGCGAGGATATTGCCCCATCGCCGTTCGAGTTCGGGCATCGGGTCGCGTTCGCTGCGGCGGCATAGAATGCAGTATCTGAGGGCGAGCACAGCCTGCGCTGCTTCGACGGTCAAATCGCGCACCAGCGGCTGTTCGGACAATTGGCGGATCAGCTCGCTGCTTTGCATGAGGTTCGTTTCTCCCGGCCCATGCAGTCCGTCCGTCCCGTTTTTAAAAAGATGCCGGCCGCTTTAAAGCGCAGCTTTAAGTTGCAGCGGCCGGCAGGAGGGGACTGCCGCACCTTGCTATTGAGAATTATTCGCAAATACAAGCGAAAAAAGAGGCGCCCGAAAGCGCCTCTTTTCTCAACGACTTAGGGTGTGGACATGCCCTTTCCGTCGCCGAATCACTCAGTCGTCGCTCACCGGCTTCGACTGGAGCTGGATATAATTTGCGATACCCATGCGTTCGATCATCTCGAACTGCTTTTCCAGTTCGTCGACATGATGCTCTTCGCTTTCGAGAATGTCGGCGAACAGGTCGCGGCTGACATAGTCGCGTACGCTTTCCGAATGCGCGATTGCATCCTTAAGCAGCGGGAGCGCTTCTTCTTCGAGCGCGAGGTCGGCCTTCAAAATCTCTTCGACCGTCTCGCCGACGCGGAGGCGCCCGAGCATCTGGAAATTGGGAAGGCCGCCGAGGAAGAGGATGCGGTCGGCCAGCTTGTCGGCGTGCTTCATCTCGTCGATCGATTCTTCGCGTTCGAACGCTGCGAGCTTCGCCACGCCCCAATTGTCGAGCATTCGATAATGCAGCCAATATTGGTTGATCGCGGTCAGCTCGTTCTTGAGCGCCTCGTTCAGAAAATCGATGACCTTTTCGTCGCCCTTCATGGTGTCTGTCCTGTCATTTTTGTCTTGGAATGGAGTGGGCGCATTATACGCGCCCCAGCCCCTTCAGGCCAAGGTCAAAAATGGCGGAAAACCAAGAAAAATCAGGCGGTCGCGGCGACGTCGCTGATGATATTGCGAGCGAAAGGCAGGCACTGGCCGCACTTGGGTTTGCGACCCAATTGCGCATAGGCGGCCTTGGCGCACCGCAATTGGCCATCGCGCGCGACATCACGCAGCTGGCTTTCCCTTATTGCGTTGCAGACACAGACGACCATGTGCGAATCCTTCTCAACAATGCTGATTTAGGGATAGTGCGAGGGATTCGCAACAGGAAAGATGCGACTGGTTCGCAATCCGAACAACGGCATTTTTCAGCGATCGGCCGGTCCTCCGGCCCTTGCCCCCGAAGTGATTCGCGGGCATAGGCGCGCGCATATTCTCCGCCCGTCAAAGCAAAGGTCCGCCCCCATGAAAGTGAATGTCTATGTGACGCTCAAGCCAGGGGTGCTCGACCCGCAGGGCAAGGCGATCCATCATGCGCTTGAGGGGCTTGGTTTCGGCGGCGTTGCCGATGTCCGTGCGGGCCGCTTCATCGAACTCGACGTCGCCGACGGCACGAGCGATGCCGACCTTGACGCGATGTGCGCCAAGCTGCTCGCCAACACGGTGATCGAAAACTACCGTATCGAACGCCCGTAACAGGAGCCCAAGCCATGAAGACCGCCGTTATTGTCTTTCCGGGTTCCAACTGCGATCGCGACATGGCCGTTGCGCTGGAGCAGGTGACCGGCCGCGCCCCCGCGATGGTGTGGCATCGCGAGACCGAACTGCCGGATGGCATCGACTTCATCGCGCTGCCGGGCGGCTTTTCCTATGGCGATTATCTCCGTTCGGGCGCGATGGCCGCGCGGTCGCCGATCCTGCGCGCGGTCTCGGACACCGCGGGCCGCGGCGTTCCCGTGCTCGGCGTGTGCAACGGCTTTCAGGTGTTGACCGAAGCGCAGTTGCTGCCCGGCGCATTGATGCGCAATGCCGGCCTCAACTTCGTGTGCCGTACCGTACCGTTGAAGGTCGAGAACAGCCAGTCGCTGTTCACCGCGAGCTATAACGCGGGCGAAGAAATCAACATTCCCGTCGCACATCATGACGGCAATTATTTCGCGGACGCAGGCACGCTCGACCGGATCGAGGGTGAGGGGCGCGTCGCCTTCCGCTACGCCGACAGTGTCAATGGATCGGCGCGCGATATCGCGGGCGTGCTCAATGACGCCGGCAATGTGCTCGGTATGATGCCGCACCCCGAGCGCGCGATCGATCGCGCGCATGGCGGCACCGACGGACTACGCCTGTTCGAAGCGGCGCTCGGCGTCCTCGCCTGAGGTGGGTTCCGGCGCGGCGGCCGGGACTTTTGCTTTAGGTTGAAGCCAGCGACCGACGATTAGCAGGACAGTAGGCCAGAAGGCCGTGTTCCAGATGTCGTGCCAATGCGCGGGGTCGGGCTGGATTGCCGATCGTCCGACTTCGGCCGTCATGTCCAGCCATTCGCCGCCGCAGGCCATCGCAATTACCGCGAGCCAGGCAACGATCCAGCCGCCACGCCAGCGCCACACGAGCCGGATGGTGAGGAACAACGCCAACCCGAAATAGATATGCAGCGCGTCCTTATCGAGCCCGGTAGCGTCGATGACCGAGCCTTTTCGCGCCTCGAACAGCGAGGCGATTTCGATGAGAGTCATGGGATCAAACCTTGGCGCCGAACGGGTTGAAATCGGTGCCTTCGTCGAACACATCGACACCTTCGCGCCGCTTCAACGCGCCCACGACCACATAGGTTGCGGGCGTCAGTGCGGCTTCCCACGCGGTCTTGATCAGCCATTGCGACAGGACGACTTCGTAAAGCTGCTCGGGCGGCCAGCCGGCCAGGCCGTAAAAGGCGAGCGGATAGAAAATCAGGCTGTCGAGACCCTGACCGACAATTGTAGACCCGATCGTCCGCGCCCATAATTGCTTGCCGCCGGTCCATAGTTTCATTCGTGCCAGCACATAGGAGTTTGCAAATTCGCCCACGCAAAAGGCCGTCATCGACGCGATGACGATGCGCCAGCTATTGCCGAAGACGAACTCGTAGCTCGCCTGTCCGGGCCAGCCGTCGGCGGGCGGCAATGCTACGACGATCCATGCCATGAACGCCATGAAGGCGAGCGCGGCGAACCCCGTCCAGATGACACGCCGGGCGCGGGCATAGCCATAGACCTCGGTCAGCACGTCGCCGATGATATAGCTGATCGGAAAGAACAGGACCCCGGCACCGAACGCCCATTGCGTGCCGTCCGGCAGCGTAACGTAGCTGGGTTTTGACGCTCCGATGATGTTCGACAACAACAG
This sequence comes from Sphingopyxis sp. USTB-05, assembly GCF_023822045.1. Classification (NCBI taxonomy): domain Bacteria; kingdom Pseudomonadati; phylum Pseudomonadota; class Alphaproteobacteria; order Sphingomonadales; family Sphingopyxidaceae; genus Sphingopyxis; species Sphingopyxis sp. USTB-05. Next base: position 3,286,609 of record NZ_CP084712.1, on the reverse strand, counting down.
TATTGCGACGAACGCCGCCATCAAAAGGTCGTAATAGCGGAAGTGACGCACGCTGGCGGCGCTGACCGCGACCGGCTTGTTCGTCAGGGAAGGAGAGTCAGACATGCAGCCGCTGCTTAACGTGCTTTGCAGCATACGCAAACCGCGCTATTCGCGCTGCCCACAGCCTCGTGCACGCGCCCGTAGCTCAGCTGGATAGAGCACCCGCCTTCTAAGCGGGTGGTCGCAGGTTCGAATCCTGCCGGGCGCGCCATATTGCTGATCAAGCTGGTTCGGGCTGGCCTGGCGACGGCTTTGGTGGCGGCAGCGCGGATAGATTTGCCTCTGCCATAATGTTGCGACAAAATCGTGATGCTCCTTTCCCCCGCGCGGCAGACCGGCGTGTCGCGTCCGAAATTTTTCGACGGGTCTGTCCATGATCGCTTCGTTCCGCCTTATCCTGTTTGCATTGCTCATCGCGGTAACCGGCGCGGCGACAAGCTCGGCGCAGACGATGTTTTCGCCGAATGTCGAAGTCTCGCTCGCCCCGATGCACCAATGGGCGGCCCCCGGGTCGACGGCGATCGTCGCCGTCCGACAGGACATCGCGCCCGGCTGGCATACATATTGGCGCAATCCGGGGGATTCGGGCGGTGCGACCGAATTGACCTGGACGCTTCCGGCCGGCGTCTCCGCCGGGCCGATCCTGTGGCCGCTCCCCGAACGCCAGCCGGTCAAGGGGCTGATGAACTACGGCTATTCGCGGCAGGTCTATCTGCCCGTCCCGATCGAGGTACCGCGCACGGCAAAAGCCGGGTCGATCGTGCCGCTCAGCGTCAAGGTCCTATCGATGGTCTGCAGCGAGGACATGTGCGTTCCCGACGAGCGGACGGTGAGCCTCGACCTTGCGATCCGCGACGGGACGTCTCCGCTGGCCGGCGCCGATGGGGCCGCTCTCGAACGCGTCGTCAATGCTGCTCCGCGCGCCGCTGACATCGATGCGCATATTTCGCGCGATGGTGCCGATCTTGTCCTCACCTTGCGCGGTCCGACTTTGCGTGGTGCGGGCGGCGGGGATGCCTATTTCTTTCCCTTCGAGGGCGGCATCGTCGAACATCCCGCCGATCAGCGCGCCGAAGGGAAAGGCGATGACCTTATCCTCCGGATGAAGGCCGGGGGCGCCATACTCGCGAGCGGCCTTGCGAAGCCAGTGCGAGGGGTGATTGCGACATCGGGCGGAGCGTGGGAAATCGTCGCAGATGCGCGGGCGCCTCCCGCAGTAAGCACAGAAACCAGCCTCCTCTTCTTTGGCCAAGCCGCGCTGTTTGCGCTAATCGGCGGCCTCATCCTCAATCTCATGCCCTGCGTATTCCCGATCCTGGCGATGAAGGCCGCATCGCTGTCGGCCACCGCACATGCGCCGCGCGAGGCCCGGCGCGACGGTATCGCTTTCCTCCTCGGCGTGTTGACGACATTCATTCTGCTTGCCGGCGTTCTGCTCGCGCTCCGCGCGGCGGGCGAGGCAGCGGGTTGGGGCTTCCAGCTCCAGAACCCGGCGGTCACCGCGGCGCTTGCGCTGCTGATGCTGGCAGTCGGCCTCAACCTTTCGGGGGTGTTCGAGATTGCCCTTTCGGGAAGTGGAACGGGTGGTGGACTGACGCGGCTACCCGGCGGGTCCGGCGCGTTTTTCACCGGCGTTCTCGCGGTGGTCGTGGCGGCCCCCTGTACCGCGCCCTTTATGGCATTTGCGCTCGGCGCGGCGCTCGTCATGCCGGCACCGATGGCGCTGGCCGTTTTCGCGATGCTCGGGCTGGGCCTGGCGCTTCCCTATCTGATCATCAGCCTGTCGCCCGGCCTGCTCGGACGCTTTCCAAAACCCGGCCCGTGGATGGACCGCCTCAAATCGATCCTCGCCTTTCCGATGTACGGCGCCGCCCTGTGGCTGGTCTGGGTGTTCGCGCGCCAGACGAGCGGCGAAGCGCTGGCATTGATCCTTGCCGCTGGTCTCCTTTTGGCATTCGCGCTGACCCTGTGGGGTTGGCGGCAGGTCGCGCGAATGTCGGGACGACGCGCGATTGCTACGACTGCTGCGTCGACATTGGCGTTGTTGGTGGCGGCGACCCTCACGGTGTCGGCCGCGTCGCTAACGCCAGACAATGAGGCCGCGAGTTCGCAAACCGCGTCGCAGACGGCCTGGTCGCAGGACGCCGTCGCTGCCGCGCGGACGGAGGGCAAGGTCGTTTTCGTGAACTTCACCGCCGACTGGTGCGTCACCTGCAAGGTCAACGAGCGTGCCGCGCTCGCGAATGAGGGAACGCGGGCATTGTTTGCCGGCAACGAGGCGGTTTACATGGTTGCTGACTGGACGCGGCGCGACGACCTGATCGCGCGCGAACTCGAACGCTTCGGCCGTTCCGGCGTCCCGCTTTATCTCGTCTATTCGCCGGGCAAGGCGGAGCCCGAAATATTGCCGCAGCTCTTGACGCCGGGCATCGTCGCCGATGCGGTGAAGCGGGCTGGGGCGAAAGGTTGAACTTGATGATGACCGAGAGGAGAATAGCCGTGAAACATGCATTGCTTTCGATCGCCGCTGCGTCGGCGCTGATGCTCGCCGGTTGCGGACAGCCCGCGGAAAAAACAGCCGAAGCGCCCGCAGGGAAGGAAAAGGTGGAGGCCGCCGGCGGTCAGATCGCGCCCGCCTTTCAACTCGCCGACGCCAATGGCAAGCAAGTCTCGCTGGCCGACTTTCGCGGCAAGACCGTGGTACTCGAATGGACGAACGAGGACTGCCCCTATGTGAAGAAACATTATAGCGGCGCGATGCAGGCGTTGCAGAAGCAAGCGGTTGCGGACGGCGTCGTCTGGCTGACGATCATTTCGTCGGCGCCCGGCGAACAGGGCTTTGTCGAGGGCGAGCGTGCGAAGAACTGGGGGCAGCGTTTCAACGCGAGCTTCACCCATCTCCTCCTCGATCCGACCGGCGCGACGGGTAAGGCCTATGGCGCAAAGACGACGCCCGACATGCGCGTGATCGATGGCGAGGGGCGGATCATTTATGCCGGCGGCATCGATGACAAGCCGACCAACAAGGTCGAGGATCTGCAGGGTGCGAAGAATTTTGTCCGCGCGGCGCTCGACGACCACGCGGCAGGGCGGCCTGTCGCGACGGCATTTGCGCAGCCCTATGGCTGCTCGATCAAATATGCCGACGGGGCCGGGGACGCTCCCAAAAAGGGCTGATCGGATCGACTTGCCGAGGCGGTGATCGCGACGCGGGGCGTCCGCTGTCGCGATCATTCGGGCACGAGCGCCGGTCCGCGCGCGACCCCTTCAGGGCGCCGGGCATATTTCCTATTTCGCCGGGCACATCCGCCGGTCTAGGTGCGATGGCGCGCGAGATGATATCCCCCCGCCATGACCGACGAACGAAATAGCGCTTCAATCCAGGTCGATGGCGGCTCGATCCGCGGTCGAATTCGCGGCTCGATAGCAATTTTTCTTGGCGTTCCCTATGCGGCACCGCCGAAACGTTTCGAGCTGCCGCAACCGCCGCAGGCGTGGGACGGCGTGCGCGACATGAACGATCCGGGTCCCGCAGCGCCGCACCGGATCAGGCCTTTTCCCATGGTCGACCCGACGCCGCTCGTCGGTCATGGCAGCGACGGCAGCGACGGCGATTATCTTCGCCTCAACGTCTGGGCGCCGACCGATGCCAAAACCGCGCCGGTCATGGTCTTCATCCATGGTGGCGGCTTCGTCGGGGGCTGCAAGGATGCCCCTGTGCATGACGGCACCGCGTTTGCGGAATCGGGCGCCGTATGTGTCGCGATCAATTATCGCATGGGGATCGACGGCTTCCTGCCCGTACCCGGCGTCCCAACGAACCTTGGCCTGCGTGACATGCTGTTCGCGCTTGCATGGGTTCAGCGCAATATCGCGGCTTTCGGCGGCGATCCCGCCAAGGTCACCGTGTTCGGCGAGAGTGCGGGGGCGATGGCGATTGCCGATCTTGTGACTTCGCCGCTCGCGAAGGGGCTGTTCCAGCGCGCGATCATTCAGAGCGGGCATGGGGCGATGGTGCGCGAGATCGGGGTGGCGCAGCGGTTGGTGCGGAAGTTGGCGAAAGTGCTGCGTATCGTGCCCGACGCGAGCGGATTTCTACCGGTGTCCGACAAGGACGCGATGGACGCGATCGACAAGGTTGCCAAGCCGTGGGCGGTCGACCTCCGCGACGGAGACGGGCGCGAGCCGGTCTATGGGATCAGCCGCTTCATCCCGGTCTATGGCGACGATGTGCTTCCCGAAAAGCCGATCGACGCGCTGCGCAAAGGTGCCGGTAGCGATGTGGAAATTGTCATCGGCTCCAATGCCGATGAGATGAACCTCTATTTCGTGCCCACGGGAGTCCGGAAAAAGATCGGCGGGCTGTTCGCACGCTGGCTGCTCGGGCGGTCGCATCCGGAGGCGAAAGCGGTGCTGAAGGCCTATGGCTACAAGCAACCGGGCGTGCGGCCGGGCGAGGCGCTGACCGACGCGATGAACGACCTCGTCTTCCGCTGGCCGGCACGACAATATGCCGCGGCGCATCAGGGCCAGACGTGGATGTACGAGTTCGACTGGCGCTCGCCCGCGTGCGACGGCGAACTCGGCGCATGCCATGGGATCGAGATGCCGTTCGTGTTCAAGACGCTGCCGAGCGTCACGGGCCCGCAAGGCCTGGCGGGAATGGACCCGCCACAGGCGCTCGCCGACCGGGTGCATGACTTATGGGCCGGTTTCGCCCGAACGGGCGCGATGCCGTGGCCCGAGTTCGGCGGGTACCGCATGGTGTATCAGGTGACGCGCGGCGAGGCGCTGCACGAACCCGTGATGCCCGCCGCCGCCTTCGTTCCGGAGTAGACTCTATGTATCTCGACAAGCTGCGCCTCGATGGGCGCACCGCCTTCGTTACGGGCGGTGCGCAGGGCATCGGCCTCGCGACCGCCGAGGCGCTGGCCGAAGCGGGGGCGAAGGTGACGATCGCCGACAGGGACACCGCCGCGCTCGATCGCGCCGTCGCCGATCTTGCTGCCAAGGGCTATGCCGTCTTCGCAGAGGCGCTCGACGTCACCGACAGCACGGCCGTCGATGCCGCCGCCGCCGCGATGCTGGCGCGCGACGGCCGGGTCGACATCCTCGTCAACAATGCCGGGATCGCGCGCAGCGAGACGGCGGCCGAGGAGGTTGCCGACGAGCATTGGCTGAATGTGCTCGACGTCAATCTCAACGGCAGCTTCTGGTGCGCGCGCGCCTTTGGTCGCCACATGCTCGCGGCGGGGCAGGGGAGCATCGTCAATGTGGGGTCGATGTCGGGCTTCATCGTCAATCGGCCGCAGCCGCAAAGCTATTACAACGCGTCCAAGGCCGCGGTACATCAGCTTACCAAGAGCCTTGCCGCCGAATGGGCAGGCCGCGGCGTGCGGGTGAATGCGGTTGCGCCGACCTATATCGCTACGCCGCTCAACGCTTTTGCCGACAAGACGAGCGAGATGTATCGCCGCTGGATCGATGGCACCCCGCAAAGTCGCCTCGGCGAGCCGGAGGAGGTGGCGTCGGTGATCCTCTTCCTCGCCTCCGACATGGCGAGTTTGATGACGGGCAGCATCGTGCTGGCCGACGGCGGATATAGTTGCTGGTAACGGCCGGCTTTCAGCTTAGCCCATTCTCGTCACCCCGGGCTTGACCCGCGGTCCCGCTTGGCGACGACGAACAGCGGGACCCCGGGTCAAGCCCGGGGTGACGATGAGCGCGCGCAGCGCTCCTGCAAACCCAGTCTGCGGATCAGCACAATGAGCAGACCTTTCATATAGGTCTAAAAGCTGTCATATAGGTTTACACGGGCGGCCAAGACCGCCGTTTTTGGGGATGCCTGATGACCAAGTTCCGATTTGCCGCTGTTTCGACGCTTGTTTTGGCCGCTACCTTAGGCGCCGCGCCCGCTTTTGCGCAGGATAGCGCTGCCACGCCCGCTGCCGCCGAAACCGAAGATGACGGCATCATCGTCGTCACCGCACGCAAGCGCGACGAAACGCTGGCCGACGTGCCGATCGCCGTCACCGCGATCACCGGCGACACGCTGACCGCGCGCGGGTTCAACTCGGTACGCGAAGCTGCGGTTCTCTCGCCGGGTCTCAATATCAACAGCGACGGCACCGGCCGCGCCTTCGTGTCGATCCGCGGCGTCGGGGTGACGCTCGTCCAGTCGGTGCAGCCGGGCGTCGGCCTGTTCATCGACGGCATCTATCAGCCGAACACCGCTTATTTGAACAACCCGCTGCTCGACGTCGACCGCATCGAAGTGCTGCGCGGGCCGCAGGGCACATTGTACGGCAAGAATACGATGGGGGGCGCGATCAATGTGATCACGCGCCAGCCGGGCAATGATTTCGAGGTCCGGGCGAACGGCAGCTATGCCGGTCCCGACGATAGCTGGATGGTGTCGGGATCGGTCTCTGGCCCCATCGTTACCGACAAGGTCGCGCTGCGCGTCGCCGCCGCGCACCGCCAGCAGGACGGCTTCCTTCGGAATAGCGTGATCGGCGGCAACGCCAACCCGTTCAACACCGACTCGGTCAACGCGACGCTGCGGATTACCCCGTCGGACGGCTTCGCGCTGACCGTCAAAGGCTATTATGATTGGGTCGACGGGGTGAACACGCCCTATTCGCGCGTCAGCGGGCCGACCGACTATCGCCGCGACGTCCAGTTCAACACGATCAACCGCGTTTCGTACAAATATCGCGGCATCAACGCGCGCGCCGAGGCCGATCTTGGCGGCGGTTCGAAACTCAGCGTCATCGGCGCATATGATATGCGCAACGGCTTTACCCCCGATGGAGAGGGGGATTTCGGGCCGACCGACACGGTGCGGACGATCGCGCGCGACAGCCTGCGCACGATGACGCTCGAATCGCGGCTCGACAGCGAATGGTCGGACCAATTCTCGACTTTGTTCGGCGTCTTTTATTCGAACGAGATGGTGCGCGCGCGCGGGCAGGACACGATCCGCCTGACGCATCCTGTGCTGGGGCCGGTTTCGATCCTGCGCACCACGGCCGTGAAGAATGTCGGCGATACTTATGCAGCCTTTGGCACGCTTTTCTTTAAGCCGAACATCGACTGGGAAATTGCGGCGGGCCTGCGCTTCGACCACGAAGATCGGACCGCGAACGGCTCGGTCGTCTCCGCCACGACGACCATACTCGGCACCGCGACGGCGGGCGGCATCGTCCCAACCGCCAAGATCAAGTCGGACGAATGGCAGCCGAAGCTGTCGATCACCCGCAAATGGACCCCCGACCTGATGACCTATGTCTCGGTCGCGCGCGGCTATCGCGGCGGCGGCTTCAACGCCCCGACCGCGCCGACGCGAACGTATAAGGGCGACTCGGCATGGACTTATGAAGCCGGCGCCAAATATGCTGCGCCGGGAATGAGCCTGTCGGGCACCGTCTTTTATAGCGATTATAAGGATTATATCGGCCTCAACTCGATCGCCCCGGCGATCGGCGGCGGGCTTGTCACCGTCGATCTCAACACCGGGGATGTCGAAAGCTATGGTGTCGAACTCGAAGCGATGGTCCGCCCGGTAAAGGCGTGGACGCTGCACGGCGCCTTCACCTGGATGCATGCGCGCATCACCGACGCATCGGCCTATACTGCGACCACGGGCCGCGTGCTGTCGTCCGACCGGCTGACCTTCCAGCCCGACTGGACCGCCAGCTTTTCGAGCGACTATCGGATCGAGACCGGGGGTGACAGCGACCTGACGCTGAGCGCGGGACTGGTCGGCAAGGGCAAGCGCCTTGCCGCGACGCTCAACCAGACGACACCGACCTTCCTGGACAGCTATTGGCTGACCAACGCGTCGATCGCGTATCGCACCGGCCCGGTCGAGGTGGCGTTGTTCGCGAACAACATCTTCAACACCAAATATTTCGAATCCTATATCGAACAGACGACGCTGGCGCTCGCGGGCCTGCCGGCCTCGGACCTTGGCATCACGGGCGACCGCCGCCGTTATGGCGTGCGCGCGAGCCTGAAGTTCTGACCGTGGCGGGGACGGCGCATTCGGGGGAACGCAAGCCGCTCCCCGCCGGTCTGGTGGCGGCGTTGGAGCAACGGTTTGGGGACCGTTTCCAGCGCGGCCAGGCGGTGCTCGGGCAGCATGGATCGAGCGAGTCTCATTTCGCTCCCGTGCTGCCCGACGCCGTCGTCTTTGCGCATTCGACCGAAGATGTCGTCGCGCTGGTGAATCTCTGCTCGGCCGCCGACATTCCGATCGTGCCTTTCGGTGCGGGGACGTCGATCGAGGGCAATGCGCTGACGGTCAACGGCGGCATCTCGCTCGACATGAGTCAGATGGACAGAGTGATCGCGGTGAACGCCGAGGATTTCGACTGTGTGGTCCAGCCGGGGGTGCGGCGCGAGGAACTGAACGTCCACCTGCGTGATCAGGGGCTGTTCTTTCCGATCGACCCCGGCGCCAATGCGACGATCGGCGGCATGGCGTCGACCCGCGCGTCGGGCACCAATGCGGTGCGCTATGGCACGATGAAGGATGCGGTGCTCAGCCTCGAAATCGTGACGCCGCAGGGCAAGGTGATCCGCACCGCGCGCCGCGCGCGCAAGTCGGCGGCGGGATATGATCTGACGCGGCTTTATGTCGGTTCGGAAGGCACGCTTGGGATCATCACCGAAGTGACGCTGCGGCTGCATCCGGTTCCCGATACGATTTCGGCGGCGGTGTGCAGCTTCGATACATTGGGCGGCGCGGTCGATACCGTCGTCCAGTCGATCCAGTGCGCGGTTCCTCTCGCGCGCGTCGAGATCCTCGACAAAAAGCAGATGGTCGCGGTCAACCGCTGGTCGAAACTCGACTATCCTGAAGCCCCGACGCTCTTTTTCGAGTTTCACGGCAGCGCCGCGAACGTCGCCGAACAGGTCGAAACGGTGAAGGCGCTCGCCGAAGCCAATGGCGGCAGCGCGTTCAGCTGGTCGAACCTGCCCGAAGAACGCACCAAGCTGTGGCGCGCGCGGCACGAGGCCTATTATGCCGCGGTCAACATGCGCGCGGGCGCGATCGGATGGGCGACCGACGTGTGCGTGCCGATCAGCCGCCTTGCCGAATGTATCGCGCAAACGCACATCGACCTCGACCAGTCGAGCGTGCCCGCGACGATCCTCGGCCATGTCGGCGACGGCAATTTTCACGTCATCTTTTCGATCGATCCCGACGCGCCCGACGAAATGGCGGAGGTCGAGGCGATCAACGCCCGCATCGTCGAACGCGCGCTCGCAATGGACGGGACGTGCACGGGCGAACATGGCATCGGGATCGGCAAGCAGGAGTGGCTCGTCGCCGAACTCGGCGATGCGGTCGAACAGATGCGGATGATCAAGCGCGCGCTCGATCCGCAGAACCTGCTCAACCCCGGCAAGATTTTTTCGCTGTGATGGCGACGCACGCTGAACCGCTCGGCGCGCCCGCCCCGCGTTTGACCGCGCCCGCGACGCTCGTCCCGCTGCTGTTGCTCGCGCTGGTAACGACGATGGGCTTCACCGCGCTCGGCAGCTTCGGGACGATCCAGGAAAGCGCCAAGGCCGAACTCGCATTGAGCGACGATGCGCTGGCGCTGATCCAGGGGCTCGGCGCTGCGGTGCCTATGGTGCTCTTCTCGATCCCGATCGGCATCCTCGTCGACCGGCGCAACCGCGTGCGGCTTACGATCGGACTCGCGCTGCTCTGGACACTGGGAACCTTGCTCACGGCCTTTGCGCCGAGCGCTGGGTTGCTCACTGCCGCGCGGATGCTCGTCGGCATCGGGTCGACCGGATCGCTGACCGCGGCACTCTCGCTCTGCGCCGATTTTTGCGCGCCAGAACAGCGCGGCCGCGCGATGTTGATCGTCAATCTGGGCAAGGCGCTGGGCGTCGCGCTCGGTTTTGCGCTCACCGGCTGGCTGTTCGGGCTACTCGCCGATTTTTCTGCGCCGGGCTGGCTTGCCGGGCTCGCGCCATGGCGCGGAGCGCATGTGCTGCTCGCTGCGATCAGCGCGCTGTGCCTGTTGCCCTTGCTGTTCCTGCGCGAACCGGCGCGGCGCGAGGTCGAGGCCAGCCCCGATGCGCCGTTCCGCGTCGTCGCCGCCGAACTTTGGGCGCGCCGCGCATTTCTCGGGCCGCTTTTTGCCGGGCAGGTCGCGGTCGTGATGGCCGATGTCGCGGCGACCGTCTGGGTCGCGCCCGTATTGTCGCGCGACTTTGGGCTGCAACCGCAGCAGTTCGCGAGCTGGGTCGGCGCGCTGATGTTCGGCACCGGCGTTGCGGGCGCGGTGCTGGGCGGGCTCTCGGCCGATATCGGACAGAGAAGCCGCCGCCGCGGCGGCATTCTTCTGGGCGCGGTCATCGCGGCGGGGATCGGTGTTCCCGCCGCGATGTTCCCGCTAATGCCAAGCGTGACGGGCCTGGCGGTCGCGCTCGGCGTGATGTCGCTGTGCGGCGCAGTGACGGGGCTCGTCGTGTCGGTGGCGCTCACCGTGCTGCTTCCCAACGAGCTTCGCGGCCTGTGCATCGGTGCCTTCATCGCGATAGCGGGGCTGATCGGCTTCGGCCTCGCGCCGTGGGTGGTGACGCGTGTCAGCGCGTTGATGGGCGGAGAGACCATGCTTGCAGAGGCGCTCGCGCTCGTCGGCGTCATCGTCAGCGCGCTGTCATTCTTCGCCTTTCTGCTTGCGATGCGCCGCGCGCCGGAACCTATCAGATAGGTATTGTCAGAGCTATAAGATAGGTCTAGAGAAGGCGTCAGGGAGAATCGTGCCATGCCGTCAAAGCATCCAGTGATCGTGTCGCCCGAAATGACGACCTATGTCGGCCGCGGTCCTTGCGACCGGCTGTTGCTGCCGCCCGATGCGCTGTTGCTCGGCTTCGGCGATATCGGCGAGCCTGTCGTCCGCACGCTGGCGTTTCGCGAACTCGAAAATGAAGAGCATCTGCTCGTCATCGCCGTCTCACGCGCGGCATGCCGCCGCCTGTTCGGCGAGATGCCCGATCCCGACGCGCGTTGGTATCTGCCGTCGGACCTGCGCGCGCTCGGCCAGTCGATCGTTGCGCCCGAAAGCGACGAGGCGGCGGCCGACACGCTCCGCCTCGCGCGCAGTATCGAACTTCTCTGCCAATTCTTCGCCGCGCTGCGTGCCGGCAATCTTGTCGCTGTCGAAGGGCAGCCGAGCCTGACCGAAAGCGATATCGCCCGCATCGCCGCCGCGCGCCGGATCGTAGATACCCGCTGGCAGGAGAAGCTGACGATCGACGACATCGCCAAAAGCTGCGGTATCAACCGCGACAAGCTGACGCGCGGCTTTCGCGAGCTTTATCAATGCAGCATCGCCGAGGCGCTCAGCGAGCGCCGCCTGCGTCAGGCGCGGCAGATGCTCGCGGCGAGCGATCTGCCGGTGGCCAGCATCGGCTATCGCTGCGGCTATCTCAACAACGCCAGCTTTACGCGGGCCTTCTCGCGTCGCTTTGGCATGGCGCCCACCGCGATGCGCCGCGTCGGAGTTGCAGCATGAGCGGGATGGTCGACCCCGGCGCGCGCGGCTCGCTCGTCGAGCGTGCGGTCGAATCGGTGCGCGACTTCATCCGCACCAACGACCTGAAGGTCGGCGACACGTTGCCGGGCGAGGGGAGCTTTGCGCAACAGCTCGGGGTGAGCCGCCCCGTCATGCGCGAGGCGTTCGGGGCGCTCGCTGCCCTCCGCCTCGTCGACGTCGGTAATGGCCGCAAACCGCGCGTCGGTGCGATTGACGGGTCGGTCATGGCCGCTTCGATGGGGCATGCGGTGAACACTTCGCAAGTCTCGCTCGCCGATGTCTGGGAGGTGCGACGCACGCTCGAACTGCGCACCGCCGAACTCGCCGCGATCAACCGCAGCGACGAACAGGCGCGTGCGATCCTGACCGCGGCGCACGGCCTGTCGGTCGAACATGACGAGGCCGCGCGTACTGCCGCCGATACCGTCTTTCACCAGACGATCGCGGAGGCGAGCGGCAATCAGCTTTTCCACCAGATCGTCCGCTCGTTCGAGCAATTGATGGCGCTTGCAATCCCGCGCGCCTGGGCGGGGCGGACGACACGCGAGGAACGCGACGAAACGCTCGCGTTGCACCGCGAAGTCGCCGAAGCGATTTCGGATCGCGACCCGGCGCGCGCCCGCGCCGCGATGGAAAGCCATTTCAACAATTCGATCGGCGAGATGCTGAGGGACCAGTTCTGATTTCCGGATCGAGCCGAGCGGTCAGCTTCGTCCCTCCGTTGCGGATGCGGGAACGATCCGGCCGACACGCGCCATCGCAATCAGCGCCAGCAACAGGGTAAAGGCGGCGAACGCCATCGTATAGATGGGCTCGCCCGGGAACAGCGATTTCATGATCGAGCCCATCACGGTTGCGACGAGCAATTGCGGGACGACAACGAAGACGTTGAACAACCCCATATAGATGCCAAGCTTTGCCTGGGGCAGGCTGGAGGCGAGGATCGCGTAAGGCATCGCGAGGACCGATGCCCAGAAAATGCCGATGAAAATCTCGCTCACGATCAGTTGCGACGGATCGCGCAGCACAAAGAAGCTGGCGTAGCCGACGGCGCCGCAGGCGAGGCCGATCATGTGGGTCCGTGCTTGTCCCAGGCGGCGAGCGAGCCACGGGAGCAAGGTCAGCGCCGCGACCGCCGCGACGCCGTTATAGATTGCGAACAATTCGCCGACCCAGTTGCCTGCGTCCTGATAGGCCGCGCTGGCGGCATCGGTGGTCCCGAAATGATATTGGGCGACGATCGGCGTGGTGTTGATCCACATGATGAACAGCGCCGACCAGCTGAAGAATTGTACGAGTGCGAGGCGCTTCATCAGCGGCGGCATGCCGGAGAAATCGCCCACGATGCTGGACAGCATATTCGTGTCATTGCCCTGCCGCGCCAGCGCGATCGCGGCGATGCTCGCGAGGCCATAGCCGACCAGCAAGGCGCCCAGCAGCAGCACCTCGCGCAAAAGCGAAAGCTCGACCTGTGCCAGAACCACAAGGATACCCGCCGCGATCCATCCGAGGCTGCTTGCATAGCTGTGCGATGCAAGCGCACGGATGGCCGGGGCGTCCTCCACGGTCGGCGGATCGAAGGCCGCCATCTGCTCCGGGCTGTACTCGTCGGTCGTGACGACGGTCCACAGAACCGCGAGGAACAGCGCTATCCCGCCGAACCAGAAGGCATAGCGGACCGTATCGGGAATCTGCCCCGGCGGCGCCACATTTGCGACGCCCATCGCCTCCATCAGCGTGGGAAACAGCGATCCGACAACGGCACCTGCACCGATAAACGCTGTCTGCACAGCATAGCCGACGCTGTGCTGATCCTTGCGCAGCATGTCGCCGACGAAGGCGCGGAAGGGCTCCATCGAAATATTGAGCGAGGCGTCGAGGATCCACAATGTCATCGCCGCGAACCAGATCGCCGGGCTTTCGGGCATCACGAACAGCGCGATCGCGGCGAGGATCGCGCCGGCAAGAAAATAGGGGCGGCGGCGGCCGAGACGGCCGAACCAGGTTCGGTCGCTCATATGGCCGATGATCGGTTGGACGAGCAGGCCGGTCAGCGGCGCCGCCACCCACAGGCCGGGGAGCTTTTCGATATCCTCGCCAAGCGATTGGAAGATGCGGCTCATATTCGCATTCTGCAGCGCGAAGCCGATCTGGATGCCGAAAAAGCCGAAACTGATATTCCAAAGGCCGGCGAAGCCCTGGCGCGGCTTTTCCATCATGCGTCTCCCCTGGGCGCCGTCGGTCGCGGCGTCCGTTGCGCCGGGGTGTTGCAGCGCGCGCGGAAGAGAGCAAGCGTGGCGGGGTTACGTATACGAATACGTGGGGGCGCCAACGGCCGGGAGCAGTCCTCCTTTCTTCGTTACCCCGGACTTGATCCGGGGTCTCGCTTGATACCGAAGGCAGTGAGTGCGTCAAAAAAAGCGGGATCCCGGGTCAAGCCCGGGATGACGGAAGTGGGTGACTGAACGCCCGCTTTCCATCCCAATGCACAGACGATGCTTCGTCAAACCGCCGTGCTCTGTCGCCGGATAAGCCGCGCCGGCAAAATGCGCTGTTCGACCGGCCGATCCTCGATCCGCGCGAGCAACGCGTCGACGAGCAAGGTGCCCGCACCCTTCATATCCTGCATCACCGTGGTCAGTGTCGGCGACGTCAGGCTGGCGGCCGGGATGTCGTCGAAGCCGATGATCGCAACATCGTGCGGCATGCCGAGACCGGCTTCGGCGAGGGCGCGCATCGCGCCGATGGCGATCAGGTCGCTCGCGGCGAAAATCGCGTCGAAGGGTTCGCCGCTTTGGATCAGCGACGTGGCGGCCGCATGGCCCGAATCCTCCGATGACACCGCATCGCGCTGCAGCGCCGGGTCGGGTTCGAGCCCGGCGTCGCGCATCGCGCGGCAAAGCCCGTCGTAGCGATCCTGAAACTCCGGCGCATGGTCCGATGCGTCGCCGAGGAAGGCGATCTTCCGCCGCCCGATCTCGACCAGATGCGCACCCACCTGTTCGCCCGCGCCGACATTGTCCGAACCGACGGTGAGGCCGATACCGTCTTCGGATACCGATCCCCAACGCACGAACTTGGTCCCCATCTCGACCAGATGCTCGAGCTTGGTCAGGTAAAGCTGATAATCGCCATAACCGAGCAGGATGATCCCGTCCGACCGGTGGCTGTCCTGATAGGTGACGTGCCAGTCGTTGTGCATCTGCTGGAAACTGATGAGCAGGTCATAGCCGCGGCGTGCGCATTCGCGCGTGATCGACCCCAGCATCGACAGGAAAAAGGGGTTGATCATCGATTCGTCGGGATTCGGATCCTCGAAGAAGAGCAGCGCGAGCGTGTGGGTGCGTTGCGAGCGCAGGCTCGATGCGTTTTTGTCGACCGTGTAGTTGAGTTCGCGCGCTATGCGTTCGATGTTCGCGCGGGTGGCCGCGCTCACCGATTTGCTGCCGCGCAGCGCGCGCGATACCGTGGGTTGCGAGACGCCCGCCAGATAGGCGATGTCGAAACTCGTCGGCTTGGCCGAGGGCTGACGCCCCATGTCTCTCTCCCTGACGCGGCGGCCTTGTCGGTGGTCGCCGCTGACGCTGGAGACTAGCGATTGGTCTGGTGGATGCCAAGAAATTGCACCGCTCGATTTCCGCGGTTTTCGGTCCGGAAAGCGTTGTATTTCTGCGACAGGGCGCAGCGCTGCATATTATGCGTATACGTATACCCTATGGCGGCGCGTCGTGATTGGTTTCAATTGCGAGGCTCAAGATGGGAAAGCCCACGTGTCGGAGAGGAGCCTGACGGACGCATCGCGTCCCCCTCCCGGTGCATGAGTTAAGACCACCCGTCCGTGCCAGGGGAGCCAGATATGACCATGTCGACAAATCTTCGCCGAGGTGCCAGCGCCATCGCGCTCGGCTTCGCCTTGACCGCATTGCTGCCTGCCGCCGCGATGGCGCAGGATGCCGGTACGGCGCCCGTCGACGAAGCGCCCGCCGAAGGCGAGATCGTCGTCAGCGGTATCCGCGGGGCGATCAACAATTCGGTCCAGGCAAAGAAGGCGAACACCTCGATCGTCGAGGTCGTCTCGGCCGAAGACATCGGCAAGCTGCCCGACCTGTCGATCGCGGAATCGCTGTCGCGCCTGCCGGGTCTCGCGACCCAGCGCCTCGACGGCCGTGCCAATGTCGTGTCGATCCGGGGCCTCGCCCCTGATTTCACCACAACCTTGCTCAACGGCCGCGAACAGGTTTCGGCGAGCAACAACCGCGGCGTCGAGCTGGACCAATATCCGTCCGAATTGCTGAACGGAGCCATCGTCTACAAGACCCCCGACGCGTCGCTGATCGGGCAGGCGATCGGCGGCACGATCGACATGCGGACGGTGCGGCCGCTCGCCTATGGCAAGCGCGCGATCGCCGCGGGCGCGCGTTTCGAGATCAACGATCTCGGCAAACTCAATCCCGACATCTCGAACAAGGGTTATCGCGCCAATATCTCCTACATCGACCAGAATGCCGACGGCACGCTCGGCTGGGCGATCGGTTACGCGCGCATGCAGTCGCCGACCGCCGAGGAACGCTTCAACGCGTGGGGCTATCCCGAGGCGACCGACGGCACGAACACCGCCTTCATCATTGGCGGTGCCAAGCCCTATGTGAAATCGAACGAGTTGAAGCGCGACGGCGTGATGGCGGTCGTCGAATGGGAACCGAGCGACAAGTTCCACACGACGATCGACGGCTATTGGTCGAAGTTCAAGGATGAACAGCGCCTGCGCGGCATCGAATTCCCGCTCTTCTGGGGCAATTCGACGCTGCAGCCCGGCTTCACCATTGAGGACGGGCTGGTGACGAAGGGCGTCTGGACGGGGACCGAGGCGGTGATGCGCAACGACGTCGTCCATCGCGACTCGACGATCATCGCCGGCGGCTGGAACGCGCAGTTCAAGCCGAATGAGAAACTGACGCTCGAACTCGACCTTGGCTATTCGCGGATCAAGAAGACCGAGGAAAATCTCGAAATCTATCTCGGCACCGGCCGCGGACAGGGCGTCGGTGCGCGCGAAACGGCGCTGGGCTTCGAAATGCGCCCGAACGGCGGGATCATGTTCGATCCGTCGCTCGACTATTCCGATCCCAACCTGTTCGTGATCACCGATCCGCAGGGCTGGAACAGCTGCGGCGGCGCGGTTCCCAACTGCCAGGACGGCTTCGTCAACACGCCGCGCGTCAAGGATCAGCTAAAATCGCTGCGCCTGCAGGCGACGCAGGAACTTGACGGTGTACTCAGCAGCATCCGCGTCGGCGCTAATTATTCGGACCGCAAGAAGAGCCTCGACGACCGCGGCTTCGTGCTGACCAGCAAGAATTATCCGGCGAACACGCCCGTGCCCGCCGATTATCTCTACGACCCGGTGTCGCTCGATTTCATCGGGATCCCCGGCATGGTCGCATTCGATAGCTGGCGCTTTTACAATGACGATAACTATAATCTGACCGACGGTGCAGGCTTCGATCCGGCGCGCGTATTCAACGACTATACGATCCGCGAAAAGGTGCTGACCGGCTTCGTCCAGGCGAATTTCGACGCCGATGCGGGCAGCACCCCGATCCGCGGCAATGTCGGCGTTCAGATCGTCCACTCGGATCAGACGGGCTCCAGCTTCTATGCGCAGGTCGTCGGCGGCGTGACCCAGTCGACGCCGGTCACCGACGGCACCAAATATACCGACATCCTGCCCAGCCTGAACCTGTCGGTCGAGTTCGCCGACAATACCTTCCTGCGTTTCGGTGCCGCGCGCGTTCTGGCGCGGGCGCGCATGGACCAGTTGAAGCCCGGCGGCGGCGTCAATTTCGACACGTCGAAGCGCAACAACACCGACGTCAACGCCTCGCCCTGGTCACTCGACCTCGGCAACGCAAAGCTGCGTCCGCTGATGGCCGACACGGTCGATATCGGGCTTGAGAAATATTTCGGCCAGGGCGGCTATGTCTCGATCGGCGGCTTCTACAAATATCTCGAAAATTACATCTATCGTCAGGTCAATCCGTTCGACTTCACCGACTTCGAGGTTCCCGACGGCGGAACGGTGGGCACGCGGGCGGGTCTCAGCAAGCAGTGGCTGAACGGTAATGCCGGGCGCGTTTATGGTGCCGAAGCGTCCTTCTCGCTGCCCTTCGCCAACTTCACCCAATCGCTCGACGGCTTCGGGGTGCTCGGCAGCGCCTCTTATACCAAGAGCCGCGTGCGCGAGGGCGGGGAGGACCCGATCTCGATGCCCGGCCTGTCGAAATGGGTCCTGAACGGGACCGCCTATTTCGAGAAAGCGGGCTTCCAGGTGCGTGCATCAGGTCGCTACCGTTCGAAATTCCTCGCGGAAGTCTCGACGATCAGCCTCGCCCGCGACATGTTCATGGCCAAGAGCGAGTTCGTCGTCGACGCACAGGTTGGTTACACCTTCCAGAGCGGCGCGCTCGAAGGGCTGGGCATCCTGTTGCAGGCATCGAACCTCACCAACGAGCCCTTCGTGACCTATTACAACAATGACCCGCGCCAGATCCGCGATTATCAGAATTATGGTCGCAACTTGATGGCCGGTATCACTTACAAGTTCTGACGGGATGAGCGGGCCGGCGGACACGTCCGGCCCGCTTCCGGACGAGAGGAAGGAACAGGGTGGGCGACAGTCGCATCACGAAGGTCGTCATCGTCGGCGGCGGCACCGCAGGCTGGATGGCCGCCGCGGCGCTGTCGCGGACGATCGACAATCTGTCGATCCGGCTGGTCGAAAGCGACGAAATCGGCACCGTCGGGGTTGGCGAGGCGACGATTCCCGCAATCCGTCTGTTCAACGCGCTGGTCGGCATCGACGAGAATGAATTCATCCGCGAAACGGGCGGGACGTTCAAACTCGGGATCCAGTTCCACGACTGGGGCCGGCTCGGCGATGTCTATATGCACGCCTTCGGGCAGATTGGGCGCAGCCTGGGAATGCTGCCGTTCCAGCAATATTGGCTCCGCGGCCGGAACGAAGGTGTCGCGGGCCGCCTCGGCGATTATTCGCTTAACGAAACCGCGGGGCGCCAGAGCCGCTTTGCCCGGCTGCCGCAGATCCCGAATACGAGCCTCGACGGCATCGCTTATGCCTTTCATTTCGATGCTGCGCTTTATGCCGCCTATCTGCGCAAGCTCGCCGAAGCCGCCGGGGTTCGACGCACCGAAGGCAAGATCGCCCGTGTCCGCAAGGACGGTGATAGCGGCCATGTCCAAGCCGTCGTGCTGGAAGACGGCACCGCGATCGAAGGCGAGCTTTTCATCGACTGTTCGGGCTTTCGCGCGCTGCTGATCGAGGGGGCGCTCGAAACCGGCTTCGAGGACTGGACACACTGGCTTCCCTGCGACCGTGCGATCGCGGTGCCGAGTGAAAATCCGGGCCCGGCGCGGCCTTATACGCAGGCGATCGCGCACAAGTCCGGCTGGCAGTGGCGCATCCCGCTCCAGCACCGGACGGGTAACGGCCATGTCTTTTGCAGCGACTTCGTCAGCGAGGACGAAGCGACGGCGATCCTGCTCGCCAATGTCGAAGGCCGCCCTCTCGCCGAGCCGCGAACGCTTCGCTTCCGCACCGGGATGCGCAAGCAGGCCTGGAATAGAAATGTCGTCGCATTGGGCCTCGCCTCAGGTTTCCTCGAACCGCTCGAATCGACGAGCATCCATTTGATCCAGAATGGCATCGCCAAATTGCTCGCGCACTTCCCCGATCGCGATTTCGATGCCGCCAATATCGATGCCTATAACCGGCGCGTGCGCTTTGATTACGAACGCATCCGCGACTTCGTCATCCTCCACTATCATGCCAACCAGCGCACCGACTCGCCCTTCTGGATCCGCTGCCGCGAGATGGCGATTCCGGAGACGTTGGCGCGAAAGATCGAGCTTTTTCGGAGCCAGGGCCAGATCGTTCGCGAAGGCGACGAACTGTTCGTCGAGATCGGCTGGTTCCAGGTGCTGACCGGCCAGAATATCATGCCGGAGAGCTATCATCCGATGGCCGATCAACTCACCCGCGACGAACTGGCGGGCTTTTTCGCCGACATCGAAACGATCGTCGCGCGCGCGGCGTCGCAACTACCCCGCCACGACGATTTCATCGCGCAACATTGCGCGGCAGGAGTGCCCGCATGAGCTTGCTCGCATCGATCATCGCGCTGAGCCTGTCGGGCGCTGCGCCCGCCGCGGATTACCGCCAGCGCCCGCCCGAGGACGAGATCATCTATTTCGTCCTTCCCGACCGCTTCGAGAATGGGGACGCACGGAATGACCGCGGCGGACTGAAGGGCGACCGGCTCCGGACCGGCTATGACCCGACCGCCAAGGGTTTCTTCCACGGCGGCGACCTTGCGGGGCTGACCAAGCGGCTCGATTATATCCAGGGCATGGGGACGACCGCGATCTGGTTCGCGCCGATCTTCAAGAACAAGCCCGTACAGGGGCCGAAGGGCGACGAGAGCGCGGGCTATCACGGCTATTGGGTCACCGACTTCACGCAGGTCGACCCGCATTTCGGCACCAACGCCGAGTTCAAGGCCTTTGTCGACGCGGCGCACGCGCGCGGGATGAAGGTCTATATGGATATCATCGCCAACCACACCGCCGACGTCATCACCTACAAAGAAAATGCCCCCGGAGGCTTCCGCTACCGCAGCCTCGCCGACTATCCCTACTCGCGGCGCGGCGGCGTGAAGGGTGCGCCGATCAATCCGGGCTTCGCGGGCGATCATGTCGCCGATGCCGAGAACTGGAAAAAGCTGACCGACCCGGCGTTCGCCTACACGCCCCTCGTCCCGAAGGGCGAGGAGCGGGTGAAGGTCCCCGCCTGGCTCAACGACCCGATCTATTATCACAACCGCGGCAACAGCGACTGGGTCGGGGAATCGGCACTCTATGGCGATTTTGCCGGGCTCGACGACCTTGCGACCGAACATCCGCGCGTCGTCGAGGGCTTCATCGATATTTATGGCCGCTGGATCGACGAATTCGGCATCGACGGCTTTCGCATCGATACCGCCAAGCATGTGAACCCCGAATTCTGGCAGGCCTTCGTCCCCGCTATGCAGGCGCGGGCGAAGGCGCGAGGCATTCCCAATTTCCACATCTTTGGCGAAGTCTATGTCGATGCCGTCGATCCGGGCGCGCTCGCCTGGTACACGCATGCGGCGGGCTTGCCCGCAGTGCTCGACTTTGGTTTCGCGCGCGCCGCGATCGACGCGGTGAGCGGGACGAAGGGCACCGACCAGTTCGCGCGTCTCTTCGACGGCGACGCGCTCTACAAGGGCGGGGCAGAGGCGGCGCTCGGGCTGCCGACCTTCCTTGGGAATCATGACATGGGCCGCTTTTCAATGTTCGTGAAAGCGGCGAACCCCGGGGCTAGCGAGGCCGAGCTGCTTCAGCGCGTCATGCTGGGCCACGCCATGCTGCTGACGCTGCGCGGGGTGCCGACGATCTATTATGGGGATGAGCAGGGGTTCGTCTCGGACGACAAGGATCAACTCGCGCGCGAGGATATGTTCGCTTCAAACGTTGCGGCCTATAACGACAATGACCTGATCGGCAGTGACGCGACGACCGCGATCGCAAACTTCGATCCCGCGCATCCGCTCTATCGCCATATCGCGGCGCTGTCCGAAATCCGGCGCAAGACCCCCGCGCTCACGCGCGGTGCGACAAAGGTCCGCGCCTTTTCGGAAAAGCCCGGCGTGCTCGCGGTATCGCGCTTCGATCCCGATACCGGCCGCGAGGTGCTGCTCGCCTTCAATACGTCTGCGACGCCGTTGTCGGCGAATATTGCCATCGATATGAAAAGCGCGGGCTTTACCGCGCTCCACGGCGACTGCCCCGCGGCACCCACCGCGCCGGGCAGCCTCCATCTGTCCCTCCCCGCCTTCGGCACGATCATCTGCCAGGCCAGCGAATAAGCGAAAGTGCGTGTGACGACGAACCAGCCCCTCGTTCAGGATCCGATCCCGGCCGCCACCCAGGCCCCTTGGTGGAAGGGCGCGGTGATCTATCAGGTCTATCCGCGCAGCTTCGCCGATTCGAACGGCGACGGCGTCGGCGACCTTGCGGGCATCACCGCGCGGCTCGACCATATCGCCTCGCTCGGCGTCGATGCGATCTGGCTTTCGCCCTTCTACCCCTCACCGATGGACGATTTCGGATATGACATCGCAGATTATTGCGGCGTCGACCCGATTTTCGGGACGCTCGCCGATTTCGACGCGCTGGTCGAAAAGGCGCATGCGCTTGGACTGAAGGTCACGACGGACCTGGTCTTTGCGCACACGTCCGACCACCACCAATGGTTCGCCGAAAGCCGCGCGGGCAAGCATGGCGACAAGGCCGACTGGTATGTCTGGGCCGACGCGAAAGCCGACGGCTCGCCGCCGACGAACTGGCAGTCGGTGTTCGGCGGCCCGGCATGGACGTGGGACGCGCGGCGCGGCCAATATTATCTGCACAATTTCCTTACCAGCCAACCGCAACTCAACGTCCATAACCGCGCGGTTCAGGATGCGCTGCTCGATGTCGTGCGCTTCTGGCTCGACCGCGGCGTCGACGGGTTCCGCATCGATGCGATCAATTTTTCGATGCACGATCCCGAATTGCGCGACAATCCGCCCGCCCCGCCATCGAACAAGCCGCGCACCCGGCCGTTCGACTTTCAGCAAAAAATTTACAACCAGTCGCACCCCGACATCCCGCTGTTCCTCGAACGTATCCGCGCGCTGACCGATCGCTACCCCAGCCGTTTCACCGTCGCCGAAGTCGGCGGCGACGACGCGCTGCGCGAGATGAAGAGCTTCACCGCGGGCGAGGGACGGCTCAACAGCGCATACGGCTTCAACTTTCTCTATGCCGACCGGCTCACGCCCACGCTGGTGCGCGAGGCGGCCGACGCCTGGCCCGACACGCCTGGCACGGGCTGGCCGAGTTGGGCGTTCGAGAATCACGACGCGCCGCGCGCGGTATCGCGCTGGACGCCCCCGGGTGTCGACCCGCAAGCCTTTGCGCGGATGAAGATGGCGCTGCTCTGTGCGCTTCGCGGCAATATCATCCTCTATAATGGCGAGGAATTGGGGCTCGATCAGGTCGAGATTCCGTTCGAGCTGGTCAAGGATCCCGAAGCGCTGAAGAACTGGCCGCTGACGCTGTCGCGCGACGGTGCGAGGACGCCGCTGCCGTGGGTCGCGGAGGCGGTCCACGCCGGCTTCTCCAGCGCCGAACCATGGCTGCCGCTCGGCACTGCGCATGCTGCGCTAGCGGTCGACCGGCAGGACGCCGACCCGCACTCGATGCTCGCGCATACGCGGCGGCTGATTGCGCTGCGCGCCGCGAACGCCGCGCTGCGCGAGGGCGCAAATGGCCGCTGGGTGGTCGAAGGCGATTTGCTCGGCTTCGACCGGGTCGCGGGCGGGCAGCATATCCGCTGCCTCTTCAATTTCGGCGCGGCGCCTGCGAACGTTGCCGCGCATACCGCCGGCGGCAAATTGCTGCTGGCGGTGAACGGCGCCGACGCCGGGCAATTGCCTGCCGCCGGCGCGCTCTGGCTCGAAATGAAAGACACGAACTGATGCGTAACCTGTTGTTCCTCGCCGCCGCCATTGCGGCCCCCGCCGCCGCGCAGGAAGCGCCGCTGACCGCGACCTCGCCCGATGGCAGCATCGTCCTCTCCGTTTCGACCGACAGCGATCAGCGCCCGACATGGTCGCTGTCGCGCAAGGGCAAGCTCCTCATTGCCCCGTCGAAGCTCGGTTTCACCCTGACCGACGGGATCGGCCTGCAGCGCGGCTTTACCATCGCGGGTTCGGAGCGGGCGAACGGCGACACACGCTGGGAACAGCCCTGGGGCGAACGGCGCTTCGTCCGCGACCGGCACAATGAACTGCTCGTGCGCTTTCGCCAGACTGAGAGCTGGGGCGGGCACGCGATGAATGTCCGTTTCCGCCTGTTCGACGACGGCATCGGTTTCCGTTACGAGCTGCCCGAACAGGCGGGGCTGAAGACCGCGAAGATCGGCGACGAGTTCACCGAATTCGATATCGCGCCCCACGGCACCGCATGGTGGATCACCGGCGGCGAGTGGAACCGGTACGAACAAATCTATCAAAAGACGCCGATCGAGGGCGTAGCGACCGCACACACCCCCATCACGATGAAGCTCGACGACGGAACCCATCTGGCGTTCCACGAGGCAGCGCTCGTCGATTATGCTGGCATGTGGTTCAAACGTGTCGAGGGGCGCAAGTTCCGCGCGACACTGTCGCCCTCTTCGCAGGGCCCGCGGGTGATCCGCGACCTGCCGTTCAACACGCCCTGGCGCACCATCCGCATCGCCGACAATGCGGCGGGCCTCGTCGAAAGCGACCTTGAACTCAACCTCAACGAACCGAACAAGCTTGGCGATGTAAGCTGGGTCAAGCCGATGAAATATATCGGCATCTGGTGGGGTATGATCCGCGGTCCGTGGAGTTGGGCCGAGGGCCCGCAGCACGGCGCGACGACGGAGCGTACGAAGCAATATATCGATTTCGCGGCGAAGCACGGCTTCGGCGGCGTGCTGGTCGAGGGTTGGAACAAGGGTTGGAACGGCAACTGGTTCGGCCATGGCGACGAGTTCAGCTTCACCGAAGCCTATCCCGATTTCGACCTGAAGGCGGTCACGGATTACGCGCGAAAGAAGGGCGTGACGCTGATCGGCCATCATGAAACCGGCGGCAGTATTGCGGTTTACGAGGCGCAGCTCGACGATGCGATGAAGCTTTATGGACAGCTTGGCGTCAAGGCGGTGAAGACCGGCTATGTCGCCGATGCCGGCGGGATCATCGCGCCCGGCGACACGCCCGGGACGACGCGCATGGAATGGCACGACGGCCAGCGGCAGGTGCAGCACCATTTGAAGGTCGTCCAGACCGCCGCGAAGTACAAGGTCGCGGTCAACCCGCACGAGCCCGTAAAGGACACCGGGCTTCGCCGCACCTATCCCAACTGGGTCGCGCGTGAGGGGGCGCGGGGCATGGAATATAATGCCTGGAGTGACTTCGGCAGCGGTCCCGACCATGAACCGACGCTCGTCTACACGCGGATGTTGTCGGGACCGATGGACTATACGCCGGGTGTGCTGAGCCTCGAGGGATCGAACAAGGCGCCGTTCGCATCGACCCTCGCCAAGCAGCTCGGCCTTTATCTTGCCATCTATTCGCCGATCCAGATGGCGGCCGATTTCATCGAAAGCCTGGAGGCGCATCCGCGCGAACTGGCTTTCATCAAACAGGTTCCCGCCGACTGGGCCGAAAGCAAGCTGATCGCGGGCGAGGTCGGCGATTATGCGATCTTCGCGCGCAAGGACCGGAACAGCGCCGACTGGTATGTCGGCGGGGTCAATGATGCGACCGAACGCACGCTGACGCTGGACTTCGATTTCCTGGAGCCGGGCAAAACCTATACTGCGACGGTCTGGAAGGATGGCGAGGGCGCGACCTATCTGACCGACGCGCGCCACCGCATCGCCTATGAAACGATCAAGGTGAAGAAGGGCGACAGCTACAAGCTCTGGCTCGCGCCGGGCGGCGGCGCGGCGATACGGCTTGCGCCAAATCGGTAAGCCTTCGGCGCGGGCCGTATTTGGCGATAGCGGGAGGGCCGTTTAAGGGACGGGCCATGTCCGATATCCCGATCCTCTACAGCTTTCGGCGCTGTCCCTATGCGATGCGGGCGCGCATGGCTTTGGCGGTCAGCGAGACGCCTCATTCGCATCGCGAGGTGGTGCTGCGCGACAAGCCGCCGGCGATGCTGGCGGCATCGCCCAAAGGCACCGTGCCGGTGCTCGTTCTGCCGGACGGCACGGTGATCGACGAAAGCCTCGACATCATGCGCTGGGCATTGGCACGGCATGACCCCGAGGACTGGAGCCCCCGCGCCGACGCGGCCCTGGTTGCCGAGTTCGACGAGGTCTTCAAACATCATCTCGATCGTTACAAATATTCCGGACGATATGACGCCGATCCGCTTGCGCATCGGGCTGCGGGCCTGTCGATGCTGGCAAGGCTGGATGAACGATTGGCGCGACATGATCATCTGGACGGGACGAACAGGGGCTTCAGCGACATCGCGCTATTCCCGTTCGTGCGGCAGTTTGCGGGGGTCGATGCGGACTGGTTCGCGGCCCATGCGCCGCATCGGGTCCGGGCGTGGCTGGCGCGCCTTGTGTCGTCGGAGCTGTTCGAACGCATCATGGCCCGGTTCACGCCATGGGCGGAGGCTGACGCGGGCTGAAACGACGGAGCAGGCGCGCGCCATTGTTGAATTCCCGCCGACATCGCTTATGTCAGCTATGCGGGCCGGGCCCCTCTGGCGATCCTTCGGGATCGTGATGTCGGACCGCATCGGGGATTTCCGATGCCGGCTCGACCAATATGCTTTTTCAAGCCGCATCATGTCCCCGATCCGATCATGATTGGAGACCATGCGATGACGCATCATTTTTCTGAATTTCCCTGCGAACATGGGGGCAGTGCGCGATGACCGGCGCCGCCGTTGGCATGCCCTGTCCGGCATGCAAAACCCCGCTCGCCATGTCCGATCGTCAGGGAGTCGAGATCGACTATTGCCCGCAATGCCGAGGTGTGTGGCTCGATCGCGGCGAACTCGACAAGATCATCGAACGTAGCGCGCTGTCGCAACCGGCAGCGCAGCCCGCACCCCAATCCGCGCCGCCGCCGCAGGGCTATCCCGCGGCGTCGCACGGGTGGGACCCGCACTATGGGAAACATCACAAAGGATATCCGAAACGGCGAAAATCCTTCCTCGAAGAGCTTTTCGACTGATCCGTGCGGCGGGGACGGAACGACCGTCCCCGCCGCTTTCCTGATCGTTGGCGGCCAGGTTAACACCAAAGACCGATGGATATGCCCGGGCCGCTATGCTTTAGTCGGCGACATGGCCGACAATGTCCCCCGGTATAAGACCTATAATAGCCCCGCCGGCGGCTGGGGCGCCGCAGCGGCGACCGCCAAGGTGCTGCTCGAACAAAGCGTCGTTACCAAGGGATCGCGCGCGCTGCTGTCGATGAACCAGCCGGGCGGGTTCAAATGCCCGAGCTGCGCCTTTCCCGACGCGCATTGCACCAAGAAGCTCGAATTTTGCGAAAACGGCGCGAAGGCGCTTGCGCATGAGGCGACGAAGTTCCGCGTCACGCGCGAGTTTTTTGCGCAGCATAGCGTCACCGAATTGATGGGGCAGTCGGATTACTGGCTCGAAATGCAGGGGCGGCTGACCGAGCCTATGCGGTACGACGCGGCGACCGACCATTATGTTCCTGTCGGATGGGACGACGCTTTCGCGTTGATCGGCCGACACCTCGGTGCGCTCGCCAGCCCGGATCAGGCCGAATTCTACACGTCGGGCCGTACCGCGAACGAGACGGCCTTCCTCTATTCGATCTTCGTGCGCGAATATGGCACCAACAATTTCCCCGATTGTTCGAACATGTGCCACGAACCGACGAGCCGCGGCCTGCCGCAGTCGATCGGCGTCGGCAAGGGCACGGTGATCCTCGAGGATTTCGACCATGCCGAGGCGATCTTCCTGATTGGCCACAATGCGGGGACCAACGCGCCGCGGATGATGACGCCGCTCGTCGAGGCACGAAAACGCGGGATTCCGATCGTCGCGGTCAACCCGATGCCCGAGCGCGCGCTGATCAAATTCACCGAGCCGCAGGACATCGTTCAGATGGCGACCTTCGGCTCCAGCGACATCACCAGCGAGTTCGTGCATATCAAGATCGGCGGCGACCTCGCGCTCTTGAAGGGCATGATGAAGGTTCTGTTCGAGCGCGAGGCGGCGGGCGAGACGCTGCTCGACCACGCCTTCATCGCCGAACATACGTCGGGCTTCGAGGCGCTGAAGGCCGATGTCGAGGCGCAGAACTGGCCCGACCTCGTCGCAGCGTCGGGGATCGACGAGGCGCAGATCCGCCGCTGCGCCGAAATCTACATCCGCTCGAACGCCACGATAATCTGCTATGGCATGGGCGTCACCCAGCACCAGCAGGGATCGCAGCTTGTCCAGCAGATCGCGAACCTGCTCCTCCTGAAGGGCAATTATGGCAAGCCTGGCGCCGGCATCTCGCCGATCCGCGGCCATTCGAACGTGCAGGGCGACCGCACCGTCGGCATCGACGAGAAACCGGGCCAGGCCTATCTCGACAAGGTGCGCGACGTCTTCGGTTTCGAACCGCCCCGCGACCACGGCCATCACACCGTGGAGTCGGTCGAGGCAATGCTCGCGGGTAGCGCCAAGGTCTTCATTGGCCTCGGCGGCAATTTCGTCCGCGCGGTGCCCGATACCGACCGCTCCTACGACGCGATGCGAAAGCTCGACCTGACCGTCGGCATCGCGACCAAGCTCAACCGCGGCCACCTCGTCCATGGCAAGGACGCGCTGATCCTGCCCGTCGTCGCGCGCTCCGAACGGATCGAGACCGCGAAGGGCGAGCAGTTCGTGACGATCGAGGATTCGATGTCGAACGTCACCGCCTCGCGCGGCGTGCTCGACCCGGCGAGCCCCGATCTGCTGACCGAGACCGAGATCGTCTGCCGCATGGCGATGGCGACATTGCCGGACAGCAAGGTCGACTGGGCCAGCTATATCGACGATTACGGCCTGATCCGTGACAAGATCGCCGAAGTCTATCCCGCGCTGTACGCTGGCTTTTCGGAGCGGATCAAGGCGCCGCTCGGCTTTCACCTCGACATTCCGCCGCGCCGCCGTGCGTGGGCGACCCCGAACGGCAAGGCCAATTTCCTTGTGCTTCCAGGGCTCGCGGTCAACGCGCCGGTCGACGATCCTGATATGCTGCGCCTTGCGACCGTCCGCTCGCACGATCAGTTCAACACGACCATCTATAGCTACAACGACCGCTATCGCGGCGTGTATAACGACCGCATGATCCTGTTCATGAATGCCGCCGATATTGCGGCGCGCGGGCTGGAGGCGGGCACCAAGGTCGCGCTCGAAACGATCGGCGCCGACGGCATCGCACGCCGCGTCGACGGGCTCACCATCATCGACTATCCGATGTCGCGCGGCTCGGTCGCGGGCTATTATCCTGAACTCAATCCGCTGCTGCCGCTTGCTTTCTATGACAAGACCAGCGGCTGTCCGGCAGCGAAGTCGATCCCGGTGCGCGTCGTCGGGATCGCGGGCTGACGCCGCCGATGGCTGTCGGCAAGCATATCGCGCCCGTCCGTTTCCTGATCTTTCCCGTCGTGCTGGTCGCCGCGCTGGCCGCCGCCCTCGCCGCGCGGATCGATCCGCGCGCGGCCTTTCTGATCGGCTTCGACGCGGCCGCATTCATCTTCCTGTGCACGGTGATGCCGCTGTTCGGTGCCAGTGCCGATCAGATGCGCCGCCGCGCCGAGAATAATGACGCGAACCGCATCGGGCTCCTCGCGATCACCGTGCTCCTCTCGCTCGTTATCCTGTTCGCGGTCGGCACGCTGATCGCGAGCCCCGGCCATCTGGGCCGCACCGACGTCGTCCTCATCGTCGCGACGCTCGCGCTCGCGTGGCTGTTCGCGAATATGGTGTTCACGCTCCACTACGCGCATCTCTATTATCTGCAGAAGGACGGCCGCGACCAGCGCGGGATCGAGGTGCCGGGGGTGCACGAGCCCGGCTATTGGGACTTCCTCTATTTCGCCTTCACGCTCGGCATGACGTTCCAGACGTCGGACGTCACCATATCGGGCGCGCATATGCGCCGCGTCGTGCTCGGCCACTGCATGGCGGCGTTCATCTTCAACATGGGCATATTGGCGTTCACCGTGAACGCCATCGGCGGATCATGATCCCGTCAGGCGGTCGAGGTCGGCGCTGCGGTTGATATTCGGCGGCACGAAGTCGCTCGTCACGGCGCGCGCGCCGATCCGCCGGGCAAAGGCCTTGACCGCAAGATCGCTTCCATCCTCCAGCATGACGCGAAGGTCGCGCAGCGCCGCGACCGGCCAAAGCCCGATTACCGGCTGCGTGCCCAGAAATGCCGGCGCGGGCTCCAGCAACGCCCGCAAATCATCGGGCAGGCGCACACAATCGACCGGCGCCGTCAGCAACTGATCGAACCCCCGATCCGCCGCATGGATGAGCGCCCCTGCCATGCCGCCGAGCGGCCCCATGTCGGGGCGCGGCCAGTCGGCGACGTCGCCGCGACCGACGACGACCACCGCGTCGCAATGCGGGCGCAGCGTCGCCGTCGCATGATCGAGCAACGTGCGCCCATCCAGCATCGCGAGCGCCTTGTCCGACCCGAAGCGGCTCGAACGGCCACCCGCAAGCACCGCGCCGAGCGTCCTCATATGATCATCCCGCGCGGATCGCTGATCACCAGCGCCGAGTCCGTCCGCGCCAGCGCGACCAGCGTCAATCCCGCCGCTGCCGCGCGCTCCGCCGCCAGGCTCGTCGGCGCCGAGATGGTGACGAGCATCGGGCATCCCGCGCGCACCGTCTTTTCGACCAGCTCGTAACTGCAACGCGCCGACAGCAGGATAAAGCCTGTCCCCGGATCGATCCCCGCGCGCGCCATCGCCCCGACCAGCTTGTCGAGCGCATTGTGCCGCCCGACGTCCTCGCGCACGATCCGGATCGCGCCATCGGGCGTACAGAAAGCCGCGGCATGGACCGCGCCCGTCGCGCCCCCGAGCGGCTGGTGATCGCCAAGCGCCGACAGCGCCGCCGCGATGGCGCCCCGGTCGGTGGCGATCCGCGCGGTGACGGTGGGCAGGGGGCGCAACACCTCCTCGATATTCTCGATCCCGCAGAGACCGCAGCTACTCTCGCTCACCCGTTTGCGCGCGCGTTCGAGCGCGATCGCATTGCGTTCGGGCGGCAACCAGATGCGCAGCGCCCAGCCGCCCTCGATCGCGTGCGCATCGACGCGGCCGATCTGGGTCGCCGTCTCGATCAGACCCTCGCCCAGCGCAAAGCCGATCGCGTAATCTTCAAGGTCGGCTGGGGTCGCCATCATCACCGCATAGGCGATGCCGCCGACCTCGACCGACACCGGCGCCTCGACGGCAATGCTCCGCATCAGCGTTTCGTCGCCGGGTTCGGCAAGGCCCAGACGGCGGACGGGCAGGTCGATCTTTTCGCTGGTCATGATCGTACGATAGCTCATCGATATGGGCTTGTCTCAACCCGGCGATGCGGGGCGTGTCAGTTCGTCAGTAGGCGCTCGCTTCGGTGCAAGGGCCGCGCAATATTTCAAAGTTCAGGAAAGTTCAGCCCTATGAGCGCGCCGGTTTGCCGGTCGCGGAGTGCTGGATGTGCGCGGCACGTCCGATCATGGTCACCGGAAAGCCAGGCAGCGACCGTCTTTTTTCTCACCGAATGAAAGAGCCGGATGAAGGCTGGCACGGCCGGATAATGTAGGAAAGACCTATTTGAAGGTAATGTCTGTTTTGGGGTGGGGAAGCTGACTTCAGTGCTGAGAGCCAGTAAATGTCAAAACTAGCGCACCAACCACACCGGCGCCAATTGTTAGCCAATATGCCAAAGGCCGTCGAATGTCCTCATTGCGCCTTACTGTAGGCAATCTAGCGATGAGGAAAAAAGCGACAACGAACAGGACAAAGAGAACCCCATTGTCAAAACCTTGAAACAACCGCCACGCAAAATACCGATTTGCTACGGCAACCATAAATGCCGTCAACCATACGCCACAGATGAGTCGCTCATGGGCGGTGGGTGGACGAGGATCCCATTCAAACGCGCTCTGAGTCATAATCATAGATTACGGAGGACTCAGCGCGCACGCAATGTCCGCTTCTGGTCGAGAGCTGCCATCGTATCTAGATTAGCGGCCAGCGACGTAAAGGGAGTGGGAAGCGGACGGAAATGCATTAAAACTGGCGATATGAACATCTCGATCAAGATTTGCGTCAGCTTCCTAGTTTCTATGTGCGGGTTAGGAGTCATAAGTTGCTCTAATCCCGGTGAGAGGGATGAGGCCGACCAACTTAGCTGCCGCCAATATCTGTCGGAGGTCGGTTACAATGTCCTTGAAAGCGAAGAAGAGATCACCCGGGTGATGGACAATATTTCTGTTCCGAAGAACGAGCGTGCCTATTTCTGTCTTGGAAGCCTGGCCAAGCCCAGTGGAGGCTTTTGTTACTTGGCGATGCCTGCCGACGGAAGGCTGGACGGGGAATATACAGACTGTCCTTACGAACTGCTACGTTAGCGGCTCACCGTCGATTTCACTATGCCAAGCAGGCTGCACCCCAGCAGCATCTGCAACTTGTCCGCAATCGGTCGATTGCCGTCATTTCAGCCGGATCGGCTCCGAAGGGCTGAAACGGGGTGGAGGGCGGACATCCTGTTACACACTTCCGTCATCCCGGACTTGATCCGGGATCCCGCTTATTGAAGGCACTGGCACGCTTCACGAAATAGCGGGACCCCGGATCAAGTCCGGGGTGACGACGAAAGATAGGGCAGGTTCCGGTCGTTCCCTGACCACCAATCTCAACCTCCACGCCCCAGCCGTTCGACAAGGAAGTCCACGAACACCCGCACCCGCGCCGGCGTGTTCGCCCCGCCCGCGAAAACCGCGTGGATCGCCTCGATGTCGCCCGGATTATAATCCTCCAGTATCGGCACCAGCGCGCCGCTTTCGATCTGGTCGGCGATGCTGAACGCGCCGACGCGCGCGATGCCGACCCCCGCGGCGGCGAGCTGCCCCAACGTCTCGCCATTGTTCGCCTCGATATTGCCCCGCACCGACAGCGCGTACTCCCGCGTCCCGTCGCGGAACGGCCACACGGGCTCGGCGCGGCGGAAGTTGAAGTTCAGGCAATTATGATCGTGCAGATCTTCAGGGCTACGCGGCGTGCCGTGCGCCGCCAGATAGGTGGGGGAGGCAACGATGACGCGGCGGCTTTCGCCCAGCTTGCGCGCGGTCAGCGGGCTGTCGGCGAGCGGGCCGAAACGGATCGCGACGTCGGCCTGTCCCGCCGCGATATCGACCAGCCGGTCGGCAAGGCTGATGTCGACGAGGATGTGCGGATAGAGTCGCACGAACTCGCCGATCAGCGGCACGATCGTCTGTCGCCCGTGCGCCTGCGCCGCGCTCACGCGCAGCCGTCCGCGCGGGGCGCCCTGATCGGCGATCGCCTGTTCGGCATCGCCAAGGTCGGCGAGAATGCGCCGAGCGGCGCGCAGATAAGCTTCGCCCTCGGGGGTCAGCGTCAGCGCGCGCGTCGAGCGCAGCAACAGGCGCACGCCCAGCCGCGCCTCGATCCGGTCGATCGTGCGGCTGACCGCCGACGGCGTCAGCCCAAGGCAGCGCCCTGCGGCCGAAAAACTGCCCTCGGCGATCGTCGCGGCAAAGACTTCCATCGATCGTGCGCGGTCGCCGCTTCCATCCATCTTTGCGTTCATTTCAAAAATATTTCGCTTCATGCAACGCTACAACGGCCCAATGCGCGCGTCCATCTATGCGTTCGACACGCAATCGAAAGGGTGGATCATGGATTATCGCCAATTGGGATCATCGGGACTGCGCGTTCCGGCGTTGAGCTTCGGAACCGGCACCTTCGGCGGACAGGGACCGCTGTTCAGCGCCTGGGGCAGCAGCGATGCCGACGAAGCGCGGCGCCTCATCGACATCAGCCTCGACGCGGGAGTGACGCTGTTCGACACCGCCGACGTCTATTCGAACGGCGCGTCGGAAGAGATTTTGGGTGCTGCGATCAAGGGCCGCCGCGACGCGGTGCTGATCTCGACCAAGACCGGCTTGCCGATGGGCGATGGTCCGCAGGATTGGGGCGCCTCGCGCAGCCGGCTGATCGGCGCGGTCGACGCCTCGCTCCGTCGCCTCGGCACCGACCATATCGACCTGCTCCAGCTCCATGCGTTCGACGCCTCGACCCCGGTCGACGAGCTGATGGACACGCTTGCCACGCTCATCGCCGCGGGCAAGCTGCGCTATGCCGGCGTCTCCAACTATCCCGGCTGGCAGCTCATGAAGGCGCAGGCGGCCGCCGACCGGCTGGCCGCGCCGCGCTTCGTCGCGCATCAGGTCTATTATTCGCTGATCGGCCGCGCCTATGAAGCCGATCTGATGCCGCTCGCCGCCGATCAGGGTATTGGCGCGCTCGTCTGGAGTCCGCTCGGCTGGGGGCGCCTCACCGGCAAGATCGGCCGCGACCGGCCGGTTCCCGCGGGCAGCCGCCTCCACGAAACCGAACAGTTTGCGCCGCCGGTCGCCGAGGATCTGCTTTACCGCGTGATCGATGCGCTGGAGCTTGTCGCCGCCGAAACCGGCAAGACGGTGCCGCAGGTCGCGATCAACTGGTTGCTCCAGCGTCCGACCGTCTCGTCGGTGATCATTGGCGCGCGTAACGAGGAGCAGCTTCGGCAGAATCTGGGCGCGGTCGGCTGGACGCTGACGGCGGAGCAGGTGGCGGCGCTCGACGCCGCGAGCGACGTGCTGCCGCCCTATCCGCACACGCCCTACCGGCAACAGGCGGGCTTCGCGCGCCTCAACCCGCCGCTCGTCTGACAGGAAGCATCCCATGAAAATCAATTTCCCGCTGCTCGCGCTCGCGACGGGCGCTTTCGGTATCGGCATCACCGAATTTGCCCCGATGGGCTTGCTCCCCGATATGGCCGAGGGGCTTGGCGTCTCGATCCCCGCCGCCGGGCTGCTCGTCTCGGCCTATGCGCTCGGCGTCATGCTGGGCGCGCCGCTGATGACGCTCACCACCGCGCGGATGAACCGCCGGACCTTGCTGATCGGCCTGATGGCCATCTTCACGCTCGGCAATTTCCTGTCCGCGGTCGCGGGCGATTACACGACCTTGATGGTCGCACGCGTCATCACCTCGCTGAACCACGGCGCGTTTTTCGGCGTCGGCTCGGTCGTCGCGGCGAGCCTCGTCCCGCCCGAAAAACGCGCGAGCGCGGTCGCGGCCATGTTCATGGGGCTGACGCTCGCCAACGTCATCGGCGTGCCGCTTGCGCCCTGGGTCGGCGAAACCTTCGGCTGGCGCACCGCGTTCGGCATCATCGCGATCTGGGGCCTGTTCACGATGGTCGCGCTTCGCTTCGCGCTCCCCGACATTCCGCGTGCCGAGGACGGCAATATGCTCGCCGAGCTTGGCGTGCTGAAACGCCGCGCGGTGCTCGTCGCGCTCGCCCTCACCGCAATCGGTTCTGCCGCGATGTTCACCGTCTTCACCTATATCGCCCCGATTCTGACCGAAGCGACGGGGGCAGGGACCTTGTTCGTTACCGCGATGCTGGTGATTTACGGGCTCGGCCTGACCGCCGGCAACTGGCTCGGCGGCGTCTTCGCCGACCGCTCGATCGATCGGACGCTGATCGTCTCGCTCACCGGGCTTGCGGCGATGCTCCTGCTGTTCGCGATGACCATGTACTCGCCGATTGCCGCGGCGGTCACGATCTTCCTGTGGGGCGTCGCGACCTTCGCCATCGTCCCGCCGCTCCAGATGCGCGTGATGGAGGCGGCGTCCGACGCGCCGAACCTTGCCTCGGCGGTCAACATCGGCGCCTTCAACCTCGGCAATGCGATCGGCGCCGCGGTTGGTGGCGGGGTGATCGGCCTTGGCCTCGGTTTTCCGGCGGTGTCGATCGCGGGGGCGGGGATGGCGCTCGCCGGGCTCGCGATCGTACTCGCGACGCGGACGCAAAAAACGCCCGCGCTCGCCGAGGCCTAAGTCTGGCGTCCCAAGCCTCCTGCCAAAGTCTGCCAATTGCCATTTGCGCCGCTTGGCCTATGCAATCGCGGGCATGAAGACCCCGATTCTCGCTGTCCTGACGGGCAAGGCGCGCCCCTTTCGCGGCGACGAGCCGAGCGCGATAGGCAAGCTGCCGGTCGCCGACGCCGTCGCGGTCGACGCGATGGGGCTCGTCGGCGACGAACAGGCCGACCGCAGCGTCCATGGCGGCATCGACAAAGCGATCCATCATTATCCCGCCGATCATTATGACTGGTGGCGCGGTCAGCTCGGCGATGTGCCCCTGCTCGATACGGCGGGCGCGTTCGGGGAGAATATCTCGACCGCCGGACTCGACGAAAACAGCGTTTTTCTGGGGGATCGCTTCCGTCTCGGCAGCGCGCTTGTCGAGGTGACGCAGGCGCGCCAGCCGTGCTGGAAACTCGACCATCGTTTCGGGGCCAAGGGCGTGATGGCCGGCGTCGTGAAGACGCGGCGCTCGGGCTGGTATTACCGCGTGCTCGAACCTGGCACCGTGCGCGCGGGCGACGATCTTGAACTGGTCGAACGGCCTTGGCCCGAATGGCCGCTCGCGTCGCTCTTCGGGCTGCTGATCGGCGGCGAAGCGAAGGATCGCGTCGCCGATCTTCGCGCGCTTCGCGACGTGCCCGCGCTCGCCGAAACCTGGAAAGTGCGGCGCGCCAAGCTCGCCGAACAGTTCGGCGCGGATTAGGCGAGCTTGCCCGCGCGGCGGGCGATGCGCGCGCCAGGCCAGCTATCAGTCGTCTACGCGGCCGTCATAATATTCCGCGTCGGCGAGCCGCGCCTCGGTGACGAGGCGGGCGCTTTGTTCGGCGAGCGCGGCTATTTCATCCGGCGTGAAATGCAGCCCCAACTTGCTCCGCCGCCAAAGAATGTCGTCGGTCGTGCGCGCCCATTCGCGCGTCACCATCCAGCGGACTTCGGCAACGCTGAGTCCGTGGGCGATTTCACCGCCGAGCGCATCCCAGTCGGTCGCGTCGCCCAGCCAGCGGCGCGCATCGGTGCCATAGGCCTTGACGATGCGGTCGACGGTTGCGGCGGCCAGGAAGGGATAGGCGAGCCTATATTCAGTCTTTAGTGCCTCGGCACCGTCGGTCACGAAATCGCCGCCGGGCAGCGACGCTTTTCCTGTCCAGCGCCTGCCTGCCAGCGCGTCGATGTGCCCGGCAAGCTCGTCGACCGCGTCTTCGGCGACGTGGCGATAGCTGGTGATCTTGCCGCCATAGATGGTGAGCAGCGGCGCGCCTTCCGCCATGTCGAGGTCTATGCGGTATCCGCGCGTCGCCGCCTCCGGACGCCCCGATCCGTCCTCGATCAGCGGCCGGACGCCCGAATAGGTCCAGACGACATCGGCGGGAGTGATCGGCGCACGAAAATAGAGGCTGGCGCCTTCGCAAAGATAGGCGATTTCCTCGTCGCTTGCCTTCGCCTCGCTCGCCGGTCCTTCATGATCCTGATCGGTTGTCCCGATCAGCGTGAAGTCGCGTTCATAGGGAATCGCGAAGAAGATGCGCCCGTCGGGAAGCTGGAAGAAATAGGCATAGTCATGCTCGAAGACCTTGCGCACGACGATGTGCGAGCCGCGTACGAGCCGCATCTGGTGATCGGGTTCTGCGTCGGCGCGCTTCAGCAGGTCGAGCACCGCAGGCCCCGCCGCATTGACGACGCTGCGGCCAGCGAAACGATATTGGTGCCCCTGATCGTCGCGCGCATCGACGATCCACAACCCGTCCTCGCAGCGCAGCATTTCGGCCCGCGTGCGCGTGCGCACCCGCGCGCCATGATCGGCCGCGTCGCGCGCGTTGAGCGCGACAAGCCGCGCATCGTCGACCCAGCCGTCCGAATATTCGAAGCCTTTGACATATTGCGGCTGCAGCGGCCCACCTGCGGCATGGCGTCGCAAATCGATCGAACGCGTCGCCGGCAGCTTTTTGCGGCCGCCGATGTGGTCATAGAGGAAAAGGCCCAGGCGGAGCAGCCAGCGCGGGCGGAGCCCCGGCCGGTGCGGCAGCACGAAGCGCAGCGGACGGATGATGTGCGGCGCAATGCCCCACAATATTTCGCGTTCCTTCAGCGCCTCGCGCACAAGGCCGAATTCATAATGTTCGAGGTAGCGCAGCCCGCCGTGAATCAGCTTGGTCGATTTCGACGAGGTG
This sequence comes from Sphingopyxis sp. USTB-05, assembly GCF_023822045.1. Lineage (NCBI taxonomy): Bacteria > Pseudomonadati > Pseudomonadota > Alphaproteobacteria > Sphingomonadales > Sphingopyxidaceae > Sphingopyxis > Sphingopyxis sp. USTB-05. Next base: position 3,249,019 of record NZ_CP084712.1, on the reverse strand, counting down.
CCCTCGGCAAGGTCATTTGCCTCGATCAACAGCACGCGCGCACCGCGTCCCGCGGCATCGCGCGCGACGCCCGCGCCATTGACACCGCCGCCGACGACGATGACATCATAAGGGGCAGGGCTGTCGAACATGGCGAATTCCTATGGCAGCGTTGTCCGATTTGCCAAGGGGCGACATCGTATGCGGCCTACGTATGCGCGTTGCATTCGCGGGGTGCATCCTCCAATTCTGAAATACTATCCAAGGGGACTGTAGTGAGCGTGAAAGTCGAAACCCTGATCCTGTTCGGCGCGACGGGCGACCTTGCGCAGCGCATGCTGTTCCCATCGCTCTATAATCTCCACGTCGACGGGCTGCTCGAAGACGCGCTGACGATTGTCGCCTCGGGGCGCTCGAAGATGGATCGGGCAGCATGCCACCAGATGGTCCGCGACGCGCTGACCGATCATCTCTCCGCCGATCGTCTCGACGACGGCCAGGTCGCGGGCTTCCTCGAACGCGTCGATTATTGTTCGGTCGATGCAGGCGCGGGCACGGGATATGACGAACTCGCGGCACAGCTCGGCGACCGGCTCGGTCGCCCGATCGGTGCCTATCTCTCGACCCCGCCCTCGATGTTCGGGCCGATTGCGCAGGGGCTGAAGGCCGCGGGCATCGCCTGCGCCGAATGCCGCATCGCGATGGAAAAGCCGATCGGGCAGGACCTTGTGTCCTCGCGCGACGTGAATGCGCAGGTCGGCGACGCTTTCGCCGAGGACCGCGTCTTTCGCATCGACCATTATCTGGGCAAGGAAACGGTCCAGAACCTGCTCGCGCTGCGCTTTGCCAATATGTTGTTCGAGCCGCTGTGGAATGCGCAGGCGATCGACCATGTCCAGATCACGGTTGCGGAAACCGTCGGGCTCGAAGGCCGCGTATCCTATTACGATGGCGTCGGCGCGCTCAAGGACATGGTGCAGAACCACATGCTGCAACTGCTCGCGATCATCGCGATGGAGCCGCCCGCGAGCGTCTCGTCGACCGCGGTACGCGACGAAAAGGTCAAGCTGCTCCGTTCGCTGCGCAAGATGACGGCCGAGGACGTGAAGTCGCACAGCGTCAAGGGCCAGTACACCAGCGGCGCAGTGAACGGCGGCGCGGTCGCGGGCTATGCCGACGAACTCGGCAACCCGTCGAACACCGAAACCTTCGTCGCGTTAAAGGCCTATATCGACAATTGGCGCTGGAAGGGCGTGCCCTTTTACCTGCGCACCGGCAAGCGCATGCCGCAGCGCAAATCGGAGGTGCTGATTCAGTTCAAGCCCGTGCCGCACAATATTTTCGCGCGCGTCGGCGCCGGCAAACTCGATGCGAACAGCATGATCATCAATTTGCAGCCCGAGGAAAATATCCGGGTCAAGGTGATGGCGAAACAGCCTGGCCTCGATCGCGACGGGGTGAAGCTCAAAGAAGTGACGATGGACGTCTCGCTCTCGCACAGCTTTGCGGGCGAACGTCGGCGTATCGCATATGAGCGTCTGCTGCTCGATTTCATCGAAGGCGACCAGACCCTGTTCGTGCGCCGCGACGAGGTCGAGGCGCAGTGGCAGTGGATCGATTCGATCCGCGACGCCTGGGCCGCGGTCGACATGGCGCCGCAGAATTACACGGCGGGAAGCTGGGGGCCGTCGAGTGCAATCGCGCTGATCGAGCGCGACGGAGCGAGTTGGCATGACTGATCTGAACCCCGTAATCGCCAAGGTTACCGACCGTATTATCCAGCGCAGCGCGCCGCGCCGCGCTGCCTATCTCGACCTGATGGAACGCCAGCGCGAGGCGGGGACCAATCGCGGCAATCTGTCGTGCGGCAATCTCGCGCATGGTTTTGCCGCGTCGGGCGATGACAAGGCGGTGATCCGGACCGGCGGCGCGATGAATATCGGCATCGTCACCAGCTACAATGACATGCTCTCGGCGCATCAGCCGTATGGCCGCTACCCCGAACAGATCAAACTCTTCGCGCGCGAAGTGGGCGCGACCGCACAGGTCGCGGGCGGCGTCCCTGCGATGTGCGACGGCGTGACGCAGGGGCAGGCGGGCATGGACCTGTCGCTGTTCAGCCGCGACAATATCGCGCAGGGCACGGTGATCGCGCTCAGCCATGCGATGTTCGAAAGCGCGCTGCTGCTCGGCATCTGCGACAAGATCGTTCCCGGCCTGCTGATTGGTGCGCTGCGCTTCGGCCACCTGCCGCAGATCCTCGTGCCGGCGGGGCCGATGCCCTCTGGCCTTGCGAACAAGGAAAAGCAGCGCGTCCGCCAGCTTTATGCCGAAGGCAAGGCGACGCGTGACGAGTTGCTCGAGGCCGAAGCGGCGTCCTATCACGGCGCGGGCACCTGCACCTTCTATGGCACGGCGAACAGCAACCAGATGATGATGGAACTGATGGGGCTCCACGTTCCCGGCAGCGCCTTCACCAACCCCGGCACCAAGCTGCGGCAGGAACTGACGCGCGCCGCGACGCACCGAATTGCCGAGATCGGCTGGGATGGCGACGATTATCGCCCGCTTGCGCGCTGCATCGACGAAAAGGCGATCGTCAACGCCGCGATCGGGCTTCTCGCCACCGGCGGCTCGACGAACCATGCGATCCACCTGCCCGCAATCGCGCGCGCGGCGGGGATTATCATCGACTGGCAGGATTTCGACGAGCTGAGCCACGCCGTGCCTTTGCTCGCGCGCGTCTATCCGAACGGCGCGGGCGATGTGAATAATTTCCACGCTGCCGGCGGCATCGGCTATATCGTGCGCGAGCTGCTCGGCGCCGGTTTGCTGCACGGCGATGTGCTGACCGTCGGCGGCACGATGGCCGATTATGCCTCCGAGCCTGTGCTCGTGGACGACGAACTCCGCTGGCAGGCCGCGCCGGAGACCAGCCGCGACGACACCATGCTGCGTCCGGTCGCGGCGCCCTTTTCGCCCGATGGGGGCATGCGCCTGCTCGCAGGCAATCTCGGCCGCGCGATCATCAAGACCAGCGCCGTGGCCCAGGATCGTTGGACGATCGAGGCGCCGTGCCGGATCTTCGACGACCAGAATCAGGTGCTCACCGCATTCAAGGCGGGTGAACTGGAACGCGACGTTGTGGTCGTCGTCCGCTTCCAGGGCCCGCGCGCCAACGGCATGCCCGAACTGCACAAGCTCACACCCGCGCTCGGTGTGCTGCAGGACAAGGGATACCGCGTCGCATTGCTCACCGACGGCCGCATGTCGGGCGCCAGCGGCAAAGTTCCTGCGGTGATTCACCTTTCACCCGAAGCTTTGCCCGGCCCCGATGGGGTGAGCGGTCCGCTCGCCTATCTTCAGGACGGGGACATCGTGCGCGTGTGCGCGGTGAACGGCGAAGCGGTCGCGCTCGTGGACGAGGCCGAGTGGGCATCGCGCACACCGGCCGCCGCGCCGCCGCCAGCGCTTGGCGTCGGGCGCGAATTGTTCGCGCTGTTCCGCCATCACGCCGACGAGGCGGAGAAGGGCGGTTCGGCGGTGCTCGCGGCGATGGAAATGGTGACCTAAGTCCTCAAACCCGTTTGTCCTGAGCTTGTCGAAGGACCGTATTTCCCTTCCAGCGGGTCAAGAAAAGAACAGCCCTTCGACAAGCTCAGGGCGAACGGAGATTGAAATGTCGGATTCAGGTATCGAGCAGATCATGCGCATCGCGCCGGTCATCCCGGTGATCGTCATCGACCGCGTCGAGGATGCGGTCCCGATGGCCGAGGCGCTCGTCGCGGGCGGCCTCAGGGTGCTCGAAGTGACGATGCGGACCCCCGCGGCGCTCGATGCGATCCGGGCGATGAAGGCGGTGCCCGGCGCGGTGGTCGGCGCGGGGACGGTGCTCAACCCCCGGATGCTCAAGGACGCCATTGACGCGGGCTCCGAATTCATCGTCTCCCCGGGCCTTACCGACAGCCTCGGCGAAGCGGCGGTGGCAAGCGGCATCCCGTTCCTGCCCGGCGTCGCCAATGCATCGAATATCATGGCGGGGCTCGACCTCGGACTCGACAGCTTCAAATTCTTCCCTGCCGCGACAAGCGGCGGCATTCCGGCATTGAAGGCGCTCACGGGGCCGTTCGGCGGGATCAATTTCTGCCCGACCGGCGGGATCAGCGCCGCGACCGCACCCGAATGGCTCGCGCTGGGGCCCGTGCTTTGCGTCGGTGGCAGCTGGGTCGTCCCGTCGGGGCCGCTCGACCCGGTGCGGGTCGAAGCTCTCGCGCGCGAGGCGTCGGCACTTTCGGGCCATTGATTAACCCCATTTTACCTGTCATCGTGCAGGGATAAGCGGCAACATAGCCGCTGGTGGGGAGATACGGGTGCCAAGGCCGCAGCCACATTTGGAAGAAGTTCTCAGCTCCGAACCCGGACCGCACATCGCCGCACTGTTCGATTTCGACGGCACGATCATCTCGGGCTATTCGGCGACCGCGATGCTGCGCGAGAAATTTCAGCGCCGCGAAATGTCGGTCGAGGAGATTGCCGAGACCGCACAGGTCGTCGCGCAGCACAGCCTCGGCCAGATCGGTTTCTCGGGGCTGATGACCGCCGCCGCCAAATTCATGAAGGGCGTCGATGAGGAGAGCTTTGTCGCGTTTGGCGAAGAGCTCTACAAAAAGCATATCGCGCGGAAAATTTACCCCGAGACGCGGGCGATTATCGAGGCGCATCAGGCAAAGGGGCATCGCGTCGCAATCATCTCGTCGGCGACGATCTACCAGATCGAACCGACCGCGCGCGACCTTGGCATCACCGACATAAAATGCTCGGCCTATGAGATCGAGGACGGTGTTTTCACTGGTGAGATCATCCGACCGCTGTGCTTTGGCGATGGGAAGGTGCTTGCCGCCGAGGAACTCGCCGCCGAATATGGCCTCGATCTCGATCAGAGCTTTTTCTACTCGGACAGCGACGACGATATCGAACTGCTCGAACGCGTCGGCAAGCCGCGGCCGCTTAATCCGAACATGAAGCTGAAGGGCATCGCCGATGAGCGCAACTGGCCCGTCCAGCGCTTTGCTAGCCGCGGCACGCCGTCGTGGATCGACTATACGCGCACCATTTACGCAACAGGCTCGCTCGTCGGCGCCTTCGCTGCTGGCCTGCCGATCTGGGCGCTGACCCGATCGCAGCGTGAGGCGGTCAATTTCTCGATGGGACTGTTCGGCGATTTCGCGACCGCGATCACCGGCGTCGAGCTGGAGGTCGAGGACGAACGCCATCTCTGGTCATCGCGCCCATGCGTCTTCATCTTCAACCATCAGAGCAAGGCGGACGTGATGATCCTCGCCAAGCTCATCCGCCGCGACATGGGCGGGGTGGGGAAGAAGGAGATCAAGGACATCCCCATCCTCGGCAAGCTGATGGAATGGGGCGGCACCGTCTTCGTCGACCGTGCCGACGGCAAGAGCGCGATCAAGGCGATGGAGCCCCTCGTCGACGCGATCCGCGAGGAAGGAAAGTCGATCTGCATCGCGCCCGAAGGGACGCGCAGCCTGACGCCGAAGCTTGAACCCTTCAAAAAGGGCGCGTTCCACCTTGCAATGCAGGCGGGCGTTCCGATCGTCCCGATCGTCATTCACAATGCGACCGACGTGGCGCCGAAGAATGAGTTCGTGATGCGTCCCGCAACGGTGCGCGTCACGGTGCTGCCGCCCGTCGACACGTCGAAATGGAGCCCGCGGACGATTAACAATCACGTCCGTGACGTCCGCAACATGTTCCTGCGTACCTTGGGGCAGCCTGAGGAGAGCGTGGCGGAATCGGTGGCGAAAGAGCCGGCGGCTGCTCCGCCTGAGGCCAAGACGAAGAAGGCAGCTGAAAAGAAGCCCGCAGCGAAGAGAAAGGCTCCGGCCAAGAAAGCCGCCGCGCGAAAGGAAAAGAAGGCCTAGCCATGTTTCACCTCGTCATTGCGAGCGAAGCGAAGCAACCCAGGGCGGCTTACGCGACACTGGATTGCCGCGTCGCTTCGCTCCTCGCAATGACGGCGGTCTAAACCGTGGCGGACGGAACGCCCCGCACCCCTATCGTGGCGGAGCAGGCGGCCGACCGGCTTTATATCATCGACGCGCGCAACGGGGTCGAGCGGCGCCTGCTCCTCGACTGGATCCATTCGACGAGCGGCGATGACGAACCGGCCTGGGCAAGTCTCGATATCGAGGATGGCGACCATGCGCTGCCCGTCGACGTGCTTCAGACGCGGCTTGGCGGTGCACCGTCGCGGCTGGTGGTGCCCCTGCGCGTCGCTTGGCGCATCCCCGGGTTCGACAGGGACCGCGCGCTCAAATTCCGCCACCTGATCTTCGGCGATCCGCGTCATCCGGGCCCGCTCCGGTCCCGGCTGATTCTGCTCCGCGATCGCCGCCGGGCGCAGATATTGGTCGGCGAGGCGGCGACGCTCGACACGCTCCGCGACCGCTTTTGCGCGCAAACGGGCGGCGGCGACGGCGAGGGCGCGGACAGCCCGGAATTCGCGGGCTTCGTCGCGCGGCAGGCGGCGCTTGCGCTCGACGTTGCGGAGCGCGGCATTCGGGGGACGCGTTACAAGGTGCCGCGCTTCGTCGCCGATGGCCTGCGCACCAGTCCCAAATTCCGCGCCGCGCTCGCCGATCTGGCGGAGAAGACGGGCCGCCCGGTCGGCGATCTCTATCGCGAGGCACGGCCGCTGATGAAGGAAGTCATCGCGCGGCCGTCGGCGCTCTTCCTCGACCTTCGCGCGCGGCTCGATCGCATGATGTTCGGCGGATATGCGCCTGAAATGGAAATCGACGCGGCGGAGCTCGCGAAGCTGCGGGGCATCCTGCGCGAGCATCCCACCGCGATTCTCTTCACGCACAAAACCTATATCGACGGCGCGACGCCCAGCCGGCTGACATATGAGAACGACATGCCGATGCTGCACAGCTTCGGCGGCGCCAATCTCGACTTCGCTGTGATGGGCGAATTCTTCCGCCGATCGGGGATGATTTTCATCCGGCGCAGCTTTCAGGATCAGCCGGTCTATAAGCTTGTGCTGCGTCATTATATCGCGTGGCTGCTCGCCAAGCGTTTCCCCCTGAGCTGGGCGTTCGAGGGAACGCGATCGCGGCTCGGCAAGCTGATGCCGCCCAAATATGGGCTGATGAAATATGTCCTCGACGCGGCACATGCGACGGGCACGCGCGATGTGCATTTCGTTCCCTTCGTCACCAGCTTCGACCTGATCCGCGATGTCGAGGAATATGCGGCCGAACAGACGGGGCGGAACAAGAAGCCCGAAAGCCTGTCATGGTTTATTGGCTATATGAAAAGCCTGAAGGAACCATCGGGCCGCATCCGCCTGGACATCGGCAATCCCGTGGTGATCGACGAAGCGCCGGCCCCCGACGACAGGCGCGCGCTCGAGAAGATCGCCTTTGCGGTCGCAGTCGAGGCGAACCGCGTCACCCCGCTCACCGTCACCTCGGTCATGTGCCTGATCCTGCTCGGCATGGCGCCGCGGGGGGCAACTGCCGCGGAACTTCTCGGCGCGATCGGCGCGGTGACCGACTGGGCGCGTGCACGCGATATCCGTCTCAGCCGCGAACTGGAGAGCGGCGACGACGGCGCGCTGTCGGCAACCGTCGATACGCTGGTCGAGAGCGGCCTGCTGACGCGTTACGAGGCGGGCAGCGAGAATGTCTATTCGATCGACCCCGCCAAACATCCGATGGCAAGCTATTACCGCAACATCATCGCGCATCATTTCCTCGACCGTGCGATGATCGAACTCGCCCTGTTCGAACTGCGCGATGGCGACAGCGGCGATGCGACGGCTGCCTTCTGGGCGAAGATCGACCGCCTTCGCGATCTGTTCAAATTCGAATTCTTCTACCCGCCCCGCGACGAACATCGCGCCGCGTTGGAGGCCGAACTTGCCCGCATCGACCCGGTGTGGGACCGCCGGCTTGCGAGCGGCGACCGCGGTGTCGCGCAGCTTCTACGCCGTTGTCAGCCCGTCGTCGGTCACGCGATCCTGCTGCCCTTCGCCGAGGCCTATTCGGTCGTCGCCGAACAGCTTGCGCGGGCGAATCCCGGCGATGCGGTCGACGAAAAGGCGCTGCTCGACGCGGCGCTGGTCGAGGGGCGGCAGGCCTGGCTGCTCCGCCGTATCAGCAGCGAGGCGGCGATCGGAAAATTGCTCTTTGCCAACGGCCTGTCGCTGATGCGCCACATGGGGCTCGCGGAAGAGGCGACGCCGGTGAATCTCGCGGCGCGCCGCGCGCTGCTGATGGAACTGCGCGGCCTCGCCAACGTCATGGAGACGATGCGGCTTTCGACCGTCGCGCTCGCCGACCGCTTGCCGGGTTCAGGAGGATAAATGCTCAAACAGCTTAGCGCGCAGGACGCCCAGTTCCTCTACACGCAGACCGCGAACAATCTGACGCACATCATGGGGGTCTATATCTATGACCCCTCGACCGCGCCGGGCGGTTTCGTGCGCTTCAAGGACATCATCCGCCACGTCGAAAGCCGAGTCGACACCTCGCCACTGTTCAAGCGGCGGTTGCATCGCCTGCCGTTCGACATGGACCATCCCTATTGGGTCGAGGACGAGCATTTCGACATCGAGGCGCATATGAGCCACGCGCGCCTGCCCGAACCCGGCGACTGGCGGCAATTCTGCATCGCGGTCGCGCGCTGGTTCTCAAAGCCGATGGATATGAATCGCCCGCTCTGGGACATTTATATCATCGAGGGGCTCGACCGCATTCCGGGCATCCCGAAGGGCAGCTTCGCGATGCTCCACCGCGTTCATCATGCAGCGGTCGACGGCGCGTCGGGGGCGCACGCCTTTATCGCGATGAGCGACATCGATGCAAAGGGCACGCCCGCGATACCCGAACCGCCGCCGGTCGAGGAATTGGGCAAGGCACCGTCGAGCACCGAAACCCTCTCGCGCGCCTGGTCGGCATCGATGCAGTCGCCGGTCAAGTTCATGAACGCGCTCATGAAGATGTCGCCCGCGATCATCTCTTCGGCGCGGAAGTCGATTTCCGAGGGCGGCATGACCGCTGGAGTCCCCGAAACGCGCTTCAACGTGGCCGTCGGCCCGCACAAGATGTTCGACGCGACGACGGTCGCGCTGACCGACGTGGCGGAAATACGCAAGAAAGTGCTCGGTGCGACGGTCAATGACGTGGTGCTGACCACCGTCGGCGGCGCGCTGCGCAAATATCTTCAGAAGCATAAGGAACTGCCGAACGAGAGCCTTGTCGCGGTCGCGCCGATCAATCTGCGCGGAAAGGGCGGAAAGGCATCGACCCCGGGCAATCAGGTGTCGGCGATGAGCGTCCCGATCCGCACCGACATCGCGGGACCGCTCGAACGGCTCGCGGCGATCCGCGACTATACGGTCGAGGCGAAGGAGGCGAAGGCCGGGGTCAGCGCGCGGATCATGACCGACCTGTCGCAGCATATTCCGGGCGCCACGATGGCGGCGGTTGCCCGGCTCGTGACCAGCGAGCGTTTCGCGGTGCGCGGCACCAACCTCTTCATCTCGAATGTCCCCGGCGCGCAGGTGCCGCTCTATCTGGCCGGTGCTCAGTTGGTGCAGCAGCATGGCATGGCACCGCTCGCGAACAATATGGGGCTGTTCGTTGCGACCCCAAGCTATAACGGCCGGATCGCCTTCTCGATCATCGGCGAACGCTCGATCATGCCCGACATCGCCTTTTTCCGCGAATGCATCGACGAAAGTTTCGCCGACCTGATGGCCGCGACGCCGAAACCCGAAAAGCCGAAAGCCGCTACGGCAAAGCCGAAAGCGGCGCCCAAACCCGCCCCCAAATCCAGGGCAAAGCCAAAGGCGACGGCCCAAACTGCGACAAAAGCCAGGGTGAAACCGGTTGCTAAAGCGAACGCAACCGGCAAGACTCGGAAAAAATAAACCATGCTCTCGCAGGATTACCGAATGCTTTTCACCCCGACGCTCAGCGCCGATCGCGATCTTGTGACCGCAACCGATTATGCCGCCTGGTCGAAAGCGGCGCAGGAACATGACCGCAAATCGGGGATGTCGGCATGGCGCGCCGCCGATGAGAGCAAGCATTTCGATTATAAGGCGATCCGCGCGCGGCTGGAAAAGCTGCGCAAGCTATCCGCCGCGGGTGACGTCAAGGGGCTGCTCTTTGTCCTGAACGAGGGCATTCACGGCAATATCGACGGCATGGGACACGAACGGCTGTACCAGAAGGCGCGTTTCGGCACGAAAAAGCTGATCGAGGATTATGTCGCGGAGGTCGTCGCCTCGCTCGACAAGATTGCTGCCGCGCGCAGCATCGGCCGCGACGAGAAGCGCGATTTCTTCCGCCGTGCGCAACATTGCTATGGCCGCTCGGCGCTGCTGCTCTCCGGCTCGGGCAGCTTCCTCTTCTTCCATATCGGTGTCGTAAAGGCCTTGTGGGAAGAGGGTGTGTTGCCCGCGATCATGTCGGGCGCGAGCGGCGGGTCGATCGTCGCCGCAGTCGTCTGCACGCGCAAAAATGCCGACATCGGTGCTTTCCTGGAAAGCGAACGCCTCGCCAATCCCGACCGCGATCCGGAGGGGCGGCGTCTTGCACCCGACGAGGTCCGCGCGCGGCTCGCCGACCTGATCCCCGACCTCACCTTTCAGGAGGCCTATGAGGTCAGCGGGCGGCACCTCAACGTTTCGGTCGCGCCCGCCGAAAAGCATCAGAACGGCCGGCTGCTGAATGCGATCACCGCGCCGAACGTGTTGATCCGCGAGGCGGTGCTCGCTTCGTGCGCGGTGCCGGGAGTCTTCCCGCCGGTGATGCTGATGGCGCGTGACGATGCGGGCAACCGCGTACCCTATCAGCCCGATCGGCGCTGGGTCGATGGTTCGGTGACGCACGACATTCCGACCAAGCGGCTCGAACGACTCTATGGGGTCAATCACCATATCGTCAGCCAGGCGAACCCGATCGCGCTGCCGTTCGCGACCGACACGCGTAAGCAGATGGCGCCGATCGAGGCGATTCAGCACGCGTCGATGACGACCTTCCGGGCGTGGCTCAACGCAAATATGGTGATCTTCCAGAAGCCGCTCGAATGGGTGCCGCCGCTCAACAGCATCGCCAACATGGCGCGTTCGGTGATCAATCAGGAATATACCGGCGACATCAACATCATCCGCCCGCCCAAATTCTGGTCGCCGACCAAGATTTTGAGCGATCTGGGACAGGAAGATATCGACGAACTGATCGATACGGGTGAGCGCACCGCTTGGCCGAAGGTCGAAATGGTGCGTACCCAGACCGCAATCAGCCGCGCGCTCGAAGCCATATTGGCGAAGATCGACAAGGCGGGTGACGACGGCCCCGGCCACCGCAGCGCCGCGCTGCAAAAGGCGGTTCGCTAGATGCGTCGAGACTTTGAACTGCCCTTTTGCCCGTTCGTGCTGAGCTTGTCGAAGCACCGTATTTCCTTTGGCGACGCTGAAAGAAAGAACGGCCCCTCGACAAGCTCAGGGCGAACGGTTGGGATTTGATATGACAAGCGGAGCGGTGATCCTGCCGGCCGAATCCGCGGGTGCGGGCGCAAAGCTTCACGTCACCCACTGGCTGCCCGAGGGGCGCCCGCGCGCGGTGGTCTTGCTTGCGCACGGTTATGCCGAGCATGCCGGGCGCTATGAATATGTGGCAAAGCGCCTGACCGACGCGGGCTATGCAATCTATGCGGTCGACCATTGGGGTCACGGCAATTCGGACGGCGACGGCGGTTTCGTCCCGCGCTTTTCTGCCTTTCTCGACGGCATGACCGAACTTCTGACGCTCGTCGAGATCAATCATGGCGATACGCCGCGCCTGTTGCTCGGCCACAGCATGGGCGGACTGATCGCGACTTTGTTCCTCGTCGAACGGCAGCAGGCGTTTCTCGCCGCCGCCGTTTCGGGACCCGCAATTCTGCCCGCCGAACCGCCGTCGCGCTTCACTGTCTGGATCAGCCGTTTCCTTGCGCGCTTCTTCCCGCGCCTCGGCGTGCTGTCGCTCGATGCAAACGGCGTCAGCCGCGATCCGCTGGTCGTTGAGGCCTATAAGGCCGACCCGCTCGTCTACACCGGCAAGATCGGCGCGCGGCTCGGCAAGGAATTCATGGATGCAATGGCGGTCGCGCAGGCCGATGCGCCGAAGATACGCCTGCCGATCCTGATCCAGCATGGCGAGGCCGACCGCCTCACCGCGCCTGCTGGGTCGCGCTATCTGTTCGATAATGTGGCATCGAAGGACAAGCGCCTCGAAATCTATCCCGGCTTGTTCCACGAAATCTACAATGAGCCCGAACGCGACGCGGTGCTCGATGATCTGATCGGATGGTTCGACGCGCATGTGAAGGGACCGGCTGCGGCATGAAAATCCTGCTGGTCCTAATTTTCGCGCCGCTCATCACGCTCGCGCTCCTCTATTTCCTCTTTCCCGAACAGCTTGTGCAACTGATGCGCTGGCTGATGCGCAGACGCGCACGGTTGGTGCGCAAAACGGTGACGGTGGGCGGTCGTAACTGGCCCTATCTAGAGGGCGGCGATCCGTCGAAGCCGACGCTTGTGATGGTCCATGGCTTCGGTGCGGACAAGGATCACTGGACCTTTTATGCGCCGTGGATGACGCGCGACTATCATCTGATCGCGCCCGACCTGCCGGGTTTTGGCGAGAATGACCGCGACCGCGAACTGCCCTTCGACGTGACCAGCCAGGCGCGGCGGCTCAAGGATTTTCTGGACGCACTGGGTATCGAGCGCCCGCATCTTGGCGGCAACAGCATGGGCGGCTGGATCGCGCTGCGCTTTGCGATCGATTATCCGGGCAGCTTGCGCACATTGACGCTGATGAACAATGCCGGGATTATCGGCGCCGACGAAAGCGAGCTACAGAAGCTGGCGGCGGGGCGCGACTATAATCCGCTCGTGCTCGCCAATCTGGAGGATGCCGACCGCCTGATCGCCTTCGTCGTCCGCAAGCCGACGCATGTGCCGGCGCGGCTCAAGCCCGTCATCTATGCCGATGCGCTGAAACACCGCGACCTGCTCGACCAGATTTTCTGGATCATCGCCGACGAGATGGAGCAGAAGCCGCTCAACGACCAGCTTGGCGGTGTGAAGGTGCCGACGCTGATCATCTGGGGCCGCCACGACAAGCTGATCGATGTGAGCTGCGTCGCGGTGCTCGAAGCTGGTATCGTGGGCAGTAAGTCGCATATCTTCGAACATGTCGCGCATGTGCCGATGATCGAGGATCCCAAGGCGACCGCAGAGGTACAGCGCGAGTTTCTTGCCAAGCATTGAAACTGCCGTCAGTCTCTCTTCGAAAACAGGGAGGGCGGGATGCGGTTGAAAGTGGGGCTGCTCGGCGGGGGTAGCTGGGGAACGACGGTTGCGTCGGTGGTGTCGCGCAACGCGCCGATCACGCTTTGGGCGCGCGATGCCGAGACGGTCGATGGCATCAACAGCGATAATGAGAACCGCCGATATCTGCCCGGCATCAAGCTGCCCTCGGCGCTCCGTGCGACCGCGGACATGGCGGAGGTCGTCGCGGGCGCCGATGTGCTGGTCATGGGGGTCCCCTCGCACAGCTTTCGCAGCGTTCTAGAGGAAGCGCGCAACCACCTGCGCCCGTGGGTTCCGGTAATCAGCCTGACCAAAGGGCTCGAACTTTCTTCGGGCAAGCGCATGACCGAGCTGATCGAGGAGGTCCTTCCGGGCCACCCCGTCGGCGTTCTGACCGGCCCGAACCTCGCGCGCGAAATCATGACGGGGCAGGCGGCGGCTAGCGTGCTTTCGATGGAGGATGAGATCGTCGTGCGCGCGCTCCAGCCCGTGTTCCACTCGGGGCTGTTCCGCGTCTACACCAACACCGACCTTCTCGGCTGCGAACTCGGCGGAGTGCTCAAGAATATCATCGCGATCGCGGTCGGCATGGGCGACGGCCTCGGCGCGGGCGACAATACGCGTTCGGCGCTGATGACGCGCGGGCTCTCCGAAATCACCCGGCTCGGCGTCGCGATGGGCGGGCGGGCGGAAACCTTTGCGGGGCTCACCGGCATGGGCGACCTGATCGCGACATGCACCAGCCCCTTGTCGCGCAACCGCCATGTCGGCGTCGAACTCGGCAAGGGGCGGCCGATCGACGAGATTATCGCGGGCATGAACATGGTCGCCGAGGGCGTGAAGAGCGCGCCGACCGTGATTGCGCTTGCCGAACGTTACGGCCTCGACATGCCGATTGCGCGCGACGTCTATGACGTGACGCAGGGAAAACGCAGCGCGCAGGACGTGTTTCGCGGCCTGCTGAAATCCAGCGTCGGCGACGAATCGCATCCCGGCTAAGCTTATCCCTGTCATTGCGAGGAGCCGAAGGCGACGCGGCAATCCAGAGCGTGCAAGCCCGCCACTGGATTGCTTCGCTTCGCTCGCAATGACGAGAATCTACGATTCCACCGTCAGACGTGCCGAATCTCCGTTAAGCCGGGAATAAAAGGGCGGTCTGCTTCGTTGACTCACCTGACCGGCTCGCTAGCGGGCCGGCAATCAGGAGATGGACGATGAAAAAATGGACCACCCTCGCTATTCTCGTGGCTCTCCCCGCCACAGCCGCCGTCGCTGCCGTGCCCTATGGCTCGATGCCGCCGGGCTTTGAGGCGCCGCATATCCGCACTACCCCGATTGCGGGCGTCGTGAACCAATATTGGTATAATTACAAAGCCGACATTCTGGAGGCGGAGAAGGAATTGCGGAGCGACCTTCGCCACTCCACCGACCGCGAAGACCGCTGGGATGCGTGGGACGAGTGGGAGAATGAAATCGTCGATGCCGACAAGGATTATGTGAAGGAAATGCGCAAGAAGGGCTATCGCAGCGGCCGCGTGACGGTCGGCGGCTAAGCTCGATCAAGTTCCCCGGAGCCTTGCTCTGGGTCGCAGGGAAGGGTGGGTGTCATGGGGCACCCGCCCTTTCTTGTATCAGCGGCTTGCCTCGGCCAGCAGCGCTTGCGCTTCCTTGCCCTGCCAGTCGATGGCGCCGACAACGCGCCATATTTCGCGACCTTCGGCATCGTAATAGATGCTGGTCGGCAGCGCGCTGCTCGCGGCGTCGAGCAGGCCGTTCTCGGGATCGACATAGGGTTGCAGCGCCTTCAAGCCGGCTTTCTGGAACCAGGGATCGACCACCTCGGCGCCTTTCAGATCCTGCGCCACCGCGATCACGGTCATGCGATCGCCGCTTTTCGCCGCGAGCGCGTCGAGCGTCGGCATCTCGGCGACGCACGGCGCGCACCATGTCGCCCACAGATTGACGAGCAGCGGTTTGCCGCGAAAGTCGGCGAGCGTGACGGGCGCATCGTCGGGGCCGCGAAAGCCGACCGTCGGTGCCGCCTTGCCCTTGCCCGTGCGCTCGACCTGATGTTGAAAATGGCCGACGCCGCCATCCTTCGCTTGGCCGGGCGAAATATTTGCTTGGCCGTCTGCGGCTTGCTCGCCCGGCGGCTTTTCCCTATCGCAGCCCGCGATTGATCCGGCCAGAAATATGGCGAGGATCGCAAGAGACGGATTTGGGACGCGGCGGATGGCGAATACTCCGGATAGCAACAGCATGTGGGGCGGCCGCTTCGGTGGCGGACCCGCGGCGATCATGCAAGAGATTAACGCATCGATTCCCGTCGACAAGCGCCTGTGGGAAGAAGATATCGCGGCCAGCCGCGCGCATGCGACGATGCTCGGCGCCGCGGGAATTATCGCGGCCGAGGATGCGGTGGTGATCGACCGCGGGCTGGCGCAGATCGCCGACGAGTTCGCCGCGAACGGTGTGCCCGTCGACCTCAGCCTCGAAGACATCCACATGACCGTCGAATCGCGGCTCAAGGAACTGGTCGGCGAAGCCGCCGGCCGCCTCCACACCGCGCGCTCGCGCAACGACCAGGTCGCGACCGATTTCCGTCTGTGGACGCGCACCGCGTGCGAGCGCATCGACGCGGGGTTGCAGGCGATCCAGACCGCGCTGCTGACGCGCGCCGACGAACATGCGGGCAGCATCATGCCCGGCTTCACGCATTTGCAGGTCGCGCAGCCGGTGACGCTCGGCCATCATCTGCTCGCCTATGTCGAAATGTTCGGCCGCGACCGTTCGCGCTTCGCCGATGCGCGCCGCCGCCTCAACGAATCGCCGCTCGGCGCCGCGGCGCTGGCGGGCACCGGTTTTCCGGTCGATCGCCATGCCACCGCGGCCGCGCTCGGTTTCGATCGCCCGATGGCGAACAGCATCGATGCCGTCTCCGACCGCGACTTCGCGCTCGAATTCTGCGCGTCGGCGTCGATCGCCGCAATCCACCTTTCGCGCCTCGCCGAGGAAATCGTGATCTGGGCCAGCCAGCCCTTCGGTTTCATCAGCCTGCCGGACGCATGGTCGACGGGCAGCTCGATCATGCCGCAAAAGCGCAACCCCGACGCCGCCGAACTGGTGCGCGGGCGCGCGGGCCTGCTGCTCGGCGCGTTCCAGCGGCTCGCCGTGATCGTGAAGGGCCTGCCGCTCACCTATTCGAAGGATCTGCAGGACGACAAGGAAACGGTCTTTGGCGCCTTTGATGCGCTCGCGCTGTCGCTGGCGGCGATGACCGGGATGGTCGAGACGCTGACCTTTCGTACCGACCGCATGCGCGCGCTCGCCGCGTCGGGCTATTCGACCGCGACCGACCTTGCCGACTGGCTGGTGCGCGAGGCGGGCCTCCCGTTCCGCGAGGCGCATCATGTGGTCGGCGCCTGCGTGAAGCGCGCCGAGGAATTGGGCGTCGAACTCTCAGCGCTGCCCGCCGGGGACGCCGCCGCGATCCATGCCGAGGTCACTCCCGAGGTGCTCGCGGCGCTGACCGTCGAGGCATCGGTCGCCAGCCGCACCAGCTATGGCGGCACGGCGCCGGACGGGGTAAGGAAGGCCGTGGCCGCAGCCCGCGCGGCGCTCGAAGGACAAATATGATGGCGACCAAGCGCCTCATCATGACTGTGTTCGCCGCAACCGCGCTGCTCGGCGCGTGCGGCAGCAGGGAAGATCTGAAGCCCGTGGCAGGCCAGCCTGCACCGGTGATTCCCGTCGGCGCCACCAGTGCCCCGACAACGGAGGAGCTTACGACGCCTGACGCGCAGGCCCGGCCAGCGCGCAGCGACGAACTTCTCAAACGATCCGAACAACGCGAAACCGACGATTTTGACTTGCCGCCTCCGGGCTGATTGAAGTCGGGAGCCGCCCTCCATTCCGTTCGTGCTGAGCTTGTCGAAGCACCGTTCGTCTTGAACGTCGGAAAGGGGAAGGACGGCCCTTCGACAAGCTCGGGGCAAACGGCGCATATATTTAGGATCTACTTGTGAATCATTTTGAAATTCGGGACGGCGTGATGCACGCCGAAGATATTCCGCTGCCACGCATTGCCGAAGAAATCGGCACCCCAGTCTATGTCTATTCGCGCGCGACGCTCGAACGTCATGCACAGGCGTTTCGCGACGGGCTGAAGGACGTGCCCAAGAAGCATCTCGCCTTCGCGATCAAGTGCAACCCCAACCTTGGCGTGCTGCGCGTCCTCGCGCGGCAGGGCTATGGCGCTGACGTCGTGTCGGGCGGCGAACTCGAACGCGCGCTCGCGGCGGGTATGGCGGCCGAGGATATCGTCTTTTCGGGCGTCGGCAAGACGCGCGCCGAACTGGCGCAGGGGCTCGACCGCGGTATCGGTCAGTTCAACATCGAGCATGAGCCCGAGGGTGTCGCCCTCGCCGAGATCGCACTCGCAAAGGAAATGACCGCCCCCGCGGTGCTGCGCGTCAATCCCGACGTCGATGCGGGCACGCACGCCAAGATCTCGACCGGCAAGGCCGAAAACAAGTTCGGCGTCGGTATCGACGTCGCACCCGAAATCTTCGGCCGGCTGTCGGCGCTTCCGGGGCTCAATATGCGCGGCATTGCGGTGCATATCGGCAGCCAGCTTACCAGCCTCGAACCGCTCGAAGCGGCGTTCAAGCGTGTGGGCGAACTCGTCGCCGAACTGCGCGCTGCGGGGCACAGCATCACCCATGTCGATCTCGGCGGCGGCCTCGGCGTGCCGTACAAGGCTGACGACAATCCGCCGAGCCCCGCCGAATATGGTGCGATGGTCGCGCGGGTGACAAAGGATTGGGACGTCACTCTGATGTTCGAACCCGGCCGCGTTATCGCGGGCAACACCGGCGTGCTGTTGACCGAGGTTCTCTGGGTCAAGCCCGGCGCGACGAACCCGTTCGTGATCGTCGATGCCGCGATGAACGACCTCGCGCGTCCCGCACTCTACGACGCCTATCACGACTTTGTTGCCGTCAAGCCGACCGGTGAGACGATGACGGCGTCGATCGTCGGCCCGGTGTGCGAGACCGGCGACACCTTCGCGCGCGACCGCGTCACCGACAAGGTCGAACCGGGCGATCTTGCCGTGTTTCGCACCGCGGGCGCCTATGGCGCGACGATGGCGTCGACCTACAACAGCCGCAGCCTGGTGCCCGAGGTGCTCGTCGATGGCGACCGCTATGTCGTCGTCGCCGACCGCATCACCGCGGGCACGATCATGGCCGCCGAGCGCGTGCCCGACTGGATCGACTGAGGCGGGTCTTCGAAGTCCTACCCAGGTTGAAAATATCGGATCGGTCGGCGAGAGTAAGCATATGAGGCCGACCGATCCGATGCAGATCAGCCAGGTGGACGATTTTCCGACCGCCGATTTTGCCGCGTGCGATTTTTCGTTCGACATTTCGCAGGCCATCGCTTTCCCATATGATGACCCGCGGCAGCTCCATCCTGTCTCGCCGCGACGCAAGGATTATAACTGGGATCCTGCCGACTGGGATGGCGTGGCACCGGGGTGCAAGGCGCTCTTCATCGCTCGATCGGGCGATCGGATCCTGGGTTATGCCAGAATGTGCGAATGCTGGAACGGGATGGCGGACCTTGCGGAAATTGCGGTCGACCGCTGGGCGCGGGGACGCGGGGTGGCGGCCGCACTCTTGGCAAGGGTCGAGGTCTGGGCACGTGATACGGGCTTAGAGCTGATCCGTCTGGAAACCCAGTCGAATAACCCGGCGGCTTGCCGTATCTATGCCCGCGCTGGCTACACGCTGGGCGGCTTCGACCAAAAGCTTTACGCGGGCGGGCCCCATGAGGGCGAAGTCGCGCTCTTTTGGTACAAGGATTTGCGGTGAAAGCTGCACGGCTTTCTCGATCCGCGCCAGGCTCGCCGCCCGGGCCGACGAATAATGGCAGGACCGTCTGATGCACCAGTTCCCCGTCTTTCTGAATCTCCGCGGCCGCACGGTCGTGCTGGTCGGGGAGGGGGAGGCTGCCGATGCCAAGGCGCGGCTGATCGCGCGCGCCGGCGGCCGGGTCGTGCCGGAGTGGCGGGAAGACGCCACAATCGCCTTCGTCGCGCTCGACGATGACGCGCAAGCACGCGCCGCCGCGCAGGCGCTCCGCGCGCGCGGGCTGCTCGTCAACGTCGTCGACCGCCCCGACCTTTGCGATTTCACGACGCCCGCGATCGTCGACCGCGCGCCGGTGACGATCGCGATCGGGACGGGCGGCGCGTCGGCGGGTCTCGCAAAGGCTGTTCGCCAGCGGATCGAAGCTTTGCTCCCGGCCCGGCTCGGCGCGCTCGCTTCGGCGCTCCATGCGGCACGCGGCGCCATGAAGGCACGTTGGCCCGCCGCTGCCGACCGCCGCCGCGCGATCGACGCGGCGCTTGCAAGCGGCGGTGCGCTCGACCCGCTCGATCCCGGGGCTGCCGATCGGGTCGAAACCTGGCTGGAGAGCGACGCCTCGATCCAGCCATCGCGCCTCGAAACCGTCCGCCTCGCCAGCGCCGATCCCGACGACCTCACCCTCCGCGCCGCGCGCCTGCTCGGCGAGGCCGACCATATCTTCCACCCGGCGCGCGTTCCCGCCGCCATCCTCGATCGCGCGCGCGCCGATGCGGTGCGCCATGTCGCTGATGCGCCGCCCACCGACGCGCCGGTCGGCCTGTCGATCTGGCTTTTGCTCTCATGAGCTCGGTCCACCCGCTCTATGCCGCGATGGAGCCGACGATCTTCGAGCATATGTCGGGGCTCGCGCGGGCGCATGGCGCGATCAACCTTGGGCAGGGCTTTCCCGACGAGCCGCCGCATCCCGACATGATCGCTGTTGCGGCGCGCGCGCTCGCCGAACAATCGAACCAATATCCCCCCGCCTTCGGCCTGCCCGAACTGCGCGATGCGATCTGCGCCTTCTATGCACGGCGGCAGGGCCTCGCCCTTTCGCGCGAGCAGGTGAACGTAACGTCGGGCGCGACCGAGGCGCTCGCCGCGGCCATCCTCGCGCTGGTCGCGCCGGGCGACGAGGTGATCCTGTTCCAGCCGGCCTATGACAGCTACGCGCCGATGGTCCGCCGCGCGGGCGGCGTGCCCGTGTCGGTCGCGCTCGCGCCGCCCGGCTGGCGTTACGACGCAGCGCGGATCGCCGCCGCGATCACTCCGCGCACGCGTGTGCTGATGTTCAACGACCCGCTCAATCCCTCGGGTACAGTCGCGAGCGAAGCCGAACTCTCGATGCTCGCCGACATCTGTGTGCGGCACGACCTTTCGGCGATCTGCGACGAGGTTTGGGAGGATGTCCGCTTCGACGGCGTGCCGCATCGCTCGCTCATGTCTTTTCCGGGAATGGCCGAACGCACGGTAAAGATCGGATCGGCGGGCAAGATATTCGGTCTGACGGGATGGAAGGCCGGCTGGATGTGCGCCGCACCCACGCTCGCGACGGCACTTGGCCGCGCGCACCAGTTCCTGACCTTTACGACGCCCCCTGCGCTGCAATGGGCGGTGGCGGAGGGGCTGGGCCGGCCCGATAGCTGGTTCGCGCCGCAGCGCGCGCGTTGGGCCGCGTCGCGCCAGCATCTCCGCGACGCGCTCGATGCCGCAGGTTTCGCCGTGCTGCCCAACGCCGCGACCTGGTTCCTGTGCATCGACCTCGCCGCATCGGGGATCGCGCTGTCCGACCGCGAGTTCAGTGAACGCGCGGTGCGCGAAGCCGGGGTCGCCTCGATCCCCGTCTCGGCGCTTTTCGAAGGCGATGGCCCGCGCAATATCCTGCGCCTCTGCTTTGCGAAGGAGGGCGCGATACTCGACGAGGCGGTCGCGCGCCTCGCCGCCTTTCGCGACAAATTGCTGGCCGAAAAGGCCTAGGGTCACGCCCTAGGGCGCGATCGCCAGCCCGTCGCCATTCTTGCCCGCCGCGATCCGGCGCAGCACTTCTCCGCTCGCGACATCGATTTCCGCTACCTTGTCGTGCCCGGTCTCGGCGGCATAAAGCCGCTTCGAATCGGCGCTGAACAACAAGGTGACCTGCCCCTTCGCCTGCTCGCCCGACACTTTGATCGTTTTCAGCGGGGCGCGCGTTTCGGCGTCGAACAGGCTGATCGTACCGCTCGCGATATTGCTCGTTGCGACAAGCTTGCCGTCGGGGCTCGCCAGTACCCGGATCGCGACCGGATCGACGGGCAACTCGGTGATTTTCTTGCCGGTCTTCGTATCCCAGATCGACACGCGCGGCGCATCGAGGTCGCCGACCCACAGTTCGCGCCCGCGCTTCGTCAGCGCCAGCCCCTCGGGCTTGCCGCCGATCGTCAGGTCGCGCAGCTTCTTCGCGGTCTTGAGGTCGAGCACGCTCACCGTCCCTGCCCCAATATTCGCGGTATAGGCCGTGCGATTATCGGGCGCGACGACGATCATATGCGTGCCCTTCTGCCCGGTCGAAATCGACGTCAGCTTGCCATCGGGCGCGACCACGGCGACCGACTCGCTGCCTTCGGTCGTCGCGACCAGCCGCCCGTCCGACAGCCACAGCAGCCCGTGCGGCCGCTGATTGGGGCTAAGGTCGATCGTGCGGACCTTCGTCCGGCTCGCGACATCGAACACATCGACCGTGGTGCTGCCATAGGCGACGACCGCCGCCTGCTTGCCATCGGGCGACACCGCAATCTCGTGCGGCATCTTGCCGGTCGGCAGCCGCGCCAGTTCCTCCCCCGACGCGAGCGCGATGACGCTCAGCGTATCCTCGCCCTTGTTGCCGACGAGCAGCGTCTCCGCAGCGGCGGGCGCAGCAAGCGCAAGGGCATAGAAGGCGGCGGCGATGGTGCGGTGCATGACAGATCTCCCGGTTGCGACGGCGGCACCCTATCCAGCAGAGCACCGCGGACAACCCCGCTTCGACGAGCGACATGACTGCGATTGCAGGTCAACTGAGTAGCATCCCAACGCTTCCTGGCCATGTCGCCGAGCCACAAAATCCCTTTCCTACTTTATTTCGCCATGTCAGCTTCATGTCCGGCTCTTTGAATCTTCGAAATCTGCTGCACCGCCGCTGCGCGAAACATCGCGCTCGCGTGCGATCTTTGCGACCTTTCGCCTGTCGGCGCCGTAGGGAACCTTCGCGACCTTTGCTCCAGCGTGCTTCGCTAACCCGTTGATTTCCGATCTGGGGAAGTGACAAGTCTGACAAGTTAGGCCGGGACTCCGGCAATCGACGCCACTCCCTACTGACAGCGGGGCTTTCGCCTGCTAACGCGCCGCGCATGACCACGCCCTTGTCCCATATCCGCAATTTTTCGATCATCGCGCACATCGATCACGGGAAATCCACGCTCGCCGACCGGTTGATCCAGTTTACCGGGGGGCTGACCGCGCGCGAGATGTCGGCGCAGGTCCTTGATAATATGGACATCGAGAAAGAGCGCGGGATCACGATCAAGGCGCAGACGGTGCGCCTGAAATATAAGGCGCACGACGGCGAGACCTATGAGCTCAACCTCATGGACACGCCCGGCCACGTCGACTTCGCCTATGAAGTGTCGCGGTCGCTCGCGGCGTGCGAGGGAGCGTTGCTTGTCGTCGACGCGGCGCAGGGGGTCGAGGCGCAGACACTCGCGAATGTGTATCAGTCGATCGAGCACGACCATGAGATCGTGCCGGTGATCAACAAGATCGACTTGCCCGCGGCCGACGTCGACAAGGTGAAGGCCGAGATCGAGGACATCATCGGCCTGCCCGCCGACGACGCCGTGCTCGCCTCGGCGAAGTCGGGGATCGGTATCGAGGAATGCCTCGAGGCGATCGTGACCAAGATCCCGCCGCCGAAGGGCGACGCTGCGGCGCCGCTGCTCGCGATGCTTGTCGACAGTTGGTACGACCCCTATCTGGGCGTCGTCATCCTTGTCCGCGTCGTCGATGGCATCCTTAAAAAAGGCCAGCAAATCAAGTTCATGCAGGCGGGCACGAGTCACCTGATCGATCGCGTCGGCTGTTTCACGCCAAAGCGCGAGGAACTGACGGAAATCGGCCCGGGCGAGATCGGGTTCATCACCGCGCAGATCAAGGACGTCGCGCAGGCGCGCGTCGGCGACACCGTGACCGACGCCAAGAAACCCGCCGCGGCGCCGCTGCCGGGGTTCAAGGAAGTCCAGCCGGTCGTCTTCTGCGGCCTGTTTCCGACCGACGCGAACGATTTCGAGAAATTGCGCGAGAGCATCCAGAAGCTCCGCCTCAACGACGCGAGCTTCTCGTTCGAGATGGAAAGCTCGGCCGCGCTCGGCTTCGGTTTCCGGTGCGGCTTCCTGGGCCTCCTTCACCTCGAGATCATCCAGGAGCGGTTGACGCGCGAATATGA
This sequence comes from Sphingopyxis sp. USTB-05, assembly GCF_023822045.1. NCBI lineage: Bacteria > Pseudomonadati > Pseudomonadota > Alphaproteobacteria > Sphingomonadales > Sphingopyxidaceae > Sphingopyxis > Sphingopyxis sp. USTB-05. The sequence goes on along the minus strand of NZ_CP084712.1, from coordinate 3,225,279 downwards.
CCTCGACCTGATCACCACCGCGCCGTCGGTGGTGTACAAGCTGAAGCTCGGCCATACGAAGAATGAGGCGGCGAAGGAGATCGAACTCCACAACCCCGCCGACATGCCCGACCCGAACCGCATCGACGAGATCGAGGAACCGTGGATCGAGGCGGTGATTTACGTGCCGGACGACTATCTCGGCCCGATCCTGAAGCTGTGCCAGGACCGCCGCGGGGTGCAGAAGAACCTGACTTATGTCGGCGGCCGCGCCCAGATCACCTATGAACTGCCGCTCAACGAGGTCGTGTTCGATTTCTATGACCGGCTGAAGAGCATCAGCCGCGGCTATGCGTCGTTCGACTATCACCAGATCGGCCACCGCCCCGGCGACCTCGTCAAGATGAGCATCCTCGTCAACAACGAACCGGTCGACGCGCTGAGCATGATCGTGCATCGCGGATCGGCCGAAACCCGCGGCCGCGGCATGTGCGAGCGGCTGAAGGATCTGATCCCGCGCCACATGTTCAAAATCCCGATCCAGGCCGCGATCGGCGGGAAAGTGATCGCCCGCGAAACCATCGCCGCGCTGCGCAAGGACGTGACCGCGAAATGCTATGGCGGCGACGCGACCCGCAAGAAGAAGCTCCTCGAAAAGCAGAAAGAGGGCAAAAAGCGGATGCGCGAATATGGCAATGTGAACATTCCGCAGGAAGCCTTCATTGCGGCGCTACGGATGGGCGACGACGCCTGATCCGCAGAATGAGCACCCAACGCCACCCCGGTCAGGAGCGGGGTGACGAAGGGGGAGGGGGCGTGCGTGCGGGCGGCTACATCTCGATCGTGATGCGCACCTTCGACGGGGTCGTGCCCGCGGCGTGGGCGATTTCGGTGCGCATGCGGGCAACGAGGTCGGAGAGATGATCGCCGCCGGGCGTGCTGTCGCGGCTCAGCAGCTCGGTCGGCGAGGTGCCAAGAAGGTCGGCGAGCGCCTCTAGCCGTGCGAGCCTGGGGCGCGAGCGGCCCTGCTCCCAATAGCAGATCGAGGTGACGGTAACGCCAAGGCGGCCGGCGACGTCGGTCTTGCTATATCCCCGAGCCTGACGCAGCCGCGAGAGGCGGTCGCCGAGCAACTCATAGGGAGTGCTGTTATCCGGGTGAGCATGGATCACAGAACGTGCAACCTTTCCGACTTCTGGAAGCAACATTTACCAAAGTTAAGGGCGGTTCGCTTTCAACATTTCACCCATCGGCCGCGGTGAAAATGCTTAGGGTTAATGGCCGCTGCGAGAGTGAGCGCGCACGGATTGCGGGCAGGCGGGCACTTGCCTATCGTGCCGTCGCAGGAGGCCGCGATGACCGGAACGGACAGAGAGGCAAGGGCGCGGATGCGGATCGAGGACATCGTCGTGCATTGCGCGCTCAACGACGGCACGGCGGTGCGCCTGCGCACGATCACTCCCGACGATGCGCCGCTGATTCGTGAAGGGATCGCCAAGCTGTCGGCGGAATCGCGCTATCTGCGCTTTTTCTCGCCCGCGCCGGTGCTGCCCGACGCGGTGGTGCAGAAACTCGCCGACGTCGACGGGCACGACCATATCGCGTGGGGCGCGATCTGTATCGAATGTCCCGGCCGGCCGCCGATCGGCGCCGTGCACGCGGTGCGCCACCGGCATGACGGGCCGGTCGGGGAATTTTCCGTCGCGGTGCTCGACGAATTTCACGGGCTGGGACTGGCGCGGATGATGACTGCGGCGCTGCTCGTCCATTGCCATGTCGAGGGGTTGGACGTGCTTGACGTGCATATGCTGTCCGAAAATGCGGCAGCGCGGCGGTTGGTCAAATCGCTGGGTGCGGTGTGGGCGGGCGAGTCGGCGGGGGTCGCCGAGTATAAGCTCGATGTTGCGGCAGGGATCGCTTCGTTGCGTGCCGATAGTGATGCGCCGGGCGTGCAGGATGTGCTGCGCGCGGTAGCGGCCGACGGGCTGGGCCAGGCGGACTAGTCCCTCCCGCCGCCTTGGGTCGCTGGGGGCGGCGGGAGGGTGGTTCGTGGAGACTGTCGCTAAAAGCGCCGTTCCCGTCCCGAATTCCGCATTAACCCTGATCGCCGGGCGGCGCGGTGATCGTAATCACAGGGGCGCAAAATATTGCGCGCACGATAAAGGGCGCCGGAAACGACCGGCGCCCTTCACCCTGCCCTTTAGGGGAGGCAGCCCTTACTTCTTGGCGGGGTCGGCCGGCGGTGTGGCGCCGGTTTCCGACGGAGCGATCTCGCCCTTGTCGTCCATTGCATTGGCCTTTTCTTCGCCGGCTGCTTCGACGGCGTCGGCCTTCGCTTCGGTTGCTTCCTTTGCCGGGCCTTCCGGCATGGCATCGGCCTGTTCGTCGATCACGTCGGCCTTGGCTTCGGCCTGATCCTCGACCTTGTCGGCGGCGGGGCTCTGGCAGGCGCCGAGCGCGAGGGCCGAAGTGGCGGCGAGGGTGATGAACATCTTACGCATATCGAGTGACTCCCAAAGTTGACTCGGGGGCTTAACGCGGGATGAACGTCAGGGTTGCAATGAAATCGTCATGGCACTGAAATCGCGCCGTTTTTCTTTTTTTACCAAGGCGATCTGCGTCAGGCAGGCGGCTTGACCTTGACCCAGACCTGCACCGTCGCGGCGAACTTGCCGGGCGCGGGCGGGGTGACGTCGATCCGCTCGGCGGTCACGAGTTCGCCAGTCGCTAGATTGAAGCTGGCCCAGGGTTTGGGCATTCGGCCAAAGCTCATCTTCTGGATCGGCTGGCCGGTGGCGGTGTTCATGATCGTTGCGGTGATACCCATGGGGCGCCGGTAGCGGCCGCAGGACATGCCTGTCCAGCCGGTACCCAAAAAAAGAGGGCGCCTGAAGCGCCCTCTCTCGTGCCTGGTCCGGTCTCGCGGCCTTAGAAGCGCTGTTGGCGTTCATACAGGTCGCGGTAGTGCTGGATGCGCGTGACGCGCAGTCCGGGCATGCCGCTGCGGTCGATCGACCGCTGCCATCCGGCAAATTCCTCGAGGGTCAGCCCATAGCGTTCGCACGCTTCGTCGACGGACAGGAGCCCGCCGTTGACGGCCGCTACGACCTCTGCCTTGCGGCGAACGACCCAGCGGGTCGTCGACGGGGGAGGCAACGAGTCCAACGTCAGCGGTTCCCCGAGGGGGCCGATAACCTGTGCGGGCCGGATTTTCTGATTCTCGATCATAGTCATTCCATATTTGAAACGTCGGAGGGGGGTGTGTCCGACGCGTTCGGCTCTAAAACAGAGGGATTCAACATCGGCTGAAATCCTCTGGTAAACAGGCTGTTCATAGTTTCGGGCAGGGCGTTCACATCGTCGGACAAATCGAGGAAGCGAACGATACGCGGCGCTTTTTGTTCCGTTGAAGAGCGCGTTCCGCAGAATGTATCGCGCAACGCGTTAAGCTTCGCATTGTGGCGCTCGCGGTGCGCCAACTCCCGCAACTGTCGCACGGTCGGCAACGCAGCCTGACGCGCGCTGGACACAGCCAGCAAGATGTCGAAGCCGGGCTTCGACAGTCTGGCCGCACCTGCAATGCGTGGAAGATCGGACGGTACGAGGTTCATGCGACTCGTCTACGCGATAGGAGCTAAGGTCCAGTAAATGGCTGTTTCAGAACCCGTTAGCGAAGCTTAACCGGCGTCAATATCTTGACAGCTACGGCGGAAAAGCTGGCATTTTTGCATTCGCATCCCTAGATGGCACCGATCATGATCGACACGATTTCCTCTCCTGCCGCGCTCGCCGGGGCCGACTTTCAGCTCGCCGAGCCCATGAAGGACCGGCGAATCGTCGTCGCAATGTCGGGCGGCGTCGATTCGAGTGTGGTCGCCGCGCTCGCCGCGCGATCGGGCGCCGAGGTCATCGGCGTGACGCTCCAGCTCTATGATCATGGTGCCAAGGCGAAGCGCGTCGGTGCCTGCTGCGCGGGGCAGGATATCCGGGACGCGCGCGCGGTCGCCGACCGGCTGGGCTTCGCGCATCATGTCTATGACCATGAAAGCCGATTCCGCGATACGGTTATTGACCAGTTCGCCGACGAATATCTGGCGGGGCGTACGCCGATTCCCTGCGTGCGCTGCAACATGGGGGTGAAGTTCACCGATCTGTTCCGTCTCGCGAAGGAACTCGGCGCTGACTGTCTGGCGACGGGCCATTATGTGCGCCGTGTGATGGGGCCTACAGGTGCCGAACTGCACCGCGCGGTCGATCCGGCGCGCGACCAAAGCTATTTTCTCTTCGCGACGACGCAGGACCAACTCGACTTCCTGCGCTTTCCCTTGGGAGGGCTCGAAAAGAGCGTTGTGCGCGAGATCGCCCGCGACCTCGGGCTTGGTGTCGCGGGCAAGCCTGACAGTCAGGATATCTGCTTCGTTCCCGATGGCGATTATGCGACGCTGGTGAAGAAGCTGCGGCCCGAAGCCGACGATCGGGGCGACATCGTCCATATCGACGGCACGGTACTCGGCACGCACAAGGGCTTGATTCATTATACCGTCGGACAGCGACGGGGGATCGAGATCGGCGGACAGGCCGAGCCATTATATGTGGTGCGCCTGGAGGCCGATACGAAAACGGTGGTCGTCGGGCCGCGGCGCGCACTCGCGGTTTCGGGGGCACGGCTGGGTGAAGCGAACTGGCTCGCAGCGATCGAAGGGCGCGATGTGCTTGCGAAGGTAAGGAGCATGGCAAAGCCCGTTCCCGCACGCGTGGCGGGTGACCGGTTGGTCTTTGCTGCACCCGAATATGGTGTTGCGCCAGGACAAGCGGCGGTGCTGTACGATATCGCCGATAACTCGCGCGTGCTTGGCGGTGGCTGGATCGACGCGACGTTCGCTGCGGACTTTAGCCCGGAATAGATTGCACTTTTTGCCCCGATGCCGCAGCCTGCCGGCAAACAGGGAGAAGAGTGATGGTCAATTGGGTCTTGCGCGGCGCCGTTCTGCTGTGGGCGCTGTTCTTTGTCATCGTCGGCGCACGCGGGCTGTTCGACCCTGCGAGCTATAGCGAGACCTTCGGCATATTGGTTGAGGGGCCCGCGACCAATACGATCCGCGCCGACTTGTCCGCCTTTTTCCTCGTCGCCGCCGGAGCGGCCGCCGTCGGCGCGCTGGTGCCGGGCTGGCTGCGCGCACTGCTGGTACCCGCCGCGCTTTACGGGACCGCGCTTGCGGGCAGGCTGTTCGGCGTCGCGAGTGGCGATCAGGTGAATTCGGGGATCGTGCAGGCGATGATCATCGAAGCGCTGACGGTGCTGTTGATGATTGGCAGCTGGTGGGTGCTGTCGCGACCGGTGGCAAGCGAGCCGGTTGCGAATGATATGGCACATTAAAGCCGCAACGGCTGCATTCGGGCGGGGGTCATCTTATCCATCCTCGTCACCCCGGACGTGATCCGGGGGGGGCCGCTATTTGCGTGGAGGCCCAGATCCTCGAAAAAGCGGGATCCCGGATCAAGCCCGGGATGACGAAAGTGGAGTGGGGCTGAGGCGGCCCCCACCCATGAACACAGGCTGCCACAATCGGCGGATTTCCGGCGTTGCTTGTGTTTTTAACCAATTTGTGAGTTACTGCGCCCCGGGTCGCTTCTGTTTTCCTTTGTGGTGGGGAGGAAGCGTATGGCAAGCGATGACGATAAAAGGGCAAGTCCAGAGCGGCGGTCGGGAGATCGCCGAACAACCGACGACCCGAATTATAATGGACCGGATCGTCGCAAGGGCGACCGGCGGACGGGCAAGGACCGCCGTTCCGATTGAGCGCCGCGGCGCGCGCCGGCAGGAGAAGAGTTTTGACCGAACCGCGCGTGCCGCGCCTCAGTGTCGACATCGTGTCCGACGTGATGTGCCCTTGGTGCATCATCGGCTGGCTGAAATTCCGGAATGTGATGGATCATTTTGCGGGGCGGCTCGATTTTCGAGTTCAGTGGCATCCGTTCGAGCTGAACCCGGACATGCCGCCCGAAGGCGAGGATGCCTCCGCGCATGTCATGCGCAAATATGGCATCAGCGCCGAGCAGAGCCGCGCGAACAGCGGCAAGATGGCCGGGGTTGCCGCCGACTTGGGCTTCACTTTCAATCGCGGGCCGGGTTTTCGGATGCGCAATAGTTTCGACGCGCATCGTCTGCTGACTTGGGCGGGGGCACTCGAGGAGCCTGAACAGGATGGTGCGACGGGCGTGCAAACCGCATTGAAGCTAGCGTTATTCGCCGCGCACTTCACGGACAATCGCGACGTTAGCGACCATGCGGTGCTGGCCGATGTCGCGGCGTCGGTGGGGCTGGACCCCGCGCGTGCGGCCGCGATCCTTGCATCGGGCGAGTTCGGCGAGATGGTGCGCACCGAGGAAGCCTATTGGGCCGACCAGAATATCACCGGCGTGCCGGCCTTCATTCTGGGCGGGCGAATGCTGATTCCCGGCGCCCAAGACCCCGATGTTTTTATCCGCGTGATCGAGACGAAGATATTGGCGGCCGCCGCCTGAGGAACCCCGCGGCGCGGCGGCGCGTTTTCAGGCCTCCCCCGTCAAGGAGCAGGTCATGGCTGACGATCCCCACAAACCCGCGGCAGATGCCCCGGAGGCACGCAACCGCGAGCAGGACGACGAAGAAGCGCAGGCGCAGAGCGTTGCGGAAGCGGCGCGGCGCGAAGCCCGCTTGCAGGATAGCGAGAAGAAACGCAGCGGCGACGAGAGCGACGACGCGCAGGACCTGGTCGACCATATGCGGCAGATGGAGCGGTCGGGCGTGATCGATATGGATGCCTATCGCGGCGAGCGCAGCGACGACGACGAAGATGATGAGCTTGGTCCCGGCGGGATCGACGATGACGAGCCGCGTGGCGCGCCCTGATTGTCGGCGCATCGTCGCGCGCGACCGGACGAGCGTCCGCTCGGTGCTGATCGATGAGGGGCTGGCGCGGCCTTGGGAGGCAAGGCGGCGCCCCTGATGTTAATCGTTCGGGATGGCGTCTCCGACCTCTTCGGCCGCCGCCTCGGCTGCGTCTGCTGCTTCCTCGATCGTGCCGTCGTCTGCTGGAAGGAGTTCGATCGAGCCCTTCAGCGGCGCGTTCGGCCCGGCGAGTTGGCGGTCGATGTCGGCGGCGATCAGCTGCGCGACCGGATCGTCGGCAAGCGCGCCGAGTTCGTCGCGCCGTGCCGCCAGCGCGGCGACGCGGTCTTCTTCGGGCAGCCGTGCCACTTCGATATAGAAGCGAACCGCCTGCAGCCACGGTGCGTCGTCGGTCAGCACATCTTCGGCCCAACGGCTGAATGCGCCGCCGGCGGGATGCCACATGCCGTCCTGCCGATCGAGAAAGAAGAGTATGCGCGATCCGCGCGGGAAGACATAACGGACGCAGGCGCCGGCCAGGCTTTGCGGATGCGCGTCCCTGAGGTCGTAGGGATTGCTGAGCTGGACGTCCGCGTCGGTGGCGATCATCGCGGGAAGGGCGATCGGCGCGCTTGGCATGGCGCCCTTGAGCGCAGCGACGGGTTCGACCTCGATCATTTGTTCTTCGGTGCTGTCGGGCGCGAAATCGCCGTCGGTGACGGTGCCGAGCAGGATGAGATCGGCATCCTCGACCAGTTCGAGGTTGGTCGGGACGCTGTAGCCCGGCGCGACCGAACAGGCGAGGGCGGGGAGCGGCGCGGCAAGAAGCGCGACGGCGGCGAACAGGGAGAGGGGGCGCATGGCCGAAAGGTAGCGATGCGGACGCTGATTGGGAAGCGGGCGCGACTTTGGGTCACCCTATCTTGGTATATGGAGCCGACTCGATTTCCATGCGTATGATGGCACGGCTCCCCCCTCCGGAGCGACAAGGAGACTGACCATGGCAGAGCATGACCATAGCGCGATCAAGGAAGGCCTGAATGTCGTAGGCGCCGACGGCGTCCACATCGGTACCGTCGATCATCTCGACGGCGAGCGTATCAAGCTGACCAAAGCTGACAGCGGCGACGGCAAGCATCATTATCTGCCCGCCGGACTGGTCGCGGCGGTCGAGGGCGACACTGTGCGCCTGTCGGCAAACGCCGCGAACGCGGTCGACCTGTTCGAAGAGGCCGAATAGCCTTCCCGAACAACAGAGGGCCGGCGCCGCAATCGGGCGCGCCGGCACCGAAACTGGCCCGTCCCCTTCCCCTGGGGCGGGCCATTTTCATATGCGCCCATTTTCATATGCGCGGCGCCGTCCCCGAAAAACGAAAGGGAGCCGGCATCCCGGCTCCCTCCCCGATCGCGCTCGCGATGCGGTGTCTTGAGGCCCAAGGCGGGGAGCCGAGTGCACCCGGCTCCCCCCAGCGCGGCCACGTCCCTCTTGCAAGGGGTCGCCGCGGCTTGTTCCTATTCCTTTCCGTCCATCAGCGCGATTCGATCGCTGCTGTGGTGCGCGCCTGAATTTCGGCGGTGGACAATTTGGTGACGAGGCCATGGGTCGCGCCCACCGCGCCATGATAAATCTGGGCGATCGGCACATTATAGAGCTTGCCGGCGCGCACCACGACCGCGGTGTCGCCCTCGACGCTCTGTACCGTGCCAAGGCTGTTGCCGCCGGTGTCGTAAAGCTCGGCGCCCGCGCGCACCTGTTCGCGCGTCGCAAGGGTGAGGTTCGCGGCGTCGACCGCCTTACCCACCGCGCCATCGACTTTGCCGACGGTATTGCCGACGGGATTGGTTACGCCATCGACCGGGTCCTGAACCGCGCCGCCTTTCAACCCGACCTTGCCGACCAGATTAACGTTGGCGCTGCCGTCGGGCGCGAGCTGGGCGAACGCGGGGAAAGCGATGAGAGCGGGTGCGACCGTCAGAAGGGCGAATGCCTTGCGCATGTCTGTCTCCGTCTTGGGACCGGTGGTCCGGCATCGGCGTCCGCCCCGCGGGGGGGGGGTAGGGGCGGCGCCGATGCCTTCGACGCAAGAAACCTGTGCAATGTCCGATTGTTGCATCGCGGCGGGCGGGTTGCGACGGACCGTCGCGGGCGCGCGGCGAGCGGTTAATGCGGCTGTTGGCGCGACGGTTTTCCGGGCGGCCCGGCGATCAATTTGTTGAGCGTGGCAAGGCGCTGGCGCGCTGCGGTCCAGTCGCGCTCGGGATGCGCCTGAATTTGTTCAAGGAGGACGCGAACCTCCTTGCGGCGGTCGCCTTCGGTTACGGCCTGCATTGGCTTTCTCCTTTCGCGGGCCAGTATAGCAGCGATCGGGCGAGCGCGGCACCGGCTTGCCGCGCCCGGGGCCCGGTTAATCCTTTCCGGGAGCGGCAATCGCCCCGGGTGCGTCGGGATCGATGGCGCCGCGGCAGTCGGTCGCCTTGTCGAAGCCCAGCACATAAAGCTCGTCAGCCTCGCGCAGGCTGACGACATTGTTGCCGCGAAAACCGACCAGCCATGTGTGGTGGGCCGTTTCATAATGCGGGTCGGGGTTATAGACCGGCATCAGCATGCCGTCGGTACCGGCATAACGTTCTAGCTCCCAGCGTTCGCGTTCGACCCGCGCGACATAAAGGGCGACGGTTTCCTCGTTGCGATCGTCGATCCGGCGGAGCGCGATCAAGCGCATCGGCGCCTTGTCGGGCTTGCCATTATGGGTGCGCAGCCCCGCGAGCAGCGCATCCCATTCGTTCGGCTGCACCCGGCCCAGCGCATCGGTCGTCACCTGCATGCCGGATAGCAGCCTGGTGAATTCACCGCGATCGGCGGCCGCGAGCCGGTCGAACAGGCCCGCGACGATGCCGCATGTGCGTGCAGGCTTGTGGGGAGGAATGGCGGCCAGCGACGTCGATGCGGCGGGCGACGCGAGCCCGGCGAAAGCGAGCGCGGCGAGCGCCGCGGCGACGGTGCGATGACGCGACATCATATGGCGACCCTCCTCGGTTCTGGGTGCGCGCGGCGCTGTGGCGTGTCAAGCGGCGGCGATGTAGGAAAGGGGCGCTCGGTCCCATTTCACGCCGGCGCACCATGATGGGCGCGGCACGCGGCGACTTGCACGCATGACGCCGCGCGTCAGGTGCTATCGTTGCGCTCCTCGCGTTGGCGGCGTTCGCGCTCGCGCTGGCGCTCGATTTTTCGGTCGTACCTATTGTGGCGCAGATAGAATATGCCGGCGACCAGCGCCGCGAGGAGCAGGGCGAGCAGGGCGTAGGCGACCAGGGTTCTGGGTTCGATGTCATCGGCTCCGGGGAGGGGCGGACTTGCCCCTGGTCAGTACGGATGCCGGACGGGAAGGTTGCGCCCGCCGAAACCACGGACTGGCGCGGCGCGGCCGCGATGCCTATCTGGGCGGCGATGACTGATATGGACCGGAAGATGGTGGTGGTGGCCCGGCTGCGCGCGGCGCCGCTGGTGGGATGGCAGTTTGCCTGCGCGGTGCTGCTCGGCGTGCTCGCGGTGCGGCTCGATTGGGCCGGCGATCCGATCGATGCGCTGCGGGCCATGATATTCGGGCAGCCGCTGCTGCTGCTTGCCATCGCGGCGGTGCTGGCGGTGTGGGCCTATATCATCGGCATGTGGCGGCGGCGCGGCGATTATCTGCGCCATGACGGGGTGACGCTCTATCGCGGCGGCAGCGCCCAGTGGCCGCTCGCGCTGGTCCGCGATGTGGTGGTGGCGCGCGGCAATCTGGGGCTGGAGTCGCTGCGGCTGGTCGTCGACGACGACAGCGAGGTCACGCGCGAGCTGGTGAAGCTCTATATGCTGGAAGGCCCGCCCGAGGTGGTGCGCGACGGTGTGATGTTCGCGGTGGCGCGGGCGGGCGGCCGGTTGGAGGCGGTTACGGTGCATTGAGGGGGCGGGGTCGTTCCGGCGGCGCCAAAGTTCAGTAAAGTTCAGCCTCATCGTCAAGGGTGTGGGTATCGGGTGCCGGCATCGCTCGCGACACCGGGACCGCTTCGGCCGGGCCGTCGCGATACCAGTGCGGCAACTCGCCCTCCCCCAGATCGGCCACCTCCAGCGCCACGGCGAGATCCTCGGGCGCCATCAGGGCGGCAGGCGCGGCGGGCGGTTCGGGGTGAAGATGGACCAGCGCTTCGGCGACCGGGGGCGCGGTGGGGGCGGCTTGGCCGGCGGCGTTGCTGCGGAAACAATCGGGGCCATAGGCGCGCAGCAGGAACATCAGCAAGCGGTCGCTCTGGCGCAGTCGGCGGCCGACGCGGTTGCCTTCGCGGTTGAACACCGGCTCGTCGGTGCCGACCAGCGCGCGTTCAAAGGCGGCGTCGAGCAATTTCTTTGACGCCGCATCGATCGCCGCGCCCCAAGCGCGATCGAACGCCTCCGCCCCCGGCGCGCGGCGCAGGCGATAGGCGGAGGATTCGGACATATTGACGGCGCGCGCGGCACAGGCGACCGAGCCGCAGTCGGCCAGCGCCTCGATAAAGGCGCGCTGCTTGTCGGGCGACCAGCCATCGTGGCGGCGCTTTTTCAGCACCGGGATCCAGTCGTAAACGGCGGGGTCGTGGCCGTGCGCGTCGAGCGCGGGGGCGGCGGCCGTGGGGGTAGGGGTGGGGGTCTGGGCGGGGATGGCGCCGGGCGAGGGGATGGGGGCGATGTGGCTCATCTGCCAGTTTGGAGCATGGCGGGAGAATGTAGGACAGGGGTTTTTTGGGTGGGGTGTGCGAAATAGGATTTGGGGTGCAGACGTAAGAGGTTAGTCCTTCCCTCATCGTCATGCCGGACTTGATCCGGGATCCATGCTGCTCAGGGCAATTTGGGGTTCAGTAAGCTGTCACCGTAATTCCACTAAGATCTCCTCAATCTATGTATCGTATTGACTAAGCCTCGCTGAAATCGAGACGCCTGATCTGCGAATTGGTCATCGGTTAGCGACGCGTAGGAGCGAGCTTTCCACCATCGAACATCTCTGTCATTCGAATATTCCATACGCGGCATAACGACAATCATTGCATCGGAGCCAATGAAATCTTGATGAGTTAAAATGGAATTGCAAATGACGGTCGAGAGAAGTTGTTTTTGGTAAGGGCTAAGAGAAAGATCTGACCAACCTATGAGGAAATATGGGGTAAGTTTTCCATCTTCTATCGCGATGAATGAAGGCCTTATTCTTATCGGAAAGTCAGGGATATCGTCCCCAATATATATGTGTATATAGTCTGTAAATTCGTGGAGGTCCGGGATCGCATCAATTTGTCTTGTGGACAAAAATTCTTGGAATGCAGGAAGTATTTCTGACCCCATTGTCTGTATGTATGAAGATTTACTTCTTCTTATTTTCTCCATTTCTTCTTCGATCGTGGATTGGCGATATGCTAGGCGCGAGCATCGCGCATAGATTGAGTTCAATGATGGCAAATTTAGAAGATTGGCAATTTTCCAAATCGCCTCCTCCGTGTCATCAGATCTCGGGAAATTTATACTTGTCCAGTTAATCACTGATCGCGGCGAAAGAAGGCGATCAATTTTTTGCTGAATTATATCCATTTCGTAGGCGCCTCGGCGCTGATGTAAGGATTGTTGCAGGGGTTATTTCAAGTGTTGCGTTACCGCGATTTCCTTGATCTCTCGAATGCTTCCAGGCTCCGTCAACATCATGAGAAATATTTCTAAGGTCTGATCCGCTCTTAGAGCCAAATTTGTTCCAAATCTGTTCTAAAAGCTCTATCACTTCAAGGGGAAAATTATCCTCACAATCTGCAAGCTTACGAGTTTTGGGGTCGAATTTTTGAATGCGCTTTGAGACGGTTTCCGAGGCATTCCCCTTGTTGGGATGATAAATTTCTCGAAATACTGGGCCGTGTTGCCAAGCTTGAGGGCGAGCCTCTGTAAGGATGCGCCCCAAAAGTAAAATCGCCTGCTCATAAGTAAAATATACGAGCTTATTCAAAGACATGTTGGAAATCGAGGTTTTCTTTTGGCCTGCCTTGTCGATGAACCAGTTAGCGATTGACCGTACATCATATGCGCTACGCATGAGCGAATAGGGTAGAAACCTTCCGCGGTCCCCACCTCTAAAGCTTGTCTGAGGAATGTCACTCAGGTCGATCTGATCGTCCGAGATTGAGGACGCAAAGTCCAGCTCTCGTTGAATATGTTCGGGAAGGGCCTTTTTATCCATTTTCGTAGTCGAGGCGCTCGATACGCGTCGCCTTCCTCGCGCTTATAATGCGGCCGGGTATGAAGGCATCGCTGGAATCCACGGGTTCGGTGTGTATCACAACTATGGTCAGATGCCCAACGACGCCGATCGTCCGATAGCGCTCTTCATGTTCATATGGATCGATAGTTGTTAGCGCTAGGGTGTCTGTAAACACTAAGGTTGCTGTCTCGAAAGAAAGACCGTGCTTGCCGAGATTAACGGCATTCTTGTTCTGATCCCAAGTCCAATATCCGTGGATTTCCATCGTGTCTCAGAAGAAGCCCCTATTCGTTGGGAGCTTCTAGCATAAATAGGCAATCTTTCGATACTTTCATCAAACCGAAAACCCGCCCGAGTTGCGCCGGTTCGAACTCGCCGCCAGCACCTTCTTGCCCGTCTGGGTCAGCGCCCATTTCGCGCCCTGTTTCACGACCAGGCCCAGCGCGACGAGTTCGTCGCGGATCGGGTCGGTGGGGAGTTGGGGGCGGCGGTTCGAGAGGCCTTCGAGGGTCGCGCGTTGCGGCTGGCTGAGGATTAGCAGTTTCTGTTTTTGCTTGTCGGTCATTTTGGCCTCTGACGTCTTGTTGGCCTGCGTTTGCTCGCGGGCTTGGCTCTTTGGTCGGTGGGCCCCGGCTTGCGCCGGGGTTCGCAAATAGGGCTCCTCCCGTCTGGGGAGGGGCTGATGGCTTATTCGGCGGCGATGCCGGCCTTGGCGAACATGTCTTCGCCGTCGGCGTCGGCTTCGAGGGCGCCGGTGTCGTCGTTGGCTTTCGCCTTTTTGCGGTTGTCGAAGCTGGACCACACGGTGTTCCAGTCGCCGCGCGTCGCGCCCTTCGAATATTCCGTCGCGCGGGTTTCGAAGAAGTTGGCGTGCTCGACGCCGTTCAGCAGCGGGGCGAGCCAGGGGAGCGGGTGTTCGTCGATCATATAGATCGGCTGGAACCCAAGCTGCCCAAGGCGCCAGTCGGCGATGTAGCGGATGTAGCGCTTGATCTCCTTCGGCGTCATGCCGGGGACGGGGCCCTGTTCGAACGCGAGGTCGATGAACGCATCCTCGAGCCGCACCGTTTTCTGGCACGTGTCGATAATGTCTTCCTTCACCGCCTTGGTCAGGCAGTCGCGTTCCTTGGTAAAGGCGTGGAACAGCTTGATGATGCCTTCGCAGTGGAGGCTTTCGTCGCGGATCGACCAGCTGACGATCTGGCCCATGCCCTTCATCTTGTTGAAGCGCGGGAAGTTCATCAGCATCGCAAAGCTGGCGAAGAGCTGAAGCCCCTCGGTAAAGCCGCCGAACATCGCCAGCGTGCGGGCGATATCCTCGTCATTCTCGACGCCGAACTGCTGCATATAGTCGTGCTTGGCGCGCATCTCGTCATATTCGAGGAACATGCCATATTCGCTCTCGGGCATGCCGATGGTGTCGAGCAGGTGGCTGTACGCCGCAATATGCACCGTCTCCATGTTGCTGAACGCGGTCAGCATCATCTTGATCTCGGTCGGCTTGAACACGCGGCCATATTTGTCGTGGTAGCAATCCTGCACCTCGATATCGGCCTGGGTGAAGAAGCGGAAAATCTGCGTGAGCAGGTTGCGCTCATGATCGCTGATCTTTTGCGCCCAGTCGCGGCAATCCTCGCCCAGCGGCACTTCCTCGGGAACCCAGTGGATCTGCTGCTGGCGTTTCCAGAAATCATAGGCCCACGGATATTCGAAGGGCTTGTAGGTCTTGCGGGCTTCTAACAACGGCATAGCGGCTATCCTCGGGTCTGATCTTTTGTTGTGCTCCCCGGCGAAAGCCGGGGGCCCATTCTATGTTGCGTTACCGCGCGCTGGGCCCCGGCTTTCGCCGGGGTTCACGCGGCGGGAGCGTCACTGGCAGGCGAGGCACTCGTCGTAATCGGTGCTCTCGGCCGAGAGTTCGAACTTTGCGGCCTCGGGCGTGTTGTCGGCCTCGACCCCGCCCGCGAAGCCGGCGCGCTGCACCGATTTCGAGCGGAGATAATAGAGCGATTTGATGCCGAGTTCCCACGCGCGATAGTGGAGCATGAGCAGATCCCATTTCTCGACGTCGGCGGGGATGAACAGGTTCAGCGACTGCGCCTGATCGATATAGGGCGTGCGGTCGGCCGAGAGTTCGAGCAGCCAGCGCTGGTCGATCTCGAAGCTGGTCTTGTAGCAGTCCTTCTCGTCCTGCGTCAGGAAGTCGAGGTGCTGGACGCTGCCGCCGCGTTCGAGGATCGAGTTCCACACCGCGTCGCTGTTCTTCGCCTTGTCGACGAGGAGCGCCTCGAGGTGCGGGTTGCGGATCGAGAAGCTGCCCGAGAGCGTCTTGTGGGTGTAGATGTTCGCGGGGATCGGTTCGATGCACGCGCTGGTGCCGCCGCAGATGATGCTGATCGACGCGGTCGGCGCGATCGCCATCTTGCAGCTGAAACGTTCCATCACGCCCTGATCGGCGGCGTCGGGGCAGGGGCCGCGCTCGTTCGCGAGCAGCATCGACGCCTGATCGACCTGCGCGCGGATATGCTTGAAGACGCGCAGGTTCGACGATTTCGCCATCGCGCCCTCGAACGGCAGGCCGCGCGCCTGCAGGAAGCTGTGGAAGCCCATGACGCCAAGGCCGACCGAGCGTTCGCGGCTGGCGCTATATTTGGCGCGCGCCATTTCGGGCGGGGCGCGGTCGATATAGTCCTGAAGGACATTGTCGAGCATGCGCATCACGTCTTCGATGAAACGCTTGTCGCCGTTCCACTCGTCCCAGGTTTCGAGGTTGAGCGACGAGAGGCAGCAGACCGCGGTACGATCCTGACCCAGATGGTCGCGGCCGGTCGGCAGCGTGATTTCCGAGCAGAGGTTCGAGGTGGTGACCTTGAGCCCCAGGTCGCGATGATGCTTGGGCATCATGCGGTTCACCTGGTCGATGAAGATGATGTAGGGCTCGCCCGTTGCGAGGCGCGTTTCGACGAGCTTCTGGAACAGGCCGCGCGCGTCGACGGTGCCGCGGACGCTCTGGTCCTTCGGGCTGCGGAGGTTGAATTCGGCGCCGTCGCGGACGGCTTCCATGAACTCGTCGGTGATGAGGACGCCGTGGTGGAGGTTCAGCGCCTTGCGGTTGAAGTCGCCCGAGGGTTTGCGGACCTCCAGAAACTCCTCGATCTCGGGGTGCGAGATGTCGAGATAGCAGGCGGCCGAACCGCGGCGGAGCGAGCCCTGGCTGATCGCGAGGGTCAGGCTGTCCATCACGCGGACGAAGGGAATGATGCCGCTGGTCTTGCCGTTGAGGCCGACGGGTTCGCCGATGCCACGCACCGCGCCCCAATAGGTGCCGATGCCGCCGCCGCGGCTGGCGAGCCAGACATTCTCGTTCCACGTGCCGACGATCCCCTCAAGGCTGTCGTCGACCGAGTTCAGATAGCAGCTGATCGGCAGGCCGCGGCCGGTGCCGCCGTTCGAGAGGACGGGGGTCGCGGGCATGAACCACAGCTTCGAGATATAGTCGTACAGGCGCTGGGCGTGATCCTGATCGTCGGCATAGGCGTCGGCCACGCGCGCGAAGAGATCCTGATATGATTCGCCGGGCAGGAGATAGCGGTCCTCGAGCGTTTCCTTGCCGAAGTCGGTGAGCAGCGCGTCGCGGCTGCGATCGGTCACGATGTCGAATCGACGCGCGTGGACCTTGGGCTCGCTGCTGTCGTTGAGCTTGGCCGCGGGCGCCGCATCGGCAAGCGATTCGCCGGTCGATTCGGGCGCTGCCGGAGCGTCATTCTTTGCCAGTTCCATCGTCGCCACGTCGCTCGTCTCCACCCGTTCCGTTTCCCGAAAATCCATCTTACTCGCCCCCGATTTGAACGCGCACCCGGTGCGCTTTGTTCCTGTCTTGTTCGACTCAGGGCGAAGCCCCGATCCTAGCATCTAAACCTGTCCCGTGGGCACTTATTTTGGCCGCATGAAGGGTTTTCCCGTGTCCATATGGGATGGACGACGGAAATCCGCCACTTGCAGCCTGATACAATTTATTGGGGTGCCCCCGTGGTTGACCCACCACCTATAGTGCCACGTCGGCGCGACGATGCAAGACGGTAAATGACAGAACGGGGACTCAACTCGTCGATAATTTGATTCGTCTCGTCGACGCTGATGGACGTGCCGGGCGGTGAGGGCAAGGCATTCCGCGGCTTTGCGCGCGGATCGGTGCCGGCCGTCCGAAAGGGCAAATTTTTTTGCGGCCGCGAGCCCGGACAAGCGGGGCAGCGGGCATGCCGCTCGCGCCGCAGGAAATGCATCGATCGGGTCGTATTCAGCGCACGGTCGCGCGCGTGTTCCGGGCAAAGAAAAAGGGCCCCGGAAATGTCCGGGACCCTTTTTTATCTCGTTTCTGGCTTACGCTTCGCCGCCACCGTTACCGGTGCCGCCGCCGCCGAGAAATCTCCAGAACCAACCCATGTCAGATCTCCTGTTGGCACTGCCCACGACGAACAGTTAACGGAGCATATACCTTAATCGATATGGTAAATCGAGTCTTAACCAACATGATTACCGCCATTTTGGCAGTTATGCTGTGCGGTTCTGGGGGGAGGCGCTTAGCGTCGCGGTCAGTTCGGAAAACAGTTGAGGTTTTCCAAGATGATAGCCTTGACCGACATCGCAGCCGAGATTGGCGAGCAGCGTCACGGTTTCGGCATCTTCGATGCCTTCAGCGACCGCGACGGCCCCGAGACGGTGCGCAAGATCGATCGTCGATTTGACGACTTCGAGGTTCCGCTGCGAATCGCGCATGGTCATGACGAATCGCTTGTCGATCTTGATTTCGTCGGCTTCGATCTCGGTGAGATATTCGAGGTTTGACTGACCGGTACCATAATCGTCGATCGACAGGCGGATGCCGGTGCGGCGAAGCTGCGCGAGTGTATGGCGCGCCTGGCGGCTGTTTTCGATCTGCGCCGTTTCTGTGATTTCGACCGTCAATATTTCGGGCGGCAAATGGTGCGCGGTGAGCATCACGCGGATCGTGCCGACGAGGTCGCTGTGGTCGAGCAGGCTCGCCGACAGGTTAACCGACATGTTGATATGGATGCCGCGCTCGCGAAGCTGCGCCGCCGAACGGATCGCCTGATCCATCACGAACAGGGTGAGGCGATAGATGTCCTGGCTCTTTTCGGCCTGCACGATGAATTCGTCGGGCGGGATCGGGCCGCGCGTCGGATGCGTCCAGCGCGCGAGCGCCTCGACGCCGACGAGCCGGTTCGTCGCGATTTCAAATTGCGGCTGGAAGGCGACCCAGATGTCGCCGCCGGTGAGTGCGTCCTCGAGCTGCGAGTGGAAGCTGAGCTGCCAGCCGGCATCCTCTTTCTGACGCGACGTATATTTGGTCCACAGCGAGCGCGTGCGGATCGCGCGTTCGGCGGCGACGAGCGCGGCGGCGAGGCGCTGCGCGTTCGATCCCTCAAACTCGTCGTTGACCCCGAAGGCGATCGCGACGTCGACGCGCAATTCGCCAATCGTGAGCGGTGCGTTGAACAGCGCGGCAAGGCCCGCGAGCTGCCCCTCGATCTGGCTGTGCTGATAATAGGGGACGAGCCAGGCGAAGGTGCCGTCGAGATCGTGATGGAGCGTCGTGCCCTGCGACGCGAGCTGGAGGCGGCGCGTGACCTGTTCGACGAGCTTGCCGATCCCGTCGCCCGGGATGAAGGCGGCGAGATCTTCGAAATTGACGACCTTGGCGGCGACGACGGTGGCGCTGCCGAAAGCGGCCTGCGAGCGCAGCGCCTCGAAATTGGGCAGGCCCGAGACGGGGTTTTCGCGCTGTGCCGACGCGCGGCGGCGGGTACGCGAGACGTTTGCGCTAAGCGCGGCGATAAGGAAGCACGCAGCGCCGATCTGGGTCGAGACGAGCGAGAGGCCGAGGAATATCTTGGCAGCGATCAGCGCGGACGTCGTCACAAACGCCGCCCAAGCGAACCACCGGCCGCGCCGGACCGCGAGGGCGCCAAGCAGGATTGCAAAGGTGAGGGCAAGGCCCGGGAAAAATCCGATGTTGACGGGATTGCCACGCTTCAGCGCTTCGCCGGCGATCAGATGGATGTAAGCTCCCGGCAGTTTTTCGTGCCCGGGCAGGAAGTGCTGATCCGATGAGGAGGCGTTGGTGGGAGCAAAAATGACATATTTACCGGCGAGCTGCTGGCGCCCCACGCGGCCGTTCAACACGTCGATCGCGCTATATTCGGTGATGGTCGAGGTATCGTAGGAAAAATCGAGCAGGAACAGCCCGGGCTTGTCCAGCGGGCGATCCGCGAGCAACGCCGCGAAGCTCGGCAGATGGCGGCCGTCGGCGATGACCGCAAGGGGAACGCGCCAGACCTGCCAGAATTCATATTCCCAGCAGATGCAGGCCCGCACGGCCCGGTCGCCCATCGCCTGCGACGGCCAATAGCTGACTTTTACGTCGGATCCGGTCATTTTTGCAGCCGGCACGGCCAGAACGACCCGGTCGTCCATCCGGCGAACGGCGGCCGCGACCTTGGAATAGTCGGGATGCGTCAGGCGGCGATAATAGGAAAAGTCGATGAACAGGCGTTTCGCACCGGCGTCGTCGACGGCCCGGATGAGCCGCGCATGGTTCGCGACCGAGAATTCCTGATCCTGCAATGACTGCAGAGTCTTGTCGTCGACGCCGACGATGACGGTGTCGCCCGATACGGGGCGCCACGCGGCGCGCCCGATTGCGGCCTCGATCACGCGGTCCACCGGCTCACCGATCGCCGAAAAGCCGACGATCACGCTGAGCAGCAGCGAGAGCGCGATGGTTCGCCAGCTGATGATCAGACTTTTGACCGGGATGGGCACGCACGTCTCCAGCAATTGCCGGTCGCGTCTAGCTCCAGATGGTTATCATCGCGTTAATTATGAACAAAATCCTGCGTCCCGAGCCGGGGCGCGAGGCGCAGGATTCCAGAGGTTTCAGGCGATCGCCGGCAGCGGTTCGAGCGCGGCGTCGCCGGCCAGCGCCGAGGCCGCAAGACCCGTTGCCGTGGGGACGATCTGTTGCAGGTAAAAGCGTGTCGAGGCGATCTTGCCTTCAAGGAAGGCGCGGTCGCCGCTGCCCTCATCGAGTGCCGCGCGCGCCGCCTTGTGCTGGATCGCCATCAGCCAGCCGCAGGTCGCCGTGGCGAGCATGGTGAGATAGGGATAGCTGCCGGCAAGCCGGTCGCCGGTGTTGGCCCCGATCATCCAGTCGGTGACCGCGCGGCAGGCATCGACCAACTGCTGCAATTCGGGGAAATCGGCCGCACCCGCTGCGATATCGTCGATCAGGCCGCGGACGAGATCGCCGCCCGCCATGCCGAGCTTGCGTCCGACGAGATCGGCGGCCTGAATGCCGTTGGTGCCTTCATAGATCGGGGCGATGCGCGCGTCGCGATAATGCTGCGCGGCGCCGGTTTCCTCGATGAAGCCCATGCCGCCATGGACCTGCACGCCAAGGCTGGCGACCTCGCAGCCGATGTCGGTCGCATGCGCCTTTACCAGCGGGATCAGCACGTCGGCGCGCATCGCGGCGGCTTCGTCGCCGAGCTTGCCGAAATCGATCTGGGCTGCCGCGTAATAGGTGAGTGCGCGCGCTGCCTCTGTCTGGGCGCGCATCCGCCACAACATGCGGCGGACGTCGGGATGCTGGTCGATCGTGACGGGGGTGCGGTCGGGCGAGCCCGCGAGCGACGACTGGACGCGCTCGGCGGCGAAGCGCTGCGCCTGCTGCGTCGCGCGCTCGCCGATCTGGATGCCCTGACAACCGATCATCAGGCGGGCGTTGTTCATCATGACGAACATCGCGCGCATGCCGCCCATTTCGTCGCCGACGATCTCGCCGAGGCAGTCTTCGTCCTCGCCATAGACCATGACGGCGGTCGGCGAGCCATGGATGCCGAGCTTATGCTCGATCGACGCGCACTGGACGCCGTTCGAATGCGCGGGCTTGCCGTCGGCATCGAGGCGATATTTGGGGACGAGGAAAAGCGAAATGCCGCGCGTTCCCTCGGGCGCGCCGGGGGTGCGCGCAAGGACGAGGTGGACGATATTGTCGGTGAGGTCATGCTCGCCGAAGGTGATGAATATCTTCTGGCCCTTGATCTTGTAGAGGCCGGCATGCTCGCCCTCGGTGACCTTTTCGGCGGTCGAGCGCAGCGCGCCGACGTCGCTGCCCGCGGCAGGCTCCGTCAGGTTCATCGTGCCGTTCCACTCGCCGGTGATCAACTTCGGCAGCCAGGTCTGGCGCTGTTCCTCGGTGCCATAGGCCATCAGCGCGTGGATCGCGCCGGGGGTCAGGATGCTGCACAGCGAAAAGCCCATGTTCGCGCTGCCGAGTGCCTCGATCACCACCGTCGCGAGCGTGAAAGGCAGATCCTGTCCGCCATATTCGCCGGGGCCGTCGATGCTGCCCCAGCCCGCCTCGACGAACTGCTTATAGGCGTCCTTGAAGCCCGGGGGCATGGTGACTCTGCCGTCCTGCCACTTGGGATTGGTGGTGTCGCCGACGCGGTTGAGCGGGGCGTAGACCTCTGCGGCGAACTCGCCGATGCCGGTAACGATCGCCTCCACCATGTCGGGGGTCGCGGCGGCGAATTTGTCGTGCGCGGCCATCGCGTCGACACGCGCGATATGGTTGAGAACGAAAAGCTGTTCGGTGGTGGGCGGCGTGTAAGACATGAAGAGCCGACTTTCCTGGTGAATATCGTTGCGCGGGCGCTATAGCGCGGCATGGCTGATGGTCAAACGCGCATGAGGACCGATATCCGCCCGTTCGGGCCGGAGGCAATGGCGCGCGCCGGGGGGCTGATCGGGGAGGGGCAGCCGGTCGCGGTCCCGACCGAGACGGTTTACGGCCTCGCCGCCGACGCGCGCAACGCAGACGCGGTCGCGCGGATTTATGCCGCGAAGGGGCGGCCCGATTTCAACCCGTTGATCGTGCATGTGCCGGACTTGGCTGCCGCCGAGCGGCTGGGCGTGTTCGGCGCGGTCGAGCGGGCGCTGGCGGCGCGTTTCTGGCCTGGGCCGCTGACGATTGTCGTGCCGCGGGCCGCCGATTGCCCGGTGGCGAGCATCGCGACGGCGGGGCTCGATACGATTGCGCTGCGCGTGCCGGGGCACCGCGCGATGCAGGCCTTGCTGGCGGAGACGGGGGCACCGCTTGCTGCGCCGAGCGCGAATGCGAGCGGACGCGTGAGCCCCACCAAAGCTGAGCATGTGTTGGCGAGCCTCGATGGGCGGATCGCGCTGGTGATCGATGACGGAGCGACGACGGCGGGCGTGGAATCGACGATCGCGAGGGTGAAGAATGGTGCCGTCGAAGTGTTGCGCCCGGGGCCGGTGACCGCCGACATGTTGTCTGCGGCGAGCGGGATGTCGGTAACGGGAGTCAAGGGAACGGAGATCGTCGCGCCGGGGATGCTCGCGAGCCATTATGCGCCGGGCAAGCCGGTGCGGCTGGGCGCGCGCGAATTTGCGGGCGACGAGTTTGGGATCGGGTTCGGGGCGGTCGCGGGCGACTATGACCTGAGCGCAAGCGGCGATCTGACCGAGGCGGCGGCGCGGCTTTTCGATGCGTTGCATGCGGGGGCGGCGAGCGCGAAGGCAAAGATCGCGGTGGCGGCGATCCCGGCCGAGGGGCTGGGCGCGGCGATCAACGACCGGTTGAGCCGGGCGGCGGTCTGAAAATGTCCGTTCGCATCGAGCGAAGTCGAGATGCCCCTCGGTCCTGCTCGCACGATGGGTGTCTCGACTTCGCTCGACACGAACGGAGATAGGGAGGCTTGCTGGTTACGCCGCTGCGGGTTCGATCGGGTCGCCGTGCGGGGCCTTGCGCGCGACGATCAGGCAGGCGGCGACGATCAGCAGCGCGCCGGCGAAGGTGGGCAGCGTCACCGCTTCGTCGAAGAAGAACCAGCCGAACAGCATCGCCCACAGGAAGCCGGTATATTCGGTGGTCGCGAGAATCTGCGTTTCGGCGCGGGCATAGGCCCAGCTCAGCAGCAGCAATGAGGTCGTCGCGAGGATCGCGGCGCCCAGGATATGTGGCGCGTGGCTCGCGGCTGGAACCGCAAGGAACCACGGCGCGCCGAGCGCAAGGATCGCGGCGACGAAGAAATTCTGGAAAAAGGCGATTTCCATCGGCTCGGCCATTTTGGCCTGTCGCCGCGCGAGGATGAGGTTGTAGGCGTAGAAGATCGCCGAGAGGAACACCGCGCCGACCGCCAGCAGCGCCTCGTCGCTATAGTCGCTGCCGCCGAGCTTCCCCGCGACGATGACGATCACACCGCACAGTCCGAGGATCGAGGCGGCGATCGAGCGCGGGCCGATCTTCTCGCCCAGGAAGATCGCGGCCATATAGAGCGCCATCAGCGGGGCGACGAAAGCGAGCGCGATCGCCTCGGCCATCGGCAGCCGCGCGAGCGCCCAGAAAAAGCTGAGCGCCATCCCGGCGACGAAGAGCGAGCGCCAGGCATGGATCTGCATCGTCGCCTTGTCGGGCCATTTTGGCCGGCTCGCGAAATAGAGGAGGCCGGCCAAAATTGTGCCTGTGCCGGTGCGCCACAGCACGGCGTTATACGCGCCGATGTCGATCGACAGCCCCTTCATCAGCACGTCCATCGCCGAAAAGGTCGCGATCCCCGCGCAAGCGATCAGAAAGGGGATGACGGGCGAGGGCGAATCGGGGCGCATGGCCCGCCTCTAGCGGAGGGGTTCGGACTTGCACAATGAAACGAAGCGGCGCAGCATCGCGGCGGGTCGTTGGATGGAGTGGGGCCATGACGAAACCGAGCAAGTTCGCGCATGTCGTCTATATGACGCGGCGCTATGACGAGATGATCGCATGGTACCAAAAGGTGTTCGAGGCCGATGTCGTGCATCAGGACCCGGCGCTCGCTTTCCTGACTTATGATGACGAGCATCACCGCTTCGCCTTCGCCAACCTCGACCTCTTGAAGCCCGGCGGCGACGGCGGGCGTGGCGACGTCGGCGTCAATCATGTCGCCTATACCTTTGCGAGTGCGGGCGACTTGATGGACGTTTACAAGCGGCTGAAGGTCGACGGGATCAAGCCTTATTGGCCGATCCATCACGGGACGACGCTATCGCTCTACTATGCCGATCCCGACGGCAACCGGATGGAGTTCCAGGTCGACCACGGGACCGTTGCCGACGCGGTTGCCTATATGAAAAGCGAGGCATTCGGCGGCAATCCGATCGGGATCGAATATGATCCCGACGAATTGCTGGCGCGATATGAAGCGGGCGCGAGCGAGGCGGAGTTAATGGTTATGCCCGTCGGCCCGCCGTCGGGGATTCCCGCCGAGCATGGGATGGCTTGAGGGTTAGCGGAAGGTTGCCTGTCCGGCGCCGTCGATGTTGAGTTTTTGGCCCGAACAATAAGAGTTGGCGTCGCTGACGAACCAGACGACTGCGGCGGCGACGTCGGCGGGAACGGCGACGCGGCCGAATGGCATTTTGGTGTCGAGGTGATGGATATCCTCGTTGCCGGTGATCGCGCGGGAAAGCTTCTCGCCCATGTCGCTGACGGTAAGCGCGGGGGCGACGATGTTGACGCGGACACCGTTCGCAAGCTCTTCCTTTGCGAGCGCATAGGCCATCGCCTCGCCCGCCGCCTTGGCCATCGTGTACGGCGCGCCGTTGGGCGAGTGGGTGTAGGTCGCGATGCTGGAGATGACGATGATGTCGCTGCGCGCGTGGCTGCGTAGCTGCGGCAGCGCGAGGCGCGACAGGCGGTGCGGGCCGGCGGCGTGGACGGCGAAGAGTTTGTCGACTTCTTCGGGGCTGGTATCGGCCACGGACAGCCCGCGGCTCGCGACGCCGGCGTTGTTGACGAGGATCGAAATCGGGCCGAAATCGGCCTCGACGGCGGCAACCATCGCGGCGCACGCCGCTTCGTCGGTAACGGAGGCCTGGTAAGCTTTCGCCTTGCGGCCGAGCGCTTCGATCGCGGCGACGGTTTCGGCGGCGGCTTCCTGGCCGCGCGTATAGTTGACCGCGACGTCGGCACCCGCCTCCGCCAGCCCAGTCGCGATGCCCCGGCCAATGCCGCGCGAGGCGCCGGTGACGAGCGCGACGCGCCCCGTAAGGTTCATCTCGGCCATGTCTCTCTCCCTAACCCATCAGTTCATTATAAATGTCGTCGTCGCTGCGGCTCGCGGCGTTACGCCATTTGGGCGCGGCCTTGCGGTTGAGCACATGGCCATTGGCGTCGAGCACAGCGACCGTGGGGGTGCCCTTGATCTTGAAGTCGAAACGCGCGGGCACATCGGGGTTGCGTCCGAGGCCGCGAATATGCGGCATGCCGATGTCGGCATAGACGATCTGATATCGGTCGCGCACGGGGGCGAAGCGGTCGGTCGCAAGCAGGTTCGCAAGCCAGGCGCTGTCGTGGCAACCGTTCGTACCCATGACGAGCAGCACGCGCTTGCCGGTGTTACGAGCCTCGGCGAGCGCGGCATCGATCTGCGCGATCGGATCGGCGTCGGGGTTGAAGGCATCGGTCTTGTAGGGATCGACGACGCCAGGAATGCTACGCGTTTCGGACGCCGAAACGGGCGCAAGCGGGAGCATGGTAGCGGCCACGGCGAGGGCAAATTTGCGCATCATGGCACGACGATAGGTTTTGCATGACGTTTCCGTCAACGTAAGATAGCTTTCTGCCATGAGCTGGAAAAAAGAGATCGACGAGCTGGGTCAACGCCGCGCGATGGCCGAGAAGATGGGCGGCGAGGAAAAGGTCGCGCGGCAGCACGGGCGCGGCAAGATGGACGCGCGGGCGCGGCTCGCGGGGATCGTCGATGCAGGCAGCTTTCGCGAGATCGGCAAGATCGCGGGGCGCGGGCGCTATGGCGCCGATGGCGAGTTGGAAGACCTAGCCGCGAGCAATTTCATTTTCGGACGCGCGAATATCGACGGCCGGCCGGTGGTCGCCAGTGCTGACGATTTTACCGTGCGCGGCGGCGCGGCCGACGCGGCGCTGCACAGGAAGTTCGTCCAGTGCGAGGCGATGGCGCATGAATATCGCCTGCCGCTGATCCGCATGATCGACGGCACGGGCGGTGGCGGCTCGGTAAAGACGCTGGAAGACATGGGCTATACCTATATCCCGCACGTGCCCGGCTGGGACGAGATTATCGCCAACCTCGACACGGTTCCGGTGGTGGCGCTTGCGCTCGGGCCGACCGCAGGGCTGGGCGCCGCGCGCGTCGTCGCGAGCCATTACAGCGTCATGGTGCGCGGACTGTCGCAGTTGTTCGCGGCGGGGCCGGCGGTTGCGGCGGCGATCGGCGATACGCTGGACCGAGAGGAACTGGGCGGCGTCGACGTCCATACGCGCAACGGCGTGGTCGATGATGAGGTGGCGTCGGAGGTCGAGGCGTTCGCGGCGGCGCGGCGGTTTTTGTCCTACCTGCCTTCGTCGATCCACGATCGGGCTTTGCGGACCGCGTGCAGCGATCCGGTCGACCGGCGCGAGGAGTCGCTGCTGGCGGTCGTGCCGCGCGAGGCGAAGCAGGTCTATTCGATGCGGCGCATCGCGAATGCGGTGTTCGATCAAGGCAGCTTTTTCGAGATGGGCGCGCGCTGGGGACGCGCGGTGATCACCGCATTCGCACGGCTCGACGGATATCCGGTCGCCGTGCTTGCGAGCGATCCGTCCTATCTTGGCGGATCGTGGGACGCGAAGACGAGCGAGAAGGCCGAGCGCTTCGTCAAGATGGCGGACCAGTTCCGGCTGCCGATCGTCCACCTTGTCGACAATCCGGGCTTCATGATCGGTGGCGAAGCCGAGCGGACGGGAACGATCCGCTATGGCGTGCAGGCGATGAACGCGATTTACCGCGCGACGGTGCCGCTAGCGTCGGTCGTGGTGCGCCGCGCCTATGGGATTGCAGGGAGTGCGATGTCGAACGCCGAGCGTTTCCAATATCGCTTTGCCTGGCCGTCGGGCGACTGGGGCAGCCTGCCGATCGAGGGCGGGGTCGAGGTCGCATACAAGAGCGAGCTTGAGGCCGCGGAAGATCCCGCGGCGCATCTGGAGGCGATCCGCGAGCGATTGAACCGCGTGCGAAGCCCGTTCCGGACGGCGGAGAAATTCGGGGTCGAGGATATTATCGACCCGCGCGATACGCGGCCGTTGCTTTGCGAGTTTGCCGAGCTGGCCTGGCGGGTGCTGAACAGTCGTTCGTAGAATAAGGCTCGTCATCGCTAGCGAAGCGACGCAATCCAGAGCGGTTCACTATACGCTCTGGATTGCCGCGGGCCTCCGGCCCTCGCAATGACGGTGGGGGGATATGGAATGACCGGCGTGCGCCATTACGGCATGGACTGGCTGCGGATCGCGGCGTTTGCCCTGCTGATCCTCTATCATATTGGCATGTATTTCGTGCCGTGGGGCTGGCACGTGAAGATCGCGCAGCCGCTCGACTGGGTGCAGGTGCCGATGCTCGCGACGAATAGCTGGCGGCTGCCGTTGCTGTTCCTCGTATCGGGTTATGCGAGCGCGGCGCTCTTCGCGAAGCTCGGTGGCAGCGGGGCGTTCGTGCGGTCGCGCAGCGCCCGGCTGCTGATCCCGCTGCTCTTCGGCGTCCTGGTCGTCATCCCGCCGCAACCGTGGATCGAGCTGGTGACGCAGCATGGTTATGCGAAGAGTCTCGGCGCCTTCTGGACCAGCGATTATTTCCATTTCGGGACGCTCGATGGCATCGTCCTGCCGACGTGGCAGCATCTATGGTTCGTTGTGTATCTCTGGGTCTATACCCTACTCGCCGCGGCGGTTCTGGCGTGGGTGCCGGTGGCCGCGCGCGCGAAGGTCGCCGATGGCGCGGTGCGGTGGCTCGGCGGCTGGGGGCTGCTGGTGCTGCCGCTCGCATGGTGGCTGCTGCTGCTCGCGCTCTTTCCCGATCATGACGAAACGCATGCACTGTTCGACGACGGGCCGTCGCATCTCCATTATCTGATGCCCTTCTTCGTCGGTTGGCTGCTTCGCGTGCGGCCCGCGCTGTTCGAGGTGGTCGCGCGCTGGTGGCGGTTTTCGCTGGGCGTTGCGGTTGCGGCTTTCGCAGTGGTGGCGGGGATCATGTATCTGTGGCTGAGTGGGTCGCAGCCGCCCGAATGGGGGCGGTTGCCCTTCGACATCGCGCATCAGGTGCAGGGCTGGATGACGATCGTCGCGCTGGTCGGGATTGCAGACCGTTACTGGAACCGCGACCATCCGCGGCGTGCGATGCTCGCCGAGGCGGTGTTCCCCTTTTATATCATTCACCAGACGATCATCGTCGTGGTCGGCTGGTATCTGCTGGGGGCGCACGTAGCTGCTCTTCCCTCCTTCCTGATCCTCGTCGCGGCGACGGTGACCGGGTGCTGGCTTTTCTACCTGATCGGGCGCAGCATCGGCTGGCTGCGGCCGCTGATCGGATTGCAGCGCAAATAGGGGGAGACCGGGCATGGCGGCTTTGAAAAGCATCTTGGGGATCATCGGCATCGCGGCGATCCTTGTCGGCGGGCTGTGGGTGTTGCAGGGCCTCGATATCATCCGCTGGCCGGCGAGCAGCTTCATGCTCGGTGATACGACATGGACGCGAAATGGTGCCATCCTCGCGGTCGTTGGTGCAATCATGCTATGGTTCGCGCGCAAGCGCTGACTATCGACTACAAATGTAGTTGATCTGTATTGCTCTTATGATACACTACGATCCGGCCGGGGTTGGATTGGAGACAGGAATGATTCGTTCGTCGCGTATATTGCCCGCGCTTTTGCTCGCCGCCGGGATGGCGGTCGGGCCCGTCCTTGCCCCGCCGCCGGCGATGGCGGCCGATGAGGTCGCCGCCGATACGATCGCAGAGGCTTATGCAGCGCTGCTCGAACGTGACTATGTCTATCCCGAGACGGGCAAGCGCTACGCCGATGCGATCCGCGCCGGTATCGCCGCAGGCCGCTATAAGGCGCTAAACGGCGAAGCGCTGGGCGCCGCGATCGACGGCGATGTCCATGCGGTATCGCCGGATGGCCATTTGCGCCTGCGCGTTCCTGAAGCGGCAGCGACCGCGGCGGCCCCGGCACCCGGCAGCGCCGCGCCGGTGCGCCGCCCGCCCAAGGTGCCTGTCGAGCAGGCAGGCTGGATCGCACCGGGGATTGCCTTCATTCGCTTCAACATGTTTCCGCAGGACGAGGCAGTTACCGCGCAGGCGGCGAAATTCATGGCTGATCATGCCGATGCGAAGGCGATCATCTTTGACATCCGCACGCATAACGGCGGCGGGCTGGACCAGATGGACGTCATCTTTCCCTGGCTTTTCGGCAAGGAAACGCGGCTGGTGACGATGGCGACGCGCGCGTCGGTCGACGCGGAGGGCGGCTCGCCGATCGCCGGGGTGCCGTCGATGCGGATGGCGAAGGGCGATGCGGATATGGTCGCGCGCGAGCATTGGGCGACGCCGAATGCCGACAAACGGCTGCGCGATGCCAAAGTCTATGTTCTGACATCGGGGGCGAGCGCCTCGGCGGCCGAGCATTTCGCGCTCGCGATGAAGCATACGGGACGCGGCACGCTGGTCGGTGCACCCACCGCGGGGGCCAATCATTTCGGGCGCGGTGAGGATCTGGGCGGCGGCTATAGTGCCTTCATCCCGGTCGGGCGCACCTATGATCCGGTGACGGGCAAGGATTGGGAAGGCGAGGGCGTTTTGCCCGACATCGCAGTAGCGCCCGCGGATGCGCTGGTGCGCGCGTTGACCGAGCTTGGCGTCGCGCCGGCGGAGGCGAAGACGCTGTCCGATGCGCATATGCCAAGTTGGCCGATGGAGCGGCGGAAGCCGCGCGGGATGAAGCCCGCGGGCTAGGCACGCGATATTCCACTCTCGTCATGCCGGACTTGATCCGGCATCCATCCCGCCGGTGCGGCTTGGACCCCGGATCAAGTCCGGGGTGACGAAAGTTTAGGAAGCGGCGAGGCTGGTCAGCGCTTCACCGTCCACCCGCATCACCGTCCATTCGTCCATCAGCTTTGCGCCGAGGCTCTGGTAGAAGCCGATCGACGGCGTGTTCCAGTCGAGCACCCACCATTCGAGCCGCGCGCAGTCGCGCTCGACGCAGAGCTTCGCAAGATGCGCGAGCAGCGCCTTGCCGAGCCCCGATCCGCGCGCTTCGGGACGCACGAACAGATCCTCAAGATAGATGCCCGGGCGCCCCTCGAAGGTCGAGAAATTGTGGAAGAAAAGCGCAAAGCCCTGCGCCGCGCCGTCGATCTCGCCGATCACGACCTCGGCATAGGGGCGCGGACCAAAAAGATTGTCGCCAAGCTTCGCCTCGTCGAAGCGCACCTCATGCGCGAGCTTTTCATATTCGGCGAGGTCGCGGATGAACTGCGCGATCAATGGCAGGTCGGCGGGGGTGGCGGGGCGGATCGATAGGGTCACGCGGATTATCCTGCGAAGAGACGGGGCGTGGCGATCCCTTAGCGGCGACGGATGCCGATGGGCAATGGTCCTGCCCTTACAATCGCCGCCCGTGGCCCCATATGGATGCTATGCCATTGGACCAAGCGGCGTCGCAACGCAGCGGGCCAGCTGTCGGGCATTGTCTCCTATCGATCAAAATGACTTTGGTTGGGTTTTCCGGGACAGGAAAATGATCGCGCTTCCGGTGGGCTGACAGCCCGGGGCGGCGATCCGAAAGGTGTGCCTTCATGATCGGCTATTTCATCCTCCTCCACCGCTTCCCCGAACAGTTCAAACGAATGTTCCATGCGATCTATGCGCCCGGAAACAGCTATGTGGTCCATGTCGACAAGGGATCGGGATCCGAGTTCGCGGCCGACATCGCCGCATTTCTGAAGCCCTTTCAGGGGGTTGAGATCATCGAATCGAAAAACGCGCTGTGGGGCGGCTACAGCCTTGTTGACGCCGAATTGCGAGGAATGAAGCAACTGCTGAAAATGAATCGCAGCTGGACCCATTATATCAACCTCAGCGGACAGGATTTCCCGCTGAAGTCACAGGCGTATATACGGGCTTTCCTGCGCGCCAATCCGCGGCGCCAATATATTCGCGCGCTCGACCAGCGAGCGGCGCGGCCCGATACGATGAACCGCGTCAGCCATATGTTCGTCGAGGCTCTGGGTCGTATGTTTCGTACCCGTCTGCCACGCGCGTTTCTGAAAGACGCGACGCCCTATATCGGGACGCAGTGGAAAGCCGTGACGCGGAGCTTTTGCCATTTCGCAGTTCATCATCCGAGCGCCGAGCGCTTCAAGACATTCTATCGCCGCAGCTTCATTCCCGATGAGGCATTTTTCCAGACGTTGATGATGAACAGCCGCGCGCAGGGCGAAGTGATGAATGACGACTTGCGCACGATTGACTGGGTGCCCGACGGCGACATCAAGCTGCGCCCGCGAACCTTCGTCACCTCCGATGCGCTGCGCCTGACGCTGAGTCCCGACCTGTTCGCACGCAAGTTCGATGCGGAGGAGGACTCGGTGATTTTCGACCTACTCGAAGCGCATTTGAAGACACCGGCGGCGAGCGTCTATGCCGGCGATCCGGCCGCAAAGCCGCTCGAACGGACGCCTGAAGTCGCCTGAATTCCCGCGCGGCAGGGTGGCTTACGCCGCCTTGCCGTGCAGCGTGTCCATGCTGACCGAACTGCCCGCGTCGATCTCGGCCGCCTTTGCTTCGACGAGCTTTACGATATGGCTGATCATGTCGGCGTCCTCGACATGATGGTCGGTGACGCCCGACAGGAAGACCATATGCTTGCCGTTGCCACCGCCGGTGATGCCGATATCGGTTTCGCGAGCCTCGCCGGGGCCGTTGACGACGCAGCCGAGGACCGAGAGCGACATCGGGGTCTTGATGTGGCTGAGTGCGTCCTCAAGCGCCTGCACGGTGCGGATGACGTCGAAGCCCTGTCGCGCGCAGCTTGGGCAGGAGACGACGCGGACGCCGCGGGTGCGCAGGCCCAAGGATTTCAGTATTTCATAGCCAACGCGCACTTCTTCCTCGGGCTCGGCCGAAAGGCTGACGCGGATCGTGTCGCCTATCCCGGCCCATAGCAGGTTGCCGATGCCGAGCGCCGACTTGACCGTGCCGCCGATCAGCCCGCCTGCCTCGGTAATGCCGAGGTGCAGCGGACAGTCGACCGCGTCGGCGAGCTGCGCATAAGCGGCGACCGCGAGGAACACGTCGCTGGCCTTCACTGCGACCTTATACTCGTGGAAGTCGTGATCCTGCAGCAGCTTGATGTGGTCGAGCGCGCTTTCGACGAGCGCCTCGGGGCAGGGCTCGCCATATTTTTCGAGCAGGTCTTTCTCGAGGCTGCCGGCGTTGACGCCGATGCGGATGGCGCAGCCGTTCGCCTTGGCGGCGCGAACGACTTCGCCGACGCGCTCGGACGATCCGATATTGCCGGGGTTGATGCGCAGGCACGCCGCGCCAGCGTCGGCGGCTTCGAGTGCGCGCTTATAGTGAAAATGGATGTCGGCGATGATCGGGATGCGTGACGCGCGGACGATCTTGCCAAGTGCGGCGGTCGATTCGGTGTCGGGGCACGAGACGCGGATCAGGTCGGCGCCGGCTTCCTCGCAGCGACGGATCTGGTCGATCGTCGCGACCGGATCGCTGGTCAGCGTATTGGTCATCGTCTGCACGCTGATCGGCGCGCCGCCGCCGACGGGGACATTGCCGACCATGATCTGGCGGCATTCGCGCCGCGCAATGTCGCGCCAGGGGCGCAGGCCGGGGTTGTGATCGCTCATGATGCGGGCTCGATACGAAGGGAAGTGTGTGTGCCGCTCTTTAGCCGTCCGGGATCGGCTTGGCAAAGCCCGCCGTAGTTAAGGTGAATTGTTGCTGGAAAGACACAGTTTGACACCGATTTGTAACTTTTGAGCAATTTCTGTTTGTGCATCGCAGCAAAATCGGCAACTTCTTAAGCGTTCGTCGTCACACGCCCATATTGAAGAGGCGCGGACGCGTACGGCAGGCCGGGACGATCCGTTTTTTTGGTTAGGGGGATCACCCATGAAGTTTCTTACCAAAGCGTGTTTCGGCATGCTGCTCGCCGCGTCATCCATGTCGACGCCCGCCTTTGCCCAGGAAGAAGAAGCCAGCGGTCCGTTCTCGCTTTCGGGCGGTATCGCCGTGACGAGCGACTATCGTTTCCGCGGAATTTCGCTGTCGAACGAAAAGGTCGCAGTGCAGCCGACGCTGACCGTCAGCCACGAAAGCGGTTTTTATGCCGGCGTCTGGGGTTCCTCGCTTCCCGACAGCCCGGCCTATGGCAAGTTCGAACTCGACGTCT
This sequence comes from Sphingopyxis sp. USTB-05, assembly GCF_023822045.1. NCBI lineage: Bacteria > Pseudomonadati > Pseudomonadota > Alphaproteobacteria > Sphingomonadales > Sphingopyxidaceae > Sphingopyxis > Sphingopyxis sp. USTB-05. Next base: position 3,191,834 of record NZ_CP084712.1, on the reverse strand, counting down.
ATGGCGGGTTCGCGACCGAAATCGCATCCGGCACGACGGTCGACGTTGGCGTCACTTATTATACCTATCCGGGTAGCGAAGACGGCGGCGCGCCGACCGATTATTTCGAGGGCATCGGCAAGCTGTCGCACGACATCGGCCCCCTCTCGATCACTGGCATGGTGGCTTATGCGCCCAAGCAGGATTCGCTGGGCGATGCCGATAATATCTATCTGAACCTTGGCGCCGGCTTTGGCGTACCCAACACGCCGATCACGCTGACCGCAGGCATCGGTTACAATGATGGATCGCTGGGCCTCGTTTCGCCCGATGGCAAATATGTCGATTGGTCGGTCGGCGCCTCCTACGCCGCCGGTCCCGCGACCCTGACGGTCCAATATATTGACACCGACGTTAAAAAGACGGGCGTCAAGGCCGTCGACACACTTTACGATCCAACCGTGGTCTTTACGCTGGGCGTCTCTTTCTGACAGCCTAGCGGGTCAGCGACCACGCGCTAAGGGGGCGGCTTCGGGGGAGGCCGCCCCCTTTTTCGTGCACGAAGAAGGGGGGCGACGCCTCATCGCAACGCGCTTGACCGTGTAGACGAACCGTGCAATTTCATCGACGAGTTGAAGCAGCGGAGTTTATCCCCCATGACTCAGAGTGTTTCCCTTCCCCCCGTACCGCCCGCGCGGTCAGAGCGAAGTCCCGGCGTGAAGCTGGTCATCGCAGTGTTGATTGCGGTGGCGCTGATGGTCCCGCTCCTGATGATTTACGGCCTGCTCTGGGATCGCCAGCAGCAAGCCGAAACCGCCCAGGCCTCGATCGGCCAAGGCTGGGGCGGGCAACAGACGATCGCCGGACCGGTGATCGTCATCCCCTATCGCGCCACGGAAACGACGACGGTGCAGGAGAATGGCAAGGATGTGACGCGCACCGTCAACACGATCCGTAACCTCTATCTGTCGCCGCAGACGAACAAGGCCGACGTCGTCATCAAACCCGAGAAGCGCAAGAAAGCGATATACGAGACCGTTGTTTACGAAAGCCAGATCGCTGGGAGCGCCGAGTTCGTTCTGCCCGCCGACATAGCGCGCTATGGCGTCAGCCGCGAGGCATTGATGCTCGACCGCGCCGAAGTGCGGCTGGGCATCAGTGATGCACGCGGGCTGGTAGACGGCAACAGCCTGACAGTCGACGGCACGCCGCTTGCGCTCCAGCCCGGTAAGGGGCTGCTCTCCACTGGCAATTCGGGAACCTTCGCTTTCGTCGACTGGAGCGCGGCGGCGCCGATGAAGGTCGATTACAAGATCGGCGTCCGCGGGCTGGGCGATTTCAAGCTGATTCCGCGCGGCGTCGATACGCGCTGGACGGTGAAGTCGAGCTGGCCCAATCCGAGCTTCGGCGGCGATTTCCTTCCGGCGAAGCGCGATGTGAAGAGCAGCGGTTTTACCGCGACCTATGCTGTCCCGAACCTGGCGTTAGGGCAGGCGCAGGTGCTGACGGGCGATTTGTCGCCGCCGGTCACGACCAGTTACGGCCCGCGCGACGCCTATATGGAACCGGTGGCGGTCGAGGCTGCCAGCGGTGGCGGCGGCAGCGAGGCGTCGGGGGGCACGGCGAAGGCGGTCGCGATCAGCCTGATCGAGCCCGTCGACCTTTACAGCCAGGTCGATCGCAGCATCAAATATGGCTTCCTGTTCATCGGTTTCACCTTCGTCGCCTTTTTGATGTTCGACATCATCGCGGGCGCACGGGTGGCGCCGGCAGAATATCTGCTGACCGGCATCGCGCTGGTGCTGTTCTTCGTGCTGCTGCTCGCCTTTGCCGAAGTGATCGGGTTCACCTTCGCCTATATGCTGGCGTCGGCGGCGATCATCGGCTTGCTGGCCTTTTACAGCGCGGCGGTGCTCAAGAGCTGGAAGCGCGCGCGCTTCCTCGCGGCGATGCTGATCGGGCTCTATGCGCTGCTCTATGTGCTGCTCAATCTCGAAGCCTATTCGCTGCTCATCGGTTCGGTGTTGATGTTCTTTGCCCTCGCCGGGGTGATGTATATGACGCGCAACATCGACTGGGGCGGGATCGGCAAGAAGGATGAAGTGGCGGCTTAGCGTCGCTTTACTTCGTCATTGCGAGCGAAGCGAAGCAATCCAGAGCGGTTCCACTTCGCTGGATTGCTTCGTCGCTTCGCTCCTCGCAATGACGATATCGTCTACCGCCAGCGCAGATTTTGGGGGCCGAGATCCGACAGGGCCTTGGCCCCCATCAATTTCATTCCGCGCTCCATTTCGGCGCGGAGCAAGGCGATCGCACGCGTGACGCCATCCTCGCCCGCGGCAGCCAGCGCATAGAGGTAGAGGCGGCCGCCCGAACAGGCCTTCGCCCCGACCGATAGCGCTTTCAACACATGCGTGCCGCGGGTGATGCCGCCGTCACAGATCACCTCGACCTTATCGCCGACCGCATCCACGATCTCGGCGAGCGCATCGAAGGGCGAAATGCTGCCGTCGAGCTGGCGGCCGCCGTGGTTGGAGACCATGATTGCGGTGGCGCCGATCTCCGCGGCGCGCTTCGCATCCTCGACCGCGACGATGCCCTTCAGGCAGAAGGGCCCGTCCCATTTCTTGCGGATGGCCTCGGCGCGGTTCCAATCGAGGCTTTGGTCGAGCATCGAGGTGAAATATTCGGCGACCGATTTGGGGACGCTGGATCCTTCCGACACGTGCGTCGCAAGATTGGGCAGGCTGAATTTTTCGCGGAGGACATAGTTGAGGCCCCAGCCCGGCTTGGCGGCGTAGCTCAGCATGTTGCCGGCGGTGAAACGCGGTGGCGAGGTGAAGCCGGAGCGCAGGCAGCGTTCGCGATTGCCGCCGACGATCGTATCCACCGTGAGCGCGACGGCGTCGAACTTCGCGTCGCGCGCGGCGTCGAGCATCGCCTGATTTAGGCCTTCGTCGTGGTGGACGTAGAGCTGGAAAAGCTTGGGGCCGTCGGTGAGCGCGCCCGCCTCGGCAAGGCTGATCGTCGCGAGGCTCGATATGCCTGCGACGGTGCCGGCGTTCGCGGCGGCGCGGAGCACGGCGCGCTCGCCCTGCCAGTGGAAGAGGCGCTGGAGCGCGGTCGGGGACAGGAAAAGCGGCATCGCCATCTCGCGCCCGAACAGCGTCGTTCGCATGTCGACGCTTTCGACACCGGCTAGGACGCGCGGGATGAGGTCGCAATCGTCGAAAGCGGCGCGGTTGCGGCGGCGCGTGACCTCGTCATCGGCGGCGCCATCGATATAGTCGAACACGGGCCAAGGCAGGCGCCGCTTTGCGAGTGCGCGGAAGTCGTCGATATTGTGACAGTCGGTGAGTTTCATGCGTGCCCTGCTTTTATCCCGTCATTGCGAGCGTAGCGAAGCAATCCAGAGCGGTTTGCGCAACTCTGGATTGCTTCGCTACGCTCGCAATGACGAATCTAGAAAACCGTCCGCGCCGCCACCGTCCCCTTGGTCGCGAAGCTGAAGCGCGGTTCGATTGCGAGGCTGGCGTCGAGGATATGCGCGGCGATGCGCTTGCCGACCGCGGGGCCGTTCTTGAACCCGTGGCCCGATCCGCCGCCGACGAGCCAGACATGCTCCTGCCCAGGAAAGCGATCGATCAGATAATCGCCGTTAGAGCTATTCTCATATTGGCAGACGCGTCCGCCGAGCAGCGGCGCCGACGCCAGGCCGGGGAAGCGACGCTGCATATAGGTGCGTGCCTCGGCTATACCCGCAGGCGAAAGCTGGCGTTCCATGGTGTCGGGATCGACCGTCGGGCCATGGACGTCGATCGCGATCTTGAACCCTGTGCCTTCGAGATCGGGGACGCCATAGACGATGCGGCCGTTGTTGAAGTCGGCCCACACCGGCAGTTCGGGCGGTGCAAAGCGCGTATCGCCCTGCGGCGCGCCGAAATGATAGACCTCCTGCCGCGTCGCGACGATCTTGTTCATCAACTGCTGCGGGAAAAGTTCGGCGATCCACGGGCCTGCGGCATAGACGAGATGGTCGGCAGTGCCGCCGTCGGGCAGCGTGTGGCGCTTCGTCTTTTTCGAAAAGAGCGGCGCGGGCATGACGACGCGCTCGACCTCGATCTGGGCGTCGGCGATCAACTCCTGCACCCCGCGAGCGGCGATGAGCGCGCCGGCCTCGGTTTCGAGAATCCCGGTCTCGCCCTGATAGAATTGGATCTGGCGATATTTATTCTGGAGCCAGCTTACGTCGCCATGTTCGTGCCCGACGCGGTTCGCCTGCAGCCAGGCGAGCGACTGCGCGGTGTAGGCGTCCCCTTGCGGCGCGAACCAGAGCACACCGGTGTTGTGGAAGATCGGCGCGCTCGCGCTGTCCGAGAGGTCTTTCCAATATTTGAGCGAGTCGCGCGCCATCTCCGAATAGATGGTGTCGGCGCCATAGCCCATGCGGATAACGCGGCTTTCGCCCCCCGACGATGCGCGTGCGTGGCCCGCGCCATAGGCGTCGAACAGCCGCACCGTCTTGCCCGCGCGCAGCAAATGCCATGCGGTCCATGCGCCGAACACGCCAGCGCCGATGATCGCGACATCGACATGCTGGACCCTCGGCTTGGCGGGTTTTCGCTTCTTGGGCTTGCGTTCCTTGCTTTCGGCCGCGGCGGAGGCCGCCGCCGCAACGGGCAGCGCGGCAAGGCCAGTCAGGAGCGCGCGACGCGAGGGACTGTTATCGGCCACCCGATGAAGCCTCTTTCTTGTAATAACGATAGCCGCCGATCCAGGTTTCAAGCGGGGTCATGCGACGGATCTCGTCGGGGCTGGCGAGCATCGGGTCGGCGTCGATAAGCAGGAAGTCGGCGCGCATTCCGGGCATCAGCGTGCCAATGCGGTCCTCGGCGAAACCGGCAAAGGCGGCGGTGCGCGTAAAGCCGTCGAGCGCGGTTTCGCGCGTCACGATTTCCTCGGGGCGCCAGCCACCGAACGGCTCGCCCTTGGCATCGGTGCGCGAGATTGCGGCGGCGATGCCGGGGAAGGGATTGGCGCTTTCGACGGGCACGTCGGACCCGAAGGCGAGGCGGACGCCCGCCTTTTCGAGGCTGCGCCAGGCATAGGCGCCCTTGAGGCGGTCGGGGCCAAGGCGCGCCTCGGCCATCACGCGGTCGCTCGTTTGGTGGACGGGCTGCATCGACGCGATGACTTTCAGCTCTGCGAAGCGAGGAATGTCGACGGGGTCGATGATCTGCGCATGTTCGATGCGCCAGCGGCGCTCGCCGGGAAGGTCGGCGGTGAGGTCGCCGATGGCGGCGAGCGCCTCGGCATTCGCGGCGTCGCCGATCGCATGGATCGCAACCTGGAACTTGTCCATCGACGCGCGCACCATCTTGTTGCGAAGCTGTGCGGGGGTGAGGAGCGGCAGGCCCTTCTGTCCCGGTGCATCGCTGTACGGCGCCTTCAACCACGCACCGCGCGAACCCAACGCGCCGTCGAGATAGAGTTTCACCCCGACCATGCGGAGGTGGTCGTCGTACAGCCAGGGCGTAGGTTCGGATCCGGCGATGATCGCCATATTGTCGATGTCACCGCCATAGCTCAGAATCCGAACCGAAAGCTGCTTCTTGTCGCCCGCGCGGCGATACGCCTGCCAGTCGGCGATGCTGGTGCCCATGTCGGCGATCGTCGTGATGCCCTGTTCGAGCAATTTCTGCTGCGCGAGGTACAGCGCACGGTCGAGGTCGCGCGCGAGCGGTTTGGGCTTGGCGCTGTCCACGAGGCTCATGGCGGCGTCGATGAAAACGCCGCTCGGCTTGCCGCCCTCGATTTCGATACGGCCGCCCTCGGGCGACTTGCTCGCCGGGGTGATCTTTGCGGCCGTCATCGCCGCTGTATTCGCCCAGCCGGCGTGGCCGTCGACGCGTTCGAGCCAGACGGGGCGGTTCGGCACCGCGGCGTCGAGGTCGGCCGCGGACGGGAAGCGGCCGAGACCCCATTTTTCCTGATTCCATCCCGACCCGATGATCCACGGCATTTCGGGATTTTCGGCGGCATATTTGCGGATCGCCGCCTGCGCTTCGGCGAGACTGTTCGTGTTCGACAGGTCGAGCAGCATGAGCTGGAAGCCCAGCCCCATGACATGACCATGCGCGTCGATCAGGCCGGGAATGAGCGTGCGGCCCTTGCCGTCTTCCTTGAAATCGGGGCGTTCGGGCCGCTTGTCCTTGCGGTCGAGCAACTGCTTCACCTTGCCCTGCGTGTCGATGACGAGGCCGGTAAAGCGGACGAGCTTGCCGTCCTTGTCGAGCGTGATGCCGTTGACATTATCGACGAGTGTATCGGCGTGCGCGGGCGCCGCGAGGGTGACGGCCAGCGCGGTCAGAAGGAGGCGCTTCACTTCGGCAACCTCGTCACGAGCGAACTCGTATCCTTTCGCCCGCCGCCGGCTTTTTGGACGTCGGCGTAAAATTGGTCGACCAGGCTGGCGACCGGCAAGGTTGCGCCGTTGACCCGCGCTTCGTCGAGCGCGAGGCCCAGATCCTTGCGCATCCAGTCGACGGCAAAGCCGAAGTCGAATTCATCCTTGGCCATTGTGCCCCAGCGGTTGAGCATCTGCCAGCTTGCCGCCGCGCCGCCCGAGACTGCCTCGAACACCTTGTCGGTGTCGAGTTTCGACGCCTGCGCGAAACGAAGCGCTTCGGATAGCCCCTCGATCACGCCGGCGATCGCGATCTGGTTGACCATCTTCGTCGTCTGCCCCGCGCCGGGGCCGCCGATATGGACCATACGCGCGGCATAGGCCTGCATCACCGGTTCGGCGGCCGAGAAGGCTTCCTTCGTTCCGCCGCACATGATCGAAAGCGTGCCATTCTGTGCCCCGGCTTCGCCGCCCGAAACGGGGGCGTCGACGCATAGCAGACCGAGCCCGTCGGCTTCGACCGAAAGCTGGCGGGCGATGCGCGCCGAGACGGTCGTATGGTCGACGAACAGCGCGCCCTTTCGCATCGCCTTGAACGCGCCGTCGCGGCCGAGCGTGACTTGTGCCAGATCATCGTCGTTGCCGACGCAGGTCAGGACGACATCGGCATCGCGCGCCGCCTCAGCCGGCGTCGCGGCCGCGGTGCCGCCGTGCTGCGCGACCCAGGCGTCGGCCTTGGCGCGCGTGCGGTTATAGACGGTGAGGGCGTGCCCCGCCTTGACGAGGTGCCCCGCCATCGGTCCGCCCATGACGCCGGTGCCGATGAAGCTGATGCGCAATTTTTGTTCGCTCATGGCCGAGTCCATAAGCATAGTTTGCGCGGCGCGCCAGATAGGCTAGGGCGCTTCCGCTATGACAGATCAACTCACGCTGACCTCCGCCGCCGATCTTCCGGCGATCACATTGGACGATGTGCGCGCGGCGGCCGGGCGAATTAACGGCGCGGTCGTGCGGACACCGACGCTGCATTCGCAGACGCTGTCCGAACTGGTCGGCGCCGAGGTGTGGCTGAAGTTCGAGAATCTCCAGTTCACCGCCGCCTACAAGGAACGCGGCGCATTGAACGCGCTGCTCCTCCTCAGCGACGAAGCGAAGGCGCGCGGCGCGATCGCGGCGTCGGCAGGCAATCATGCGCAAGGCCTCGCCTATCATGGCAAGCGCCTCGGCGTGCCGGTCACGATCGTCATGCCGAGCACGACCCCGCAGGTGAAGGTCTCGCAGACTGCGAGCCATGGCGCGACGATCGTGCTCCATGGCGAGACCTTTGACGACGCCTATGCGCATGCAAGGCTGCTTGAAGTCGAGCGCGGACTGACTTTCGTTCATCCCTTCGACCATCCCCACGTTGCGGCTGGGCAGGGGACAGTGGCGCTCGAAATGCTCGAAGATGTGCCCGAACTGGACACCCTCATTGTTCCGATCGGCGGCGGCGGGTTGCTCGCGGGCATGGGTACCGCGGCGCGCGGGATCAAGAATGACATGCGTTTGATCGGCGTGCAGGCCGAGCTTTATCCGTCGATGTATGCCGAACTCAACGGCGTCGACATGGCGTGCGAGGGCGACACGCTGGCCGAAGGCATCGCGGTGAAGGAGCCGGGCAGCTATACGCGGCGGCTCGTCTCCGAACTCAACGATGATATCGTTCTTGTCGCCGAGCGGCATCTGGAGCGCGCGGTGAGCCTGCTGCTGCAGATCGAAAAGACCGTGGTCGAAGGCGCGGGCGCAGCGGGGCTCGCTGCGATGCTCGCGCATCCCGAGGAGTTCGCCGGACGCAAGGTCGGGCTGGTGCTGACCGGCGGCAATATCGATACGCGACTGCTCGCGAACGTGCTGCTGCGCGATCTCGCCCGCTCGGGCCGCATCGCGCGCCTGCGCATCCGCTTGCAGGATCGTCCGGGCGCTTTGTTCAAGGTGATGAAGCTGTTCGATGAGAAGCAGGTCAACATCATCGAAATCTATCACCAGCGCATCTTCACGACGCTGCCCGCCAAGGGCCTGATCACCGACATCGAGTGTGAAGCGCGCGACCGTGAGCATCTCGACAGCCTCGTCGCGGCGCTCCGCGATGCGGGCTATATGGTGACCACCGTCGAACTCGCATGAGGGAGTTCACGCTCGAACTCACGGCGACGCCTGAGAGCATCGATGAACTCGGCCACGTCAACAATGCCGTCTGGGTCCAGTGGATCCAACAGGTCGCGACGGCGCATTGGGACGCTGCAGCGCCGCAGTCGCACAAGGATGCGTATATCTGGGTCGTGGTGCGGCACGAGATCGACTATCTGCGCGCGCTCGGCCCCGGTGAGACGGTGACCGCGCGGACGTGGGTCGCCGACAAGCCGCAGGGCGCGAAGTTCGATCGCTTCATGGAGTTCACGGGCGCCGAGGGGAAAGTGCATGTGCGGGCGCGGACGGTATGGGCGCTGCTCGACAAGGCAAGCGGGCGGCCGCTGCGCGTCACCGATGACATAGTCGCGCCGTTTCTCGGATGATCATTCGGCCGGCAATTGAATCCGATGCTGCGGCGATCTGGGGAATCATCGCGCCCGTGATCCGTGCGGGCGAGACACTGACGCTGGATCGCGACATGACCGAGCATGACGCGCTGGCCTATTGGTTCGGTGCCGACAAGGAGGCGTTCGTCGCTGAGGATGGCGGCGTCGTCCTCGGTACCTATTATCTCCGCGCGAACCAGACGGGCGGCGGCGGGCATGTCGCGAACGCGGGTTATGTCACCGGCGCGGGGGCAACCGGTCGCGGCATCGCGCGGGCGATGGGGTTGCATTCGATCGAGCATGCAAAGGCGCGCGGCTTTCGTGCGATGCAGTTCAATTTCGTCGTCAGTACCAATGTGCGCGCGGCCGGGCTGTGGCAGTCGCTGGGGTTCGAAGTGGTCGGGCGCCTGCCCGCCGCCTTTGAGCATCCGGCAGAGGGGTTCGTCGACGCGCTGGTGATGTTCCGGTCCCTATGACTATTCGCTGAAGCGTTCGGTCAGGGGCTTTTTGGTTAGGGCGTTCAAGGCTTTCAGTATGGCGCTGTGAACATCGCCAACCTCTTCGAAAAGCGTGCGATAGACCTCGGTAATCCGGGCGCTATAGGCGTCGATGCGGTGGAGCTGGTCGCGGCCCGCGTCGGTGATCCGGAAGATCTTGCGCCGCGCGTCCGCAGGGTCGGCGTGCTGGGTGATGAAGCCGAGACGCAACAATGCAGGACATTTCTGCATCACCAACTGGTGCGACTGGCCGAGTGCGCGCGCCAGCTCGGCCGCCGTCGCTTCGCCGGCATTGTTCAATGCTGTGAGCAAGGAGCAGGAGCGGACGGGCACCGTGATCCCGGCGGCGTCGAACAGCGGCCGCGTCTGTTCCTCGATCTGCTGGCTCAGCGCTTCGCTGAGCCGGCCGAGGAAAGAGATGTCGTCGAGATCAGTCGAGATGTCAGTCGAGGCGGGCATAGGTCTGGGTAGTTCCGTCGCGGTCGATACGTTCGAGCGCGGTGACCTTGCCGCCTTTGCGCACAATACGGAAGCGGAAGTCGTCCACCCCCTCGATCGCCAGCAGATCGCCGGCAAGCGGTTCGAGCGCCAGGCGGAAGCGTTCACGCCAAGTGTAGAGCAATTTGCCGCCGACGAGGTCGACGCGCCGTCCTTCGTAGCGTCCCGCTATCGCCTTGAGCGCAGGGCCGGATAGCTGCGGGTGCGCCGCAAGTTCGGGCGCGAGCCAGTCGGCATCGGCCCGTTTCGCCGGATCGGCCTTGGCAAGGTCGGCAAGTGCGAGGCGGTGCGCCAAGGCAAGGGCGTCGGCCGATGGGAGCTGATGGTCGGGCGTGACGCCCTGACCCTCGAAATCGCCGCGATCGATCGGGTCACGAATCTGGCCGATCGGCACCTGCACGAAAAAGTCGGTGCCAACGGGCTTGCGGTCGACGGGATGCGCGCCGCCTGCGGTGCGTTCGCCGACCAGCGTTGCACGTCCCAGCTTCTTCAGCGTGTAGGCGAACCATTCGGCGGCGGAAAAGCTGGTCGAACCGGTGAGAACATAGACGGGCTTTCCGGTCAGCCGCTTGGCTGGGAGTGCGGGGAGGACCCATTGGCCACGCTCAACCCGGCGGCCGTCGAGCGTATATTCATAGTCGAACAGCTCCTGATCCTTGTCGCCCGGAAAGAGCTGGCTGGCGAGCAACTGGGCCATCTCCAGATGACCGCCATTATTGTAGCGCAGGTCGTAAATCACTGCGTCGCCATTCTCGATAAAGCGCATCGCCGCGGCCGCCGCGTCATAGCCGAGTTCGGGGTCCGCGAAATGCGTCAGGTCGACATAGGCGATATTGCCGTCCAGATAACGGAGGCCGGCGAAGCCGAAATTTTGCCGCTCTTCGTCGCGGCGGTCCTTTTCGCGGAGCGCCGCGGCGCGCGCGGGATCCCGCCGCGCCGCATAATCGGCGACCCACTTCGGATCGAAACCGACCGAGAAATGCAGATCGTTGCTGGCGGAGATCAGGTCGTCGGTCAGTTCGTGCGCGAGCGCCCCCCGGTCTGGCACGGCGTCATAATCGCCGGCGTCAATGTGGTGACGCAGCGCCGCGGCGATGCTCTTGGCTTTGTCGGGGAAGGCATAGTTCGCCTCGATCATCCGGCTGAGTTGTTCAACTATGGCGCGCTTGTCGACCGCCGTGAGAGGTGCGTCTTGCGCCGAGGCAGCGCAGCCAACCGATGCGGCAGTTGCAGCGAAAATTATAGACAAGTGACGGATATTCATGGTTGTCCTGCCGTGATGCGATTTATACAATATATTGCGCAATATATTGTAATTCTCATCGGCGCAAGCCTGCGATCAATCGACGGCAGAGAGTGTCGGGGGAACTATCGCCCGACGGAGTGGTTTTCCACATGCGGTGCGGGCGCGAGTGGAGACCTCGATGGAAACGCAATTGCTGCACCGCGGCCGGTTGATCGACCACCTTCAACTGGTGGTCGCCGATCTGAAGTCCAGCCGCGCCTTTTACGGTGCGATCTTCGAAGTTCTGGGTGTACCGATCGGCGGGGAGGCCGAGGACTATTTCTGGGCGGACGAGTTATTCGTATCGACGAAAGACAGTCAGGCGGCGCTGGGTCAACTGACCGGCCGGCATCATCTGGCGTTTCAGGCGGCGGACCGCGCCGCGGTCGACAATTTTCACAAGGCGGGCCTCGGTGCGGGGGGCCGCGACAATGGCGCGCCAGGCGAGCGGCCCTATCATCCCGGCTATTACGCCGCCTTCCTGCTCGACCCCGACGGCAATAATATCGAGGCGGTCTATCATGGCGCGCATGATCGGAGTGCGCCGTCGGTGAAAATTCGTTTCGAAGGGTGACGGCAACATAGACTTCTCCTGGAAAAATGACGACTGCCAGCCAGCAAATGCCGTGGAATTTATCCCTACGTAAATTTCCAGGCGAAAAAATTACGCTTTTGACACACGGCCTTATCGGCCGTCCGTGCCGTGCGCCCGATAGTCTGCGCAACTTTCGACTTCGCCGCGAGTAATCTTGTCCCAGAACGGACCACGCGAATACGCGGGCCGACCTGCGTGGGCGGCAGTTTTGTAAGGAGAAGTATATGGGCGCCGTTTCCAAGAGTCCGAAAATTTTGCTGATGCTGGCCATGCTGGCAGGAACCGCCACAATGGGGGTAGCCGCGCAGTCGCAGGAACCGCAGGACGCGTCGGGTGGCGATGTCATGGCGACCGTAACTGCCCAGATTCCCCCTGCGTCGGAGATGACCAAGGGCCCCAAGGTTGAAGGTATTATCTCGGCGCGCAGTGAAGGCCGGATTCAGGTCACGACCGCTGATGGCAACAACACGATCCTCTCGATCATTCCTGAAACCCGCGTAAAGGGCAGCGGCGGTTTCCTTGGTCTTGCCAGCAGCAAGCTGGCGGCAGATTCGTTGCTCAACGGTCTGCCGGTGACGGTCGATACGCTTCAGTGGAGCGGCGGCCTCGCGGCGAGCCAGGTCTCGCTGAAGAACAAGGATCTTCGGACTGCGTCGATGATCCGCACGGGCACCGACCAGCGCTTTGCCGAACAGACGGCTGCGACCGATGCGCTACGCAGCCGCGTGGGCGATATCGATCAGTATAATGTCAAGGGCACGACCAACGTGAACTTCGACACCGGCAAGGCGGTATTGTCCGAACAGGCGAAGGCCGATCTGTGCACCGCGGCCAATCAGGCGAACGGGATGGACAACGCACTGTTGCTCGTCGTCGGCTACACCGATTCGACGGGAAGCCAGGAGTTCAACCAGGAACTCAGCGAAAAGCGCGCCAGCCGCGTCGTCAATCACCTTCAGCAGGCGTGCGGCTGGAAGCCCTATCGCATGCTGACCCCCACCGGGATGGCCGAAGCCGACCCGGCGGCCGATAACACAACGCCCGAGGGCAAGGCCCAGAATCGCCGCGTTGCGGTGAATATTCTGGTGAGCAAGGGCCTCGACGGTCTGTAAGATGTTCGGGGTGGGCGGCGCCCACCCCGGCAAACCGACTTAGCGGTTACCGCCGAAGGTATAGCTGAGCGCGATTCCCCCGGAGGGCTGGCTGCGCGAGCCGAGTTGGCGCGTGACGGGCGAGTCCGCCGCGTCGCCGACAAGCCGGTCGTAGCGGCCATAGACGGCGATGCCCCAATTCTTCCCAAACATTCGGTGATAGCCGGCGGTCACACCGACCGACTGGACGCCGCCACCCGGATCATAGGCGGGCAGGCCCGAAGTGAGCGCCGCAGCGGGCGTGACCCCGAAATAGGCGCGCGTATATTTCGCATCGCCCAGCGTCACGCGCGGACCGATCGAAAAGAGCCAGTCGTCGCCCTGCCGCGCGACATAGTCGGCGCTGATTTCGCCGGTCCAGCCCTTGTGGCCGCTCAGCCCCTTGCGCCCTTCGAGACGGAGGCGGAGTTCGGGGGTCAAATGGACCTGACCGAACGCGCCGGCCTCGACCGACAGGCCAACCTTGGGCAGATCGGCGCCGATGTCGGATGCCTTGCGCTTGCCGATGAAGCCGAACGCCGGACCAAAGGCGAAATTGCCCGAACGGACCAGTGGCGAACCGAAGCTCTCGTCGGGCGCCTCGAACGCAAATTCGGCGTCGCGGGTACGCGAGACGTCGATATAGGGGCCGACACTGAACTTGTCCGCGCCGGGCCATGACGGCGAAAGCTGCGGTCCGAGGATGATACGCGTGCGCTTTTCTCCGCCGCCATCGCCCTCCTGTGCGTGCGCCGGCATGGCTGCCAGTGCGAGTGCAGTGAGGAACAGGGCGGGAAACTTGCTGCGATCGGTCATGCGAAATCCTTGTTGTTCCGCATGAAATTCACAGCGGCATTGTTTCGTTCCTAGACCGGCGACCAGCCGGCGGCTTCGTCGCTTTCGTCCTCGCCCGGTTCGGGGTGACCGATCGCTTCAAGCAGCTTGTCGAGTACCGCAGGTACGCCCGCGCCGCTCGCGCCCGAGAGAGCCATCACGGGGTGGCCGCTTTCTTCGGCGAGCTCGGCCGAAAGCGCGGCGACCAATTCGTCGTCGAGCGTGTCGATCTTATTGAGCGCCACGATGACCGGCTTGTCGATCAGGTCGGCGCCATAGGCTTCGAGTTCGTCGCGCACGATGCGATAGCTTGTCGCGACGTCCGTGTCGTTTGCATCGACGAGGTGCAGTAATACGCGACAGCGTTCGATATGGCCGAGGAAGCGGTCGCCAACGCCGGCGCCTTCGGCAGCGCCCTCGATCAGCCCGGGAATGTCGGCGATCACGAACTCATGCCCCTTGTGGCTGACGACACCGAGCTGCGGGCGGAGCGTGGTGAAGGCATAGGCACCGACCTTGGCCTGCGCGTTGGTGACGCCGTTGATGAAGGTCGACTTGCCCGCATTGGGCAGCCCGACGAGACCGGCATCGGCAAGGAGCTTCAGCCGCAGCCACACCCACAGTTCCTCGCCTGGCCAGCCCGGCCCGTGCTGACGCGGTGCGCGGTTGGTCGACGTCTTGTAGCTTGCATTGCCGCGCCCGCCGTCGCCGCCGCGCAGGAAATGAACGCGTTCGCCTTCTTTCGTCAGGTCGGCAAGCAGGCTGCGATCCTCATCATCGTCGAGGATCTGGGTGCCAATCGGCACCTGGATGACGAGATCGGGGCCGCCTGCGCCGGTGCGGTCGCGGCCTGCGCCGGGGGTGCCGCGCTTCGCCTTGAAATGCTGGGTATAGCGAAAATCGATCAGCGTATTGAGGCCGGCGACGGCTTCGAAGACTATATCGCCGCCCTTGCCGCCGTTGCCGCCGTCGGGGCCGCCATATTCGACATATTTCTCGCGCCGGAACGACACGGCACCAGGGCCGCCGTCGCCGGATTTGATGAAGATCTTGGCTTGGTCGAGGAAATGCATGGCGAGGCCTTTAGGGCGTAAACTTGACTGCACATCAAGTTCCGTTCGTGTCGAGCGAAGTCGAGACACCCATCGAAATGGCGCAAGGCCGATGGGCATCTCGACTTCGCTCGATGCAAACGGAATGAAGGGATTGCTGCGGCTCCTAACGCCTAAAAGACGAAAATGCTACCCCTCAGCGCCAGGCTTGCCGCCATGCTCGGCCCAGAACTTTGCGATCCGCCCCGTGATGAGCTCGGTCGCCAGCACGCGCGAGGTGTCGCGCGGCAGATCGAGTGCCTCGGCCATCGGCCCGCCAAGCTGCGCATCGCCGAGCGCCATGAGCACCAGTGCAAGCGTATCCTCATGCATCAGCCTCTTTTCATGCGCATCGGGCGCCATGCCGTCGATCAGCCGGTGGATCGCATCGACGATCGGGTCGAGCGCATCATCATTGCCCGTCGCCGCCATCCATGTCGCGAGAGCGCCCGCGCCGCCCTCATTGAAGGCGTCGAAGGCGAGGTCGACGATCTCGCGCACATTACGGTCGCCGGGCGCCGATTCGGCCATTTTCTTGCCGATCGTCGCGCATACGGTTTCGGCCTGATAGGCGGCTAGGGCCTTTTGCAGCCCCGCGGCGCTACCGAAATGATGGAGCAGGTTCGCGTGGGTGCGGTCGATCCGCGCCGCGACGGCCTTCAGCGTCACCGCCGCAGGCCCCGTTTCGACCAAAATCTGGCGTGCAGCCTCGAGCGCCGCCGAACGGCTTTCCTCGGGACTCAAACGCTTCTTCACTATTGACATGTGTGTAAGTAAACCCTATTGCTGGCCCGTCTCCCCTTTTCGACGGTATGAGCCATATGTCCAGCATTTCCCAGTCGCCGACGCCCGCCGATCTGTCGATCACTCCGCGCGACATGCGCTTTGGCCGTGACGATCGGCAGGGCCGCTGGTGGCTGAACGGCGACCCGATCGCCTCGGCATTCCACACCGCGCTGTCGGTAACTTTTCCGCGCGGCGAGGCGATGTTCATCGAGGCGGTGAAGGCGCACCGCGATGGTGTGCCCGACAAGCTGGCACGCGAAATCCGGGCCTTTACCCAGCAGGAAGTGATCCACAGCCGCGAGCATGTCGTCTTTAACAAGAAGGCAGCGGAAGCGGGGTACGACCTGTCGGAACTCGAAGCCGATGTGAACCAGGTCCTCGACCTCATCAAGACGCGGCCGCAGATCGTCAACCTGATGGCGACGATCGCGCTCGAACATTATACCGCCATGATGGCGGCGGTGATGCTGCGCGAGGACAAGATGTATGCGGGCGCCGAGCCCGAGTGGGCCAGCTTATGGAAATGGCACGCGATCGAGGAAATCGAGCATAAGGGTGTCGCCTACGACACCTGGCTTCACGCGACGAAGGACTGGAGCCGTTTCCGGCGCTGGCGTGCGAAATCGCTGATGATGATCCTTGTCACCACTCGCTTCTGGCCGAAGCGCGTGAAGGGGATGAAGGCGCTGCTTAGGCAGGACGGCCTCACCGGCTGGCGCGTCACGGCGCGCATCTGGTGGTATCTGCTCGGCACGCCCGGCGTGTTGCGCAAGAGCTTCTTCCCTTGGCTTTCCTATTTCATGCCTGGCTTCCACCCGTGGAATCATGACGACCGGTCGCTGATCCAGAAATATGAAAGCGACTATGCCGACGCGATCATGCCGGCGCATTCGTCTAAACCCGAACTGGCTGCCGCGGCAGCCTGACCCCCTGCGAAAGCGCGATCCGGGACGGTTTCTCTCTCCCCTCCTTTGGATCGCGCTTTCGCGGGCATGACCGGCAACGCAGGCTGGACGCGGCGTTCGTCCTCCCATATCCTCCGACCGGTGGAGGGGACCATGCAACCACATATGACCGCGGCCGAGGTCGTGCAGTTCGAACTGCAGCTCGCTGGGCTGGCTTCCTTGCTCGAATTCGGGTGCGGCGGCAGTACCGTGGTGGCGGCGCGGCAGGTGCAGCGCATCGTCAGCGTCGACAGCGATACCGACTGGCTGACCAGGGTTCACACCGAGGTCTCCCGCGAGGCGGTGGAATTTACCCCCGTTCATGTCGACATCGGACCCGTGGGCGAATGGGGTTATCCGGTCGATGAAAACCGGCTGCGCGACTGGCCGCGCTATCACACGCATATCTGGCGCGTCATGGGCGGCAGCCCCGATGCGGTGTTTATCGACGGCCGCTTTCGTGTCGCCTGCCTGTTGCAGTCGATCATCCACTGCAAGCCCGACTGTATCTTCCTGTTCCACGATTTCAACGACCGGCCGCAATATCATGGCGTGCTTCGTCATGTGGACGTGCTGACGCGCGTCGACACTCTCGGCGTGATGCGCGCGAAGCAGCAGGTCGACGGCAAGGCCGTGCTGCACGACCTGTTCGACCATTATCTGAACCCGGATTGACCGGCCCGCGCCGGTTCGGCACATCGGGGCGATGTATACATCGCCTCCCGTCATCGAAACCGACCGTTTGCGCCTGCGCCCGGGGCGCCTGTCCGACAAGGACGTCCATATCGCGATGTGGGCCGACGAACGCGTCACGCGCTTCATCGGCGGTGAACCGCGCGCACCCGACGTCAGCTGGGGCAAGTTCCTGAGCTCGGCGGGGCTGTGGCCGGTGATGGGCTTTGGCTATTGGGTGTTCGCCGACCGGGCGAGCGACGCGCTGGTCGGAATGGGCGGCCTAAGCTATTTTTGCCGCGGCATCCCCGAGCTGGAGGGGGTTCCCGAAGCGGGATGGGCGTTCGACGCCGACCATTGGGGCGCGGGCTATGCGACCGAGGCGATGCGCGCGGCGCTAGGCTGGGCCGACGAACATCTGGATGAGGCCGAGGTGCGCTGCATCATCGATCCGGGCAATGACGCGTCCGAGCGCGTGTCGGCGAAGCTCGGTTTCCGCCGGATCGGCGAGAGCGATGCGCTAGGCCATGTCGTCGCAATCTATTCGCGGTCGAAGGGCGGCTAGGCCACCTCGACCACCAGCACGCCGCCGTCGGCGCTGACAACGCGCACCTTCGCGCCTTCGGCAACGTCGGGCCCGCGCACCGGCCATTCGCCGTCGCCGACCTTGGCCCGGCCGCGGCCGTCCTCGATCGCCTTGGTCACCGTCAGCACTTCGCCGATCAGGCGGCCACCGCGCTGGTTGAGGTGCGGGTCGGTCGTCGTGATCGGGTTCGCCTTCAACCAGCGGCGCCCGCCGTAGAGCGCGACGAACGACAATATGGCGAAGATGCCGAGCTGGAGCGGGATGCTGAGCGGGACGATCCAGGCGACGACGCCGGTGACGACCGCCGCGGCGCCGACCCAGATGAGGAAAAAGCCCGGCGCGACGATCTCGGCGGCGGCGAGCAGCACGCCGAGCGAAAGCCACGCCCAGTGCGGTTCCATATTCGTCAGCCAGTCGGGCATGTCAGGCTCCCGTCTTGCGTTCGAGCGCATCCCTGGCGAGTTCGCCGATCCCTCCGAGCGTGCCGATGAGCTGCGTTGCTTCGACGGGGAAGAGGATCGTCTTAGCATTCGGGCTGGTTGCGAACTGGCTTACCGCCTCGACATATTTCTGCGCGATGAAATAGTTGATCGCCTGCGCATTGCCGCTGGCGATTGCGTCGGACACCATCTGCGTCGCCTTCGCTTCGGCCTCGGCTTCGCGTTCGCGCGCTTCGGCGTCGCGGAAAGCGGCTTCGCGGCGGCCCTCTGCCTGCAGGATCTGGCCCTGCTTCTCGCCCTCGGCGCGGAGGATTTCGGAGGCGCGCATGCCTTCGGCTTCGAGGATGTTTGCGCGCTTTTCACGCTCGGCCTTCATCTGCCGTGCCATCGCGTTCGAGATATCGGCGGGCGGGCGGATGTCCTTGATCTCGACGCGCGTGATCTTGACACCCCATGGGGTCGTTGCGTCGTCGACGACGTGGAGTAGCCGGGTGTTGATCTCGTCGCGCTTCGACAGCGTTTCGTCGAGGTCCATCGAACCCATCACGGTGCGAAGGTTCGTGGTCGTAAGGTTCATGATCGCGAGATAGAGGTCGCTCACCTCATAGGCGGCGCGCGCGGCGTCGAGCACCTGGAAGAAGACGACGCCGTCGACCGCGACCATCGCATTGTCCTTGGTGATGATTTCCTGGCCCGGGATGTCGAGCACCTGCTCCATCATGTTCACTTTGCGCCCGACACGGTCGAAGATCGGCATGATGAAGTTGAGCCCAGGCTGCGCGGTGTGCGTGTAGCGGCCGAAGCGTTCGATCGTATAGGCATAGCCCTGACGAACGGGCGTGAGCGCCCAGATCAGGAACACAAGAGCCAAAACCACCAGTGCAAGCGCAAATTCCATCGATCATCCCCTCTGCAAAATTGCGACTTTGCAAACCCGCTTCCTTATTGCGGCAATGGCCGCCTTGCGCCACAGAAAAGCGCATGACCCCAAGTGACTATCCGCCGCGCTCGCTGCTCTATGTCCCCGGTTCGAACGCACGCGCGCTCGAAAAGGCGCACGCGCTCGCCGCCGACATGCTGATCATCGACCTCGAGGACGCGGTGCCGGCGGACCGCAAGATCGAGGCACGCGATGCGATGCGCCGCGCGGTCGAGGCCGGATATCCCGGCAAGCGCGTCGCGGTGCGCGTCAACGCCACCGGCGCCTATGAGCAGGAGGCCGATATTGCGGCGCTCTATGGTCTTGCACTCGATGCGGTCGTGCTGCCGAAAGTCGACGTGCCAGCCGACCTCGACCCGCTCCGCGACATGGGCCTGCCGGTCTTTGCCATGATCGAGACGCCCGCTGCGATCTATGCGGCGCGAGATATCGCGGCCGACCGGGTGGTGACGGGGTTGATCGGTGGGCTCAACGATCTCGCGCACGAACTCAAACTGCCCGACGGAATGGACCGCGGCGCGATGAGCCACGCGATCCAGACGATCGTGCTGGCGGCGCGCGCCGGCGGCGTATGGTGTTTCGACGGCGTTTATAATGCGATCGACGATGCCGCAGGTTTCGCCGCCGAGGTGGCTGAGGGCCGACGGTTCGGTTTCGACGGCAAGACTCTGATCCATCCGTTGCAGGTCGATCCGTGCAACATGGCGTTCGCGCCCTCCGAACGCGAGGTCGCCGCCGCAGAAGCGCTGGTCGCGGCGGCAACGGGCGGGGCGCAGCGGCATGATGGGCGGATGATCGAGGATATGCATGTTGCAGCGGCCAAGGCATTGCTGGAGCGCGCGGGGCGGGGTTGACGCCGCCGTTCGTCTTTCGACGAACGCGCCTTGCCGCGCCGCGGCGGAAATGCCATGCGGCGGCGCCATGAAAACCACCCGTTTCCACGCCGCCGTCGCGGCCATCGCCCTTGCCGCTTTCGCTCCCGCCTGCTCGGCCGCGCCCGCCAAGGGCGACGCCCCGATTACCGAGGCCGAGCTTGCCGACCATATCAAGGTCCTCGCGAGCGATGCGTTCGAAGGCCGTGCGCCGGGAACCGAGGGAGAAGATCGCACGATCGCCTATATCGTCGGCGAATGGGCGAAGGCCGGGCTCGAAGCTGTTCCGGGCAGCGCGACACCCTGGCTCCAGCCGGTACCCTTCGTCGAAACGCAGGCGCTTGGCGGCTCTGCGAAATTCAAGGTCAACGGCCGCGACTTCGCGCTGGGGAATGACGGGATTATCCTGAGCAGCCGCGATGCGTCGGCCTCCTTTGACGATCTTCCCGCCGTCTTCGTCGGCTATGGCCTCGATGGCGCGGGCAAGGTCAATACCGACGTCAAGGGCAAGCTCGCGATCATGCTGTTCGACAATGCGCCCTTCGGCGACAAGCTGCCGCGCTATCGCGAGCGGCGCCAGATGCTTGCCGATGCGGGTGCCTCGGCGGTGCTGGTGATCGCGACCGATGCGGTGCCGTGGACGGAACTGCGCGAAAGCGCGGGCGCCAAGTCGGTACGGCTCGCGAGCGCCAAGCCGGGCGCACCGATCAGCGGCTTCCTGTCGATCGAGGCGGCTGATGCCTTGCTGAAAAAGGCAGGGCAGGATGGCGATGGACTGCGAGAGGCGGCGAAATCGCCTGACTATAAGGGCGCGGCGCTGCCGGTGACCGCCAGCATGAAGGCGCAATCGACCTCACGAGCCTTTGCCAGCAACAATATCATCGCAAAGCTTCCCGGCGCCAAGCCCGATGGTAAGGCGATCCTGTTTCTGGGGCACTGGGACCACCTCGGCATTTGCGAGCCCGAAGGCGCCGCTGATCGTATCTGTAACGGCGCGGTCGACAATGCGAGCGGTATCGCGGTGCTGATCGAGGTGGCAAAGCGCCTGGGTTCGGGCGCTCGCCCCGACCGCGACATCTATTTCATGGCGACGACAGCAGAGGAAAAGGGTCTGCTTGGCGCACATTATTTTGCCGATCATCCGGTCGTGCCGCTGTCCGACATCACGGTCGCGCTCAACATCGATACGATCGCCATCTCCCCGCGCGGCACCCCGGTGGCGACGATCGGACGCGGCAAGCCCGCCTATGACGCTGTTGTGCGCGAGACCGCGACGAAGCTCGGCCGCAAGCTCGACGAGGATGGCGAGGCCGATGCCTTCATCCAGCGGCAGGACGGCTGGGCGCTGGGTGCAAAGGGCGTGACGTCGCTGATGGTCGGCGGCAGCTTCTCGGACATGAAGCTGCTCGAAGCTTTTCTTGGCAGCGACTATCACAGTGCCGCCGACAATTTCTCGGACAAGATCCCGCTTGGCGGTGCGGCGGAGGATGCCGATCTGCATGTCGCGCTGGGCCGGGCGTTCGCCGATACGAAGCAGTGGCCGGGTAAGTAATTTCTTAGATTGTCATTGCGACCCCGGCTTTCGCCGGGGTCGCAATGACAAAGTTGGTTTTACGCCGCTTGCTTGGCGCGATCCGCCATTTCCTGATTGAGCATTTCGGCCAGCAGGAATGCCAGCTCGAGGCTCTGACCGGCGTTCAGGCGCGGATCGCAATGCGTGTGATAGCGGTCGGCAAGATCCATCTGCGTGACATCCATCGCGCCGCCGGTGCATTCGGTGACATTCTGGCCGGTCATTTCGATATGGATGCCGCCGCCATGCGTGCCCTCGGCGCGGTGCACGGCAAAGAAGCCGCGCACTTCGGCGAGGATGCGATCGAACGGCCGCGTCTTATAGCCGTTGGGCGTCTTGATCACATTGCCGTGCATCGGGTCGCACGACCAGACGACCGGGTGACCCGATTCCTTCACCGCGCGTACCAGCTTGGGCAGATGCGCTTCGATCTTGTCGTGGCCATAACGCGTGATCAGCGTCATGCGTCCGGCGACATGGTTCGGGTTAAGCGTATCGAGCAGGCGCAGCAGCGCGTCGGGCTCGAGGCTCGGGCCGCACTTCATGCCGACCGGATTGCCGATACCGCGCAAATATTCGATGTGCGCCGAACCTTCAAAGCGGGTGCGGTCGCCTACCCACAGGAAGTGGCCCGACGTATCGTACCAGCCGCCGGTCAGGCTGTCCTGACGGGTCAGTGCTTGCTCATAAGGAAGTAACAAGGCTTCGTGGCTGGTGTAGAAGCTGGTGCCCTTAATCTGCGGCACGGTTTCCGGCGTGACGCCGCACGCTTCCATGAAGGCGAGCGCTTCGGAAATGCGCGCGGCGGTTTCCTGATATTTTTTCGCCCACGGGCTGCGGTCCATGAAATCGTGCGTCCAGGCGTTGACCTGGTGCAGATTGGCATAGCCGCCATTGGCAAAGGCGCGCAGCAGGTTCAGCGTGGCCGCCGACTGGTTGTACGCCTTCACCATGCGCTGCGGGTCGGGCTCGCGGCCCGCTTCCTCGAACGCGATGTCGTTGATGATGTCGCCGCGATAGCTCGGCAACTCGATGCCGCCGATATCTTCCATGTCGGCCGAGCGCGGCTTGGCGAACTGACCCGCCATGCGGCCGAGCTTCACCACGGGCATTTTCGACGCAAAGGTCAGCACGACCGCCATCTGAAGCAGCACGCGGAAGGTGTCGCGGATATTGTTCGGATGGAATTCGGCAAAGCTTTCGGCGCAATCGCCGCCCTGCAACAGGAACGCCTTGCCCTCGGCCACGCGGCCGAGTTCGGCGGTCAGGTCGCGCGCTTCGCCGGCAAAGACCAGCGGCGGATAATTGCTGAGCTCACGCTCGGCGGCCGCCAGCGCATCGGCGTCGCGATAGGTGGGAAGCTGGCGGGCTTCGTGCGAGCGCCAGCTATGCGGTTGCCAGTTTTTCGTCATATGCCTGTCTTTTCGCGTTCGAATCGAGCGCCACATGGCGCCTATGTCGCGCGGAAGCAATGTTTCCGGCACGATCAAACCCGAAAATTAGCATTATCGTGACATTTGCGCACCTATGCTTTTCTTGAGCGGCAAAAACGGTTAGTTTGTTACGTGCTTTGGATGTGGAGGGGTCTGCGGCCAAGGCTTTTTGCGATCGGCAACGTCATACACCCGGTGGCCCGGCGGCGGGTCGGGATGCGAGCGACTAGCAATGGCGAATTTCGAATCCGCGTGGTTCGTATATGGGGTGCTGCTCCTGTTGCTCGCGACAAGCCTTGTCGTGAGGATCGAATATGCGCGCATCGGCCTTGCCGCGGCGGCGCTGGTGGCGCTGCCGCTGACATTGTTCAGGGGAGGCGACGTCGGTTACGGCCTGCTGGTACTCGCCATCCTAGCGATCAATATCGGTATATTGGCGCGGTTATGGCTCGGCGGGGCGAATATCCGCTTCACCGCCGAGGAAGAAGAATTGCGCAGGCAGCATTTTCCGGGGCTTGGCGCGATGGTCGCGCGCGACCTGATCGACCAGGGAAACTGGATATCGGCAAGGCGCGGCGAGGTGCTGATCCGCGAAAATCAGGCGGCGCCCAGCCTCTTCTATCTGGCGGAGGGCAAGGCCACGATCCTGCGCGACGGGGTCGAGATCGGAAAGCTTTCGG
This sequence comes from Sphingopyxis sp. USTB-05, assembly GCF_023822045.1. Lineage (NCBI taxonomy): Bacteria > Pseudomonadati > Pseudomonadota > Alphaproteobacteria > Sphingomonadales > Sphingopyxidaceae > Sphingopyxis > Sphingopyxis sp. USTB-05. The sequence goes on along the minus strand of NZ_CP084712.1, from coordinate 3,168,038 downwards.
ACGGCGCGCTGATCGGCGAAGCGACCGTCCTCGACGGCACCCATGCGACGGGGACGGTGCTGCTGGGCACCAACGCCCGCCTGTGGTTCGTGCCCGCGGCGGCGCTGCGCGCCTATCTGGCGGCGAACCCGGGGATTGCGGGTGCGCTACACGAAGGGTTCGCGCGCGCGCTGCGCGGCAAGCTGGCGAGCGCGAACACGCGCATCGCGGACCGACCGTCGATTTCCTGAGCGCGTTCACTCTCTCGGCCTCGAAACTGCAACCGGCGCCTGCTAGTCCCTGACCCATGACGATGATTCTCTATGGCATTTCGAACTGCGACACGGTGAAGAAAGCGCGGCGCTGGCTCGACGAGCAAGGCGTGGCCTATCATTTTCACGATGTGCGCAAGGATGGGCTCGACGCAGCGCGACTGCAGGGCTGGATCGACGCGCTCGGCTGGGAAAAGCTGCTCAACAAGGCCGGTACGACCTTTCGCAAGCTGCCCGATGCGCAGAAGGATGGGCTGGATGCGGCGTCGGCGAAGGCGCTGATGCTCGATCAGCCTGCGATGATCCGTCGGCCGGTTGTCGAAGCAGATAATGGTATCAGCGTCGGTTTCTCGGCCGATGAATGGAAGGCGCGTTTTGCAGCATGATCCGGTCGTTTTTGGCCTTGCTGGCCGTCATGCTGTCCGCTGGTTGCACTGCTGACACGGTGACAGCGCAGCCCACTCTCGATGGCCAGCCGCCGATCGTGATCGCCCATCGCGGCGCGTCGGGCGAACGTCCCGAACATACGCTGGCAAGCTACCGGCTCGCGATCGACCTCGGTGCCGATTATATCGAGCCCGATCTGGTGTTGACGAAAGACGGCGTGCTCGTCGCGCGGCACGAGAATGAGATTTCGGAAACCACCGACGTCGCCGCGCATCCCGAATTCGCCGGCCGCAAGGCGACGAAGACGATCGACGGGCAGCAGGTTGCCGGCTGGTTCACCGAAGATTTCACGCTCGCCGAACTCAAGACGCTGCGCGCGCGAGAGCGGCTGCCGAAGCTGCGCAGTACCGAATATGACGGCCAGTTCGAAATCCCGACATTCGAGGAGATCCTCACGCTGCTCGCGGAGGTGAACAAAGGCCGCAAGACGCCGGTTGGCGTCTATCCCGAAACCAAGCATCCGAGCTATTTCGTCTCGATCGGCCTGCCGCACGAGGCGCCGTTGCTCGCCATGCTCGATCGCTTCGGCTATCGCGGCCGCGCCGCGCATGTGTTCATCCAAAGCTTCGAAGTCGGCAATCTGATGGACCTGCGCGCAAAGAGCGATCTGCCGTTGATCCAGTTGATGGATGCCGAGGGCGGACCGGCCGATCGGCCCGGAACCAGCTATGCCGCCATGACGTCGCCCGAGGGGCTGAAGATGATCGCCGCCTACGCCGACGGGATCGGCCCGAACAAGGCGATGGTGATCCCGCGCGGCGCGCTCGGTCGGCTTGGCACGCCGACCAGCCTTGTGCACGATGCGCATGCGGCGAAGCTGAAAGTCCATCCCTGGACGTTCCGGCGCGAAAATTATTTCCTGCCGCTCGGTGACAAGGGCGGGGTCAATCCGGCGGGGCACGGCGACCTCGCGGGCGAGATCGCCGCCTATCTTGCGACGGGGATCGACGGTCTGTTCAGCGACAATCCGCGCGAAGCGGTGGTCGCAGTCAAAGGGAACGGAAAATGAGCGAAAAGCCATTGGGCCAGAGCGGCCTTTCGATCCGTCCGTTCGTGCTGGGCGGCAATGTCTTCGGCATGACCGCAGGGCGCGATGCGAGCTTCGCCGTCCTCGACCGTTTCGTCGAGCTCGGCGGCGGGATGATCGACACCGCCGACGTCTATTCGGCGTGGGTTCCGGGGCACAAGGGCGGCGAATCCGAAAGCATGCTAGGAGCCTGGCTGAAGGAAAGCGGCGCGCGCGAACAGGTGTTGATCGTGACCAAGGTGGGGATGATGCCGGGCGGGCTGAAGCCCGATCGCATCCGCGAGGCCGTGCAGGGATCGCTCGATCGTCTCGGCGTCGACACGATCGACCTCTATTTCGCGCACAAGGACGATCCCGATGTGCCGCTGGGTGAAGTGCTCGGTGCGTTTGCCGAACTGGTCGATGCCGGCATCGTCCGCGCGATCGGCGCGTCGAACTATTCGGCGGAGCGCCTTGCAGAGGCGCTCCGCGTGGCTGACGAACAGGGCCTGCCGCGCTTCACCGCGATGCAGCCCGAACTCAATCTGCTCGACCGCGCCCAATATGAAGGCGCGCTGCAACAAACATGCGTCGACGAAGGCCTGGGCGTCGTCACCTATTTCAGCCTCGCGTCGGGCTATCTGTCGGGCAAATATCGGGGCGCCGACGACTTGGGAAAAAGTGCGCGCGGTGCGCGGGCCAAGCCCTATCTCGAAGGCAAGGGGCCGGCGGTGCTGGCGGTGATGGATCGCATCGCGGCAGAAACCGGTGCTACCCTTTCGCAGATCGCGCTTGCGTGGGTTGCCGCGCAGCCGGGCGTCACCGCGCCGATCGCCAGCGCGACATCCGTCGAGCAACTTGACGAGTTGATGGGCAGCCTCGATCTTCGCCTCGACGATGAACAACTCTCTGCGCTGAGCGCCGCCTAAGGCCCGGCCCGACACCACCGGGGAGGGGCATCGGTCCGGGCCCGCGCGGCCGCGCTGTCTCAGTCGTTGGTGGTGTCAGTCCACTGGAACACCGCTTCGAGTGGCTTGTCGAACACGCGCGCGATGCGAAATGCGACCTCCAGCGAAGGCGAATATTTACCCTGCTCGATCGCGGCGATCGTCTGTCGCGTGACACCGACGCGGTCGCCGAGATCGCCCTGCGTCATCTCGCCGGAAAGGAAGCGCAGCGTCCGGATATCGTTGGTGAAGGGAGGCTTAGCCATGCCAGCCTCGCCGGTAGCTCAGCAGGACGACGACGCTGTGGACCGTCTCGGCCAGCACGATGGCGAAAAGGGCGGCATTGGCGATCTTCACCCCGGTGTCGGTGAACGGCATCACCACTCCGACAAGGATCATCCCAACCAGCATGGCATAATAGGCGGCCGCCCGGCCGCGCCGACTGATCGCGCGGTCGCGCTCGTCGGCTGGCTTGCGATCGGCTTTCGGCGTCGCGAGAAGCAGGGCAATCGTCCCCGCGATAACGACCACCGCCTGCGTAGCGGCGATTCCCCCGAACAGCCACAGCATCGGGAACATCTCCCGCCCAGCGGGATGGCCGGCAATGACGAGGCTGAAATAGAGGCTGTAGGCAATCAGCATGCAGACGAGATTGAGCCAGGCGGTCTTTTCCCGATAGGTCATCTGCCATCCTTCGAAGTCAGCGGTGCGATACGCCATGGCTCAATAGCCTCGGCGATAGAGATAGAGCTGCGTGCCGATCCTCACGAGCTCGGCCACGACCAGCGTCGCGATCATCAGGTTGAGCTGCTCGGCTTGCCCGATGCCCCAGAAGATCAGGAAGATATTGATCCAGATTCCGATGACGAGCGGATAGTAGCCGAAATGCGTTCCGCGCAAATGGAAGTCGCGGTCGCGCTCATCTTCGCGCGCTTCTGCCTCGCGGGGGCTTCGGATCGCCAGAAAGGCGGTCGCGATGGTCATCGCCACGATGATCGCAATCGTCACGGGAACCAGCATTCCTGCGGTCGCCATCACGCCCGCCGGGCTCCCGACAATCCGCCAAGGATAAAGGAGGAAATACCAGCCGAACGCCAGAATCATCGTCACCAGCGTCACCCAGTGAATCTTTTCCCGAAAAGACATTCGCCCTACTCCATGTCATATGATTCGAACTCTATGTTATATATTTTTAACATGGAGTCAATAATCAGTGACATGCTTGGCCTTTGCCGCTTTCGCGTATGCGCTTTAGCCGCTAAGCCCCCGCGCCATGTCTACACTCCCCAAAACGCTCACCCTCGACACCTCAACGAGCCGCGCCAATCCGACGCCGCAGCCGATGAAGCGCTTAACGGTGCCGCGTATCCGTCAGCGCAAGGGCGGCGAGCCGCTTGTGATGCTCACCGCCTACACCGTCCGCATGGCGCAACTGCTCGATCCGCATTGCGACATGTTGCTCGTCGGCGATTCGCTCGCGCAGGTGATCTATGGTCTGCCGCATACCGTCGGCGTGACGATGGACATGATGGCGCTGCACGGCGCCGCGGTCGTCCGCGGCAGCTATCATGCCGCAGTGATCGTCGACATGCCCTTCGGTAGCTATGAAGGGAGCCCGCAGCAGGCCTTCGACAATGCCGCGCGGCTGCTCAAGGAAACCGGTGCGGCCGCTGTGAAGGTCGAGGGCGGCAAGGTGCTTGCGCCGACGATCGAATTCCTGACCCAGCGCGGCATCCCGGTGATGGGTCATGTCGGGCTGACCCCGCAGGCGGTCAACATTCTCGGCGGTTATGGCGTGCGCGGCAAGAGCGAGGAAGAGGCGCGCTCGATCGTCGAAGATGCCATTGCGGTCGCGCAGGCCGGTGCGTTTTCGATCGTCATCGAAGGCGTGCTCGAATCGATTGCAATCGAGATCACGAACAAGGTCGATTGCCCGACGATCGGCATCGGTGCCTCGGCACAGTGCGACGGCCAGGTGCTCGTCACCGACGACATGCTCGGCATGTTCGAACGTGTCCCCAAATTCGTGAAGCGCTTCGGGAATATGGCGGGCGTCGTGGAAGCCGCGGTGAAGGACTATGCCGACGAAGTCAGGTCCCGTTCATTCCCGACCGAGGATCAGACCTACGCCGGTTGATGGCTCAGCGATCCACCAAAGTGAAACGCTTGGCCTTTTTCGGTGCTGTCGCTAAGGAAGCGACCGGCGGGACGAATGCCCAGAGCCATGACGAGTATATGGAGGTTTGATTGGCCCTGAGCCCGACGAATGATGCCGCGCTGTTGCAGGAAGTCGACGAAGCCGTCCGCAAGGACCGGCTCGACACGATCATGCAGCGCTACGGCCGCTGGATCATCGGCGGCGTGCTCGCCGCTTTGCTCGCGTTCGGCGGCTATCTCTTCTGGAGCCATCGTCAGGATGCCGCGCGCGGCGAACAGGCCGAAGAACTGATTGCGGCGTTCGAAAAGCTCAGCACCAACCAGCCGCGCGCCGCGACCGCCGAACTGGAGAAGCTCGTTGCCGAAGGCGATCCCGCCTATCGCGCCGTCGCGCAAATGCAGGAAGCGAATATCAAGGCGCAGACCGGCGACCTGAAAGCCGCCGCTGCGTTGATGGCGAAAGTCGCTGCCGACACGAAGCTCGACCAGGCGCTGCGCGACCTTGCGCTGATCCGCCAGACGGCGTTTGAATATGACACGCTGAAGCCCGAGGTGGTGATCGCGCGAATGAAGCCGATGGTCGACGCAAAGGATCCGGCGTCGAGCTGGTTCGCGAGCGCCGCCGAACTTTCGGCGACCGCGCATTATCAGTTGGGGCAGTTCGATCAGGCGGGCGCGCTTTACGGACGCATCGCCAAATTGCCCGACGTCTCCAAATCGCTGCAATCGCGCTCGGTGCAGATGGCGGGTATGCTCGGCGTCGACGCGGTCGCAGATCGCGCGAACGAAAGCGCCGAAAAGGACCAGAAAGGCAATGCTGCGCCGAAGGCAGCGGCAGCCGCAAAGACTGAGAAAGCCAATTAATATGCGGAAAGCGCGTTACGGAATTTATGCGGCGCTGCTGGCGCTGCCGCTCACGGCATGTGGGGTGCTCAAGGGCGACGGCGGACCGAAGACCCCGACGGTGGGTGACCGCGTGTCGATCCTGTCGAACGACAACAGCGTCAAGGTCGATCCCGCCACCGCATCGATCGCGGTCGTGCTTCCCGAACCGGCGGTCAACGCCAATTGGGCGCAGTCGGGCGGCAACGCTTCGAAATCGATGGGTCATCCGGCGCTCGCCGCCACGCGAACCAAGCTGTGGGAAACCAGCATCGCGGGCAACACGAACAAACAGCGGATCGCGGCCTCGCCCGTGATTGCCGACAACCGGCTGTTCGTCGTCGATACCGATGCTGTCGTCACCGCTTTCGCCGCCGATACGGGCGCGAAATTGTGGAGCGCCGCGATCGGCAGCACGGGCAAGGATTTCAAGGCATCGCTGTTCGGCGGTGGTGCCGGGGTCGACGGCAATGTGGTTTATGCCACGAGCGGCGTCGGCGATGTCGCGGCGCTGAACGTTGCGGACGGCTCGGTGATCTGGAAGGTAAAGCCTTCGGGGCCCCTGCGCGGCGCGCCGACGATCGCCTTTGGCGGGGTCTATGTGATCAGCCAGGACAATCAGATTTTTGCCCTCAACGCCGCCGATGGCGCGGTGCAGTGGCAGGCGACCGCATCGATGGAGCCGGGCAGCGTGTTTGGCGCCGCGTCGCCCGCAGCCGGGCAGGGGACGATCGTCGCTGGCTTCTCGTCGGGTGAAGTGCAGGCCTATCGTTACGAAAACGGCCGCGACCTGTGGGAAGATGCGCTTGCGCGCACGTCGATGGCGCTGTCGGTTTCGACGCTCACCGACGTCGATGCCGATCCGGTCGTCGACCGTGGCCGCGTCTTCGCGCTCGGTCAGGGCGGCCGCATGGCGAGCTATGAACTCGTCACGGGCCAGCGTAGCTGGGAAATCTCGATCGCCGGCATTTCGACGCCCTATGTCGTTGGCGAGTGGGTCTATGCCATGACCGACGATGCCAAGCTTCTGTGCGTCGCTCGCACCAGCGGCAAGGTACGTTGGATGCAGCAGCTCGCGCGTTTCCGCGTTGAAACCGAAAAGAAGAAGAAGGACCCGATCCGCTGGACCGGCCCGATTCTTGCGGGCGGCCGTTTGATCGCGGTGAACAGCGAAGGCACGTTGTCCGAATTCTCGCCGACCGACGGATCGCTGCTGGGATCGACCGAATTCAAATCGTCGCTGTCGCAGCCGCCGGTGGTTGCGAATAATATTTTGTACGTCCTCGCGGACGATGGAAAGCTCACGGCCTGGCGCTGATACAGCGTCCGGGCCGGGGTGGCCCGGATAGGATAGGAACCAAGCCATGTCGCGATTCGCGACGATCGCCATTGTCGGCCGCCCCAATGTCGGCAAATCGACGCTGTTCAACCGGCTGGTCGGCAAGCGCCTTGCGCTCGTCGACGACCAGCCCGGAGTCACGCGCGACCGGCGCGAGGGCGACGGTGAACTGCTCGGCCTGAAGTTCACCATCGTCGATACCGCCGGTTTCGAGGATTATGACGCGGCGACGCTGCCCGGCCGGATGCGCGTGCAGACCGAAAAGGCGGTGCGCGAGGCCGATGCGGCGCTGTTCATGATCGACGGCCGTGCGGGCGTAACTCCGCTCGACGAGGAAATCGCGCGCTGGCTGCGCAGCGAGGACACGCCGATCATTCTCCTCGTCAACAAGGCTGAGGGGAAGCAGGGCGAAAACGGCCTGATGGAGAGCTATTCGCTCGGCTTCGACAATCCGATCGCGCTCAGCGCCGAGCATGGCGAGGGGGTCGTCGACCTGTTCGATGCGCTGCGTCCGATCATCGAGGCTTATGACGCGGCTGAAGCCGAAGCCTTTCCGCCGCCGGTGGAAGGCGAAGAGGATGAGGACGCGCCGCTCGGACCGATGAAGCTGGCGATCGTCGGCCGTCCGAACGCGGGCAAATCGACGCTGATCAACCGCATGATCGGCGAGGATCGCTTGATCACCGGGCCCGAGGCGGGGATCACGCGCGATTCGATCCGCGTCGACTGGCAATGGGAAAATGACGGCGAGGTCCACGAAATCCAGCTTTTCGACACCGCGGGCATGCGCAAGCGCGCCAAGGTCGTCGACAAGCTCGAAAAGCTCTCGGTCGCCGATGCGCTCCACGCGGTCGATTTCGCCGAGGTCGTGGTGCTGCTGCTCGATGCCACGAAGGGCCTCGAGGCGCAGGATCTGCGCATCGCCGACAAGGTGCTGCAGGAAGGGCGGGCGCTGATCGTCGCGCTCAACAAATGGGATATCGCCGAAGATCCCTCGGCACTGTTCAACGGCGTTCGGAACGCGCTTGACGACGGGCTCAGCCAGGTGAAGGGCGTTCCCGTGCTCAGCATCTCAGGCGCGACGGGCAAGGGGATTGATACGCTGGTCCGTGTCGCTTTCGAACAGCGCGATATCTGGACCAACCGTGTTTCGACCGCGCGGCTCAATCGCTGGTTCGAAGGGGCGGTCGAGAATAATCCGCCACCGGCGCCGGGCGGCAAGCGTATCAAGCTGCGTTACATCACGCAGGCGCGCACGCGGCCGCCGACCTTCGTCGTCTTCGGGTCGCGTACCGACAGTTTGCCGGGAAGTTATGAACGCTATCTGGTCAACGGGATGCGCAAGGAACTGGGGTTCCAGGGCGTGCCGGTACGCCTCAATTTCCGCAATTCGCGCAATCCCTATGACGAATGACCGGACCTGACGCATTGGGGACGCGCGTCGTCGATGCGCGCGGGATGCGCTGCCCCTGGCCGGCGCTCAGGCTGGCGCGGGCGCTGCGCGAGACGGCCGATGTCCTGCTGCTCGCCGACGATCCGCAGGCGGCGCGCGAGGTCGCAGCACTGGCAGGCGAGCATGGCTGGTCGGTCGAAGATACCGTGTCCCCTTCGGGTGACGCAGGCTGGCGAGTCCGGCGCTGATCCAAAATGGGGCGCCTTTCGTCATCCGGGCGCGGGTATTGTAACGTCTTTTTTACCGAAGCTGGGGCATGGATCGGCCGGGACCACGACCGAATTTGAATACCAAGGGACGGAACATTGGACGAAATCCTGGTCGATTGGGATGAATTTCGCGCGACGCGCACCCAGTTGGGCGCGGCGTTTGTAAGGATTCTCGGCTATTTTCGCGAAGACGGCATCAAATCGGTTGCCGCGATCGAAGAGGCGATGCGCGCGCGCGACGCGGGCGGCCTTGTCATGCCCGCGCACACGCTGAAAAGCGAAGCGCGTCAGTTCGGCGGCGAAAGGCTCGGCGCGCTCGCCGAGGATATCGAGGTTTTCGCGCGGCACTGTGTCGAGAGCCAGATCAGTCCTGAGGAATATCTGCCGCGCGTCGTCGCGCTTCGTCCGATGTTTGAGGAAACGCTCGGCGCGCTTGAACGCGAGGCCAATCCGCTCGTCCAGCGTCGCCCGTCGGGCTTCGATCGCGCCATCGGCTATTGAGCCGCAGTTTTTCGCATCGGTTGCACCTGCCAGCGCGACAGGCTGCGCCATAACCATTCGAGTGGTCCATAGTGGAAGCGCGCGAGCCACGGCTTTGACCAGAACAGCATCGCGGCCCACATTCCGAAACAGAAGAGATAGAGCGCGGTCCGGCCAATGCTCCCGAACAAGCCCAGCCCATAGCCATAGAAGATCGTCGTCATGACGATCGATGTCGTGAGATAGTTGGTGAAGGCCATGCGTCCGGTCGCGGCAAGTCGCATACGGATCGCGTCGTTGGCTTTCACCTTGATCAGCCACATGATGAGTGCGGCCCAGCCGATCGTCATCACAATATCGAATGGCGTCGACAGCGACAGCGTCGCGCCGAAAGTCGACACCGCGCTGAACCCGCTCGCGATCTGGTAACAGGCGAGTGCAATTAGCGGCGGTACGCCGATCAGGAAGCAGCGCAGCGCCCATTTGCGATACCGGGCGGGCTCCCAGTCGCCGGTCAGCATGCGCGACTTGAACAACGCCATGCCCAGCAGCATCAGGCCCATCGTCTCCCACAGGAACATCATTACCGCGACGAAGGGCTCGGTCAGCGTCTCGCCGGTACGATGCGCGACGATGCTGGCGTAACTGCCGAGATAGATTGCCATTTCCTTGGCATAACTCGCCGCGCCGGGGCCCATCTCGGCATCCATTTCGGCAAGGCCCTTGCGCATCTCGCCCATCATGTCGGCCGGCAGCTTACCTGCTTCGGCCAGCGCCATCACGGCCCATCCCGATCCGAGAAAACCGATGCCGATGACGAAAAAGACGATCGCCCAGATCGTCAGCGCCTTCACCGAAAGATTGCGGAACGCGAAAAGGAGCAAGCCGCACATCGCGTACAGGAACAATATGTCACCGAACCAGATAAGGTAGAAATGGGCGAGGCCGAAGAGAGCCAGCCAGAACATCCGGGAATAATGGACGCTCGCGGCGCTGCGCCCGGCGCTGTCCGCGCTCTCGATGACGAGCAAGGTGCTCGCGCCGAAAAGCATCGAGAACATTCCGCGCATCTTGGAATCAATCAGTACAAAGTTGAAGAACCAGGTGCCAAGATCGATCGAGCCGACCGGTCCCCCCGCCATCGGGTTGGAATAGGCCGCAAAGGGCAGGGCAAAGGCGGCAATATTCATTGCCAATATGCCCATAACCGCCACGCCGCGGATCGCGTCGAGGCTTTCGTAACGTGTCGATGCCATGGCCATGCCCGCTGCCCCCTTCGGTGGATGGCAAGGCGTATCGCGCGCCGTAAAACGCGTCGAGGAGTTTCGGCATTCAGCGACTATTGACATCTATGTCAGTAATGCTATTTGCACAGCATCACCTGATTCGAACGAGAATAGTCATGACCCCCACGATCTTCTCCCACCCCGATCGCATTCCCGCGAAGTTCCGCCCGTTCAAGGCGTTCGCGCACTTCCGCAAGCTCATCAAGGACAAGGAAGACACCGAACAGGTGTTCCACATCTTTGAAAATCTGCCGCGCAAGGGCTTCATGGACGACGCGCGCGCCTTCGTCGAAAGCGATTTTGGCAAGCAGCTCATGGAGCGCGAACCCTATCTCCCCGACCTGCTCGACGATCATAGCTGGATCGATGCTTTGCCCGAAGGCACCGTCGGCCACGCCTATGTCACCTTCATGCGCCGTGAAGGCCTGTCGGCGGCGGGGCTTGTCGCCGAGAGCGAGAAGATGGGCCGCCCGCAATATGACGACCAAGTGCAATGGTATTCGAACCGCCTGCGCGACACACACGACCTGTTCCACATTCTGACCGGCTATGGCCGCGATGCGCTGGGCGAACAGTGCGTGCTCGGTTTCACCTATGGCCAGACGGGCAATTACGGCAATGCCTTCATCGCCTATGCCGGCGGCTATGAAGTGAAGCGCGGCGTCAAGAGCGACGCGCCGGTGATGGGCGCGATCCGCCAGGGCCAGCGCCACGGCAAAGCGTCGAAAGCAATCATCGAGCAGGACATCCGCTCGCTGCTTGCCGAACCGCTCGACGCCGCGCGTGCGCGCCTCGGCATCGGCGAGCCGACGCTTTATCAGGAAGCGCACCGCGCTTACCGCAACCGCGGCATCGATCCGTACAATTTCCTTGCGGCAAAGGCTGCAATGGCCTGAACTGCGCCCCGGCGAAAGCCGGGGACCCCGCTAATCCAGCTTTGCGATCAGTGCCTGCGCGGCCGCGGGGTTGCGGACCTTCGCGCCGGATATGAAGAAAATATAGGCATCGCGGCCGTCGGCCGCCCAATCCTTGGCGCGCTTCGCCCAATGATCGAGCGCCTGGGCGTCATAGCCGGTTTCGACATCCTCCTCGCTGCGCTGGAGCCGCGCATAGGTGAAGTCCGCCGTCTGCTCATCGATGCACGGGAATTCGTCGCTGTCGGCGTAGACGGCCGCCATGTTGCGGTCGCGGAGCATGTCGACGAACTTCGGGTCGCGGAAGCTTTCGTCGCGGACCTCGATCGCATGACGTAGCTTTAGGCCATCCTGACTGTCGGGCAGCAAGTCTAGGAAGCCTGCGAAATCGTCGCGGTCGAACTTCTTCGTTGCCATGAACTGCCAGTGGATCGGGCCGAGCCGGTCGCCGAGCCGCGTCAGGCCCTGCGTCAGGAACTTCTCGATAGAGGCGGCGCCTTCCGCCAGCACCTTACGGTTTGTCGTGAAACGCGACGCCTTGACGCTGAATTTGAAGCCGTCGGGGACCGATGCGGCCCAATTGGCAAAGGTCTCAGGCTTCTGGCTGCCATAGTAGGTGCCGTTGATCTCGATGCCGGTCAGGTGCTGGCCGGCATATTCGAGCTCTCGCTTGTGCGCGAGCCCGGCGGGGTAGAAGGGGCCGCGCCACGGTTCGAAGGTCCAGCCCCCGACGCCGACATAGATGCTCATATGCGCGTGACCTCCGTGCCAAATCATTTTTCGTCATTGCGAGCGTAGCGAAGCAATCCAGAGCAGGCGTACACCGCTCTGGATTGCTTCGCTACGCTCGCAATGACGGATGAGGCAAACGCCGAGCTAATTAGGCGAGCGCCGCGTCGGCTCCCATCAAATTCGGGAAGAAACCCTCATGCGCCTCGCGGAGTTCAGCGAGAGTCACCTGATGGTCGCTGCCTTCGAGTTCGAAGACGATGCGGTCCTTGATCGTGCGGCCGACGGGATCGACCGGTACGTCGGCACGGCCGGCGGCGTCGAGGAAGTCGGCGAGGCAGGTGTCGCAGACGGTGACGAGGTACAGGCCCTGATCCTCGCCGAAGAAGCTTTCAGCGACACCGAAGGGCTGTTCTTCGCTGACCAGCACGCCGATGTTCGACTTCAATGCCATTTCGGCCAGCGTCACCGCCATGCCGCCGTCGGATACATCGTGGCAGGCCGTGATCCAGCCGGCGTTGATCGCGCCGCGAATGAAGTCACCGGTGCGTTTTTCGGCGCGGAGGTCGACCGGCGGCGGCGGGCCTTCCTCGCGGCCGAGAATTTCGCGGAGCCACACCGACTGGCCTAGATGACCGGCGCGTTCGCCGACCGCGAGCACGATGTCGCCGGTGCGCTTGAAGCCGATGCCGACCGCGCGGTTCAGATCCTCGATCACGCCGACGCCGCCGATCGCGGGGGTCGGAAGGATCGCGCTGCCGCCGCCGGTTGCCTTGCTCTCGTTATAGAGACTGACGTTGCCCGAGACGATCGGATAGTCGAGCGCACGGCAGGCCTGTGCCATGCCGTCGAGGCAGCCGGTGATCTGCCCCATGATTTCGGGGCGCTGCGGATTGGCAAAGTTCAGGCAATTGGTGATCGCGAGCGGGGTCGCGCCGACCGCGGTTATGTTGCGCCAGGTCTCAGCGACCGCCTGCTTGCCGCCCTCGACCGGGTCGGCATAGCAATAGCGCGGGGTGCAGTCGGTCGACATGGCGAGCGCGCGGCTCGTGCCGTGGATGCGGACGAGCGCGGCGTCACCGCCGGTCTGCAGCGTGTCGGCGCCGACCTGGCTGTCATATTGTTCGTAAATCCAGCGGCGACTGGCGATGTCGGGGGTGCCCATCAGCGTCTTGAGGTCGGCGGCGACATCCTTCGTCTCGGGGACGTTGGTGAGTTCGCCCTGCTTCGGCGTTGGAACATGTGGGCGGTCATAGAGCGGCGCGTCGTCGGCGAGCGGCGCGAGCGGAATGTCGCACACGATCTCGCCATGATGTTCGAGCACCATCCGGCCGGTGTCGGTGACGGTGCCGATGACCGCAAAGTCGAGCTCCCATTTGTGGAAGATCGCGGCGGCGAAATCCTCGCGGCCGGGCTTCAGCACCATCAGCATGCGTTCCTGGCTTTCAGACAGCATCATCTCATACGCCGTCATGCCGGTTTCGCGCTGCGGCACGTCGTCCATTTTTAGGTGGAGGCCGACGCCGCCCTTCGATGCCATTTCGACCGACGACGAGGTGAGGCCCGCGGCGCCCATATCCTGAATCGCGACGATTGCGTCCGACGCCATCAGTTCGAGGCAAGCCTCGATCAGCAATTTTTCGGTGAAGGGGTCGCCGACCTGAACCGTCGGGCGCTTTTCTTCGGCATCCTCGCCAAAGTCGGCCGAGGCCATCGTCGCGCCGTGGATGCCGTCGCGGCCGGTCTTCGATCCGACATAGACGATCGGATTGCCGACGCCGCTGGCGGCCGAATAAAAAATCTTGTCCTGCTCGGCGACGCCGACGGTCATCGCATTGACGAGGATATTGCCGTCATAGGCCTTGTGGAAATTGACTTCGCCGCCGACCGTCGGGACGCCGACGCAATTGCCATAACCGCCGATGCCATGGACGACGCCCGAGATGAGGTGCTTCATCTTCGGATGGTCGGGGCGGCCGAAGCGCAGCGCGTTGAGGTTCGCGACGGGGCGCGCGCCCATCGTAAATACGTCGCGCAAGATGCCGCCAACCCCGGTCGCCGCGCCCTGATAGGGTTCGATGTACGACGGGTGGTTGTGGCTCTCCATCTTGAAGATGGCGGCGAGCTTCTTGCCGTCCGGCCCTTCGCCGATATCGATGACGCCGGCATTTTCGCCGGGGCCGCAGATCACCCATGGGGCCTCCGTCGGCAGTTTCTTCAAATGGAGGCGCGAGCTTTTATAACTGCAATGCTCCGACCACATGACCGAGAAGATGCCGAGTTCGACGAGGTTGGGCTCACGCCCGATCGCGTTCAGGACGCGATCATATTCCTCGGGCGAAAGCCCATGCTCGGCGACGATTTCGGGGGTGATGGTGGGCGCTTGCTGAGTCATGGCGCGCCTTTAGCCGCACAGGCGCAAAACGAACAGACCCCATGATGCGAAAACATCATGGGGTCTGCGGTCGGAGAGACGTTTTAGCGAGAAGCGAGAGTGGCCGTCTCGATCTTGAGCGGCTCGACGTCGCGCAGCGCGAAGCTGACCTGCTGCGAACCGACGGTGCCGCGAACGCGGTGCTGGCCGACGCGGAGCGTGAACGGCTTGCCGGTGCGTTCCTCGACACCGTTGATCACGCGCGTGTCGCCAACTTGCGTGACGGTATAGCTGTAGGTGCTGCCCTCATGCTCGAAACGGTTGGTCGGCGCGTCCTTCGCAAGAGCAACGGAAGGCGCCAGCGCGAGCAGGCCAAGGGCGGGGATAATGAATTTTTTCATGATGCAAGTCCTTGTCTAAAAACAAAACTTGCCTTCGAGCCCCTCTCTTCTTGTGCAGTGCAGCATGACGGGCTCACACCATGTGAGCAATTGCAAAAAACAGAACCGCGATTGCGCTAAGGCGAATGGCTTAGCGGGTAGCCGCGCGACGGTTCGCACCAGCCCACGCCGCAGTGCCCGCGAGTAGCGCATAGGCGAAAAGCATCGTCGCGGGGACGGCGAGCGAATAGGCTGGCTCTTTCGGGCCGAACCAGTCGACCGCCTGCGCAAAGGCAAGCAGCGCGGCAAGAACCCAGAGTCGGCGATTGCCACCCGGTGCCTCTGTTCGGCGCATATAATAGAGGAATGCCCCGCCGATCAGCAGGATCTCCAGCGGCATCGCGATCAGTGGATGATTCCACAGCCCGAGGCCGAGTTTGGGCGGCATGCCATAGAGTGTCAGGTCGGGAATATGGACGATGAGGTCGATGAACCAATGCGACACCACAACCAGTGCTGCGCCGATTGCCGCTTCCTTGCGTTTGGTCGCAAACCAGACCAGCACCCCGAAAATCTTGGCCCAGATCAACGCGCCCAGCAGGCTGTGCGTATAGGGCATATGATGCAGGTCCATCGGGTTCATCGCGGTGATGCCGGGAACGATCCGCATCGCCTCCACGCCCGGGATGAGCAGCGCGGCGAAACCGATGTCGACGAGCTGCGCCGCGACGAACAAGGTCCCGAGCCCCGCCGCCTTGGGGCGGGCCGCGGCGATCAGAGCCGGAGCGAAATGGCCGATGAACATGGCGCGACGCTATAGGGCGAAATCGCGACGTCAAGCTTGACCGACCGGGGGCGATGGGGCCAAAGCAGGGCCATGACGGATACCCCCGAAACCGCCGCCGCTGTCGACATCGCTTCTCTGTCATTCGAAGCGGCGATGGGCGAGCTTGAAACGATCGTGCGTCGGCTCGAGAGCGGGGACGTCAGTCTCGAGGAATCGGTGACGCTCTATGAACGCGGCCATGCGCTGCGCGGCCATTGCGAAGCGCGGCTTGCAGCGGCGCAGGCGCGGATCGAACAGGTCAGCCTGGGCGCCGATGGCCGGCCCACGGGAACCACTCCCTTCGGCGAAAGCTGATCCGGGGTGGCGCTCGACGACGACGAAGTTTCGCGCGGCCGGCAATTGCTGCTGTCCACCCAGGCCGAGGTCGCGGCCGGAACAGACAATCTCTTCGAACAGCTTCTCGCGGTACCGTCCGATCCGCGCAGGCCACTTTATGAAGCGATGCGGCATGCTGCGGTTGCGGGCGGCAAGCGGCTACGGCCCTTGCTGGTGCGTGCGGCGGGTGATCTGTTCCATGTTGACCGCTCGCTGACGCTGCGCGTCGGGGCGGCGGTGGAGGCGATGCACGTCTATTCGCTGATCCATGACGACCTGCCGTGCATGGACGATGACGATATGCGCCGCGGCAAGCCGACGGTGCACAAGGCCTTTGATGAAGCAACTGCGGTGCTCGCGGGCGATTCGCTTCATGCCCTCGCGTTCGAATGGCTGTGCGATCCGGTGACGAGCAGCGACCCGTTCGTGCGTAGCGAACTGTGCTGCGAACTTGCACGCGCCGCGGGCCCGGCTGGCATGGCGGGTGGGCAGATGATGGACCTTGCCGCCGAGACCTCGAATTTCGACTTGCCGACGGTGACGCGCCTGCAGCAACTGAAGACCGGGGCGCTGATCGCTTTTTCGGTCGAAGCCGGCGCGATACTTGCGCGGATTCCGCCCGACAGCCGCACTCCGCTGCGCGGTTATGCGCGTGATATCGGGCTCGCCTTTCAGATCGCCGACGACATCATGGATGTCGAGGGTGACGAGGCGCTGGCGGGCAAGGCGCTGCACAAGGACGACGCTGCGGGCAAGGCGACCTTCGTCACCCTGATGGGGATCGAGCGTGCGCGCGAACAGGCGACCGCGCTCGTCGAACAGGCGATTGCGCATCTGGCCGGCTTCGGCGAAGAAGCGACGCTGCTACGCGCGATCGCGCGCTATGTCGTGGAAAGGGACCGTTGATGCGGGTGGGGGTTTATCCGGGTACGTTCGATCCGATCACGCTCGGCCATATGGACATCATCCGCCGCGGTGCGAAGTTCGTCGACCGGCTGATCATCGGGGTGACGACCAACATCGCGAAATCGCCCTTGTTCGACGACGACGAACGGATCGCAATGGTAAAAGCCGAGGTTGCGGGAATCGATGGAGACATTGAGGTCGTCGGCTTCAATTCGCTGCTGATGGACTTCGCCGATGCCCAGGGCGCCTCGATCATCGTCCGCGGCATTCGCGGTGTCACCGATTTCGAATATGAGTATCAGCTGACGGGCATGAACCGCCAACTCAATGACCGTGTCGAAACCGTCTTTCTGATGGCCGACGTCAGTCTTCAGCCGATCGCATCGCGGCTGGTCAAGGAAATCGCGATCTTTGGCGGCGACATCCACAAATTCGTGACGCCCTCGGTACGCGATGCGGTCGTCGCTCGCATCGCCGAGCGGGGGCTCCTTCAGGGCGAGCGCTGACACCGATCATTGAGCGTTCAGCTTTTTCCCGCTAGGGCGCGCCATCAGGGCGCAAATTCAGTTTATTTTTCTAAAGGCCGATCCAGCATGACATCTTCCTTCCGCCCCTTGGTTCTTACGGCGATGGCGTTCGGTCTCTCGGTTGCGGCGATCGCACAGGATGCGCCGCCCGCGCCCGGCCCAAATCCTGAAGAAAGCCAGCCGGCGCCGCCGGTGGAAACCCCGGCTCCGCCGCCGCTCGACACCCCGGCTGCACCCGCGGCGACTGAAGCCGCGCCCGCGGTCCAGGCGCCCGCAGTGCCGACGATGACGCCCGACCAATATATCAACAACCCGGAATATATGCTGAACCTCGACCTTTCGACGGGCGGCCGGGTTGTGATCCAGCTCTTTCCCAATGTCGCGCCGAACCATGTCGATCGTATCAAGCAGCTTGCGCGCGCGGGCTTTTACGACGGGATCAAGTTCCACCGCGTGATCGACGGTTTTATGGCGCAGACGGGCGATCCGAGCGCGACCGGGCAGGGCGGCTCGCAGCTTCCCGACCTGAAAGCCGAGTTCAACGTGACCCCGCATCTGCGCGGTACGCTGTCGATGGCGCGCGCCGAGAATGAGGATAGCGCGAACAGCCAATTCTTCATCATGCTCCAGCCGCGCTTTTCGCTCGACCGCCGATACACGGCGTTCGGCCGTGTCATTTCGGGCATGCAATATATCGACGCGATCCATAAGGGCGAGCCGCCCGAGGTGATGTCGCGCATGGTGCAGGTTTCGGTCGCGGCCGATAACAAGCCGATGCCGCCGGCCTCGATGCTCACGGAAACGGTACCCGCGCCCGCTGCCGCGCCTGAAGTGACGCTCGACCAGCTCAACGCGCCGATCAAGCAGTAAGCGCGGGGACGCGCGTCAAGATCATGCGCGTCGACGCCTTCGATTTCGATCTACCCAATGAGCGTATCGCGCTTCGCCCCGCGCGGCCGCGCGATGCGGCGCGGATGCTCGTCGTCGATGGCGGCCAGATCGTCGACGCGGGCGTTGCCGACCTGCCGATGTGGTTGCGCCCCGGCGACTGTTTGGTCTTCAACGATACGCGCGTTATTCCGGCGCAGCTCGAGGGACGGCGCGGGGACGCGCGCATCGGCGCCACGCTGCACAAGCGGATCGACCTGCGCCGCTGGCAAGCCTTCATCCGCAATGCCAAAAGGCTGCGCGTGGGCGAGACGGTCGATTTCGGCGCCGGTGTCGAAGCGTTCGCCGAGGAGCGGCTGTCCGACGGCAGCTTCATCCTGGCCTTCGCCGGCGACGAGCCGGTCGAAGTGCTGCTCGAACGTGCGGGCACGATGCCGCTGCCGCCCTATATTGCGGGCAAGCGTCCCACCGATGAAGACGACCGCAGCGATTATCAGACGATGTTCGCGCGCGAGGATGGCGCGGTCGCGGCACCCACCGCCGCGCTACACTTCACGCCGAAGCTGCTCGATGCACTTGCCGCGGCGGGCGTCGCAACCGAAACGCTGACACTGCACGTCGGTGCGGGTACCTTCCTGCCCGTGAAGGCCGACAACACCGAAGATCATGTCATGCACGCCGAATGGGGCCAGATCGACGCCGACACCGCGGCGCGGCTCAATGCGGTGCGCGCGGCGGGCGGCCGCGTCATCGCGGTCGGGACCACCAGCCTGCGCCTGCTCGAAAGCGCGGCGCAGGATGATGGCACGATCGCGCCCTTCGCGGGCGACACGGCAATATTCATTACTCCAGGCTATCGCTTCAGGGCGATCGACGGCCTGATGACCAACTTCCATCTACCGCGCTCGACATTGTTCATGTTGGTCAGCGCGCTGATGGGGCTGGAGACGATGCAGGCCGCTTACGCCCACGCCATCGGAAACGACTATCGTTTCTACAGCTATGGCGACTCCAGCCTGCTGCTTCCGCGTCAGAGCGACCGGTCAGCGTAAACCGCCATCGCGGCCGCGATGAACTCGGGGCATCCCGCTATTTTGTCGTCGTCATAGGTGCCGCGGAACTCCGGATTTTCGACATAATAGCGGCCGAGGCCCCCGAAGGCTTCGGCGTCTGGCGTCCAGCTATGCGATACCCAGCGATAATGGCGGTCCGTCACGGCCTGCACCGCGTCGGAAGCGGGATCGGCACCGTCGCGGAACAGGCGCTGGAAATCAGCGCGGATTACTTCCATTTCGGACTGAATGGCTGCGACCTGTTCCTTACTGAATGATCGCGCCTTTGCCGCCGCCGCCGCGACGGCGTCCTTGCCCCAAAAATCCTCGGCCTCGCGCTGCCAACGGTCGCGCGTTTCGGGGGCTATGCCGGCGTAATAGTCATTGTCTTCCATATCCTCGTCCTTTTCCAGTGATGCGATCGTGCGATCGATGGTTCGGATGAGGGTCCGGTAATGGCCGATCCGGGCGTCGAGCGCCGTGCGGTGCTCGCGCAGCGCGGCAAGCGGATCGAAGGCGGGGTCGTCGAGCACCGCAGCGATCCCGGCCAGCGGCAGGCCAAGCTCGCGGTAGAAAAGGATCTGCTGCAGCCGCAGCAACTCCTCCCTGCCATAATAGCGATAGCCGTTGGCGCCGACATGGCCGGGCTTCAGCAGGTCGATCGCATCATAATGATGCAATGTCCTGACGCTGATGCCCGCCGCTTTTGCGACTTGCCGAACCGTCCGCATTCACCGTCTCCTCATAGCGGGACGGGCCTATCGGGGATGACGCAGCGTGAGGGTCAAGCCCTTTTTACGCGGTGCAAGCGCCGATCAATATTCGATCGTGATCCGGACCTTGCCCGGCTCGACGCCGGCCAGCGCGGCAATCTCTTCGCGGCTCGACCGGACTAGCGCATGCATTTGCTGTGCGTTCGCCGCAGGGTCGCCATGCGCGGTCGAAGTATCGCCGGCGAGCAGCTCGCGTTCCGAAATTCCAAAGGCATCGGCCAGCGCGATCAAATTTCCGCGCCGCGGGACGGTCTTGCCGCTTTCCCATGCCCAGATGCTCGGTTTGCTGAATCCCGTTCGATCCGAAAGGGCTGCGCGGCTGAGCCCATGTTCCTTGCGGAGCCGGAGAAGGCGCTGGGCCAATAGCTCGTCGCCATCGGGCGTGCGGGCAGGATCGACGTCGTCAGGAAGCGGATTACGCAGCTGCGCCGCGCTAAGCGCCGCGCGCGATAGGGGGCGGTCAAAACGGCAGCCAGCCAGCGCCTCGCTGCGCCACACGATAGTGGCCGCACAATCGGGAGCTTCGGGCAGCGCCACCGTAAGCCGCTGGCCAATGGCCAGATCGGATGCCGTCTCGATCAACATCCCGGTCGCCGACAAATTGTGAATCACAACGGTGGTGCCCGCATTGTTGCCGTCGAGTGATCCGGGCGCTTCAAAGCGCATATGCATGCGGGGAGCACCGCGCTCGCTTTCGACGGTCTGCTGCTTTTCGATCATCGCATGAATGGCCATGATCCAGCCCTATGCGGGGTGATCGGTTGTCGAGTAGTTAATGGCCTATGCCTCATCGCGAGCCCATGCGCCGCCGGACCCTTGGAAACAAGGTCAGTTTGGTCCGACCCGGGGCGAACTGTGCGCGGCTTGCGGCGGGTGAATCGGCAAATCGCCCTGATTTTTCTGAGAGTTTTCTTAACCCAGATTAAGTCGCGGCTAATTTCAATGTTAATATTTGAGCTGTCGCTGTCCCGATTCTGAACAGCGCGGCTTTTCCGTCGACGCGTCCGTGTGTGCGGTTAACCGTCGTGACCCCTACAAAAGTGTGGATTCTCGTTGTAGATGAACGGCATCCTCGGCCTGGATTTTCGCCGGAGGGCAAATTGGGGGGTGCCCGGCCAACTTAATTTCTGTACTAAGTTTTTATTAACAGACGGGTTGATGAGTCGGGTTGCAGCTCATCGGGCACGGGGGTGCCAAAGGCCAGCCGCAAAGCGGAGCCTGAACCGTCAGCAAATTTTTGGGGGTTCGTGTCATGAGGTTCATGATTTTTGCGCTCGCCGCGGCGGCTTTTGCTGTGCCCGCGAACGCAGAAGAAATCCAGAACGTCCGATCGCTCGACATCGCGGTCAGCGGGGCGATCCGGCAACATTGTGCGATGGGCAGCATCGCCAACATGGATTTCGGCAATCTCGAACGCCGAGGCCTTGGCATCGAGACGCGCGTCGCGCTCGATTGCAACGTGCCCTTCACCATGACGATCAAGGGCGCACGAGGCGGCCTGACCCACACCACGATGCCCAACGGTCAAGGGCCGTACGGCGGCGTCCTGCCCTATAATCTCGCCGTCGAAATGCCCGTGCGATATCCCTCGCAGCAGACGGTAAGCAAATCCTTCGACAGCCATCAGCTTCTGGCCGGTGGCGTCATTTCCAGCAACGGCGGGATCGCGACGGACGGCATGCGTCTGGCGGTCCAGCTTGGTCAGCCTTCGGGCGAGGCCGGGCTGCTGGCTGGCGAATATTCGGAAACGATCACGATCACGGTCTCTCCGATCTGAAGATTCGCCTGCGACGTGGGTCGCGGGCGGAATTAAGCCGGAAGGGTAGGCACCGATGCCCTCCCGGTTCTCCGACCAGACGGTGCAAAATATCACGCCATCGCCCGGCTTTCGGGCAGGGGCGTTATAATAGAGGGAAGAAGATTATGAAGAAGATCCTTAGCGGCGCCGTTGCCGCCATCGCGCTCATCGCGACCCCGGCCGTCGCCCAGACCAACCAGGTCCACTACAACATCGCCGGCGCTCAGCTGACGAACCCGACGGGCCTCGGCGGCGCACTTGCGCAGATCGGTGCTGAACTCGCCATCGCTGGCGGCATTGGCACGCGCTACACCGCCATTGCTGGCGCGCTGCCCAACAGCGACCCCGCAACCCCGACCGTCGACGTCGTTTTCAGCCTGAGCGGCTCGGTGAGCAAGGACTGCTCGTTCTATTCGGGCAACAATGCGAACGCGACGAACATCAGCTTCGGCACCATCGGCGTCCGCACGGGCAACAATGAAAACGTCAACTCGGCGTTCGAAATGGTTGGTCCGGCTGTTGCCAGCGTCAAGACGCTGACCGCTGGTTGCAACTTCAACAACGAAGTTGTGATCACCAAGAACAACGGTTCGAGCGGCCTCGTCAACGCTGCTGCTGGTGGCTACGACACCGACGAATTCCAGGCGCACATTCCGTACAGCGTGAATGCTTCGTGGACCGGCGTGACGCTGAACTCGGTTGCTGCCGGTACCGGCCAGTCGCTGAACGTGACGACCACGCAGAACAGCGGTCAGAAGCAGCAGGGCGCTTGGCGTTCGAACATGGACATCGACTTCGTTGCTCCTGCGATCACCAACAAGGGCCTGGTCGCCGGTAACTACAGCGGCACGACCACGCTGACGCTGCGCGCCCTCTAAGTTCGCGCGGTAACCAATAGGGGAAGGGGAAAGAGCAATCTTTCCCCTTTCTTTATGAATATGTGAAATTACGTCGCCAAGGGACGACAAGGGGATGGGAATCATGACAGCTTTGGCGATGGTGAAGCGTCATGCGCGCGCATTACTGGCTGCGCTTGTCGCATTGGCCGTGCTGGTGACCCCTGCGCTGGCGATGCGCGTATCGCCGATGGTGATCGAAATGGAATCGCGCGGTTCCAATGCCGTGGCGCGGATCGAAGTCCAGAACATCAACCCCGCCAATCTTGCGTTCCAGACCCGCGTTTTCCGGATGGAAATCGACAAGGACGGGACAATAACCGAAACCCCGGCCGACGATCAGTTCCTCGTCTTCCCGCCGCAAGGCGTTCTGGCTGCCGGCGGCCGTCAGGTCGTCCGTCTGCAATGGGTCGGCGACACCGAAATGGCCGCATCGCAGGCTTATTACGTGTCGGTCGAGCAGTTGCCGGTTCCGTTCGAAGCCGGTTCATCCGATTCTGTCGGTGCCCAGGTCCAGGTGCTTTACAATATGCGCGCGCTGGTCGTCGTGGCGCCCCCGGGCGCAAAGCCCGACGTGAAGGCCTCTATGGTCAAGCAACTCAATTATCAGCCGCCGGCGCTTCCCGGGGCGACCGAACTGCCGCCGATGCAGGACGGGCTGGAAATCACCCTGCGTAATGATGGTCGGCGTCATGCGCTGATGGCCAATTTCGGATGGCAGATCGAAGGCACCGATGCCGCCGGCAAATGGCTTCGCGTCGATATTTCGCCGGAAGAATTGAACCGTGCCGTCGGCACCGGCTATGTCCCCGCCCTCGGCGAGCGGACGTTCCGCGTTCCGGTTCCCGGTTTCGGCCCCGGACCGATCAAGCTGTCGTTCAAGCGGTGAAGAAGAGTCTCGTACTTTGTTCGGTAGCGTTGCCGGCGCTGTGCGTCGGCACGGCCGCTGCACAGGTGTCGATTCCCTTGCCGCAGGCACCGCGGACCTCTCCGCCGACATCGATCCCATTGCCCGGCTCGCCGATCCCGCTGCCCCCGACCCCGACTCCGGCACCAGCACCGATGACGCCGCAATTTCCGATCGGCGCGCACGGTCGGCCAGACATAAATCCCTACGATCGCGACATCGAAATGACGGTGCCGCTGAATTTCCAAAGCAGCAGCTTGGGCGATATTCCCATGCTGCTGACCGCGGACGACCGTTTCCTGCTCGAATCCGCGTCGTTCCTGCGACTGATGCAGCCGGTGCTGAACGAGGAGGCACATGCAGCCTTGTCGGCGCAGCTGGCACCGCTGACGAATTTCGGTCCCGACGATCTCGGTAAAACCGGTGTCCAGCTGACCTACGATCCGAGTACGCTGGCCGTGGTCGTCGTCGAGGTGTCGGCCGAACAACGTGCAATCCAGGATATTTTCGCCCCGCCACGCGAAGATGCGAACGATGTTTCGCTGCAACCGGCCGACTTTTCAGCCTATTTGAATCTCAGCGCCGTTCAGACCTATGTCTGGGAGGGGAGCAGGGCTGATCCGCCGACGATCAACTTCGACGGAGCACTCCGGTTCGGTCGCGTCGTATTCGAGGGCGACGCCCAACTGGGCCAGCAATTCGGCCTGACCGGGGATTCCTACAAATTCTCGCGCAACTATGCGCGGCTCGTATATGACCAGCCCGAGGAATACCGGCGCTTTTTTCTGGGTGACCTCGATCCCGAAGTCCGCGGGCAACAATCCTTTGTCGAGATGGGCGGCGTCGGCGTGCTGCGTCAGCGGCGACGGTTCAACAGCTTCCGATCGGCCGTCCTTCAAGCCAACCGCCAACTCGTTTTGCAACGCGAATCGACCGTGCGCTTTCTGCGCAACGGGTCGCTCTATCGCGAGCTCCGGCTCCAACCCGGTCGCTATGACTTCAGTTCGCTGCCGCTTGTCGCGGGCAGCAACGACGTCGATATCCAGGTGACCGATAACAGCGGCGCCGTCCAGAATCTGTCATTTCAACAGTATCTCGACCCGATCGACCTTGATCCGGGCGACTATGAATATGGCGCATTCTTCGGTCCGACCAGCCGGAAGTTTGGCGGTTCGCCCGATTATGACGGCCCGGTCGCGTTCAGCGGCTTTTTCCGCAAGGCCTTCTTCAATCGCCCTGCCCTCGGCATCGGATTGCAGGCCAGCAAGGACGTCCAGACCCTGACCGGACAAACGCAGTTCGTTCTGCGTAACGGGGGCAGGTTGCTGCTGGACCTTGGCGGGAGCAACGCGAAAAAGGCGGGGCAGGGCTTTGCCGGCGGCGTCAGTTACGAACATTTCATTGATCGGAGAGGGCTATCGGACAGCTTCACGCTGCGTGCCGATTATCTCTCGCCCAAATTTGCGACCCTCGGCAATCTCGAAGGGATCAACACGACGTCGGCAACGGTGTCTGCCCAATACACCCGCCAGTTCAATTTCAAGCTGACGACGACATCGACGGCGACCTACCTGCGCGGTCGCGGCATCCTCGGAGACAGCTATCGAGCCGGAACGACGGCCTATTACCGCCTCGATCGTCGCTGGACGGTGCGGGCCGGGGCCGACTACACAAAATACCCGTCTTCCTTTTCGCGCGGCAGCGGCTTCAGTTTCAACGTAGGCTTGGTCTTCCAACCCGATTATCGCCGCCGCGCCGAGGCGCGGTATGAAAGCCGCGACAATCTGGGCGAGCTTTCCTATAACCAAAGCGGACTTAATCAGTTGAATAGCTTTGGTTTTGGCGGTGTCGTGACACGCGATGACAATAGCGCGCAGGCGCTCGGCTATGCGACCTATGCCGCCAACCGCTTCGATGCGGCGATCAGCCACGCCACCTTCGGGCCCAATCTGGGCGATGTGGCGCAGCTCAATGCCACGACGGTCCGCGTCGGCACTTCGCTGGCCTTTGCAGATGGCAATTTCGGCATCGGGCGGCGCATCAACGACAGCTTCATGTTGCTATCGCCGCACAAGAATCTGGGCAAGCGGAGCGTCGTCGCCGGTCAGTCGCTCGCTCAGAATAATTATATCGGGAAGAGCGGCCCATTGGGTGCGGCGGTCAACAACTTCCTCGGCTCCTATGCGACCCAGTCGGTGCAGTATGACGTCGAAGATCCGCCAACGGGATATGATACCGGACCCGGCGTGTTCCGCGTCCACCCGCCATATAAGAGCGGCTATTCGGCGCGCATCGGCACAGACGCTTTTGCAAGTGCCATGGGTACGCTAGTTCTGGCGCCCGACAAGCCGGTCTCTCTCGTCGGCGGGCGTGTAACGCTGCTCGACGTCAAAGAAAATGAAAGTCCCAAGCCGATCCCGTTTTTCACCAATTCGGCCGGCCGCTTCGCGATCACCAATCTGCTGCCCGGCCGCCGCTATCTTGTCGAAACCTTTGGCCGGAACGGCACGGTCGATCGGGGCTTCGAATTCACCGTGCCCGCGGATACCGATGGTCTGTTGAACCTTGGCACCGTTAGCCCCGGTACGAAAAATTAGGAGGCATCATGCTGCGCCCAACGCTTTTCTTTGCTGCTGCAATCATCGCCATGCCTCTCCACGCGCAGACGCCGACGCCGGGCGCGAACGCCCGCGGCATCGATTGTCTTATCCGCGCCAATGCGACACCGACGAGCTGGATGATTCAGGGCTATGACCCGTTCGACACTGCGATTCCGGAAGGGACGTTCAGCATTACCTTCGTCAACGAAGGCACGGCGGAATGCCGCTTCACTCCGACCTTCGAACTGAGCCAGCCGCCCTTTGGTCTGTCGAAGGGGACGGGGAAGCCGATCGGCTATGCCTTGCTCAACCTGACCGATACGCAGGATGTGACTCCACGCGTTGGGCGGACGCAGCGCAGCCCGTCGCAGCGGATGCTGACGCTCGGCGCCAATGCCTCGCGTACCCTGCTCTACAAGCTGGTCGCCGACCCCGATGATGTGAAGGAGTCGGGAACCTTTACCCAGGACGTCACGCTGGAAGCGCAGGACGGCAATCTCCGTTCGCTCGGCGGTACGCGCATCGTCCTTGGCATCGACGTCCTGCCGTCGGCGAGGATCGGTTTGGCCGGCGCTTACAGGATGAGCGAGGGGCATGCGGTCGTCGATCTGGGCGAATTGCGTCCCGGCGTCGCGCCCGTGCCACTACAGCTTCGTGTCGCCAGCACCGGTTCCTATGATCTGAGCGTCACATCGGCCAATTCGGGCCGTCTGCGTCTCGGTTCGAGCGAATGGTATGTGCCCTATAGCCTTGCGATCGGTGGCAACGCCATCAATCTGACGGGCGCGCGCACCATATCGGGTTCGACGAACGGCAACCTTCGTCGCGATGCGCTGCCGATTCAGTTCCTGATCGGGGACATCTCCGACCGTCGTGCCGGTGTATATAGTGATGTCGTTTCGATCTCCGTCACGGCCCGCTGACCTGCTCGCCTGAATCACGCTCATTGCCCGGATTCTGGGCCCCCGCCTTAACTGAATGTTAGATTTGCGCCGCTAAATCATCCTCCAACAGCTTCGGCCTACAGGCGGAAAGGTTTGGCGGATGATTCAGAAATTCTCGCTCGGCGTTGCGAGCTTCGTACTCGCAGTGGCGCCGACGACCGCCACGGCGGCAACCTTCGGTTTCAATCTCAGCCTGACGGTTCCCGTGCATTGCACGGTCCAGCATCAGGCGACGGGATTTGGTGCGATCAGCGGCAATGCCGTATCGCTCGGCAGTTTCCGCGAATATTGCAACGCGCCGACGGGTTATGATCTTGTCATCAACTATGCGCCCGGTTCGTTGGAAGGCACGCGGATCATCGCCGGAAATGACGAAATCATCCTCAACGGCTCGGGCCAAGCGGTGCTCAGCCGCGCGACAGGGCCGCGGGTAAGGGAACGACCGATCGCGGCGGTTCCGGGCGAACAGGGTTTCGATACCGATCGTTTCGAGCTGACAATCGTTCCGAGCTGATGCCAGCCGTATGAACGCAAGCACAAACCCTCCGGCATTCCCGGGGGGTTTTGTGTTGTGCAAGGTCCGAATCACATCTCGATCGTGAACTTGATCTTGTCGGGCGTGACGCCGGCCGCCTTGGCGATTTGGGCTTTGGCCCGCTCGACCAGCTCGCTCAGATTTTCGACCTCGCCGACGCCGAGAAGCTCGGTGATTTCGACGCCGAGCGCTACCGACAGGGCTTCCATCCGGCCGGCCTTTGGCCTGGCCTTGTCGAGCTCCCAGGCAGAAATCGAGGGCTCGCTGACTCCCAGCCGGAGCGCGAGCTGGCCCTGCGTCAATTCCCTTGTCGTTCGCAGTCGCTGCAGGCGGAGGCCGAAGCTTTCGGCGCCGGGGGCGGGCTGGTCGTCTGGCGCTGACGCGTCCGGCCCTACCACGCTTCGCAGTTGCGCGGCGCTGAGCGTCGCGGGCGAGATCGATATCTCGAACTGGCATCCGCAAAGGTCGCCGCTGATCCAGATCACCCGCGCCGCGGTTTTACCGCTATGCGGCAGATTAACCTCGATCACCTCGCCGATTTCGAACGCTACGCTGGTTTCGACAAGCATGCCCGTCGCGGAAATATTGTGAACGAGCGCCGCGATTTCGGCGCCGGTGGCTTTCGATCCGTGCAGGGGAAGCCGTAATTGCCGCCGCGATGCACGACCGTTGCCAGCCGATCGCGGCATATTGTTTAGAAACACAGTCATCGCCATGCGCGCATCCATCGCGAGCCCTATCTTAATATTTGGCTTCGCGAGAAGGTTAATAGGGCAGGGCGACTGAAAGTCACCAGCACGAGCCTGGGCATATGATGAGTGAGGATGCCAACGTCTTCAAACGGAACAGCTTCCGGAAAACCCTTAGATATTTACACTATCGCAATTCCTTCCCGGCATAGCGGCTGGAGTGTGGGGATCAGGCGAAGAGTTTGTTTGATGGACGTGCCATCGCGGATGAGTTCCAGCGAGCGGGGGGATGATGACGTGGGCGAAGGCCAACGCGGCTTTTTCGGCCTGCTCGGCGCCCGTGCCGGCAAACCGCGCGGCGACTCCGCGGCAAATCTGCACACCCATGAAGCGCTGCTGCTTCTCCAGAATTATGAGGAAAGCGGCCAGGGATGGTTCTGGTCGACCGACGCCGGGGGGCGTCTCACCTATATCACCGATTCCGTCGCTCGACTGATGGGGCGCACGGCCGGCACATTGCTCGGCACAGCATTCGTCGATCTGTTCCTGCCCGTCGACAGCCACGGCGAACGCCAGCGTACCTTGCCCTTCCTTTTGACAAAACAGTCCAAGTTCGACGAATTGCCGCTGCGCAGTGCGTTCGAGGGCGACGATCGCTGGTGGGCGATTTCGGGCCGTCCGCAATTCGATGGCGGTGGCAAGTTCACGGGCTATCGTGGCAGCGGGACCGACGTGACCGCGCAGCGCCGCTCGGCCGAGGATGCATCGCGGCTCGCGCTTTATGACTCGCTGACCGGGCTCGCCAACCGCTTCAACATCTCGAAAAAGCTCGACACGACACTGGCTGCCTTCGCGCAGCAGCAGCGGTCGTGCGCGATCATGCTGCTTGATCTCGATCGCTTTAAACAAGTCAACGACACGCTCGGCCATCCGGCGGGCGACGCGTTGCTCAAACAGGTCGCCGAACGTCTGCTCAAGATTGTCGGCGACAAGGAAATGGTCAGCCGACTGGGCGGTGACGAATTCCAGATCATCCTTCCCGACATCGAGGATCGCGGCAAGCTCGGCGACATGGCGGCGGACATCATCGGCAGCCTGTCGCAGCCCTATTCGGTCGAGGGCAGCCGCTGTATCATCGGCGCTTCGGTGGGGGTCGCGATTGCGCCCTTCGACGGTTTGAGCAGCGACGACCTCGTTCGCAATGCCGACCTGGCCCTTTATGCGGCAAAAGGGAACGGCCGCGGGCGGTTCAGTTTCTATTCGAGCGAGCTCCACACCGCTGCCGAAGATCGCCGCGCGCTTGAGGACGATCTGCGCGACGCGCTGCTGCGCGGCGAGATGGCGCTGATCTATCAGCCCGTCGTCAATGCCCGATCGAACATGGTGAGCGGGGTCGAGGCACTGATCCGCTGGACCCATCCCGAACGCGGCATAATCTCTCCCTCGGTCTTCATCCCGATCGCGGAGGAGGCCGGCCTGATCTGGAAACTGGGCGAATGGGTACTGCGCACCGCATGCGAAGATGCCGCGAGCTGGCCGGGCGACATGCGGGTCGCCGTCAATGTCTCGCCGATCCAGTTCGCGAATGCCGATCTGCCCAAGGTTGTCGCGAAAGCGCTCGCGGCGACCGGCCTCTCGTCCGAACGACTGGAACTGGAGATCACCGAAAGCGTGTTCCTCGGCGATACCGCCGAGACCGCGCGTATGTTCAAGGCGCTGAAGGAACTTGGGGTTCGTCTGGCCCTCGACGATTTCGGGACCGGCTATTCTTCGCTCGCCTATCTGCAGTCGGCGCCGTTCGACAAGATCAAGATCGACCAGAGTTTCGTCCGCGATGCGACGGTTGCCGGGTCGCGCAACGGCGCGATCATCGCCGCGATCGTCGCGCTCGCCGAGGCGCTCGAAATGGAGACTACCGCCGAGGGCATCGAATCGCTCGACCAGCTCGAACTCATCCGCAAGCTGAACGTCAGCCACGTCCAAGGCTATGTCTATAGCAAGCCGGTGCCGCAGGCCGAATTGCTCGAACACACATCGGGGACGTGGACGATCAAGCCGACGGGCCCCGCGCGCCAGCGCAATGATCGTTTCTCGCTGTTCCGCAAAGTCGGCGCGATCCATGACAATCATCGCTATGCGGTCGTGATCCGCAACCTGTCGGCCACCGGCGCCTTTATCGAGGGCCTGCTGGATGTGCCCGTCGGCACGCGCTTCGTTATCGATTTTGGCGAAGGGCAGCTTGTGACCGCTACGGTCCGCCGGTCGATGAAGCATCAGCAGGGCGTGGAATTCGAACAGACGATGGTCAGCGATGGCAATGGCGGGCTCTGCACGCGGCACCGCGTGTCACCCTATCTGATCGCGGCCGCGACCCAATCGACTTCGGCGTTGGCGCTGCCGTCGTTCACGACGACGAGCGACTGGAAGGCAGCCTGACGCCGGAACCCTCCGCGCGCTGACCCGTTCTCTCTCCGATCGCCATTGGACGGAGACGAACATGACCGAGACCAAAATCTTTGCGCGACTGAAGGCCGATCATGATCGGCACCGCGAGCTTCTCGATCGCATTGACGCGACCCAGGGCGACAGCGATGAGCGTCGCTATCTGTTCGAGACTTTCCGGGTCGAGGTGACCGCGCATGCGGCGTCGGAAGAAATGTCGCTCTACGCGACGATGCTCGCGAATCCCGATTTGCGCGACGAGGCGCAGCACAGCGTCGCCGAGCACAAGGAGATCGAGGACTTCCTCACCGAGCTGTATGAGATGGAGTTTTCTTCGACGGGATGGCTTACGCGCTTTCGGTCGATGAAGGAACGCTACCTCCACCATATCGACGAGGAGGAGGAGGAGATGTTCCCGCAGGCCGAAAAGGGGCTGTCTGAGGCGAAGAAGCGCGAACTCATCAAGATATTCGAGAAGGAGAAGCCAAAGGAAAAGGCGAAGGCGGCTGAGGACGAACCCTCAAGCGAACACGCGAAGGCCTGACCTCCGGCTCGACTTTTGGCGTCCGCGCCGCCATAGGCGCGCGCCATGAGTGACAGATTCACCTTTTCCATCGCAGCGACCGACGGCGCCGCACGCACGGGCACGATCCGGATGCAGCGCGGCGAAATCCGTACCCCCGCTTTCATGCCCGTCGGCACCGCTGCAACGGTAAAGGCGATGCGCCCGGCCGAGGTGCGCGCGACCGGGGCCGACATCATTCTCGGCAATACCTATCATCTGATGTTGCGTCCCACCGCCGAACGTATGGCGCGACTGGGCGGCCTTCACAAATTCATGGCGTGGGACCGACCGATCCTGACCGACAGCGGCGGCTATCAGGTAATGAGCCTGTCGGCGCTGACCAAGCAGAGCGAGGAGGGCGTCGCGTTCAAGAGCCATCTCGACGGCTCGCGGCACATGCTGACCCCCGAACGCTCGATGGAAATCCAGCGCCTGCTCGGCAGCGACATCGTGATGGCGTTCGACGAATGCCCGCCGAACGGGGTCGACGCCAAGCGTGCCGAGGCTAGCATGGAGCGATCGATGCGTTGGGCGGCGCGCAGCCGCGCCGGTTTCGACGCGGGCGAGGAACATGCGGCGCGTTCGGCGCTGTTCGGCATCCAGCAAGGATCGCTTGACGAGAAGCTTCGCGCGCGTTCGGCAGCGGCGCTGACCGACATCGGTTTCGACGGCTATGCGATCGGCGGACTCGCCGTTGGCGAAGGGCAGGAGGCAATGTTCGGGGTACTCGACTATGCGCCGGGCCAGCTTCCCGCCGACAAGCCGCGCTATTTGATGGGGGTCGGCAAGCCCGACGACCTTGTCGGCGCGGTCGCGCGCGGGGTCGACATGTTCGACTGCGTGCTGCCGACGCGGTCCGGGCGCAACGGGCAGGCCTTCACCCGCGACGGGCCGATCAATATCCGTAACGCGAAATTTGCCGAGGATCAGACGCCGCTGGATGCTTCATGCGCTTGCCCCGTGTGCGCGACCTGGTCGCGCGCCTATCTGCATCACCTCGTCCGTTCGAACGAGATGCTGGGCGCAATGCTGATGACGCAGCACAATCTGCATTATTATCAGGATTTGATGCAGGACATGCGCGACGCGATCGGGGCGGGCAGTTTCGCCGCGTTCCAGAGCGATTTCGGCGCGCGCTACAAGCGCGAGGCGAAGGGAAGCTGACTCAGTCGAGTTTGCTCAGCAGATCGAGCAGCGACTGGGGAATTGTCTCGTCGACGGTAGATTCATAGGCGCGGCGCAGGGCGCCGTTGACGTCCTGTCCTTTTGCGGAAGTTTTCTTATCCGCGTCCTTTCCGGAGGACTCGCCGCGCGGCGAACCGGTTTTAGACGACATTATTGAAGCATCCGCTGGACATGGGGCCTTTTGCTAACCGCGCATACACCAAAGAGCAATGGCGCGTTTGTTCCTTCGGCATGAAACTATTTTAATGCTAAATCGTTCCCTATCGACGAAATATATTGGATGATGCCGGGGAAGCGTGGTGAGCCGGCCCTTTTTCGGACGTGTCTGCCAAAGTTTGTGCGGTTATCAGGAGGTAAAATATGTCATTGGGTCAGTCGGTTGCGCCGCACCTTCCTTATCTGCGGCGTTATGGCCGGTCCATTTCCGGAAGCCAGCAAAGCGGGGATGCGCTGGTCGCACGTCTGCTCGAAACATTGGTGGCGAACCCCGGGGCGGTCGACATCGGCGCCGACCTGCGCATCCAATTGTACCGGATGGTCCATGACAATTTCGGCCTGATGGCCGAACAGGCGGCCGCGAACGACCGCGACGCCCTGACCGATATCGCGATTGCCGATGCGCGCCTGCGCCGCATACCCTCGCTGGCGCGGCAGGCCTTGTTACTGACTGCGGTCGAGGGGTTCAGCGTCGAGGATACCGGCCGCATCATCGGCCGCGATGGAGAGGCCGTGCGCGGCCTGATCTCCGATGCGACCGACGAGATCGACCGCCAGACGCGCGCGCGTATCCTGATCATCGAGGACGAACCGATCATCGCGATGGATATCGAAATGATCGTCCGCGAACTCGGTCACGACGTCGTCGGCGTTGCCACGACGCACCGCGAGGCGGTCGCCGAGGCACAGAAGCATCAGCCTGGGCTCGTGCTCGCCGACATCCAGCTCGCCGACAACAGTTCGGGGATCGAGGCGGTGCAGGAAATCCTGACCGACCTTAAAGTGCCGGTAATCTTCATCACGGCCTTTCCCGAGCGGCTGCTCACCGGCGACCGGCCCGAGCCAGCGTTCCTGCTGACCAAGCCCTACCAGCCCGCAACGCTGCGCGCAGCGATCTCGCAGGTGCTGTTCTTCGACGAATCGACGATTCCGGCCTGACGCCCGGCGGCGTTTCGCCCCGCACCCTTGTCACACGCGGCGCCGCGGGTGATAGGGCGGGGCGATGGCTATCCTCGACGCTTCCAGCCGCCAGTCGGCACTCGACCGGCTTACCGCGCATGCGCCTTTTCTCGCGCGGCTCGCGGACCTCAATCCCGATGATGTCGCCAGCTATCTGCGCGAAGGCACCGATGCAGCGCTGACGGCGGTCGCGCCACCGACGGTCGGCGACGATATCATGCGGACGCTGCGCCAGTGGCGCGGCCGTATGGCGCTGCTGCTTGCGCTCGGCGACCTGTCGGGCGAGCATGATGTCGCGACGACGACGCGGCTTCTGTCGAACTTTGCCGACCAGGCGTGCGACGCGGCGCTTGCGGCGGCTTTCGCCGAACGTGTTCCCGACGAGGAGCCGCGCGGGCTTTCGGTGATCGCGCTCGGCAAGCTCGGTAGCCACGAGCTCAACTACTCGTCGGACATCGACCCGATCCTGATTTTCGATCCGGAGACATTGCCGCGCCGGCAACGCGACGATCCTGGCGAGGCGGCGGTGCGGATCGCGCGGCGGATGACCGAGATATTGTCGGCGCGCACCGGCGACGGCCATGTCCTGCGCGTCGATCTGCGCCTGCGTCCGCATCCGGAGGTGACGCCGATCGTGCTGCCGGTCGATGCGGCGATTTCCTATTATGAATCGGAGGCGCTGGCGTGGGAACAGGCGGCGTTCATCCGCAGCCGCGCGTCGGCCGGCGACCGAGCGCTGGGCGAGCAGTTCCTGTCGGCGATCCAACCTTTCATCTGGCGTCGCAGCCTCGATTTCCGGCAGCTCAAGGAAATCGGTGCGATGAGCGACCGGATCCGCGACCATTTCGCGCAGGGGCAGGCATTCGGCCCGGGCTTTGACCTGAAGCGCGGGCGCGGCGGCATCCGCGAGATCGAGTTTTTCGCTCAGGTCCATCAGCTCATCTATGGCGGGCGCGATCCCTCGCTGCGCGTGCCTGCGACGGTCGATGCGCTAGCAGCGCTGGCAGCGGCGGGCCGGATCGAGCCTGAGGATGCGGCCCGCCTTTCGGGCCATTATGCGACGCTCCGCCGCATCGAACATCGATTGCAAATGATCGAGGACCAGCAGACGCATAGCCTGCCGACGCAGGGGGCGGCTCTCGACTGCGTCGCACAGCTCGATGGCGAGGCCGATGGTGCGGCGCTGCTCGCGATGCTTGAACCCGTCGTGGCGGACGTCGGCACCTGTTACGACCGGCTGGTCGCGGAGCGCGCGGTGACCACCGGCCTTCCGCGCGACGAGGACAGCCTTGCGGCGCAGTTGGCCGCAGCGGGGTTCGACCCGCCCGATGCCGCGGTGCGCACGATCGCCGAATGGCGCGGCGGAAAGCTGCGCGCGCTGCGCAGCCCGGCGGCGCTCGACGCGCTCGAGACGATGCTGCCCGAACTGATCAAGGCGCTGGGCGCGGCACCCGATCCGCAAGCGACGCTGACGCGCTTCGACAAGCTTGTTGCGGGGTTGCCGAGTGCGATAAACTTCTTTCATCTGCTCGCTGCGCAGCCGGCTCTGGCGCGGATCGCGACGCGGATATTGTCGCTCGCCCCGACGCTCGCCGACGCGCTCGGCACTCGCGTCGAGCTGATCGAGGGGCTGATCGATCAGCGTGCTTTCGATGCGCCGGCCAACAAGGAGCAACTGACTGCCGAATGGGGGCCGGGGCTGGCTGCGCTCGATTATGAGCGGTTGCTCGACCGGGTGCGCGATCATGTCGGCGAACGGCGCTTCGCTTATGGTGCGCAGCTCGTGGCGGGCGCGACCGACCCGCTGACGATCGCCTGCGGCTATTCGGAGCTTGCCGAAGCGGCGCTGCAGGTGCTCGCCGACGCGACCGTGGCCGAATTCGTCGCGGCGCACGGCCGCGTCCCCGACAGCGAACTCGTCGTGCTCGCGCTCGGCCGGCTCGGTGGCCGGGCGCTGACGCACGCGTCGGACCTTGACCTCATCTACCTCTTCACCGGCGACCATCTCGCCGAATCCGACGGGCCGCGCCCGCTTGGTGCGACGACCTATTATAACCGCCTTGCGCAGCGCGTGACGGGTGCGATGTCGGTGCCGACCGCAGCGGGCAAGCTGTACGATGTCGATACGCGGCTGCGTCCGCAAGGCGCGCAGGGCCCCCTGGTGGTGACGGTCGACAGTTTCGAACGCTACCAGCGCGAGGAAGCATGGACGTGGGAGCATATGGCGCTGCTGCGCGCGCGGCCGGTTTATGGCTCGGACGCGGCGAAGACCGAGGTGCAGCGCATTGTCGACGAACTGCTCTCGATTCCGCGGGACGCGGCGAAGCTCGCGGCCGACGCCGCCGAAATGCGGAGCAAAATTGCGGCGCACAAGCCGCCGCAGGGGCCGCTCGACATAAAGGGCGGCCCCGGGGGGCTCGTCGACCTGGAATTTGCAATGCAGGTGACCCAGCTCGTCAGCGGCCAGTGCCACGATCCGAACATCTCGGCAGCACTCGGGTGCATGAAAGCGGCCGGGCTCGCCCCGCCCGAGCTGGTCGACGCGCACGGCTTGCTCGCGCGGATGCTGGTGATGCTTCGTCTCACCGCGCCTGAGGGAGAGCCGCCGACCGCGGCGGCGCGGCAGTTGGTGGCGAGCCAGTGCGGTGAGCCCGGCTGGCCGCAACTGCTTGCCGCGCACGACGCCGCGCGGCAGGAGATCGCGAACTGGTGGGCCTCGATTCGCCCCGCAAAGCAGGAGACAAAGCCGTGACCCTCGCAATCGGAGATGCCATTCCCGCCGTGAAATTATTGGATGCCGATGGCGCGGCGATCGACCTTGCAGCGATGAAGGGCGCTCCGCTCGTCGTCTATTTCTATCCCAAGGCCGACACGCCGGGTTGCACGACCGAGGCGCAGGATTTTACGCGCCTAGCGCCCGAATTTGCGCATCTGAACGCGCAGGTTCTTGCCGTATCGCGCGACGCCCCGGCGAAGCTCTGCAAGTTTCGCGACAAATATGGGCTGACCGTCCGCCTCGCATCCGATGAAGAGGGGGCGGTGTGCGAAGCCTTTGGCACTTGGGTCGAAAAGCAGAATTACGGCCGCACCTATATGGGAATCGAGCGCTCGACCTTCCTATTTGGCCGCGACGGCAAGCTCGCGAAAGAATGGCGCAAGGTGCGTGTGAAGGGCCATGCCGACGCCGTGCTGGAGGCCGCAAAGGCCCTTTGATGAACTCGCTGGGTGAAGCCGCGCGGGCGGTCCTGCTGACGCCGGACCCACACGACAAGCGCCGCGCGGCACGCGGCCTGGCGCGGGCATGGCGGCAGGGTCTGCTCGCGCATCGCTGCGACACGCCGATGCCCGACCAGCCCGCATGGCCCGCCGCGCCCGAACTGCTCCCGCCGAACCGGATGCCGAAGCGCGGCAGGGGCGGTTCCGAGCGTGGGCGCATCGCGCTGCTCCATGCGCTCGCGCATATCGAGTTCGTCGCGATCGATCTTGCGGTCGATCTGGTTGGCCGGTTCGGTGATCAATTTCCGCGGCAGTTCGTCGACGACTGGATCGGGGTGGCGGCCGACGAGGCGATGCATTTTGCGTTGCTCGACCGGCGGCTCCGCCAGCTCGGGAGTCATTATGGCGCGCTACCTGCACATGCCGGATTGTGGGAATCGGCCGAATCCACCGCCGATGACGTGCTAGCGCGGCTTGCGATCGTGCCAATGGTCCTTGAAGCGCGGGGTCTCGACGTCACGCCGTCGACCGTGGAACGCTTCCGCGCTGTGGGCGACGAGACCTCGGCGAAGATTTTATCACGCATTTACAACGATGAAATTCGCCATGTGACCGCCGGCACAGTCTGGTTTCGGCGAAAGTGCGATGAAATGGGATTCAACGTCGTCGAAACGTGGCACGCCCTAGTAAAATCGCGCTTTCGGGGCAGTTTGAAGCCACCGTTCAACGACTCGGCGCGCCACGACGCCGGTTTAACGCAAGAATTCTACGCCGTTATTGCTTCGTAAGGATTGGAACAGCACACAGGCTTCCGCGGGGGATGAGCAATCATCCAAACCAAGAAACACCGGCGCCAAGGCCCATCTACGGACTTTGGCGACATGGCAAACGCGGGGTCGTCGTTTTGATTAACACTCTTCTGGCGCAGAAGTTGCACCAAGTCGCAATCGTCTGCGCGGCAGCATGTTTCGGACTGGCCACCCCGGCCGTCCACGCCGCCGAAACCAGCGCCGATGCTAGCATTGTCGTTCCCGACGAACCCGATGACGACAGCTTTACCGCTGGCGTTCCGTCGGCCGGTGAAGACAGTGAAGCCCGCGCAATTTTTCAGGCGTGGAAGCGCCTCGACACCGGTCTGACCGCCTCGATCGGCGTTGCAGTGCCTTCGCGTCGCCCGATTGACCAGATGTCGCTGTCCTCGTCGTATGGCATGCGCGTCCACCCGGTTACCGGCAAGGTCGCCCGCCACAACGGCATCGACATTCCGGCGCCGCACGGCACCCCGATTTACGCGACCGCCGACGGCATCGTCGGCCGCGCCCAGCGCCTCGGCGGCTATGGCAACTATGTCGAAGTCGAGCATGGCAACGCGATCCAGACGCGCTACGGCCACATGTCGTCGTACATCGTGACCCCCGGTCAGTCGGTGAAGAAGGGTCAGGTCCTCGGTTATGTCGGGTCGACCGGCCGTTCGACCGGCAACCACCTCCATTATGAAGTCCGCATCGAAGGCGCGCCGGTCAATCCGATGCCGTTCGTGCGGTCGGACCAGATGGCGATCGCTGCAATCACCGGCAAGAATGTCGCGATGGGCGGTCCCGAATAACAAGCTTTCCTGGGTCGGAGAGGAGGGGCGCCAGGCGGGTCAACCGTCGAGGCGCCCTTTTTATTTGGGCACAAGGCTCCTATCTAATGATCATGGCAACGCAGCTTTCCGAAATCACCCTGTCGCCGGCCGCCGCGGCGCGCGTCCGCTGGATCGCTGATCGTAAGGGCGAGGCCGATGCGGCGCTCCGCCTCGCTGTCGATGGCGGTGGCTGTTCGGGCTTCACCTATCGCTTCGGCCTTGCCGAGGGGATCGATGCCGATGACATCGTCACAGAGACTGACGGCGTGAAGCTGGTGGTCGACCCGATCAGCATCGACCTTGTGCGCGGCTGCATCGTCGATTTCGTCGATTCGCTCGGTGGGTCGTCTTTCAAGGTGGAAAACCCCAATGCGGCTTCGGGTTGCGGTTGCGGATCCAGCTTCTCGATCTGACGCCTTTCACAGCGGCGTGCTTGCTGGCATAGCGAGCCAATGAAAATCGCGACCTTCAATATCAACGGGATCAAGGCCCGTCTGCCGCGCCTCGTCGAATGGCTCGAGGAAACGCAGCCCGATATCGCCTGCCTGCAGGAACTGAAATCGAGCGACGAGACGATGCCGACGAAAGAGATCGAGGCGGCGGGCTATGGCTTCCTCTATCATGGGCAAAAAGGCTTCAACGGCGTCGCGATTCTCGCCAAGGGTACGCAGCCGGTCGAAACGCAACGCGGGCTCGCGGGCGAGGCGGAAGACGAACAGTCACGCTATCTGGAGGCCGACATCCATGGCCTCCGCGTCGCGTCGATCTATCTTCCCAACGGCAACCCGCAGCCGGGGCCGAAATTCGACTACAAGCTGCGCTGGATGGAGCGGCTGCGCGAGCGCGCGAAATTCCTGCTCGCGAGTGAAATCCCGACAATCCTGACCGGCGATTACAATGTCATCCCGCACGACGACGATGTGTGGGACCCGCGTGCTATGTCGACCGACGCGCTGATGCAGCCCGAATCGCGCGATGCATATTTTCGGATGCTCGGCGACGGCTGGACCGACGCGATCCGCAGCCGCCATCCGGCGGGCGGCGTGTGGACCTTCTGGGACTATCAGGCGGGCGGCTGGCAGCGCGACCACGGGTTTCGCATCGACCATCTGCTGCTCAGCCCCGCGCTCGCCGACCGGCTGGTCGACGCCGGCGTCGACAAGGATCATCGCGGTCGCGAAAAGGCGAGCGACCATGCACCAACCTGGGCCATGCTCGACTAGCGCTCAAGCGTCGGGATAAAGCGTCGTCATCACTCGCTTCGGGTCGAGCGCATAATGATGCGCGACCGCTCCGGCGATCACGCTTTCGAGGCTGCGCGTCGGCTTGAGGTCGCGGCCGTCGTAACGTGCTGCGACGCCCAGGCCTGGCCAATCGGCCGATACCTTGCCGCCCGCCGCCAGCCCGCCGCCGAGCAGCATCGCGGTCGAAGCGGTGCCATGATCGGTGCCGCCGGTACCGTTGATTTCGACCGTGCGGCCGAATTCGGTCGCGACGATGACGAGCGTGTCGTTCCACGCAGGTCCGATGCCGGTTTGCAACGCACCGACGAGTTGATCGAGCCCGCGAAGCTGCGCCGCAAGCCGGCCGCGCTGGCCGCTGTGCGTGTCCCAGCCGCCGGTTTCGACCATCATCACGCGCGCTCCATCGGCGGGGAGCATCAGCGAGGCAGCGAGCTTGCCGAGTTCGGCGCCGTTGCGGCCATTATTGCCCCCGATGTCGCTCGCGAGTTCCTGGGTCTTCACGGCGCTGTCCCATAACGGATGGAGCAGCGGATCGTCGGCGTAGAGCGCGGTCAGCCGCGCCACCAGGTCGGCGTCGGCCTGCGGCAGGCGGCTGGGGGCATAGGTCCCGACCTGCAATGGCCCGCGCAGCGCAAGCGGGACGGCGGGGGCGATCGCGATCGCGTCGCGCTCGGCTGCCGGGAGCAGGGTGAGCAAGCGTCCGACCCAACCGTCGTCCCGCCCATAGGGTCGCGATCCGCCGCCCTCGAGCATATTCTGCCCGTCGAAATGCGACCGGTCGCGATAACCGGTGGCAACTGCGTGCGCGAAATGCGCATGTTTGCGCGAATAGAGACCTGCGGTTGCGGCCAGTGCCGGGTGCAGCGTGAACATGGCGTCGAGTTTCGCGCCGTCCGCTGTTTCGTCGGCCATCGCGCGCCGTGCCGCGGCAAAGCCGGGATCTCCGGTCGGCGCGACGATCCCTAGGCCGTCAGCGGCGCCGCGCTGGATGATGAAGACGAGGCGTTTCGGCGTCCCTGCGGCGGCATAGGCGAAGCGGGGCAAGGTGCCCGCGGCGGCGACTGTGATCCCTGACAGGATGATCGAGCGGCGTGAGAGGATCATCGTCTATCTCCGCAAAAAGGCCGGGCTGGCGAACAGCATCGCGATGCCCCGTCCCGGACTGTCGGCCCGCGCGATCGCCTGCGTCATGTCGGGGGTAAGCGCGTCGGCGAGGATGAGCGGGGCGAGTTGGCGGGGATCGGCGCGATCACCGATCCGTCCGGCGATCCGGCTCGCCAATTCGACCCGCTGCATCAGTGCGGCCGACCCTGCCCATGTTGCGACTTTGTCGTCATAGCCCGCGGGCGACCCGGGGCGCCACACGGGCTGGCCAAGTTGGGTGAACATCGCGGCGATATTCTGCCGCTCGCCGAGAGCCGGTGCCTTCAACGCTCGCAGCATCGACACAGTCCAGTCCCATGGCGATTTGAACATCGCGGGTGCCGCCGCCCACGGTTCGGGCGAGGCAATGAGCGTGCGGTATAGCGAACGGAGGTCGCCGCCGGTCATGAGGAAGTCGGCCGACAGCCGATCCACCAGTGCCGCCGGCGGCTCGTCTGCCGTGAAATGACGCGCCAGCTTGGCAGCGATATGCTTCGCGGTCGCGGGATGAACGGCGAGGTCGCGCAGAATGGCTTCGGCTTGCCGGGCACCCGAGTCGTCGTATCGCTTGCCGAGGATCGTCTGTGCGCCGGGTTCGTGGAGTGCGCCGATGAAGACCGTCTCGCCGGGGCGCGCGTCGGCGGGCATCAGGCGCTGTCCTGCACCGCGCCCAAGGCCCGCGACGGTAAGGCCAGTGAGTGCCTTCGCAAAAGCCGTTACGTCGGTTTGGGTATAGCCGGCGCGGACGCCGAGCGTGTGCAGTTCCAGTATCTCGCGCGCGAGATTCTCGTTGAGCCCCGGCGCCTGCCGTTTGCCCCGGTTTCGCACGCGTGTCGCAAACGGGCTGTCGGGACCGAAACTCTGCGCTTGATCGAGATAGAGCAGCATTGCGGGATGACGCACAGCGGAGATGAGCAGGTCGGCGAATTTGCCCATGATATTCGGACGGATCGCTTCATTCTCATAATTTCCAGCGAATCCGATGACGGTCTGCTTGTCCGCCGAAACCGCGAAATGATTCGCCCAGAAATGGACGAGCCGCTCGGGGAAGGGGGTTGACGTCGCGACCGCGGCGGACAGGCGCGCGGCGCTCGCATCGACATAGTGGCGGCGGATCGCCGAGCGGGAGAGGCGGCGGAGTTCGGGGGCCATGCCCTTTTCCTCCTCGCTCATCGGCATGTCGGCCGCTTCGCGGCGTATCGCCTGTCGTTCGTCGCGATATTCAACATAGGCGGCAGCGACCGCGTCGCGCCCCGCCAATCCTGCGAGCGCGGGTGGTGCGGGATCATAGTCGACGATTTGGCGCGTCAGCCAAGCCCGGGGATCGGCGATTGCGGGATCGTCGAACCGGCGGCCGAGGCCGAAGCGGTTAGTGGCAAGATATTGGACAGCCATGACAAAGCCTTTCCGCGCCCCAAACGCATCATGGCCGCTATTTGTCGCAAAGCTGTCCCGCGGTCAGAGTGATTTGTCGTAAATCTGGTACACGCGATTGACCTTGGCCTCGATGGCGTCGGCCACGGCGTTCATCCCCTGATTGTCGTCGAGCACCCAGCCGATATCGCCGCGCTTGGTGCCATAATCGGCGACCGCGTCGCGGCGAATATATTCGATCATCATGAAGGCGAGCGTGCTCGCCATCCGGCTGTTTTGCAGCTTTTTGGCGACGCCCATTAACGGCACGCGCAGGATATGGCTTTGGGGTTTGCGCAGCCACCAGAGCAGGCGTGCCCAGTTGAAGGGCAGCAATGATCCGTCCATGTCGATCAGCAACTGGTTGATGTTCGGCAGCACGATCATGAATGCGACGGGTTCGCCGTCGACTTCGGCGACGCGGATCAGATCCTCGAAGACGATGTCCTTCAGCTTCTTGCCGACATAAGCAATCTCGCTGTCGGTCAGCGGGACAAAGCCCCAATTGTCCGACCATGCATCGTTGAGCAGCCCCATGATAAGCGTCGCTTCGGCGGCGAAGCGACGCTTGTCGACCTTGCGGATGCGGATGCGTGCGTTCTTCTCGCCCGCCGCGACGATGCGGTTGACCAGTGGCGGGAAACCCTCGTTGATCGCGACGTCGTAATTCAGCAGTTGCTTCACCGGTTGATAGCCGGCGCCCTCGACCCAGCCGCGATAGAGCGGGCTGTTGTGCCCCATCATAACCGTCGGCCGGTTGTCGAACCCCTCGATCAGCAGGCCCGGTTCGTCCCAGATCGAAATCGACAGCGGCCCCAATGAGCGGTGCATGCCCTGCGCACGGAGCCAGTCCTCTGCTGCACCGAGCAGGACTTGCGCGGTTGCTTCATCCTCGGCTTCGAGCAAACCCCAATTGCCTGTGCCCGGGCCCATGCCCTGTTCGACGGGCTGCGCGAGCGCCAACTCGTCGATATGCGCCGATATGCGTCCGATCGTGCGGCCGTCGCGCCGCGCGAGGAAAAATTGCGCCTTGCCATGTTCGAACCACGGATTTTTGCCAGGCGTGAGTAGGCCGTAGACCTCGCCCTTCAGCGGCGGCACCCACGCCGGATCACCGCGATTGAGACGAAAGGCAAGCTCGACGAACTCGCGCAAATCCGCCTTGTCCTTAACCGGGTGGATGGTGATCGGGCCGTCCGAATGTCCGCTCATACTGGTTTCCTGAAAAGGGCTTCCTATATTTTGTGGCGACGCATTAGGGCATAGAAATGGCGCTGGCGACCCGCATTCGGCCATTTTGCTGCCATGAAATAATGGTGAAGACACCCGTATGACGACGATCAATCCCCCCGCCGATCGGGTCGCGACCCCCTTCGCACCGTCGGTAACGAAAACTCCCAAGTCGGCGATCGCCGACGATATGGCGATGATCCGCGCGGCTTCGGAGCTGACGCGCGATCTCGTGCAGCCTTCGCCGCGCATTTACTGGACCGATATGCTGGCGTCGGCTTTCATCGGTTATGCAGGCATCGCGGCGGCGATCCTCGCGCCGTCGACGGCCTGGATGCTGGTTGCAGCGGTGATTTCGGTGATTGCGCTCTATCGCGCAGGCAGCTTCATCCACGAACTCACGCATATCCGCAAAAATTCGCTGCCGGGTTTCCGCCTTGGCTGGAACATTCTTGTCGGCGTGCCGATGCTGATCCCGTCATTCATGTACGAGGGCATTCACAGCCTGCACCACAACCGCACCAAATATGGCACGGTCGAAGATCCCGAATATCTGCCGCTCGCGCTGATGAAGCCGTGGACGGTACCGTTGTTCGTCGTGGCCGCGGCCTTCGCGCCGGTTGCGCTCGTCTTTCGCTATGCCGTCCTGACCCCGCTCTCGTTCCTGATCCCGCCGCTGCGCCGGACGGTCGTCGAACGCTATTCAGGGATGATCATCAACCCGCTGTTTCGCCGCAAGCCGCCCGAAGGTGAGTTCCGCCGCCAGTGGGCCTGGCAGGAAGGCGGCGCCTGGGCGTGGTCGACGCTGTTGATTTCCGCGGGCGTTTTTGGCTGGGTGCCGCTGCGCGCGCTGATCATCTTTGGCGCGATCGCTTCGGCGACTCTGGTGCTCAACCAGATCCGCACGCTCGTCGCGCATCTGTGGGAAAATGACGGCGAAGTATTGACCGTGACCGGTCAGTTCCTCGACAGCGTCAACGTCCCGCCGCCGGGCCTGCTGCCCGAGCTTTGGGCACCTGTGGGCTTGCGCTATCATGCGCTCCACCATCTGCTGCCGGGCGTGCCCTATCATTCGCTCGCCGTGGCGCACCGCCGCCTGAAGGATGCGCTGCCCGTGGATTCGCAATATCATGGCGCGAATTACGACAGCC
The DNA here is from genome assembly GCF_023822045.1 of Sphingopyxis sp. USTB-05. Lineage (NCBI taxonomy): Bacteria > Pseudomonadati > Pseudomonadota > Alphaproteobacteria > Sphingomonadales > Sphingopyxidaceae > Sphingopyxis > Sphingopyxis sp. USTB-05. The sequence goes on along the minus strand of NZ_CP084712.1, from coordinate 3,123,115 downwards.
TGCCCAAGCTGGTGATGAACCTTGTCGCCGGCTCGGCGCGCGGCGCCGCGGCGGCCGGGCGCTAGCCGACCTTACGCATAACCGACCCAGCCGCGCCAGGTGAAGGCGGCGTAGAATTGTTCGACGCCGGTGAAACCCGCGGCCCGCAATATCTCTTCGTCGGCTTCGGGGCTGAGCATCGCGACATGCGTCGCAACGGCTTCGCGGCCCTTGGCGACCTGTTCGGGGTCGCCGCCTGAGGCAATGGCATAGGATGCATAGCGGTCCATCCAGCGGTCGCGCTCGCCCGTGCCTTGCGGAAAGCTGCCGTGCGCGGCGACAAATGGTGCGCCGGGCTTCAGGCGGCGGCGGATTTCGGCGGCAGTGCGGATGCGCTCTTCAGTGTCCAGGAAATGGAGCGTGAGCAGACAGGTCGCGCCGTCGAACGGCCCGGTGGGGGCGTCATCGATATAGCCTTCGACCAGCGCGGCGCGATGCGCGTTTGCTCCCATGACCTTGGCGGCAAGATCGAGCATCGGTCCTGCAGGATCGACACCGGTGAAGCGCCAGCCCGGATGCGCTTCGGCCATCGCCTTCATTTCGCTGCCTCCGCCCGCGCCGAGCACGAGGATATGCGCGTCGTCGGCTACACGTTCGGCAAGCAGCAGCCCGGTCATACGGTGGAGGCCGTCGAGGCCGGGGACGAAGCGGCGCGGTCCCTCGGTATAGCGTGCGACCGCCGCCGGGTCCTTGAAGCTATCAAGGAAATGTTGGGCGCCTTCAGCCATGGATATGCTCCTGTAGGGTGGGGGAGGTGGATCGCGCGGCCATGCGCGCGTGGAAATCGGCCGCCAGCGCAGCCAGCGTCACCTCGCCGAAACGCGCGAGCAGCAGTGCCTCGGCTTCCTGAAAGCTGGCGTCGAGCGCGGCGTTGACCGCCTGTTCGACAAGGCAGCCGGGCGCCTCGGTGCGGTTGCCCATCGCCATCAGGCTCGGCTGACCGATCGCGACATAGACGTCGCGCATCGTGATGTCGGCAAGATCGCGCGCGGTCGTCCAACCGCCGCCATGGCCCTTTTCGCTATGGACAAAACCCGCCCGACGCAGTCCGCCTAGAATACGCCTGACGACCACAGGATGCGTCTGCATGGCTTTCGCGAGCTGGTCCGACGTCATCGGCGCGCGATGCTCGGCCATATGGAGGAGGACGTGGAGCACGCCCGAGAGTCGGCTGTCGCGTTTCATGCAACTTTAAATAGTACGTGAAACGACGCCGTCAACCCCGGGGGTTGATCGCTCGGCGTGGCGCTGTTAGGTCCGGCGACGATGACCAACGACCGATCCACCCGATTCAAGGCGTATTGGCGCTCCTTTACATAGGAGCGGCATGGCATCACCTGTGACCATCGCCGCCGTGTCCGGAAGGCGAATGGTTGTCATCACATCATCAGACCAGAACCCCCCGGGTACGGCGCGCGCTTTTTGAAGAAGACGCGACATGACCGATACTTTGCTTGCCCTGTCGACCGACCATTGCCGCATCACGCCGCTCTTTGCCGATGATGCGCGCGCGCTGGCCGCGATCACCGACGAGACGGTGACCTCGCGGGTCCATTTCTTGCCCGCACCTTTCACCGAAGCCGATGCCCGCGCGTTGATCGCGGGATCGGGCGGCGGTGACGTATTCCACGCGGTACGCGACGAAAGCGGCCTCGACCTTAACGGCGTGATCGGCGTGCATCGCCGTTTGGGGCAGGAGTATGAGATCGGCTATTGGTTCGCGGCGCGCGTGCGCGGCAAGGGCATCGCGACCGAGGCGGTGCGTGCGGTGATTGAGGCGCTCGCCGCATCACGGCCGGGCTGCTCGATCGTTGCCGAATGCCATCCCGATAATGAACATTCGCGCGCGCTGCTGCGCCGGATCGGCTTTGTCTCGACCGGCCGGCCCGGAAAACGTCCGGGACGGATGCTGATGATGTGGCGCGCGGCCCCGGCTTATCGCATCGACGTCTGCTGATCGGGATCGGTCGAGGCGACCTCCTCGGTCAACGCCTTGACGATCGCGGCGACCGAGGTCGGGGCGTAGGCAAAGCCCATATGCCCGCAATCGACCTCGACCTGCCGGTCGCTTTCATGCGGAAGCCCTCGTGCGCTGCTCACCGCCACGACGCCGTCATGCTTCGACCACAGCGCGAAGGTCGGCATTTCGGGACGCGGCGCGGGGTGGAAATCGATCGGCGGATTATCGACCGGGTGGCGTGCGATAAGATGATAGAGGCGCCAGGCGCGGTTGGCGCGGCGGCTGCCCGAAAAGGGCGAACCGAGCGTGACGACGCGCGCCACCTTTTCGGGGTGATGTTTGGCATATTCACGGGCGTAGATGCCGCCAAGGCTCCATCCGACAAGCGCGGGGGCATAGCCGGTGCGGTCGATGATCCACTGCACGCGGGTGTCGATGCGATCGATGATGTCGGCGGTCGCGCCGCGGTTGAAACCGAGGCCCCACGCATAGCAGCGAAAGCCCGATCGGCGAAGGTCGGCGCGCAGCCCCTTCGTCGCCCAGTCGCCCGACAGAAAGCCCGGCAGGATCATCACCGGCGGATGGTCGCTGTCGGGATTGGGTTCGGGCGGCATCGGGCGAATGCGGCCGCCAAGTGCGCGCGCCAACGACCCGATCTCGCGCCACAGCAAGGTCAGCGGCGGTAGCGCGTCGGGGTCGGGAATGCGCGCGGGCCATTCGGCGCGCCGGGTGAGGAAGCCGCGGATCATGGGGGCGATATAGTGATCCTTGGCTTCGGGCGAAAGCGGAACGGCGCTTACCTCTTCGGAACGAGCCTAACGAGCTTGCCATTTTCGCCGTCGGTCAGCAGCCAGACCGACCCGTCGTCGCGCACCTCGACCTCGCGGATGCGCTCGCGGAAGTCCCAGCGGTCGGACTTATGGAGCGTGTCGCCATCGATCTGCATACGAACGAGCCCCGCGCCCGACAGCGCCCCCATCAGCAGGCTGTTTTTCCAGCCCGGGTAAAGGTCGCCATTGTACCACACGAGTCCCGCGGGCGAGACCGACGGGTTCCACCACAGCTTGGGCGCCGCAAATTCGGGGCGCGTCGGATGGTCGGGAATATCCTTGCCGTCATAATGATCGCCGTTCGACACGATCGGATAGCCGTAATTGGCCTTGGCCTCGACCAGATTGACCTCGTCGCCGCCCTTCGGCCCCATCTCCTGATTCCAGAGCTTGCCGGTGCCGTCGAAGGCGAGTCCCAGGATATTGCGGTGGCCGAGCGACCAGATTTGCGCGGTCACCCCGCCCTGATCGGCGAAGGGATTATCGGCGGGAATGCTGCCGTCGGGATTGAGACGAAGGATCTTGCCGAGATTGGCGTTCATATCCTGCGCGGGATCGAATTTCTGACGCTCGCCCGACCCGATGAACAGATATTTGCCGTCGGGCGAGAAGGCGAGGCGGTGCGAATAATGGCCGCGGCCGGGCACCTTGGGGTCCTGTTTCCAGATGATTTGCAGCCCCTCGAGCCGCGGTGCTGCGCCTTGCACCAGCTTTGCCCTTGCCACGACGGCGCCGAAGGTGTCGCCGGTGCCGGCCTCGGCCCAGCTCAGATAAATAACGCCGCTGGTCGCGAAGTCGGGCGCGACGATTACGTCCCCGAATCCACCCTGACCGCCATAGGCGACCGCGGGCACGCCGGCGACATCCTGCGTCGGACCATTCTCCTGCCACAGTTTGAGCTTGCCCGACCTTTCAGTGACGAGAGCGGCGCGGGTTCCGGGCACGAAAGTCATCGCCCAGGGCTCGTTGAAGCTCGCGACTTCCTTCACCGTGAAGGGCGCGTCGGCGAGCGGCGTCGCGGGCTGCGCGCCCGAGGCGTCGAGCTTTGCAGTATCGGCCGGGGCGGCTTCGGTCGATGCCGGGGCGGCCGAACAGGCGGCGACGGCCAGCGCAAAAATGAGGGCAAGATGCGGCAGGTTTTTCATCGAAAGTGGCTCGCTTTGCTTGGGAAGGATGCGTCGTTCTGACGCCCCCGCCGCCGCTTGTCGAGGGCGTATACGATTGTCTCGCCTGTACGGCCGAAGCCCCTAGCGGTTCGCCGCCTCGCGCCGCGCGGTGATCGTCTCGACGCTGTCCATGATTGCGTCGACCGCCTCGCTCGACGGCGGCGCATCGGCGCGTTTTTGCGAGAACTGGCCGCTGTTCATGATCTCCTCGAGCGCGGCGCGCGCACGCGACACGCGGCTTTTCATCGTGCCGAGCGCGCAGTCGCAGATGCTCGCGGCTTCCTCGTAAGACAGGCCGCCGGCGCCGACGAGGATCAGCGCCTCGCGCTGGTCCTGCGGCAATTCCATCAGGCCGCGCTGGAGATCGGCCATCTCGCCGCTATCTTCCTGACTAGCGGGGGTCGACATGGTGCGCTCGACCGCAGTCTCGTCATATTCGCCGACGAACTTGTTGCGGCGCATCTGCGACAGGAAGGTGTTGCGTAGAATTACGAAGGTCCACGCTTTGATCGAGGTGCCGCGCTCGAACCGTTCGCGCGACGCCCATGCCTTGACCATCGTGTCCTGCGTCAGATCGTCGGCGAGGTCGGGATTGCCCGACAGGCTGCGACCATAAGCGCGAAGGTGCGGAATAACGCCCGCGAGCAGCGTCTTGAATTCGCTGTCAGACAGGGTTTCGGCCTGCGGCTGCGAAGCAGCGGCGGTAGTTCCGGTCATTATTGCTTCGGACTTTTCTGATCGAGCTGGGAAAGAAGATCGAGCATATTATCGGGCAGTTTTTCGGCGACGACATTGCCATAAATCATGCGCAGCTTCGCACTCACAGGCTCGGGCGCCTGTCGCCCCGTCAACGTGCGGTGCCACTGGTCGCCGTTCGTCCCGGGAAAGCTTCCTTGCGCACGGCGCGGTGCTTCTGTGCCCGGGGGGAGCGGGGCCTTGCCATTCATCCTATTGTTGCCTTGCGTAGCCATGCGGGAGCAACGATGAAGAAGCCCGCTGGTTCCACGCATTCTATTTTTTGCGACGAACGCGTTGCCAATAAATCACACTAGCCTTAAGCAACGTCATGTGAGGGGTCACACTTCGCCGGGCATATGTCGAAGGCAGAGGAGGTGGCCGGTGCTTTCCATTACTTGTGCATCTGTGCCTCCGGGCCACATCGCGGCCACGGGTGGCTCGCGGCCAAGGACCGGATCGATGCCGGGAACGGAAGGAAGTTTGCCAACTTCATACCTCTGGGCCGATGCCCGTATGTCCGGTGATCGGCGGGGCGCTTGCATTGCAAGGTCGAGGCGCTAAGCCGGTTGGAACTCGATTAACCCCTGCCAGGCAAAGGCCATTTTTATCAGCGACGTAATGCCCGAACCGCTCGACGATGCCAGCTTCAAGCGAGAACTCGCGGCGATGCTGCCGCATCTTCGCGCGTTTGGGCGCAGTCTGACGGGTAATGCCGACCTCGCCGACGATCTGGTTCAGGAAACGATGCTGAAGGCCTGGAAAGCGCGCGCGCAATATGTGCCCGGGCCCGCCAGCATGAAAAGCTGGGCTTTCGTCATCCTGCGCAATTGTTTCCTGTCGCAGATGCGGCGCAAGAAATTCACCGCCGAATATGACGAGATGGCGGCCGAGCGATTGCTTGTCGCGCCCGACGATCAGGACGACAGCCTCCACCTTGCCGACGTGCAGCGTGCGCTGATGATGCTACCCGTCGACCAGCGCGAGGCGCTGGTGTTGATCGGCGCAGGGCAGCTTTCTTATGAAGAGGGCGCCGAGATTTGCGGTTGCGCGGTCGGCACGATGAAAAGCCGCGTATCGCGCGGCCGTGCGGCGCTTCAGACGATATTGGAAAGCGGCGAAATGCCGCGGCGTAGCACCGACGTAATGCCGTCGAGCGAGGCATTTCGAACGATCATGGACAATGTCGACCAGCTGACTGGGAGCGGGCCCGCCGGAGACTGAGATCGCCCCGGCAAAGCCCTCCCGCAGGTGGTATTATAGCTGGACGGCCTATGCCGCGAGTTGCGGCGTGAAGAGCAGGCTCTGACTGATCGCTGCGCGCACCGTGTTTTCGCGAAACGGTTTCGAGATGAGGAAGGTCGGCTCGACCCGGCCACCAGTGAGCAGTCTTTCGGGAAAAGCGGTGATGAAGATTGCGGGGACTGGGGCGATCGCCAATATATCCTGCACCGCATCAATACCCGACGATCCGTCCGCGAGTTGGATGTCGGCAAGGACGAGCCCTGCATCCGTATCCTCGAACGCCGCGACCGCGTCCTCGTGCGTCGTTGCGATTCCTGCGACGCGATGGCCAAGATCGCGCACAATCTGTTCGAGTTCCATGGCGATCAACGGTTCGTCTTCGATGATCAGCACCGAGGTGCGCGATTCGCGGTCGAGTTCGCCCACCGCATCGGCGAGCAGTGTTTCGACTGTTCGGCTGTCTGCGCCAGTGATCAGCCCGGCTTCCTCGACCGAAAAGCCTTCGAGAGCGGTGAGGAGCAGAACCTGCCGCCCCAGCGGGGTGATCTGAACAAGACGTCGATGTGCGGCGCGGACCAGCGGATGCTCGCCTTCATCACTGTCTTCACCTTCGTCGATATAGGCGCTTTCCCAGATACGGTGAAAATTGCGGTAGAGGTCGATCCGCGCACCGTCGCCGCTGTAGAATTCGTCCGGCGCCGCCACGATGACTTCAAGCGTCGTGTGCACGAAATTGTCGCCATGCTGCTGGCTGCCCGTCAAAGCCCGTGCGTAGCGGCGCAGAAAGGGTAGATGTCCGCGAAGTTCCTCACCCAATGTCATCAAAATTGCTCCCTCTTGAGTGCAGTCATACGCGCCCAGGTCGAGGTCGGTTCCCGCGCGGCGAGGGAAAGCGGCGCGGACGGCTGCAACTTGTCGCGCGCCAAAGCGTAGAGTCTGCCGGGACGCAAAGATGTTGCAGCGTAAGTGAGTGGAATGAAACTACTTTCCTTTTACGAGGCGTGTATGCTTTTACAGGGACCATATTCATGGCAGAGCGGCGCCCCGGGGAATTGAGCGATATGGGGACACCGGAATCGCACGACAGCGAGGGACGGCATTTGGCGGACGGGGGTAACGAAGCTGCAATCGAGGCCGAACGGCTGCGTCTCGACACGCTTCGCGAATATCGGATCATGGATACCGCGCCCGAGGCGGCGTTCGACAGGGTGACGCGAATGGTCGCCGAACTGTTCGACATGCCGATCGCTCTGATATCGCTCGTCGATGATCGCCGTCAGTGGTTCAAATCGGCGTACGGCATCGATACTCGCGAAACGCCGCGCGAATATAGCTTCTGCCCCTACGTCATCGCAAAGGATGCGCCGGTGATGGTCACAGATGCATTGGTCGATCCCCGCTCGCGCGATAATCCGCTCGTGACTGGCAATTTCCATATCCGGTTCTACGCAGGGGTGCCCCTTCGCGCGCACAATGGCGCGATCCTCGGGAGTCTTTGCGTCCTTGATCGCAAGGAGCGCTCCGAGTTGACTGAGGTCGATCTGGCGCGGTTGGAGGATTTCGCTGGGATCATCATGGCCGAGGCGGATTTGCGCCGGATCGGCGCGGAGCGCGACGAAGCGCGTCGCACGCTTGAGCGGGCGCTCGATTTTTCAGGGATAGCAACCTGGCAATATGACCCGCGAACCGACCGGCTGAGCACGCAGGGTGCCGGTGCCGAACTCTGGGGTTCGGGTTTCGAGGCGATACTGGCCACGGGGAACGGTTTTTTCGATCTTGTTCATCCCGACGACCGCGCGGCGCTTCGGACTTTGCTGGAAGAAACGGTCGCCAATCGTACGCCCTATTCGGCCGAATATCGCGTGCTGAATTCGGAACGGGGCGTTCGCTGGAATGCGGTGCGCGGCGATTGGGTCGTGCATTCCGACGATGCGATGTTGACCGGCGTCAGCATCGACATCACCGAGCAGAAAAGCCGGCAGGAAAATGCCAATCTGTTGATGCGCGAGTTGCACCACCGGATGCGAAACCTGTTCGCGACAGTCAGCGCGATCATCTCGTTGACGCGACATGCCGCGCGCGACGTCGATGATTATGTCGATCGGATCAGCAGCCGCCTCGATGCGCTCAACCGCGCGCAGAACGTCCTGCTCAGCTCCAATTTCATGACCGGGTCGATGCACGCGCTGATGCGCGAGGTCGAGGCCGCCTTTCCGCGAGTCCGCTGGTCCGGTCCCGATCTGCTGCTGCCCGAGAATGCGCTTGTCGCGATGGCGCTGCTGTTCAACGAACTCGCGACCAATGCGGTCAAGCATGGCGCGCTGGCGAACGACGAGGGCCGCGTTGTCGTCGATTGGTCGCAGGATTCCGAGGGCAGCGAGCCACGGATATTCCGGCTGACCTGGAGCGAGACCGGGACCCAGGGACTGATCGGGCCGCCCGACCGCACCAGTTTCGGCACGCTGCTGATGGAACGCAGCGTGCGCAACAATCTGGGCGGATCGATCGCACGACGCTGGGAGCCGACGGGGCTGATCGTCGAAATCGCGCTGCCTGCCAAATGGCGTGAGGCATAAACGCGGCAGGGCGATTTGTTCTGCCTATGTTCTTGTGCTAGTCATGGGTCATGTCCGCCAAACCAATTCTGGAAAAGCTGAGCATTTTGGCCGATGCGGCCAAATATGACGCATCCTGTGCGTCGTCGGGGACGGTAAAGCGCGATTCGGTCGCGAGCAAAGGCATTGGCTCGACAGAAGGTATGGGCATTTGCCACAGCTATGCCCCCGACGGGCGGTGCATCTCGCTGCTGAAAATTCTACTCACCAATTTCTGTATCTACGATTGCCGCTTTTGCATCAACCGCGCGTCGAGCAACGTCGAGCGTGCACGTTTCAGTCCCCAAGAGGTCGTCCGCCTGACGCTCGATTTCTACAAGCGCAACTATATCGAAGGGCTGTTCCTCTCGTCGGGCATCATTCGCTCCGAGGATTATACGATGGAGCAACTGGTCGAGGTCGCGCGCATCCTGCGTGAGGAGCATCGTTTCGGTGGCTATATTCACCTTAAGACGATCGCGGGGGCCGATCCGGGTTTGATCGCTCTGGCGGGGCTCTATGCAGACAGGCTGTCGACCAATGTCGAACTGCCGACCGAAGCGGGGTTGAGCAGCTTCGCGCCCGAGAAGAAGCCCGAGACGATCCGCAAGACGATGGCGTCGGTGCGCGTCGGCGCCGAAGATGCGATCGATGCCGCAAAGAGCCGGTTGATTGGCAAGGCGATGCCGCCACGCTTCGCGCCCGCGGGTCAGTCGACACAGATGATCGTCGGCGCCGACGCGTCGCGCGACGATGATATATTGAAGACCGCGACGAACCTCTATTCGGGTTATCAGCTCCGCCGCGTCTATTATTCGGCATATAGCCCGATCCCCGATGCGAGCAGCGACTTGCCGCCGGTGCGGCCGCCGCTGATGCGCGAGCATCGCCTGTATCAGGCCGACTGGCTGCTGCGCTTTTACGGCTTCGAGCGCGCGGAGATTATGGAGGGGGCGAGCGGCGGAATGCTCGATCTGACGATCGATCCCAAGCTGGCTTGGGCGCTGAAGCGGCGCGAAGCCTTTCCCGTCGACATCAACCGCGCGCCGCGCGAATTGCTGCTGCGGGTGCCGGGGCTGGGGACGCGTGCGGTCGAGCGTATCATTGCGGCGCGGCGACTAGGCAAGCTGCGGCTCGGTGATTTGGCGAAGCTGACGGGATCGGTCAAAAAGCTGCTGCCCTTTGTCGTCCTGCCCGACTGGCGGCCGGGGATGCTGACCGACAGTGCTGACCTGCGCGCGCGCTTCGCGCCGCCGCCCGAGCAACTGGCGCTCGCGCTGTGAAAGAGATCGTCCTGAAGGAGTCCGGCGATTTTGCCGAATGGCGGAGCGCCGCGCGCGGACTACTGATCGGCGGGGTGGCGCCCGATGCGGTGAGCTGGCGTGACAGCGAAGCAGGCGCGTCGCTGTTCGGCGATGAAGTGGTGGAAGCGTCGGCCGGGGCGGTGTCGCTGCCGCGCGAATTGCTGGGGATCGCCGAGCGCGTGATCTGCCACCGCGACGCTGAAGTTCCGGCGCGGCTCTACCGGATCATCTGGCGCGCGTCGCGCGACCGGCAATTGCTCGCGCGCACCACCGACCCCGACGTCGACTGGTTGATGAAAGCCGACAAGGCGATCCGCCGCGATGTTCACAAGATGCACGCCTTCGTGCGCTTTCGGCGGCTTGGCGAAGATGAGGCAGGACGCGAAAGTTTTGCCGCTTGGTTCGAGCCCGATCATCGCATCCTGCGGATCACCGCGCCCTTCTTTCAGCGGCGTTTCTATGGAATGGACTGGGCGATCGTCACGCCCGACGCGCGCGCGATCTGGCAGGCCGAAAATTTGAGCTATGGTCCCGGCGGCACGAAAAGCGATGTTCCCGACAGCGATGTCGTCGAGGATCAGTGGCGCACCTATTATGGCGCGATCTTCAATCCCGCGCGGGTGAAGATCGAGGCGATGCGCGCCGAAATGCCGAAGAAATACTGGAAGAACCTGCCCGAGGCGCAGGATATTGCGCCGTTGCTCGCTGGCGCGGAGGCGCGGGTGGAACGCATGCGTGAAACGGCCGTTTCCTTGGCGAACCCTTTGACCGACAAATGGCGGACGCGTGTGCCCGACGAATTGCTTCTCGATGACGATGTGAAGACGTTGGGCGAGCTGGCGCGCGCGGTCGATCGCTGCACGCGCTGCCCGATTCATTGTAACGCGACGCAGGCTGTCGCCGGCGAGGGGCCGCAGTCGGCGCGCATCATGTTCGTCGGCGAACAGCCGGGCGATCAGGAAGATTTGCAGGGGCGCCCGTTCGTCGGACCCGCAGGGCAGGTGCTGAACGAAGCGCTCGAGGAAGCGGGCATCGACCGCACGCGATTGTTCCTGACGAACGCGGTCAAGCATTTCAAATTCGAGCCGCGCGGCAAAAGGCGGCTGCATCAGAATCCGACTGCGGGCGAGATCGATATCTGCCGCTGGTGGCTAGACAAGGAACGCGCCTTTGTTCAGCCCGAGCTGATCGTCACCTTGGGCGGAAGCGCGCTGCGGGGAGTGACGGGCAAGAGCGCGAGCATCGCGTCGATGCGCGGTAGAGTGCATGAACTGGCGGGCGGTGGAAAACTGTTGGCGACGATCCACCCGTCGTTCCTGCTGCGCCTGCCCGACCGCGACCGCGCCGCCGAAGAGCGCAAGGCCTTCGTTGCCGATCTGATTCGGGTGCGGGAACTCGCCGCCTGATGGTAAAGGCCAAGTCCTGGATCGAGCCGCATCCGAGCGGCATCTATGTGAAGCCCGCCGACCTTTGGATCGACCCGTCGCGCCCGGTCGAGCGCGCGGCGGTGACGCATGGTCATGCCGATCATGCGCGCAGCGGGCATGGCGCGGTGTTCGCGACCCCCGAGACGCTCGCGATCATGGCGCTGCGCTATGGTGTCGATGTCGAGGCGAGCCATAATCAGGGCTTTGCCTATGGCGACGGGTTCGAGCGCGGCGGGGTTCGCTTCAGCTTTCATCCGGCGGGGCATGTGCTGGGCAGCGCGCAAATATTGATGGAATATCAGGGCGAGCGGATCGTCGTGACGGGCGATTATAAACGCCGCCCCGACCCGACCTGCGCGCCGTTCGAGGTCGTGCCGTGCGACATCTTCATCACCGAGGCGACGTTCGGATTGCCGGTGTTCCGCCACCCGCCGACCGCCGACGAAATCGCCAAGCTGATCGGCGCGGTGCGCGCCGAGCCCGATCGGTCGGTGCTCATCGGCGCCTATGCGCTGGGCAAGGCGCAGCGCGTGATTGCCGAGCTTCGGGGCGCGGGTTGGGATGCGCCGATCTATATGCACGGCGCGCTAGAGAAGATGTGCCAGCTTTATGCTGCGCATGGTGTCGATCTCGGCGAACTCCGGCTCGTCAGCGAAACCGACAAGGCCGAGATGGCGGGGCAGATCGTCATTGCGCCGCCGTCGGCGCTCAACGACCGCTGGTCGCGGCGGCTGCCCGATCCGGTGACCGCAATGGCATCGGGATGGATGCGCGTGCGTCAGCGCGCGCGGCAGCGGATGGTTGAGTTGCCGCTTGTGATTTCGGATCATGCCGACTGGGACGAGCTGACAACGACGATATCGGAGGTGAATCCCAAGGAAAGCTGGATCACCCATGGCAGCGAAGACGGGCTGCTCCGTTGGTGCGAGCTGCATCAGCGCAAGGCGCGCGCCTTGCATCTGGTCGGCCGCGATCTGGAAGAAGAGGCGTGAAGCGCTTCGCCGCCCTGATCGACCGGCTGATCTATACGCGATCGCGCAACAGCAAGCTGGCGCTGATCGTCGATTATCTGCGGCACACACCCGATCCCGACCGCGGCTGGGCGATCGCGGCGCTGACCGAAAGCCTCGATTTTCCGGCGGTGAAGGCGGGGACAGTGCGGACCTTGCTCGCGACGCGGGTCGATGAGGAATTGTTCCGGCTGTCGCGGCATTTTGTGGGGGATACGGCGGAGACGGCGGCGCTGCTGTGGCCCGACGCGCCGGGCGCGAAAGCGGACCTCAGTGTCTCCGCCGCCGTCGACGCCCTTGCGTCGGCCACGCGCAGCGATGCCCCCGCGATCGTCGCTGCACTGCTCGACCGGCTCGACGCCGATGGACGTTATGCCTTGCTCAAGCTCGCGCTGGGCGGGATGCGCGTCGGCGTGTCGGCGCGGCTGGCGAAACAGGCGTTTGCGCAGGCGTTCGACGTGCCCGTCGATGATGTCGAGGAGCTGTGGCACGCAATCCCGCCGCCCTATGCGCCGCTGTTCGCGTGGGGCGAGGGCAGGGCCGAGCGACCCGATCTTGCCAATGTCGCCTTCTTCCGGCCTTTCATGCTCGCGCACCCTCTGGAAGAAGCGAGCGTCGATTTGGCCGACTATGCCGCCGAGTGGAAATGGGACGGGATCCGCGTCCAGATTGTCCATGGCGGGGGCGAGACGCGCATCTATAGCCGCGGCGGCGAAGAGATCAGCGGCGCGTTCCCCGAACTGGTTGCGGCGTTCGATCAGGATGCGGTGATCGATGGCGAACTGCTTGTTCGCGGCGAAGTGCAAGGCGGTGAAGCGGCGAGCTTCAATGCGCTGCAGCAACGGCTCGGGCGCAAGACGGTGTCGAAGAAGATGCTCGCCGATTATCCGGCGTTCGTGCGCGTCTATGATCTGCTGGGCGTAGACGGCGAAGATCTGCGCGGGCTGCCCTGGACCGAGCGGCGGCGGCAATTGGAAGCCTTTGTGCCGCGGCTCGCCGACAGCCATTTCGATCTGTCGCAGGTGATCGATGCCAGCGACTTCGACGATCTCGCCGAACGCCGTGCGGGTGCGCGCGATGCCGCGATCGAGGGCGTGATGCTCAAGCGCCGCGATGCCCCCTATGTCGCGGGGCGGCGCGCCGGTCTCTGGTATAAATGGAAGCGCGATCCGCTCACCGCCGATTGCGTGATGATGTATGCGCAGCGCGGCAATGGCCGCCGCGCGAGCTTTTATTCGGATTATACGTTCGGATGCTGGTCCGATGGCGGCGAGTTGCTGCCGGTGGGCAAGGCCTATTCTGGCTTCACCGACGAAGAATTGAAATGGCTCGACAAATTCGTGCGCGACAACACGCTCAACCGCTTCGGTCCGGTGCGCGAGGTCGAGAAATCGCTGGTGCTGGAGGTCGCATTCGATTCGATCCACAGCAGCAAGCGCCATAAATCGGGGCTCGCGATGCGCTTCCCGCGCATATCGCGCATCCGCCGCGACAAGCCCGCTGAAGAAGCCGACCGGATTGCGACGCTTCAGTCGATGGTGACTTAGGTCGCTTCGTCATTGCGAGGAACGAAGCGACGCGGCGGTCCAGAGTAGGCACAAGCCGCTCTGGATTGCTTCGCTACGCTCGCAATGACGGACAAGGTGCCTAATATTTCCTCGTCACAGGGTTGCAACCCGCGGCCTCGATACCGAGTTTAAGGCCGCAAACCCCTCGATAATAAAATGGAGACTGCCATGACTATCGCCCATCCTCCCCTTCCTTACGCTCAGGACGCGCTGGAGCCGCATATTTCGGCCGACACGCTGGCGACGCATCATGGCAAGCATCACAAGGCCTATGTCGACAAGACCAACGCCGCGATCGAGGGCACCGAACTGGCGTCGAAGCCGCTCGAAGAAATCGTCCATCACGCCGAAGGCTCGGGGAACAAGGGCCTGTTCAACAATGCCGCACAGGCATGGAACCACGCTTTTTATTGGGAAAGCCTGTCGCCGACCAAGACCGAACCCAAGGGTGACTTGCTCGCCGCGATCGAACGCGATTTCGGTTCGCTCGACGACCTGAAAAAGAAGCTCAAGGAAACCGCGGTCAACCATTTCGCTTCGGGCTGGGCATGGCTCGTCTCGCGCGACGGCAAGCTGTCGGTTACCGACACGCACGACGCAGGCACCGAGCTGGTCGCGGGCATCAAGCCGCTGCTCGTGATCGATGTGTGGGAACATGCCTATTATATCGACCGCAAGAATCTGCGCCCGGCCTATGTCGACGCGGTCGTCGACGAACTGCTCAACTGGGATTTCGCCGCAGAGAATTTGGCGCGCGACACGACCTGGACCTACCCGGCGTAATTCGCCATCCCTCCCCCTTGATGGGGGAGGCAGCGAGGCTTGCCAGCTTGCTGGCTAGCCGCAGCGGTGGGGGTGCGGTCTTGGCGTAGTATAAGGTCGCACCATCACCCCCATCCAACTCCGCCTAGCCGCTTTGCGGCAAGGCTGCCGTATCCTTCCCCCATCAAGGGGGAAGGGATTTTTGGCCCGTCCGGGCCTATCCCGACGCTGGCGCTTCTCCTATAGGGCCGCCATGACGATCAGCCTTTTCGAACTTTTCAAAATCGGTGTTGGCCCCTCCAGCTCGCATACAGTGGGCCCGATGGTCGCCGCGCGGCGCTTCACGGTCTGGCTCGACGAGCAGGATTTGCTGACCAAATCCGCGCATGTCGAAGCCGACCTTTATGGCTCGCTGGCGCTGACGGGCAAAGGCCACGCCGCCGACACTGCCATCGTCGCGGGACTTGCCGGCGAAATCCCGGCTTCGACCAGCCTCGCCGCGATCAAGGCGCATTGGGATCGCGCCGAGAGCGAAGGTTTCCTTTATCTGCTCGGGCGCCAGCGCGCGCGCTTTCAGCCCGCGCGCGACCTGCATTTCCAGATGCGCCAGCGCCAGCCCTTTCACAGCAATGCCGTCAGCTTCACCGCGCGCGACAGCGAAGGCGAGATTCTCGCCAAGCGCATGTATTTCTCGATCGGCGGCGGTTTCGTCGTCGACGAGGATGAAGCGGGGCGCAACAGCCGCGGCGCCGAGGATGAGGTCGAACTGCCTTTCGCGTTCACCTCGGGTGCCGACCTGCTCGAGATGGGTGCGGCATCGGGCAAGAGCTTTGCCGAGATGATGCTCGAGAACGAGCTCGCGCATCGCAGCCTCGAAGAGGTTGAGGCTGGGCTCGATGCGATCGCGGGCGCGATGGACGCGTCGATCGAAGCGGGCTGTTGCAGCACGGGCATTCTGCCCGGCGGATTGAAGGTCAAGCGCCGCGCGCCGCAGATCGCCGCCGACATCCGCAATCGCCACGAACAGAATCTGACCGATCCGCTCGCGATGATGGACTGGATCAATCTGTGGGCGATGGCGGTGAACGAGGAAAATGCCGCGGGCGGCAAGGTCGTCACCGCGCCGACCAATGGCGCGGCGGGGATCATTCCCGCAGTCATCCGCTTCTACCGCCGCGGCTATCGCGGCGATGACAAGGGCGTGCGCACCTTCCTGCTCGCCGCCGGCGCGGTCGGCGCGCTCTATAAGCGCAACGCCAGCATCTCGGGCGCCGAAGTCGGCTGTCAGGGCGAGGTCGGCGTCGCTTGCTCGATGGCCGCAGCGGGTCTGACCGCGGCGCTCGGCGGCACCAATGCGCAGGTCGAAAATGCCGCCGAAATCGGCATGGAGCATAATCTGGGGCTGACTTGCGACCCCATCGGCGGGCTTGTGCAAATCCCGTGCATCGAGCGCAATGCGATGGGCGCGATCAAGGCGATCGACGCCAGCCGCATCGCGATGATCGGTGATGGCACGCATGTCGTCAGCCTCGACACGGTCATCGTCACCATGTTGCAGACGGGCCGTGACATGCGCGACAAATATAAGGAAACCTCGAAAGGTGGGTTGGCGGTTAGTGTGGTCGAGTGTTGAGCTGACATTGCTCACGCGGCTTCTTACCCGGTCGGCGATCATCCCCGGCGAGTAAGCGAGCGTTCACCGGCGAAGGCGGGGGCTCAGAAGATACAGCGCTGCGCCTCGTGGGCCCCGGCTTTCGCCGGGGAACAGGACATGCTTGCCGCGAGGCGTGACGGGGCCGGACGCGTGACACGCGGTTCTTGGCCACCTATATGGGAGCGGTCGAAAATAGAGCAGCAGGGTGGTGGCTCCTGCGCCCGCATTGCGGGTTCTTCTCAGCCTCGGCGTCAACTGGCTTGGGTTCGGTGTGACGCGGTGAGGCAACGCGCTCAGGCCACCTGCAAAGCGGAGCGTGAAATGAACTATTTTCTTCTTGGACTTGCCATTGTCGCCGAAGTCGTCGGCACATCTTTCATGAAGCAGTCCGAAGGCTTTACGAAGCTGGTGCCGAGCCTGATCACGATCACGGCCTATGTCGCCGCGTTCTACTGTCTGTCGTTGACGTTGAAAACCATTCCGACAGGCGTCGCCTATGCGATCTGGTCAGGGGTCGGGATCGTTCTGATCTCCGCAGTTGCCTGGATTTTCCAGGGGCAGAAACTCGATGCCCCCGCGATGATCGGGATGGGGTTGATCATCTCGGGCGTGGTCGTGATGAACCTGTTTTCGAAGGCAGCCGCGCACTAGTCGCAACGCCGCCCTAGAGAAACGATGATAGCGTTGTCATAGCTATGCAATCGCTGGTGGCTTGCATTGCTGCGGCGTTTGCCTGATTGGGACGAGCGAGAAGGAGACAGCCCCATGAAGACCCGCGCCGCCGTTGCGTTCGAAGCGAAGAAGCCGCTCGAAATCGTCGAACTCGATCTCGAAGTCCCCAAGGCGGGCGAGGTGCTGGTCGAGATCATGGCGACGGGCATCTGCCACACCGATGCCTATACGCTCGACGGCTTCGACAGCGAGGGCATTTTTCCGAGCGTGCTGGGGCATGAAGGCGCGGGCATCGTGCGCGAAGTCGGCGCGGGCGTCACCAGCGTGAAGCCGGGCGACCATGTGATCCCGCTCTACACCCCCGAATGCCGCCAGTGCAAAAGCTGCCTGTCGGGCAAGACCAACCTCTGCACCGCGATCCGCGCGACGCAGGGCAAGGGGTTGATGCCTGACGGCACGACGCGCTTCAGCTACAAGGGGCAGCCGATCTTCCATTATATGGGCTGCTCGACCTTCTCGAACTTCACCGTGCTGCCCGAGATCGCGGTCGCGAAAATCCGCGAGGATGCGCCGTTCCAGTCGAGCTGCTATATCGGTTGCGGCGTGACCACCGGCGTCGGCGCCGTAATCAACACTGCGAAGGTCCAGGTCGGCGACAATGTCGTCATCTTCGGGCTCGGCGGCATCGGGCTCAACGTGATCCAAGGCGCGCGCCTTGCGGGAGCCAACAAGATCATCGGCGTCGACATCAACCCCGACCGCGAGGAATGGGGCCGCAAGTTCGGCATGACCGAATTCCTCAACTCAAAGGGTATGAGCCGCGAGGATGTCGTCGCAACGATCGTGCAGATGACCGACGGCGGCGCCGATTACACCTTTGACGCGACGGGCAATACCGATGTGATGCGCACCGCGCTCGAAGCCTGCCACCGCGGCTGGGGCACCTCGATCATCATCGGCGTCGCCGAAGCGGGCAAGGAAATCGCAACGCGGCCGTTCCAGCTTGTCACCGGGCGCAACTGGCGCGGCACCGCATTCGGCGGTGCCAAGGGCCGCACCGACGTGCCGAAGATCGTCGACATGTATATGACCGGCAAGATCGAGATCGACCCGATGATCACTCACGTCATGGGGCTGGAAGAGATCAACAAGGGCTTCGACCTGATGCATGCGGGCGAGAGCATCCGCAGCGTGGTCGTTTATTGACCTTTCCGCCGTTCGGCCTATCCGCGTCGTCATTGCGGGCATAGCGAAGCAATCCAGAGTGTGCGTAAACCGCCCTGGATTTCCTCGCTACGCTCGCAATGACGAAATTGTGGGAGGAAGCGTTTGACCGGACCCTATGTCCTGACGTTCAGTTGCGTCGACGCGGTGGGCATCGTTGCCGCGGTGACGGGCCTGCTCGCGACACGCGACGGCTTCATTCTCGACAGCCAGCAATATGCGGACCTGGATTCGGGGCGCTTCTTCATGCGTGTCGAGTTTCGCGGGGCGGGGCCGAGCTTTCCCGACGGACTGGCCGGGGTGGAGGACGCCTTCGCACCGATCGTCACCCGCTTTGCGATGGACGCGCGGATCAGTGATCGCGCCGCCAAGCCGCGCTTCGTGATCGCGGTGTCGCAAGGCAGCCATTGCCTCAACGACCTGCTTCACCGTTGGTCGACCGGCAATCTTGCGATCGACATCGTCGGGGTCGTGTCGAACCATGAGGCGCAGCGGCGGCTGAGCGAATGGCACGGCGTACCTTTCCATTACTTGCCCGTCAGTGACGCGAACCGCGCCGAACAGGAAGCCGCGATCCTCGATATCATGGCGCGCGGCGGGGCGGAGTATCTAGTGCTTGCGCGCTATATGCAGGTGTTGTCGCAGGACCTGTCGGCAAAGCTGTCGGGGCGCTGCATCAATATCCATCATAGCTTCCTGCCGGGCTTCAAGGGCGCCAAACCCTATCACCGCGCGCAGGAGCGTGGCGTGAAGCTGATCGGTGCGACCGCGCATTTCGTGACAAGCGACCTCGATGAGGGGCCGATCATCGAACAGGCGGTCGAACGTGTCGATCATCGCGATTCGGTCGACGAACTGATCCGCATCGGCCGCGATACCGAAGCGCAGGTGCTGGCGCGCGCGGTGCGATGGGTCGCCGAACAGCGCGTTTTGATCGATGGGCGCAAGACGGTGGTCTTCCGTTAGCCAAGGGGGCAAGATAAGTCCCGAATCGCAACCATAATCAGGAGGAGCGGAAGCCAATGTACAGTCACAATATGGTCGGTGCGAATGACATCGACGCAGCACGGAAATTCTATGACGCGACCTTTCAGGCGATCGGCGGCAAGCCCGCGATCCAGGACGACAAGGGCCGTTTGATCTATATGCACAATGGCGGCTTGTTCCTTGTCGGGCCGCCGATCGACGGCGAACCGGCGACCGCGGGCAATGGCTGCACGATCGGCTTTGCGATGGAAGGTCCGGAGCAGGCGAAGGCCTGGCACGATGCGGGCGTCGCCAACGGCGGCACCTCGATCGAAGACCCGCCGGGTGTGCGCGAGGGTGGTTTCGGCCAGCTCTATCTTGCGTATCTCCGCGATCCGTCGGGCAACAAGCTCTGCGCGCTTCACCGCGTCGTCTGAGGACCTGTCATGCGCGGCGAAGCGGGATTGCTGACCGATCTGGATGCGCTTGGTATCTCCTTCGCCGCCTATGAACATGTCGCGGTGTTCACCGTCGCCGAGAGTGACGGCGTGAATGCCGCGATTCCGGGCGCCCACACGAAAAACCTGTTCCTGAAGGACAATGGTGGCGCCTATTGGCTCGTCACCGTTCCGGGCGAAGCGCGCGTCGACTTGAAGGCGCTGCCCGCGGCGATCGGCAGCAAGCGCGTGAGCTTTGGCAAGGCCGAAGACATGGAGCGGCTGCTTGGCATCACGCCGGGGTCGGTAACCCCGCTCGCTGCGATCAACGCCGCGCCGGGCAGCATCACGGTGGTGCTTGACGAGGGGCTCGCGAGGGCTGGAACCGTCAATGTCCATCCGCTCCGCAACACCGCGACACTCGGCTTGCCGGGCGCAAAGATCCTCGACCTCTTGCGTCATTGGGGGCATCAGCCCGTCGTCGCGTCCATCCCCGTTCAGGAGCCTGTATGAGCCTCGAAACCCTCTCCACCGTCCGCAGTCATGGCGGCACGCAGGGCGTGTACAAACATTCGAGCACGACGACCGGTACCGACATGACCTTCGCGGTCTTTGTCCCCGATCACGAACATGGCGTGCGGCTGCCGGTGCTCTGGTATCTGTCGGGACTGACCTGCACCCATGCCAATGTGATGGAGAAAGGCGAATATCGGGCCGCTTGCGCCGAGCATGGCGTGATTTTCATTGCGCCTGACACCAGCCCGCGCGGCGAGGGCGTTCCCGACGATCCCGATACGGCCTATGATTTCGGTCTGGGTGCCGGATTCTATGTCGACGCGACCGCCGAGCCATGGGCGACAAACTATCGGATGCGCTCGTACATCGAGGATGAACTGCCGTCGCTCGTGCTGCGCAACTTTGCGAGCGCGGATCTGACGCGGCAGGCGATCACGGGTCATTCGATGGGCGGGCATGGCGCGCTGACCATCGGCCTTCGCAACCAGGATCGCTTTCGCTCGGTCTCGGCCTTTTCGCCGATCGTCGCGCCGTCGCAGTGCCCGTGGGGGGAGAAGGCGCTCGGGGGTTATCTCGGCGACGACCGCGAGGATTGGCACGCCTATGATGCGTGCGCGCTACTCGATCAGGGGCTTCGCGTGCCCGACCTGCTCGTCGATCAGGGCGACGCCGACAATTTCCTTGTCGAACAGCTCAAGACCGAATTGCTGGTCGCAGCATGCGAACGCGCCGGTCAGAAGGCCGAAATCCGCATGCAGCCGGGGTATGACCACAGCTATTATTTCATCTCGACCTTCATGGCCGAGCATGTCGCCTGGCACGCGGAGCGGTTGAAGGCGTAAACGTCGCCCCCGTGAGGGCGACGGTTAGGAATGTTCCGGGATCAGCAAGGTCGAACCCGTCGTCCGTCCGGCTTCCAGGTCGGCGTGCGCGCGCGCCGCATCTTGAAGCGAGTAGCGCTGGCCGACGGTGATCTTCACCGCGCCGCTTTCTATCATCTCGAATACCCGTGCTGCGCCCGCAGCCCGCTCGCCGGGATGAAGATAATAGTCGAACAGCGTCGGGCGCGTCACGAACTGCGACCCGTGCTGGGCAAGAATGCCGAGGTTTACGCCAGCCACGGGGCCGCCGGCATTGCCATAGCTGACGATCAGCCCGCGCCGCGCAGTTGCTTTTAGCGAAGTCGCCCAGCTCGCCATACCGATCCCGTCGAAGGTGACGGGGACACCCTGACCGTCGGTGATTTCGCGGACATGTGCCGCGACATCGTCCTGCTTGTAGCGGATGACATGGTCGGCGCCCGCTTCGCGCGCGGCATGTTCCTTGGCTTCGGTGCTGACGGTGCCGATAACGGTCGCGCCAATCGCCTTCAGCCACTGGACGAGGATCAGTCCAACTCCGCCGGCGGCTGCGTGAACGAGCACGCTTGTCCCTGCCTCGACCTTTGCGCAGCGTTCGACCAGCGCCTCGACCGTGCAGGCCTTGAGCAGTGCGGCGGCGGCGGTGTCGTCGTCGATAGCCGGCGGCAGTTTGAACAGCGACGCTGCAGGGACGAGGCGGGCCGAGCTATATGCGTTGCGCTGCGGCCCAAAGGTTGCGACGCGGTCGCCGGGCTGGAGGCCGTGGACGTCGGGGCCGACCGCGATGACTTCGCCCGCAGCTTCGACGCCGAGGCCACCGGGAAGCTCGACAGGATAGGTTCCGTCACGGTGATAGGTGTCGATATAGTTGAGCCCGACCGCGGTCTGGCGCAGCAGCACCTGTCCGGGGCCGGGATCGCCGAGCGTGACCTCGCGCCAGTCGATGACCTCGGGTCCGCCCTGGCTTTCGATAAAGGCTTCGATCGCTTTCATGTCGCGCGCTCCTGCTGTCCGGTCCATCTGGTGGGCCGGAACATAGAGCGCAAGGGCGGAGCGGTGAAAGCCCCTCCCCGTCGGGGGAGGGGTTTATCGCTTACTTCGACGGGCGACGCGGGCTGCGCTGGCCGTAGGGCTTGGGCTTGTAGCGTTCGTTGCCGCCTGGGCCACCGGGGCCACGCGGGCCGCGCGGGCCCGAACGATCGCCGAACCCACGATCACCGCCCGGCGCCCGGCCGAGCGTGCTGCGCGGAGCGGCGTCGCGCGGGCCGCCATGGCCGCCCTTATCGCGGCGCGGCGGGTAGGTCGGACCGTCGGGCGCGGGGGTGATCGAAACGCCGCTGTCGTCCTCGCCATCCTCGTTGGCGCTGCGTACCACAGCCTCGGCAAAGCGATCGGCGATCGCGCGCGGAATGTTGAACATCGTTTCCTTGGGACCGATGCGGATCGCGCCGATCTCGTTCTTGCTCACATGGCCGCGGCGGCAGAGCAAAGGCAGGATCCAGCGCGGATCGGCATTCTGGTGGCGGCCGATGTTGAGGCGGAACCAGACGCTATCCTCGAATCCGTCGCGGCGGTCGCCGCCACGCTCGGGGCGTTCGAAGCGCTCGCCGCGCTCGGGGCGGCCGGCGGCGTCGCGGCCGCGCGGGCTGTTGTCGAGCAGGTCCTCGGGCGGCGGCATCAGCGCGCGGTGCGCCTGGACGAGCGACGCGGCAATGTCTTCGGGCGTGCGCTCGGCCATCAGGCGCTGCGCGAGTTCGATATCCTCGGGCTCATGCTCGACGGGCGTGAGCAGCTTTTCCATCAGCCGTTCCTGATCGCGCTTGCGCACGTCGGCGGCGGTGGGGGCATCCATCCATTCGGCGTTGATGCGTGCACCGCGCAGCATGCCGTCGACGCGGCGGCGGCGCGGATAGGGGACGATGATGACCGCGGTGCCCTTTTTGCCCGCGCGGCCGGTGCGGCCCGAACGGTGCTGAAGCGCTTCGGCGTCGCGCGGGATTTCGACGTGGATGACAAGGCTGAGCGTCGGCAGATCGATGCCGCGCGCGGCGACGTCGGTCGCGACGCAAACCTTGGCGCGGCGGTCGCGAAGGGCTTGCAGCGCCGCGTTGCGCTCATTCTGGCTATGTTCGCCCGACAGCGCGACCGCGGCGAAACCGCGCTCCACCAGGCTGGCGTGGAGGCGGCGCACATTGTCGCGCGTCGCGCAGAACAGCATCGCGGTTTCGGCGTCGTGCAGACGGAGCAGGTTGACGACCGCGCCTTCGATGTCGGCGGGGGCGACGGTTACCGCCTGATAGGCGATGTCCCCATGGCCGCGGTCTTCACCGACGGTGGAGATGCGCAGCGCATCTTGCTGGTAACGCTTGGCGAGCTGGACGATCGGCTTCGGCAGCGTCGCCGAGAAAAGAAGCGTGCGGCGCGTCGCGGGGGTGCCGTCGAGGATCTCCTCAAGGTCATCGCGAAAACCCATGTCGAGCATTTCGTCTGCTTCGTCGAGCACGGCGACCCGCAGCGCGGTGAGGTCGAGCGCGCCGCGTTCCAGATGGTCGCGGAGGCGGCCGGGGGTGCCGACGACGATCTGCACGCCCTGGCCGAGCGCACGGCGTTCCTTGCTGGCGTCCATACCGCCGACGCAGGTCGCGATGCGCGCGCCGGCCTTGGCATAGAGCCAGCCGAGTTCGCGGCTGACCTGCAGCGCGAGTTCGCGCGTCGGCGCGACGATCAGCGCGAGCGGCGAGGTTGCGAACGGCAGCCGGCCGTCCTCGATCAGCTCGTCGGCCATCGCGAGGCCGAAGGCGACGGTCTTGCCCGACCCGGTCTGCGCCGAGACGAGCAGGTCGCGGCCCTTGGCTTCGCCCTCGGTGACTTGCGTCTGGACGGGGGTGAGCGCTTCATAGCCGCGCGCGACAAGGGCGTCCGAAAGGACGGGAGAAAGATTTTCGAAAGGCATTTTTATCTCAATAATATGGGCAGTCACCGGTGCGGTGACGGGCCGACGGAAAAGGGGCTCAATGGGCTTAAATCACCTGTCCGGCAGCGTGTCCGCTGGCCCAGGCCCATTGAAAATTATAGCCGCCTAACCACCCTGTGACATCTACGGCTTCGCCGACCGCATAGAGGTTCGGGACGGTTTTGGCCATCATTGTTTGCGAGGATAGGTTTGCAGTCGAGATTCCGCCCACCGTGACCTCGGCTTTGGCGAAGCCTTCGGTGCCGTTCGGACGGAAAATCCAGCCCGCGAGTTGCGCCTCTGCATCGGCGAGCTTGCGGTCGGTCTGGGCGCCGAGTTCGCCGGGAAGCGCGAGGCGTTCGGCGAGGGTTTCGGCGAGGCGGTCGGGGAGAAGCGCACCGAGCGTGGCGCGCAGAGTGGTGCGGGGCCGGGTGCGTTTCGCGTCGAGCAGCCAGCCACGCGGGGCGTCGGGCAATAGGTCGATCGTCACGGGCTCGCCATGGCGCCAATAGCTGCTCACTTGCAGGATCGCGGGACCCGACAGGCCGCGATGGGTGAACAATGCCGCCTCGCGGAACGCCATTTTGCCCGCGCGGGCTTCGACGGGAGCCGCGATTCCCGAAAGTTCGCGGAACAGGACATCATCGCCGCCGAGCGTGAGCGGGACGAGCGCAGGGCGCGGCTCCACGACCTTCAGGCCGAACTGGCGGGCGAGGTCATAGGCGAGGCCGGTCGCGCCCATCTTGGGGATCGACGGGCCGCCGGTTGCGATGACAAGGCTTGGGGCGGCGAAGTGGAAGTTGCCGAAAGTGCCGCGGAACGTCGCATCGCTATGGGATATTTGGCCGATAGCTTCGCCGCAGCGGACGTCGACGCCGCCCTTGGCGCATTCGTCGAGCAGCATCGCGACGATCTGTTTCGCCGAACCGTCGCAGAAGAGCTGGCCAAGCGTTTTTTCGTGATGCGCGATGCCATAGCGATCGACGAGCGCGATGAAATCGGCAGCGGTGTAGCGCGCGAGCGCCGACTTGGCGAAATGCGGGTTTGCCGAAATATAGCGGTCGGGGGCGGTGTGGATGTTGGTGAAGTTGCAACGTCCGCCACCCGATATCAGGATTTTCTTTCCCACCTGGTCGGCATGGTCGAGCAGCAGCACGCGCCGCCCGCGCTGTCCCGCGACCGCGGCGCACATCAATCCGGCCGCGCCGGCACCCAGCACGATGGCGTCATAATTGACCGTGGTCATCGGATCGTCAGTGCAGCTTTGCGATCGACAGGCCGTCGGCTTTGGCGCGGACCTTCACCGATTCCTCGCTGCGCGTCAGCGCCTTGGCGATGGCCTTCAGCGCCATGCCCTTTTTGGCGAGCGTGTGGAGCTTGTCGATTTCGGCCGGGGTCCACGGCTGCTTGTGGCGTTCGAACTTGTCTTTCATGCCTGCGTCTCCGGATCGGGCTCGGCTGCGAGGATTGCGATGGCATCCTGACGGTCCTGATATTCGACGCTCTCACCAGCCTCTGCGCCCATCAGCGCGCGGGCGAGCGGGGCGGAAAAGGCGATATGGCCGCGC
The DNA here is from genome assembly GCF_023822045.1 of Sphingopyxis sp. USTB-05. Taxonomy (NCBI): domain Bacteria; kingdom Pseudomonadati; phylum Pseudomonadota; class Alphaproteobacteria; order Sphingomonadales; family Sphingopyxidaceae; genus Sphingopyxis; species Sphingopyxis sp. USTB-05. Next base: position 3,097,625 of record NZ_CP084712.1, on the reverse strand, counting down.
GCCGGGTCGGCCTCGTCGCCGCCCACGATCGTGATCGTCTTTTCGGCCTGGTTCAGCCGGTACGTTACACGGCTTCCGATGCCGACGCTGCCGACCTCGGGTGGCGCCTGCACCTCGGCGGTCGCTTGCCGGGTGTGGAAATAGCGGAGGCGGCGCTGCAACTTCTTGCGCGCGTCCTCATCCGCCGCTGCCGCAATCTCGCTTTCGAGACGCACGACCTCTTCGCCGAGCAGGCGTGCACCGCGCGGCGTCACAAGGTTCGCGCCGACCGGGATCGGCAGTTCGAACTCGGGTTCCTTATGTTCGTCGTCGCTTTCGCGGCGAAATGCTACGCTCATCGTCTCTATTCCTGATTGAAGGGCCGCCCCTGGCCCATGAAGGTGGCGACAAGATGGCGCGCGGGCTGGACAGGCGCAACCTCAGTGTGTTAGATGCGCAATACACGAAGGAGATTATCGATGCGTAACTGGACGATGACGGTTTTGCCGCTGGCTCTTGCGATGACCGTCACGGCGTGCAGCGCCGAGGTGACGAGCGACAGCAAGAATGGCAAGCGCACGGTCGAGGCCGGACCGTTGACCACGCAGAGCTATGATCTCAAAGATTTTACCGGTGTGAAGGTGGCCGGCCCCGACGATGTTACCATCCGCCGCGGCGCGGCCTTCTCGATCACCGCGAAGGGGCCGAAGGGCGTGATCGACGAACTCGAGATCAAGCTGGACGGCGACATGTTGTCGATCGGGCGCAAGAATTCGGGCTTCAGTTTCGGCAGCAGCGACGACGATGTCGAGATCGCGATCACCATGCCTGCGCTGCGCGCGGTACGCCTGACCGGGTCGGGCGAGATCGACGCGGACACTGTGGACGGCGATGCGGTCGAGGCGGTCGTCACCGGATCGGGCGACCTGAAAGTCGCGACCCTGAACGGCAAGAGCGCAAAAATCACCGTTTCGGGATCGGGCGACATCGAAGTCGGCGGCGGCACGATCGGATCGGGCGATTTCGATGTGACGGGATCGGGCAGCATCGACGCGGGGGCGCTTTCAGCGACGACGCTCGACGTATCGATCACCGGATCGGGTGACGTCGACGCGAAAGCGAGCAGCAGCGCCGATATCGCGATTCTCGGATCGGGCGACGCGACGATCGGCGGTGGCGGCAAATGCTCGACGCGCACGATGGGGTCGGGCACCGCGACCTGCAACTGATGCGGCTATGGTGCTGCCCGGCCGAAAAGGGTAGGGCAGCATCATGACCAGCTTATCGTCCGACATCCTGCGCGGAGCCGCGCTCGCGGCAACTGCGCTGCTTCTCTCCGGCCCGGCATCGGCGGCTGAAAAGCGCTATGGCCTCACCAGCTTCGAGACGATCGACGTCAGCGCCGATGTGACGGTCGAGGTGGTGAACCGCGCCCCCGTCAGCGCCGTCGCGACCGGACCGCAGGACGCGCTCGACCGGCTGAACGTCGAAGCGCGCGATGGCAAGCTGGTGATCAGCGAGCGCCAGTTTGCGGGCGATGAAAAGCGCCGCGGCCCACGCGGGCCGGTGGTCGTACGCATCAATGCCGCGAACCTGCGTGCGGCAACGCTTGCCGGGGCGGGGTCGCTCCAGATCGACAGATTGAAGGGACAGCGCGCGATGGTCGGTCTGCGCGGCCCGGGAAGGCTGACGGTAGGACAGATTATCACCGACCGGCTTCAGGTCGGGATGATCGGCAATGGTACGATGATCCTCGCGGGCGCCGCCAAAAATGCACAGATGACGCTGTCCGGCGCCGGCTCGGTTGATGCCGGCGCGCTGACGGTCGACGAGCTGATCAGCGACAGCGAGGGCGCAGGCGACCATATCCTGCGCGCGGTCAAAAGCGCCACGGTCACCGCGCGCGGGATCGGCAAGACTGTCGTGCTCGGCAAGCCGGTCTGTACGGTGCGCAATATCGGCAGTGGGTCGGTGACCTGCGGGCCGGGGAAATAGGCTCGCTCGACGTACGGTTTCGCCCGGTTACGGACCTATCTTTCGTCGTCACCCCGGGCTTGACCCGGGGTCCCGCTTGAGGTCGAAACCAGTGAGTGCGTCAAAAAGCGGGATCCCGGGTCAAGCCCGGGATGACGGAAGAGGGTGACGGGATGTCTGCTCACCACCCTAAAAAAGACATCGCCTTCAATTAGGTCTTTCCTACATTATCTGGCCGTGCGAGCCTTCATCCGGCTCTTTCATTCGGTGAACAAAAAAGCGGTCGCTGCCTGGCTTATGGGTGCGACCATGATCGGACATGCCGCGCACATCCAGCAGTCCGCGACTTGCAAATCGGGGCGCTCATAGGGCTGAACTTTCCTGAACTTTGGAATATTGCGCGGCCCTTGCGCCGTTCCGATCCCAGAGCCAGCCGGGCGATGCCCAAAGAGGGTAACGTCCGTTCGCCACCCCGTTCCCGCCGTTCCCGAGGCATTCGTCCGGTTTAGTGTCCCGCCGCGCCCAGCCCGTCGATCTTTTTCGACTGGCGGACGATCAATCCGGGGAACCAGCGCGCGAGGCGTGACAGCCGCTTTGCCATCTTGCCGACGGTGGTGTGGACGCTGGTCCCGTGCACCGCTTCCCAAGCGGCCTCGGCGACGCGTTCGACAGGGACGATTTCGAAGCCGCTGTCCGACAGGCGGGTGCGCGCGGGTTCGTTGCTGTCGGCGCTGACCTGGTCGAGCAAGGGTGTGTCGATGAAGCCCGGCATCAGCGAGCGCACCTTGATATCGTGTTTGGCGAACTCGATTTCGAGTGCCTCGGTCAGACCGCGCACCGCGAATTTGGTCGCCGAATAGACTGCGAGCCCTGCGACGCCGTAAAAGCCCGACGCCGATCCGGTGTTGAGGATCGTCGACCCTGGCGTCGCGCGGAGCAGCGGAAGCGCCATATAGATGCCGTTGACGACGCCGCCGAAATTGATCGCGATCAATCGGTCGGCCTCCTCCGGCGCCATGTCCATATACTGGCCTCCCGACCCGATGCCGGCGTTGTTGAACAGCACATCGAGGCGGCCGCCGCCGGCCTTCTCAAACTCGGCGAGCGCGGCCTTCCACTGATCGCGGTCGCGTACATCCATGACATGGCGCGATGATGCCCCCTCGGGAAGCAGCGCGGCGGTTTCATCGATTCCGGCGCGGTTGACGTCGGCGATGCCGACGAACCAGCCCTGCCCGGCGAAATGACGCGCGACGGCGCGGCCGATGCCCGATCCGCCCCCGGTGATGAAAATCGCCTTCCGTGCCACAGCACCCTCCTTACATTGATGTCAGCGTGACAAGATGCCAAGTTGACGTTTCCGTCAAGCGGCAATCGCGGCTTGGCAAGGCGAAGTACCGCTCGCTAAGAGGGCGCGGATGACCCGCGCCCTCCGCTTGATCTTCCTGTCGTTGCTGATGCTGTGCGCGAGCCTCGCCGTCCCGGCGCGGGCCGAAGTGGTCGTAAGCTTTTACAGCCATGATTTCGGCGACCGTTTCCCGCACGCCTTCATCGTGGTGAAGGGCACGCTCGACGCGACGGGTGAGGTTGTCGACACCAACTATGGCTTCACCGCGGTTTCGGTCAGTCCCGCGATTCTTCTGGGATCGGTGAAGGGAAAGGTGGAATCGTCCAAGGCCGATTATATCGCCAAGAGCGACCGGCAGTTCGATGTGTCGGTCGACGATGCGACCTATGCGCGGGTGATGGCGAAGGTCGCCGAATGGCGAGACCGCGAGCAGCCGAGTTACAGTTTGAACAAACGCAATTGCGTCCATTTCGTGATGGAACTTGCCGAGGTTGTTGGGTTGAAGGTCGATCGCAAGAGCAAATTGTTCAAAAAGCCGAAGAGTTTCCTTATCGAGGTCAAGGGGATGAACCCGCAATTGGGTTGAGGGCGGCAACGGAACCGGGGAGCCGTTTTCGATCGGGAGCCGCACCTATCATCCTCGTCGCCCCGGACCTTATCCGGGGTCCCGCTTGATGCTGAAGCCGATCGATCGGCAAAGAAGCGGGATCCGGATCAAGCCCGGGATGACGAAAGTGGAATGGGGCTGAGGCAATTGCCACCCCAAGCCGACAATCGGCGCCCCTAGACGCGGCGACGCTTTCACCCTATGTTCAGGGAACGGGGCGCAATAATTGGGGCTCCGACGTAGTTAGGGGCGATTCTTGCGGCTGTTGCTGACCCTTTTGGCATTGTTGACCGGCCTGGCTTCCGCCGACCGGGCCGTTGCCGCGCCTGCCATGCCGGCGGCAATGGGGGCGTTGGTCCTGTTTGCCGAGACGGCAGGCAAGGCTGAGGCAAGCGATACCGAACGTCGTCCGACGACCACGGCGCCGACGCGGCGCGTTTCCAGCGGAACCGGAAAACCGCGCAAGGTGGCGCCGCCGCATCTTCCCGGCATTCTCACCGGCAGCGACCGCGCGCTGGAATAGCGCGCCGTTCCCGCGCCTTTCTTGAGGCGCCGCCCCGCGACGGGCCCTTTTTCGTACATTCGCGCGGCAACAGCGCCGCCCACTCATTCAAATTCCGAGGAAAATCCCATGTTTGCTGGCCTTGCCAAGAGTCTTTTCGGCTCGTCCAACGATCGCTACGTCAACTCGATCCGCAAGATCGTCGACAAGATCAACGCTTTCGAGCCCGCAATGCAGGCGCTCGACGACGCCGGGCTGCAGGCACAGACGCAGAAATTTCGCGACCGGCTCGAAGCCGGCGAGACGCTCGACGACATCCTGCCCGAAGCCTTTGCGACGGTGCGTGAGGCCGCGGTCCGCACGCTCGGCATGCGCCATTTCGATGTGCAGATGGTCGGCGGCATCGTCCTTCATCGCGGCGAGATCGCCGAGATGGCGACGGGTGAAGGGAAGACGCTGATGGCGACCCTGCCCTGCTATCTGAACGCGCTGGAAGGCAAGGGCGTCCATGTCGTGACCGTCAACGACTATCTCGCTCGCCGCGACGCCGAATGGATGGGCACGGTTTACGGCTTCCTTGGCCTGACGACAGGGATCATCGTCCCGAACCTCAACGAGATGCAGCGCCGCGACGCCTATAACAGCGACATCACCTATGCGACGAACAACGAACTCGGCTTCGATTACCTCCGCGACAATATGAAGTTCGACCGTCAGCAGATGGTCCACCGCACCTTCAATTTCGGCATCGTCGACGAGGTCGATTCGATCCTGATCGACGAAGCGCGGACCCCGCTGATCATTTCGGGCCCGACGGACGACAAGTCCGAGCTGTATATCCGCGTCAACGAGGTCGTGCTGGGCCTGACCGAGGATGATTATGAGAAGGACGAAAAGTCCAAGTCGATCAGCCTGACCGAAGACGGCACCGAGCATGTCGAGCGCCTGCTCGAAGCCGCGGGGCTGCTGCAGGGCAGCAACCTCTACGATATCGAGAACACGCAGGTCGTCCATCACGTCAACCAGGCGCTGAAGGCGATCCAGATGTTCCGGATCGATACCGACTATATCGTCAAGGACGGCAAGGTTGTCATCATCGACGAATTCACCGGCCGCATGATGGATGGGCGCCGTTGGTCCGATGGCCTGCACCAGGCGGTCGAGGCGAAGGAAGGCGTGCAGATCGAGCCCGAGAACCAGACGCTCGCCTCGATCACTTTCCAGAATTATTTCCGCATGTATCCGAAGCTTTCGGGCATGACGGGCACCGCGGCGACCGAGGCGGCCGAATTCTTCGACATCTATAAGATGAACGTCGTCAACATCCCGACCAACCGTCCGATCGCGCGTATCGACGACGAGGATGAATTCTACAAGAATATCACCGACAAGTTCGGCGCGATCGCAAAGACGATCCGCGAGGCGAACGAGCGCGGCCAGCCGGTGCTCGTCGGCACCGTGTCGATCGAGAAATCCGAGCTGCTGTCGTCGTTCCTCGAAAAGGAAAATGTGCCGCACAGCGTGCTCAACGCGCGTTTCCACGAAAGCGAAGCGCATATCGTCGCTCAGGCGGGGCGCACCGGTGCGGTGACGATCGCGACGAACATGGCGGGCCGCGGCACCGACATCAAACTCGGCGGCAACGAAGAATTCCGCATCGACGACGAGCTCAAGGACCTGCCCGAAGGCCCCGAGCGCGACGCCGCGGTCGCGCGTATCCAGGCCGAAGTCGCTGCCGAGCGCGAAGCGGTGAAGGCCGCCGGCGGGCTGTTCGTGCTCGCGACCGAACGGCACGAAAGCCGCCGCATCGACAACCAGCTGCGCGGCCGTTCGGGACGCCAGGGCGACCCCGGCCTGTCGAAATTCTACCTCTGCCTCGACGATGACCTGCTGCGCATCTTCGGCCCCGACACGCTGTTTTCCAAGATGATGAACAAGAATCTGGAGGATGGCGAGGCGATCGGATCGAAATGGTTGTCGAAGGCGATCGAGACCGCCCAGAAAAAGGTCGAGGCGCGCAACTACGACATCCGCAAGCAGGTCGTCGAATATGACAACGTCATGAACGACCAGCGCAAGGTCATCTATGAACAGCGCGGCGAGATCATCGACAGCGAGACCGTCGATGAGGTCATGACCGCAATGCGCGCGGAAACGGTCAATGCAATCGTCGCCGACGCGTGCCCCCCGGGCAGCTATCCCGAGCAATGGGACGTCGAGGCGATGAAGGAGCGCACGGCGAACATCCTCGACCTTTCGCCGCCGATCGACGACTGGATGCAGGAAGATGCGGTCGACGCCGAAATGTTCGAGGAGCGCATTCAGCAGGCGGCCGACGCGGTCGCCGCCGAAAAGGCCGGCCTGGTCGATGCCGAAACGTGGAAGGGGATTGAGAAGTCGATCCTGCTCCAGACGCTGGATCACCATTGGAAAGAGCATCTCTCGACGCTCGACGCGCTGCGTCAGGTCGTGTTCCTGCGCGCCTATGCGCAGAAGCAGCCGATCAACGAATATAAGCAGGAAGCCTTTGCCCTGTTCGAACGCATGCTGCAGAATATCCGCGAGGATGTGACGCGGACCGTTGCGCGCATCGACCTTCGCTTCGAAGAGCCCGAGGCGATGCCGCTGCCCGACCTGCCCGATTTCCTGACGACGCACATCGACCCGTTCACGGGCGAGGATAACAGCGCCGACATCGATGCGGGTACGCTCGGCGTGATCGCGAATACGCTCCCGCCGATGCAGGTGCCGAAGCCCGATCTGCCCGAGGGCGAAAATCCCTACGCCGAGCTGGAGATCAGCCGCAACGCGCCATGTCCGTGCGGTTCGGGGCGCAAATACAAACATTGCCACGGGGCGATCTGACCCGATAGTCGTCGCCCCCGCGAAGGCGGGGGCCGCTATCGGCCGAGCGAAAGGCTTCCGGCGCCCCCGGCCTTCGCGGGGGCGACAGCCCATCTCGCAAGCTCTTGAAGTTGCCGTATCAATCGGCGCGACGAGTCCGCTTGCCAAGGTGTGCGGGCGCGATTAGCATCCGTCTCACAAGCTTGGCGGCCGCGTAGCCAGACAAGCAGCGCAGCAGGCAGGAACATAGGGGGCCGCTCCCCGCGTGCGGCCCGACGGTGGCGTGCAGCGTGGAAAGGGTCGGGGCATCTCCTTTTTCGATGAAATGACGGGGCAGGGCGGTGAAGTCCGCTCGCCCTATCGCGACTATTCGGACTGGTTCGGGCGCGAGGATGCGGCGCGCATCCAGCGCAAGGCGCAGCAGGCCGAAGCATTTTTTCGGACCACGGGCATCACCTTCAACGTCTATGGCGAGGATGAGGCCGACGAGCGGCTGATCCCCTTCGACGTCGTTCCGCGCATCATCTCGGCGAGCGAGTGGCGCCGCCTGTCGCGCGGTATCGAGCAGCGCGTGCGCGCGCTCAATGCCTTCCTCCACGACATCTATCACCGGCAGGAAATATTGCGCGCCGGGCGTGTTCCCGTCGAGCTGATCTCGCGCAACGAAGCCTTCCTGCCGATGATGATGGGGATGGATCCGCCGGGCGGCGTTTATACGCACATCAGCGGCATCGATATCGTGCGCACCGGCGCCGACGAATTCTATGTGCTCGAGGACAATGCGCGCACGCCGTCGGGCGTCTCCTACATGCTCGAAAATCGCGAGACGATGCTCCAGATGTTTCCCGAGCTGTTCGCGAAGATTTCGGTGCGAGAGGTCAGCGATTATCCGCTAAACCTGTTGAAGTCGCTCGCCGCCTGCGCGCCGCCGGCGTGTGGTGGAACGCCGACGGTCGCGGTGCTGACGCCGGGTATCCACAACAGCGCCTATTTCGAGCACAGCTTCCTTGCCGATCAGATGGGTGCCGAACTGGTCGAGGGTCATGATCTGCGTGTCGTCGACGGCCGCGTGGCGATGCGGACGACGCAGGGCTATACGCCGATCGACGTCCTTTATCGCCGCGTCGACGATGATTTCCTCGACCCGCTCAATTTCCGCCCGGACTCGGTGCTCGGCGTGCCGGGGATCTGGGACGTCTATCGCGCCGGCGGGATTACGATCGCGAATGCGCCGGGGACGGGGATCGCCGACGACAAGGCGCTCTATAGCTACATGCCCGACATCATCGAATTCTATACGGGAGAGAAGGCGCTGCTTCCCAATGTGCCGACTTGGCGCTGCAGCGAGCCCGAACATCTGCGCGAGGTGCTCGACCGGTTGCCCGAACTGGTCGTGAAGGAAGTCCATGGGTCGGGTGGCTATGGCATGCTCGTCGGCCCCGCCGCGAGCAAGAAGGAGATCGCCGCCTTCCGCGCGAAGCTTGAAGCGAACCCGCGCAATTATATCGCGCAGCCGACGCTGTCGCTGTCGACCGTACCAATCTTTACCAAGGCGGGCTTGGCGCCGCGGCACGTGGATTTACGACCTTTCGTGCTGATGTCGCCGCAGAGGATCCGGATCACGCCCGGCGGGTTGACGCGCGTCGCGATGAGCAAGGGATCGCTGGTGGTGAACAGCAGCCAGGGCGGCGGGACCAAAGACACCTGGGTATTGGAAGACTGATGCTCGGGAAAACCGCAGGAAGCCTCTATTGGATGGCGCGCTACCTCGAACGGAGCGAGAATAATGCGCGGTTGATCGATGCGGGTTTCCGTATCGCTCTCACGCGATCGAGCACCGCGCGGTCCGAATGGCGATCGGTGCTCGTCACCGCGGGACAGGATCTCACGTTTCGGCAGGCGCACGGCGAGGACTATACGTCGCAGCGCGTCGTCGATTTCCTGCTGCGCGACCCCGCCAACCCGTCGAGCATATTGTCCGTCGTCAAACGCGCGCGCGACAATGCGCGCACCGCGCGGACGTATCTCACGCGTGAGGTGTGGGAGGCGGTCAACACAAGCTGGATGACGCTGGGCGCGCTGCTCAAACGGCAGGTTCGCGAGGATGATCTGCCTGACGTGCTCGCGTCGATCCGCCAGCAGAGCGCGCAGGTGATCGGTGCCTTTTCGGGCACGATGCTGCGCAACGACGGCTATAATTTCGCGCGGCTCGGCACCTTTCTGGAACGCGCCGACAACACCGCGCGCATCCTCGACGTCAAATATTATCTGCTGCTGCCATCGGTTGCACATATCGGTAGCTCGATCGACAATGTGCAGTGGGAAACGATCCTGCGATCGGTTTCAGCGCACCGCGCCTATCACTGGCTTTACGGGGCGGAGATCAGCGCGCTCAAGATTGCCGAATTCCTGATCCTCTATAAACAGATGCCGCGCAGCCTCGCTTTCTGCTGCGATCAGATGAACGACAACCTCGGCCTGCTCGAACGCACTTATGGGGAGGAGACCGAGGCGGTGCGAATGGGAATGTCGATCTGCCGCGACCGGCTATCGCGGCCCATCCAGTCGATCTTCGATGGCGGCTTGCACGAATTCATCACCGATTTTCTCCGCGCCAATGCCGTGCTCGCGCGGCAGATCGAGCGCGACTACCGGTTCGTGGAGTGAGCATGCGTCTTCGTGTCGAACATAGCACGCACTATAATTTCGACGGCCATGTCGCATATGCGCTCCAGCAATTGAAGCTGACGCCGAAGGAGCGCCCGGGGCAGCAACTGATCCACAATTGGTCGATCGAGATCGAGGGCGGGACTCAGCAGCTTCACTACACCGATCATCATGGCAATGGCGTCGACCTCGTCTCGGTCCATAGCGGCGCGCCGGAACTGCTCATTCGCTGCACCGGCGAGGTCGAACTGGTGACGTGGGACGGGGTGATCGGGCCGCATCGCGGCGCAATGCCGCTCTGGACCTTCCTCCGTCCGACGCCGCTGACGCGCGCGGGGCGCGCAGTGCGTTCGCTGACCGCCGAGCTCGGCCGCGATTTTGCGAACGAGATCGAACGCGCACATGCGCTTTCGGCGCTGACCCTGGCGAAGCTTCCCTACCGGATCGGCGTCACCGATGCCGAGACGACCGCCGAGCAGGCGCTCGCCGGCGAGGGCGGCGTGTGTCAGGATCATGCGCATATCTTTATCGCCGCGATGCGTCACCTCGGGCATCCGGCACGCTACGTCTCCGGCTATCTGATGATGAACGACCGGACGGATCAGGATGCAACCCACGGCTGGGCCGAGGCGTATTTCGAGCATATAGGCTGGATCGGTTTCGACGTGAGCAACGGCCACTCACCCGACCAGCGCTATATTCGTGTCGCGACCGGCCTCGATTATCGCGACGCCGCCCCGGTTCGCGGCATGCGCTATGGTGCAGCGCAAGAAAATCTGGTTGTCCAATTGCAGGTCCAGCAATAAGCGGGCGGGACGATCAGGACTTTCCGGGCGGGGAAAACAGGATTCGATGACTTATTGCGTTGGCATGCGTTTGAACAAGGGGCTGGTGTTCATGTCGGACACCCGCACCAACGCGGGTGTCGACGACATCTCGCAGGTCCGCAAAATGCGTAGCTGGCACGTGCCCGGCGAGCGCGTGATAACATTGATGTCGGCGGGCAATCTGGCGACGACGCAGGCAGTGGTAAGCCTGCTCGACGAGCGCACCAAGGCGCCCGAGGAACGTCATCCCTCGATCCTGGCCGCGCCGTCGATGTTCGCGGTTGCGACGATCATCGGCGAAACGCTGCGCCACATCGTGATGCGCCACAATGACGAGGGCCAATCTGCGGCGGATTCACTGTTCCGGGCCTCGCTGATCGTGGGCGGGCAGATCAAGGGATCGGAACCGCGGCTGTTCCTGATCTATCCCGAAGGCAATTTCATCGAGGCGGGCGAAGACAATCCCTTCTTCCAGATCGGTGAGACGAAATATGGCCGGCCGATCATCGTGCGGTCGTACGATCCGGCGATGTCGTTCGAGGATGCGGTGAAGCTGCTTTGCGTCTCGTTCGATTCGACGATCCGCGCCAATGCCGGCGTCGATCTGCCCATCGACCTGAAAGTGCATGAGCGCGACGATTTCTCGACCGTGCGCGAGCGCCGGTTCGAGCGCAACGATCCCTATTTCGAAAGCGTCGCCGACGGCTGGGCCGAGGCGTTGGGGATTGCGCTCGCGGAGCTTCCCGACTTTCATTTCTGATCACCTTCGGCCACCGTCCCTTTCGTTGTCGAACAAGAGGGGATCGCCATGCCGCGCTGGATTGCCGCCGCACTTACCGTCGCCGCCATTGCCCAGCCGGCCGTGGCTGAAGAAGCCGGTTTCGACACGGCGCTGCGCGATTTCCGGGAGTTGCATCGCACGGAAATGCGCCGGGCGAATATCGCGGGGAGCAGCTTCTATGTCATACGCGACGGCCGGACCGTCGTTGCCGACCATCTCGGCGAGCAGGACGCCGATGCCCATATTCCCGTCGATGCCGACACCATCTATCATTGGGCCTCGATCACCAAGACGATGACGGGGATCGCGATACTGCAATTGCGCGATCGCGGATTGCTGTCGCTCGACGACCCAATCGTCCTTCATGTGCCCGAACTGGCGGCCGTCCATAACCCCTATGGCGACACGGGCGCGATCACGCTGCGCCAGTTGATGAGCCACAGCGCGGGCTTTCGCAGCGGAACCTGGCCGTGGCGTGATCATGATTGGCAGCCGTTCGAACCGAAGGGATGGGCGCAGTTGGTCGCGATGCTGCCTTACACCCGCGTGGAGTTTAAACCGGGCAGCCGCTTCGGCTATTCCAATCCTGGCATCGTCTACCTGGGGCAGGTCATCGAGCGTTTGTCGGGCGAGGATTATGAAGTCTATATCGACAAGAACATCCTGAAGCCGCTCGGCATGCACGCCAGCTATTTTGACCGCACACCGCCGCACCTGCTGCCGCATCGGTCGCACAGCTATTATATCCGCGATGGTCGGCGGGTCGCGGCGCCGTTCGATGTCGATACCGGGGTGACGGTGTCGAATGGCGGGCTCAATGCGCCGATGCCCGACATGGCGAAATATGCTGCGTTTCTGCTCGGCGATCCGGCGCGCCAGTCAGACTATGACCTAGTGCTGAAGCGGTCTTCGATCGAGGAGATGTGGGCACCGCAAATCGCGGCTGGCGATGATTTTACACAAGGCCGGATGGCGAAGACAACGCAGGCCGGGCTATCCTTTTTCATCGACCGCAGCGCGGCGGTGCGGTTCGTCGGACATAATGGCGACCAGAACGGCTTTCGCGCCTATCTCAGCCTCTGTCCCGACCAACATCTTGGCAGCCTGCTCGCGTTCAACACCGAAACGCGCGGAGTCGAGAATAGCGCCGCCAATCGAAAAACCGCGGAATCGCGTATCGCGCTTGCCACCGATCGCTTGTGCGAAGCGGCGGCGGGTTCAAACCGCTAAGGCCAGTCCGGAAAGGGAGGGCCCGGAAGGTACGTAACCTTCCGGGCCTTGTTGCTCCGGCCGCCAGGGAGGGGGGAGGGGCCGCCGGAACTCGGGGGTGCCTCCGATATGACGCCTGCTGCCTCTCGGCTCAATCATACGAAAGCATGATAAGGCCTATGCCGGTGCGTAGCGCGCCTGCGCTCAGCGGTTCTTGCGTCCTTCGATCAGCCCGTCGACCAGGCTCGGGTCGGCCAGCGTCGAAGTATCGCCCAGCGATCCGAAGTCATTCTCTGCGATCTTGCGCAGGATACGGCGCATGATCTTGCCCGAACGCGTCTTCGGCAGCCCCGGTGTCAGATGGATATGGTCGGGTGTCGCGATCGGGCCGATTTCCTTGCGGACCTGTTGCTTGAGCGCGGCGGCGACCTCCTCGGTCGGCTCGACCCCGGCGTTGAGCGTCACATAGGCGTAGATGCCCTGACCCTTGATGTCGTGCGGGAAGCCGACGACCGCGGCCTCGGCGACGAGGTCGTGAAGGACGAGCGCGCTTTCGACCTCTGCAGTGCCCATGCGGTGACCCGAGACGTTGATGACGTCGTCGACGCGGCCGGTGATGCGCCAATAACCGTCGGCGTCGCGGCGGCAGCCGTCGCCGGTGAAATATTTGCCCTTGTAGGTCGAGAAATAGGTCTCGGCGAAGCGCTGGTGATCGCCGTAGATCGTGCGCGCCTGACCAGGCCAGCTATGCGTGATGCACAGATTGCCTTCGGATGCGCCGCCCGTCTGTTCGTCGACGAGCACTGCGCCCTCGGCATCGACCAATTGCGGGCGGATGCCGAAGAAGGGCTTGCCTGCGCTGCCGGGCTGCATTGCGTGTGCGCCGGGCAGGGTGGTGATCATGATCCCGCCCGTTTCGGTCTGCCACCAGGTATCGACGACGGGGACGCGTCCTTTGCCGACGATCTGGTGATACCAGCGCCACGCCTCGGGATTGATCGGCTCGCCGACGCTGCCGAGCAGGCGGAGCGAACTCAAATCGTGGCGCGTGACATAATCGTCGCCCTCGCGCATCAGCGCGCGGATCGCGGTCGGCGCGGTGTAGAGGATATTGACGCGGTGCTTGTCGACGACCTGCCAGAAACGGTCGTGGTCGGGGTAGTTCGGTACGCCTTCGAACATCAAAGTCGTCGCGCCGTTCTGGAGCGGGCCATAGACGACATAGCTGTGGCCGGTGACCCAGCCGATGTCGGCGCTGCACCAGAAGATTTCGCCGGGGCGATAGTCGAAGCCATAATAGAAGGTGCTGGCGGTCCACACCGAATAGCCGCCGACGGTGTGCAGCACGCCCTTGGGCTTGCCGGTCGATCCCGAGGTGTAGAGGATGAAGAGCGGATCTTCGGCGTTCATCGGCTCGCACGGGCAGGTGTCGCCGACATCGGCAGACAGCGCGTCGTACCAATGGTCGCGGCCTTCTTTCATCGCGACGTTGCCGCCGGTGTGGGCGATCACCAGCACTGCTTTGACCTCGACGCGCTCCAATGCCTTGTCGACATTGGCTTTCAGCGGAACCACCTTGCCGCCGCGCAGCCCTTCGTCGGCGCAGATCACCCAGTCGCTCGCGCAATCCTCGATCCGGCCATGGATCGCCTCGGGCGAAAAGCCGCCAAAGACGACGCTGTGCACCGCGCCGATGCGCGCGCAGGCAAGCATCGCGACCGCTCCTTCGGGGATCATCGGCATATAGATGGTGACGCGGTCGCCCTTTTGGACGCCCATTTTCTTGAGCGTGTTGGCGAAGCGGACGACGTCGGCGAGCAGCGCGGCATAGCTGATCGTCCGCGTCTCGCCGTCGGGGGCGTCGGGTTCGAAGATGATCGCGGTGCGGCTGCCATGGCCCGCCGCAACATGGCGGTCGACGGCGTTGTGGCAAAGGTTGAGGACGCCGTCCTCATACCATTTGATCTCGACGGGATCATAGGACCAACCGGCGATCTTCGTCGGCGCGGTGATCCAGTCGACGCGCTTCGCCTGCTCCGCCCAGAAGGCGTCGGGGTCTGCGATGCTTTGCGCATAGAGACGGTCATAGTCGGCGGCGGTGCAATGCGTATTCGCAGCGGCGTCGGCCGGAACGGGAACCAGCGGTTCGGAGGGGGGCAGGTCGGACACGGCTATTCTCCCGCTTTCGATTTGACTCACTTGCTGGCTGCGATAACCCGCGAGCCACAAGTTGCAAGGCGCATGCGCGCTTACGAAGGGACGGAATATGGTTCAACTGGGCCAGGAGATAGGTGGACTGCTCGATCGGCTGGGCGTCGCCCGCGCGCTGTGGACCGAAGGATCGATGCCGGCGGTGACGCCGCTGACCGGCGAACAAATCGGCATAGTGAGGATCGCGGATGCCGCAGCGATCGACGAGGCGCTCGACGGGGCAAGTGCTGCCTTTCGCGCCTGGCGCCAGGTTCCCGCGCCGCGCCGCGGCGAACTGGTGCGACTGTGGGGCGAGGAATTGCGCGCCGCGAAAGACGATCTTGCGAAGCTGGTGACGATAGAGGCGGGCAAGATCCCCTCCGAGGGCGCCGGCGAGGTGCAGGAGATGATCGACATCTGCGACTTTGCGGTCGGGCTGTCGCGGCAGCTCTATGGTCTTACCATCGCGACCGAGCGGCCGGGGCATCGGATGATGGAGGTGTGGCACCCGCTGGGCGTCGTCGGCGTGATTTCGGCGTTCAACTTTCCCGTTGCGGTATGGGCCTGGAACGCCGCTGTGGCGCTGGTGTGCGGCAACAGCGTGGTATGGAAGCCGTCGGAAAAGACGCCGCTGACCGCATTAGCGACGCAAGCGATTTTCGACCGCGCGGCGCGGCGGTTCGGCGACGCACCGCAAGGGCTCGCGCAGATACTGATCGGTGAGCGTGAGGCGGGAGAGGCGTTGGTCGACGACAAGCGCGTCGCGCTGGTGTCGGCGACGGGGTCGACGCGCATGGGCCGCGCGGTGGCGCCACGATTGGCCGGACGCTTCGCGCGTGCCATCCTGGAACTCGGAGGCAATAATGGCGTGATCGTCACGCCTTCGGCGGATCTCGACCTTGCGCTGCGGGGCGTCGCCTTCGGTGCGATGGGGACCGCGGGCCAGCGCTGCACGACGACCCGGCGCCTGTTTTTGCATGACAGTATCTACGACGGTTTCGTCGCCAAGCTGAAGACGGCTTATGCCAGCGTCGGTGTTGGCAATCCGTTGGAAGGCGATGTGCTCGTCGGGCCGCTGATCGACCGCGCGGCCTATGAGATGATGCAGGATGCGCTGGACGCCGCGCGCGCCGCAGGCGGTGTCGTCTATGGTGGGGAGCGGATCGGCGACGGCGAAAGCTTCTATGTGAAACCGGCGCTCGTCGAAATGCCGGGGCAAGTCGGGCCGGTGCTCGAGGAAACCTTCGCGCCCATCCTCTACATCATGCGCTATGATGATCTCGATGCGGTGATGGCTTTGCACAACGACGTTGCCGCCGGGCTGTCGTCGGCGGTTTTCACGACCGACATGCGCGAAGCCGAGCAATTCCTTGTCATGAGCGACTGCGGGATCGCCAACGTCAATCTCGGGACGAGCGGTGCAGAGATCGGTGGCGCTTTCGGCGGCGAGAAGGACACTGGCGGCGGACGCGAGTCGGGCTCGGACAGTTGGAAAGCCTATATGCGGCGAGCGACGAACACGGTGAATTACTCCGATGCGTTGCCGCTGGCGCAGGGGGTCAGTTTCGACCTGTAGCGGTCAGGCTGCCCGCCAGCCGAAGCCCTCGTCGAGCGCGACGATTTGTCCTGCCGTGCCGACCGGCTCGACCGCGCCGTCGGTCAAAAATGCAAGCATCGCCGCGTCGCCGACGTCGACATGCGCCAACGTCCGCTTGCCGTCGGGCGTCCGCGCAGCGACCACGCCAGCCTTTGGCGCGCCGTCGCGGCTGTAGAAGACAGTGTAGCTTTCGACGGTTGCCGGCCCTGCATAATCCTCGACAAGTTCGGGCACGGGGCCGCGCTTCGCTTCCGCTTCCGCCTGATAGTCGAAATCCTGCGGGAAGATTGCCGCGGCGATGGGCTGGTTGCCCAGCACAATGCAATGATTGTCGGTCGCGAAACCGCCGTTGGCGAAGAGGAAGCCATAGCGGCCTTCGCTTCGCAGCCTGTCGACCATCGAGACGATCGCGTGACTCATATAATTGGCGATCGGCCCGCCGCCGAAGGTCAGGCCGCCGAACACCGTAGCAGGTTTGTCGACCGGCCAGCCAAGCGTGCGTCGCGCCATTTTGGGTACACAGGGAAAGCAGCTATAAAGTTCGACGAAGTCGAAATCGTCGACCGTCATACCGTTGAGGTCGAGCGTGCGGGTAATCGACGTTTCCATGCTGACACTGCCGTCATAACGATCGCGGTGCAGGATACTCGCTGGCTCCTTCGCCGCTGCGCCCATGCCGACATAGATCAGGCGATCGTCGGGAACGCCCCGACGGCGGGCCTCGGCGAGGCTCGCGACGAGAAAGCCCGCACCCTGATTGACCGACGAATTGGCGACCATCAGCTTCGAATAGGGAAAAGCGATCGGACGGTTGCGCTCGTCGACGCGCAGGATGTCCGCGGGTGAGGCGGGCTTCCTGATCCAGGCGCCGTCGTTTGCAGCCGCGACTTCGGAGAAGCGCGACCAGATTTCGGCACTTTCGGCCTGCGCCTCGGCAAGGCTTTCGCCCCACGCGGCGCGCGTGGCGTTCTCATAGAGCGGATAGACATCAACCGGCGCGGCGAGCCCGTGCTTTTGCGCGTAATTGGGCTCGCGCCGTGTCGCGACCTGGCGGATCGCATTATAGCTTTTGTCTTCGCCGCTCGCGGCCTTGGCGACGCGACCCGCAGCGGTGCGCAGCGCCTCTGCGCCGACCACCGCCGCCAATTTGACCTCGCCCGCGCCGATGCGGTTCGCAGCCTCGTTGAGCAGGCGCACCGGCGTGTCGCCGTGCGGGGCGGCCGATTGGTAATTGATCGATGGGGTCGCGCCGATGGCGGCGGCGAGCGGTTCGGGCAACTTGCCGAGGCTGTGGAAACTAATCTGGTCGACGATCGCGAGGCTGTCGATCTCGGCGAGTGAAACGCCAGCGTCTTCGGCAGCGACCTTGAGCGCGGCAACCATCAGCCCGAGCGAGTCGAGGCCACGATCGGGGTCGTCGGGGCGGTCGTTCACCTGTCCGACGCCGATGATGACGGGAATGCGCTCAGGATCGATCATCGTCATGTCAGCGCGCCTTCCACTCGGGCTTGCGCTTCTGTGCAAAGGCAAGCGGGCCCTCGCGTGCGTCTTCGCTGCGCATCAGGACCGAACGCTCGCGCGTGTTATGTTCCCAATAGGGTGCATCAGCGGCGATACGGCCCTGATCGATGCCGAGTGCGACGCGCTTCGACGCCTGAACCGACAGCGGCGCGTTGCCGGCGATTTTTTCGGCAAGAGCGAGCGCGGTCGGCATAAGATCGGCCAGCGGGACGACATGGTTGACCAGCCCGAACTCGGCGGCCCGCGCAGCGGGGATCGGATCACCGGTGAGCATATATTCCATCGCGAGTTTGCGCGGGAGCTGCTGCGCAAGGCGGAAGGCACCGCCCGCGGCCGCGAACAGTCCGACCTTGACTTCGGGCAGGCCGAATTGCGCATGGTCGGCGGCGATAATGATGTCGCTCATCAGCGCGATCTCGCAGCCGCCGCCGAACGCAAAGCCGTTGACTGCAGCGATGATCGGTTTCGAAATCGGGTGCGAAACCATGCCCGCAAAACCCCACGCCTGTTGCGCCTGGTCCGACGGATAGAGGCTCTCACCGCGCGATAGCGCGACGAGGTCCGCGCCCGCGCAAAAGCTTTTGTCGCCGGCGCCGGTGATCACGACGGCGCGGATTTCGGGGTCATTCTCGGCGGTTTCGAGAGCAGTGCCGATGCCGACATGAACCGCCGCGTTCACGGCATTGCGCGCCTCGGGCCGGTTGATCGTGACGATCAACACATGGCCGCGGCGTTCGGTGAGGATGGTGGTGTCGGTCATCATGTCTCTCCCTGTGCCGGACGCGCGAGGGCGCGAATCCGGCTGTCGGGAAAAACTATCGGCCGACGTTAACGTTTACGTCAACTGGAAAGGGCGCGAGTTGACACACCAAACATCGTCACCCCGGTCTTCGCCGGGGTGACGAAAATATCGTGAGGCGATGGCCTCAGATCGACTGGCCGGTCTTCGCCCAGTCGGCGAGGAAGCCTTCGATGCCCTTTTCGGTCAGGATGTGCTTGAACAGTCCCTTGATCACCGACGGCGGCGCGGTCATCACATCGGCGCCGATCTTTGCGGCCTCAAGCACATGGATGCCGTGGCGTACGCTCGCGACGAGGATCTCGGTTTCATAGCCGTAATTGTCATAGATCAGCCGGATGTCGGAGATGAGCTGCATTCCGTCGAAGCCATTGTCGTCGTGACGACCCACGAAGGGCGAAACGAAAGTCGCACCGGCCTTGGCGGCGAGCAGCGCTTGCGCCGCCGAGAAGCAGAGCGTGACATTGACCATCGTGCCGTCGCTGGTCAGCGCCTTGCACGTCTTGAGCCCGTCGATCGTCAGCGGCACCTTGATGCACACGTTGGGTGCGATCTTGCGGAGGATTTCGGCCTCCTTCATCATCGTCGCATGATCGAGCGCGACGACTTCGGCCGACACCGGGCCGTCGGTCAGCGCGCAGATTTCCTTCGTCACTTCCTTGAAGTCGCGACCCGACTTGGCGATCAGCGACGGATTGGTCGTGACGCCGTCGAGCAGGCCCGTCGCGGCGAGTTCCTGGATGTCGGCGATTTCGGCGGTGTCGGCGAAGAATTTCATGATGGGGCTTTCCTGCGGGAAGGTGATTCGGGCGTTGCTGCTCCCCTAGAGCAACATGCGCGTAAAATGAACCGTCGCCGCCCCTTCTTCGTGGCCCCAGAGGGAAAGGACTGGCGTTCCATCTTTGTTCCGATTATGCGACACGGCATGGCCAAAGCGAAGCGTCAATATGTCTGCCAGAATTGCGGTTCCGCCACCTATCGCTGGCAGGGTCAGTGCGCCGATTGCGGCGAATGGAACACGCTTGTCGAAGAGGCGGCCGAAACCGTCTTTTCGGCGAAGCATGATTTGAGCCGCGGCGGTCGGACGCTCGCGCTCGAAACGCTCGATGCCGACAGCAAGATGCCCGATCGGATGCTATGCGGCATCGCAGAATTCGACCGGGCGCTCGGTGGCGGTTTCGTCGCGGGATCGGCGACGCTGATCGGGGGCGATCCGGGTATCGGCAAATCGACCTTGCTGCTGCAGGCCGCGGGGCGACTGGCGAAAGCGGGCAAGTCAGTCGTCTATATCAGCGGCGAGGAAGCCGCGGCGCAGGTGCGTCTCCGCGCGCAGCGGCTTGGGCTAGGCAATGCGCCGGTCGCGCTCGCGAGTGCAACGTCGGTGCGCGATATATTGGCGACGCTTGATGGGCGCGATGCCGATTTTGTCGTGATCGATTCGATCCAGACGATGCACAGCGACCTGATCGACAGCGCCCCCGGCACGGTGAGCCAGGTCCGCGCGAGCGCCCAGGAACTGATCCGCTATGCCAAGGACAGCGATACCGCGATCGTGCTCGTCGGCCATGTGACGAAGGACGGAACGATCGCGGGGCCGCGCGTGCTCGAACATATGGTCGACACGGTGCTGGCGTTCGAGGGCGAGCGCAGCCATCAGTATCGCATCCTTCGCGCCGTGAAGAACCGCTTCGGCGGTACCGACGAGATTGGCGTGTTTGCGATGGGCGAGGAGGGATTGGGCGAGGTGAGCAACCCGTCTAGCCTGTTCCTGACCGACCGCAGCCGCGATGTGCCGGGATCGGTCGTATTCCCCGCGCTGGAAGGCACGCGCCCCGTGCTCGTCGAGGTGCAGGCGTTGACCGTCCGCTTGGCGAGTGGCGCGACACCTCGGCGTGCCGTTGTGGGCTGGGACAGCGGGCGGCTGGCGATGGTGCTCGCGGTGCTGGAGGCGCGCTGCGGACTCCAGATGGGCGCTGCCGAAGTCTATCTCAACATCGCAGGCGGTTATCGGCTTACCGATCCCGCCGCCGACCTTGCCGTCGCGGCGGCGCTGATTTCCGCATTTAGTGAACGGCCGGTGCCCGCCGACGCAATCGTATTCGGCGAATTGTCGCTGTCGGGCGAGGTTCGGCAGGTTTCGCACGACGGGCTGCGGTTGCGCGAGGCGGCGAAGCTCGGTTTCTCGCGCGGCTGGGGGCCTAAGGGGATGAAAGCGGTGGGCGGGATTTCGGTTACCGGTTTTGGCCGGCTCGGCGAACTCGTTGACCTGATGCTCGGGCGCGATTAGCGCACGGCGAATGGGAAGTTTGACGGCTCTGGATATCCTCGTGCTGACGCTTGTTGGCGGCGGCGCGGTGCTCGGTTTTTCGCGCGGCCTTGTGCAGGAGGTGACGACGCTGCTCGCATGGATACTTGCGATCGCGGCGGTACGTTTCTTTCACCCGCTCGTCACCGACCTGCTGACGGGATGGGTTGGGACTGAGGGTGGTGCGGCGGCGCTGGCCTTCGTTCTCTTGTTTGGCGGCGTGTTTGCGTTCGCCAAATGGGGATCGCGCGCGATGGGACAGCGCAGCCGCGCGTCGCTCGTCGGCGGGTTCGATCGTGGGCTCGGCGCGGGATTCGGTGCGGTGAAAGGCCTGTTGATCGCGTCGATCGGCTTCATGCTCGTGACGCTTCTCTATGACATCGGATATGGCAATGCACAGCGTCCGGCATGGATGACTGACAGCCGGACCTATCCGGCGCTCAATGCGACAAGTAGCGCGATGAGCAAAGTGATCGCGGAGCGCCGCGCGCAAGCGCGCGAAGCCGAGACGGAAGCTGCCAAGGCCGACAAGTCATGAGCGCACCGCTCTATAATCGCGACATTTTGGCGCTTGCCGTCGCAACGTCGGAATATCTGCCGATCGCCGATGCGCGCTACCGCGTGAGCAAGCGGGCGCCGCTGTGCGGCAGCGCGATTATCCTCGACCTCGATGCCGACGATGCGGGCCGGGTGACGCGCATCGGCATGCATGTGGAGGCGTGCGCGCTGGGGCAGGCGTCGGCAACGCTGCTGGCACGTCACGCGCCGGGACTCGGGCTCGCCGAACTGCGCGCCGCGCGCGATTGCATTGCGGGCTGGTTCGCCGGTGAGAGCGATCGGCCCGACTGGCCGGGTTTCGACCTGCTTGCGGCAGCGCAGGGCTATCCCGCGCGTCACGGTGCGATCCTGCTCCCCTTCGATGCCGCCATCGCGGCGCTCGAGGAACAGGCCGCCGCGGCATGACCTTGCTCGCGCTCACCGCTGCTGCTGCGGAAGCGGCCGAGAAAGTGGGGGAAACCGCGACCGACACGGCGCTGGTCGAAGGCGCGATTCTGCTTGGCGTCGCGACCCTGTTCGTGCTGATCTTTCGCCGCCTCGGCCTCGGTGCGGTGCTCGGTTATCTGATCGCGGGGGCGGTCGTCGGCCCGCACGGGTTGGGACTTGTCGGCGGCGGCGAATCGAAACTCGCCTTTGCCGAACTCGGCATCGCTTTTCTGCTCTTCCTCGTCGGGCTCGAACTGTCGCCGCGCCGGCTGTGGGACATGCGGCGCGCTATCTTCGGGTTGGGCTTGATGCAGGTGGTGGTGACCGGGCTGGTCCTCACCGGGCTCATCCACCTGACGCTGGGGTTCAGCCCCGCGGCCTCGCTCGCGCTGGGACTGCCGCTCGCACTGTCGTCGACCGCGCAGGTGTTGCCGGGTCTGAAGAGTTCGGGGCGGATCAATTCGCCCTTTGGCGAAAAGGCGTTTTCGATCCTGTTGTTCCAGGATCTGGCGATCGTTCCGATGATCACCATCGTCGCGGTATTGTCGCGCGCGCCCGCGGATCCGTCGGCACCCCCGGGATGGCAGATGGCCTTCTTTACGCTTTGGGCGATCGTCGTTCTCGTCCTTGCCGGCCGCTTCATCGTGAATCCGCTGCTCCGGATTATCGGCCGCTATGGCGAGCGCGAATTGTTCGTCGTCGTCGGGCTGCTCACCATCCTGGCGAGCGCGGCGCTGATGCACAGCCTGCACCTGTCGACCGCGCTCGGTGCGTTCATCGCGGGCGTGATGCTCGCCGACTCGCCCTATCGGCATGAGATCGAGTCGGACGTCGAACCCTTTCGCCTCATTCTGCTCGGTCTCTTCTTCCTCGCGGTCGGCATGGTGCTCGACGTCGGTGCGGTGCTGGAGCGTCCGCTGCTTGTCGTCGGGCTGGCGCTCGGCCTTGTTGCGGTAAAGGTCGTCGTGCTCACGTTGATCGTGAAACTGTTCGGCAAACCCTGGCCGGTCGCGCTCGGGCTCGGACTGCTCCTCAGCCAGGGCGGCGAGTTCGGCTTTCTGCTTTTCACGCAAGCGGCCGACGCGCTGCTGATCCAGCCCGAGGCGGCGAGCCTGTTCAGTGCTGTCGTGACGCTGTCGATGGTGACGACGCCATTCCTGATGCTCTTCGCGCGCAATCTGGAGTTTTCGCCGGCAGCGGAGCCCGCCGACCTCGACGATCCCGCCGGAGCGCCGCGCGGGTCGGCGATTGTCGTTGGCTATGGGCGGTTCGGCCAAATCGTGTCGCAGATGCTGCACGGTGTTGCCTGTTCGGTGACGCTGATCGACAAAAAACCGAGCCAGATCGAGCTGTCGAGTCGATTCGATACCAAAGTCTATTTCGGCGACGGGCTACGCGTCGATCTACTCCGCCGCGCGGGCGCCGACGAGGCGCGGCTGATCATCTTTTGCATCGACGACTCATCGGTTGATGCCGCGGCATTGAAACCGGTGGTCGACGCCTTTCCCAACGCGAAAGTCCTGATGCGCGTGTTCGACCGGCGCCAATTGCTGGCGATCGACGGGGCAGGGGTCGACGGGGTTGTTCGCGAGGTCTTTGAAAGCTCGGTCGCGATGGGTCTCACGGCGCTGCGCTATCTCGACGTCGACCCGCGCGAGATGGAAGATGTCGAGGCGACGCTCCGCCATCTCGACGAGACGCGACTGCAGGCGCAGATCGACGAGGGCGATATTTCGGCGGGCATGGATCATCGCTTCAAACCGGGCGGCGGGCGCGAGGCCGACAGTGTGCTCGAAAAATTCCGCCGCAAACGGCTGGAAGCGAAAGCCGCGCGCGAAGAAGATGAGGCGATGGGCCTGAAGACCGAGGGCTGATTGCCGCGTCATCAGGCCGGCGGAAATCGCAGGCAGCTGGTTAGCGGAAAGGACGTGCGGGGAAGGGGCGTCGGCTTGGGTCTGACGCGCTGCCGTTAGCAGTTCCTATGTGCACGCCAGCGAAAGTGGGGGGCAATGCGAAAAAGCGCATAGATGGCGTTGCAATTCTGTGTCCCCCGGCTTTCGCCTTGGTGCACGTCTCTATCGACAACGTCCAGTCGCCGCCTCCGTGCCCCCCCGCCGCCTCTGCCTTGTGCGCGGAGGACCTAATTGCCCAGCATTTGCTCGACCCATTCGGGCACAAGCTGCGTCGCCGGGCCCTGGCGCGTCTCGTCGAACCAGTAACTGCCCTGGCTTGGTTCCATATTGAGTTCAAGCGTACGCGCGCCCGATGCGCGCGCCTCGCGCACAAAACCCGCGGCGGGATAGACGGCACCCGACGTGCCGATCGAGACGAACAGGTCGGCGCGGTTCAGCGCACGATAAATATCCTCCATCCGATACGGCATCTCGCCGAACCACACGATGTCGGGCCGGAGCAGGCCGACCGCGCCGCACGCCGGACACGCCGGCCGGTCAAGCAGCGGGCCCGTCCAAGGCACGCGTGTGTCGCATCCGGTGCACCAGGCGTTCAGATGTTCGCCGTGCATATGGATCAGCCGCTTCGCCCCCGCCCGCTCGTGGAGATCGTCGACATTTTGCGTGACGATCAGCAGCTCGCCCGACCACTCGGCATCGAGCCGTGCGAGCGCCTTGTGTGCGGCATTGGGCGCCTTCGTCTGGATGGCTTCGCGCCGCATGTCATAGAAACGGAGGACAAGGTCGGGATCGCGCGCGAACGCTTCGGGCGTCGCCACGTCTTCGACACGATGCTGTTCCCACAGGCCGCCGCCATCGCGAAAGGTATCGATGCCGCTTTCGGCCGAAACGCCGGCGCCGGTCAGGATGACGATATTCTGTATGCTGCTCATCCCTCCTATCTATCCCTTCGTGTCGAGCGAAGTCGAGACACGCTGATGGCATGTCTGGCCGACGGGCATCTCGACTTCGCTCGACACGAACGGCTAAGGGGGAGCGAAAGCAAGGGGACGCATCATGACCAGCATCGGGATTATCGGCAGCGAAGGCCGGATGGGCGTGGCGCTCGCGGCCGCGATATCCGAGGCGGGGCAGCAGCATATCGGCGTCGACAAGGGCGGCAACGTCCTGAAGCTCGCCAGCGATGCCGACGTGCTCGTCGATTTCTCTTCGCCAGCCGGGCTTGAGGCGACGCTCGACGCCTGCGTTGCCGCGAAAACCCCGATCGTCATCGGTACGACCGGGCTCGAGGAGCGCCACCATTGGCTGATCGACGATGCTGCGAAGGACATCGCGGTGCTTCAGACGGGCAATACGTCGCTGGGCGTCACCCTGCTTGCGCATCTGGTGCGCGAGGCGGCGACGCGGCTCGACGCCGGTTGGGATATCGAGGTCGTCGAGATGCACCACCGGATGAAGGTCGACGCGCCGAGCGGCACCGCGCTGCTGTTGGGGCAAGCTGCGGCCGAAGGGCGCGGGATCGATCTCGACACCGCCTCCGAACGCGGCCGCGATGGCCTCACCGGCGCGCGCGGGCGCGGCAATATCGGCTTCGCAAGCCTGCGCGGCGGCACGGTCGCGGGCGACCATGACGTGATTTTCGCAGGCGACGAAGAGGTGATCACCCTATCGCACCGCGCCGAGAATCGCATGATCTTCGCGCGCGGCGCGGTGCGAGCGGCGCTGTGGCTGATGAACCAGAAGCCCGAGCGTTATACGATGCCGCAGGTGCTGGGGCTGAACTGACCGCCATGAAAAAGGCCGATATCTTCGAATTTTATCGTCGGCTTGCCGAGCTTAACCCAAGTCCGGAGACCGAGCTGGAGTTCGACAACACGTATCAGTTGCTCGTCGCGGTCGTGCTGTCGGCGCAGGCGACCGATGTCGGCGTGAACAAGGCGACGCGGAAACTGTTTCAGGAGGTAAAGACCCCCCAGCAAATGCTCGACCTTGGCGAGGAGGGGCTGAAGCAGCACATCAAGACGATCGGGCTGTTCAACGGCAAGGCAAAGAATGTCATCGCGCTCAGCGAAATCCTCGTCCGCGAGTTTCACGGTGAGGTGCCCGCCGACCGCGACACGCTGGTCGAGTTGCCCGGCGTCGGGCGCAAGACCGCCAATGTCGTGATGAACTGTGCCTTCGGGGCCGAGACCTTCGCGGTCGACACCCATATCTTCCGCGTCGGAAATCGCACGGGTCTTGCGCCGGGCAAGACGGTTCTTGCGGTCGAAAAGCAGCTCGAAAAAAACACGCCCGCGCCCTTCCGCGTCGGCGCGCATCACTGGCTGATCCTCCACGGCCGCTATATCTGCAAGGCGCGCACCCCCGAATGCTGGCGGTGTCCGGTCGACGACCTCTGCCGTTACAAGCCCAAGACGCCGGCGCCGAAAGCAAAAAAGGCGGCGTGACGGAGACGACGGCTTGGGGGGATAGAGGATATTGGCTTCGATAGACGTCGGTCATGCATCAGCCTCGTTTCATAGGCAGCGATCGCTCAACCGCCAAAGAGGTCGAGACCGTAGCCGGCAGCTATATTTGTCGGGCGAGGGGCATGGACGGTGGCCGGACAGCGTCACCAGCTACGATTCGCTCCACCCGATGGGCAGGGAAGAGTTTGACGCCATTGTCGAACGCATCCTGATGTCCGCCGCCAAAGCGAAGCGCGGAACTTCGCCCGGCTGTATCCGGATCGGATCGGCGCAAGGGCCGCGCAATATTCCAAAGTTCAGGAAAGTTCAGCCCTATGAGCGCCCCGATTTGCAAGTCGCGGGGTGCTGGATGTGCGCGGCACGTCCGATCATGGTCGCACCCGCAATTCGGGCAGCGACCACCTTTTTGTTCACCGAATGAAAGAGCCGGATGAAGGCTGGCATAGCCGGATAATGTAGGAAAGACCTATTTTGAAGGTGATGTCTGTTTTGGGGTGGTGAGCGGACGTTTGCTACTATGTTGTACCCCGGCGAAGGCCGGGGCCCAGGGCTCTGGAAAGCCGAGCTGTGCGGATCGCCGCCCTGGACCCCGGCCTTCGCCGGGGCACACAATACCGTCGTTAGTGTCCGGTCGTTTCTTCGCTCTCGTCATCCCGGGCTTGACCCGGGATCCCGCTTTTTGGCGCGCTGACTGACTTCGATTTCAAGCGGGACCCCGGATCAAGTCCGGGGTGACGAAAAAGGATTGGTCGGCAACCGGTCGTTTCCCATTTGCGCACCCCGGCGAAGGCCGGGGCCCAGGGCTTCAGAGAGCCGACCTCTGCTCGTTGCGCTCTGGACCCCGGCCTTCGGCGGGGCACACACCTGCAACGGCAGCAACCGGTCGATTCCCGCCGTAATAGCGAAACCCGCAAGGGCAGCGGGGCGGGGGCTTAGAGGCAGCGGTCCGTAACCCGGTTAAAACATCGTAAGACGCTTTCCCAGCTCGCGTAGGCTGTCCGCGTAGCGATCCGTGGCTCCGCGAAAAAAAGAGCATGGCGGCAGAGTGAGAATAATTTCCTCTGCCGTCTTCTCGCCTAGGCGCTCAGCAATGCGACGCTCTTGCGCCCCATAGCGCTGATCCAGCAACCGCTCGGCATCGGGCCGCGCGATGTTCTCGCACATGAGTTCCTGAATGGCGCCATACCGAACCCCGACGCTCCAGAGCTGCTCGTTTGAAAGGGAGGCTATTGGGATAAAGCGAGGCCGCTCCGGTTCGGAGACCTGACAACCCGTCATCATCAGCGCAGTCCCAACGATAAATGGCAGCTTCACTTCGTTTCACCTGCAATGTCGATTACTGCGCTAGCCAAACTAAACTAAAAACCCCTTTCACACGATGGCTGCGCCGTGCGGTTGGGCGCCCATACGCGACATCGACCATGGCTGCGCAAATGGCGACTTCCGGTCGAAAGTGTACGTTCGCTTGACCGACCTGACTCTCGCTGCGCCCCCTTCAGCGGTCGAGGAATGCCGCCACCGCATCGAGGCCGTAGTCCTCGGTGACGAAGCTCTGCCCAATGCCGCGGGTCAGGATCAGCGGCAGCTTGCCGCCGCGGACCTTTTTGTCATGCGCCATATGGCCGGCGAGGGTCGCGCCATCGGTGTTGACTCCGGCGCTGGCAAGGCTGTGCGGAAGGTCGACGCTTGCCAGATGCGCGCGCACGCGTTCGGCGTCTGCGGCGGTGCAAAGACCGTTCGCGGCAGAGAATTGATGCGCGAGCACCATGCCCGCCGCGACGGCTTCGCCATGGAGCAGCCGGTCCGAATAGCCCGTTTCAGCCTCGAGCGCGTGGCCGAAGCTGTGTCCGAGGTTGAGCAGCGCGCGAATATCCTGCGTCTCGCGCTCGTCGGCAGCGACGATCCGCGCCTTGGCCGCGACGCTGTGCGCAATCGCCTTGTGGCGTGCCGCGCTGTCGCCCGCGAGCAGCGCCGCGCCATGGTTTTCGCACCATGCGAAGAAATCGGCGTCGTCGATCAGGCCATATTTGACGACCTCGGCATAGCCCGCGCCGAGTTCGCGGCGCGGCAGCGTTTCGAGCGTTGTCGGGTCGATCACGACCAAGGCGGGCTGATGGAAGGCACCGATGAGGTTCTTGCCCGCGGGCACGTTGATCGCGGTCTTGCCGCCGACGCTGCTGTCGACCTGCGCCAGCAAGGTGGTCGGCACCTGGATGAAATTGCAGCCGCGCTTTACGATCGAGCAGGCGAATCCGACGAGGTCGCCGATCACGCCGCCGCCCAGAGCGATGACATGATCGCCGCGCTCCACCCCTTCACCGATCAGCCATTCGGTCAGCCGCGCGAGCCCGGCCCAGCTTTTCGTTCCTTCACCCGGTTCGAGGACGAAGGAGGAGAAAGAGATATTCTCCATCGCCAGCGACGTGCCGAGCGGGATCAGATAATGGTCCGCGACATGGCTGTCGGTGACGATCATCGTGCGCGGGCGTTTCAGCAGCGGTGCGACATGCGCGCCGATCTCGCGGATCAGTCCGTCGCCGATCAATATCGGGTAGCTGCGGCTGCCGAGGTCAACGGTCAGGCTTTCCATTTCGGATTTTCCCACTTTGACAGGGCCTCCAGGATCGCGCGCACCGTATGGTCGTGCGGCGTGCTTGCCGAACTGATGCGAAGATGCGCTTCGGCATAGATGGGATTGCGGACCGCCGCCAGTTCGCGCAGCACTTCGCCAGGATCGCGGTTCCTGAGCAGCGGGCGGTGGCTGCGGCGGCCGACGCGCTCGACTAATGTCGGGATATCGGCGTCGAGCCAGATGCACAGGCTGTCGCGGAGGATCAGGGTGCGCGTCTCTTCATTGACGAACGCGCCACCGCCCGTCGCGAGCACCATCGGCTTTTCGCCCAGCAGGCGCGAAATCACGCGGCGTTCGCCGTCGCGAAAATGCGCCTCGCCAAAACGCGCGAAAATATCGGATATCGTCATGCCCGCCGCGCGCTCTATTTCGTCGTCGGCATCGGCGAAGCGCATGCCCAGGCGTTGCGCGAGGCGGCGGCCGATCGTCGACTTTCCCGACCCCATCAGCCCGACGAGCACGATCGACCGGTCGCGGATCGACGCGGGGACGGCGCCCGAAGAAACGGGGCCCGGGCTTTTCGGGTTTCGCGACATGGTCCGCGCGGCTATACCGCCCGTGCCGCGCGGGACAATGCTTTACTGCCTGCGGCGAAAAGACCGGCCGATCGAGCCGCGAATGATTGAGGTGGATGTGACCGACGAGATTGCCCCAAGCGCGCCGCCCCGGCGTGTTGCGCCCGAAAGCGAAGTGCGATGAAGATGAAAACGCTCTCGCTGACGTTGGGCCTTTCGGGCACCGCGCTCGCAGCCGTGCTGGTCCTGCCCGCGCTCGCGCAGGAATCCTTGTTGCCCGAGGGCTTTGGCAACCCCGCCGAGACGCCCGCGCCGCGCCCAGCCCCGACGCCATCGCCGACCGCAACCCCGACGCCGAGTTCGGCGCCCGCAAATGGCAGCACCCCACCGCCCGTCGCGCCGACGATCGGGGCTTCGAGCGTCAGTGCACCCGCCGAAGATGGCGAAGAGGGTGAGGAAGGCGAAGAAGCCGAAGCAGGCGGATTGAAATATGACCTGCCGCCGGGCGCGCGCCGTCTGCTCACCCGGATCGGGCCGCTGACGCCCGAAACGGGCGGGCTGGCTCCCGATGCCTTTGGCGTACGCGGGCAATATGCCGCTGCAATCATGCGCAAGACGAATGGCCAGCTTGCCTCGCGCTGGGGCCAGATATTGCTCCGCCGCTCGCTCGCGTCGGCGATCGACACGCCCGAGACGATCAACGGTGCCGACCTTGCCGCCGACCGTGCTTCGTTGCTGCTGCGCATGGGCGAATCGATCACGGCGCGCCGGATCGTCCAGTCGGTCGACTATGACCGCGCGAGCCCGCGCCTGGTCGCCGCGGCACAGCAGACCTATCTTGCCAACGCCGACCCGGCGGGCATGTGTCCCTATGTTCCCGCGGGCCTTGCGCATGGTGACGAGCAGGCCTGGCGCCTGTCGTCGGCGATCTGTTCGGGGCTGTCGGGCGAAGCCGGGCCTGCGGGCTGGGCGATCGGCCGCGTGCGGTCGAGCGGCAGGATATCGAACTTCGACATATTGCTGGCCGAGCGTGTGCTGGGCGCGACGGGCGCCGGCCGCCGTTCGACAACGATCGAATGGAATAATATCGACCGACTGACCAGTTGGCGCTTTGGCATGGCGACGGCGACCGCGATTCCGGTGCCCGAGGCGCTGCGCACATCGGCGGCGCCCAATATCAAGAGCTGGACGGTCCTGGCGCCGATGACCGATATGGCGAGCCGCATCGCCGCAGCGCCCGAAGCCGCCGCGCGCGGCGTGCTGTCGAGCGAGGCCTATGTATCGTTGCTGAGCGCCGCTGCGAGCGAAGAGGAACCCGCCGAGGCGGTCACCGCGCAGACCGAGCAACTGCGCGCAGCCTTTCGTTTGGCAACCGGTGCCGATCGCTATGCGGCAATGGAGCGTCTTTGGGGCGCCGATGCCAATCCGACCGGCCGTTATGCGGCGATGGTCGCAACCGCACGCGCCGCAGCCGCCTTGCCTGTGAATACCGACGTCGGCGGCGATCCCTGGCAGCTCCTGGGATCGATGCTGGCTGGCGGATATGACGAAAATGCCGTCGCATGGGTCCCGACCGTTTCGGTCGGCAGCCGCGCGTGGGGCGTGCTCGCGGTGGGATCGCCGCGACCGCTGACAGGCATGAGCGCCGGCGCTGTCGGTCAGTTCGCGGGCGACGACGACAGCGCCGACGCACTGCGATCGAAATTCCTGCTTGCGGGCCTCGCCGGCCTGGGGCGGCTCGACACGAGCGCGGCGGCATCGGCGGCGAGCGACCTTGAGGTCGATCTGGGCAAGCAGACGCGCTGGTCGCGGGCGATCATGGCGGCCGCCGAACGGCGCGAACCCGGCATGGTGGCGCTTCTCGCGGCGGCGGGGATGCAGGGCGAGTGGTCGAAAGTGCCGCCCTATCATCTCTATTATATCGTCCGGGCGTTGCGCGACGTGGGCCTTGCGCCGGAAGCGCGGATGATTGCCGCCGAAGCGCTGGTGCGTGTCTGACGGCGTCCTGATCGACCGTTTTCTCGAGATGATGGCGGCCGAGCGCGGAGCGTCACGTAACACGCTGACCGCCTATCGCCGCGATCTGGAGCAGGCGGCAGAGTGGGTAAAGGGCCCGCTGGCTGACGCCGACGCGGCGGTCCTGCGCAAATTGATGGCTGATTATCAGTCGCTTGCAGCAAGCAGCGCGGCGCGCAAGCTGTCGGCGCTGCGCCAGTTTTTTGCCTTTCTGCAAGGCGAAGGCGAACGGGCGGACAATCCGGCGCTCGACATTGCGCGGCCCGCGACGCGCCGACCTCTGCCGCGGATACTGACCCACGCGCATGTCGCGCGGCTGTTCGAGCAGGCCGGCGAGGAGGCGTCAGGCGAAACGCCGCCCGCAGCCGCCGTCCGGATGCTGCTGCTGCTCGAACTCCTCTATGGTTCGGGCCTCCGCGCCAGCGAACTGGTGTCGCTGCCGCGCCGCGCCATCGCCGGCGAGCGCGAATATCTGATCGTGCGCGGCAAGGGCGACAAGGAACGGCTGGTTCCTCTGTCCGAACGTGCGCGCGAGGCGCTCGACCGCTGGGTGCCGTTGCTGGCTGACGGTTCGACTTGGCTGTTTCCGTCGGGCAAGGCGCATATCTCGCGCGTGCGGCTGTTCCAGATGCTGCGCGAACTGGCGGCGCGCGCAGGGATCGATCCCGCTGCGATCAGCCCGCATGTCCTGCGTCACGCTTTCGCCACGCATCTGCTCGAGGGCGGCGCCGATCTGCGCGCATTGCAATTGATGCTCGGCCACGCCGATATTGCGACGACCGAAATCTACACGCATGTCGATAGCCGCCGCCTCGTCGAACTGGTCAACAAACGGCATCCGCTGGCACGGATGGATGGCACCCACCCCGAAGTTGACGTTGCGACGCCTTCGTCCTAGCGCTCCCCTATGACAGCCTTTCTGGATTTCGAAAAACAGGTCGCCGCGCTCGATCGGCAGATTGCCGAGCTTCGCGAGATGGGGGACGACCCCACGCTCAACATCGACAATGATATTGCGCAGCTTGAGGGCAAGTCCTCGAAATTGTTGCGGGAAATCTATTCGAAGCTGACGCCCTGGCAAAAGACGCAGGTTGCGCGCCATCCCGATCGTCCGCATTTCAAACATTATGTCGCCGGCCTGTTCGACGATTGGATGCCGCTGGCCGGTGATCGGAATTTCGGGGACGATCAGGCGATCCTGGGCGGGTTGGCGCAGTTCCGCGGCCGGCGTGTCATGGTGATCGGTCATGAAAAGGGCGACGATATTCCGTCGCGAATGAAGCATAATTTCGGGATGGCGAAGCCCGAAGGCTATCGCAAGGCGATCCGCCTGATGCAGCTTGCCGACCGCTTCGGGCTGCCCGTCGTGACGCTGGTCGACACTTCGGGTGCCTTTCCGGGCATCCAGGCGGAAGAGCGCGGTCAGGCCGAAGCGATTGCGCGGTCGACTGAACAATGCCTTGCGTTGGGCGTGCCGATGGTCGCCGCGGTGGTCGGGGAAGGTGGCTCGGGCGGCGCGATTGCGCTGGCAGCCGCGAACCGTGTCTTGATGTTCGAACATGCCGTCTATTCGGTGATTTCGCCTGAGGGCTGCGCGTCGATTCTGTGGCGCACGTCGGACAAGGCGGCCGATGCCGCCGCCGCGATGAAGATGTCGGCGCAGGACCTGCTGGGTCTGAAAGTCATCGATCGTATCGTGACCGAGCCCGTCGGCGGTGCGCATCGTGCGCCCGACGTCGCGATCGCGGCGCTGGGCGATGCCATCGCGCAGGAGCTCGACGCGCTGTCAGGCCTCCCGCGTGAGACATTGCTCGCCGCGCGCGAGGAAAAATTCCTTGCGATGGGGCGCGCTTAGGCGCGCTCCGGCGGAACCCGTTCGCGGGTCATCGCGTTCCCATTTCGAAATCGGCGACCGCGGTTCATCGCGCGGCTTGCCTTGTCGCGCGATGGGGATATCCCTGACCGAAGAAGTTCAGTGGGAGGCTTTTCGATGAACTGGAAGACCGGAAAAAAACTGGCGGCGGTGCTGGCGGTGGGCGGCCTTGCCTTTACCGGCGTCGCCGATGCGCAGTTGAAGGCGATCAGGACCCAGACCAATATTTCGCCCGCCGAACGCAAGCAGGGCGACGAGGCGCATCCGCAGCTACTTCAGGAATTCGGCGGCGCATACAGCGGACCGCAGGCCGCCTATGTGAACCGCATCGGCCAGAATATCGCGGTCCAGTCGGGGCTTTCGCGGTCGCCCAGCGATTTTACCGTCACGCTCCTCAATTCGCCGGTCAATAACGCCTTCGCGATCCCAGGGGGCTATGTCTACGTCACGCGCCAACTGATGGCGCTGATGAACGATGAGGCCGAGCTTGCCGGCGTGCTCGGGCACGAAGTCGGCCATGTCGCCGCGCAGCATAGCAAGAAGCGCCAGTCGGCCGCGACGCGCAATCAGATCCTCGGCGTGCTTGGGGCCGTGCTCGGCGGCGCGATAGGGGACAATGGCGGACTGCTCGGGGGGCTCGGCGGGCTCCTCCAGAATAATTCGATGCGCGTCGCGCAGCTTGCGACACTGGGCTTTTCGCGTAGCCAGGAATTGCAGGCCGACCAGCTCGGGGTGCAATATCTGCGAAGCGCGGGCTATGACCCGCTCGCGCTGTCGACGATGCTGACGAGCCTTGCCAACCAGACCACGCTCGACGCGCGTCTGTCGGGGGGCGATGCGCGGTCGCTGCCCGAATGGGCGAGCACGCACCCCGACCCCGCTTCGCGCGTGCGCAATGCACAGACGCTTGCGAGCAGGGTGGGGGGCAGTGGCGGCAATCGCAACGCCGACGCCTTCCTCGCCTCGGTCGATGGCGTGCTTTATGGCGACGACCCTGCACAAGGCGTGGTCGAGGGGCGCGATTTCCTGCATCCCGATCTCAAGCTGCGTTTCACCGTCCCGAACGGTTATGGCATGCAGAATGGCGCCGATGCAGTTTCCGTCAGCGGTAATGGCGGGCAGGCGCAATTTACGACGGGGCCGTACAGCGGCGACATGAACGCTTATATCGCAGCGGCGTTCAAGGCTGTCGCGGGCAATGCGTCGATTACCCCCGGCGCGATCCAGCGCACGACGGTGAACGGCATCCCCGCATCCTATTCGACTGCGCGGGTGAATACCCAATCGGGACAGG
This sequence comes from Sphingopyxis sp. USTB-05, assembly GCF_023822045.1. Taxonomy (NCBI): domain Bacteria; kingdom Pseudomonadati; phylum Pseudomonadota; class Alphaproteobacteria; order Sphingomonadales; family Sphingopyxidaceae; genus Sphingopyxis; species Sphingopyxis sp. USTB-05. The sequence goes on along the minus strand of NZ_CP084712.1, from coordinate 3,062,780 downwards.
TCGACCTCACCATTTTCGCTTATGAATTTTCGCGTAGCAGCGCGTTTCACTTCGTCGCGCTGACGCAGGCGGGTGGCGGAAGCGTCTTCAATTCGATGTTCAACAGCGTCCGGCGTTTGAGCACCGCGGAGGCGGCGGCCATCAAACCGCGGCGGATCGATGTCGTTACGGTCGGGCGCGGCGACACGATGGCCAGCCTGGCGCGGCGGATGGCCTATAGCGATTATCAGGCGGAGCGTTTCCAGGTGCTCAACCGCCTGACCGCATCGAGCCGCCTGACCCCGGGGCAGAGGGTGAAGATCGTGGTATATGCCAGCCGGTAACGCCGTCTGCGACGGACAAGAAAAAGGGCGGTGGATTGCTCCACCGCCCTTTCTTTTTGTTGCGCCCGAAAACCGGGTGCGACGTCGATTACTGGTTCTGGAGGCCAGTATCGACCTTTTCGAAGGTGTTGGTAACGCTGTTGCCAACTGCGCCCATCGCGGCGATGCCGGCAACGGCGATCAGAGCGGCGATCAGGCCATATTCAATGGCGGTGGCGGCTTTGGTGTCGCGGACGAACTTCTTGATGAACTTCATGACTGGTCTCCTGATTTCACTTACCCTGTTGACGGTCTGGTCTGGGTCAACATCAGCGGGTTTAGGGCGAATAGGTTTTGAAAATCTTAATGGCTGAAGGAGACACGCCGAACCGCGGTCCCGAAATGAGAATGCCGTTATATGCTACATATTCTCTGTGGCGGCGGTCGAGACCTTGCCCCACATGGCGCTCGTCGAGTTCGCGACATCGGTTATCGCAACAATAGCCGCCAAAAAGACAAGGGCCAGTATCAGCCCATATTCGACGGCTGTGGCGGCCCTGGTCGACCGCATCAGCCTGTAAAAGTTTCGCATTGTTCCACCCCTGACTGAAATTATAGTTCCCGAGGGTGCCAATATTTACACAGGAAGGTTAATAATTTGTCCGTGTCCGAAGCCGGAAATCCGCAGAAAACCTCGCTTGTGGTTGTCGCTGTGGCGCTTGTCGACCGCGATGGGCGATTGCTTGTCCAGCAGCGTCCCGAAGGCCTGTCGATGGCGGGGCTGTGGGAGTTTCCGGGCGGCAAGCTGGAGCCGGGTGAAACGCCCGAGCAGGCTTTGATCCGCGAACTCGAAGAGGAGCTCGCGATCGATGTCGACCATGCCTGCCTCGCACCAGCCTGTTTCGCGAGCGATATGATCGGCGACCGGCATCTTCTTCTGCTGCTCTACGTCTGTCGCAAATGGCGCGGGACGCCTGTTGCCCAGCACGCCAGCGCGCTCCGCTGGGTGCGCCCCGTCGAACTGCACGGCCTCGATATGCCGCCCGCCGACAAGCCGTTGATCGGCTTGCTGGAGGCGCTGGTTTAATCCTTCGGTTTCAGCGCTGCCGCCAGCGAGGCAGTGCCGCTGCCGCGCCGCGCAGGTTGCGGCTGATCGGGATGCGGCGCCCAGCCGCTGAAATGCACGAGGCGGAATGTTTCGCCGATCCGACCGTCGGGATCGGCGTGGGCGGCGAAAGCGGCCGCAATCCGAGCGACTTCTTCGCGGGTCAATGGCGAAGGCGTGGGCAGGAGTCGGCTCGACAGGCCCGCGGCACGCAGATCGCGGACGAGCGTGAACCAGTCGCCATAGCGCACTGTCAACGCCTCGACGTCGACGACGGGTAGCGTGAAGCCGACGCGCTGGAGCAGATTGCCCATCGCGGAAAGATCAATCTGTGGATGCAGGCGCGCGATCGAACGTACCCCGTCGGTCATTACCGCGCGGCGGAGACGCGGCAGGCTGCCGTCGCCGACAAATGCGCCGAGGAGCAAGCCATCGGGTGCGAGCAGCGCGCGGAGGCGGAGCAGGGCGCCCGGCACGTCGTTGACGCTGTCGAGCCCGCCCGGCCAAAGGATCAGGTCGAAACTGCCGAAGGGCAGGTCGATGGCGTCGGCCTCGACCGTGATCGCGCCGGTTTGCGCCGCAAGATACGGCCCCGCCTCGACAAGGGTAAGGTCGGTGCCGGTGTTGCGCAGATGGTCGGCCAGTGCCGGGTCATGCGCGCCGATCAGCAGGGTGCGGGAAAATTCGCGCGTGACCATCGTCAGCCGGTCGAGAAGCGTTTCGGCGATGATCGGCGCAAGAAAATTGGCCGATGCGGGCAGGCGCGCCATGCGGTCGCGCTGGGCACGATGACGGGATGGGGAGAAAAGCGGGCGGGGAGGTTGCGACATGCGCCGCTTGTGCCGTTCCCGGCGATGCTGCACAAGCCGGGGATGGCGACGACGAAGGGGGATGTCGAAAAAGACGGCGCGCCGTCGGGGGCTTGGCGCAGCGGTTTGCACGTCGCGGCGCGTATGATCATCGATTATGCGTTACCACCGCGTTGCCCCGGCTGCGGAGTTGTCGTCGGCGAAGACCGGCAATTTTGTCTGACGTGCTGGTCCTCGCTCGATTTTCTCGATGGACCGTCCTGCTCGCGCTGCTCGATCCCACTGCCGACAAGCTTGTCCGGCGGATTTGTCGAATGCGGCGCGTGTCTCGCAAACGCTCCGCCGTTCGAGGGCGCTCCCGCTGCCGTCGCTTACGGTCCCGTCGCGCGCACGGTGGCGCTTCGCCTCAAATATGCGCGGCGTACCGGCCATGCGCGGTTGATGGCGCGGCTGATGGCGCGGCAACTTAATATGCTCGGCGATATGGAGGCGATGTTGCTCGTTCCGGTGCCGCTGCATCGCTGGCGACTCTGGTCGCGTGGGTTCAACCAGGCCGCGTTGGTCGTCGACGAACTGTCGCGGCTGACCGGCGTACCCCACGACCACCACCTGCTTTTGCGGGCCAAGCCGACCGCATCGCTGCGCGGCAAGGGACGGCGTGAGCGTGAGCGGATCGTTGCAGGCGCATTTGCGCTGGCAGCGGATGCCAAGGTGCGGGCCGCGGGGCGGCATCTGGTGCTGGTCGACGACGTCCATGCCAGCGGCGCGACGCTCCGTGCGGCGGCGCGCTTGCTCGGACGCCTCGGCACGGCGCGCGTATCGGCGCTTACCTGGGCCCGGGTGGTCCCCGAGGCCCTGATGACAGGCAACATATTTGACTTTGCTTCGTTGGATTCCGATATGACGGACCTAGTGATGACAGGATAGCCGCATGGCCAAGATCGAAGTGTTTACGAAATTTTTCTGCCCTTATTGCTCGCGCGCCAAGGCGCTGCTCGATCGCAAGGGCGTCGAATATCAGGAAATCGACCTGACGACGGACCGCGCCGGATTCGACGCCATGGTCGAGCGCGCGGGCGGCGCGCGCACCGTCCCGCAGATATTCATCGACGGGAAGCATATCGGCGGCAGCGACGACATGGCGGCGCTCGATGCGCGCGGCGGCCTCGATCCGTTGCTGGGACTGGCCTGACTTGATCGTTTTCGACCTTTGTTGTGCCGCCGGAGATCACCGTTTCGAAGCCTGGTTCGCGAGTAGCGAGAGTTTTGCTGATCAGCAGGTGCGCGGGCTCATCAACTGCCCCGTGTGCGGCGACGACGATGTCAAAAAGGCGGTGATGGCACCCCGGGTCGGCGCCAAATCCAACCAGCAACTTGTGGCTCACGCCCCTCGGGAAGCGGCTGGGCCGGGGGAGCCGTCGCCCGAACTGGTGCGTAAATTGCTCGCGGATATTGCGGCGAAACAGGCCGAGATGCTGCCGCAGTCGCGCTGGGTGGGCCGCGATTTCGCCGACGCCGCGCGCGCAATGCACGAAGGCCGAGCGACCGAGGACCTGATCCACGGCCAGGCGTCGCCCGAAGAGGCGCAATCGCTCCGCGACGATGGGATCGCAGCGATGCCCCTGCTCGTACCAATTGTTCCGCCCGAAGCAGCCAATTGATCCATCGCGATTGACGCTTCGCTCGCAGCGCCGCTACACGAACGACGGCGCACCCGTAGCTCAGCAGGATAGAGCATCAGATTCCTAATCTGGGGGCCACTGGTTCGAATCCAGTCGGGTGCACCATTATTTGAGTTCGAAAAGCGTCGGTTCGTCCGGAGGCGGGGTTTCGATGATCAGCAGGCCAAGATGCATCGCCTGCGTTATGAGATGCGCGCGGTTGCGCGCGTTCAGTTTCAGCCGCACATTTTCGATATGACGTTCAACGGTTCGCGGAGCGATATTGATCTCAAGCGCGATCTGCTTGGCCGAGCAGCCGACTGCTACCAATTCTAGTATTTGATGCTCACGAAAGGTCAAATGCGGTTCGGTGTTCAATGCGTTTCGATGCACGGCGCAATCCCCTGACACCCAAGGCGTAGACTCTGTGCGACCGACGAGCATCTTTTGCGCGGCAATAGCCGCAACCCACCTGCTCTGCTTTCGATGATATATGTTTGTGCGCTGTTTATCAATTAACCTAAGCTAATTAACTATCTAGCGACACTGCCTATGACAATAGGCCTATGATATTGAAATTCAGTCTTAATCTGCCCTGAAATGCTAAGGAAATTTACGTAAGTGATTTTCCTTAGCTGTTCATACACACGAATTCCTTGGTTTTTATGCGGATGGATTCAACACCCGCAAAGGCAGATGAGACTCGCAAACGGGGTCGCCGCAAATACCAATTCCAGATTGGAGACGTGGCGTGCAAGGTCTGTCGGCAGAGTTTCAACGCGGGTCCATTCCGCAGGATACCATCCTAAAATTTCGTAAAGGCGAGATTATTTTTTCGCAGGGCGATCCGGGTGATTGCTGGTTCGAAGTCATCTCGGGAACCGTCAGAACCTGCCATTTTCACGTCGATGGCCACCGCCAACTGACCGGCTTCTTCTATCAAGGCGATGTCTTTGGCGTCGAATATGGCGCCCGCGATGCTGCGGCCGAAGCCGTCACCAACACGATCCTGACCCGCCGTCCGGCATTGAACGTCGATCCCGATTCGTTTGGACAGAATCGAGCGCTCGAACGGGCGCTGGACAGTGCGAACCAATGCATATTCCTGCTCGGTCGCCGCAATGCCAATGAGCGCGTTGCCGCGTTTTTATTGATCGCGGCGAAACGGCTGTCGGCGCTTGGCAGCGTTCCGTTGCCGATGACGCGCGGCGATATCGCCGATCATCTGGGCCTGACGATCCATACGGTTAGCCGGACGATCTCGGGCTTTGTTCGTCAGGGGCTGATCGAGCTGGAGGGCCCCCAATTGTGCCGGCTGGTCGATCTCGACGGGCTCCGCGCGATCGCCGGCGAGGAAATGGGCGTTGCGATCGACAATATGGGTGCGATGCGGCCCCGGCGAACATTCACTGGGCAAGGGGCAGGGGCATGAGCGGCATCGTTGCTCCGCCGATGCTGCGCCATATGGGTGTGGCGGCGGTCGGCCTTTCGGCGGTTCTTACGCCCTCGCAGGCCGAGGCGCATGAAATGCCGACGCTCGAATGTTTGTGCGAAGCGTTGCCATTTCTGGATACTGCGCCGACGTGGAACACGGCGATAGCCGCGGCGCCGGCGGGTTCGGGGGGCGTTGCGGAAAGCCCGCCGGCCGCGAGCGTCGAGAGTGAGATCGAAGCGCTGCGCCGGATCATCGCGGAGCAGCGTGCGCTAATCGATCAGCAGAACACGATGCTCGTCGAACAGCGGCAACAGATAGTGAAGGTGCAGGGACAGTTGATCGCCCAGCAGGCACAGATCGACCGTCTCTCTTCCTTTGCCCTCGCCGAGGCCCCGCTTGAGATGTTTCGCGGAACGGGCATGGGGGGGCAAGGTGTGGCCGGCCCCGCGCTTCCCGGTCCAGGGAGCGACGCGGTCGCCCTGCCGGATGCGCCGGTGGGCGAGGCGCCGCCGCCGGAAGAGCCGACTGAGCAACGCGTTGCCGCTGTTCCAGAGGGGCAGGGCGTGTTGACGCGCGCCGGCAATCTCATCTTCGAACCCTCGTTCGAATATACGCGCTCGTCGACCAATCGCCTTGTGTTCCGCGGGATCGAGCTGATTCCCGGCATCCAGATCGGGCTGATCGAGGCGACCGACGCCGACCGCGACACGCTCGTCGGCACCGCCTCGCTCCGCTACGGGATCAGCGACCGGCTCGAAGCCGAGGTGCGCATACCCTATCTCTATCGCAACGATCGGATCGAGGTCGTACAGCAGCGAGACGAGGGTATCGTCCGTTCGATCGCGCTGCGCGAGGACGGAATCGGCGATGCGGAATTTTCGCTGCGCTATCAATTCAATCGCCCGGTCGGACAAAAACCGATCTTCGTCGGAACGCTGCGCGTGAAGTCGGATACGGGCAAGGGGCCGTTCGAGGTCGGTTACGACGAATTCGGCGTCGCGACGGGCCTTGCCACCGGTTCGGGATTTTGGGCGGTGCAGCCAGGGGTCAATTTCCTGATGCCGTCGGATCCCGCAGTGATCTACGGCGGAATGGCCTATCTTTACCATATCCCGCGCGACGTAAATAAGATGGTCGGGGATGTGATGATCGGGCGCGTTGATCCGGGCGACGCCGTTTCGGCCAATATCGGTTTCGGTTTCGCGCTCAATCCGCGCTTTTCCTTCTCGCTTGGCTATCGGCACAACTATATCTTTCCGACAAAGACCGAGATCGGCGATACGCGTCAGAAATCGAACTACCTGCACGTCGGTTCGCTCAATTTCGGTATGTCCTACCGTCTGACCGAGCGGGACGTCTTAAACCTCGGCTTCGAAATCGGCGTGACCGAGGATGCGCCGGACGTGTCGATCACGCTGCGGATGCCGTTCGGCGGCAAGATATAAATCCCGACGCCGAAAGTTCGGAACAGCAGTTATAACGAAAGAAGCCCCGCCTGAAGAGGCGGGGCCAGGTGAACCGTCCCTGTCGAAACGGGGGCGGGGGGTCGTTCAGTTCCCGAGTGCGCTGACCGTTTGAGCGCCCATCACAGATCCGATCGCATCGCTCATCCGGGTTGAAGCAATTGCGTCGCGGAAACCTTCATAACCGCTGAGGTCGAGCACGGCGTCGACCTGCTGATTCAACGAGACGTTGCTGGCGGTGTTGATCAGGACATTCTGGATTGCATCGGTGCTCTGGACGAGCGCCGTTTGTCCGTTGTTCGCGAGGAACACCGATTCATCGCCCACCCGCATGGTGATGCCGCCGCTGGTCAAAATGCCGCCCTGAACCTGCGCTGCGCTGACCGCGGTCAGCGACGGCGACACAAAGCGTTCGATCGTCTGTCCTTCCGGCGTCCAGCTGACGATCGTGCGGAGCGCCAGCTCATCGTTCACGAAGCTGCGGATATCGGCGCCGAAGGAAATGGTCATGCCCTGAAAGGCGAAGCCGCCGCGCTGAATGGCGAGCACTTCGTCGGGTACGGTCTGTGCCTCGGCCAGCAGGGTTGCATCCTCCGGCTCGCTCGCGGCGAGGAGCGTGGGCGCGAAGACGAGCAGGAGGATGCGTGGGGACATGGTTGATCTCATTTCACGGTACCGACGCGCACATCGAGCAGGATCTGCGGCGACAGCTGATACTGAGGGGGAAGGTTGGTCGTCAGATCGCCGACCGATACATGAAGCGACCCTTCTCTTTCCAAGGGAGCCCGTGACCAGGGACCCCAGTCACCGGCGAGATTGAAGGAAGGGCGCTTCTGTCCGCCCTCCACGATCGCCAGCGCAATGCCATTCCAGTGCTTCTCGAAATCCGCGAGCGAATATTCGTTGAGGCCGAGCACCGAATCGCCGGTGAGTACGCGATCGCCGCGCACGCCTTTGATCACGACGAAATGCTTGAAGCCCTTAAGGTCCATCAGGACGATCGTCGGACGCTTGACCTGTTTCAATTGTTCGGCGGTGATCCGGAATCCCTCGGCGCGGTAGCCGCGCGTCGCGAGATAATTCTTCATGTCCAGCATCGAGAAGCCGACTTTGCGGATCGCTTCGCGGTCGCCCTTTTCCCACATTGAACGGAACGGCATCGATTCGGATGTCGGTGCGCCATAATGATAGGTGAGCAGGGTCGCGACGGCAGCGGAGCCGCAGCTAAAATCATACCGCTGGCGAATGACGGAACGGAAAGGGATGTCCCACCAGGTCATCACGTGAAGCTGGTAATTGCCGCCCGTTTCGGGACCGGTGAGCCGGACCTCGGCGGTGGCCGGGGTGACGGAGAGGGCACACAGCAGGCCTGCGATCAAGAAGCGCATGCGCCGCATCGCGGGCTCAATCGCCGAGGTTGATGGTCAGGTTCATACCACTCTGGGCACTCACCTGCGCACCGGTGTTGATCAAAAGATTGCCGACACCGTTGAAATTGGACAGCGCAAAATCGCTCAGCGTGACCGCGCCGGCGGTATAGTCGCCTTTGAGGACGTTGCCGCTGACGATCGAGTCCATGGTCTGATTGGTGATCACGAGCGATTGGCCGCCGCGCAATGTTTCAAGCTCGGCATCCTTCAACATCGGCGACTTGCGTTCGGCGCGAACCGGCACGTCCGCGGTCACCACGATGTCGGACGGAGCCGCCTGGGTCACGATCGGGAGCTGGGCTTGCGGAGGAGGCGATTGCGCCCAAGCCGGCGTTGATAAGCCCGCCATGAGCAGCAGGACGATCGGGGGTTTCATGACACGGGCGCTCCTTGAAAGCGAAACTGGTGTAAATGGCCGGCCCGCCAGTGGTGCCGGGCCGGCCATCCGGGGGGACGCTTAGTCGTCGCCGCCACCGCCGCCGGCTGCGGCCGGAGCGCTGTCGCCGAAGCTGACCGTGCCTTGTGCTGCGATGTTGGTTGCAGCCTGGGCATTCGAGTTGATGCCCGTGTTCCAAGCAGCGTTCAGAATACCGGCATATGCCGCGAAGGCGCTGCCAGAGACCGAGTTGTTGCCGCTGTTGTAGCCGACAGCCGTATCGGTGTCGTCTTCACCGTCCAGATCGACGAGTTCGTCCATCTGTTGGTTGGTGTTGGTTGCGGTGAGAACCTGGAACGCAACAACGGAATTATTGCCGTTGCCCGAGCCATTGCCGTCATTGTCCTGGTCGTCGTCCGAGAAGGTGTCGGCCGCATTGTCCTGTACAAACAGATCGATCAGGTCGTTGACGACAGTGGTGTCGTTGCCGAGGCCGCCTGCGGCGCCGGTCGTGGTGTTGTCGTTGTCCTGATCTTGGCTGCCCTGCGCGAAGGCGGGTGCGGCCGTGACAGCAAGAGCCAGCGTCGACACCGCCAGCATGACTTTCTTCATCATGACTTCTTCCTCTCGATAAAAGGGGATGGCTCGCGATGCCCGAACGGCATTGCTGATGCGGATCCTCCCCGACTCCGTCCGCATCGGTGCGAACAAGGCGATCATGATCCGCCGATGCCTCGCCCGCTTTGCGAATTCACAATGTCGGGCGTGGAGAAATACCCAGATGATCCCCGTAGGGGGATTTGCGGAGGTCAGTCGGGACGAGAATCGTAAGTACCGCCGGCGAAATAATCCTTGAGCCGTTTCCAAAGGCCTGCACGTCGGGAGTGCTTGTAGACGAGGTTAGCCGCCACGCTCAGCGACACCATCGTGCCCTTTCCGGGTGCGCTGTCGATTGCGAATTTGCCGCCGATCCGTTCGGCGCGTTCGCGCATGCTGATCAGTCCGAAATCCGCCTCGCGCCGACTTTCGCGAGGAATATGCTCGGGAATGGCCGCGCCATCAGCCGATATCCGCGCGCATCGTTGCACGCCCCGCCGCGTCACGCGCCCACAAGCGCGCGGTGTTGCCATCGCGGGCAAGGCAGAGGTCGAAGGGCGCGCCGTCGACGAGAGGCGCTTCGGCGCGGAAGCGGAAATGGCGCGGCTTCGCGCCAGCCGTGGATTGCAGGAAATGATCCATCAACAAGGTCGCGATCAGCGGACCGTGGACGACGAGACCGGCATAACCCTCGATATCGCGGGCATAGTCGCGGTCATAGTGGATGCGGTGCGCGTTGAAGGTAAGCGCCGAGTAGCGGAACAGCAGTACCGGGTCGGGCGTCAGGCTGCGCACCGCGTCGGCGGGCTCGGATTCTGGCGGGGCGACCGGAAGGGCGGCGGGCGCGGGAACCGTCGGCGCGGGTTCGCGAAAGACGATGTCCTGTTCCTCTCGGATCGCGGCGACGCCGTCCGCCGCAATGTCGTGACGCAGGGTAACGAATAGGAGGTCCCCGCTCGCGCCGCGTTTGGGCTTGATCGCCTCGATCGTCGTGACGCGGGTCAGCGCGGCGCCCACCGCGACCGGCGCGAGGAAGTCGATGCGGCTTCCCGCCCACATGCGGCGGGGGAGAGGAACGGGGGGCAGCAGACCCGTGCCGTCACGGCGCGGATGGCCATCCTCGCCGATCACCGACTGGCGCGCATCGGGCAGGAAATAGAGCCAATGACCAAGCGGCGGCACTTCGCCGGGAACCCATGGCGAAACGTCATGATCGAGCAGCGCGGCGAGGCCAGCGAGCGGGGCAGCGGTGGCGACATCTACGCGCGTTTCGCTGCGACCGACCCAGGCGGAATAGTCGTCCATCAGAAACTTTTGGGCAGACCGAGCGCGTGGGTCGCGACGTGGCTCAGGATCAAATTCGTGCTGATCGGCGCGACCTGATAGAGCCGCGTCTCGCGGAATTTGCGCTCAATGTCATATTCCTCGGCAAAGCCGAAGCCGCCGTGCGTCTGGACACACATATCGGCGGCGTACCAGCTCGCCTCGGATGCGAGCATCTTCGCCATATTCGCCTCGGTCCCGCCATCCTGCCCGGCGTCGAACAGGCGCGCCGCCTTGTCGACCATCTCGGCCGCTGCGGCGACCTGTACATAAGCGCGCGCGATCGGGAACTGTACGCCCTGGTTTTCTCCGATGGCGCGGCCGAAGACCGAGCGGTCCTTCGCATAGGCCGTGGCGCGGTCGATGAAGAAGCGGCCGTCGCCGATGCATTCGGATGCGATCAGGATGCGTTCGGCGTTCATGCCCGACAGGATATAGCGAAAGCCCTTGCCCTCCTCGCCGATCAGGTTGGCGGCGGGAACCTCAAGGTCGTCGAAGAATAATTCGGTCGTCGCATGGTTGAGCATCGTGCGGACGGGGCGAATGGTGAGGCCGTTCCCTTGCGCCTCGCGCATGTCGACGAGGAGGACGCTCATCCCGTCGGAGGGCTTCGCGCACTCCTCGCGCGGGGTGGTGCGGCAGAGCAGGACCATCAGGTCGGAATGTTCGGCACGGCTGATCCAGATTTTCTGGCCGTTGACGATATATTTGTCGCCGACCCGCTTGGCAAAGGTGCGGATGCGCGTGGTGTCGGTGCCTGCGGTCGGTTCGGTGACGCCGAAGGCCTGCAGCCGCAGTTCGCCGCTGGCGATGGCGGGAAGATAGGCCTGTTTCTGCGCGTCCGATCCGTGTTTGAGCAGCGTGCCCATCGTGTACATCTGTGCGTGACACGCACCGCCGTTGCAGCCCGAACGATGGATTTCCTCGAGCACCGCGGTTGCGGCGCTCAGCCCCAGGCCCGATCCGCCATATTGTTCCGGGATAAGGACCGAGAGGAACCCCGCCTCGGTCAACGTGCGGACAAATTCGGTCGGATAGATGCGATCGCGGTCAAGCCGCTGCCAATATTCGCCGGGAAATTCGGCGCAGAGCCTGCGCACTGCATCGCGGATTTCCGGGTGGCTCTGCGACTGCGCTTCGGACATCGGCTTTTGGCTCTCCCCTTGGTGTGGGGAGAGCCTTAGAATGCGAAGCTGTTTCGGCGCAACTGAAACAAGCGCTAAACGCTTGGCAGGTCGAGTCCCTTTTCGCGCGCGCAGTCGATCGCGATGTCATAGCCCGCATCGGCGTGGCGCATCACGCCGGTGCCGGGATCGTTCCACAGCACGCGCTCAAGCCGCTTCGCCGCCTCGGGCGTGCCATCGGCGACGATCACCATGCCGCTGTGCTGCGAATAACCCATGCCGACCCCGCCGCCGTGGTGGAGCGACACCCAGGTGGCGCCGCTCGCGGTGTTGAGAAGCGCGTTGAGCAGCGGCCAGTCGCTGACGGCATCGCTGCCATCGCGCATGGCCTCGGTCTCGCGATTGGGGCTGGCGACCGAACCTGAATCCAGATGGTCGCGGCCGATCACGACCGGAGCTTTGAGCTCGCCGTTGGCGACCATCTCGTTGAAGGCGAGGCCAAGCCGGTGGCGGTCGCCGAGGCCGACCCAACAGATGCGTGCGGGCAAGCCCTGGAACTGGATCTTCTCGCGCGCCATGTCGAGCCAGTTGTGAAGGTGAGCATTGTCGGGAAGCAGTTCCTTCACCTTGGCGTCGGTCTTGTAGATATCCTCGGGATCGCCCGACAGCGCCGCCCAGCGGAACGGACCGATGCCGCGGCAGAAGAGCGGGCGGACATAGGCCGGGACGAAGCCCGGGAAGTCGAACGCATTTTCGACGCCCTCATCCTTGGCCATCTGCCGGATATTATTGCCATAGTCGGTTGTCGGGACGCCCGCGGCCTGAAAGTCGAGCATCGCCTGAACATGCACGGCCATCGACGCCTTCGCGGCCTTGGCGACCGCGACGGGATCGCTCTCGCGTTTCGAAAACCATTGGTCGAGGCTCCAGCCGGCGGGGAGGTAGCCGTTGACCGGATCGTGCGCTGAGGTCTGGTCGGTGAGCAGGTCGGGACGAATGCCGCGGCGGACCATCTCCGGCAGGATCTCCGCGGCGTTGCCGAGCAGGCCGACCGACACGGGCTTGCCCTCGGCATGGCTCGCCTCGATCATTGCGATCGCTTCGTCGATGCTGTTCGCCTGCTTGTCGAGATATCCGGTGCGCAGGCGCATCTCGATGCGGCTCGGCTGGCATTCGATCGCAAGACAGCTCGCGCCCGCCATCACGGCCGCGAGCGGCTGCGCGCCGCCCATGCCGCCCAGCCCGGCGGTGAGCAGCCAGCGCCCCGCTAGACTGCCGCCATAATGCTGACGGCCCATTTCGACGAAGGTTTCGTAGGTGCCCTGAACGATGCCCTGGCTGCCGATATAAATCCAACTTCCGGCCGTCATCTGGCCGTACATCATCAGGCCCTTTTTATCGAGCTCATGGAAATGCTCCCAATTCGCCCATTCGGGGACGAGGTTCGAATTGGCGAGCAGGACGCGCGGAGCGTTTTCGTGAGTGCGGAAGACACCGACGGGTTTGCCCGACTGAATGAGCAAAGTCTCGTCGCCTTCGAGCCGCTTCAGCGTCTCGACGATCTTGTCATAGCTTTCCCAGTCGCGCGCGGCGCGGCCGATGCCGCCATAGACGACGAGTTCGTGCGGTGCTTCGGCGACGTCGGGGTGCAGATTGTTCATCAGCATCCGCATCGGCGCTTCGGTGAGCCAGCTTTTCGCACTGATCTCGCTGCCGGTGGCCGGGCGGATCACGCGGCTGTTATCGAGTCTTGGATTCAGGGGGCGGGTGGTCATGAATGTCCTTTCGCAAAATCGAGGGTCGCGGCGATCACTTGCTCCAGCACGGGCCGGATCGCGGGATTGGGGGCAAGGGTGGATGGCCAGTTGGCGTGGGTGATCGGTTCGGGTTCGGTCATGTAGCCGCGCTGTGCCAATTCCATTTGGATGGCATGAATGCCGTCGTCGGGGCGGCCATAGTGGCGCGTTGTCCAACCACCCTTGAAACGGCCGTTGACGACATGACTGCGGCCGCTCGCGGCGCAGATGTTCGCAACGATGGTTTCCAGCTCGGGCGCACAGGTCGCGCCCCCATTGGTGCCGATGTTGAACTGCGGCAGTTCGCCGTCGAACAGGCGCGGGACATGGCTGCGGATCGAATGCGCGTCATAGAGGACGACGCGGCCATGCGCCGATTGCAGGCGGTCGAGTTCCCGTGTCAGCATATCGTGATACGGTCGGTGGTAAGAGTTCAGCCGCTGCATGATCTCTGGCTCGTCCGGTGGATCAAAGCGATAGAGCGCATCTCCGTCAAAGGTCGTCGTCGGGCACAGCTCGGTCGTCGCCTGTCCGGGGTAGAGCGACGCGCCGGAGGGATCGCGGTTCATGTCGATCACGCTGCGCGAGATGTCGGTCGCGACCAGCGTTGCGCCCAGATCGGCGGCGAAGGCGTAGAGCTCGGCGATCCACCAGTCGGTGTCGATCTGCGCGTGCCAGGGTGAGACGAACTGCTCGTCGAGACCCGCCAGATCGGTCCCGCCGTGTGGGAAGGAAATAACGAGCGGCGCGTCGCCGCGATGGACGCGCAGCCAATCCATCAGCCTACGCCCGGCAGGCTGGCGGGTACGGCAGCGACGAGGCTGCCGGTGCGGATCAGCGCGGTTGCGGCCTCCATATCGGGATGGAAATGCCGGTCGTCTTCGAGCGTCGGCACCTCGGCGCGCAGATGCTTGTGCGCCGCCTCCAGCGCATCGCTCGATTTCAGCGGCGCGTGGAAGTCGATGCCCTGGCACGCCGCGAGCAATTCGATGCCGATCACCGCGCTGACATTGTCGGCCATGTCGAGCAGGCGGCGCGCGCCGTGTGCGGCCATCGACACATGATCCTCCTGATTGGCCGAGGTCGGGATCGAGTCGACGCTGGCGGGATAGGCGCGCTGCTTATTCTCGCTGACGAGCGCGGCGGCGGTGACCTGCGGGATCATGAAGCCCGAGTTGAGGCCGGGACGCGGCGTGAGGAAGGCCGGCAGACCCGAAAGTGCGGGATCGACGAGCATCGCGATCCGCCGCTCCGAAATCGAGCCGATCTCGCACAAGGCCATCGCGATCATGTCGGCGGCAAAGGCGACGGGCTCGGCGTGGAAATTGCCGCCCGATAGTGCCTCGTCCCCAAACGGACCAGCTCCGGCAAAGATCAGTGGATTGTCCGAAACGCCATTGGCCTCGATGCCGAGCGTCGTTGCGGCCTGTCGCAGCAGATCGAGCACGGCGCCCATCACCTGCGGCTGGCAGCGGAGGCAATAGGGGTCCTGCACGCGCGGATCGTCGATGGCGTGCGAGGCGCGGATCGCCGATCCGGCCATCAAAGTGCGCAACGTGTCGCCGACCTCGCGCTGGCCCGCATGGCCGCGCAATGCGTGGATGCGCGCGTCGAAGGGGGCGTCGGAGCCTTTCGCGGCCTCGGTCGAAAGCGCGCCGGTGATGAGCGCCGAGCGGAAGACGGTCTCGGCGCGGAACAGGCCCGAGAGCGCATTGGCGGTCGAAAATTGCGTACCGTTCAAAAGCGCAAGGCCTTCCTTCGGACCAAGGTCGAGCGGCGCCAGGCCGGCCTGCGCCAGCGCTTCGGCGGCGGGCAACGTCTTGCCGCCGACCTCGATCGCCCCGACGCCGATCATCGCGGCGGCCATATGCGACAGCGGCGCAAGGTCACCGCTCGCGCCCACCGAACCCTGCGACGGGACCACGGGGGTGAGGCCTTTCGCCAGCATTGCCTCGATCATCGCGACGGTTTCGCGTTGCACGCCCGAGGCGCCCATGCCGAAGCTCGCAAGCTTCAGCGCCATCATCAGCCGCACGACCTTTGTCGGTGATGGAGCGCCGGTGCCCGCGGCATGGCTGAGCACGATATTGCGCTGGAGCGTCGCCAGATCGTCGTCGGCGATACGCACGCTCGCTAGCTTTCCGAAGCCGGTGTTGATGCCATAGACGGGCGCGCCTTTCGCAACGATACGCGCGACCGCGGCAACGCTCGCGTCGATCGCTTCCCATGCTCCGTCGCTTAGTTCAGCGCTCGCGCCCTCATAGATTTCACGCCAGTCGGCGAGCGATATATGCCCGGGCTCGATGATCATTGTCCGTCCTTGATGCGTTGGTGAAGTGAGTTGAAGCCGATGCGATAGACAAGTTCAGCGGGGTCGCTGACGTTCCAGATCGCGAGATCGCATGCCTTGCCGGGCTCGAGCGTGCCGACCTCGGCGCTTAGCCCGAGCGCCGCCGCGGCGTTGACCGTCACGGCGCGCAGCGCCTCGACGACCGTCAGGCCGAACAAGGTCGCGCCCATGTTGAGCATCAGCAGCAGCGACGTCGTCGGCGAGGTGCCGGGGTTGTTGTCGGTCGCGATCGCAATGCGCGTGCCATGGCGGCGCATCGCGTCGATGGGCGGCAGCTTGGTTTCGCGCATGAAATAATAAGCGCCGGGCAGCAGCACGGCGACGGTTCCGGCCTCGGCCATCGCGCGGACATCATCGTCGGTCGCATGTTCGAGATGGTCGGCGGATAACGCGCCATGCCGTGCGGCGAGCGCGCTGCCGTGGAGCGCCGACAATTGTTCGGCGTGGAGCTTGACCGCGAGGCCGTGCGCCTGCGCCGCCTCGATCACGCGCGAGCATTGCGCGGGCGAAAAGCCGATGCCTTCGCAAAAGGCGTCGACCGCGGTCGCGAGCGGCGCCGCCGCGGGGATCATCTCGCCGACGACGAGGTCGATATAGGCGTCGCTGTCGCCCTTATATTGGGGGGGCAGCGCGTGCGCGCCGAGAAAGGTCGGTTCGATACGGACCGCGCGGTGATCGCCAAGCGCGCGCGCGGCGCGCAGCATCTTGAGTTCGTCGTCGGTCGACAGGCCATAGCCCGATTTGATCTCGATCGTCGTGACACCCTCGGCGATCAGTGCGTCGAGACGCGGGAGCGCGCTGGCGACCAGTTCGGCCTCGCTCGCCTCGCGCGTTGCGCGCATCGTCGAAACGATTCCGCCGCCGGCGCGGGCAATCTCTTCATAACTCGCGCCCGCCAATCGCATCGCCCATTCGTTCGCGCGATTGCCGCCGTGGACGAGATGCGTGTGGCAGTCGATCAGCCCGGGGGTGATCAGCCGGCCTTTGCAATCATGCACCGTTCCTGTCGCTGCTGGGGCGCCTTCGGCCGGACCGGCATAGACGATTCGGCCGTCCTTCGCGGCCACCACGCCATCGTCGATCAGGCCGAGGTCTCCATCGGCCATCGTCGCGAGTCGGGCGTTCGTCCAGTGTTGCTCCATCTGGACACTGTCGTTCTTATGCGCCATTATGTCTAGACATAATATGAGGACGACAGGTGATGGCTCTCTGGTTCGAACGTGCGTGGATCGACAATGGATGGAAAAAGGACGTGCGGCTGGGTGTTGCCGACGGCCGGATCGCATCGATCGAAACCGGTGTTGCGGCCGAGCCCGATGACGAACGGCATCGCGTCGCGCTTCCGGGTCTTTGCAACGTCCACAGCCACGGCTTCCAGCGCGGCATGGCCGGACTTTCTGAGCGCCGCAGCCGCCCCGACGATAATTTCTGGAGCTGGCGCGAGATCATGTACCGCTTCCTCGATCGGCTAACGCCCGAGGATGTCGCGGCGATCACCGCGCAGGCCTATGTCGAGATGCTGGAGACGGGGTTCACCCGCGTCGGCGAATTTCATTATCTGCACCATGATCCGGCGGGCGCTGCCTATGCCGATCGCGCGGAAATGGCCGGCGCGATCGTGCGGGCGAGCGCCGAAACGGGTGTCGGTTTGACGCTGCTCCCCGTCTTTTACGCGCATGGCAATTTCGATGCGGCGCCGCCGAGCCCTGGGCAGCGGCGTTTCCTCAACGACATCGACGGCTTTGCCGCGTTGCTCGACGCCTCGCGGTCGAAACTCTCCGGCGACGCCAATATCGGGGTCGCGCCCCACTCGCTTCGCGCCGTGACGCCCGATGAACTGGCGGCGCTGCTCGACCTGTCGCCGACGGGGCCGGTGCATATCCACGCCGCTGAACAGGTGAAGGAAGTCGCCGACTGCGTCGCATGGAGCGGCGCGCGACCGGTTGAATGGCTGCTCGATAACGCCGGGGTCGACGAACGCTGGTGCCTCATCCATTCGACTCACCTTGATGCCAACGAAGTCCCTCGGCTTGCCGCAAGCGGCGCGGTCGCCGGACTGTGCCCGATCACCGAAGGTAATCTGGGCGACGGCATTTTTCCGGCAGTCGACTATCTCGCCGCGGGTGGGCGCTTCGGGGTCGGCACCGACAGCAATATCCTCGTCGATGCGGCGCAGGAACTGCGCGCGCTCGAATATTCGCAGCGCTTGGCGCAGCGCGCGCGCGCGTTGCTTGCAAGCGACGCGGCGCCGTTCGTCGGCGCCAATCTCTTCGCAAATGCCGTAAAGGGCGGGGCGCAGGCGCTGGGCGTGCCGGCCGGACTGGCCGCCGGGCACGCCGCGGACATCGTTTCCCTCGATCTCGATCATCCCGTTTTCGCGGGAACCGACGATGCCACGCTGCTCGACCGCTGGATATTTGCGGCACGCTCAGGTGCGATCGACAGCGTTTGGCGCGCGGGCGTCAAGCGCGTCGCGCATGGCCGTCATGTCGAGGGCGAGGCAGTCGGTGCGACCTATCGCGCCTGCGTCGCGCGGCTGCTCGCATGAACCCTGCGCGCCGTATCCGCGACGAAATCACCGCGTCGATCCAGACTGGCGAATGGCGCCCCGGCGACCGCGTGCCGACCGAACAGGAACTCGCTGCGCGCTACGGTTGCGCGCGCGCGACGGTGAGCAAGGCGCTCGGCGAACTTGCCGCATCGGGGTTGGTCGAACGCCGACGCAAGGCGGGGACATTCGTAGCGCATCCGCCGGTCCATTCGGCGGTGATGACCGTGCCCGACCTTGCCGAACTGATCGCGGCGCGCGGCGAAGCCTATCGCTGGGAACTGACGTCAATCGAAACATCGACGGCGGGCGAAGAGCTATGTCCCGGACCGGCGCTATGCATCGAGGGCGTCCACATGGCGGCGGGCGAGGCGTTTGCGCTGGAGCGCCGCTTCATCGCGCTCGGCGAAGTGCCCGAGGCGGCGGATGCCGACTTTGCGCAGGAGGCGCCTGGAACCTGGCTGCTCGGCCATATCCCTTGGACGCAGGCGCGCCACGTGATCCGCGCGGTGAACCCGACGCGCAAGGAAGCGGGGCTGCTCACGGGCACTGCCTGCCTCGAACTCGACCGGACGACCTGGCGCGCGGGCCGCGTCGTGACGCATGTGCGGCAGCTATTTCGCGGCGATCGTTTCGATCTGGTCGCCGAATTCAACGCCGGGCCGTGACGAACTAGCCGAAGGTGAAGGCATAGGCGCGGACGCCGGGGTCGAGAAATTCGATTTCGAACGTCCGCGCCTTCACGCCCGCCGACTGTCGGACCAGTTGATACAAACGGTCGCCGGTGACGACGCCCATCCCGTTTGCATCGACATCGACGCCGTGATCGCCCGCGGGCGGCTGTCCATCGAGCGTCACCCGAAAGCGCGCGGGCTTGCCGTCTGGCCGCGCGCCGAGGACGAGATGCAGGTCGCGGGCCTGAAAGCGGTAGCGTATCCGCGCGGACGCCGCATCCGCACGCGCGTATTCGCCGCCGACGGTCCACCGTCCGGCGAGATTCCATTGGTTCGGGCCGATCGACGCCGGGGCGTCATATTGGGCCGAGCTGTCGGATTTGAACCGCTGCGGCGCGGCGAGGTTCTGGGCTTGGCGATAGCCGACATAGGTTTCGCCCGAGCGTAGTTCGGCCCAATCGGGCGATGCCTCGATGCCCTTTCCGATATCGCCGGTTAGCGGCGCATGGATCGGCCTTCCGTTCGCTTCGGCCAGCAATTCCTGAAGCAGCCGCTCGGACGCCGCATAATCGCCTTCGCCCAAGCGGTGGCTGCGGACGCGGCCCTTGGCGTCGATGAAATAGAAGCCCGGCCATCCGTCGTTGCCGAATTTCTGCCAGGTGGCATAGTCGCTGTCGAGCTTGACCGGCCAACTGACGCCCAACTCCGCGACGGCGCGCCGGACGTTGCCGACATTCTTTTCGAACGCGAACTCGGGGGTATGCACGCCGACCACCACCAGGCCGTCATCCTTATATTTTTGGGCCCAGTCGCGAAGATAGGGGAGCGGGCGCAGCGAGTTGATGCACGAATAGGTCCAGAAATTGACGAGGACGACCTTTCCGCGCAGCGCTTTCGGTGCGTCATTGCCCAGCCAGGGTCCGTCGGCGTCCAGCGCGGCAAGGGGGCGGACAGACGTCTCGGCAGCGCCGGCGACGGGGATTGGGCGAGCGACGAGCGGCCCCCCGGGAATGTCGCCGAAACAGGCGACGACGGCGCCCACCGCGGCAAGCGCTGCAATGCTGGCGAAACCGAAACGGCGTCCTTTGCCGGGCATAAACTGTCTTTCCTTCGATAAAAGATGCTTCACAGGCCGAGGATCATGCTTGCGCTTGGCGGCCGCAATGACACCTTCGTTTACGCGGACAGAAAAGTTACCTGCCGCGCGCGGCGGCTGCGCGCGCCCGCTTGAACGCGGTGGACCGACGGTCTCCGCACGGATCATCCTGTATCCGGCACGTGCTCGCGCGGTCCGCTTGTATTCGCCGAGGGCCCAGGCATGTTGCATCGCAACAATATCATGCAAATTCAGGGAGCCTCCCCATCCCATGACAAAGATCGACTTGGCGCTCCACGGTGCGCCCGTTCGAACGCCACTCGCCAAAGCGGCACGGCGCGATGCCAAAATATGGCTCTGTCTCGGGCTGATCGCCCTGGACGCGGCCGCGCTCGCGGTCGGCTTTGCGGTGACGCTGATGATCGAACAGCCGCGCGTCATTTCGGATGGATTGCTGACCGCGATGCTGGGTGCCCTGTTCGTCCATTTCGCGATCGCATTCCAGAATCAGGCCTATAATCCGCGCTGCCTGACGCATCCGGTCAAAAGCGTGCGGCAGACGCTCTTGTCGTTCGCGACAACCCTGTTCGTCTTCCTGTTGGTCGCCTTCTCGCTACGGATCACCGGCAAGGTGCCGCGGCTCGCCATCGGGATGGGCATGGTGACCGCGGTGACGTTGCTGGTGGCGCAGCGGCTTCTGATCTGCCGAATGGTGCGCCGCGCTTTCGGCGATATGACCGCCGAACTGGTCATCGTCGACGGCGCGAACCTGCCGTCCTCCTACCTTGATCGCGAGATCATCGACGCGCGCGCATCGGGGCTGCGGACCGATCTGGACGATCCCTATATGCTCGATCGTCTCGGTACGGTGCTGCAAGATTATGATCGCGTGACGATCGTTTGTGCCCCCGCGCATCGGGCCGAATGGGCGCGCGCGTTGAAGGGCGTCAACATCGTGGGCGAGATCGTGATGCCCGAGATTGCCGAACTGGGCCCGCTCACCACGCGGCAGCGCGGCGGGGTGACGACGCTGGTCGTGTCGTGGGGCCCGCTCAACCGGGCGAACCGGGTAAAGAAACGCGCGCTCGACCTGGCCGTGACGATCCCTGCGCTGATCCTGTTGTCGCCGCTGCTGATGATTGTCGCGCTGGCGATCAAGCTCGATACGCCCGGCCCGGTCTTTTTCCGTCAGGAACGGATGGGACGCGGCAATCGCATCTTCCGCATCCTGAAATTCCGCAGCATGCGCGTCGAGACGACCGACGCGAACGGGGCGCGGTCGGCAAGCCGCGACGACGACCGGATCACGCGCGTCGGCAAATTCATCCGCGCGACGAGCATCGACGAACTGCCGCAGCTCATCAATGTGTTGTCGGGTGAGATGAGCCTTGTCGGGCCGCGCCCGCACGCGCTGGGTTCGACCGCCGGGGACGAGCTGTTCTGGCGCGTCGACCGGCAATATTGGCACCGTCATGCACTCAAGCCCGGGATCACGGGGCTCGCCCAGATTCGCGGCTTTCGCGGGGCCACCAACACGAAGCGCGATATTCTCGACCGGCTCGAATCCGATCTCGAATATCAGCATGGCTGGTCGTTGCTGCGCGACGTTTCGATCCTCGCGCGCACCGCGCAAGTACTCGTCCACCGCAACGCTTATTGAGGTAAAGGCTTGTGGACGGCGCTCAGCCGTCCACGATCTGCGGGGCGCGGCAGGCCAGGGCCGTGTCGAAGGCTTCGGCGCGGGTGGTGGCGCGCATCAGCCCCGCATAATCGCCCGTCCATTGATCGGCGAAACCCGCGACCTTGCCATAGCTGTTGTCGAGCAGGACGTGCGGGATGTCGAGCAGCAGCGACAGGATATGCGCGTGCAGCCGGTCGGTGACGACCAGCTCGCCGGCCGACAGCATGGTGAGGCCGCGCTGGAACCGCCATTCGGCAAGGCGCCGTTGTCGCGCGGCGCGCTGCGCCATCGGATCGCGAGTGAAGAGGCGGCCGAGCTTTAGCGACAGGCGCAGGCGGCGTTTCTGGCCCGCATCTTCCTCTAGCCAGTCGTCGGCGACGACGCCGGCGGGCAGGGTGGCCTCGTCGGCGGCGCGTTCATGGTCGGTACGGAGCAGGGCAAAGACCGGGACGGTGGCGGGGTCGCGCCGCTGGCGCCCTAGCATCAGCGCGGCATCGGGACACAGCCGGATATCGCAATCGAAATGCTGCTCGGCAAAGGCGAGCGAGCGCGCGTCGCGAACGAGCAGGGTGAATTGCCCGTGCGCGCGGATCGCCTCGGCCATTTCGGCCGCTGCGGCGGGGTCGGCATAGTGGATCGACTGCGGCATCTGGATGATCGGGCGTCCGCGATGCGTGCGCAGCAGGTGCAGGCGAAATGCTTCGTGCTTCGGCCACAGCGTCCCCATATTCCCGCCGCCATGGATCAGGATCGCCCCGCCGCCGATCGCCGCCCGGCACGCGGCGTCGTCGAAATCGGCGATCGCCGAATAATAAGCGGGAAGGCGGCCCGACCGTCGCAGATAGGCCATCTCGCCGAGCCAGATCGCCGAATCGCCGACGTTGGAATGATCGGGGAAGTCGACCAGCGCGAGCTGGCCCGCGGGGAGTACCCGGTCGAGTTGCTGCGAGAACCGCTGAGCGAGTTCGCCGACGAGCTGGTCGGCGGTCTTCTGTGTCATGTCGGGATCTTTCTAAAGCGTCTGAACAGGGAGAGGAAATGGCCGCGCCACGACCCGGAGATGGCGAGCAGCGCGATGGCATAGAAAAATCCGCCGATTGCGATGAGCAGCAGCAGCGATTGCCAGTCCGGCAGGCGCGCATCGAGCAGCCGCATCGCGATCGCGAGCGCCACGCCCATCAGCGTCGAGGCGAACAAGGGAGCGCGCACGGCGCGGAAACTGTCGATCGGTCGGATTCCAGAGGCGCGGCGCAGCAGCCATATCTGCATTGGCAGTGTCAGATAAGCGCGCCCGACATAAGCGACGGCGACCGCGAACAGCCCATAAGGTAGCGCCGCGAGCGTCAGGATCACGCCCAGCGCCAATTGCGTCGTCGAAAGCGAAATCAGGCTGCGCGATGCGCCAAGGACGCTGAGCGACGGCGAGGCAAAGAAATTGAGCGTGAACGGCACGGCCATGAAGGCGAAAATCTGTGCGAGCTGCCCGGCCTCGTCCCATTTCGCTCCGAACACGGTGGGGATCGCGATCGGCGCGAGCGCGCCGAAACCGACGAGCGCCGGAAAGGACAGAGCAGAGGCGCGCGAGATCATCCAGCGATAGGCTTCGCGCAGTTCGGCAGGATCGTCCTTCACGCGCGCGAGCGTCTGGACTGCCACCTGCGTGAAAGGTTGGATCGCGCCGCGGCCGATCAGTTCGACGGTGCGCCAGGCGGTGCGATAGACGCCGACGGCCGCCAGCCCGATTCCTGCGCCGATCGCCATCTCCTGCACGCGTACGGTGGCAAGGAAGGCGAGCTGGACATAGATCAGGCTGGCGTTGAGCATGATGTTGCCGCGCAATATGGCCCAGTCGAATTGCCAGCCGGGCTTCCAGTCATAAGAGGCGCGCGACAGGACGACGCCGACGATCTCGGTGACCAGGCGCTGGATGACGAGGCTCCAGAGGCCCAGTCCCGCAAAGGCGGCGGCCACCGCGCAGGCACCGCCGATCAACCCGCCGACGACCGAACGGAGCGCGGTGGTCCGATGCCCGAATTCGCGCAGCCGCAGCGCCATATGGGTGGCGCCAAAGGAGGATATCGGCAGCGCAAGGCTCATCACCGCAAGCGGGAGGGCGATATTTGGCGCGCCCATCCAGTCGGCGATCGGCGCCGCAAGCGCCATGATCAGGATCGCCGACACGAAGGAAAAGGCCTGTTGCGAACGATAGATGGTGTCGAGGAAGGCGGGGGTGATGTCGCGTTTGCGCGCAATCGTCTGCACCAGCCCCGCGGTCGCGATGATGCGGAAGGCTTCGGCGGTCACCGCCATCACCGCAAAGGCGCCGATATCTGCGCGCGTCAGCAGACGCGCAAGGATCACGAAGACGATGAACGAGAAAATCTGGTCCGACAGGAAGCGCGTGACCGTCCAGCCAATCGAGCTGCGACTGCGCGCGCGTAACCCGTCGTCGAAGCGGGCGGGGAGGTCAGCGCTCAAGCAGGCGTCTCGCTTTCAGCATCCGCATGCGTGCGCGTTCGAGCGAGCGCCAGGCCTTTTGCCTGACCGAATGATAGAGCGGATCGCTCTTGGGTCCGAAGCGCGAGCTGCCGATATCGGAAACGATCGCCGCTTCCAGAATTGGCGCGGGATAGAGCGCGAGATTGGGCAGGCCATGCGCCCACGACCGGTCCATCTCGTCGTCGATCGGGCGGCGGACGGTGCGGCAATGCTCGGCAAGCCGCCGCGCGCCGTCGAGCGTGATCGCATAGCCCTGCGTGCCATAGGCAAGTCCGACCAGCTCGACGATCGCGCGCGAATGCTGGAGGAAGTCGCGCCGAACGACGCGTTGCCACGTGGGGCGCTTTGCATAGAGCCTCAGGTAATCGATACCCTCGGCGTGAAGATCGGTGCGGGCGAGCGGTTCGAGATACGCCCAGTCGACGACCGTATCGTCCTCAAGGACGATCGCCTGCCGCACGCCGCGCGCGACCATGTCCTGCCAGATCGAGAAATGGCTGGCGTAGCATCCGATCTCGCCCTTGCTCATCGGGCGGCCCTTGTTGCTGCGGATCGCGGGTTCGTCGATTGTCATTCCCAGCGCGGGGGCGGTGCAGGCATCGAAGAAGCGCCAGCCGAGCGACGTGTCTTTGGCGCGCGCGGCAAAGGCTGCCCGGCGCGCTGTGGCCGTTTCGAGCGACACCACCAGCACTTCGGTTGCTACGCCCGATTCGGGTAAGGAATCACCCACTTGATATCGCCTTTTACTTGCGGTTGCGCATGGCTGCGCGGTTCAGAACCAACGACGGGCCCGACGCGATCCTTGGTAGCGGGCAATTATTTGAGAGCGAAGGCGCTCGCGCTCCGGTCGTCCGGCCAACAGGGCAACTCGTCTTCGCAGGTGCAGCATCCGGTTGACCCGGAGGCGGCGGCGGGCCGATTGGGTCCCGTGCGGGGGCACTGGACAGGCGTATCTATGTTTCAAGTCGCAGTCGTCATACCCGTATGGAACGGCGAGGCCGTGCTGGGCCGTTGCCTCGACGCGCTCGCGCGTCAGACGCTTTCCCGCAGCGCGTATCAGATTATCGTCGTCGACAATGGATCGAGCGACGCAACGCGTAACATCGCGCGCAGCTATCCCGGTGTCGATCTGCTCGAAGAGAAGCAGCCGGGTTCCTATGTCGCGCGCAACCTTGGAATCGGGCGCGTGCGCGCCCCGATCACGGCCTTTACGGACGCAGATTGCGAACCCGCCCCCGACTGGCTGGAACAGATATTGCGCGCGGCGGAGGCGAATCCCGGCTTCGGTGTGCTCGCGGGCAAGATCGAACTGTTCGACGAGATCGCGCAGGAGCGCGAGGTATTCGGCGATTACGAACGACTGTTCAGCTTTCCGCAGGCGCATGCCGCGCGCGGCAATTGCGCGACCGCGAACTGGGCGAGCGAGACGGCGGTGTTGAAGGCGCTGGACGGGTTCGATGCTGCGCTGAAGTCGGGCGGCGACCGGCAGATGGCGCTACGCATCCGCGATGCAGGCTATCCGCTCGTCTATGTTCCTACGATGGTCGTACGCCATCCGGTGCGCGCAAGCCGTGCCGAGCTGGTGCGCAAGCGTCAGCGGCTGAGCGGCGGGCGTTGGGATCGGACGAGGCAGCGTCCACGCCTTGCCCATGTGCTCGGTATCACCGCGGTCGACACGGTCCGGCGACTACGCCGCGCGGCGATCACACGCGAATTGCCTTTGCGACGCCGGCTGGCGGTGATGGGGCTGACGTTGCAACTCGCCGGGGTGGCGGTGGGTGAATTTCTCAATCTTGCGGGGGGACGAAAGGCAGCACGCGACTGATGACTTCTCTCCATGACGCCCCACAATTTTCCGTGGTGATGCCGCTCTATAACAAGGCCGCGCATGTGCGTGCGGCGATCGAGAGCATCTTTGCCCAAAGATTCCAGCCGCACGAGATATTGGTGGTCGACAATCGTTCGACCGACGGCGGGCGCGAGATCGTCGCGGCGATCGGGGATGAGCGGATCAAGCTGCTGGATCTGTCGACGCCGGGGCCGGGCGGCTATGCCGGGCGCAATATCGGTATTCGCGCCGCGCGTGGCGATTGGATCGCTTTTCTCGACGCCGACGATCTGTGGAATCCCGATCATCTCGCTGTCCTTGCGGAAAGCATAGGTGCCGACCCGGCTGCGCGCGCGGCAGCGACGCGGTTTGACCATGTTTTCGACGATCGCGTGCAGCCGCAGCGGATCGCGCCGGAGCTGGAGCAACCGCAAAGCCTCGACCTCGCCGGCTTTCTTGCCGCTTGGCTGGCCGTGCGCGAGTGCCCGATGTGGACGGGTGCGATCGCGATCCGGCGCGATACGCTGTTCGAGGCGGGGCTTTTCCCCGAAGGGCGCGCCGTACGCGGCGGCGACAAGGATTTGTGGCTGCGCGTGCTCGCCAGGGGTGCGCTGCGGTACGACCCGCGCGTCACCGCGGTCTTTCACCGCGACAGCGACAACAAGGTCAGCAATTCGACGACGACGCTCGACGTCCCTTGTCTCGTCGAGACCGCGCGCGAAATGATTGCCGTCGCTACCGGGCGCGAGGCCGCGTTGCTGCGGCGGCTCGTGAACCAGGAAATCGCCCATTATGCGCGCTACGCCATGAAATATCCCGGCCGCACGGCGATCCGGGTCGGCGACCTTTACCTGCCCGAGGGGGCGAGCACCGCCGCGCTGCTCCTCGCCGCGAAGCTGATCCCTGCCTCGCTCCGCCAATCGAGCTACGCGCTGCGCAACCGGCTGCGTGCCCGCGCGTGAAGCCGATCCGCACTCTTGGTGTCCTGCTGGCCGGCGGGGGTTGCCTTGCTGCTTGGTTGTCGCTTGGGGGCGGGCTGGTTCCGGCGCTCGACGTGTTGGCGTCGTTTCTACCGCTGTTCGGCGCGGCCGTCCTGTTGGGATTGCTGTTCGCCCGCCGAAGCCTGCGCTGGACGGCCGTCGTGGCCTTGCTCGGGCTGACGCCGGTGGCGATCGGCGTCATGCCCGAACTGGCGCGCGAAATACCAGCCGCGCAAAAGGGCGCGACCCCCGTCCGGCTGCTGACCCACAATGTCTGGAGCGGGAACAGCGACCCCGCCGATACCGCGCAGGCGATCATCGATGCAAAGCCCGATGTGGTGATGCTGCAGGAGGTGGACGGCAGTTTTCAGCCGATGCTTGCGGCGCTGCGCCAGCATTTCGCCTATGCAACCAAATGTCCGCCGGGATGCGATCTTGCGATCTTCTCGCGCTGGCCGATCGCCGACAGCGACTATTTCCTAGAGGATGCGAAAGGCCGCAAATTCGGCCCCCCGATGCTCTGGGCGCAAATCGCGGAGCCCGGCGTCGATCCGTTTACCGTGGTGACGCTCCACTATCCGCGCCCCACATCGCGCGATCAGGCGGTGCGCAGGCGCGATGTGGCGCATGCATTGGCACGGATCGAACGCGGGTCCTTGATCGTTGGAGGCGACATGAACCTTACCCCCTGGGCCGCGGCGATGCGCGAGCAGGACCGCGCCCTCGCACCGCTTACCCGCATGACGCGCGCGCTGCCTAGCTGGCCGCGCGCCTTTCCCGTGCTGCCGATCGACCAGCTTTATGCCGGGGCCGATTGGGGGTTGGTATCGGCGCGGCGGCTGCCTGCCACCGGGTCGGACCATGTTCCGATCCTCGTGACGCTGGCGCGCCCGTGAAACGCGCGATTACCTTTGCGCTGCTCGGCGGCTGCGGCGTCGCAATGCCTGCGACCGCGCAGCAATCCGATGCGACCGATGGCCTCGGCTCGGTTTCGAGCGAAAACAGTTTCGGGCGCGACCGCAATATCGCCGTGCTCGAACGCCGCCGGCCCGACTACACGCCCGAGGCGATCCAACTCGGCGTCCTTGAACTGACGCCGCGCATGGCGATCGGCGCCGGTTACGACGACAATCTCTATGCGCAGGAGGACGACCGGATCGGCGATGCCTATCTGCGCATTCGCCCGCGCTTGTCGTTGGTCCGGCCCTCGCCCGACCTCAAGCTGTCGCTCGATGGCGAGCTCGACCTCTTGCGCTATGCGGATCGTGCGAGCGAGAACGCCACGCAATATTCGGTGAATGCGGGGGCGCTCTATACGATCAGCAAGTCTGACACGCTCAACGTCACCTTGCGAAATGGGCGCTACAGCCAGGAACGCGTTTCGCCCGACAGTCCGACGCAGGCATCGCGCCCGGTCCGCTTCGATTTGAACGGCGGCACGGCGACCTATACGCATGTCTTCAACCGGCTGCGCGTTCGCGGCGTGCTCGATGTCGAGAACCGCAATTACGGCGACAGCCTGACCCCCGGCGGCGAAGAGATCGACCAGGATTTTCGCGATCACACAATCTATACCGGCACCGCCGTCGGTGAATATGCGCTGAGCCCGAGCATCGCCCTGTTCGTGGCCGGGTCGGTCAACAAACGCGACTATCGCGAGCGGATCGGCCCGGTTCCGGCGCGCGATTCCAAAGGTTTCGAGCTTGCCGGCGGCGCGAGTTTCGAACTCGGCCGCAAGGCGAGGGGGGCGCTGCGGCTCGGCTATTTCCAGCAGGATTACCGGCCGACCGAGTTCGAGGATGTCTCGGGCCTCCTTGTGCGCGGCGAGCTTGCCTATTTCCTGACCCCGCTGGTGACGATCACCGGCACCGTCGACCGCGGCATCAAGGAAACGGGGGTGAATGGCGCGACCGGCTATCTCGCGACCGACATGACGGTGCGCGCCGATTACGAACTGCTGCGCAACCTGATCATCAGCGCGGGCGGCGAGTTGGAAAAGCGCGATTTCAACAATATCGACCGAAAAGACGACCGTTGGACCTGGCGCGGCAGCGCGACGTACCTGGTGAGCAAGCGGATGGCGCTGCGCGTCGATCTCCAGCGCCGCACCCAGTCAAGCTGGGGTGCGACCGCCGGGCGGGAATTTGCGGATAATCGCGTTTCGGTCGGTGTGACTTTCTCGGGCCTTTAGGTCCGGTCAGTCGGCCCTTTTTGCCCGCGAGCCATAGAGCGCGCCTTCGCAGGCCGCGAGAAGCTCGGGCGGTGCAAGGCGGTTGATATAGCCGTGCGATCCCTGATCCGAGAGCAATTTCGCGGGGATGCCGCCAACGACCCCGCGCTCGGGCACGTCCTTTGTCACGACGGCGTTGGCGCCGATCGCGGCTTCCGCGCCGACATGAATCCCGCCGATGACCTTCGCACCCGATCCCAGGAAGGTGCGGTCGCCGATCATCGGTGCGCCGCGCCGGCTGCCGCGGTTCATATATCCAAGGACGACGCCGTGCGTGATATTGACGTTGCTGCCCAGCACCGTGTCGCCGTGAAAATAGAATCCGCCGAAGCGGTTGAGGAACAGTCCCGGCCCGATCTCCATATATTCGGGGATCGCGAATCCATATTTGTAGCGCGCACGCAGCAGCAGCCATTTGGCGATGATATAGAGTCCGAAACCCTTGGCGGGCTTGAGCTTCAGCCAGCCGGCGGTGCGCATCAGGACCGTATATTTATATCCGGGGGTGAAGGCATAATGCTTTGCGAAGGCGCCGAAACTGACACGCCCCGCATAGCGGTAGAGATCGGCTGCGAGCAGCGCCTTCAGCTTGGCGAAGCTTACGGGGCAGCCGCGAAGATGCGGCTTGCCCGCCTCGTCGGACATGGGTTCGTCGAACGCCGGGACGGGCGTGAGCGATGCGGTGGCCATATCCATCAGAAATAGCGCTCGCCGAAACGGATCGTGTCGCCGGGTAGTACGGCGAAATCGGCGGTCATCGGATATTCCTTCTCGCCAGCTTCGCCCGCGCGCTTCAGGAAAACGCGTTTTTCATTGGCGCGATAAGTGAAACCATCGGCCTTCGCGACCGCACCGCGAATGGTCAGCCCCTGCGTATACGGATATTCTCCCGGCTTGTTCACCTCGCCGAGCACATAGACCGGACGGAAACTTGCGACCTGCACCGAAACTTTGGGTTCGAGCAGATAGCCCTGGCCAAGCTTCGCCTCGATATCCCTCGAAAGCTGTTCGGTCTGAAGCCCCGCCGCCTTGACTTCTCCGATCAGCGGGAATGCGATCGTGCCGGCGGGCGAGACCTCAAAATCGCCCGTCAGCGTTTCTTCGCCAAAGGTCGCGACCTTTACCTTGTCGCCAGGCGAAAGGACGAACGCGGCGGCGGGTGGCGGCGCGTCCCCGCTGCCCGCTAGCGGGGCCTGCCCGGCGCACCCGCCGAGTATCGCAAGCGCCCCCGCCAACGCGATCTGTCTGTGCCATTTCATCAACTTGCTCCCGGCCTTCATGCTGCAATATCGGTGAGTTCGGGCAGCGCGGAGGGTGCGCCCAGCGCCGCCTCGATCCGTGCCCAGTAATTTGCCGCGGCCTGTTCGACGCCATAGGCGAGCGAACGCGCACGCGCGCTCTGCCCGCAAGCGCTGCGCCGCGGTTCGGCGAGCACGTCGACGAGCGCCGCGGCAAAGGCCTGCACATCATTGGTCGGCACCAACGCACCGGCTTCGACATCGATCCTGCCGCCAATCGCATCGCGCGACCGGCCGGCCAGAATTTCGGACGGGCCCGACGCGCAATTGGTCGCAACGACGGGGACGCCGCACGCCATCGCTTCGACCAGCCCGTTGGGAAAGCCCTCTGCATTCGACGGCATCGCGTAAAGTTGCGCGCGCGACACCAGCGCGAACGGATTGGCGACGAAGCCGGGCATGTCGACGCGGTCGGCAATGCCGAGCGTCCCGGCCAGCGCTTCCAGCGCGCCGCGTTCGGGTCCTTCGCCGAGGATGACGAGGCGTTCCTGCGGCGCCGCCTTGGCATAGGCGCGCAGGAGGAGCGGGAAATTCTTGTTGGGCATCAGGCGCCCGGCCGCGACGATATAGGGGCCCGCTGGCTTGAAAGCTGGCGGCTCGGCCGCAAGTTCTGCGATACGCCGATGGTCGACGGGGTTGGCGATCGCCGACATGCGGGTGCGCGCGACGCCGAAATTGGCGGCAAGGTCGTCGACCACGCCCTCGGACACGGCAATGACGTGCGCCGCGCCTGGATAGACCATGCGGACCATCGCCTTGGCCGCGAACGCACCGCCCAGATGCGCGCTGGTATTGACGCGCTCGCTGATCAGCCAGGGCTTGCCGCGCCCCGCCATCGCCCAGGCGTTGGCAATATTGGCGCGGGTCAGGAAGCTGAGCGTCGCGTCGGGCGAAAGCTGCCGTGCGAGCGCGCGTAGCTGCATCAGGCTCGGCAGCAATTTATGCTTTGCGTCCAGCTGATGGACCCCGACCCATTCGGGCACATCATAGGCGCGCGGCTCGTCGTCGAGCAGCGCGAGATGGATATCATAGCGCGTGCGCCAGGGCTCGGAACCGCCGAGCAAGGTGACGAGCACGCGCTCGGCGCCGCCGCCCGCGAGCGAGTTGATCGCGAATAAAATCCGCTTTCGGTGCAACATATTTCCTCGCTGATATGGGGTGCGGAATTCGCTTCGGGAGAACGCTTACCACGGCCATTTGTTGCAGTGCACACAGCATCCCCCGCTTCATCGCCCCGGCGGGGCGGCTGGCCGATTTCAAAGGGTTTCGCCCCCCGATACGTCTATCAGGGCGAACATCGACGGACGTTTTGCGGAGGTATTTTATGGACATTCGGCGAGTCGAGTGTCTGGATGGCCTGCGCGGCGTCGCGGCCCTCTGGGTGCTCATCGGACATATGATGATCCTGACCGGTTTCCGCCTGCCGCTGATCGGCAAGCCGGACCTCGGTGTCGACCTGTTCATCCTGCTTTCGGGCTTCTTGATGATGTATCAGTACCGGCTTCGCGCGGGCAGCGAGGACTGGAACGCCCCCGGCACTTGGGCCGCCTTCTGGACACGCCGCTTTTTCCGGCTGGCGCCGCTTTTCTATGTGGCGCTCGCGGCCGCACTGATCGCGGGGCCGGCGATCTATGCCGACCGCGTCGCGATCGACACTTTCCTCGGTCAAGGACTCCAGCCCGCCGAACGCTATACCGACGCGAGCCCGACCAACATCGCGCTGCACCTGACCTTCCTGTTCGGATTGCTGCCCGACTATGCCTTTCGCACCCCGCTGCCCGACTGGAGCCTGGGGCTCGAGATGCAATTCTATCTGCTCTTTCCCTTCCTCATCCTGCTCGGTCGGCGGATCGGATGGGTCCCGTCGGCATTTCTTGCGGCTGGAGCCGGGGTTGTCATTGCCCTTGTCGCCGGTGGGGCAGGGCTCGACTATCCGATGCCGTCTTTCCTGCCATTGAAACTTCAGCTTTTCCTTGCCGGCATGCTGATCGCCGCGGGGCCGGGCGAGAGCGGCGCACAGCTATGGTTACGCCTCGGCGCCGCGATGCTGCTCGCCGCGATTCCCAACGGGGGCGATCAGGACATGCTCCATTTTGTCGTGCGCGAGCTGCTCGTTCTCGGCTTTTTCGCGCTGGTCCATTGGCACTCGCTCGGGCCGGTCGGCTGGGCTTCACGCCTGCTCGGCAGCCGGCCCTTTTATTGGCTCGGTGAGCTGTCCTACGGCACCTATCTGATCCATCTGCTGATCCTGCAGCCCGTCGCGGCGATGGTGATCGGACATTTCGGAACCGGGCTCGGCGCGGTCGGCCGCTTTGCCCTGACCGGGGCGATCGTGATACCGGCGACCTATGCCGTTGCTTTCCTGACCTACAGGCTTGTGGAGGTGCCCGGGCAGCGCCTCGGCAAAGCGGCGATCAAATGGGTGGCCGGGCGCGGTACCCCCCGCGCCCTTCAGACGGCCCCTGAAAAAATCGCCGCGCCGTAATCACCGGTCGCTGGATTTACGAGGAGATGTTTCGATGGATCGCCGAACGTTGCTGACGTCGATGGCGGGAACCGCAGCCATTGCTGGCTGCACCGCAAAAGACGCCGGATCCAAAGCCGCCGGGCGGCCGACGCTGGCGATCGATGCCGAAGGTACGGGGCGTTGGCGCATCCGCAGTTGGCAGTGGCGGGCGAATGCGTGGCACCCGCTGATTGCATCGGCGATACGGACCGATGCCGGGATATCGGTGAACGGGCCGATCGACGCGGCGGACCGGGCGACGGTTATCGCCCGGCTCGGCGCCTAGGCTTCCACCGCCCCCGAATAGCCGGTGGCGCGCGGAGCCCGGCGGCCGGGCGCGAGCGTGGCGCGATAGACGTCCAGCGTCTCTTCCGCCGCCCTGTCCCAACTGAAGCGAGCGCGCACCGCGTCGCGATCGACCTGAAAATCCGCGCAATCGGCGTTGAGCCGCCCGGTGAGCGCCGCGACATCGCCGACCGGGAAATAATTTTCCGGATCGAGCCCAATATCGAGATTGGCGGAGATGTCGCTCAGCAGCATCCGCGCGCCGCAACTCGCCGCTTCGAGCGCCGCTATGGGCAGACCCTCGTGATAGGAGGGCATCACGAACAGCGCGCACTGTTCATAAAGGCACTTCAGCGTCGCGCGCGACTGAACACCGGCAAAGATCACGCGGTCGCTGGCGCGCGCGAGCAGTTCGCGGGCATATTCGCTTTCGTGGTCAGCCGACCCCGCAATCACCAGCTTCGCCGTGCAATTCGACTGCTCATAGGCATCGATCAGATCGTGCAGGCCCTTTTCGGGAACGAGCCGGGCCACCGCGAGCAGGAAATTGCCATCCTGTAGCCCCAGCCGTTCCAGCACCAACGCCGGATCGGCATCACCGGGCAAATCCGATGTGCCGTTGGGAATATAGGAAATTGCGTGCGCGCGTTTAGGAAAGCTCTGCTGCAACTGGGTGGCGAGCGAGGGAGAGACAGCGATCACCCGGTTCGCGAAGCTGAGCGCCAACCACTCGCCGGCGCGGAGTGCGGTGCGCGCGAGCAGACCCCATTTGGCGCGGTGATAGTCGGTCCCGTGGTGCGTCACGACGACCTTCAGCCCGAGCAGCCGGGCCAGCGGCGCGAGCAGGCCGGGGCCGATCGCGTGGATATGGATCAGCCCGGCGCCGCGCTTGCGGGCGGACAGGACCGCGAGGAAGGTGGACACCACCGCCTCCAGATTTTGCGAGCGCGGGCAGGGGATGCCGACGATCTCGACACCGCGATGTTCTCCGACCGCTTCCGGCAGATAGGGCGCGCGGCCGAGCACGACCGAGCGATGATCGGGCCATATCGCCTTGATCCGCGGGAGCAGCTCCTCGCAGTGGCTTTCGATGCCGCCCATCACATGCGGGAAGCCGCGAAGGCCGGTCACGCAGATGATGGGCGACCTCGCGGGATCGCTGGAAGACGCACTTGTCCGTTGCAGCATTATCAAACTCCACTAGCGCCCGGCCGGATTTCCCGGCTCAGGCAACCGCTGCCATCGGCCCTCTTCCACCATTTTCTATTTCGCCCAGATACCAGTCGACGAACCGCTCGATCCCGCGCGCCAGCGGGACCTTGGGGCTGTATCCGGTGAGCGCATTTATCGCCGAAATGTCCGCGTAGGTCGCGGTCACGTCGCCCGGCTGCATCGGCCGCATCAGCTTGATCGCTGGCCGGCCGAGCGCGCGTTCGAGCAGGCCGATCATGTCCATCAGTCCGACGGGGTTGCAGTCGCCGATGTTGAGCAGCCGGTTTTCACCGCCCGCCGGCGGCCGGTCGAGCACGCCGACCACGCCGTCGACAATATCGTCGATATAGGTGAAGTCGCGCGCCATCCGGCCTTCGCCGAACACCTCGATCGGTTGGCCGAGCAGGATCTTCTGCGCGAAGCCATAATAGGCCATGTCGGGCCGGCCCCAGGGACCATAGACGGTGAAGAAACGCAGGCCGCTCAGCGGCAGGTGATAGAGTTTGGCATAGCTTTCGCTCATCAGCTCGCAACTGCGTTTGGTCGCCGCATAGAGCGAGACCGGCGCGGTGCAGGGCTCGTCCTCGCGAAAGCCCGTGCCGCCGAGCGGTCGGTCGCCATAGACCGAGCTCGACGAGGCATAGACGAGATGCTCGATATTGCCCGCGTGGCGCGCCGCCTCCAGCACCGCGAGATGCCCTTTTAGGTTGCTATGTTCGTAAGCGAAGGGGTTTTCGAGGCTGTAGCGTACCCCCGCCTGCGCGGCGAGATGGACTATGCGGCGGATGCCGTTCGCCTCGACCAGCTCGCTGATCAGTCCGGGGCTGGCGATGTCCCCATCGATCAGCCGGAAATTGAAATTGTCGACCAGCCGCGCCGTGCGCGCCTTCTTCAGTGCGACGTCGTAATAGTCGGTGAAATTGTCGAGCCCGAGTACGCGTTCGCCCCGCGCGAGGAGCCGTTCGGACACCGCATGGCCGATGAAGCCTGCGGCGCCGGTTACCAAAATGGGGCTGTCGTCGGTCACGCGGCGTGCCTTTCGTTCGCGGCTCCGGCCTCGTCGGCGAGCTGGCCCGGTCGGCCGATGCCGACATAGCGCAGGCCCGCTTCTTCGGCCCGTGCGGGGGGATAGATGTTGCGCAGATCAACAAGCACCGGCTCGGCCATTGCGGCCTTCAGGCGAACCAGGTCGAGCGCCCGGAACGCGTCCCATTCGGTGACGATCACTGTCGCCGCCGCGCCGTCGGCGGCGGCATAGGCGGAGGACGCATATTCGACGTCGCTCAACACCGCTTTGGCCGCGTCCATCCCTTCGGGGTCATAGGCGCGGACTTTGGCGCCCGCATCCTGCAACGTCTGGATGATCGCGATCGACGGCGCATCGCGCATGTCGTCGGTGTTGGGTTTGAAGGTCAGACCGAGCACCGCGACAGTGCAGCCGCGCACCTGCCCGTCCATCGCTGCGATGATCTTGCGGCCCATTGCGCGCTTGCGCTGGTCGTTCACCGCGACCGTCGCCTCGATCAGTCGCAGCGGCGCGTCATGATCCTGCGCCGTCTTCATCAGCGCGAGCGTATCCTTGGGGAAACATGAGCCGCCATAGCCGGGGCCGGCATTCAGGAATTTGCCGCCGATCCGATTGTCGAGCCCGATGCCGCGCGCGACCTCCTGGACGTCCGCTCCCACCCGTTCGCACAGATCCGCCATCTCGTTGATGTAGGTGATCTTCATCGCCAGGAAGGCGTTGGCGGCATATTTGGTCAGCTCGCTCGTCCGCCGGCGTGTGAAGACGATCGGCGCCCTGTTCAACGACAGGGGACGATAAACTTCTTCCAGTGGCCCGCGGGCGCGCTCGTCCTCGATGCCGATCACGACGCGGTCCGGGCGCTTGAAATCTTCGATCGCGGCGCCTTCGCGCAGGAATTCGGGATTGGAGGCGACCGCGAACTCGGCGACGGGATTGCACTCGCGGACGATCCGCTCAACTTCGTCGCCGGTACCGACCGGCACGGTCGACTTGGTGACGATCACCGTAAAGCCGGAGAGCGCCCCGGCGATCTCGCGCGCCGCGTCATGAACATAGGACAAGTCGGCGTGGCCGTCGCCGCGGCGGCTGGGGGTGCCGACTGCGATGAACACCACATCGGCGGCGCCGACAGCCTCGGACAGCTCGGTGGTAAAGGCGAGATTGCCCGCGGCAACATTGCGCGCGACCAGATCATCGAGCCCGGGTTCATAGATGGGGATGCCGCCAGCCTGCAGGCGGGCGATCTTGTTCGCGTCCTTGTCGACGCAGGTCACATGATGGCCGAAATCGGCAAAACACGCGCCAGAAACGAGCCCGACATAGCCGGACCCGATCATTACGATACGCATTACGCGTTGCTCCCTTTTTATATGAAGGCGATTTTGCTGCGCCTGCGAACAATCGCGTCGCGACGGTTAACGGTCAACTTGCCAGCTTTGAGCGGAGGCAATTGAAAGGCGAAATGATCGTTCCCAAAATCCCGGCCCGAAACGGGACAAGTCGAGAAAAGGGGATATATTATAAGCAGATAATTCGCGGCTTTGCCTAAACGATGGTCAGGCGATTTGGCTGCAATGCGACGAAACGTTTCGACTTGAACTTGCCACGGGTCGGCGTCGGAGTAGAAGCCAGACGGGATAAGTGGTGGGAAGGGCAGGATGCTGGAAGCGCAACGCGCGGCATTTTTCGCCGACTTGCCGGTGTCGCTGGCCATTCGCCGCGACCGGCTGCGGCGCGCGATGCTGATGATCGAACAAAATGCCGATGCGCTCTGTTTGGCGCTCGCTGCGGATCAGGCGAATCAGGATGCCGATTCGGCGATGCTGACCGAAGTGAAGCCGGCGATCGCGGCTCTGCGCGCTTCGATGACCAATGTCGGCCGCTGGATGCGTCCCGAAGGCGGGCATGGGCTGCTCGCGCGATTGGGCGGGGGCGGCGACTATGCCGAATATCAGCCGCTCGGGGTCATCGGCATATCTGCGCCGGCTTCCTTGCCGCTGCTCCAGACGGCCAGCATCGTCGCGAGCGCGCTCGCCGCGGGCAATCGGGTGATGCTGAAATTCGACGCTGCTTCGCCGCAACTCGCGCGGCTGATCGGCGATCTTGCGCCGGGCTTCTTTGATATGCTCGAACTGGCGGTAGCGTCCGGCGACGTCTTTGCGGAACAGGCGTTCGACCTGCTGGTGACGAGTGAGCCCCAGGACGGCGAGGGGGTAACGATCGCGCGGTCGAGCAAGTCGCCGGCCATTTTCGGCCGTTCGGCCGACTTTGCCAAGGCGGCCGACAATGTGGTCGCGCGCAAGTGGCTCAAGGACGGACGGGGGCCGCTCGCGCCCGACTATCTTCTCGTGCCCGACGAACAGGAAGAGGCGATCGCGGCATGGCTGTGGCGTGCGGCGATGCAGCCGGTTGCCGAAGATGCGCCATCGACCGAGGGTGATCAGCAGCGGCTGGCGCGGCTATTGGACGACGCGCGCGCGCGCGGGGGCGAGGTGATGACGGCACAGCCGCGCGGGTCGGCGGCGCCGCTCCACATCATCCGCCACGCCAGCGAGGATATGCTGGTGATGCAGGAGGATAGCACGGGGCCCATCCTGCCGCTGCGGAACTATGCGCGGATCGAGGATGCGATCGATACGATCCACCGGCGTCCGCCGCCGCTCGCCATCTATTATTTCGGTCGCGATGCTGCGGAGCGTCGGCACATATTGGAACATACGCTTTCGTCGGCCATCGCGATCGACGGTCGGGCGCCATCGGCGGCAAAACCCGACGCGGGCATGACACTTAACATCGACCATGGCGAAGCGGGCTTCCGCCGATTTAGCCGGATCCGGCATGTGTATCGCCAGCCCTGGCCCGATTTCGCTCGCCGCTTCGCGCGCGAAACCGGCGACGATCTGGGCGGGGCAGCGCCCGCACTACACTGATCCCGGCCGCGCCACGCAACGCCGCATATGGCTGGTGCCGCGCGGTACGCCACATCAAAAGCCATGGCCTATGGATGGCACCCCCTCTCTTTTCGCCAGTGCCGTTTCGGTCGTCGCGGGCGGGGAGCCGGTCTATTTCGCGCAATCGGGCGGGGTCTATCGCGGCGTGCGGGCGAGCAATGTCGGCAACGGCCTGTTCGTGATCCGCGAGCCGGTCCGCGATGTCGTGATTTCCGGCATCCAGGTCGATGGCGGCTACCGGGTTATCGAAAATGGTGCGGCGCCTGATCGAGTAAGCGCAGGCTGCGCGGGGCTCCGGGTCAGCGGCGCGCGGGCGAGCAATCTCCGCCGCAGCTTCGCCCGCATTCGCTACGACAGTCATGACGGCGTGATCGAGGATGTCAGCGCTTCCGGGACGCTCGCGACCGGTAAGACCGATCTGCCGGTGGGTATCGCCTTCGACGGCACCGCCCACGACTTCCGGATCGAACGATGCTTGATGCGCGGGTTTCAATGGCAGCGTAAGCCCCGCCAATATTGGAACGGCGACGGCTTCTCGACCGAGCGCGGCAATTCGCGCTTCCTCTTCCGACAATGCGCCGCGTGGGACAACAGCGATGGCGGATTTGATCTCAAATCGACCGAAACGACGCTCGATGACTGCATCAGCGGCCGGAATGCACGTAATTTTCGGCTGTGGTCCAGTATTCGCGCGACGCGGCTCACCAGTCTCGACCCCGTCAAGATCGGCGGGATCGGTGACACAAACCATTTCACGATCATGGGAGCGCGGGGCGCGAGCGAACCGGTGACCATCCATATCGAGCATCTGGTCGTAAAGAGCGATCGGGGCTGGCCGATCTTCGACGTCCACAATGGTGCGGCGCGGATCATCATCGGCTCGCACGACATCAATGTTCCGCCCGGTACCCAGCTATGGCGTTCGCGAGGTGGCGGTTCGGTGCCGGGCGGAGTGTCCTTCGTTGGTACACCTCCGACGCTCTGAATGGCCCGGCGCACTTTGCACACGCTTCGACGCCGGGCTCTTGCTGCAATGCAGCGTAAAGGCGCAGTTGCCGTCCGTCAGCGCGAGACGATCGTGTCTGCACAATCCGAAAGCTGGTTTTTTGGGGGGGAACCCAGTGACCAGAAAAGGGTGAAAAGATGCGAAAGATACGCAAGGCCGTGTTCCCCATCGGCGGCCTTGGAACCCGGTTCCTTCCGGCGACCAAGTCGATGCCAAAGGAAATGCTTCCTGTCGTCGACCGGCCCTTGATTCAATATGCGGTCGATGAAGCCCGCGAGGCGGGCATCGAGCAGTTCATTTTCGTGACCAGCCGCGGCAAGAGCCTGATCGAAGATCATTTCGACCATGCCTTCGAACTCGAAGAGGCGATGGCGCGGCGCGGCAAATCGCTTGCCGCGCTCGACGGCACCCGTCCGCCGCCGGGCGACATCAATATCGTGCGGCAGCAGGAGCCGCTGGGGCTGGGTCATGCCGTGTGGTGCGCCCGTCGTCTCGTCGGTGACGAGCCCTTTGCAGTGTTGCTCCCCGACGATCTGATGGTCGGCGAGCCCGGGTGCCTTAAGCAGATGGTCGACGCCTATGCGGAGCTCGGCGGCAACCTCATCTGCACCGAGGAAGTTGCGGCGGAGGATACGCATAAATACGGCATCATCACGCCGGGCGTGAGTGCGGGGGCGGTCACCGAAGTCCGGGGGCTGGTCGAAAAGCCCGCAGCAGACGTCGCGCCGTCGCGGCTTGCCGTCATCGGCCGCTATATCCTCCAGCCGGAGGTGATGGATGTCCTCGGCAGCCAGGAGGAAGGCGCGGGCGGTGAAATCCAACTCACCGACGCGCTGGCGCGGATGATCGGCCAGCAGCCGTTCCACGGCGTCACCTTCGAAGGGAAGCGGTACGACTGCGGCGACAAGAGCGGGTTCGTGACCGCGACGCTGGCGCTGGCACTGGCCCGTCCCGACATCGCGCCCGCGGTGCGCGCGTTCCTGGCCGCGGCGTGATATGGACGCAGTTACACGACACATGCCGCGCAGCCGGCAAGCAGACCCGCAGGTCGATCGCGGCGCGCTGATCGATTTGCGCCGTGTCGGCGGAGTCCTGCGCCGGCGATGGATGGTGCTTTGTGCGGCGATGGCCGCGGCGATCGTCATCGCCGCGGCCGCTTATATTGCCGCTGAACCGCGCTATCTCGCGACCGCACAGGTTGCGCTCGAACGGACGGCCGAGCGCGTGATCAACGTTGATTCGGTGGTGCCGACGTCCGATCCCGATTCCGCTGCGGTCGATACCGAGGTGCAGGCCCTACGTTCGCCCGAACTGATTGGGCGCGTGGTCGATCGGTTACGGTTGGCCCGTGATCCGGCGTTCAACAATGCGGCCGGTGAGGGTCAGCCAACGGCGCAGCCAGACCTGATCGGTCGCCAGCGCGCGATCGGCACGCTGCTCGGTGGGTTGACCGTGAAACGCGACGGCCTCTCCTATGCGATCAGCGTATCGTACGAAGGCAGCACGCCTGTGCAGGCGGCGCAGATCGCCAATGCGCTGGTCGACGATTATGTGTCGGGGCAGGTCGGATCCAAGACCGACGCGACGCAGCGCGCGAGCAAATTCCTCGAACAAAGGTTAGAGGAACTGCGCACGCAATTGCTGCGCGCCGAGCGCGAAGTCGCGGATTATCGCGCCGCGCACAATCTTTTCGCCGTCTCGGAAGCGAGCACGATCACGCAGCAGGAGCTCTCGGGCCTTTCGACCCAGCTCGCTCAGGCGAAAGCGGAAAATGCCGCGGCACAGGCGCGCCTCTCGGCCGCTCGCGCGCAGCTTGCCGGCGGACGGAACGGCGAGGAGTTGGGCGACTCACTCGATTCGCCGGTGGTCAGTCAGCTCCGTGCTCAGCGTGCCGAAGCGGGTCGCGAGGTTGCGGCGCTCGAGAAACGCTACGGTCCGCGTCATCCCGCGCTGATGCAGGCGCAGAATCAGCTTCGCACCGCTGACGCGGCGATCGCGGCCGAAGTGCAGCGTATCGTCGCCAACGTCTCGATCCAGGCGAGCATCGCCAACCAGCGCGCGGGTTCGCTCGCGGGTTCGGTCGCGCAATCGCAGGGCAAGCTTGCCAGTGATAACGAGGCATCGGTCCGGCTGGGCGAACTGGAACGTAACGCCGAATCTTCACGGACCCTCTATCAGGCATTTCTTGATCGTTATCGCCAGACGGTCGCTCAAGCGGGGCTGGAGCAGAGCGATTCCTACATCGTCAGCCGGGCGCGCGTACCCGGTGCGCCGAGTTCGCCCAACATGCTCATCTATGCCGCGATGGCCATTGTCGGCGGGCTGGGTATCGGCGTGTTGCTGGTTGTGCTGCTGCAGTTGCTCGAACGCGGCATCGAAACAAGCGACGCGATCGAGGATATGTTGGGGCTTTCAACGCTTGCTTCGATCCCCGACGCCAACACACTGCCGGGCTATCGCAAGCTGGGCCCGCCGGCACCCCCGGCGGAGCTGTTGCTGAAGCGTCCACAATCCACCTATGCTGAGGCTTTTCGCACGCTCCGCACGTCGATCCAGTTCGCCGAAGCAGCGAGTCCGATCCGCGTCGTCGCAATCACTTCAGCGGTGCCGGGCGAGGGCAAGACGACCACCGCAATGGGTCTCGCCCGGGCGGTTGCCGCTGCGGGCGGCAAAGTGCTGCTGATCGATGCCGACGCGCGCCGCCGCGCCTCAAGCCGGCAATTCACCGATGGGGTGACGCTTGGGCTGGACGAGGTGCTCGCGGGCCAGGCGACGCTCGATCAGGCGATCGTCAAGGACAGCCTGTCGGGCGCTTTCCTTCTGCCCCAGCGGATCGATTCCAAGGGTGTTGGCCTGACCGAAAGCCCGCGGCTCGCCGAACTGATCGAGCAGGTGCGCGAGCGCTACGACCTCGTCATCCTCGACACGCCGCCGGTGCTGCCGGTGGACGAGGCGCGCGTGATTGCCAGCATGGCCGACGGCGTGGTGCTTTTGGTGCGCTGGCGCAAGACGCCGTCGAAGGCGGTTTCTGTGGCGCTGCGGCGGCTCTACGACGTCCACGCAGAAATGCTGGGCGCGGTGCTGACACTGGTCGACGTGCGCGAGCAGGAGCGGGCGGGATATGAAGATGGCGGCACCTTTATGAAGGCGTATCGCTCCTATTATGCCGACTGATCGGGCGGCGCCGTGACCGGACAGGCGTTACCCTATGGTCCGTCATTCGGACTCGGCATCCTGCTGCCGGTCACGGCGGTGCTGCTCGTCTCGCTCGTCATCGCGGCGCGGCGGGCGGGCAGCGTGGCGGGCGCCTTCGTCGTCGTGGCGTTGTGGATGCGATATACGGCCGGTGCCTATCACCTCTATATGTTCAAGCCGCTGGCGGCCGGCCTTTCGGGCAACGCGCTGCTCTCGATCGGGGTGACGGCGTTCGGGCTGCTCTTCGTGGTGCGGCCCGCCAATCTGGCGCTCAAATGGCTGCTGCCCGTCTATGCGCTGATCCTGCTCGCGCTCGTCAGCGCCGGCCTCAACGGCGATGCGGCCGGGGGAATCAACGCGGCGGTCAAATATGCCTATATGATCGTCATCATGATCGCGGTGTTCCAGGCGCTGCGCGTCGATCCCGAAGCGCGCTTCCTAGGCTGGGCGATGGTTTCGTTCCTGCCGCTGCTTGTCTTCCAGATGCTCTCGCTGGCGCTGAACCTGCCGAAAGGATCGGAGGATGGCGACGGGCTGGTCTGGATCGGCGGCTATAATCACGAGGCGGCCTTTTCGGTCGCGATGATGACGGGTTTTCTCGTCGGCTGTTTTGCGAAGTCGGCGCCGCGCGCGGTCCGCGTCGCTTTCCTGACCGCGACCTTCGTCGGCGTCCTGCTCGCAGGCTATCGCACGACAATCCTTGCGTTCGCGCCGCTCGCCCTGGCAGTGTTCCTAAGCGGGCTGACGATGAGTGTGCGGCGCGACCAGCGCGCCGCGATGGCGGTGAGCGCGGCGGTGGCGGGTGTCCTGTTCGTCTCGGTTGCGGCGCTGTTCTACAGCGAGAAATTCACCGATCTCGCCGCCTTCCTCGCGGACCCGGCGGGCATGATCAAACCGCCGCGCGATTTCGATCTCCTCGAACGGCAGGTGATGTCGGCGCGCCCGCTGATCTGGAGCAGCTATATCTACGCCTGGGCCGAAGGCACGCCGATCCAGCATCTGTTCGGCCTGGGGCCGGAGAGCTGGGAAGGCGTGTTCAAGGTCTATCCGCACAACACGCTGGTCGCGACGCTTTACGAACTCGGCTGGTTCGGGATCGGGGCGATGGTCACGCTATGGACGGCGATGTTCGCCGCGGCGGCTTCGGCACGCGGCGAACGCTTCAAGCTGCTCGCCGCGCATTTCGCTTTCTTCCTGCTCAACATGGCGACGATGCCCTTTTGGCAGGTCGAGGGGCTCGCGCTCTACGGGTTGCTCTGCGGCTATACCATCCACGCGGCCCGCGCGGCACCGCCACGCGTCCGCGCGTTGCAGCTCGCCCGCGGCTGAGCGGGCGAGCGCCGGAAGCGGCTCAGTGCCGCCCCAGCTCTTCACGTCCGACGACCATATAATGAACCTCGTCCGGACCGTCGGCGAAGCGTAGATGGCGGACGTCTGCGTAAAGATCGGCGAGCGGCGTCCAGTGCGAGATGCCCGTGGCGCCGTGGATCTGGATCGCCTGATCGATGATCTGGCAGGCGCGTTCGGGGACCATCGCTTTCGCCATGCTAACCCAGACGCGCGCTTCGCGATTGCCGAGCAGGTCCATCGCCTTCGCGGCCTTCAGCACGATCAGGCGCATCGCTTCGATCTCGACGCGCGCGCGGGCAATAACCTCCAGATTCTTGCCGAGCTGCGACAGTTGGCGGCCAAAGGCGGTGCGCGAATTGCCCCGCTTGACCATCAGGTCGAGCGCGACCTCGGCCTTGCCGATCGTGCGCATGCAATGGTGGATGCGCCCGGGCCCGAGGCGCATTTGCGAAATCTCGAACCCACGGCCCTCT
Organism: Sphingopyxis sp. USTB-05; assembly: GCF_023822045.1. Classification (NCBI taxonomy): domain Bacteria; kingdom Pseudomonadati; phylum Pseudomonadota; class Alphaproteobacteria; order Sphingomonadales; family Sphingopyxidaceae; genus Sphingopyxis; species Sphingopyxis sp. USTB-05. Next base: position 3,018,170 of record NZ_CP084712.1, on the reverse strand, counting down.
CCGAGCAGGATATTCTCACGCGGAACGCGGACATTGTCGAAACGCATGTGCATATGCCCCTGCGGCGCATGGTCGGCGCCAAAGACGCGCATCGGGCCAAGCACCTTCACGCCGGGCGTGTCCATCGGCACCAGGATTTGCGAATGCTGTCCCTTGCGCGACGCCTCGGGGTTGGTCTTGAGCATACAGATCAGGATCTTGCAGCGCGGATCGCCGGCGCCGCTGATGAAATATTTCTCGCCGTTGATCACCCATTCGTCGCCGTCGAGCACCGCGCTCGTTTCCAAATTGCTGGCGTCGGACGAGGCAACGTCGGGTTCGGTCATGACATAGGCCGAGCGGATTTCGCCGTTCAAAAGGGGTTTAAGCCAGCGCTCCTTCTGCTCGGGCGTGCCCACCATTTCGAGCACTTCCATATTGCCCGTGTCCGGCGCCGAGCAGTTCAGCGATTCCGATGCGAGCGGAGACTTGCCGAGTTCGGCGGCGATATAGGCATAGTCTAGATTGCTGAGCGGGGTGCCCGTATCGCCGTGCGGCAGGAAGAAGTTCCAGAGGCCCGCGGCCTTCGCCTTGTTCTTCGCGCCTTCCAGCAGTTCGAGCTGTCCTGGCGCCCAACTCCAGCGGTCGGCGCGGCCTTCGCCGAGGCGGAAAAACTCCTCGGTGATCGGGTCGACATTCTCGGCGATGTGGCGCTTGACCGCATCGAACAGCGGCTGCGCTTCTTTCGACATTCTGAGGTCGTTGAGTTCGGCTTCGAGTTCGATCTCGGTCATGACAATTCTCCGCTGGTTTCGCCCGCAGCCTTAGTCGCACCATGTTATCGAAGAAAATGATATGGATGAATATAGGATATTCGTATCGCGAATAACTATGCGGGCTGCGCCAGTTCGTCGGCGATGATCGTGCGCAGCCAGCCCAGACCCGGGTCGGCCTGCGCTGCCTGATGCCAGTAAAGATAGCTGCCGCCCTGTTCGACCGGCAACGGCAGGTCAACGAGTTGCATCGGCCACATCGCACCCAGAACCTCCGCATGCGACCGCGGCAGCGAGAACAGCATGTCCGATGCCGCGACGATTTGCCAGGCGGTGATCGCATGCTGGCAGCGGACCGCGACGCGCCGCGACAGGCCCATGCGGTCCAAGGCCATGTCTTCGATCCCGGGACCATAGGGTCTTGAAGTCGCGATGATATGTTCGAGCGCGAGATAGGTATCGAGGTCGATCGCGCCGTCGACGCGCGGATGCCCTATGCGCGCCACGATGACGAGAGGCTCGGTGCCGAGATAATGCCGCTGGAGCCGGTCGTCCGCGGGCAGGGCGACATCGAGCGCGAGGTCGAGGTCGCCGCTCGCGAGCATCATCACCAGATCTCGGCGGCGGAAGGTCACGCTGGCGAGTGCGACATGCGGGGCTTCGCGCCGGACCCGCGCGACGAGCGAAGAGAAGCGCGGCATTTCGCCCGAAAGGCGCACGCCGATACGGAATTCGCGCGACGCTTCGGCCGGGTCGAACGATGCGGCGGCATCGAGCGCGGCATCGAGCCCGCGCAACGCCTCGCGAACGGGCCCCGCGATAGCGCGCGCCGCCGGGGTGGGCACCAGCCCGTTGCCCTGCCGCACGAACAGCGGGTCGTCGAACTGCGTTCGCAGGCGCGTCAGGGCATGGCTGATCGCCGGCTGCGACAGGTTCAGATGGCGTGCCGCCGCCGATACGCCGCCCTTGACGAAGATCGCGTCGAATATCCGCAGCAGGTTGAGATCGAACCTGGCGAGCTGGCGCAAGACGTCCTCCTCCGCGACGTGACATGTGATGGATTATCGGCCCTAATCGCTAATGATCCGGAAGGAAACCGTGGCTAGGCCGTCCGTCTTGCCCTTTGCGTTATAATGTCGCGACACCATTGATTAACCATCCCTTTTCAATGCATCGCCGTTTCTCTTCTGCTATCGATACCGTCGAACGGGCCCTTTGGTCCGGTAGGTTGGGACTTGCATTGATGGGTCGTGCATCAGCCTGGCTGCGGGCAGGAAAAGCGAATTGGGTGTTGATCACCGCCGCGATAGGCGTGCTGTTGATCCTGTCGTTCCTCTCGCTCGCGACCGACCGCGGTTTCGAACAGAATGCGCGCCTGAGGCAGGATGTTGCCGAATCCTATAATGCGCGCGCCGTTTTGCAGGCGGTGCTGACGCTGCATCAGGATATCGAACTGGGGCAGCGGGGCTATGTCATCACCGGCGATCCCAGCTTTCTCGCGCCGTACCGGAGTGCCGAGGCGCGGATCGATGCCAATTTCGAAGCCTTCGAAAAATTCGCGGGGGCCGACGGTCAGGCGGCGCTGATGGCCGAGCTCGAACGCACGTCGATCGAGAAACGTCGCTTTGTCGCGAGAACGATCGCGCTCGTCGAAGAGGGCCGACGCGACGAGGCGGCGCGGCTGATAACGGGCGGCGAGGGCAAGAGGTCGATGGACCATATCCGCACGCTGATCGGCACGATTTCCGAAGGCGAGCGAGCGAAACTCGAACAGCGAACCGTGCTCGCGAATAATGCTCGCGAACGTCTGCGGCAGCGGACCTTCACCTTGCAGGTCGGTTTGATCATGCTGCTCGCGCTCGCGGCTTTCCTGATCGCGCGTAGCCAGTTGGCGCGGAAGAGGGCGCATCGCCGCGCCCGCGATCTGGCCGCGCGTCAGGAAGCGATCTTCGACAGCGCCAAGGACGGGATGATCGTGCTGAACCCGAGCGGGAGCATCGAAAGCCTGAATCCTTCGGCGGCCAATATGTTCGGCGTACCGTCTGAATCATTGTTGCGCCGCGACATCGGGGCACTTTTCGAAATCGCGCCCGACCGCGGACAGATCGAGACCTTCCTGCGCCGCCTGAAGGCGAACCGCAAGGAAAGCTACGGACAGATCCAGGAGTTCGTCGGTCGCCGCCAGAATGGCCAGACTTTTCCGCTCGAAGTGTCGGTCAGCCCGGTCCATCTTGCCGACGCCACCTTGTTCGTCGCCGTGATCCGCGACATCAGTGACCGCCGCGAAATCGAACAGATGAAGGGCGAATTCGTCGCGACGGTCAGTCATGAATTGCGGACACCGCTGACCTCTATCGCGGGATCGCTGGGACTCATCAGCGGTGGAGCGGCGGGGGAAATTCCCCCGAAGGCCGCGCGACTGGTCGAAATTGCGCACAGCAACGCCGCGCGTCTCGTGCGGTTGATCAACGATATCCTTGATATCGAGAAGATCGAAGCGGGGCGGATGCAGTTCGATGTCCGGCCGCTGGCGCTCGGTCCGCTGCTGGAGGCTGCGGCGCATCAGGCGGCCGGTTTTGCGGGCGAATATGGCGTATCGGTGCAGGTCGAAACCGTCGCGCCGGAGGCCGCCGTCCTCGCGGACGAGGATCGGTTGATGCAGGTCGTGACTAACCTGCTTTCCAATGCGATCAAATTTTCGCGGCGCGGTGAAGCGGTGACGGTGCGCGTAACACCGCTCGATCGGCGTTACAGGATCAGCGTCATCGACCGCGGTGAAGGCATTCCCGAGGCATTTCGCAACCGCATCTTCGGAAAGTTCGCGCAGGCGGATGCGTCGGATTCGCGCCAGAAGGGCGGCACCGGGCTTGGCCTCAGCATCGTACGCGAGATTGTCGTACGGCTTGGCGGTGCGGTCGATTTCGAGAGTGTCGAGGGCGCGGGCAGTATATTTCATGTCGACCTGCCGGCGGCGGAGACCCCGGGCATGGCGCCCGCGCCCGACGCGGCCGAACCAAGCCAGCGAACGGATCGCGCGCTTCCGGTCGTGCTCCACGTCGACGACGACCCCGACATGCTCGCGGTGGTGGCCAGCGCATTCGACGGCAAGGCGATGATCCATTCGACGCCCAGCGTCGCGGAGGCGCGGGCCGCGATCCGGCGCACGCGCTATGATGCCGCGATTCTCGACATCGGGATGCTCGACGGCTGCGGGACCGACTTGGTCGAACCGCTTCGCAAACGATCGCCGACCTTGCCGATCATTCTCTTCACCGCACAGGAAGTCGACGGAGCGCCGAAGAACGGTATCGATCTGGTCCTCGTAAAATCGCGCGCCAGTCTCGACCGATTGGTCAGCGAGGTGAGTGGGCGTATCGTTTCGGGGCGCGGCAACGGTGGAGGCGGTAAATGAGCATCCAAATCCTCTATGTCGACGACGAAGCGGATATTCGCGAAGTCGCCGAGATGGCGCTTTCGCTCGATGCCGATTTCGATATTCGCACCTGCGGGTCGGGCCGCGAGGGAATTAAGGCGGCGCGCGACTGGCAGCCCGACCTGATCCTGCTCGACGTGATGATGCCCGAACTCGACGGGCCAGGCGTTCTCGAAATCCTGCGGCAGGACGCTGCGACGACGGCCATTCCCGTGGTCTTCATCACCGCGCGGACGCAGGCGCACGAAGTGGCGCGGCTCCGCGAACTCGGCGCGCGCGGTGTCATCGCGAAACCCTTCGACGCGATGACGCTGGCGCGGCAGGTGCGGACGTTCCTCGATGGGTGAAATCGACGCTCGCCTCGCCGCCCTTGCCGAACGCTTCGCGGCGCAGGCCGCTGAAACGGGTGTGGCGATCGAAGATAGTCTGGAGCGCGGGGACCGGGCCGAACTGTCGCGCCTGTCGCACAGCCTCGCCGGGCGCGCGGGCATGTTCGGCTATGGCGCGATCGGTGACGCGGCGCGCGCTGTGGAGGAAGCAATCGATGCCGGACGGTCGCCCGACGACGTCAAAGGGCTGACGCGTGACCTGCTTGGCCAGCTCGGCGCGATGAATGGGCGCTGATTGGTTAATTCGGGTAACCGCAACGGGGTGGACCGCGGCCCGCAGCGAGTGATAATATATAAATCCCAACAGCATGTCGGTGGAGTTACATGACGAAAGTGCTCGTGGCGGACGATGACCCGCTGACCATGGCAGGCATCACGGCGCTTCTCGACAAGACGAATTTCGACGTGGTGGCGACGGTCAACACCGGCGCTGCGGTACTCGAAACGCTGGGCAGCGCGCGGCCCGATCTTCTGATCCTCGATAACGGCATGCCCGAACGCAGCGGGCTCGACGTGCTGCGGACGCTGCGCAGCCGCGGCGACAACCGGCCCGTCGTCCTGCTGACCGGTGGTCTCAACGACGAACTTGCGCGCGAGGCGATCCAGCTTTCGATCAACGGCATCGTCATCAAGGCGACCGCGCCGCGCGACCTGTTGACCTGTCTTGAAAGCGTGGTGCAGGGGCGGCGCTGGCTCGACCAGGACGTGATGCAGCGCGTGATGGAACAGGCGATGTCGCCGGACGCTCCACGCGACCCGTTCGAGGCGCTGAGCGGGCGTGAGCGTGCGGTTGCCTCGCTGGCGCGGCGCGGGCTGCGCAACAAGGAAATCGCCGACGAGCTTGGGCTGACCGAAGGGACGGTGAAGGTTCATCTTCACAAGGTTTTTGATAAGCTTAACATCCGTGGCCGCACCGAATTGATCCTTTTGGCGCAGGACCGCGGCGCCTGAATCTATACCGAAAGATATAAGCCGTTTTAGCCGTTGGGGAGCGCCTTTGTCGCCTCCCGGTGAATATCGCATGCGCAAGAGTTAGCGCATTTTTCGATCAAGTTGGCGGCATCGGGCCGTCACCGACGACAGGCGATTCATGGGCTTTTTGCGCACCCTTTTCTTGCTGGCCTTGGCGGTGATCAGTGTGATCGCCAGCCAGCACGCGCATGCGCAGGTGACCGCTTATGCCGCGGGGCAGGGAGCCGTTAACAGCATCGAAGTCGGGGTAGAGGTCCGCGCGTCGGTGCTCGGCCGCTGCGGTTTCGCGACGTCGGGTGCACCGTCGGGCGCCATTGACCAGGCCGATTTCGACCAGAGCGGCTTTACCAAGGATTTCGCGATCCAGCTCAATTGCTCCGGCGCATCGCGGATCGCGGTGTCGTCGGCCAATGGCGGCATGGCCAATGCCGCGACGGGCGCTACCGGCTACCAGACCAAGGCGCCTTATAATGTCGCGCTCTATGTGGCGGCCGACAATGGCACGAACGCCTCGGCGAGCTGTGCCGCCGCGACGCTCGCCGCGGGCGGCAGTTGCACCTTCGCCGGCACGGCGAGCACGGCCGCCGGGCTTCGCCTTGGCGGCGCTTCGACCAAGGCGAACGGTTCGTATCTGCGTGTCAGCGCGCCGGCTTACTCGGGAACCGACACGCTCGCCGCGGGTCGCTACACCGATACTCTCTCGATCACCGTCAGTGTCAGTCCTTAACGCGATGTTGAACAATTCGAATCCGCCCTTATTAACTATCGGACCCTATTTCGGGGTTCGATATGACACCTACGAGATTGATTTCGAACCGGATCGCTCGCGTCGCGCTTGTGCTGACGGGGCTGAATCTTGCGGCGCCGGCAATGGCCGAAGAGGTCAATCAGATCGCCGTTTACGGCGAGGTCGCCCCGCGATGCTGGGTTGTCGATCCGATGAAGATCGTCGCGACGAACGCGGCGCCGAAGGTGATTTCGGCACGGGCGATCTGCAATCACGGGCGGCCGGTTCTGGCGTCGGAAGTGCGGATGGTCGATTCGGACGGATTGCTGATAAAGCGAGTTCCCGCAGCCACAGAGCGGCCCGTCGCCGCCGCATCACTCTCCGCTCGCACAGCATTGGAGATCGTCGTAACACCTCAGCTATGAGGGTTTGGACGACCGGTTTATCAGCGCTGGGATTGGCGTTCGGATTCGCGCTCGCAGAGCCAGCGGCCGCCCAATCGCAGATATCATCGGTTTGCGGTGTGACCGGCGCCGCGACCGCACCCGCCAGCATCACCTATGATCCCTTTTCGCCCGGCGGCCTGTCCGAAGCGACGGTCCCGCTGATTCTCCGCCGCAACCGGGGCCTGATCCTCGGCCGCACGCGGGAGGTCAGCCTGGTGATCGTATCGCCCTCGGGCTCCCCCGCGCTCGACGTTACTTACAACGGCTATCGCGTCATCTATCCAGAGGGGGCGACTGCCGGACGTCCGCGCTCGCTGAATTCGAAGGACAGTGGTGCGGGCGCGGCGGGCGAGATCCGCTATGATTTCGGCAGCCTGCTCGCTGCGGACACGTCGACGCCGCTCAACCTGCGCGTGACGGTGCCGCCGGGGACCGACCTGTCGGCGGGCGATCCGATCATCCTCGACCTCCTTTATATCTGTTCGGGCGAGAATGGCATGGCGAGCGTGTCGGTCCCGACGCGCGATACCGGATCGATCCGGATCAACGTCAACACGGTGAGCGCGCTGCAGGCATATTACGCCGGATCGCCGCTCGATTTCGGCGAGATCGGCGACGCGACGACCGCGGCGGTGCTCGCGGCGCCCGATCGCTACACGACCTCGGCGGCGAACTCGCTGCGCGTGCGCAGTTCGGGGCCGTTCGAGGTCAAGATGCGCTCGCAGAATGATTTCAAGCTGACCTATCCCGGCGGCAACCTGTCCAACGCGGCACAGACGATCCGTTACAGCGCGCGTTTCCTTGGGCAGGATATAAGCTCGAACAGCGGTTTCGGCACGCGTACCTGCGCGCGCGCGGGCATGGACGGCAGCGCTGGGGTGCTGCCGCTGCGTGCGACGCTAAAGGAAGGCGGATCGGCGAAGACGCCCGCGACCAACTATAGCGACATCATCAGCATCACCTTCACGCCGATCGTCACCGCAAGCTCGGCGACCAGCTGCGCCGGGCTCTGACCCTCTCGCTATATCGTCGGGTATAGGGAATGATGCCCGAAGTTAGCTTCGTTTTTGCCGGACGCTAAATATTGCCGGGCGTGGATCCGGCCTATCTCCAACTCGTCGGGGCGATGAGCCCCTCAGGATTTTCGATTGGAGATATGAAATGAAAAAGCTTGTTCTCTCGGCCCTGATCATCGGTTCGACCTTCGCCGCTGCTCCCGCTTTCGCCCAGACTGCCGCTGGTTCGGTCGATGTGACCGGTACCGTCGCCGCTCGCTGCTCGGCCGTCACGCCGATCACCGGCAGCATCACGCTCGGCGAACTTGCCAAGGCCGACGGCACCGTCGACCCTGCCTTCGCGGGCAACACCGGGGGCCTCAGCCGCAACTTCACCGTGAAGTGCAACGGCGCGAACCCAAAGATCACGGTCGACGCCAAGCCGCTGGTGAATGCTGCCGCGACCAACTCGCCGAACGGCTACACCAACACCGTGCACTACACCGCGACGCTCGTTGCGATGGGCGCAAAGGGCGGCACGACCTCGGTCGCCGACCAGTCGCTGAGCTCGGGCGCGACTTCGGGTCAGGTTGGCGATCGTCTCGCTGCCGTCTCGAACAACATCACGCTGACCGTTGGCAGCGGCGCAACCGCAGATTCGACGGCGATCCTCGACGCCGGCACCTATGCCGGCAAGGTCGAAATCACGATCGCTCCGACCGCCTGACACCTGGGGGGGTGTTCCCGGCAGGCCAACGTCCACTGGCCTGCCGGGATTAGCCTTTTAAAGGATATGGTCATGCGAAATCCCAAAGCCCTAGCGGCCGAACTCCGCCTTCGCGCGCTTGACGCCGAACCGCAGGAGCAGGCCGAACTGCTTTTTCTCGCAGCGGAATATGAACGAATGGCCGACATGCCCGCGTTCGGGCGGCGGGCCGACTGGTTGGGGGTCCCTCTTCCCAAATGAAGGCGGCCGGCCGGAAAGCCGGTCGCCTTTATGGATAACGCTATGATTACTAAATTTCTTTCTTGGCGGATTACAGGCTTCGGTCCATCGTCGCGCCAGCGGGTGGGGCAACGGGCGAGGAGTAGGTCATTGCAGTTGCTCAGGAGTTTTGGTGGCGCGTTGGTCGCTGTGGCGATCGCGGCCGCCGTATCGGTCGCAACCTATGCAATGGTCGTCCAGCCGGTGGTCATCGACCTCACGACCTCGGGTCGCGCGATGAGCCAGGTGGTGACGGTCGAAAATACCTTCGACAAGCCGTTGCCGGTCGAAATGCGCGTCGAGGGGCTCGACCTGACGCCCGATGGCGTCAACGCAACCGGCAAGGATCCGGGCGACCTGTCGATCTTTCCCCCGCAGACGCTGATCCAGCCGGGCCAGCGGCAGAGCTTTCGCGTGCAATATGTCGGCGAACCGGCGCTCGCACGCAGCAAGCATTATTTCCTTACCGCGGCGCAGCTGCCGGTGCAGACGAACGACACCCAGTCGAATGTCCAGCTTCTCTATAATTTCCAGATTCTTGTCAGCGTCTCGCCCGACGGCGTCAAACCCGCTCTGTCGATCGCGTCGGCCGAAATCGGCAAGGACGCCGAGGGCAATCCGGCGCCGGTGATCGCGGTCGCCAATGCATCGGCTGCGCACGGCTATCTGTCGCGCGGCCGCGTCCGCGTCGTCCAGTTCGCGCCCGACGGAAAGGAAATCTTCCGCAAAGAAATTTCGGGGCCCGAACTTCAGCAAACGCTCGGTTACGGTTTGATCGGCGGCGGGCAGACGCGCCGGATGACCTTGCCCATGCGCCTTCCGCAACCGGGTGGGCGGATCGAGGCGCTGTTCACGCCCGATAGCTGAAGACACCGGCGGGTCGCATGAACCCTCTTTTCGTTGCAGGATTCTTATTGGCTGCCTCGGCGATTCCAGTCGCCAGCCAGGCGCAGGGCACGCCCGACGCCGGCTCCCGCGTGGTCATCGACCCGGGCGCCGACGGCGCGGCTATCAACGCGACCGGCCGTGCCGTCGTGCTGACCGCGCCGCTGCTCGACGGACAGGCCTATCTTGGCGACACGACGCTGACGCTCGAACCCGGCGGGCAGGCGAGCTTTTCGGCCGAACGGCTGTTCGCGCTGCTGGCGCCGCGGCTCGCGCCCGTGCTCGTCGATCGGTTGCGTGCGCGTCTTGCCGAACGGGGTACGATCACGCGGACCGACCTCCAGGGCGTCGGCGTTGGAATTCGTTACGACCCCCAAACGCTGCAATTGGTGATGGAGATCGCGCCCGCCAGCCGCGCGAGCCGGTCGGTCACGCTTGGCGACGACGCGGCGCGGGGCACCGTCAACTATATCGCGCCCGCCGATTTCAGCGCCTATCTCAATATCCGCGGGTCGATGGACTGGGTGCAGCAGGGCAGCGACGAGGGACTGGCCGCGCCGATCACCTTCCTCGACGGCGCCGCGCGTCTCGGCGGAGTCGTGCTCGAAAGCGAAGCGAATTGGCAGGCCGGCGCGCGCGGCGCAGATTTCCAGCGCCGCGGCACGCGCCTTGTCTATGACGACCGCAACAATCTTGTGCGTTGGACGGGCGGTGATTTGCAGACGCTCGCGCGTGGCTTTCAGGCGGCGCCGGAAATCAGCGGCCTGTCGGTGTCGCGCTTCTATTCGCTGCTCGACCCGCAGCGGATCATCCGTCCGCGTGGCAACCGCAGCTTTCGTATCGAGCGGCGCTCGGTCGTCGAAGTGCGCGTCAACGGCCAGCTTGTCCGGCGCCTCGAACTCGACCCGGGAACGTTCGACCTTAAGGACTTTCCCTTTACCCAAGGCTCGAACGACGTTCGCCTCACGATCACGGACGATGCCGGGCGTACCGAATCCTTCAATTTCGACATCTTTCTTGATCAGGCGCAGCTTGCCGAAGGGCTCAGCGAGTTCGGCCTTTATGCCGGGGTGCTTGCGCCGCTCGGCCGGCGTGGCCCGGTCTATAGCGACGATATGGCGTTCAGCGGCTTCTATCGGCGCGGGGTCAGCGACCAGTTGACCCTCGGCGTCAATGCGCAGGCGGATCGCGGCGGCTGGATGGGGGGTGCGGAGGCGGTGATCGCGACCCCGATCGGTTCGTTCGGCGGCTTTGCCTCGGCCTCGCACGTCAGGGATATCGGGTCGGGCTGGGCGTCGATCCTGACCTTTCAGCGCACGATTGCGCGGCGCAGCGGCGGCGCTGACGCTCTGTCGCTGTCGTTCGAGGCGCGCAGCCGCAACTTCGCGCCGATCGGCGTCGGTCTACCGTCGAATCCGTACCGCTATGTCGCGGGCGCGAGTTATAATGGCGCGATCAATGACGCGCTCTATGCGGGGCTCGATGCACGCTATTCGCGCGGGCGTGCTGACGAGCCCAATGTCGCGAGCCTGCGCGCGACGGGCGGCTGGCGCATTTCGCCGCGTTTTAACCTGACCGGCGACGTCAGCTACGAGCGTGCCGGCCGGCAGGATCGTGTCGGCGTCTTTCTGTCGCTTGTCTTCCGCCTCGATCGCGCGTCCAGCGTGCGCGCGGACTATGACAGCCGCAACGACCGCAAGCGCATGACGTACCAGACCTATCATGGCTCGGGCACGGGTGCGTATAATTTCAGTGCCGATGTCGAGCATAGCGACCTTGGCGTCGCGACCACGGCGAACGGCATCTATTACAGCAACCGCGCCGAACTCGGCTTCAGCCATTTCGGGACGTTCGAGCGCGATCTGGGTGGATCGACCAGCCAGCGCACCTCGCTACGCTTCGGCACCTCGCTCGCGGTCGCCGACGGCGCCTTCTCGATCGGGCGCCCGATCCAGGACAGTTTCGCCATCGTAAGTGCACACCCTTCGCTTCAAGGCACCAACATCTTCATCGACGCCAACGGCCGCTTTTCGACCGCGAACAGCGGCGCACTTGGCACCGCGCTGCAACCGAGCCTCAGCAGCTACAGCGAGCGCAATCTGCTCGTGACCGCACCCGACGCGCCGATCGGCACCGACCTGGGCGAGGGATCGTTCCGGCTGCTGCCCGGCTATCGCAGCGGATACCGGCTGACGGTGGGATCGGATTATATGATCAGCGCCGTCGGGCGCCTGCTTGGCGCCAATGGCGAACCGATCGCGCTGGTCGCCGGCAGCGCGGTGGAGGAGGCGCATCCCGAGCGCGAGCCCGTCCCGCTGTTCACCAACGGCGCTGGCCGGTTCGGTGCGACCGGTCTCGCGCCCGGGCGCTGGCGGATCACCCTGACCGACCCGGACCGGACGCAATTCATCCTGACGATCCCCGATGGCGCCGATCGCACTATAGCAGCGGGAGACCTCATTCCGAACAGGCCGTGATCGCTTTATGATGGACCGTGAAGGCAGGATTCTTTCGGTCAGGCCCGAATGCTCGTCGAGTTTGCCTGATCTCCATCGCGAGTCCGTCGATGCCGTCGATGCTTTCTTCCTTGGGGCCCAATTGATCCGATCCGGATAAGTCTCTTCGTCCGACCATAACGGCGAATTTAGCCCCTCCGGATGATCTTTGCCGAAACGGGGGGTGATTCATGTTCAGGGTTTTCGAATGTATTGTCGGGCAGCATGATCTGCGGTTCGTCCTTCTGGCAGCGATGGTCTGGATACTTGGCAGCGCCGCGCTGTTCCTGTTGCTCGCGCGTTCGATCGACTGCGTGGAGACGCGCCGCCGACAATGGGTCGCGGTTGCTGCGGTCGCGGCGGGCGTCGGAGTCTGGGCAACCCATTTCATCGCGATGCTCGCCTATGACGGATCGATGCCGTTGAGCTTCGATCCCGGCCTGACGATGCTCTCCGTGGCGATCGCGATCTTCGCCTTCTGGTTGAGCTTTCTCGTCGCAGGCCGCAATTTCGAACCGCCGGCTTCTATGGTGGCCGGCCTCATCGCCGCCATCGGTGTTGCCGCGATGCACTTCATCGGCATGGCCGCGATCATTGCGCCCGCGGTCGTCCGATATGATTTTGGCGCGATCGCGGTCGCTTTCCTGATTCTCGCCTCCTGCTTCGGTCTCGCGCTGTTCGCTTTCGGTCGGATGGCCGGGCAATGGCGGATCATCCTGCCCGCACTGCTTTCGGTCGCCGGCGTTGTTGCGCTTCATTTCACAGCGATGTCGGCAACTGTTCTCGCACCCGATCCCGCCAGATTCGATCCTGCGGCCGTCGCTGGGCATGAATGGTTGATCGTTGCGATCGTCGCGGCGACGCTCGGCCTGATTGCTGTGGTTCTGGGAGGCGCTTTCCTTGATCGTATGCTTACCGATTTGCGGGGCCTTACCGAGGCGACGCTCGAAGGGCTGGCTATTCTGAGCCGAGGCCGGATCGTCGAGGCGAATGGCCAGCTTGCCGCGCTTCTTGGCGTATCGCCGGTTGAACTGATTGGGAGCGACCCCGGTCGCTGGCTGGCACCTGTCGACGGTCAGGACCTCTCAGCCCCGCGGACGGGAGCAGCCGAGGCGGTCATCACTCGCGGTGAGGGCGACGATCTGATCGTCGAGGTCGCAACGCATGCCGTCGAATATCGTGGACGTCGCTGCGAAGTGCTCGCGGTGCGCGATCTCACGGCGCGGAAGCGCGCTGAACTTCAGGTCGAACATCTCGCCGCCCATGACGTATTGACCGGGCTCCCCAATCGCGCGCGGTTGACTGCGGTACTGGATGGCTTGGTCCGAAGCGGAGAGAGTTTTGCGCTCTTCGCGCTCGATCTCGATCGTTTCAAGGCGGTCAACGACATCTTCGGTCATGCGGCCGGGGACGCGATCCTTTGTCGGGTCGCCGCGCTGCTCCGCGATGTGACCAGCGAGGCGGATCTTGTCGCGCGCATCGGTGGCGACGAATTTCTGATTATCCAACGCGGCATCGACGATCTGCCTGATGCGCGGCGGCTCGCGCGCGACATTCTTGATGCCTTTGCCGCGAAGATGGACATCACACGCGACCCGATGGCGGTGGGCGTGAGCATCGGGGTCGCACTCTTCCCTGGCGATGCGGCCGGTGCTGAGGCCATTCGTCACCATGCTGATGTTGCGCTTTATCGGGCGAAGGAGCGCGGCCGCGGGATGGCCTGCTTCTTCGATCTTGAAATGGATCAACTCGTCCGCGAACGTCGCGAACTCGAACATGATCTCCGCCACGCCATTACGCGCGCCCAGCTCAGTCTCATGTACCAACCGCTCGTTGCGACATCGGGCGGGCGCATCGTCGGCTATGAGGCGCTGCTTCGCTGGGCGCACCCGACGCGTGGGCCGATCCCTCCCGAAATCTTCGTGCCGATCGCCGAAGATGTCGGCGCGATCATCCCAATAGGTGAGTGGGTGCTGCGCGAGGCATGTGCCGCTGCCATGCAATGGCCGGAGCATGTCAACATCGCGGTCAATGTGTCGGCGGTGCAGTTTCAGCTGCCCAATCTGGCTGCAATTGTGGAGGATGCCCTTACTCAGGCCGGGCTTGCCGCCGATCGGCTCGAACTCGAGGTAACCGAAAGCGTCATGCTGCGGGATCGGGAGAGCGCGCTCGCGACGCTTCACCGGTTAAAGGCCCTCGGTGTGCGGATCGTGATGGACGATTTCGGTACGGGTTATTCGTCACTGTCGAACCTTCAGGCCTTTCCGTTCGACAAGATCAAGATCGATCGGAGTTTCGTCAGCCATGTGACCGACGATGAATCGGCGCGCTCGATCATCCGTGCGATCGTCGGGCTCGGCCGCAGCCTTGATCTCCCAGTGGTAGCGGAAGGGGTGGAAACCGAGGAGCAGCGTCGCATGGTTCTCGAGGAAGGTTGTCCGCAGGCGCAAGGGTTTCTGTTTGGCGGGCCGGCAGAGGCGGTTGTGGGCATCCCAGGTTTCCTGCGCGTCGTCGGACAATAGGGGGTGCAGTTTGCCGTCGGACGTCCGGCAACGGCCACGGCATCGCGGATCAGATCGACCGCCATATCGATCTGTCGGCCGGCCCCTTTCGATCCTCACCGTACCGATTTTGCGTTCCGCCTTCTGATCACCGCGCAAACGACTGCGGTGCTGCGGTCTCCTATGGCTTTCACTCAACTGAGCGTTGGTCGTGGACCGGCGGCGGTACCGCTTTCGCCCAGTTGGCCGACAAGATAGCGCTCCATCACGTTCAGGCCTTCGTCGCTCAGCGACACATGGATGACGCGATTGTCATAGGGACAGCGGCGGCGGACGATTAGTCCGGAGCGATCTAGCTTCCCGATCCAGCGCAGAGCAGTTGTCTGAGGCACCGCGGCGGCGATGCAGAGGCTGTGAATGCTCACCGGTCGCGACAGATGCCGTTGGACATAAAGATCGAGCAGCATGTCCCACGCCGGATCGGCGAACAGGTCCGTGGCGAATATCCTGTCGCGGCGACGACGCGCAGCATATTCGGCCTTGGCGACTGCGGCCATTTGGGCCCGATGCTCGGGAGCCGCTCCAGCGTCAACTGCCTCCTCGGCGCGCGGGGCGTGTGCACGGCCGCCGTAGACACCTGTTTCGACAGTCGCGTGAGAAGGGTGGCCGAAACCGGCCGCGAGCGATATTTTTCTCGAACGGCCGGTCATGCGAGGTGCCCCCGATCTTTCATGCTGACGATTGCGTCGGCCCCGATGATCAGATGATCGAGCAACTCGATCTCGACCATGCGCATGACCCGCGCGATGACGCGCGTCTGGCTAATGTCACGGGCGCTTGGCTCGGCGGAACCTGATGGATGGTTATGCGCCAAGAGGACACCGTGCGCGCCGACGTCAAAGGCTCGGCTGAGGAGGAAGCGCAGATTTATGGCGACTTGAGATGTCGTCCCAAGAGCGATCTGGTCGTCGGCAAGATAGCACCAGTCGGCCGTGACAAAGGTCGCGTGCAGCCGTTCGACCGTCCCCTTGCCGATGGTAAAGCGCAGATAGCGCCGGTAATCGGGGTCGTCGGCCGATATACGCGTGCGGCTGACCTGTTCGTGGAGCGCCGCACCGAACAGATTGCGCGCGGCCAATATCGAACTGACAACATCGGGGTCTTCACTAAGGGCTGCACCGAGCTGCTCGTGCGAGGCTGCAAGGGCACGGCCAAGTCCGCCGAAATGTCCGATCAGCCGTTCGGCTGCTGCGCCAGCTCGCTTGCCCGCGAATGGTTCGAGGAGCGTCGCCACGACCGGTATGGCCCCAGGTGTCGGCTCCGCCGCGCATGCGCCGCTATGCCCAGAGCCAGGATCAGCAGGGTCGTGTAATAGGGTCCATAGCTCATCAGCCCGTAGGCGAGCTTGGGAAAGAAGTCGGTCACCTCGCGCGCGAAGTGCGAGAGGAGCGAGACCAGTTGAAAGGCCGCGAGCCATATCGGGTAAACCCTGTTCGCCCGAAGCGCGACGCCCGTGAAGACGGCGGCAACGGCAACGTCCATTATGAAATGCCCGACGTCGACCGTCCCGTATCTGGGGCCGTGTGCCACCAAAAGATGGTACACGGGGTCGCCGAAGGTCATCGCGAAGATCGCCGCCGCACATATCTTTTCCGGACCGGCTCCCCAGCGCAGCGCAGCCGCACTGAGAAAGCCAACCGAGACAAGATTGATGATCAGAAAAGGGTCCACCGGATGGTGGTGAGCCTCCTGCCGGGCGGCGTCAAGGATCAGGCGGCTGCCTGACGCTTCCCGTCTTCATCGACAAAGGCAAGCGTGTCGCCATGGCCCGGCGGGCATCCGGTGATCTGCGTCTGCGCATCGACAAGCGCATTGTGCGAACGGAAAATATCGTTCGCCGAGCTGATGTCCGAGGCGACTGCGCGGCCGATGCGGATGATCGCGTCCTGGCCGACGTGCGGTGCGGGCATATCCTCGACCTGTCGTGCCCGAAGAATCGAGCTCATCAGTTCAAGCTTGGCGATCAGGCTCTCGTCGGCCTTGGCTTCGGCATCGCGGATCTGCTTACGAATCCGTGCCATATAGGCCGGAGCAGGCTTGGCGGCTTCGATGGTCATAATATTCCCCTTGGCGGCGGCGCTCGTCCCCACCCCCCAATTCTGTCCAGTCCTTCAGGGTCGGCTAGCGCACTGCATCCGCGAGCGACTGTGCCACCGTGATCGCGAGGATCAGGCTGGCGAGAATCAGGGTCAGCAAGATCCCGATCGCGGCGCCGCGGGTGAAAGTGGCATTATCGCCGTCGAGCACCCTCGGGACAATGCGGGGCTCCTTCCACTCCTTCCAAGGCGCGTCGATCGACATTGTGACCGGGTCCTCGAAGGTCGCGGCGGAAGCCTCGCCGTCCTGAGGCGTTTCTGTGTCGATTGTCGGGTCGCCGGCCAGTTGTAGAATCCGGGTTTCAGAATCTACACATGTGGTATCCTTGTCTTTCAATGACTTGTCACGGCTCGTCGGTGCGGCGGTGCTGCTTTTGGTCGCCTTCCATTCACGGTAACGCCGGGCCACTTCCTGGCGCGTGACGCCGCCAAGGCGCGATCGGATCACCTCGACCCGGCGGTTGACGGCGGTTTCGGACACGCCGAGCGTCCAGGCAATTTCCTTGCTGGTTCGATTGTTCGCCAGCAGGTCGAGCACAGCGACCTGCTTCTCTGTCAGGAAATCAAAGTCTCCGGGTGATGGGCTATGCGAGGCCACGACTTTCATTCCGCTCGGTTAGTCATTTCTCGTGCTGTCAGGAACATGCTTGGCGCAATGTTTCCTTAACAAGGGATAACATATTCCATGCGCCTTGCCCAAATTCGGCCATTTCCGATGTTAACCTAAAACCGTTCAATGAGCGGTCCAGCAGACATTCTGGTATCATTTCAGGGCGCTATTCCGTCGGCGATGCGCAGGCTAGCCATGATATCCGTCTCCATTCCGTTCGATTTCTGCCATCGAAACGGCTTCCACCAATCGCTGCCAGGATGCGGCCAGTCTGGTAACGATTGTTGCGCCAACAGATCGCTGGGCCGTCGAGTCCCTGGACTGCTCCCGTCGTCGTCGGAATATCTGGCGCAACCCGCGGCGTAGATTAGCGGAGTGCCGGGCTCGTCTGGAGGCGATGTCCGGCGCCTCGCCGCTTTCCGCGATGGCGAACGAAGAGGCGAGGGCCGCTACCAAACCCAAAGCCGACATCGCGGCGATAGGCCCACAGACATATAGCTGCCGTCCAAAAAAAAAGGCCCCGCCGAGGCGGGGCCATTCGTTTACTGGTCGAGGAAGCTGCGCATCTTGCGGCTGCGCGACGGATGCTTCAGCTTGCGGAGCGCCTTGGCCTCGATCTGGCGGATGCGTTCGCGCGTCACGCTGAACTGCTGGCCCACTTCTTCGAGCGTGTGATCGGTGTTCATCCCGATGCCGAAGCGCATGCGGAGAACACGTTCCTCACGCGGAGTCAGCGACGCCAGGACTCGCGTAACGGTTTCCTTAAGGTTCGACTGCACCGCGGCGTCGACCGGGATCACCGCATTCTTGTCCTCGATGAAATCGCCCAGGTGGCTGTCTTCCTCGTCGCCGATCGGCGTTTCGAGCGAAATCGGCTCCTTGGCGATCTTCATCACCTTGCGGACCTTTTCGAGCGGCATCGACAGACGCTCGGCCATTTCCTCCGGCGTCGGCTCGCGGCCGCTTTCGTGGAGGAACTGGCGGCTGCAGCGCACCAGCTTGTTGATCGTCTCGATCATATGGACCGGGATGCGGATCGTGCGCGCCTGGTCGGCGATCGAGCGAGTGATCGCCTGTCGGATCCACCAGGTCGCATAGGTGCTGAACTTGTAGCCGCGACGATATTCGAACTTGTCCACCGCCTTCATCAGGCCGATATTGCCTTCCTGGATGAGGTCGAGGAACTGCAGGCCGCGGTTCGTATATTTCTTGGCGATCGAGATCACGAGACGCAGGTTCGCCTCGACCATTTCCTTCTTGGCGATGCGCGCTTCGCGCTCGCCCTTTTGGACCATGTTCACGACGCGGCGGAATTCGACGAGGCTCATGCCCGCCGCCTGCGCGATTTCCGAAATCTCGATGCGAATACGGTCGACTGCGCCGGCTTCATTCTCGGCGAAGGCGGCCCATTTCTTGTCGAGACCCGAAACTTCGTCGAGCCAGTTCTCTTCCAGCTCGCGCCCGACATAATTGTCGAGGAACGACTTGCGCGGCACCTTGTGGCGCTCGGCCAGGCGCAGCATCTGGCCGCCGAGTGCGGTCAGGCGGCGGTTGTAGCTGTAGAGCTGGTCGACAAGATATTCGATCTTGGTGCCGTGGAACTGCACGCTTTCGACCTGCGCGGTGAGTTCCTCGCGCAGCTTGTGGTACTTCTTTTCCGACGCCGCAGGGAATTCCTCGCCGCCCGAGAGCGATTCGAGGCGCGCTTCCTGCAGCTTCTGGAAAGCCTTGAAGCTCTTGGTGATGTTCGCGAATTTTTCGAGCGCATCGGGCTTCAGCAACTCTTCCATCGCGGCGAGGCTGAGCGTGTTGTCTTCCTCATCCTCCTCGAAGCTTTCGCGCTTGCCCGACGAGCCTTCGCCGTCTTCGTCGTCACCGTCGGCCGACGGTTCTTCCTCGACTTCGTCCTCGTCCTTGAACGAGACGCCGGCGGTCTTTTCGCTGATCTCGCCGTCGTCCTCGGCGCCTTCCTCGTCCATATTCTCGGGCGCGGGGTCCTTCGACAGCATCGCTTCCAGGTCGACGATTTCACGCAGCTGCATGTCGCCGTTGTTGAGCGCGGTCGACCAGTCGATAATCGCGTTGAACGTCAGGGGGCTTTCGCACAGGCCAAGGATCATCGTGTCGCGGCCCGCCTCGATGCGCTTCGCGATAGCGATTTCGCCTTCGCGGCTGAGCAGTTCGACCGCCCCCATCTCGCGCAGGTACATGCGAACGGGATCGTCGGTGCGATCGACCGTTTCCTTCTTCTTTTCGATCGCGGGGTTCGAAACCGATCCGGTGCCGGCCGAAACATCGACTTCGTCGTCGGTTTCCTGCTCGGCTTCTTCCTGAACATCCTCGTCGCTCTCGACGATGTTGATGCCCATGTCGGAGATCGCCGACATGATATCCTCGATCTGCTCCGACGACATCTCGTCCTGCGGCAGCGCCTCGTTCAGTTCGTCATAGGTCAGGTAACCGCGCTTCTTGCCGCGCGCGATCAGCTTTTTGACGTCGGCCTCGTTGAGGTCGATCAGCGGGGCGTCGGTATCGGCTTCGGTGTTCTTGGTGGCCATCTATATCTTCCTGCCTGAAGGGGCATTTACTGGTCGTTACTGGCTGCTGCTCTCGGACAGCGCGGCCAGGCGGCGGGTCAGGTCTTCGTCCATGGCGCGCAGTTTCTGCTGACGCGCCAGGCCTTCGTCATCCATCGTGCGCTGAAAATCCGCCGTGGCCTGTGCCAGCCGCTCGCGGATTTCGGGCTGGGTGACCAGCACGCCGATATATTCGTCGAGGTCGCGAAGCGCCGTTTCCCGCGCCGCTGCGGCCTCGTCATTGCTTTCCAGCCTGCGATTGAACGAGAAGTGCATTCCGTCGGCTCTGAGCAATGTCGTCGCCCTATTATACACTTTCATTGGCTCCAATATGGCAAGCAACCCCTCGCAATCAAGCCCTTCCTGGCACATTGCGCTGTCAAGCATTATGCCGAGCAATTCGGCGTCGCCGGAATCGCTCACTGGCAGGCGCGTCAGCGCCTCCTCGTTGCGCCGAAGCGCTTCGGGATAGCGCAGCAATCCGCCGATCAATGCCGCGACATAAGGGGCTGAAATCCCGGCTTGTCCGATGGAACGCGTCTCGTCGGCCGGAGGTTGCAGCCGCGGGTCTGGCGCGAAGCGGCGACCCCCTCCACCGAACCCGTCGCGCGGCGCGTTGGGCGTCCATGGCTGGCGCTGCGGCCGTTCCGGCATTTTTCGAGCAAACAGCGCGTCGAGCCGTTCGCGGAACGCTTCGCGATAATGGTGGCGGACGTCGGCATCCTGAATAGCATCCGCGTGCGTGAGCAGGCGGGTTTTCAGCGCCGCGCGCTCTTCGGGCGTGGCAAGGGGCCCCGCCGCGACTTCGTGCGCCCACAGCCGCTCGACGAGCGGCTGTGCCTCTTCGAGGATTTCTGTGAAACCTGCCGCGCCGCGCGCGCGGACGATATCGTCGGGATCCTGCCCGGTGGGAAGCGTCGCGAAGGACAGGCTGAAGCCGGGGCGGAGCAGGGGGAGGGCGCGCATCGCGGCGCGCATCGCCGCCTTTTGGCCGGCGCTGTCGCCGTCGAAGCAGAGGACGGGCACGGGCACCATCCGCCAGATCATCCCGAGTTGATTCTCGGTGAGCGCGGTGCCCAGCGGCGCGACGGCATCGGCAATCCCCGCCTCGGCGAGTGCGATGACGTCCATATAGCCCTCGACGACGATGATCCGGTTCGTCTGCCGCGACGCCGGGCTCGCCTTGTCCAGATTGTAGAGCGTCCGCCCCTTGTCGAAGAGCGGCGTGTCGGGCGAGTTCAGATATTTGGGCTCGCCGTCGCCCAAAATGCGCCCGCCGAACGCGATCACGCGCCCGCGCGCATCGCGGATCGGGATCATCAGCCGGCCGCGGAACCGGTCATAGGGTTCCTTGTCGTCGACGGCGATCAGCATTCCCGATTCGACGAGCATCGCGGTCGGGAATTTCTTGAGCGCTTCTTTCAGCGCGCTGCGGCTGTCGGGCGCGAGGCCGAAGCCGAAGGCTTTGCGCGTCGCGTCCGAAATGCCGCGCTTCGCCAGATATTCGCGCGCCGGAGCGCCGTTGCTGCTGTCGAGTTGCTGGGTGAACCAGTCGGCGGCGCCTTGGGTGACGTCGCGCAGGCTCGCCTGCTCCTCGGCCTTTTTCGCGGCGCGCGGGTCGGCGGCAGGGACGTCCATGCCCGCCTCGGCGGCCAGCTCCTTGACCGCGTCCATGAACGACAGCCCGCGCTGATCGGTCATCCAGCGGATCGCATCGCCATGCGCCGAGCAGCCGAAGCAGTGGTAGAAGCCCTTCTCGTCATTGATCGTGAAGCTGGGCGTCTTTTCGTTATGGAAGGGGCAGCAGGCCTTATATTCGCGGCCGGCGCGGGTGACTTTCACGGTGCGGCCGATGAGGGTCGACAGGGTGATGCGGGCGCGCAGTTCGTCGAGCCATTGGGGGGTGAGGCTCACGAGGAAAGGCCCTCAGTCCCAAATCCGTTCGTGTCGAGCGAAGTCGAGACACCCATCGTCGGCGCATGGCCTCCCGGCATCTCGACTTCGCTCGATGCGAACGGAGAGGGATGGCGTTCCTGAGGGGGCTTGGCGAAATGGCTCACAGTTTCCCAATCGCCACGGATCAAGGCTTCCTTTTTCGCTCGCGACCATTTCTTGATCCGGCGTTCTGCATCCAATGCTTCGAAGCGCGTCGAAAAGTCTTGCGACCACATCAGACGAACGGGCCTGGAGAGGACGTGAAACCTTCGATCGCGCCACTTTGATGCTGACCGATGCGGCGTTCAAGATCATCCGTATGACCGGTGTAGCAAAGCCCGTCGGCACAAAGCAGGATGTAGGTCCAAAACGCCATCCATCCTCCTTACCCATTCGCACCGAGCGAAGTCGAGATGCCCGTCGCGTTTTGGCTAATGCGATGGGTGTCTCGACTTCGCTCGACACGAACGGAAAGCGAGGTTCGCCGACGCGTTAGCTCAACGCCGCCTTAACCCACCCGCTCGCCTTGCTCATGTCCAACTGGCTGCCCAGCCGGTCTTTCACGGCGGCCATGACCTTGCCCATGTCCTTGAGGCTGTCGGCGCCCAGTTCGACCACGATCGCCTTGATCGCCGCGGTCGCTTCGTCGTCGCTAAGCTGCGCGGGCAGGAAATCCTCGATCACGACGACTTCCGCCGCCTCGATGTCGGCGAGTTCCTGGCGGCCGCCCTGTTCGTACATGGTGATCGATTCGCGGCGCTGCTTCACCATTTTCTGAAGCACGTCGGTGACGAGCACATCGTCGTCGGCCGGCGCGGTGCCGGTGCGAAGCTCGATGTCCTTGTCCTTGATCTTGGCCAGCATCAGCCGGATGGTGCCGAGCCGCGCCTTGTCGCCGGCTTTCATCGCGGCGACCTGCGCAGCCTTGATGTCGTCACGAATCATGCGTGTCCCCATGCGCTGCAAATTTCGGAAAGGCCCTCTCTAGCGAGAAGTTTCCTAATCCGATAGCTTGTGAATCACTTTTTTGCCTCCTACTTGGTCGGCCGTTTAGCCCCCCGTCCGGAGCATGTTGAATGGCACCTGCCAACCCCTCTGCCGCGCCCAAAAACCAGCCTTCCGGGGCGACTGGCGTCCTTGTCCTTGCCGATGGCACGATCCTGTGGGGCGTCGGCTATGGCGCTGCGGGCGCCGCTGTGGGCGAGATTTGTTTCAATACGTCGATGACGGGCTATCAGGAAATCCTGACCGACCCCAGCTATGCGGGGCAGATCGTCACCTTCACCTTCCCGCACATCGGCAATGTCGGCGCGAACCCCGAGGATATGGAACGCGGCGTACACGGCGCGCTCGGTGCCATCACGCGCGAGCTGCCGACGCAGCCCAGCAACTTCCGCAGCGTCCAGACGCTCCCCGAATGGATGGTGGAGCAGGGCGTGATCGGCCTCGCCGGCATAGACACGCGAGCACTGACGCGCCGCATCCGCGACGCGGGGGCGCCGAACGGCGTGATCGCGCACAGCCCCGACGGCAAGTTCGATATCGACGAACTGCTTGGACAAGCGCGCGGCTGGGCGGGACTCGAGGGTATGGACCTTGCGAAGGGTGTCAGCCGCACCGACACCGGCGACTGGACCGGCGGCGCGTGGACGCTGGGGCATGGCTATGCGAGCGAAGAGGGCGGCGAGCGCCCGCATGTCGTCGCGATCGACTATGGCGCGAAGGACAATATCTTCCGCAATCTCGTGAAAGCCGGCGCGCGCGTCACAGTGGTGCCCGCAACCGCGACCCTCGACGAGGTGCTCAGCCACCAGCCCGCGGGCGTGTTCCTCTCGAACGGTCCCGGCGATCCCGCGGCTACGGGCGATTATGCGGTGCCGGTGATCCAGGGTCTGCTCGAACGCGACGTGCCGATCTTCGGCATCTGCCTCGGCCACCAGATGCTCGGCATCGCGGCGGGCGCGAAAACGGTAAAGATGCATCAAGGCCATCGCGGCGCAAACCACCCGGTACAGCGCGCCGAAGATGGCGTGGTCGAGATCACCAGCATGAACCATGGCTTCGCAGTCGACGCCGCGACGCTGCCCGCCGGTGTGGTCGAAACGCACAAGAGCCTGTTCGACGGATCGAACTGCGGCATCGCGATCACGGGCAAGCGGGCGTTCAGCGTGCAATATCACCCCGAGGCGAGCCCGGGCCCGCAGGACAGTTTCTATCTGTTTGAGAAGTTTGTGGGTGGGCTGAAGTGATCGTCTCGGCAATCATGTCGCTACTCGCCGCGAATGCGCAGGTGATGTCTATTCCGGTAGAGTTTCCGGAATGGGTGATCGAGTGCCCCGCAGGTAAGCAGGGTCGCGACGGTGAGCCGCTATGCAATGCTTTGGCTTCCAGCCAACCTCCTCCAATTCTTGTCGAACGGGTCGACCAAGGTATGGAGATCAAACAGATCGGTCTTTGCACACCGAAACAGGATCGAACAAAGATTATCGAAAATCCGTCGATCGTTGTGCCGCTGAAGCGAGGGGTGTCCGGCGCGGACATCCAAAAGGCTTTCAACGAAAACCTGCTGGTTTTGCTGAACGCCACGAACGAGATCTGTGGCTATTCCAGCAAGCTCATATTCGATCAAAAACAAGTAGCTGAGATGGTCGAAGCCGTCTTTGTGGCGAAGAACGAGACGAAAAAATAATGCCCAAAAGAACCGACATCCAATCCATCCTCGTCA
This sequence comes from Sphingopyxis sp. USTB-05, assembly GCF_023822045.1. NCBI lineage: Bacteria > Pseudomonadati > Pseudomonadota > Alphaproteobacteria > Sphingomonadales > Sphingopyxidaceae > Sphingopyxis > Sphingopyxis sp. USTB-05. The sequence continues at coordinate 2,993,588 of NZ_CP084712.1, read as the reverse complement.
TCGGCGCCGGCCCGATCGTTATCGGTCAGGCGTGCGAGTTCGACTATTCGGGAACGCAGGCGATCAAGGCGTTGAAGGAGGAGGGCTATCGCATCGTCCTCGTCAACTCCAACCCCGCGACGATCATGACCGATCCCGATCTGGCGGACGCCACATATGTGGAGCCGATCACGCCCGAGATCGTCGCGAAGATCATCGCGAAGGAGCGCCCCGATGCGGTGCTGCCGACGATGGGCGGGCAGACCGCGCTCAACACCGCGCTGGCGCTGTTCAACGACGGAACGCTGGAGAAATATGGCGTCGAGATGATCGGCGCCGATGCCGAGGCGATCGACAAGGCCGAGGACCGGATCAAGTTCCGCGACGCGATGGACAAGATCGGGCTGGAAAGCGCGCGCTCGGGCATTGCGCACACGCTTGAAGAGGCGTTCGCCGTACTCGAACGCACCGGCCTGCCGTCGATCATCCGTCCCAGTTTCACCATGGGCGGCACCGGCGGCGGCATCGCGTATAACCGTGAGGAATTCGAGCATATCGTCCGCGGCGGCCTGATCGCGTCGCCGACGACCGAGGTCCTGATCGAGGAATCGCTCCTCGGCTGGAAAGAATATGAGATGGAGGTTGTCCGGGACCGCAAGGACAATTGCATCATCATCTGCTCGATCGAAAATGTCGATCCGATGGGCGTGCATACCGGCGACAGCATCACCGTCGCGCCGGCGCTGACGCTGACCGACAAGGAATATCAGATCATGCGCAACGCGAGCATCGCGGTGCTGCGTGAAATCGGCGTCGAAACAGGCGGTTCGAACGTGCAGTTCGCGGTCAATCCCAAGGACGGCCGCCTGATCGTGATCGAGATGAATCCGCGCGTGTCGCGTTCGTCGGCACTCGCGTCGAAGGCGACGGGCTTCCCGATCGCCAAGGTCGCGGCGAAGCTCGCGGTCGGCTACACGCTCGACGAGATCATGAACGACATCACGGGCGTCACCCCGGCGTCGTTCGAACCGACCATCGACTATGTCGTAACCAAAATCCCGCGCTTCGCCTTTGAAAAGTTCAAGGGCGCCGAGGCGACGCTGTCGACCGCGATGAAGTCGGTTGGCGAAGTGATGGCGATCGGCCGAACGATCCACGAGAGCTTGCAAAAGGCGCTGCGCGGGTTGGAGACGGGCCTGAGCGGCTTCAACTTCGTCGATCGCCTCAAGGGCGCGAGCCACGACCAGCTTCGCAGCGAACTCGCGAAGCGCACCCCCGACCGGCTGCTCAATACCGCGCAGGCGATCCGCGAGGGATTGCCGCTCACCGAGATCAACCGCGTCGCGGGTTACGACATGTGGTTCCTCGAACGCATCGCCGAGATTGTTGCGGCCGAACAGGATGTTTGCGAAAACGGCCTGCCGCGCGACGCCGAGGGGCTTCGCAAGCTGAAAGCCATGGGCTTCTCGGACAAGCGTCTCGCCTATCTTGCGCTTCAGTCGGCGAATCTGCGCCCCGGATCGAAGCGCGCGACCGCGCGGGGTTCGGGCCTGATCCACGAAGCGGTAAAGGCGATGACCGGCGGCGTGACCGAGGCCGAAGTGCGCGCGCTGCGCCACAAGCTGGGCGTCCGCCCGGTGTTCAAGACGATCGACACCTGTGCCGCCGAATTTCAGGCACAGACGCCCTATCTCTATTCTACCTACGAAGCGCCGACCTTTGGCGAGCCCGAGAATGAGGCGAACCCGAGCGATCGGAAGAAGGTCGTTATCCTCGGCGGCGGCCCGAACCGGATCGGGCAGGGAATCGAGTTCGATTATTGCTGCTGCCACGCCTGCTTCGCGCTTGAGGAAGCGGGTTATGAAACAATCATGATCAACTGCAACCCGGAGACGGTGTCGACCGACTATGACACGTCGGACCGCCTCTATTTCGAGCCGCTGACCGCCGAAGATGTGCTCGAAATCCTGCACGTCGAAATGTCGAAGGGCGAGCTCGTCGGGGTGATCGTGCAGTTCGGCGGGCAGACCCCACTGAAGCTTGCGCAGGCGCTCGCCGAAGCGGGTATCCCGATCCTCGGTACCTCGCCCGATGCGATCGACCTAGCCGAAGACCGCGAGCGCTTTGCGGCACTCGTCAACAAGCTTGGCCTGAAACAGCCCGAGAATGGCATCGCGCGCAGCCGCGAGGAAGCCGTCGCGGTTGCGGCGCGCATCGGTTACCCGGTGCTCACGCGTCCCTCCTATGTGCTCGGCGGCCGCGCGATGGAGATCGTCGACGATCAGGCGCAGCTCGAAAATTATATCGAGACCGCGGTACAGGTGTCGGGCGACTCGCCGGTGCTGATCGACCGCTATCTGCGCGACGCGATCGAGGTCGATGTCGATGCCTTGTGCGACGGGACCGACGTCGTCGTTGCGGGCGTGCTCCAGCATATCGAGGAAGCCGGGGTCCATTCGGGCGACAGCGCCTGCTCGATCCCGCCGTACAGCCTGTCGGCCGAAATCATCGCCGAAATCGAACGACAGACCGAAGCGCTCGCGCGCGCGCTAGAGGTCCGCGGCCTCATGAACATCCAGTTCGCGGTGAAGGATGACGAGGTCTATCTGATCGAGGTCAATCCGCGCGCCAGCCGTACCGTGCCCTTCGTCGCAAAGGCCGTCGGTTCGCCGATCGCCAAGATCGCGGCGCGTGTGATGGCGGGCGAGAAGCTTGCCTACCTTCCCAAGATCAACCGCGACATCGCGCATGTCGCGGTGAAGGAAGCGGTGTTCCCCTTCGCGCGCTTCCCGGGCACCGATCCGGTGCTGTCGCCCGAAATGAAGTCCACCGGCGAAGTCATGGGAATCGACCGCAATTTCAACCTCGCCTTTGCCAAGGCGCAGCTCGGCGCGGGCGACCGCCTGCCGACGACGGGCCGTGTCTTCGTGTCGGTCAAGGACAGCGACAAGCCGCGCATTCTCGGCGCGGTGAAGCAACTGACCGACTGGGGCTGGAAGGTCGTCGCGACCGGCGGCACCGCCGATTTTCTGGCGGGGCAGGGCATCGAGGTCGAGCGCGTCAACAAGGTTGCCGAAGGTCGTCCGCATATCGTCGACAGGATCAAGGACGGCGACGTCCAACTGATCTTCAACACGACCGAGGGTTGGCAATCGTTGCAGGATTCGCAGTCGATCCGCGCGTCGGCGCTCGCGGCGGACATCGCCTATTACACGACGGCTGCGGCAAGTGACGCGTCGACGCAGGCGATCGGGGCGCTTCGCGCGCACTCTCTTGAAGTGAAGCCGCTTCAGGACTATTATTGAAGGCACCGCTCCAACTCCCCGACATTGACGGAACAGCGGCGCAGCCGCCCGGCGAAGTTTCGCTGGCGCTGGATTATTGACGAAGGACAACAGGATAATGGCAAGCGTTGAAAAGGTGCCGATGCTGGCAGAAGGCTATGAGAAGCTGAACGCGCAACTCGCGATCCTCAAAGCCGAGCGACCGTTGATCGTCGATGCGATCGAGGAAGCACGCGCGCATGGCGACCTTTCGGAAAATGCCGAATATCACGCCGCGAAGGAACGCCAGGGTCAGGTTGAAGCGACGATCGGCGATCTCGAGGACAAGCTTTCGCGCGCGCAGGTGATCGACCCGACGACGCTGTCGGGCGACCGCATCGTGTTCGGTGCCACCGTCACGCTCGCTGACGAGGATGACAAGCCCGTCCGCTATCAAATCGTCGGGCAGGCCGAAGCCGACGCCAAGGACGGCAAGATCAGCTATAATTCGCCGCTCGGCCGTGCGCTCATCGGTCGTCGCGTCGACGACGAGGTCGAAGTCACCGTGCCTGCGGGCGACAAATATTATCTGGTGACCAAGATCGAATTCATCTGACGGGCGCTGCGAGGATGAAGCCTCAGGACGCGCCGCTGGTCACGGGCTATGCGCTCGTCTGCGTCGTCGTCTTCGTGCTCCTCTGGATCACCGGCTTCCAGATCGACGCGATCGTGCGCGCGGGGTTCATCCCCGCGCGTTTCGGTTCCGAACTGATCCTGCCGCCGGGGACGATGGTTCCCTTTGTGCTGACGCCGCTGTCGTCGGCCTTCCTGCATGGCGGCGTGTTGCACATCGCCTTCAACATGCTGGTGCTGCTTTTCATCGGCCGCCAGCTAGAGGCGCCGTTGGGATCGAAAGCGATGGCGGTACTGCTGCTTGTCGGCGCCTATGGCGGCGCGCTTGCCCAATATCTCGCCGATCCGGCATCGGCGGTGCCGATGATCGGTGCAAGCGGCGCCATCTCGGCGCTGATCGCCGTCTTCGCGCTGATCTTCAGCCGGTCAAAGGCTTCTGCGATCGGCCCGATTCCCGGCCATTGGGTGCGCGCGCTCTGGCTCGCCGCGGCGTGGATCGGGCTTCAGCTGCTTATCGGTTTTACGGGCGGCGGCGGGTTCGGCGCGGTCGCGATCTGGGCGCATGTCGGCGGCTTCCTCGCCGGCCTCCTGCTGGCGCGCCCACTACTCCGCTGGCGCTTCGGCGCGCGCTAGTTACCGGATCTGACGAGAATATCGGCTTTGGGGTGGGGCCGACGTTCAGTCACCCACTTCCGTCATCCCGGGCTTGACCCGGGATCCCGCTTTTTTGACGCACGCGCTACCTTCGGTATCAAGCGTGACCCCGGATCAAGTCCGGGGTGACGACGAGAGAGACGACAGCTTCCGCTCGAAATCCACTATCCGGCCAACAATCCACCCGCCAACAGCATCGCCACGCGGACATCGATCCCGCATCCCTCGGCACGTTTCGCCGCCACGAAATCGGCGATGCTATCCAGCGGTACGCGGTGGACGATGATATCCTCGCCATCGACCCCGCCGCCTTCGCCGATCTTCGTCAGGCCGGTTGCGACCAGCAGGGTGAAGCTTTCGCTGACCATTCCCGGCGAGCTGTAGAATTCGCCGACGGTACGCCAACGGGTAGCTTGATACCCCGTCTCTTCCTCCAGCTCACGCTGCGCGGCAACTTCTGCAACTTCCGCGATCCCATCGTCGCCAACCAGCCCTGCGGGCAATTCGATGCACCGAACCTTCAGCGGGACGCGATATTGTTCGACAAGGATGACATGGCGGCCATCGTCGGCCTCGTCGATCGCGAGAATCACCGCAGCGTGAATGCCGCGCGAGCGCGAGACATATTCCCACGTGCCCTGCTGCTTGACCGTGATGAAGCGGCCTTCCCACCGCGTTTCGATGGGGGCGTCGGGTAAGGGGAGGGGCATATCTTATCCTATCGTCATTGCGAGCGGAGCGACGCAATCCAGGCCGGTTTGCGCTGCGCTGGATTGCCACGCGGCTTCACCGCTCGCAACGACGAAGGACTATAATTCGATGAGCCGGTCCGGCAATTCGTTCGGATTTTCGCTACCGCGCGGGAAATGCGCGGCAAGCACGATGCCCATCTGGCGCACCGCTTCGGCCATGCCTTGACCCGGCTCTCCTGCGCGTACGCGTTCGATCAGCGCAGCCATCGCGTCGCCCCAGACATCGGCGGATACCTTGGCGGCGATCGCCTCGTCGGCGACGATATCGGCGCGATGCTCCTTAAGGCTGAGGTAGAGGAGAACGCCGGTGCGGCCCACGGTCTTGCCCTCGGTTCCGACTTTGAACAGGTCGATCGCGCGGGCGCGCACGCGCTCGGCCTTGATGCTGCGCGGGGTAAGCGCCATGCGCAGCGGCCGCCAGAGCAGAATCAGCCACATGCCGATCCATTTGACGACGCCGATCGCAATCACCGTTCCAAGCCATTGATTGGCCGTCAGCTCATGTCCCCAGCCGCCGGTCAACCGGTCGTACAGGCCGCGGTAGAATTCGGGAAAAAGCGCGACGATCGACATCGCGAGAAAGGCGATGATGCTCGCCCAGACTAGCGCGACATCGTCATAGTCGTTGGATTTGCCGGCAACGACGGTGACGATCTCGCCGCTTGTGTGCGTCTCGGCCGCCGCGACCGCGGCGGTGACGATATCGTGGTCGGCTTCGCTGACATGGCTGACTTTCATGCGCCCGCTCCCTTACCAGCCGCCGGAGGCGCCGCCGCCCCCGAAGCTGCCGCCGCCGCCCGAAAATCCGCCGAAGCCGCCACCGCCGCCGCCCCATGAAGAGCCGCCGCCCGATCCCCAATGGTCATCGTCGTCGCCGCCCCAGATGATGATCGGCGGGGCGCCCCACGGGCTGTCCTTGCGCCGCTTCTTGCCGCGCCGCGACCGGCTCGACAGCCAGGGGATGACGAAAAAGATGAAGAAGATGAAACCGATGAAGAACAACCCGCCGAAATTGCCGTCGCCGGCGCGGTCGCGCTCGGCCTTGTCGGCGGCGGCGGCGCGCGCGGCGGCTTCCTCGGGTGTAAGCTGGATCTGCTGCGCGATAGCGTTGACGCCGTCCTGAATTCCGCCGGGCATATCGCCCGCCTTGAACTTCGGCGTCACGACGTCGCGGATGATCCGGCCCGACAAGGCGTCGGTCAGGATCGGTTCGAGGCCATAGCCGACCGCGATATTCATCCGCCGTTCGTTCGGCGCGATCAGGAAGACGACGCCGTCGTCCTTTTCCTTGTCGCCGATCTGCCATTCGCGGCCGAGGCGGTAGCCGTAATCGGCGACGTCATGGCCTTCGAGGTCGCGTACCGTCGCGACGACAAGCTGATGCCCGGTCCTTTGCTGGAGTTCGAGCAACTGTGTATTGAGTGCCGCTTCCTCCGCCGCCGGAATGATATCGGCCTGATCGACGACCGGATTCCCCGCGAGCTTGGGAAAAGTCTGCGCCGCGGCAGGCGCCGCGAACAGCAGCAGCCCTGCCAGGGCCGCTGCTGTCAGCGATCGAAATGGGGTGGGCACGCCCACCTTATTGCCCGAAGTCGACCTTCGGCGCCTGGTTGGCGTTGGGCGTGACAGCCTTATATGGCGTCATCGGCTGCGCGCCATGCACGATCTTTGCGCCGATGATGTCGGGGAAGGTGCGGATCGTCGTATTATAGTCCTGCACCGCGGCATTATAGTCCTGCACCGTCACGTTGATGCGGTTCTCGGTGCCCTCGAGCTGCGTCATCAGGTCGGCGAAGCGGGCCTGGCTCTTGAGGTCGGGATATTGTTCGACGGTGACGAGCAGGCGGCCCAGCGCACCCGACACATTGCCCTGTGCCTGCTGAAAGGCCTGAACCTTCGCGGGGTCATTGAGGTCGTCGGTGCTGAGCTTGACCTGCGTCGCCGAGGCGCGCGCCTGGATTACGCCCTCAAGCGTCGACTGTTCGATCTTCGACGCGCCCTTTGCGGTTTCGACGAGGTTGGGGATCAGGTCGGCGCGGCGCTGGTACGCGGCTTCGACATTCGCCCATTTGGCTTTCGCCGCTTCTTCCTTGGTCGGGACGCTGTTGATGCCGCAGGCGGACAGGCTCATCGCGGCGACAGGCAGGATCAACCAGCGAGCGGAACGATAGGTCATGGTCAAAAACTCCCTCCGGCGGCGTTTTGCCGCAACAATACACATAATAGGAAGCCGCTTGCCTTTGTGCAATCGTCGCGGCACCTTTCTCGGCAAGGCTCAACAATCCGGGGTACGACAAGATGCTGAGTGAATTCAGGGAATTTATCGCGCGCGGCAATGTCATCGACCTTGCGGTCGGTGTGATCATCGGCGGCGCGTTTGCGACGATCACCAAATCGCTGACCGAAGATATCATCATGCCAGTCGTCGGCGCGCTCTTTGGCGGGGTCGATTTCTCGAACATGTTTATTCGTCTCGGCCCGGTTCCTGAGGGCGTTTCGGCGACCGACTATGCGGCGCTGAAAGAGGCCGGGGTCGCGATGTTCGGCTATGGCGCCTTTATCACGGCGACGATCAATTTCCTGATTCTGGCGTGGATCATCTTTCTGCTGGTAAAGGCGGTGAACAAGGTCGTGCGGAAGGCGCCTGACGCGCCCGCAGGTCCGACCGAGGTCGATATCCTCACCGAAATCCGGGACGAATTGCGAAAGAAATAAGGGAGTTGAGCCCGTTACGGGACGAATGGCCCGCCTGCGCTCTTTCCAAGTGCGGGCGGGCTTCCTATATAAGTCGTGCCGGTTTCGGCCGGCTATGAGGATAAATGGTGTCGTGGAATAGACACAGCGGACCCGGGGGCAGTACCCGGCGGCTCCACCACAAACCCGCGTTTCTTCGATGGGCGCGCGGGCTTCTGACGGGGCCGAACCAGGATCGACGTGTGTTCAAAGACGATATTTTCTTCCGGGCTGAGTAACCCGTTAAAGGCTCAAAACCAATAGGTGCTAACGATAACGAAGCACTCGCTCTGGCTGCCTAACCGATAAGCCTCACGGCCTAAGGTTAGACAAATAGAACGCGGTTCGGACCGAACCGGGCAACAGAATCGGATACCAGCGGCTGGGGACGAGCCGGGCAACAGAATCGTCCCACCTTTCCCAAATCAATGCGCGCTTTCGCAGTGCCGGTGATCGCCAAGTGCCTCGATCACCCGGCAGTCGGCCGCCGCACCACCGCGGCAACGCCCGACGATCCGCGCGAGCTCGTCACGCAGCGCGGTCAATTGCGCGATCTTTTCTTCGACCTGTTCCAGATGCGCGGTCGCGATACGGTCGGCCTCACCGCAATCGCGCGCGGGATCGTCCGACAGGTCCAGCAGCGAACGAATCTCTTCGATCGTGAAGCCCAGATCGCGCGAATGGCGCACAAAGCTCAACCGCGACCGATGCGCGTCGCCATAGCTGCGGTAGTTCGCGGCGGTGCGACTCGGCGCGGGCAGCAGACCGATGCGCTCATAATAGCGGATGGTTTCGATATTCGTGCCGGTGGCACGCGACAGTTCGCCAATTTTCATCGCTTGACCCTGTAGTTGCTACAGGGTGCATATAGGGTGCCGACTCGAAGATGACAGGAGATTTCGGCGATGGCCGATCAATGCTGTGCCGGCAAAAGTGGCAAGACCGCGCTCAACGATCCCAAGTGGCGGCGTATCCTGTGGATCGCGCTGCTGATTAACGCAGCGATGTTCGGCGTCGAGATCGTCGCGGGCGTCGCGGCGGACTCGCGCGCGCTTCAGGCTGATGCGCTCGACTTCCTCGGCGACAGCGCAAATTATGCGATCAGCCTTGGCGTTGCGGGCATGGCGCTCGCATGGCGTGCGCGCGCCGCTTTGCTGAAGGCGGGGACGATGCTCGCCTTCGGCCTTTGGGTATTCGGATCGGCGGTCTGGGGTTTTGTTAGCGGATCGGCGCCGCATGCCGAGACGATGGGACTGATCGGCGCGCTCGCGCTCGCTGCCAATGTGGCGGTCGCGCTTATGCTCTATCGCTATCGCACCGGCGACGCGAACATGCGTTCGGTGTGGATCTGCTCGCGCAACGATGCGATCGGCAATATCGCGGTGATGGGCGCGGCGCTCGGCGTGTTCGGCACCGGGCGCAGTTGGCCCGACCTGATCGTCGCTGCGATCATGGCTGCACTCGCGATCTGGGGAAGCGTCGAGGTGTTCCGGCAGGCGCGCGGCGAACTTACCGCAACGCCTGCCTAGGAGAGATTACGCGAGGCTGTTGCCGAGGCCGATCACGACGGTCGACGCCATCAGCACTGCAATCCCGAGCCAGACCAGCGCGCGGGTGCGCTGGCCCGCGGGCGCCCATTCCTTGAGCGCGAAGCCCCAGAGGGTCGAAAAGAGGATGATGCTCGCCATATGCAGCGTCCAGCTTGAGAAGCCGAAGCGCCCCATCTGGCTTTCGCCCATCGTGTAGAAGAAGAATTGGAAATACCAGAGCGTGCCGCCGAGCGCAGCGAGGCCATAGTTGAGCGCGAGCGGCGGCCGTTCGGTCGCACCGGGCGCGGCTTCGCCGGCGAACTGGCGTATGCTGCGGTTGCGCGCGATGAGGATCGCGCACCATATTAGGTTTGTCGTAAGCCCGCCGAGCAGCACGACGCACAGAACGGGCAGTCCCTGCCATAGCGGGTCGGTCCCGGCGGCGAGCGTCAGCTCGCGGATCGGCGCGCCGGCGTCGAGGCCCCAGGCGAAACAGCCCGACATGATGCCGGAGAAGACTGCGATCGCCAATCCTTTGCGGAGATTGAATTCGGATTTGTCGGCCTCTGCGACCGCCGCGCCCATCTCACGTTCCTTGCGGCGTCCGGCCTGCGCGACAATGACGATCCCTATCAGCGTAATCGCGATGCCGAGAAACACCGTCTGCCCGCTGGTCGTGGCGAACAATTCTCCCAAGGTCCCGCGAAAGATCGGCGGCCCCATCGTGCCGATGACGGTCGTCAGCCCGAGCGCGACCGCCATGCCAAGCGAGAGGCCAAGGTAGCGCATGGTGAGCCCGAAGGTCAGTCCGCCAAGTCCCCACATCGCGCCCCAGAACCAGCACCAGAACCAGATATCACCGGGCGTCCGGCTGAGGACACCGACCAGGTCGTGGGTCTGGATCGAGGCGAAGAGCCAAGGAGCTATCAGCCACGAGAAGATGCCGCCGGTGATCCAGAAAACCTCCCACGACCAGGCGCGGATGCGCTTGTACGGCACATAGAAGCTCGCCGACGATAGCCCGCCCAGCCAGTGAAAGAACACGCCGAGCAGCGGGTTCGCATCCATCCTTTTTCTCCCCTCATTCCCGTCAGGCGGCTAATGTCTCCGGCCCGATCCTGTCCACCCCGGTCACCCCGGTAAGCGCCATTGCGACACGCATTTCGGCCTCGATCAGGTCGAGCACGTGTCGCACGCCGCGTCCCCCGTCCGCCGCGAGCGCAAATGCCCAGGCCCGACCGAGCAGCACGCCTTTGGCGCCCAATGCGAGCATCCGCACGACATCGAGGCCCGACCGCACGCCGCCATCGGCGAGCAGCGTCAGCCGGTCACCGACCGCATCGGCGATCGCGGGCAGCGCGCGCGCGACCGACGGCACTCCATCGAGCTGGCGCCCGCCATGATTCGATACGATGATCCCGTCGACCCCCGCCTCGGCGGCGCGCCGTGCGTCTTCGGTGTCCAAAATGCCCTTTAAGACGATAGGTCTGGCCCAGTGGGCGCGAACGAAATCCAGGTCGGCCCAAGTTATGCCCGGATCGAAGTTATTTTTCATCCAGCCCAAGAAGTCTTCGAGTCCCGATTTCGGGCCGAGCAGCGGCGCGACGTTGCCTAGCTGATGCGGGCGGCCATGGATGCCGACGTCCCATGCCCAGCCGGGGCGGGTCATGGCCTGGCCGATACGGCGCAGTTGCCCGCGAAGTCCCGAGGCGCCCGACAGGCCCGAGCGCACATCGCGATAGCGCGCGCCCGGGAGCGGCATGTCGACGGTGAAGACGAGCACGGGGCAGCGGGCCTCGCTGGCCTCGTCGAGCAGCGATCGCATAAAGCCGCGGTCGCGCATCATATAGAGCTGGAACCAGAAGGGCGTCGGGGAGCCCTGCGCGACCTCGGCGAGGGAGCAGGCCGAAACGGTCGACAGCGTAAAGGGCACACCCTTCGCTGCCGCCGCACGCGCGGCCTGTACCTCGCCGCGGCGTGCAGCCATTCCGGCGAGGCCGATCGGACCGAGCGCGACGGGCATCGATACTGGCTGGCCGAACAACGTCGTCGACAGGTCGATCGCCGACACGTCGTTCAGCACGTGCTGGCGCAGCGCAATGTCCTGCAGGTCGGCGATGTTGGCATGTAGCGTCCGCTCGGCATAGGAGCCGCCGTCGAAATATTCGAACAGGAAGTGCGGCAGGCGTCGCCGGGCGGCTTCGCGATAGTCGCCGATCGATGCTGCTTTCACGCGGTTTCTTCCACCCGTTCGGCTTCTTCGCGCCAGCGGTCGCGATAGGGCCCAAGATCGATATCGAGCGGCTCGACCAGTTCGAGCGGTTCTGCCGTGGGCAACGCGGCGTCCAAGAGCCGCAGCGCACCATAGGAAACGTCATTGTGCGCCTTACCGATATAGGTGCGAAGGTCGGGCCGCAGCGCCGCAAGCGCGCGGACGAAAACCTGCCCTTCGGCGAAGCGGCCCTCGATCAACAGGCGTTCCCTTGTGCCGATCAGGCCCAACGACGCGTCGGTGACCAGCGCGGCGTATAGCGACACTGCGGCGCGGCGCGCGGGCTGCCCCGGAGGCTCGGCGATCCATCGGCCGCGACCATGCGGGAAGGGGCCGAAGCCCGGCGCGAAGGTGGGCAGCAGCATTGCGCCACCGGCGAGCGTATCGGGCAGCGCGTCCAGCAGTGCGGGTTGGTCAGGCGCAATGTCGCTTTGCCGCGTGTCGAGGCCGATCAATGTCTCGATCTCGCGCCCACCCATGAATCGGGCCGACGGGATCGGTGTGCCGTGGACATCGACGTTGATCAGGCAATCGCGACGCTCGTCGAGGCGGGCGATGTCGACCGACGCCGCGTCCTGGGGAGATCGCATCGCGACGAACCATGTGCCCGTCGACAGCACGGTCGACTCATGATCTGCGATTTCGGCGAAGCCGCGCGCGGCGAGCAGCGCCGCGTTCGAATCATGAAGGCCGCAATGGATCTCGGTGTCGGCGGGCAGCCCGGTCCGGAAAACCCATTCGGGCCGCAGCGTGCCCAATATGTCGCCCGCCGTGCGCAGCGGGGCAAGTCGTTCCGCCCAGCCGTGCCGTTCGGCGAGTCCGGACGGCCTGCCGGCGATCGGGTTCCAGAGATCGGTATGACAGCCGAGGCTGGTCACCTCCGATGCGGCCACCCCGCTCAATAGCCAACTCCAATATTGCGCCCAAGGCACGATTTGCGTGCCGCGCGCGAGCGTGGGGTCGCGACGCTCAAGACGGAAAAGCTGCGCGCCGAGATTGAGCCCGTCGGGCAGGGCGGGGGAGCCCGTCTCTGCAAAGGCGTCCCGCTCGGCCGCATAGGCTGTGCGCAAGTCCGCCGGCAGCGCTTCTTCATAGTCGAGCGGGGGGCAAGCAAGATGGTCGCCGCGAATAATCGCTGCGCCGGCACCATGGCCCACCGGAACGATCGCGCCTACGTCCGCAAGCGTCGCGAAATATCGCAGCACCTCGACGGCCCAGGCTTCGATCCCGGCCGTGTCGAGCGCGGCATAGCCCGCCGTCCTGATGCGCTCGTTCGGCCGCACGCGCCGTTCAATCAAGGCGCCATCCGGCGACCAGAGGCTCAGCTTTGCCAAGGTTTTCCCGATATCGAGGACTATGGTGGCGCGACCCTTCATCCCTCTCCCTTTGCTTCGTTGCGACCGAATTTGATCGAACTTTATCGAAACTGATTGCAGGACGCCAGCGTTTTCGATACATGGCTTGTCATAGTCGAAACAACGAGTTTCCTTCATGCCCGATCTTCTGGACGTCCCACCGAAATCCAACGCTGCCGCGCTGCCATTCGTCATTCCGGCGAATCGCTGGTCGGACGAAGAGGCGGCGGACAAGTCGCCCGAAGATCTGCTGCTCTATCGCTCTAACCGGCTCGGGTCGGACCTCACCGTCACCAATTTCGGCGGGGGGAACACATCGGCCAAGCTCGATGCGCGCGATCCGCTCACCGGCGAAACGGTGCCGGTCCTGTGGGTGAAGGGATCGGGGGGCGACATCGGTTCGATGAAGCTCGACGGGTTTTCGACACTCTACCAGAGCAAGCTTCTTGGTCTCGAGAAGCTCTATCGCGGGCTGGAGCATGAAGACGAGATGGTCGGCTATCTGCCGCACTGCACCTTCGCGCTCAATCCGCGCGCGGCGTCGATCGATACCCCGCTCCATAGCTATCTGCCCTTTGCACATGTCGACCATGTCCATCCGGACGCGATCATCGCGCTCGCCGCGTCGAGCGAAGGCGAGGCTGCGACCAAGGCGATCTGGGGCGGAGCGGTGGGCTGGCTGCCCTGGCAGCGCCCCGGGTTCGATCTCGGGCTCAAATTGCGCGACTATGTTGCCGCTCATCCGGGTCTTCGCGGCGTGATGCTCGCGGGCCATGGCATCATCTGCTGGGGCGATAGCGCCAAGGTCTGTTACGATAACACCATCGCGCTGATCACCGATGCCGCGAGGCATCTGAACGCCAAGCTGGCCACCAAGTCGGGGTTCGGAGGTGAGGTCATCGCGCCGCTGCCAGCCGCCGAACGCGCCTTCGCAGCCGCCAGGCTGATGCCGCTGCTGCGCGGGTTGATGGGGGGACGGCGCGTGGGGCATTTCGCCGACGATGCCGAAACGCTCGAATTCACGAGCAGCCGAGATTTTGCAAAACTCGCAGTGATCGGCACTTCGTGCCCCGACCATTTCCTGCGCACCAAGATTGCGCCGCTCGTGCTCGACCCGGCACGGATCGACGACAGCAACTATCTGGCGGAGCGGATCGAGGCGTATCGCGCCGACTATGCCGCTTATTATCAGCGATGCGCGCGGCCGGGTTCGCCGGCAATGCGCGATCCCAATCCCGTCGTCGTGCTGGTTCCCGGCATCGGCCGTATGACATTTGCCGGTGACAAGACGACCGCGCGGCTTGCGGGCGAATTCTATGCGAACGCGATCAATGTGATGCGCGGTGCCGAGGCGATCGGCGCCTATGTCGGGCTCGACGAGCAGGAAGCGTTCGATATCGAATATTGGCTGCTCGAGGAAGCGAAGCTCCAGCGCATGCCGAAGCGCAAGCCTCTCGCCGGTCGCATCGCGCTCGTAACCGGCGGCGCGGGCGGCATCGGTGCCGCAACCGCCGAACGCCTTGCCGCTGACGATGCGTGCGTGCTGCTTGTCGACCGCGATGCCGATGCGCTGACCAAGGCGGCGCAGGAACTTGAAGGCCGCTTTGGCCGCGACCGCATTCGCTCGGCAGTGTGCGACGTGACCGACGAAGTGCAGGTTGCGGCGGCCTTTGCGGACTGCGCGCGCGAGTTCGGGGGGCTCGACATTCTTGTCGCGAACGCGGGCATCGCCTCGTCGGCGCCGATCGAGGATACGACGCTCGAACTGTGGCAGCGCAATTACGATGTGCTTGCGCAGGGCTATTTCCTCACCGCGCGCGCAGCCTTTCCGCTGATGAAGGCGCAGGGCGGCGGTTCGATCGTTTTCATCGGGTCGAAGAACGGGATCGCCGCGGCGACCAACGCCTCGGCCTATGCGTCGGCAAAGGCGGCGGCACTGCACCTTGCGCGCTGCCTCGCGCTGGAAGGGGCGCCGTTCGGTATCCGCGTCAACACGGTCAATCCCGATGCGGTGATCAAGGGATCGCGTATCTGGGACGGCGACTGGCGCCGCGAACGCGCGGGTGCGCACGGCATCGATTCGGGCAGCGAGCTCGAAGAACATTATCGCAACCGGTCGATGCTGAAGCGCGACGTGCTGCCCGAGGATGTCGCTGAAGCGGTCTATTTCCTCAGTTCTGATATGTCGGCAAAGTCGACCGGCAATATGATCAACGTCGACGCGGGCAACGCGCAGGCATTTACGCGATAAGATACGGAATCAGGAGAGATTTATGGCCGGCGACCTGCCGCTCGCACAGGATGACATCGAGCGGCTGAACGCCGGTCTGATCGATGCGCTCGACGACGATTATGGCAGCCTCGGCCGCCAGCTTGGCCGGCGGGGGATCGACATCGACGGCGTGAAGGCAAAGGTCGCGGGTTTCTCGGTCGCGGTGCCGAGTTGGGGCGCCGGGCGCGGCGGCACGCGCTTCGCCAAATTCCCGATTGCCGGCGAGCCGACCAACATTCACGAAAAGCTTGAAGATTGTGCGGTCATTCAGCAACTCGGGCGCGCGACGCCGCGCGTCAGTCCACATTTTCCGTGGGACAAGGTCGGCGACTACCGCGGGTTGCGCGAGGAAGCGGCGGCGCTCGGGCTCGGCTTCGATGCGGTGAACAGCAACACCTTTCAGGATCAGCCAGGGCAGGCGGCAAGCTACGCCACGGGCTCGCTTTCCTCAACGCGCGCTGAGGTGCGCGAGCAGGCGGTCGCGCACAACATCGAATGTATCGAGATTGGCCGGCAGCTTGGCGTCACCGACCTGACCGTCTGGGTCGGCGACGGCACCAATTTTCCGGGACAGCAGGATCTCGGTCGCAGCCTCGACCGCTATCTCGATGCGGCTGCGCAGGTCTATGCCGCGCTCCCCGACGACTGGCGTATGCTGATCGAACACAAGATGTTCGAACCCGCCTTCTATTCGACCGTGATCGCCGACTGGGGCAGTTCGATCCTCGTCGCGCAGGAGCTTGGCGACAAGGCGAAATGCCTTGTCGATCTTGGGCATCACGCGCCGAACGTAAACATCGAACAGATCGTCGCCCGGCTCCATCGCTTCGGAAAGCTCGGCGGCTTCCACTTCAACGACAGCAAATATGGCGACGACGACCTCGACTCGGGATCGATCAATCCGCACCAGCTCTTCCTCGTCTTCAACGAGTTGATCGAGGCCGAGATGAACCCGCGCGGCGATTTCCGCCCCGCCTACATGATCGACCAGTCGCACAATGTGACCGACCCGATCGAAAGCATGTTGTCGTCGGCCGAGGCGATCGTCGCGGCCTATGCCAAGGCGCTGCTCGTCGACCGCGAGGCTTTGCTCGCGGCGCAGGAAGCGAACGACACGATGATGGCGTTCCAGGCGCTGCGCGTCGCGTACCGCACCGACGTCACCCCGATCCTCGCGGCGGCGCGCGCCGAGGCGGGCGGGGCGATCGATGCAATTACGGCCTATCGCGCGAGCGGGTGGCGGGATCGCAAGGCGCAGGAACGGCGCGCGGCGGGCACGACGGCGGGGATCGTCTAATCATTCGATTGCAACTCGGCGCAGCTCCCGTCAAATAGACGCAATCAGACAGGGACCCCGATGCACGCAGCCGAACGCGAAAAAATGATCCTCGATAGCCTGGGCGAGAGCGGTTTCGTCTCGTTCCGCGACCTCGAAAGCCGCGTCGCCGCGTCGCCAGCCACCATCCGACGCGATCTCGACCGGCTGGAAGAGGCGGGCGTCATCACGCGCGTACGTGGCGGGGCGAAGCGCGTCGGAGGCGGAAGCGTTACATCCAGTACGTCCGAAGACGGACTGTCGGGCGTTCCATTCCACGAAAATATCGGCCGCAATCGCGGCGCCAAGGAAGCGATCGGCCGCGCCGCCGCAGGGCTCTGCATTCCGGGCGAAGGCGTCATGATCGACGGCGGCTCGACGACGCTGCAGATGTGCCCGCACCTGGACGGGCTGAGCCTGCAGGTTCTGACCAACTCGCTTCACATCGTCAGCGCGCTGTTGCCGCAGTCGACGACGCGGATCCTCATTCCATCGGGCCAGGTCTTTCGCGAACAGAATATCGTCCTGTCGGCCGCCGGCGATGACGGCATGCCGCGCTTTCACGCGCCGAAGCTGTTCATGGGTGCGGCGTCGATGGGTCCCGCGGGGCTAATGCAGGCCGACGTGATCCTTGTTGCGGCCGAACGCCGGCTGATCGAACGCGCCGACGAGATCATCGTGCTCGTCGACAGTTCTAAATTTTCGGGCCCGTCGGGCAACGTCGTATGTGCGCTGGACGAGATCGACGTCGTCGTCACCGACTCTGGAATCGAAACGCGTCATGTCGCGATGATGGAAGCCGCCGGCATCCGCGTCATCATCGCCTGAATTTTCCAGAACCCTTAAAAAGAAAACCGCGGTCTGGCGTGCCGTTCAGGCACGAATGATTGAAATTGATCGTTGACGTGATTGATAAAGACAAATAATGAGCATTGATGCAGAAACGCTCAGCGAAGCGTGGCATCGGAGGAACAAGATTGCCGGACAGGCGCCTCCGTCAAAAGGGACAACTCGCGAGGGCGAGTGCAGGGAGGATGCGATGAAGGCGATGACGAACGCGGGTCTGGATTTTGCTGCGCGGCGGAACGCGTGGCGGCGGGGCATTTCGGCAATGGCGTGTGCGGGGGCGCTGCTCGGCGCGACCGGTGTCCATGCGCAGGATGCCGATTCCGAAGCACCGACCAATGCCGATATCGTCGTGACCGGTACCCTGCTGCGCGGCGTTGCGCCGGTCGGCACCAATGTCGTCGCGGTCAGCGAGGCCGATGTCGTCGCCTCGGGCGCAGCCTCGGCGAACGACCTTCTCGCCTCGATCCCGCAGGTCGGCAATTTCGGTACGATCCCGGCGGGCCTGGGCAATTTCGGCAATCCGATCGTGCGTCCGAACATTCGCAATCTTGGCAACAGCGGTGGTTCGACCACGCTCGTGCTCGTCGATGGGCACCGCATGGTCGGCGCGGGTATTTTGCAGACGAGTTTCGACCCGTCGGTCATCCCGCCCGACGTCATCAAGCGTGTCGATGTCATTCCCGATGGCGGTTCGTCCATCTATGGCTCCGACGCGATCGGCGGCGTGATCAACTTCATCACGCGCGACCGCTACGACGGCATCGGCGTCAATGCGCGCTATGGCTTTGCCAAGGATTACCAGACGATCGACGCCAGCGTCATCGCGGGCAAGGATTGGGGTTCGGGCTCGGTCTTCATCTCCTATTCCTACGCCTGGCACGACGACCTTATCGGGCTCGACCGCGGCTATGCGACCGCGAACCAGACCGATCGCGGCGGCGGCGATTTCCGCAGCACCGCCTGCGCGTTGGCGAATATCACCGTCGGCACGACGACCTATGCGCTTCCCGGCCGGACGCCGGGCGTCAATCGCTGCGACCAGACCGACTATGCGGCAATCTATCCGCGCGAGGAACGCCACAGCGTTTTCGCCGGATTGACGCAGGACCTCAGCGACTCGGTCGCGTTCAAGCTGTCGGCCTATTGGTCGAAGCGCGATACGCTGCACCGCAGTGCGCAAAGCAGCGCGAGCGGAACGATCACCGCTGCGAATCCCTTCTTCCGCCCGATCGGCACCGAACTCGCGCACACCGTTTCGTTCGCATTCGACGATGTCTTCGGGCCCAGCAACGACAGCCCGTCGAGCTTCACCTCTTATGGCATCACCCCCAGCTTCGATTTCGAGCTCGGCGGTGGCTGGCAGCTGCGTACGCTGGCCAACTTCGGACGCAGCGAGAATGAATCGACCGAGCGCTCTTTCAACTCGACCCTGGCGACGCTTGCGCTGGCGGGCACCACGACCGCGACCGCGCTCAACCCCTATAACCTCTCGGCAACGTCGCCCGCGGTGCTCGCGGCGATCGACGATTTCGTCAACTATGGCGACGCGACGCAGGAACTGGCCGAAGGGCGCGTCGTGCTCGACGGTCCGCTGACCAGCTTGCCCGGCGGCGACATCCGCCTCGCGGTCGGCGGGGAATATCATTACGAGAATATCCGCTCCTTCACCGGCAGCGGCCCCGAAAATGCGGTCACCGGCTCGAACGCTTATGCCGCGCGCAATGTGAAGTCGCTGTTCGGCGAACTGCTGATCCCGATCTTCGGCGCCGACAATCGCACGCCCGGCTTCTACAGCCTCGAACTGTCGGGCTCGGTCCGCTACGACGATTACAGCGATGTGGGCAGCACGACCAATCCCAAGATCGGCGTGACTTGGCGCCCGTTCGAGGCGCTGACGATCCGTGGCAACTACGGCACGTCGTTCCACGCGCCAAGCCTTGCCGACCTGGGCAACTCGGTCGACGCGCGCGTGCAGGTGCTTCCGTTCAGTCCGTTCCGCGCGCCGAACAGCTCGCCCTTCGACGCGCTGCGTCCGACGATCGCGATCGCGGGCGGCAACGCCAATCTGAAACCGGAGAAGGCCGATACCTGGTCGCTTGGCTTCGATCTCAAGCCCGCCGCGCTTGAAGGTTTCGTCGCCAGCGCGACCTATTTCAACGTGAAGTTCAAGGACGCCATCGCGGTCCCGCCGTTCACGTCGCCGCTCTTGTTCACGACGCCGGCCTATGCGGATTTCTTCATCCTCAACCCGACGCTCGCGCAGGCGCAGGCCGCGGCCGGCAATCTCCGCGTCGACGGCGTGCCGAACCTCGCGACGCTATTTGCGTTCAGCTCGCCCTATGTGCTGTTCCTTGCGCAGCGGGCGAACCTCGGCGCGGTGAATGTCGACGGCGTCGACTTCAACCTCGCCTATAATCGCCCGACCGGCTTCGGTTCGGTCAATGCGAATTTCACCGGCAGCTACCTCCTCAATCGCGAGACGCAGGTTGTGCAGGGCGGCCCGGTCAACGACGATCTCAAAAATGGCACCGGTCGCTTCCTCTTCACGGCAGGGCTCGGCGCGACGGTCGGTGATTTTACGGCGCGCGCGACGCTCAACCATCGCAGCGGCTATCCGGTCGTCGGGTTGGCGCCGCAGGAACGCGTCGCCGCGTTCGACACCGTCGATCTTTTCTTCAGCTACGATCTCGGCGACATGCTCGCAAACACGCTGCTGACGCTGAACGTCGACAATGTCTTTGACGAGGATCCGCCGTTCCTGAACAGTGCATCGGGATATACGAATGGCAGCACGCTCGGCCGGCTGGTATCCTTCGGTATTCGCACCAAATTCTGACGAGGAGGTTGGGTTGCCGCTGATCGGAAGCTTGCGAGGCCTGTTGCTGGGTGCGCTCGCGGCCGTCGGCATGGCAACCTCGCCCGTGTGGGCGGCCGATCCGGCGCCCGCCGAACTCAGGACCGAATATGCTGCGGCGCCGCTGGGCCTCGACACGGCGGCGCCGCGCCTTGCCTGGCGATCGCCGGTGGCGCGACAGAGCGCATATCGCATACGTGTCGCGACCTCCGAAGCCGACCTTGAGCGCGCGCCGCTCTGGGATAGCGGCAAGACCGTGTCGACGGACAATGTCCAGATCGCCTACGCCGGACCAGCGCTGGTGTCGCGCCAGCGCTATTGGTGGCAGGTGCAGGTGTGGGACGCCGATGGCAAGGTCTCTGGCTGGAGCACGCCGGCCTGGTGGGAAACGGGATTGCTTGCCGATGGCGACTGGCAGGCCAAATGGATTTCGGGGCCCCAACGCCTTGCCCATGACTGGGGCGACCTGACGCTCGACGCCGAGTTGACGCTGACGGGCAAGAGCGTCGACATATTGTTTCGCGCGCTGCCCAACGGCAAAACCTATGGCGACGCCTATGTCTGGACGCTCGCGGACGACAAGAACGGGCCCGAACTGATCCAGACGATCCGCCGCTATCCGGGCGGGACGAGTTCGGCGATCAAGATGGAGCGGCTGGGGCAGGTCAAGCTTGCGGCACCGCTCAAGGGGCGCCGCATCGCGCTTTCGATCCGCGCCGAGGGTCGTCAGATCGTGACGCGCATCGACGGGGTCGTCGTCGGGACGGTCGACAATGACGCGCACAAGCATGGCACGATCGGCTTCGCTGGTAAGGAAGCGGCGGCTGCGATCGTGCATTCGGTCCGCGTGTCGGGCACCCAAAGCCCTGCGGTTGCATATGATTTTGCGGGCGGCGACAATCCTTTCACCGGCGGTGGCGTTGGTAAGGATGGGTTGGTGGTCGCGAGCGGGGTTCCGGGTGTCGACCTGGTCCTCCCGATCGAACTGCCGGCGCCACTTGTTCGCCGCGCTTTTCGCCTCGGCAAACCGGTCGCGAGCGCGCGGCTCTATTATGCGGGCGGGGGCATGCCCCGGCTTTCGGTCAATGGCACGATCGTCGGCTCGTCGCTCGGCGTCGGTTACACCGCCTATGATAAGCGCGTGCTCGCTTACACGCTGGACGTGACTGCGCTGCTGCGCCGCGGAGAGAATGTGATCGGCGCCGAGTTGGGGCGCGGCTGGTACGGGCTGACCGATCCGAACGAATGGTATTTTCACGCGGCACCCTGGCACGCCGAGCCTGCGCTCAAGGCGCAGCTGGAAATCACCTACGCCGATGGGACCCGCGAAACGGTCGCGACCGATGGCGGCTGGCGCACCATTTCGGGCCCGACGCTCAATGACTCGGTGCATCGCGGCGAGCGCTTCGATGCGCGGCTGGTGCCGACAGGCTGGGATCGTGCGGGCTTTCGCGACCGCAAATGGTCGGCGGCTTCGGTCGTTGCTGGTCCGGCAGGGCAGATTGTCGCCGCCGACAGCGAAGCGATCGAGCCGGTCGAGGATATCGCGCCGGTCGCGGTGAAGGAGGTCGCGCCGGGCGTCCATGTATATGACTTCGGGCGCATCGTTGCGGGTTGGCCGGTGCTCAAAGTCAGCGGGTCGCGCGGGCTGACCGTTTCGATGATCGCGAGCGAGCGTGTTGCCGACGACGGCAAAGTCGTCCCTGCCGCCGGGCTGATCGACGCGCAGCTTCAGACCGACCGCTATACGCTGGCAGGCAAGGGCGCCGAGCAATGGGAACCGCGCTTCGGCTATCGTGGCTTTCGCTATGTGCAGGTCGACGGTTTCCCCGACAGGCCGCCCGTGGGTGCATTGACCGCCCGCATCGTCCATTCGGCGGTCGCGCGTACCGGCAGCTTCACGAGTGCCGACCCGTTGCTGAATCAGATCGACTTTGCCGCGATCGCGTCGATCCTCAACAATCTTCATGGCTTCCAGACCGACACGCCGACCTATGAGAAGAATGGCTGGAGCGGCGATGCACAGGCATCGGCGGGCGCCGCGGCGCGCAGTCTGGATATAGCGCGCGTCTGGACGAAATGGCTGGCCGATTTCCGCGATGCGCAGTCGGACAAGGGTGAAGTGCCGGAGATTGCGCCGACGACGCCTTTCTACGGATATGAGAACACCCCCGGCTGGAACGTGATCTGGGGCCCGACGACGCCCTGGGACGTCGCGGCGATGATCCTGCCGTGGGAACTTTATACGACCTATGGCGACACGCGCATCCTTGCCGACAATCAGGATATGCAGCGGCGACTGGTCGATTACACCGCGACCTTCATCAAGGCGCCCGACTATCAACGCTCGGCGGGACTGTCCGAATGGGCGTCGGCGGGCGGCATGGATTACAGCAATGCGCGCGGCGGCGGCATCGATGCGGTGACCACGGCCTATTTCTTCCATCAGGCGGACCTGCTTGCGAAATCGTCGGCGATCATCGGCAAGGCCGACGACGCCGAGCGTTATGGAAAACTCGCGGCCGACATCCGTGCTGCTTATAACGCGCGCTATTGGGATGCGGCGAACGGCTGGTACCGGACGGTCGATGCAAAGGGCGTCGCGGGTCCGGCGACGCAGGTGCAGAATATCCTGCCGCTCGCGTTCGGCATGGTGCCCGCGGGCCGCGAACAGGATGTCGCCGACACGATCGCACGCGACGTCGACAAGCAGGGGCTGCACACCGGTGTCTATGGCGCGCGCTACCTGCTCGAAATCCTCAGCGATTACGGTCATGCAAACCTTGCCTATCGCGTCGCGACGCGCACCGACGAGCCGAGCTGGGGCTGGTGGATCAAGAACGGTCATTCGACGATGTTCGAGACGTGGAGCCTGAACAGCCGATCGCGCGACCATCATTATTTCGCGTCGATCGCCGATTGGATGCGTCAGCGGCTCGCCGGCCTGCGTCCCGGCGCACCGGGGTACAAGCTCGTGGTGGTCAAACCCGCGATCCCGGACGGGCTGGCGAGTGCCGAAGCCGCAATGGATACGGTGCATGGCCGCGCCCTCTCGGGATGGAAGGTCGACGGGGGCAGGCTGGCGCTGACCGCCGAGGTGCCGGCGAATACGGCGGGGGAGATTTGGGTGCCGACACGCTTTGGCGCCGTAACCCCGCCTGCGGGCGCCAGCCCCGTTCGCGAGGACAAGGGTTATTTCATCTATCGTACCGGCCCCGGCCGTTTCATCTTCACGACCGGAGGCAAATAATGATCCGCAGCATATTGGTTTCGGCTGCCTTGTTGGCATCGCCGGTCGCGGCCCAGCAAGTGGCGATCGACAGTGGCGCTATCACGGGCGTAACGGCGGATGGCGTTGCGGCGTTCAAGGGCATTCCCTATGCCGCGCCGCCGGTCGGGGCCCTGCGCTGGAGCGCACCCGCGCCCGCGGCGCCGTGGAGTGCACCACGCGACGCAACCGCTTACGGCCCCGATTGCATGCAGAATCCGCTCCCCGGTATCCAGCCCGGATCGCGGCCGATGAACGAGGATTGCCTGACGCTCAACGTCTGGACACCGAAGCCAGCCAAGGGAGCGAAGCTGCCGGTGATGGTCTGGATTCACGGCGGCGGCTTCGTCGGTGGGTCGGGGACCTTGCCCGAGACCGATGGCGGCGTGCTTGCGAAGCGCGACGTCGTGATCGTCAGCTTCAACTATCGCCTTGGCCGCTTCGGCTTCTTCGCGCACCGCGCGTTGGGCAAGGACGGCAACTGGGGGCTGATGGATCAGATTGCTGCGCTGAAATGGGTCCAGCGCAACATCGCGTCGTTCGGCGGCGATCCGGCCAAGGTTACGATCTTCGGCGAGAGCGCGGGCGGGGAATCGGTGTCGCGCCTGATGGCGTCGCCCGCCGCCAGGGGCCTGTTCGCGCGCGCGATCGTCGCTTCGGGGGGCGGCCGCGATGACTGGCCGACGCTTGCGGATGCACAAGCGAAGGGGCAGGCGTTCGGTGCGCGAGCAGGCGCTGCCGACGCTGCGGCCTTGCGCGCGCTGTCCGCCGACAAGGTTCTCGGCAGCCTTGCCTTGATGAGCAAGGAAGAGGATCGCTATTCGGGGCCGATGACCGACGGGACGATCGTGCCCGCGGGGGCCGAGACGATCTTTGCCGAGGGTAAACAGGCGCGCATTCCCTATATTATCGGCAGCAACGATGATGAACTCGGCTTCATCCCGGCGCCGTTTCGCGCGATGGTCAACGGCCCGGTCGAAAAGTCGCTCGGTGCTTCCGCCGCTGCGGTGAAAGCCGCCTATGCGAGCGAGGATGAAGCGAACCGCCGGCTTGGCGGTGACGCGATCTTCGCCGAGCCGGCACTCGCTTTCGGCCTGTTGCAGGCGCGCGCGGGGGTGCCGACCTTCCTCTATCGTTTCGGCTATGTCGCTGAAGGCCAGCGCAAGCCCGATGTCGGAGCCGTTCACGCGTCGGACGTCGCATTCCAGTTCGGCAACCTGCTCGCCGACGCGACCGCCGCCGACCGCGCCGCCGCGAAGCAGCTTGGCGACTATTGGACCAACTTCGCGAAAACCGGCGATCCGAACGGAAGCGGACTTCCCGCATGGGTACGGCTCGACCCCGTAAGGCCGCAGCTTCTGTCGATGGGTATCGACGCAACCGCAATGGCGCCGGCAACCACGCCTGCGCTCACTGCCATCGCCGCCGCACGGGACGGAAAATAATGAAAGTCATGACCATGCGCCTTACTGCCGCCATCGCCGGCGCGCTCGCCATCGTCGCGATCCCCGCCTGCGCGTGGGAAGCGATCCGCCTGTCGTCCGACCCCGTTCCCGCGACGTCGAAGGAAGTGCGCGAGACCGGACCGTTCGGGACGATCGTGCGCAATGTATCCGACGCGACGCTGACGCCCTATGTCGCTGATAAGCCCAACGGCACTGCGGTAATCGTTGCGCCCGGCGGTGGTTTTCACATGCTGTCGATCGAAAATGAGGGCGAGGCGGTCGCCAAATGGCTGAACAGCCAGGGCGTCACCGCGTTCGTACTCAAATATCGTCTGCTCGAAACCGGAGCCGATTTTCCGCTCCAGATGATGCGCTATCTCGCAAATCTTCCTTCGCTGCGCACAGCGGTCGAACCGCTGCGCCCGCTCGCGACCGCCGACGGCGAGAATGCGGTGAAGTGGGTGCGCAAAAATGCCGCCCGCTATCGCATCAAGTCGAACCGGGTAGGGCTGATGGGCTTTTCGGCGGGCGGCGCGGTGACGGTATGGACGCTGACGGCGAACAAGCCCGCGAGCCGTCCAGACTTCGCGATCGCCATCTATCCGGGCCTGCTGCCCGACACAATCGCGGTGCCAAAGAAGGCGCCGCCGCTGTTCGTCGCAGCGGCAAAGGACGACAAGCTGGCATATGACGACAGCGTCCGCCTTGCCGCGGCGTGGAAGGCGGCTGGCGCGAGCAGCACGATCGTCACTTACGAAAGCGGAGGCCATGGTTTCGGCATGAAGAAGAGCGGCAAACCGAGCGACGCATGGACCGACGCAATGTCCGGATGGCTGCGCAGCCAGGGACTGGTCGGCAAATGAGGGCGGCATCGCTCCTCCTGCTCGCCGGCGGATCGTTGCTCGCGGGCTGCACCGCAAACGAACCCGCCCCGACACCGGCTTCCTCGGCGCAGAAGGTCGGAAGCTGCGAAGCGCTGACCGGCATGACGCTGAAGGACGGCAAGGTCGACGCCGCGACCTCGCTTTCGGGCGGCGCAATGGTCAATCTGGAGGCGGGCAAGCCCGGCCTTCCAGCCCCCGCCGCCTTCTGCCGCGTACAGGCTACGCTGTCGCCGGTGCCCGGATCGTCGATCAAGGTCGAGGTCTGGTTACCCGAGCGCGCGGGGTGGAACGGCAAGCTGCTCGGCGCGGGCAATGGCGGTTTCGGCGCGAACATGCTGCTGCCGTCGCTGCTTATGCGCGGCGCGGTGCAAAAGGGCTATGCTGCGGTCGGTACTGACATGGGGCATTTCAGCGAAGCCGATGTCGACGCAAGCTGGGCGCTGAACGCGCCCGAAAAGATCCGCGACTATGGCTGGCGCGCCAATCATGTCGGCGCGGAGACTGCGAAACAGGTGATCGCCGCCTTTTACGAAAACCCGCTCGCGGCGAGCTATTTCCATGGCTGTTCGGATGGCGGGCGGCAGGCGCTGACCCTCGCGCAGCGATACCCGGCCGATTATGACGCGATCATCGCGGGAGCCCCCGCGATGCCATGGACGCGCATGGCGAGCGCCTTTGCCAACAACGCCGTCGCGGCGGGCAAGCCCGGCGCCGACCTGCCGATGGCGAAGCTGAAATTGCTCCAGGCCGCATCGCTCGGCCAGTGCGACGGGCTCGACGGGGTGAAGGATGGCGTGATCGACGATCCGCGCGCATGTCATTTCGATCCGGCCAAACTCGCCTGCAAAGGCGGCGATGGCGCCGATTGCCTGACGCCGGGCGAAGTCGCGACCGCAAGGCTGTTCTACGAAGGTCCAAAGACGACCGGAGGCAAGAGCTTCTACCCCGGTTTCGCACCCGGCGCCGAGGCGGAGGCAGGCACCTGGTCACAATGGCTGACGGGCAAGACGTCGCAGCATGTAAAGTTCGGCACCGCCTTCTTCCGCTATTTTGTCCACGCCAATCCCGACTGGCAGCTTTCGGATTTCAACCTCGAACGCGACTATGCGTTGGCGAAGGCGCGGGTCGGCGGCGATCTTGATGCGGACAGCACCGACCTCGGTGCCTTCTACAAACGCGGCGGCAAGCTGATCCTCTATCACGGCTGGAACGATGCCGGGATTCCGGCACAGAATACGCTCGACTATTACGAGCGCCTGGTCGCGGCGAACCCGAAGGCTACGGCGACTTCGGTCCGCCTGTTCATGGTGCCCGGCATGTCGCACTGCCTTGCGGGACCGGGACCGAACAACTTCGATCCGCTGGCGGCACTCGATGGCTGGCGGCAGGGCGGCCCAGCGCCAGAGCGGATCATCGCGACCAAATATGACAACGACCTGTTCGCCTATATCGGCTTGCCCGCCAAGGCCGGGCGGACGCGGCCGCTCTGTGCATTTCCGAAGGTCGCAAAGTGGGACGGCAAAGGTTCGACCGACGACGCAGCCAGCTTTACGTGCGAGGCGCCCGGGAAATGACGAGCCATGTGACAGGCGCGAGCGAACCGCCGCTGATCGAGCATACGATCGGCGAAGCGCTCGCGCTTGCCGCCGAACGCTGGGGGAGCAGCGACGCGCTCGTATCGGTCGGGCAGGGCATTCGCTGGACCTTCGCCGAACTGCTCGAACGGTCCGACGCTTTCGCCGCCGGACTGCTTGCGCTTGGCCTCAATCCCGGCGACCGGATCGGCATCTGGGCACCCAATTGCGCCGAATGGACGCTGACCCAGTTTGCCGCGGCGCGCGCCGGGCTGATCCTCGTCACGATCAACCCGGCCTATCGCCTGTCCGAGGTCGAATATACGATCAACAAGGTCGGCCTTTCGGCGCTCGTCGCGGCGACCAGCTTCAAGACGAGCGACTATCCGGGCATGATCGAGGAACTCGCGCCCGAGGCGGTCACCAGCACGCCCGGTCAGTTGCGCGCCGAACGTCTGCCGACCCTGCGCTCGCTGATCCTCATCGGTCCGGAAGCGCGTCCAGGTTGGCTGCCGTTCGACGATGCGGCGACGCTTGCTACCGATACCGACCGCCAGCGTCTCGCCGCCATCGGCCCGGCGCTCGATCCCAACGACGCGATCAATATCCAGTTCACCAGCGGCACCACCGGTCTGCCGAAGGGGGCGACGCTCAGCCATCGCAACATCCTGAACAACGGGTATTTCGTCGGTCGTACGCAGGGGCTGGGGGAGGGCGACCGCATCTGCATCCCCGTGCCGCTCTATCATTGCTTCGGCATGGTGATGGGCAATCTCGCCAGCATCACCCACGGCGCGGCGATGATCTATCCGTCCGAAGGTTTCGATCCCGAAGCCGTACTGCGCGCCGTCGAAGCCGAACGTTGCACGGCGCTCTACGGCGTCCCGACAATGTTCATTGCGGTGCTCGCGCATCCGCGCTTCGATGACTTTGATGTGTCCTCGCTGCGCACCGGTTGCATGGCCGGCGCAATCTGCCCCGAACCGCTGATGCGGCAGGTTGTCGAGCGGCTGAACATGCGCGACGTGACGATCGCTTACGGGATGACCGAAACCAGCCCGGTGAGCTTCCAGACAGCGCCCGACGATCCGTTCGAACGCCGCGTCGGCTCGATCGGCCGCGTGCAGCCGCACCTCGAATGCAAGATCGTCGATGGCGGTGGCAATATCGTCCCCTCGGGCGAAGCCGGCGAGCTTTGCACGCGCGGATATTCGGTGATGATCGGTTATTGGGACGAGGCCGAACGCACCGCGGATTCGATCGACGCCGACGGCTGGATGCATTCGGGCGATCTCGCGACGATCGATGCCGAGGGCTATGGCAATATCGTCGGCCGCCTCAAGGATATGGTCATCCGCGGCGGCGAGAATATCTACCCGCGCGAGATCGAGGATTATCTCTATCGCCATCCCTTTGTCGAGGATGTGGCGGTGGTTGGCATCCCCGACGAACGCATGGGCGAGGAACTGTGCGCATGGGTACGGTTGAAGCCCGATGCCAACGTCGATGCCGAAGCGATACGCGAATTCTGTCGCGGCCAGATCGCCCACTATAAAGTCCCGCGCTACGTGCGTATCGTCGGCGAATTCCCCACCACGGTGACGGGGAAGGTCCAGAAATATCTGATCAGAGAAGCGATGGTCGCCGATCTTCAAAAGGAAGAAGTAGAATGAAAACTGCCATATTTGTTGCGGCGCTGATGGCCGCTGCTCCCGCCTTTGCTCAAGGCACGACCGCGCCGGCACCCGCACCCGCCGCGCCCGCACCGGCCGCGGCTGCCCCCGCCAGCGATGCGAAGTTCAACCTCGACACCCCGCTGCAGGACATCGTCGCCGACGAAAAGGGCAAGGCGGTGATCGAAAAGCATTTCCCCGGCATGATCGCACTGCCCGAATATGAGATGTTCAAGGCGATCAGCCTGACGCAGCTTCAACCCTATTCGAACGGCAAGATCACCGACGAGATGCTCGCCGCGACCGCCAAGGACCTGGCGGAGATCAAGTGATGAAGGGCCGGACAGCCTATCTGACGGCAAGTTTGCTGTCCTCCACGGTGGCGCTGTCCGGCGCACAGGCGCAGGATATGATCTACAAGGATAAATCCGCGCCGATCGAGGCGCGTGTCGACGATCTGATGGGGCGGCTGACGCTCGACGAGAAAATCCTGCTGCTCGCGGGCGAAAGCTCGATGACGCTGAACCCGATCGAACGGCTCGGCATCCCCTCGATCCGCATGACCGACGGTCCGACCGGCGTGCGCTCGCCGGAGGGTAAGCCCGCGACGGTGTTCCCTGTCGGTGTCGCGATGGCGGCGACCTGGAATCCCGACCTCACGGCAAAAGTCGGCGCGGCGATCGGCAAGGAAACGATCGCGCATGGCGCCGACGTGCTGCTCGCACCGACGGTCAACATCGTTCGTACCCCGCGCTGGGGTCGCAATTTCGAAACCTACTCCGAAGACCCGTATCTGGCTGGTCAGATCGGGCTCGGCTATGTGAAGGGCGCACAGGGCGCGGGTATCGGCGTGTCGCTCAAGCATTTTGCGGCGAACAATCAGGAAACCAACCGCTTCATCGTCGATTCAGTGGTCGATCCGCGCACGCTGCGCGAAATCTACCTCCAGGCGTTCGAGACCGTGATCAAACAGGGCGACCCCTGGTCGGTGATGGCATCGTACAACAAGATTAACGGCACGCATGCGGCGGAGAACCGTTGGCTGCTGACCGACCTGCTCAAGACCGAATGGGGCTATAAGGGCTTCGTGGTGTCCGACTGGGGCGCGGTCCATTCGACCGCGACCACCGTCAACGCTGGCATGGACCTCGAAATGCCGGGACCGCCGAACCATTTCGGGCCAAAGCTCAAAAAGGCGGTCGAAGAGGGCAAGGTTACCCCCGCGCAGCTTGACGACAATGCGCGCCGCATGGTGCGGTTGATCGTGCGCAGCGGCGCGATCGAGCGCGGCGTTGCACGCCCGATCGCCGAAACGACCCCGCGCAATGCAGCGCTCGCGCAGAGCGCCGCCGAAGAGGCGATCGTCCTCCTCAAGAACAGCGGCGTTCTGCCGTTGCCATCGTCGATCAAGACGCTTGCGGTGATCGGCCCGAACGCCGACGTCGTGCGTATTCAGGGCGGCGGCAGCTCGGCTGTCGTACCGTTCGAGACGAGCACGCCGCTCGCGGCGCTCAAGGCTGCGCTGCCGGGTGTCAGGATCGACTTCGCGCGCGGCGTCGACAATGAGGAAACGCCGCCGGGCGCGAACCCCAAATTGTTCAGCCCCGGAACCGACCGCAGCGTCACTGGCCTCGCCGCGACCTATTACGCCACTGCCGACATGAGCGGCGAGCCGGTGAAACGCGAAACCGCGACGAGCTTTTTGAAGCGGATCAGCGGCAATATCGCCGGACCGCAGGTGACGGGCTATGCGGCGTTCCGCTGGGAGGGGCTGTTCTGGCCCGAAACGAGCGGCACCTATGAATTCAGCACGCGCGGTACCGGCAATGCGACAATCACGCTCGACGGCAAGACCGTGCTCAACAAGGAAAGTGCGTCAAAGCCCGACATCCGCGACGTCCTCGGCTTCCCGATCCCGCGCCGGACGGTGTCGGTCCAGCTCGAAGCGGGGCGCAGCTATCCGATCCGCATCGACTATGTCACCGGCCAGACGCCCTATGAGTATCTGAGCTTCGGTATCCGCGAACCGCTCCCCTCGTTCGACGAGGCGGTCGCGGCGGCGCGCGGTGCCGATGCCGCGCTTGTGTTCGTCGGCTCCTCGTCGACAACCGAAGGCGAAGGGTATGACCGCACCTCGCTCGACCTGCCGGGCGACCAGAACAAGCTCGTCGAGGCGATCATCGCCGCCAATCCGAAGACTGCGGTCGTCGTCAATGCGGGCGCCGCGATGACGATGCCCTGGTCCGACAAGGCACCCGCGATCGTCGACATGTGGCTGCCGGGTGAAGGCGGCGCGGCGGCGCTCGCGAGCGTGCTCACCGGCAAGGTCAACCCCTCGGGTAAACTGCCCGTGACCTTCCCGGCCCGGAGCGAAGACGATATGGTCAACCTCAAGGGTGCCAAGACGCCTTATTCCGAAGGCCTGCTCGTGGGTTACCGCGGCTATGTCACAAAGGGTGTGAAGCCGCTGTTCCCCTTCGGCCATGGGCTCAGCTACACCAGCTTCGCCTATTCGGCGCTGTCGGCGCCTGTGCGCGTCAACGGCGGCGAACTGGTGTCGGCGAAACTCACGCTCCGCAACACGGGCAAGCGTGCCGGCAAGGAAGTGGTGCAGATCTATGTCGCGCCGCTCGCCCCCGCCGCCGGTGATCTGCCGATCGCGCTGCGCGGCTTTGCCAAGGTCGACCTTGCGGCCGGCGCGCGCCGAACCGTCAGCGTGACGCTGGATCCCCGCGCCTTTTCGCAATTCGATGCAGAGCAGGGGAAATGGCGCGTCGTGCCCGGCCGCTACCGGATCATGGCCGGATCGTCATCGGCGGATATCCGCCAGCAGCGCGAGATTGACGTGACGGCGGATTGAAAAGTCGCTGGCTCAGATCGCGGTGCACGCATGACGCAGGACGTTGCCGCTCCGCGAACCGGTCGGTTGCCCCTTGGCCAGAGCGACGACGCCGTTGACGATCACGTCGCCGATGCCTTCGGGCGCTGCCGTCGGCGCTTCATAGGTCGCCCGGTCCTTGATCGCCGCGAGGTCAAAGACGACGATGTCGGCGCGCATGCCTTCGCGTAGCAGCCCGCGATCGGAGAGGCCTAGCCGCTGCGCCGGCCAGCCGGTCATCTTGCGGATCGCGTCGGGCAACGTCAGCACCGGACGTGCCTGGACATATTCGGCGATGATGCGCGGAAAGGTGCCATAGGAGCGCGGATGCGGCCGCCCCGCGGTTTCGGCGGCGACCGTGCTGTCCGCTGCCGAGGCGTCGGTCCCGATGCTGACCCACGGCTGTTTCATCGCGAGGTCGATGTCCTTGTCGTCCATCATGAAATAGAGCGCCGACGCGCGCGCGGGCAGCGCGGCAAGCCAGATGTCCCACGCGGCGTCGGCGGGATCCTTGCCCAGCGCCTTGCCGATCTCGGCGAAATTCTGGCCGTTGAAGCGCTTGTACTGTTCGGCCTGACCGTTAGCGAGCACGACATTCTTCCACCCGCCCGACGCATGGACCAGGTTCGACCAGTCCGCCTGCGGCCCGGCGGCGAGTTCCTTTTTGAGCTGAACACGAACGGCGGGATCGCGCACCGCTTCATGCGCTGCCTCGCGGCCCTTTGCGAAGACATGCGTCGGAACGGTGACGTCGAGCCCGGTGCCACCGGCGCGATAGGGATAGATATTCGCGCCGATGTCGACGCCGCGCGTCCGCGCCGCCTCGATCCGCGCGATCGCCTGCGGCATCAGCTTGCCCCACAGCGGCGCATAGGCGGCCTTGATGTGGAACACCTCGACCTTCGCGCCGCTGCGTTCGCCGATCTGGACCGCCTCGTCGATCGCGGCGAGCAATTTGTCGCTCTCGTCGCGCATATGCGTCGCATAAAAGCCGCCGCATTTGCCCGGAATTGCAGCGAGCCGCGCAAGGTCGTCCGTCGCCTGAAAGCTCGCCGGCGAATAGATGAGCGCCGACGAAATGCCGAATGCACCCGCCTTCATCGCGGTACGCACCTCATCCTCCATGGCGCGCATCTGGGTTTCGTTCGGGGCGCCATCGCCATCGCCCATCACCTTCACGCGCGCCTGGATCGCGCCATAATAGGTACCGAAGTTGACGGCGATGCCCTGCGTCTCGAGCGTGTTGAAATAACCCGCGAGTTCGCCCGCGGGGACCGCGGTTCCGCCTTCGCCGGCGATCAGCGTGGTGACGCCCATCTGGAGCTTGTTTGCCGCCGATCCGTCGCGCAGCAGCACGCGTCCCGACTGATCAAGCATGTCGATGAACCCCGGCGAGACATAGCGGCCGCGCGCATCGATCTCCTGTTTCCCCTTCGTCTCGATCACGCCGACGCGCGCGATGCGGCCGTCCTTGATCGCGACGTCGGCGGTGACCCAAGGATTGCCCGCGCCGTCGAGCACGCGGCCGCCGCGAATGACGATGTCATAGGCGGCGGGCGGAGGCGCGGCCGCGCCGACCAGCAGCAACGAGGCAAGGGCAAGCGCGAACGGCCGTGTCATGCGGAAATCTCCCTGATTTTCAGTCCTCGACGTACAGATATTGCGTCTGCTGGCCGTCGTTGATGCTGAGCGTGCGCTTGCCGTCCTTGGTGCCGACCAGCGCATCGACGCCGATGTTGCCGGGGCCGACCGAGATGATCGACATGCTGCCGTCGGCATTCTTGCGCGTCGCGATCGGCCCCTCGACGAAGCCGGCCTTGATCCATTTCTGGCCGTTCTTTTCGCTGATCGTGATCTGCCCGACCGACGGGTCGCGATAGTGACCGGCGAGGCCCGCCAGCACCGCTGCGTCGCCCGGATAGGTCAACCGCTCGCGCTTCGCACCGGCCTGCGCCTTGATCCGTGTCGCCGCCGCGGTGATATCGCGCGCCGCCTCGGGCTGGCCGTCATAGAGTATTTCGAGCAGGCGGCGGAGCGTCGGCGCCAGCATCGATGCGCCCGGATCGCTGTTGGTCAGGATCACCATGCCGACACCGGACTCGGGAAGCGCAAACCAGGTGCTGTGATAGCCGACCAATGTGCCGCCATGCGTGACGACCTGCACGCCCGATGCGTCGCGCTGGAACAGGCCCATGCCGTACCAGCTGTCGGGTCCGACCTGCACGCCTTTTTCCCGGCGCGCGAGCAGGTTGGTTTCGCTCACCAGGCGCTTGCCGTCGAGCATGCCCTTGCCGAGTTCGAGCTGGACATAGCGCACCATGTCGGCGGTGGTGGAAAAGGCTGCGCCCGCAGGGCGATACGGATAGGGCGACCAGTTGAAGTCGTTCGACATCAAAGTCACCTTGCCGTCGATGTCGAGGCCGTGCGGCGCCGCCCAATTGCCCGCCATGCCCTCGGCATAATCGAAGGTGCTGTCCTTCATGCCGAGCGGCTTGAAGACTTTCTCTTCCATCGCCCGGTCATAGGCGGCGCCGAATTCCATCTTCGGATAGAGGATGTGCCCGCCGACATAGCCCGCCGCCGAGGCGAGCTGGTTGTTATATTGGAACAGGTCGCCGAACTTGCTGGTCGGCATCGTCGCGGCAAGCTGTTTGAACGTGTCCGCGGCAGGCTGTCCCTTGTCGGCGAGGATGAAGCCGAAATCCTTGCGCGGCAAACCGGTGCAAGCGCAGATCAGATGCTTGACCAGTACCGACTTGGTGACCTCGTCATTGCCGAGGCGGAACTCTGGATACAGGTCGACGACCTTCTCGTCCCAGCGCAGTTTGCCTTCGTCGGCAAGCGTCGACAGGAGGAGCGTGGTCATCCCCTTGGTGTTCGACGCGATCATGAACTTGGTGTGCTCGTCGACCTTTTCGGGCGAGCCGAGCGCGCGAACGCCGAAGCCGCCCTGCCACAGCACCTTGCCATCGTCGATCAGCGCAAAGCCGACGCCGGGGACTTCGAGTTCCTCACGGCTCTGCTCGACGAAGTCGGTGAGCAGCTTGATCCGCTCGGGCGTGAGTTCGTGCGCGGTCTTGCCGGCGAAACTTTCCTTCTGGAAACCCGCCGGGCGAAGGCCCTGCGACACCACCGACATCGCGGCCGAGCGCTTGGCGGCGGTACCAGCCGAACCATCGACGATCAGCACGGTCCACGCGGTGCCCTTGCGCAGCGCGCTTGCCGAGCGCGCGGCGCGCTCGGTCGGCAATGTTTCATAGGCAAAGCTCACGCGCTCGTCCCAGCCGTCGGCCGGAGGCGCCGCGGTGCTGGTGCGCTGCGTCGGCACGGCACCCGGCCGGACGACCGCCCAGGCTTTGGCGGCGGCATCCGCGGCGTCGGCGGCAGCGCCGATTTCGGCGACCACAATACGCAGGTCTCCCTCGGGCGATGTGAAGACGAGCGCGGGGCCCTGCTTCGATGCGGTCCAGTCCTTGGGCTGCACATATTGCACGCCGCTGGCGAGCTTGCCGGGCGTATCGGCCGCGACGGTCTGCGCGAGGGCGGCGACGGGCGCGCAGGAGAGCGCGAGTGCGATCAACAGCTTCATGATGGCTTCTCCTCAGGGTTGGACAAAATGATAGAGAACATGCGGTTGCGACGTGAAGGACAGGCGCCAGCGCCCCTCGGCGCCGTGGAACAGCAATTGCTCGTAAGGGCCGCCGGCGCGGGCACCCGTGGCCTGTTCGAACCGCATCGGGCCGACGCGTTCCCAATAGGTGGTTTTGCCCTCGCTGGTGACGGTGACGGCATTCGGTCCGGCCGCTGCGATTTTCAGGTCGCGTTCGGGGTTGGGGGTGCGCGCATAGTCGCGGCGATTGCCGCGATAGGCGCCGAGCGGCAGCACCTCACCCGCCGGTGCGGCGATGCGCGGGGCGGGAGCGACCGGGAACAGCCGGCCGATCAGCGCTTCGGTCAGTTCGGTCCGCCCGCCATAGCTGCCCTGGCCGCCGGTCTCGGAGACGAAGAAGCCGAGCCCGGCCTCGGGCGCCAAAATCATGTTCGAATGGAAATCGCCGGTGTTGCCGCCATGCCCAACCATGCGCGGGCCCTTTTCACGAACGACAAAAAAGCCGTGCGCCATGCCGGGCAGGCCGGGGGCGTTGGCGACCGAATCGGTCATCAGCAATTTGACCGACTCGGGCTTCAGGATGCGCGCCTTGCCCAGCGCGCCGCCGTTCATCATCGCCATCATGAAACGGGCCATGTCGGGGCCGCTGCTCGTGCCCGACCCAGCGGGCATCACCGGGCTGAACAGTTCGAACGGTTCGGCCACCAGCCGCCCGTCCTTGACCTGATAGCCCGACGCCATCCGGGGTGCGAGCGCGGCGGGCAGCGGTTCGCGAAAGGTCGTGGCATTCATGCCGAGCGGCGCGAAGATATGCTTTTCGACATAATCGGGGAAAGCTTCGCCCGACACGCGCTCGACGATATAGCCGGCGAGCACCGAGCCATAGTTGGAATAGGATGTCTCGGTCCCGGGGGCCCAATGGCGAACGGGAATATGCGTCTTCATCCATTCGACATAGGGCGTGATCTTGTCGGGCGTCGGTGCGGTCAGCCCGCCGACATCGCTCATCCCCGGCGTGTGCGACAAAAGGTCGCGCACGCGGATCGGCTTGCCCTCGAACTCGGGGATTTTGAAATCGAGATATTTGTTCACATCGGCGTCAAGGTCGACGCGGCCCGCTTCGACTTGTTGCAGCAGCGCGCTCCACGTGAACATCTTCGACACCGATCCCGGTCGGAACAGCGTCTGCTGCCCGTCGACAGCGACGCTTTTGTCGATATCGGCAAAGCCGTAACCGCGCGAGAATAGCACCTTGTCGCGATAGACGACGGTGACAATGGCGCCCGCGACTTCGCGCGTCGCGATCTGCTGCGCCATCACGCCGTCGACGAAATCGGCAAGCCCGCCGATCCGGTCCTGCGGGATGCTATAGCTGGTTTCCGCAGCGGATTGCGCCGTGGCGACGGAGGGCAGGGCGATCGAGCCGAGCAGCGCGGCGGCATATGCGGTACGGCGCAGGGCCGGGAATCGGGTCATGCAAGGTCTCCGAAGATCAAAGGGGTTCATGCAAGGCAGCTATCGACGAGGGCGTCGAATGCAGGCCCGCCGCGGATCGGATCGGCCACGGGCAGGCCCAGCCGCGCGCTCTCACGCGCCATCAGCTCGGTCGCCGTCTCTTCGTCGAGCGCCGAGGTGTTGAAGGCAAAGCCGCCGCAACGGATCGCGGGATTGGTCCGTCGGCCCAGCAGCATCGTGAGTTCGACCACTTCCTCGACGC
The DNA here is from genome assembly GCF_023822045.1 of Sphingopyxis sp. USTB-05. NCBI lineage: Bacteria > Pseudomonadati > Pseudomonadota > Alphaproteobacteria > Sphingomonadales > Sphingopyxidaceae > Sphingopyxis > Sphingopyxis sp. USTB-05. The sequence goes on along the minus strand of NZ_CP084712.1, from coordinate 2,956,079 downwards.
TGGTCAGCGTATAGCCTGCGGTGCCGAGCATCTCGGTACGGCCGGGCTCGTGGCAGACGACGAAGACATCGGGCTGGCTGCCATGGAGCAGGCCAAGCGACACCGCGGCATAGGATGGGTGGGTCAGCGCGCCCTGACCTTCGATCACGTCCCAATGGTTTGCGGGCGCATCGGGCGACAACAGCTCGGCCGCACCGGCCTCGAAATCGGAGACGACCGCGTCCATCGGGATGCCGCCGCCCGCGATCATGATGCCTGTCTGACCGCTTGCGCGAAAATCACTGTCGATGCCGCGCTGCTCGAACGCACGAAATAGCGCCAGCGCGGTATATTTCTTGCCGAGCGCGCAGTCGGTTCCGACGGTCAGCAGCCGCTTGCCGCTGCGTTTCCGCCCGGTTCCGACCGGAAGCTGCGAGGGTGGCACGCGCACGTCGATCAGTTGGCGGCCGAGCCGGTGCGCCGCTTCGGCGAGTTCGGGAATGTCGGCGAGACGCATGTGCATGCCCGCGATCAGGTCGAGGCCCGCCTCCAGCGCCTCGATCAACGATGCACGCCAATTTGCCGGGATCACCCCGCCCGGGTTGGCGACCCCGATCACCAGCGCGCGCGCACCGCGTGCCCGCGCTTCGGCGGCGGTGAGCGCTTCCAGCCCGGTGGTGACCGTGGCGCCGGGCAGCCGCAGTTCGCCGACACATTTGTCGGGCGCCCAATCCTTCAGCCCAAAGGCGGTTTTGGCGTAACCGGCGATCGTCGTGTCGCCCAGGAACAGCACATAGGGCTGCGGCAGCACAAGTGCACCGGCAAGGCGGTCGGTCAGCGCGTTCATCAACCGCCCCAGGTCGCGGTCAGCAACCGCTGGAAATTGCCGCCGAGTACCGCAAGGATGTTCGCGTCCGAATATTTGCGGCGCAGCAATTCTTCGGTCAGATCGAACATCTTGCGCGGGTGGTCGAACCCGTCGATGTCGATCTTCTCGCGAAAGGCGTAGCTGTCCTTATAGGCGCCGCGCAGCATCTTGTTCATCTCGGGCGACGTATCGTCATAGCCATAGAGGTCGGAATCGGTGCCGACGCCGACATGGTCGATGCCGACAAGCTTCACCACATGGTCGATATGGTCGACATAGTTCACGATCGTCGTCGGATCGGTCTTGCTCACGAAATTGCGCACCCCGGTGATGCCCATCACGCCGCCTTTCGCGGCGCAGGCCTTGATTGCCTCATCAGTCTTGACGCGCGGATGGTCGATCAGCGCGCGGCAATTGCTGTGCGTGATCGCGATCGGCTTCGGTGAAATCTCGATTGCGTCCAGGGTTGTGCGGTCGCCGCAATGCGACACGTCGACCAGCATGCCGACTTCGTTCATCGCCTTGATGATCTCGACGCCGAAATCGCTGACGCCGCCGTCGACGCGGTCGGTCGACCCGGATCCGATGCGGTTTTGCGAGTTATAGGTGAGCTGGGCGCAGCGCTGCCCGATCTCATAGAAGGTCTTGACGTCGGCGGGGCGGTTGAAATGGTCCGCATTCTGCAGCCCCATGATCACCGCGACCTTGCCGTCCTTCTTGGCACGCAGGATGTCGGCGAACTTGTCGACCCCGGTAAAGACATGGCTGTTGCGCGCGACGAAGTTGCCCCAGATCGCGAAGAAGCTGAGCGCCTGTTCCTTTGCCGTCGGGCCGCCGATGCCCACCGCGTGATGGATGGCGTTGATGCCGCTGGCGCGAAAGTCCGCGGTTTCCTTTTCGCTCAGCGCCTTGGTATAATAGCTGGGATCGAAATCGATCTTGATCGGGGCCAGCATGTCCACGACGACCGCGCGCTGGACCAGTTCGATCGCGCGCTTCGAATAGGCGCGGTTCGTGAAGGGGCTGATCTGGAGATTCGCACGGGCGATATAAGGCGCGGCAAGGGGGGCGGCGAGCGCTGCGCCGGCGGCGCAAATCGCCTGTCGTCGAGAAAATAACATCATCATCCCCCATTTCGCAAATTTTCTAATCAGGACGATATTGTCCCAATTGGGTATCGTCAATCATTTCCTTCGAGCCGAAGAACCTTCCCGAAGTTCATCGCACCACGGGCAATTCGACATAGGACAGTCGGCCGGGCGCATGGTGGATGCTGTTCGTTGCGACGACGCCCTTGCTCTCGCGCTCGTTCGGGCCGCCGGTGTTGAGGTTGCGTACGAATTTGGGGAAGTTGGACGAAGTCACCTCGATGCGGATGCGGTGGCCGACGCCGAAACGGATGCTCGTCGCGATCGGCGACGGCCTGATTGGATACACCTCTCCCGGACGCATCATCGCCGGCTTGTCGAAGCCATCGCGATAGCGGGCGCGAAAAATCGTATCGCCGATGATCCACGCGGTGCCGTCGGGCGCGACGTCGACCAGCTTCACCGCGAAATCGGTATCGGCCGCGCTCGACGAGACGTTCAGCAGCGCGTCGACGAAACCGCTCACCTCGATCGCCTCGGTCAGCGGCTCGGTCGAATAGACGAGCACATCGTCGCGGATCTCGACGCCGCGCTGGTCGAATGCGCCGGGGATCACGATGCCGCCGTTGCAGCAGTCGCCGCCGCCGACCGTCGGCACGGGGTTCATCGGATCGTAGCGGAAGCGGTCGGGCGTATCCGTGGCGGGCGCGGCGGCGACCAGGCGGCCCCCACCGTTGAGGCTGTTCGCGTCGCCGCCGCTGTCGAGATACAGGCGCAGCGGCTTGGTACCCTTGGGCGGCCAACTCTCGTTGCTGCGCCATTGGTTGGCACCCATCGCGAAATAGCGGACGTGCGGCGTCGAGTCGGGGAAGGCTTTTTTGTCGCCCTTCAGCCAGCGATCGAACCAGCCGAAGACCGCACCGTCGACATCGAAGCTCGTGTCGCCCATCGATCGCTCGCCGACCACTGTATCCTTGCCGAGGCGCGAATAGCCGCAATGGGTGACGGGCGCGATCACCGCATATTGGTTTGCCGCCGCCTCGGCGTCGGTCTTGCTCGCGCGGGCGTGGTTGAACAACTCAAGATTCGGCCCGATCGAGACGTCGTACCAGCTATTGAACCATAGCGCGGGCACGCCCCAGCCCATGTCGTCGTGATAAAGCCCGCCCTCGCGCCAAGCCGGGTCGGCGGGCGTGCGCGCGATAAGGGTGTCGAAGGTCTGCGGCGGCTCGCCCAGGCTCGACAGCAAGCTATCCACCGGCAGGTGCTTGATGTGTTTGTTCCAGTCGACGCTGGGCTTGGTCGCGGCGAGGTCGTTGTTGAGCGTTGCGCGCGCGCGGGTGGCCTCGTCGATGTCGGCGGGAAGCTGGGCGCGGACGGGATTGTCGACGCCATAGAGCCAGACGAAGAACAGACTGCGCGGTACGCCGCCGGTGTACCAATTGCCCTGTTCCTGGAAACGGCCGACCTTGCCGATCCCGGCGCCCGCCGCCATCGGCACCATCGCCGCGTGCGCGGGATGGTTCTGCGCAGCGAGGGCGAGCTGCCATTCGGCAGAGGACGAGCATCCGAGCGTGCCGACCTTGCCGTTCGACCAGCCCTGCGACGCGATCCAGCTCAGCGTGTCATATCCGTCGGTTTGCGGCTTGCCGAGAATCTCATATTTGCCTTCGGAAAAATAGCGGCCGCGTTCGTTCTGGACGATGAAGATGTAGCCGCGTCGCGCCGCCTCGATCGCATAGCGCTGCGTCGATCCGCGCAGCTTATGTTCGTTATAGGGCGTCTTCCACAGGATCACCGGCAGCGGGCCCTTGGCGTTCTTCGGCGTATAGATGTTTGTCGACAGGCGTACCCCGTCGCGCATCGGCACCATCACCGCGATGCGCGAATCCGCGAGCGCCGCGAGTTCGCTCTCCAAGGCTTGCGGAGTGTATTTCGAAAGGTCCTGCGCGGCTACGGGCTGCGCCGCCACGGCGGCAAGAACCAAAGCGAGCGGCGAGCAAAAGCGCAACATCAGCAACTCCGTCATCCCAGTTTTCGGGCCCGATTCGACACCGGCGGTTTACAGACCTCAACCTAAACGCCTTGTCAATTATGGGCTTAATTTCTCGCAAAAGAAATATATTGTCCTGAATAGGACATTATGGCAGCTTCATTGCAGGGGAAACCAGATAAGCCGCCATCGAGCGGCTCAGCACAAAGGGGCGGATGAGATGCACAACCTTAACGACAAACTCGGTTACCGGATCGCGCGCGGCAGCAGTATTGCGGCGTTGGCGGCCGGATTGTTGCTCGCCGTGCCGGCCGCGGCGCAGACCGTCGCCGACACGGAGGCCACGGCCGACGAAGAGATTCTCGTCACCGGATCGCGCATCGCACGCGCCGGCTATGATCAGCCGACGCCGACGACGGTGATCGGCGAAGAAGATCTGCGCCTCGGCGCGCGCCCGAACATCCAGCAGGTATTGAACGACCTTCCGCAAATCCGACCGACCACGACGCCAAGCGTGTCGAACGGCAACACGTCGACCGGTACCGCACCCGTCGACATGCGCGGCCTCGGCTCGAACCGCACGCTCGTGCTGCTCGACGGTCGCCGTTTCGTGGGTGAGGGCAATCTCAATTTCATCCCGACGAATCTGGTCGAGCGCGTCGAGGTCGTGACCGGCGGCGCGTCGGCGGCCTGGGGCTCCGGCGCAGTCGCTGGCGTCGTAAACATCTTGCTCGACAAGGATTATGAAGGCCTCTCGATCGGCGGCAATGTCGGCACTTCGTCGCGCGGCGATGGCTTCCGCTATGGCTTCGATGCGAAATTCGGCACGAGCTTCGCCGACGGGCGCGGTCATTTCATCATCGGCGGCGAATATGTCAAAGACGAGGGCGTGATCCAGCGGAGCACGCGGCAGCAGCTCAACAGCCCCGATTTCATCCCGTCGGGCACGGGGTCGGAACTGGTTCGCGACGTGAATTTCGGCAACGTCACGTTGGGCGGCCTCATCACCAGCGGCGTGCTCGCGGGACAGACCTTCAACGCCGACGGGACGCTGCGGCCTTTCGCGCGTGGCACGAGTGTCGGTGCGGGCGCGTTTCCGCTCCGGATGGTCGGTGGCGCGGACGGCATCAACCTCTATGACACGATTCCGGTTTCGTCCCCGTTCGAGCGGCTGAGCACCTATGCCCGGCTGAGCTACGAAGTGGGCGATGCGACTTTCTGGGTGGATGGCAGCTATGCGCGCGCGGTGTCGAACGCGCCCTTCTTCGGCGATTATACGGTCGGCGGAGCGCTCGGCCTGCCATATCTCACGATCCAGGCGAACAATCCCTATCTGTCGACCGCGATCCGCGATCGGCTTGCCGCCGCCGGGGAGACGAGCTTCACCTTCGGCCGCTATTTCAACGACATCCTGCAACTGCAATTCCGCGGTGAGCGGGTCAGCAAGGAAGGCGCGATCGGCGTCGACGGCACCTTCGGCAACGGCTTCCGCTACAAGGCCTGGTACAGCCATGGCGAGGTCGACAGCGATCAGACGATGGGCAATTCGCGCCTTGTCCGGCAGTTCAACAATGCGATCAACGCGGTATTGAGCGGCGGGCAAATCGTCTGCGCGATCAATGCCGACGCCACCACGGCGAACGACGATGCCGCCTGCCGGCCGCTGAATCCCTTCGGCGCCTTGAATGCGTCCCCCGAAGCGCGCGCCTATGTCACAGGCGCGCAGCGGGCGTTCAGCACCAACAAGCTCGATTCGGTGGGCGCCGAAGTTCAGGGGGATCTATTCTCGCTATGGGCTGGCCCGGTGACCCTCGCGCTCGGCGCCGAGGCGCGCTGGGAAGAACAGGTTTCATCGCGCGAAGACTTCACGGTCGCGAATGCCAGTAATTTCGGCATCCTCGTCTTTTCGACGCCCACGTCGGGCGGGTTCAACGTCAAGGAAGCCTTCGGCGAAGTGCTGTTTCCGCTGCTCAAGCTTGAAAATGCGGTGGAACTCGATTTGAGCGGGGCGGCGCGTTATTCCGATTACAGCACCAGCGGCGGCATCTGGACGTGGAAAGCTGGCGGTACCGCGCGGCTGTTCAACGACCTGCTCCTTCGCGCAACGCGGTCGCGCGACATTCGTTCGCCGGGTATCGGCGAATTGTTCGCGCTCCGGTCGATCAACATCGGGCTGCTCAACGATCAGGACAGGGCTGGGCGGGCCGCAGCGAACCCTGCCTATAATCCGACGCCGTCCGCCGTCACGACCTATACCGGCGGTAACCCCAATCTCGTACCCGAAGTGAGCTATACGACATCGATTGGTGCAACCTATTCGCCGTCGTTTCTGCGCGGCTTCAGCGCCTCGGTCGATTACTACAAGATCAAGATCGACGGTGCGATCACAGCGCTCAACGGGTCAAACCTGACGCTTCTGTGTTCGCGCGGGGTCACCTCTGCCTGCGATAGCGTCACGCGCGATGCGACGGGGACGGTGACGCAGGTTGCGGCCACCCAGCAGAATATCGCAAGCTTCGAGACGAGTGGGCTGGATATGGAGGCATCCTATGTCGTCAACCTGTCGAACGTCAGTTCGGGCCTGCCGGGCAGCCTGCGCATCCGCGCGCTTGCGACCTATGTCGACAAGCTGGTGTTCGATACCGGCATCACGCGCGTCGAGACAGCCGGCGACGTCGGCGATGCGGTGCTGCGTGCAACGCCGAAGTGGCGCGGAACGCTCAGTGCGACCTATGAAGATAGCAGTTTCGGGTTCGACATCCGCGCCCGTTACATCGATGGCGGCAATTACGACCGGACGCGCACGACGCTCATCAACAACAAGATCGCGTCGCGGACCTATGTCGACCTGGGCGCGCGGTTCAAGATTGAGGACCGCTTCACCCTGTTCGCCAACGTCAACAACGTCTTCAACCGCAAGCCGCCGCTGATTACCGTCAACAGCACGCTGTATGACGTGGTCGGCACCTATATGACCGTCGGCGCGAGGGTCAATTTCTGATCGAATCCGTTTTCGGGGCAGTTCGAAGCAAGGTCACGCAGTCCCGGCCTTGCTTCGACTGCCTCGATAAGGGAGCAGGCAGAAGCCTTCGTTTCTACTTCAAGGTCGAGCGGCCGTGACGATGATTTCTACCCGGTAATCGGGCGTCGCCAGACGAACTTCGCCGGTCGCCCGCGTCGGCGCATTGGCGCCGCCAATCCAGTCTTCCCAGACCGCGTTCATCGCGGCGAAATCGGCCATGTCGGCCAACCAGACCATTGCCGTGAGCAGGTGCGACCGGTCCGTGCCGGCTTCGGCGAGCAGCGCGTCGATCGATGCGAGAATGGCGCGTGTTTGCGTGGTCGCGTCCTCGCCCGGTGCGCCAACCTGGCCGGCAAGATAAACGATGCCGCCATGGATCACGGCCTGGCTCATGCGTGGACCTGCATGCAGGCGTTCGATGGTCATATGAATCTCCTTCGTTTGTGGGACCGGCAAATGAAATCATGGTCGCAGGCGTCGCCGCGAGACGACCCCGCGCCAATTTGCCGAAGGGCGGATGACAGGTCGCGAAGAGTTCGGCAATTTGATCATGCGCACGGCGCCACCGCGTCTAGGACCGGCAGCGCCCGAAAGCGCACCTGAAACCTCCCGAATTATGTGATGGTGCCGGCTACAGGATTCGAACCCGTGGCCCCCTGATTACAAATCAGGTGCTCTACCAACTGAGCTAAGCCGGCACTTTTCGCCCTTTGCTTCAAATGACGCCAAAGGTCCAGCCTTCGGTTTGTGCGAGGGCGTCGGTCAGCGGCGATGGCGCCCAAGGCGCCGTGTCGCCGGCTATTGCGCGCAGCCATGCGGCGGTGAGCAGCGCGTCGCTCGCATGGTCGCTGACGGGGCCGGTCAAGCCGCAAGGGGGCGAACCCAGCGCCGCGAGCGCCTTGTCGAGCGCGGCGCCGTCACGGATCTTGCTGCGTCCCGGAGGAAGACCCGCCGCACGCGCGGCAAGGCTGGTATAGATTTCGACCAGCATCGGGCCTGTTCGAGGCACGGGATCGCGGGGCCACAAGGGTATGCGGCCTGTCAGCCGGTGGAGCAGCCGCATCCCCGACAGGCTGGCCTTGCCGACCTGCGCCGCGCCGACGAGGTTGAAATTGCTTACGCTTGCCGCCTGCTTCGTCGTGCGCTGATGCTGTTCGACGACACGCAGTCGCCCCGCGCCGGGCTCGAACAGGTCGCCGGCCGCACCCGTTTGCCGAAAGTGCCGGCGCGCCTCCGGATGCGTGAGAAACCCGCCAGCCTCATAATATGGATCGTCGCCGGCGAACTGCTCGACGAGCGCCCAGAGCGCGCCCATGTCAGCAGGAGTCTCCGTCCAGCCGGGGAAATAGGCGCCATGGTCGGCGAAGGCGAAGGCTGCCGAAAAGTCGAATCCGATCAACATATTCGTGCCCGCCGCCGCGACATCCTCCAGCCAGTTCAGGATTTCGGCGCGCGACCAGACATGCTCGGGCTGCACCAGGGCGGGCGCCGCCGTGTCGCTCGCGACAGCGAGCGCGATCCCGCGCTGCCGTTCTCCGCGTGCACCCGACCAGTCGATGGCGGCGAAATGAGTGAAACGGCGCATCGGGGCGCCTTAGCGCATCCCTATCATCTTGCACAAAGCCTCGCTCCGCCCCACATGCACGCCATGCTGATCGAAACCGAATCGACGCCCAATCCCGCGACGCTCAAATTCCTGCCCGGCCGGGCGGTGATGGAAACGGGGACTCGCGACTTTGCCAGCCCCGAAGAGGCCGAGGCGTCGCCGCTCGCGAGCGCGCTTTTCTCGCTCGGCGATGTGACCGGCGTCTTTTTCGGCCGTGAATTCGTGTCGGTGACGATTGCGCCCGGCGCCGAATGGGCCGACGTAAAGCCAGACGTCCTGGGCATCGTCATGGACCATTTCCTTGCCGAAGTGCCGCTGTTCAACGCCGCGAGCGCGGGCTTTTCGGTGCCGGCCGAGGATGAGGGGTTCGCCGATGATCCCGCCGACGCCGACATCATCGACCAGATCAAGGAACTTATCGAAACGCGCGTCCGTCCTGCGGTCGCCAACGACGGTGGCGACATCGTCTATCGCGGTTTCGACAAGGGCAATGTGTACCTCAAGATGCAGGGCGCCTGCGCGGGATGTCCGTCATCGACCGCAACGCTCAAGAATGGCATCGAGTCCCTCTTGAAACATTATGTGCCTGAGGTAACGGCAGTCCACGCCGTCTGACCAATATTTCCTGAGGAGTTAGCCCATGAGCGAGCCGCTTTCCGACAGCGCTCTCGACCAGCTTTTTCGTACCGCGCGCACCTATAACGGCTATCTCGACAAGCCTGTTTCGGAGACGCAACTGCACGCGATCTGGGATCTGGTGAAATTCGGCCCGACCAGCGCGAACAGCCTGCCGGCGCGGATCGTCTGGTGCGTGAGCGACGAAGCGAAGCAAAAGGTTGCGGCGTTCGCGCTCCCGGCCAATGCCGAAAAGATTCTTGCCGCACCGGTCACCGCGATCATCGCGAGCGACAACGAGTTCTACGAAAATCTGCCCGAACTCTTTCCGCACACCGATGCGCGGAGCTGGTTCGTCGGCAATGATGCGCTGGCGCAGACGACCGCCTTCCGCAATTCGAGCCTGCAGGGCGCCTATTTCATTCTCGCAGCGCGCGCACTTGGTCTCGATACCGGGCCGATGTCGGGCTTCAACAACGCCGCGGTCGACGAAGCCTTCTTCGCCGACCAGCCGCATGTGAAGAGCAATTTCATCTCGACCCTCGGCTATGGCGATCCGGCGACGATCTTCGAACGCAGCCCGCGGCCGGACTTCGCGCGCTTCAACCGCATCGCCTGAGCGAGCGCCTCACCTCCATGCGGTATCTGGTCATCGATTCGGCGAGCGAGGCCTGTTCGGTGGCGCTGCTGGAGGCGGAGGCCGTCGTCGACTATCGTCATGAGATCATCGGCCGCGGTCATGCCGAGCGGCTGGTTCCGCTGATTGCCGAACTTGCCGGCGGCGGACGTGCCGACATCATCGCTGCGGGATGCGGCCCGGGCAGTTTTGCCGGGGTACGTATCGGCGTGGCGGCGGCTCGCGCGCTGGCGCTTGGCTGGCAAGTGCCGGTACGCGGCTTTTCGACGCTCGCGCTCGTCGCGGCAGGGGCAGCCGATGCCATCGCGGCGGCGGGCGGCGGGCTGGTCGTGGTCGAAGGCGGGCATGGTCAATGGTTCGTCCAGCCGTTCGCCGCGGACCTGTTGCCGCGTGCTGAGATTCGCTCGCTTGTGCCGGACGAGGCGGTGTTGATCGAGGGCGAACTCGTCGTCGGAAACCGTGCCGAACCTTTTGTTGAGCGTCGTGGTTCGGGGTGCGCACTTGCGACCTTGCCCGACGCGCGCGCGTTCCTCCGCTTGCCCGCCGCCGCGCTGAACGACCAGCCCAGCCCGATCTATGGCCGCGCCCCCGACGCCAAGCCGATGGCGCCGGCATGACCGCAGACGTTCGCCTTGCCACCGCCCGTGTCGGCGACCTTGCCGCGGTAATGCGCGTAATGGATGCCGCGTTCGAGCCCGCCTATGGCGAAGCGTGGAGCGGGGCGCAGCTTTTGACGTTATTCGCTTTGCCGTCGGCGCGCGTATGCCTCGCATGGGATGGCGAGCGGGCCTGCGGTTTCTCTGCGGCGCGTATCGCCGGTCCCGAAAGCGAATTATTGTTGCTTGCGGTCGATCCGCAGTTTCGAGGCCGCGGTATCGGCGCATTACTGATCGACGACTGGCGCGCTTGGGCCGCTGAACTGGGTGCCGAAGATTATTTCCTTGAAATGCGGGCAGATAATGACGCGGTTCATCTTTATGAATCCGCCGGCTTTAGCGAGTGCGGGCGGCGTCCGGCCTATTATCGTGGTACCGACGGCGTCGTTCGCGACGCAATAACCATGCGGAGATCGGCACGAGAGGCAAAGCCCGACTGATCGGTCATTGCGGAATTCCATCCAAAGTGGCAGTAATCGGGCCGGCGAAAGAACAGATCCAATATTCGCCGACCTTGCTCTTGGGTAATATATACGAGGAATAGTCTCATGTCCGACCAAGCCGATACCAACGAGATGCTCGTTACGCTGACTGCCGACATCGTCGCGGCACATGTCAGCAATAACAGCGTCGCCATTTCAGACCTCTCCCTTTTGATAAATAATGTGCACGCCGCGCTGTCCGGTCTCGGGACCGAAGCAGTCGTCGAGGAAAAGCTGGTGCCGGCGGTGTCGATCCGCACCTCGGTGAAGCCCGACTATATTGTCTGTCTCGAAGACGGCAAAAAGTTGAAGATGCTGCGCCGACACCTGATGACGCATTATGGCATGACCCCCGAAGACTATCGCGCCAAATGGGGGCTTCCCGCCGACTATCCGATGGTTGCCCCGAATTACGCCGAAAAGCGCCGTGCGCTGGCGAAAGAAATCGGCCTCGGCACCAAAGGTCGTGGCGGTGGCCGCAAGCGTAAGCCGAAGGTCTGAGGCACTGCGATATTAGCTCCGGCGGAGCAGGGAAGGGCGGCGTCGTAGGGGTGCCGCCCTTGTCCTATCCGCGGGGCGTGCCTATACAGTTTGTAACAAAGACAGACACGGCTGCATCTGCAGGAAAGGCAAGCATGTCCGGTAACATCGATCTCGAAGCCCTGTGCCACGAAAAGGGGCTGCGTATCACCGAGCAGCGTCGCATCATTGCGCGCGTAATCTCGGATTCGGAGGATCACCCCGACGTCGAGACGCTCTATGAGCGTGCATCAAAGGTCGATAGCGGCATCTCGATCGCCACCGTCTATCGTACCGTCCGCCTGTTCGAAGAGGCGGGCATCCTCGATCGTCACGACTTTGGCGACGGCCGCTCGCGTTACGAAGCCGCGCCCGAGGCGCATCACGATCATCTGATCGACGTCGAAACCGGCAAGGTGATCGAATTCGTCGATCCCGAGCTCGAGGCGTTGCAGAAGGTGATCGCCGAACGGCTGGGCTTCCGCCTCGTCGACCACCGCATGGAGCTTTATGGTGTCGCCATCGATCGCAAGCGCGACTGATCGCAGTACGATTACCTGGCGGACGGTCGCCCGTCTCGCCTTGATGGTGCTGACGCTCCTTTTTCTGATCGTCCCGCACCTTCTCTATCGCGCCGTCGGGCGTCCGTCGCCGATGGTCATGGCCTTCCTAAACGCCGTCGGCTGGATCGCGGGGTTGCGCATCCGCACGACGGGTACGCGGCTCCGGCGCAATGTACTGTTCGTGTCGAACCATGTGAGTTGGCTCGACATTCTCGCTCTGGGCGGTGCCGCACGCTCGGCGTTCGTGTCGAAGGCAGAGGTCGGCACGACGCCGCTCGTTGGCTGGCTCGCCGACCAGAACCACACCGTCTATGTCCAGCGCGAGGCGCGGCGCGAGATTCACAATCAGGCGAACGACCTGCGCAACGCGCTCGCGCGCGGCCGTCCCGTGACGCTCTTTCCCGAAGGTACGACGGGCCCCGGCGACGGACTGCTGCCGTTCCGCGCGTCATTGTTCCAGGCGATGATCCCGACGCCGCCGAACCTGCGCGTTCAGCCGGTGTTTCTCGATTACGGGCCCGAGGCGAGCGACATCGCCTGGCTCGATCCTGAATCCGGGCTCGGCAATTTCAAACGGCTGCTCGCGCGCAAGCGCCCGATCCACCTGACGATCCACTATCTCGATCCGCTTCCCGATATCGTCGAAGGCGACCGAAAACTGCTCGCCGAGGCGGCGCGCGCGACGATCGCGGCGGAAATCGCACGGTCTTCCGCCAGCGCGCCGCATCGCCTATAGCGCGCCGATGAAATCCGACTCTCCTAAAACATTTCACGTCAAATCCTTCGGTTGCCAGATGAACGTCTATGACGGCGAGCGCATGGCCGAGATGCTGGGCGCCGAGGGCTATGTTGCCGCCGCCGATGGCGCCGACGCCGACCTTGTCGTGCTCAACACCTGCCACATCCGCGAAAAGGCGGCCGAGAAAGTCTATTCGGACATCGGCCGGCTGAAGCGCGCCGACGGCAGCACCCCGACGATCGCGGTCGCCGGTTGCGTCGCGCAGGCCGAGGGTGCCGAGATCGCCCGCCGCGCGCCCAGCGTCGATGTCGTCGTCGGCCCGCAGGCCTATCACCGCTTGCCCGACTTGATCGCCCGCGCCGAAAAGGGCGAAAAGGCGATCGATCTCGACATGCCGCTCGAAAGCAAGTTCGGCGCGCTGCCGAAGCGCGCCGGCGGCCAGCGCCCGACCGCTTTCCTGACCGTGCAGGAAGGCTGCGACAAATTCTGCACCTATTGTGTCGTGCCCTACACGCGCGGTGCCGAGATCAGCCGGCCTTATGCGGATCTGATCGCGGAGGCGCGTGCGCTCGTCGCGGGCGGGGTGCGTGAGATCACCTTGCTTGGGCAGAACGTCAACGCATGGGATGGCGAAGACGACAAGGGCAGGGCAATCGGCCTCGACGGGTTGATCCGCGAACTGGCGCGCGAGGATGGTTTGGATCGTATCCGCTATACGACCAGCCACCCCAATGACATGACCGATGGGTTGATCGCCGCGCATGGCGAGATCGACAAGCTGATGCCCTTCCTCCACCTGCCGGTGCAGGCGGGCAGCGACCGCATCCTTGCCGCGATGAACCGCAGCCATTCGGTCGAAAGCTACTTGAAGATCATCGAACGCGTCCGCGCCGTTCGCCCGGATATCGCGATTTCGGGCGACTTCATCGTCGGTTTCCCCGGTGAAAGCGACCAGGATTTCGAGGCGACGCTCGATATCGTCCGCGCCACCAATTATGCGATGGCATATAGCTTCAAATATTCGCGCCGCCCCGGCACCCCCGCCGCGACGATGGAGGGCCAGATCGAAGAGGCGGTGATGAACGACCGCCTCCAGCGATTGCAGGCGCTGCTCAACGAACAGCAGCAGGCGTTCAACGAAGCGACCGTCGGCCGCACGACGCGCCTGCTCCTGGAACGCAAGGGCAAGCTCGACGGCCAGCTCATCGGCAAGTCGCCCTGGCTCCAGTCGGTGCATGTCATCGCGCCGGGGCTGAAGATCGGCGATATGATCGATGTACGGATCACTTCGGCCGGCGCGAACAGTGTCGGCGCCGAAGCCTTGACGGAAGAGGTCGCCTAGTGCGCCTGGCGGAAGCTGTCTCTTCGAAGACACACTCCGTCTCCTTCCGTCGCATTCGCAGTCCGCAAGTCATGGACTCCCGTCTTGGCGGGAGTACAGTCGTGTCGTCGATCGAAGGAGCCTTGCCCATATGTCCAAACGCCCGCTGACCGCCTCCACCCCCGCCGAACCCGGCGACCGCGTCCGACTGACCGCGGAATTTGAGCGAACGCAGCTTTTGGGCATTCTTTTCGGCGAGTTCGACCGCAACCTCGTCGCGATCGAAAACCGCCTTGGCGTCTATATCTCGGCGCGCGGCAATCGCGTGCAGATCGAGGGCGAAGCCGAAGCCGCCGCGCGCGCGCGCGACGTGCTCACCGAACTCTACAACCGCATCGAACAGGGGCAGGAGGTTGACACCGGCCTGGTCGACGGCGTGATCGCGATGTCGGCGCAGCCGACGCTCGCGGGCATCATCCGCCACGACAAGGATGAGGCGCCGCCGATCATGATCCGGACGCGCAAAAAGACGATCGTCCCCCGCGCGCCGTCGCAGGTGCCCTATATGCAGGCGCTTGCGCGCGACGACGTGATTTTCGCGCTTGGTCCGGCGGGCACGGGCAAGACCTATCTCGCGGTTGCGCAGGCGGTGGCGCAGCTCATCACCGGCAGCGTCCAGCGGCTGATTCTTTCGCGCCCCGCGGTCGAGGCGGGCGAAAAGCTGGGCTTCCTGCCCGGTGACATGAAGGAAAAGGTCGATCCTTATCTGCGCCCGCTCTACGACGCGCTCCACGACTGCCTGCCCGCCGAGCAGGTCGAGCGCCGGATTGCGTCGGGCGAGATCGAGATCGCGCCGCTTGCCTTCATGCGCGGGCGCACGCTCGCCGACGCGTTCATTATCCTCGACGAAGCGCAGAATACGACGATCCCACAAATGAAGATGTTCCTGACGCGTTTCGGGATGAACAGCCGCATGGTGATCTGCGGCGACCCGAAACAGGTCGACTTGCCGATCCCCGCAACCTCGGGCCTTGCCGATGCGGTCGGCCGGCTCGAAGGGCTGGAGGGCATCAACGTCAGCTACTTCACCAGCGCCGACGTTGTCCGCCATCCGATCGTCGGGCGCATCGTCGATGCCTATGAGGGGCCGGGAGCTTAGCGCGCGGAACAGCGGCTGTTTGGGGTGGGGAGCTGTCGTTACCCTCTTTGGCTATCGCCCGGCTGAATCCGGATCGGGTCGGCGCGAGGGCGGCGCAATATTCCAAAGTTCAGGAAAGTTCAGCCCTATGAGCGCCCCGATTTGCAAGTCGCGGAGCGCTCGACGTGCGCGGCACGTCCGACCATGGTCGCATCCGCAAGCCGGGTCGCGACCACCTTTTTGTTCACCGAATGAAAGAGCCGGATGAAGGCTGGCACGGCCGAATAATGTAGGAAAGGCCTATTTGAAGGCGATGTCTGTTTTGGGGTGGTGAGCTGACATCCCGTCCCCCCACTTCCGTCATCCCGGGCTTGACCCGGGATCCCGCTTTTTGACGGCACCCACTGGCTTCGATTTCAAGCGGGACCCCGGATCAAGTCCGGGGTGACGAAAAAGGATTGGTCGGCAACCGGTCGTTTCCCATTTGCGCACCCCGGCGAAGGCCGGGGCCCAGGGCTCTGGAGAGCCGAGCTGTGCGGATTGCCGCCCTGGACCCCGGCTTTCGCCGGGGCACACATTACCGTCGTTAGTTTCCGGTCGTTTCTTCGCTCTCGTCATCCCGGGCTCGACCCGGGATCCCGCTTTTTGAGGCACTCTCCGGCTTCGACCTCAAGCGGGACCCCGGGTCAAGCCCGGGGTGACGAGGGGAGAATCTGTCCGCCCCCGGTCGCTACCCGCCTTCATGATTCCGAGCTTGTTTCCGCATTCTCCACGCTTTGCGGCCGGCGGTCGCGCGGGGCCATGCGCCATCATGTCGAAAACGATTCGCAATAGCATCTTGACCCTCTGAATTTGCGCGCCTAGAGCGCCGCTATTGCGAGTCAGTCGCAATCTAACCGGGGGAATTAAATTGAACATCCGATATCTGCCGTCCGTAACCCGCCTTGCCGCGAGCAGCGCGCTGGGCCTCGCGCTCGCCGCGACCGCTACGCCGGCCTTTGCGCAGGACAATGACGGCGAATATTGGGTGTCGCTCAAGAACCGTATCGTCGTCACCGCCACGCGCACCGCCGTGAAGGCCGAGGATATTCCCGTCACTATTACGGTGAAGAGCGACGAACAGATCGCCGACGAACTCGTCACCGATATCCGCGACCTCGTCCGCTTCGAACCCGGCGTCAGCGTCCAGCGCCAGCCCGCGCGCTTCGGCGCCGCGCTCGGCACCACCGGCCGCGCGGGCAACGACAGCTTCAACATCCGCGGCATCGGGGGCAATCGCGTGCTCGTCCAGGTCGACGGCGTCCGCGTTCCCGACGGCTTCAGCTTCGGCGCGCAGGCGTCGGGTCGCGGCGACTATGTCGACCTTGGTCTCGTCAAGTCGGTCGAAATCCTGCGCGGTCCGTCGTCCGCGCTTTATGGAAGTGACGGCCTAGCGGGCGCGGTCAGCTTCATCACCTCGGACCCCGTCGATTTCCTCGAACCCGGCAAGAATGTCGGCGGCCTCCTCCGCGCCGCCTATAGCAGCGCCGACAAGGAATTCAGCGAAACCGCAATCCTTGCGGGACGCAGCGGCGACTGGTCGATCATGGCCGCCTATACGCGGCGCGATCACAAGGAACTCGACAACAAGGGCGATGTTGCGGGCGGCATCTATGTCGACGGCGTCGCGGGCACTTCGGGCAAGGACGCGAACACCGGTCCGCTCCGCACGCGGCCGAACCCCCAGGATGGCCGCTCCAACGCGGCGCTCGCGCGCATCGTCTATGACCCCGCCAACGGCCACAAGATCCGCCTGACCGGTGAATATCTCGACACCGACCTCTACACCAACGGCCTCACCGGCGTCACCGCGACGCGGAATGCGGCGGGCGTCGTCACCGCCAGCGTCGACCGGCTGGAAGCGTGGGACAGCGGAGAGCGCAAGCGCGTCTCGCTCGACTGGAGCTGGGAAGGCGAGGGCGCGATCGATTTCGCCCGCGTCGCGCTCTATTGGCAGGACGGCGAAGACAATCAATATACCGAGGAAGATCGCACCCCCGCGGCCGACCGCACGCGCCTCAACACGTTCGAGAACCGCGTGATCGGCGCCGCGGCTGATGCCCGCGCCGATTTCGCGACCGGCGCGATCGCTCACCGTCTCGTCTTCGGCGGCGACATCAGCAAGACGCGTCAGCGCGGTCTGCGCGACGGCACCGTGCCGCCGTTCGGCGAGGTTTATCCGACACGCGCCTTCCCGAGCACCGATTTCACGCGCGCGGGCCTGTTTGTCGGCGACGAAATCACCATCGCCGACGGACGTCTGATCCTCTATCCGGCGCTGCGTTTCGACTGGTACGACCTGTCGCCCGACGACGATCCGCTGCTGCCGACCTTCGCCGGCGCCAAACAGGACGGCTCGCGCCTGTCGCCAAAGTTCGGCGCGGTGTGGAAGGTCACCGACGAATTCCGCCTGTTCGCCAACTATGCGACGGGCTTCAAGGCACCCGAGCCGGGGCAGGTGAACCAGTTCTTCTCGAACCTCGCGTCGGGCTATACGTCGATCCCGAACCCCGATCTGGGGCCCGAGCGCAGCGAAAGCTTTGAGGGCGGCATCCGCTTTTCGAGCGACGCGATCAGCCTCGACGTCACGGGCTTTTCGGCGCGCTACAAGGATTTCATCAGCCAGGAGCAGGTCGACGGCAGCTTTACGCCCGCCGACCCCGCTATCTTCCAATTCGTGAATCTCGATCGCGTCCGGGTCAAAGGGGCCGAGGCGCGGTTCGAGGGGCGAGCGTCGTCCGGCCTGTATACGACGCTCGCCCTATCCTATGCGAAGGGTGACATCATCGACCCCGACGGCATTCGCTCGCCGCTCGAATCGATCGATCCGCTCAAGCTCGTCGCGGGGGTCGGCTATCGTCAGCCGCAGGGCCGTTTCGGCGGCCAGTTGATCATGACGCACAGCGCACGCAAGGAAGCGTCGCGCACCGCCGGCGGTTACCGCCCCGACGGTTTCACCATCCTCGACGCGACCGCCTTTGTCCGCCTGACCGAGGGGCTGACGCTGCGCGGCGGCGTCTTCAACATCCTCGACAAGAAATATAGCTGGTGGAGCGACGCGCGCGGCCTTGCCAACACGACGCTCATTGGCGGCCGGAACCTGCCGATCGCCGTGATCGCCGACGCCTATACCCAGCCCGGCCGCAACGCGAGCGTGTCGCTCAGCTTCCGCTTTTAAAAAAACGAAAAGGACTGCACCGATGAAAACCTATCGTAAGATCGCCGCCGGGTTGCTGTTGCTGACCGCAGCGCTGCCCATCGCCGCTTCGGCCCATCCGCCGATCGCCGCCGAGGCTGCCGCCGCCAACTTCGAACAGGACCGTGCCGACATCCTCGCGATGGCGGGCAATTACCGCGTCAGCTTTAACATGCAGGAATCGACGCGCTGGGATCCGACGTACGAGGTCCTCGAACCCAAGCGTTCGGGCGGCAATGAGGTCGTGCGCGTCATCGAGGACACCGGCCGCAAGATCAGCCTGCAGCATATGCTCGTCATCACCGGCGACGACGACAAGAGCATGATCATCAAGCATTGGCGCCAGGATTGGGAATATGAACCTGCGAAGGTGCTGGTCTATTCCGACCGCAACGCCTGGACGTGGGAAGATGTGCCCGAAAAGATGCGCACCGGTCGCTGGTCGCAGACGGTGTATCAGGTCGATGATTCCCCAAGATATGGCGGCTGGGGTCAGTTCGAAACGCAGGGCGGCGTCCGCCGCTGGCGCTCGAACTGGACCTGGCGCCCACTGGCGCGCCGCGATGCCGTGCGTAATCCGGTCTACGACCGCTACCTCTCGATCAACCGCCACCAGCCCTCGCCCGACGGCTGGGTCCACTGGCAGGACAATACGAAAATGGGGACGAAGGACGGCAAGCTGGTGCCGATCGTCCAGGAATATGTCCTCAACACCTATATCAAATATGACCAATATGACGTGAAGGCGGCCGACGATTATTGGGCCGCAACCAAGGACTATTGGGCCGCCGTGCGCGCCGAATGGGACCGTGTCGCCGCAGCCAAGGGCGGTATCGCGATCGATGAGGAAGCACAGACGGGCACCGTGATCAGCGGCCGCCTGCTCGAAATGGCCGACGATATTCAGGAAAAGAAGCTGACCACCGCGAAAGCCATCGCCGAGGCGAAAAAGCTGATCGAGACCAACACGCGCAAGCTTTGAAGACCTTCACCATGTGAAGCCCGAAACTGGGGGCGGCTCGCAAGGGCCGCCCCCTATTTTGTGGTGCGGGCGAATGGCGGCAACGGGGTGGTGAGCTGCCCTTTGTGCACCCCGGCGCAAGCCGGGGCCTAGTGCGGAAAGGCAGCGTTGGAATTCTGGGCCCCGGCTTTCGCCGGGGTGCACATCACTATCGTCCGCTTCCGTTCGTTACCCCACTTCCGTCATCCCGGGCCTGACCCGGGATCCCGCTTTTTTGCGCATCTACCGGCCTTCGAGATCAAGCGGGACCCCGGATCAAGTCCTGGGTGACGAAGATGGAGAGGGCAGCTCCCGGTCGACTCCTGCCCATCCGTGTACCCCGGCGAAAGCCGGGGCCCAGTTCGGAAAAGCGCAAGGTTAGTGTTGGAATTTTGGACCCCGGCCTTCGCTAGGGTACACACCTACAACGGCAGCTCCCGACCAAAATCAGCCAGAACCTCGCACAGAAAAAACCGCTTTCCCAATATATCCGGCGATGATCTACCCTTGTGGATGACCGCATCGATCACCCTGCAGAACACTCCTTCGACACTCCGCGCCCGTCATCGCCTTAAGGCGACAAAGGAGATATTCTGGACGCGTACGTCCGTATCTTTTGTCGCCTTAAGGCCGCGAGCGGCCACTTCTCCGGAGGCCGGCGTTCGCCCGACGTTCATCTCCCTTATCCCTGCCACAAGATAGAGTTGGAATGCCTATTTCTTAGCGCCTTCGACACTCCAGATTCCCGCACCGCGCGTCGCGATAAACAGGAAGATGAAGCAGTAGAGGATGATCGTCTCGCCGCCGTTGACGATCGGGAAGGGCCCCTGGCTGCCGTGCGCGACCCAGTAACCGACCGCCGACATGCCGCTCGCGATGAAGGCGGCGGGACGGGTGAACAGGCCGATGATGATCAGCGCGCCCGCGACCAGTTCGATCGTCCCCGCAGCATATAGCATCGGGTTGAGCGGCATCGGAAAGGCGACAGGGAAGTTGAGGAATTTCTGCACCCCGTGCGCGAGGAACAGTACACCCGCAACGATGCGCAGCAATGCATAGGCCTGTTCGCCGAAACCATCGAGAAATTTCATGATTGGACCCCCTCGTTCTGATTATCGAGGTGGGCAAGCTAACCGATTTTTCGGCCCGCGCGAATTTTTTTCGCGATCCATGTCACATCCGCCGATCCTGTCTCGTCAAGTCTGCACAACCCCCATGAAGGAGATATGACATGACCAAGGTAACCGACCCCTACGCCGCCGCCCCGCACCTGATGAAGCAATGGATGGCTGTCAGCCTCGGCGCCGAAAAGAGCCTCGAGCCGAGCCTGATCGAACTGGTGAAGATCCGCTCGTCGATCCTCAACGGCTGCGCCAACTGCATCAACATGCACACTGTCGAAGCCCGCGCGAAGGGCGAGACCGAACAGCGCATCTATCTGCTCTCGGCCTGGCACGAAGCCCCGGTCTATACCGACCGCGAACGCGCGGCACTCGCCTGGACCGACGCCTTGACCAAGCTGTCCGCAGGGCACACACAGAAGGCTGCGAAGGATGCGCTCGAAGCGCATTTCACGCCGGAGGAACAGGTGAATCTGACCGTGATGATCAACGTCATCAATGGCTGGAATCGTATCGCGGTCGGTTTCGACCTTTGGTACGAAAACGGCGCGTTGAAGGCTGCCTGATGACCCCTGAGGGCATCCGCGGCGAAATCGATGCGGCAGCGGACGCAGCGGGGAGTTTCGACCTGCTGCGCCCGCTCCTCACGCGCGTGGCCTACCGCATGCTCGGCTCGGTCGCGGATGCCGAGGATGTGGTGCAGGATGCCTTCATTCGCTGGCTCGGCACCGACCGCAGCGCCGTGCGCGAGCCCGCGGCCTTCCTGCGGCGGACCGTGACGCGTCTCTGCCTCGACCAGATAAAGTCGGCACGCAGTCAGCGCGAGACCTATGTCGGCCCCTGGCTCCCCGATCCGCTGGTCGAGGAGGAGGAAGAGGACGACGTCACGCTGCCGCTGATGATCGCGCTCGAACGGCTGTCGCCGCTCGAACGTGCCGCCTTCCTGCTCCACGACGTCTTCGGCGTCGAGTTCGAAGAGGTCGCCAAGACGATCGACCGCGACCCCGCCGCGACGCGCCAGCTTGCGGCGCGCGCGCGAACCCACGTCCGCGACGCGCGCCCGCGCTACAAGCTTGAAAAAGAGCAGGGGCTTCAGATCGCCAACGCCTTTTTCGCGGCATCGCGCAGCGGCGACATGGGCGCGCTCGGCGCGCTGCTTGCCGCCGATGTCGGCATGTGGGCCGACGGTGGCGGCAAGCGCCCCGCCGCGATGGGCCCCGTCCTCGGCCATGACATCGTGCTGAAACTGCATCGCAGCCTGGCGGTGCTGTTCGGAAAATACGGCTCGACGCTCGTCCACGCCGGCACGATCAACGGGCTGCCGGGCTTCGTCACGCGCGAAGCCGACGGCGAACTGCAGACGACGGCGCTGGAAATCGAGGACGGCAAGATCACTGCCATCTATGTCATGCGCAACCCCGACAAGCTGAAGCATATGCACTGACGTCGCGCGGGCGACTACAGGCCGAATTGTCCGGCGATCGTATCGAGATATTGCTCGATCGGCATCGCGCTCCGCATCGCCATAAGGCCATTGCCTTCGGCGCCGATGACGGCCCGGAATGGGCTGTCCGGATCGACAGCGGCCGTATGGATCGCGTCGATAATCACCTGGGGGTCGTCGAGGCGCGCGGGATCGACCGACGCGAACATGGCTTCGAGCTGTCCGACCAGCGGGTCGTAATCGCGGATTTCGTCCGAACGGTGGAAGATCATATTGTCGCGGAATTTATTGCCCGTGAAGCCGCCTGGTTCGACGAGGCGCAGGCGGATATTGAACGGGCGCAGCTCATAATGGAGGCCCTCGATCAGCCCTTCGAGCGCGAATTTTGACATGTTGTAGAGCGACCCAGTCGGCACCGCACTTGTCAGGCCCATATAAGAACTGACATTGACGATGGCGCCGGCCTTTCTTTCCCGGAAATGCGGCAGGATTGCGCGGATGACGTTGATCGGGCCGCGCACATTGACCGCATATTGCCAGTCGATCGTTGCCTCCTCGGCAAGTTCGAGCGGCCCATAGGCGCCCGCGCCGGCATTGTTCACCACCGCGTCGATGGCGCCGAAGCGATCGATCGCGGCTGCCACGGCAGCCCGGACCGAGGCGACGTCGGTCACGTCGAGTGGAATCACCGCGACATTTTTCAGGTCCCTGAACGTCTCGTCCCTCTCGGGCGAGCGCATCGTCGCGGCGACATTCCAACCTTGCTTCGCGAAATGGAGGGCGGTCATTCGGCCAAGGCCGCTGCTGGTGCCGGTAATCAGGATCGTGGGGGACGTCATCGATATTCTCCTTGTTGTGCGGGATCGGTAAGTTATGGAATGATTGTTCCAGAAATGATCAAAAAAAGGGGGTCAGCGAAGCGCCCGCAGGGCGAGTTCTCCGAGCAATTGCAGTTGCTTCTGGTCGGCGCCCCCGCGCGCGGCGATGCGTATTCCCGCAAAGCTGCTGTCAAAGAAGCCCGCGACCGCCACCGGGTCCAAATCTGCGGCAAGGTCACCCTGCTCCTTCGCTTCGCGAACGCGTTCCGCGATCGCGTCGTACAAAACAGCCGCGGCGGAGTTTTTGATCTCTTCCAGATCGGCGCGGCTCGTCCCGAACTCGCAGATCGAACCAACGCCGAGGCAGGGATTCGACGCCTCCACAACGACGCGATCCATCATGGCACGGATGCCATCGATGGCGCGCTCTTCCCTTCGCAGCGTTTGGAGATGCGCCTGGACTTCGGTCGTGGTGTAGCGCCTTAGCGCGGCGCAATAGAGCTGCCATTTGTCGCCGAAGCTATCATAAAGGCTCTGCCGGCCGATCCCCATTGCGCCGACGAGCATCGATGCCGACGATCCCTCATACCCATGATCGCGAAATACAGCGACTGCCGCGTCCAGCGCCTCATCGGTATCGAATGCCTTGGGTCGTGCCATGAGGGACCAAATAGGAATTATGGAACGATCAGTCAATAACTGAATGGGCAAGTGCCGCATCAGTTCATTTCGACGATGTTTGGCTCCATGGCTTTTTATCTGTCCTACACCGCATCCCCGCTATAGCGTCGACCCATGAACCACGACAGAATCCCCGTACCGCCTGCGACACGAAAAACGCGATTTGCGAGTGAAGTTGCGCAGTTTTCCGCTGATTTCTTCGCGGGAGCAATTCGGTGCTGAGCGTCGAAACCTATGCCGCGACGCCTTGGCCCGATCCGCTGGATTGGGAGGTGCGGGCGGGGCAGGCGGTCGCCGCGGCGCTTGCGCTGACGCCCTATGCCTCGCTCGCCGACGCCGCGCCGCTCGTCGAGGTATCGGTGCGACTGACCGACGACGCCGAGGTCCACACGCTCAACCGCGATTTTCGCGGCAAGGACAAGCCGACCAACGTCCTCTCCTTTCCGCAGGTACAGGCCGACCTCCTCATCGCCATGTCGAACAGCGACGACGGCGAAATCCTGCTCGGCGACATCGTGTTGGCGCGCGAAACCTGCGCGCGCGAAGCGGAGGAAAAGGGGATTTCGATCCCCGATCACGCGACGCATCTGATCGTCCACGGCACGCTGCATCTTGTCGGTTACGACCATATGGACGACGGGTCGGCGGCCGCCATGGAGGCGCTTGAGGTGAAAGCGCTTGCATCGCTGGGCATCGCCAATCCATATGCGGATCAGGATTAACAGGGAAAAGCCATTATCTATGCCCGACGACCAGGGATCTTCGAACCGATCGGAAGAGGACAGTAGTAGACCCGGATTATTCTCCGGGCTGAAAACCCTGTTGTTCGGCGGCGACAAGGAACCGTCGCTGCGCGAACAGATCGAAGAGGTCATCGACGAGGCCGAAGAGGAAGGGCAGGAACGGCGCGGGAGCAGCGTCGTCGGCGACCTGTCGCCGATCGAGCGCAAGATGCTGCGTAACCTACTTCACTTTGGCGAGCAGACGGTCGACGATGTCGCGGTACCGCGCGCCGACATCATCGCGATCCCCGAAAGCGCGAGCTTTGCCGATATCGTCGCGCTGTTTGCCGAGGCGGGGCATAGCCGTCTGCCGGTCTACCGCGAAAATCTGGACGAAGTCGTCGGGATGATCCACGTCAAGGACGTGTTCGCGGTGCTTGCGGAGGGGCGGACGCCGCCGCCGCTGCTCGACCTCATCCGCCAGCCGCTTTACGTTCCGCAATCGATGGGCGTGCTCGACCTGCTCGCCGAGATGCGCGCCAAGCGCACCCATCTCGCGATCGTGATCGACGAATATTCGGGCACCGAGGGGCTGCTGACGATCGAGGATCTGGTCGAGGAAATCGTCGGCGAGATCGAGGACGAGCATGACGACGAGCCGACCGCGCTTTTCGCACCCGGCGAGGGCGGCTGCTGGGAAGCCGATGCGCGCGCCGAACTCGACGATATCGGGGAGGCGATCGACCCGCGGCTTGCCGAGGTCGAGGAAGATGTCGATACGCTGGGCGGCCTTGCCGCCGTGCTGGCCGGCCATGTTCCAGAGGTCGGCGAAATCCTGCAGCATCCGAGCGGCTGGCGCATCGAGGTGACCGAGGCCGACGAACGCCGCGTGCACCGTTTGCGCCTTCACCCGCCGGTGGTGGTCGACCTTGAGGCGCCGTCGGAGACCGGGGACTAGCGCGCCGGTTATTCGGGACCGATATTGATCACATTATAGCGCAGCGCTTCGGCCATAGTCAGGCATCGGCGCGTCGAACGGTCGCTTTCGGTCGCCACCGACTTTTGCCGGTACATGATGTCGGACAGCAGGTCGCGTGATACGTCGAGACGGATCAGCAGATCATTGTCCTCAGTCGCCATCAAGGCGGCCTCGCGCTCGACGTCGCTGATCAATTCGGTGGTGGACTCGGCGCCCAGTGCGACGCTTGACTGAATGGCGTTCTTGTCGCCGGTCATCGTGAACATATGGACCATGAAATAACCGCCCGGGTCGATCGTGCGTGCACGGCCGCCCATGAAGACGAAATTGCACGCGCTGAAACAGGTCCAACCCGCTGGAATTCGTGTCACCATTTGCCGCTCTTTGCTGAATTTGCGGATCAGCAATCCTGCGGCATTGCCGGCGCGCGCATCGCCACCCGGCGAACGAATCCAGATTTCGCTGATCGACGGATTGTCGGTCAGAACCTTCTCAAGCCGCGCGGGAAGTTCGCTGTCGACGCGCCCTTCGGCCAGCAGCACGGTTTCGCCGCTGCGCTGGAACGGGGTCAGCACCATCGTTCTATAGTCCGACCAATTGGGCTTGGCGGGGCAAGTGGGGTTGTCGGGATCCATGCCGGGCGGGGTCGCGGCAGTGCATGCGAGCGTCGCGACAAGCGCAGCGATCGATTTGATCCAACGGTTCATACGATCATCCCCAGCAACGTGCAGACCCCCGACCGCACACGCGGTCATGCTATGTCATCGCCGCAGCCAAAACAATATCACGACACGCTCGTTTGCGGTGTGATCCGGGTCATTGACCCGACTTGTGAGGACGGTCATTCGGTCCTAGCCTTGGAGACAAGGGTGGGAGTTCAATCATGCCGGCAAAGCTGCGATATCGATCGGGGTGGGGCGCCATTTTCTTGGTGCTGCTGTCGAGTAATGTTGCCGCGGCAGCTTGGCAGAGTGTGCCGAGCGAGGGCGACAAGGCTTTTGTCCCGCCACCGGTCACCGAACCCGCGCTGCCGGCTCTCCCAGAGCGGCCCGCGCTAGATACCCGCAGCTATCCGAAATGCCGCGAGGATTATAAGAAGATCGACGCGCCGTTCGACAAGGCGGCCGCGATCAATCGCTGCACGGTGGCGATCGACGCCTATTATTCGCAGAAAATGCTGCCGTACCGCGAGGCGATGATTGTCTATCAAAATGCGCTGTCGTCGCTTTATACGACCAGGGTCGGCGGTAATATGCGCTATTCCCCGGCGACGCAGGACCGCTTCTATAAGGCCGTGATGGCGGAACACGCCGCCTCTGATCCCGAAGGCGCGAACCTCGCTGCATATCGCGGACTTGAGGCGCAATATCAGACCGACCGCGCCTATCTCGCCGACCGCTTCTGCTTCAACACCGGCTGCAACGGTTATCCGGCGCCAGCATCTGGCGTCAAAGTCGTAGCGCCAGAAACCGTCGAGCAGCCCCCAAAAAAGAAGGCCGAGGAAACGAAGCGCGCGGACAGCGACGCTCCCGACCCCAAATGCAAGCGCGCCCGCAAGCGCGGCGGCGCGCTGGGCGGCCTCATCGGCGGTGTGGCGGGTAGCGCCGTGGGCCTCAAGGGCGTCGGTACGCTCGTGTCGGGATTGGTAGGGGCGGTGCTCGTTGCCGAAATCGCGTGCCAGCTCGACGAAAAGGAGCAGAAAGTCGCCGCGGAGGCGACGGTGGCCGTCACGAAAAAGGAAGAGGTCGGTGCGACCGCGAATTGGACGAGCCCGACGCGTGAAGGCGTGGCGGGGTCGTCGACGATCACCGCACTCAACACCGAGCCCAATGGCAGCAAATGTCTGTCGATCACCGACATCGCGATTGTCGAGGGCGAGGAAACGCGCGTATCGAAGCGCATGTGCCGTGCGAAGCCCGGCGAACCTTATAGCATCATGGCCTGACGGCGGCGTTGCGTTTGCACCGCGACGGGACTAGCGGAGGCGTGATGGACGTCTCCGACCTTCGCATCGCCCTGTTCAGCGGCAATTACAACATGACCACCGACGGCGCGAACAAGGCGCTGAACCGTCTTGTGGGCTATCTTCTGGTTCACGGCGCCGCGGTTCGCGTCTATTCGCCGACCGTCGAGCACCCCGCTTTCGAACCGACGGGCGATCTGGTCAGCGTGCCGTCGGTCGCGATTCCAGGGCGGAGCGAATATCGCATTCCCGTGTCCTTTTCATCGCGCGTCCGCGAGGACATCACCGCTTTTGCACCCAATATCGTCCATATCTCCAGCCCCGACCGCGTCGCGCGGCAGGCGGCGGCGTGGGCGCGGCGTCGGCGGCTTCCGGTCGCCTGTTCGGTGCACACGCGTTTCGAAACCTACGTTCGCTACTATAATCTGTCGTTCCTCGAGCCCGTAATGGTTGCGTGGTTGCGCAAGCTTTACCGCAAATGCGATGCGCTGATCGCACCGTCCGAAAGCTTTGCGCAGGTGTTGCGCGAGCAACGGATGAACTATGATATCGGCATCTGGACCCGCGGCGTCGAACAGGGGATTTTCAATCCGGCGCGCCGCGACGTGGCATGGCGCCGCTCGCTCGGCATCGAAGACGATGTTCCCGCGATCGCCTTCCTCGGCCGGCTGGTCATGGAAAAGGGGCTCGACGTGTTCGCCGACGCGGTGGAGGTGCTCCAACGGCGCGGCGTCCCGCACAAGGTCGTCGTGATCGGCGAGGGCCCCGCCCGCGAATGGTTTGAGTCGCGGTTGCCCAACGCGAATTTCGTCGGCTTTCAGGGCGGCGAAGATCTCGCCCACGCGCTCGCCTCATGCGATATCTTCTTCAATCCTTCGGTCACCGAAACCTTTGGCAATGTGACGCTGGAAGCGATGGCTTGCGGGCTGCCCGTCGTCGCGGCGCGCGCGACCGGCAGCGCCAGCATCGTCAAGCATGGGCAGACCGGCTATCTCGTTACCCCGGGATCGATCACCGGCTTTGCCGATCATCTTGAGCGCTATTGCCGCGATATCCAGCTTCGCGCCGAACATGGTTCTGCGGCGGTGCTCGAAAGCGGCGCCTATCAATGGGATGCGATCAACCAGACGGTCGCCGATACCTATATCCGCCTGATCCGCCAAAAGCAGCGCCGCCGGGGCTGAGGAACGATGGCCGAGGATCTGTTCGGCGAGGATGTGCCGGCGGCGCAGCAGGGCAGGGCGACCGGCCCGGTGCCGCTCGCCGAAAAATTGCGTCCTCGCACGCTTGTCGACGTCGTCGGGCAGGAACATCTGACCGGGCCCGAGGGGGCGATCGGCCGGATGGTTGCGGCGGGGCAATTGTCGTCGATCATCCTCTGGGGTCCGCCGGGCACTGGCAAGACGACGATCGCGCGGCTGCTCGCCGAGGCGGTAGGAATGCGTTTCGCGCCGCTATCGGCTGTCTTCTCGGGCGTTGCAGACCTCCGGCAAGCCTTTGCCGATGCCGAAAAGATGGCTGCGGCCGGCAAGCGGACCCTGCTTTTCGTCGACGAGATCCATCGTTTCAATCGTGCGCAACAGGACGGCTTCCTGCCTTATGTCGAGCGCGGCACCGTGGTGCTCGTCGGTGCGACGACTGAGAATCCGAGCTTCGCGCTTAATGCTGCATTGCTCAGCCGCGCGCAGGTGCTGGTGCTCAACCGGTTGGGCGAGGCGGCGCTTGGTACGCTGATCGAGCGTGCCGAGGCAGAGGTTGACCAGCGCCTGCCGGTGACCGACGCGGCGCGCTCGGCGTTGATTGCCAGCGCCGACGGCGACGGCCGCTTCCTGCTCAACCAGGTCGAAACGCTCTTCTCGGTGACGATCGAGGCACCACTCGATCCGGCGGAGCTCGCGCAATTCCTGCATCGCCGGATGCCGGTCTACGACAAGGATCGCGACGGCCATTACAATCTGATCTCGGCGCTGCATAAGGCGCTGCGCGGGTCGGACCCGCAGGCGGCTCTCTATTGGCTCGCGCGCATGCTCGTGGCGGGCGAGGAGCCGCTCTATGTGTTGCGGCGAATCACCCGCTTCGCGAGCGAGGATATCGGCCTCGCCGATCCGCAGGCGCTGGTGCAGTGCCTTGCGGCAAAAGACGCTTACCAGTTCCTCGGATCGCCCGAAGGCGAACTCGCGATCGTGCAGGCGTGCCTCTATTGCGCTACCGCACCCAAGTCGAACGCGGCCTATGCAGCGCAGAAGGCGGCGTGGGCGGCCGCGCGCGAAACCGGTAGCCTCGCGCCGCCCGCCAACATCCTCAATGCGCCGACCAAGTTAATGAAAGATCTGGGTTATGGCGCGGGCTACAGCTACGACCATGATGCGCCCGACGGCTTTTCGGGCGACAATTACTGGCCCGACAATATGGCGCCGGCGACCTTCTATCGCCCCGTCGATCGCGGGTTCGAAAAGCGCATCGCCGAACGGCTCGCCTGGTGGGATGAGCGTCGGCATGTGAAGGAATGACGTCAGTCTTGCCCCGCACCGCGCATGGGTATAGTTTTGGCGCAATCCGGGTCGCGCCGAAACTGGGGTAGTCATCATGGCATTGGCGCTTGTCCTTGCCGCTGCAGCGACACCGATCCTGTCCTGTCCAAGCGGCACTATCGAAACCACCTGCACCGCTGCGGAGGTAACGGCGAAGATCGCGCTGACGCGCGTACGCGTTACCAATATTGCGCAGCGATGCCTTTACGACTTCGGCGGCAAGTGCAGCGTCGAAGCCAGCGGACGGATCAACAGCAGCGACCGCGACGCGACCCTGCTCTGGCAAAAGATGTTGCTTGCGCCGCGCGACGGGCCGCAGGCGCGGATGGTCGTGCTCCTGTCGCAGGACAAGGCGGGCAAGACGGCGCTAGCGGGATTTGCCGAAAGCTCGGGGTCGATCGGGACGCCCGATCTGGTCGTCGACAATGACAAACGGCGGCTCGTCCATATCGGCGGCACACTCGCGGGTAGTGGCGGCGGCAATGCCGACGCGCTTTTCGCGAGCGATACCGACGGACCCAAATGGCGCCGCGTCGATATGTCCGACTGGGCGGAACAGGGCGGGAAGCTACTGCCGACAGGTTATTGGCTGCGCGGCCCGGCGCAATTCACCTTTGACGAGATGTTCGCCTCCGCACCTGTTGCGCGCGACGGCGACGGCAATTGCTGTCCTCGCGGCGGCAACGCTTTCTATGACCTCGATATTCAGGGCGACCGGCTGGTGTTGACGCGCCTGCGCTTCCAGCCCATGCAGCCGTTGGGACGGGACGTCGAGGTTATGGCCGGGACGCTCGAAGACTAGTTCGACGGGACGCATGACGCTTGTATTCGACAGTTGCGACGATGTGGTAGCCTTTGCCTGCACGCTCCCAGAGGTTGAAATGCTTTCCTTTTACGGCACGCCTTGTCCCAAGCTCAACGGCAAGGCTCTCGCGTCTCCCGGACGCGAGCCGGGCAGTTTTGCGGTGATGTGCAAGCCCGACGAAAAGGAAATCCTGCTTGAAACCGATCCCGGCACCTTCTGGCAAACGCCGCATTACGAAGGCTGGCACGCGCTGCTCGTCCGCTTCGGATCGGACGATCCCGAACGCGTCGCCAATGTCATCCGGCGTGCTTGGTGGGATCGTGCAAAAAAGGCGCAGCGGCAGGCTTTCGGCGACCGCCCCTGACCTTCTGTGCGTTCTCGGCGCCTTCCTCTTAGCCGGCGCCGTTCCCGGAGCCGCGCAGGCGCCCAAACCCAACGCCGAGTTGAACCGCGCATGGGCGGCGGGCTATCGCGCTGCGTTCGTCTGTTCGTCGCTCTGGAACGGCGCAGGCAAGCCGATCGAGGCGATCGAGCGCGACGAACTCACCGGCATCTATCCGGAGATTGAGGCCGACGTCCGGGCGTTGAAGGCCGATGTCGATACCGGGGCAAAGCGCGTCAGCGTAAGCTATCGCGACGATATGCCGCCGCGCATCGCCGAATGGAGCGGGCGCGACGGCTGCGTCGCGTTGCCGATCGGGGCACAGTCGGCAGCGATACCCGCCGCCGAGCGCCGCGCCGATCTCGACGCCCGGCCTTGGCCGATCGGCGACAAGGATGCGCGCCGCCCCATTCCCAAGGGCAAGAGCCCGTTCGAGGAAACGGCAATGGGCATCGACCGTTTCGGCGGGCGCACCAGCTCGCTGCTGATCGTCAAAAACGGCCGGATCGCGCTCGAGCGCTATTGGGGCGGGCATGATATCCATACCGCACAGCGCACCTTTTCGGTGGCGAAATCGATGGCGGCGACGTTGATCGGCCATGCGGTGCAGCAGGGCTCGATCGACGTCACAAAGCCCGCGATGATCGCCGAATGGCAGTCGCCGGGCGATCCGCGCGCGGCGATCACGACCGAACAACTGATGCGAATGGCGAGCGGCCTCACCAGCGATACTGCGGGCAACCGCAGCGACGCCATTTATATGGGTGGGGCGTCGGTGCGGCAATGGACTACGCAATGGCCTCTGCTCAACCCGCCGAACAGCCGTTATCGTTATGCCAACAACGACACGCTGCTCGCGACGCTGTCGCTGAAGGCTGCGCTGAAAAAGGCAGGGGCGCCGCTTGACCCCGCCGCCTTCTTCGATCGGATCGGCATGACGCGCACTTTCGTCGAGCATGACAAGGACGGCGATTATATCCTGTCGAGCCAGGTGTGGACGACCGCGCGCGACCTCGCGCGGCTGGGGCTGCTCTATCAGAACGACGGTATGTGGCAGGGTAAGCGCCTGCTTCCCGCCGACTGGCGCCGCTTCGTCACGGCGCCGAGCGGGCCGCAACCCGACGGACCGTTCGGCTATGGCGCGGGCTTCTGGCTGCTGAACAAGTCGGACGGTATTCCCGCCGACGCTTTTGGCGCTTTCGGCAATCGCGGCCAATATGTCGTCATCATCCCGTCGCGCGAACTGGTGATCGTCCGTCAGGGTTATGACGACGACAAGGCCAGGCTCGACACCGCCGAACTCGTCAAGGCCATTGTCGCCGCCGACCGCTGATCATTCGAAGGGCGGGTAACGCTCGAACGCCGGAAGATCGCTCAGCTTTTCCATCCAGCCGATACGCTCGGCAGTCTGAATCTGCGCCTGCGCGGGGATGAGGTCGGGATCGTCGAGCGTTGCGGTCTGCACATCGATTTGGCCGGGAAAGATCGCATCGTTGGTGTAGAAGAGTCCTGTGCCGCAATCGGCACAGAAATGGCGACGGCCATGTTCGGATGATGCGTAGATCTTGGCGTTACCGTCGATTTCGATCTCGTCATTGCCGACGAGCGCCCAGCCGACGAGCGGCGCGCCCGAATGGCGGCGGCAATCGCTGCAGTGGCAAAGCGCGTGATGCTGCACCGCGGTGCTCATCGAATAGCGGATTGCGCCGCAATGACATTGGCCGCTGGCACGTGGGGCTTGCTCGGTCATCGCTTTCTCTCCTCAAGGAATCGAGTGGAGAACATAACATAAACAAATATCGCGTTCAACATGGTTCATCCATCTGTGAAAATATTGAAAAATCGCTCGTTTACGCGATTTTAATCGCGGAAAGATAGTTAACTCCGCTCCATGACCTCAACATCCTCCCTGTTGCTGCGCCTCGATCCCGGCGATGCATTGACGAAGTGGGACGGCGCCTTCACGCGAGAAGAGCTGATACCCTCTATCATCGTCGCTTGCGCCAGTGCGCTTCTCTTCTCGGGTCTTGGCATTCTCTGGTTCTTTGCCAATGTCGCGCTCCGGCCGCCGGGCGCAAGCATCCCACTGATCTTTGCTCTGGCGATCGTCACCGCTGGCTATTGCACCTTTCGGTTTTCGCCGGTGATCGCCACGGTCCTCGGTTTCATCCTTGCGGTGCAGCTCGGCAAGGTTCTGGGCGCTGAAGCCGGGTATCTAGTCTATTCGGCCGGGCGCGGTTTTCCACTGATCGATGCCCAGCTCTATGCGGCCGATCAATGGTTGGGCTTCGATTGGTTGACGATGCTCCATCGGTTCGGCGACTATCCCGCCTTGGTGCATTGGACGCGCATCGCCTATGACCAGGCAGGCATCCAGGCCATGCTGGCCC
Source organism: Sphingopyxis sp. USTB-05 (assembly GCF_023822045.1). Classification (NCBI taxonomy): domain Bacteria; kingdom Pseudomonadati; phylum Pseudomonadota; class Alphaproteobacteria; order Sphingomonadales; family Sphingopyxidaceae; genus Sphingopyxis; species Sphingopyxis sp. USTB-05. The sequence continues at coordinate 2,922,782 of NZ_CP084712.1, read as the reverse complement.
TGCCCGTGCTGATCCTCGCACGCCAGAACGACCGCCTGATGAAGCTGCTTGCCGCGACCTTCTTGTCGCTGGTCGCCGTTCATCTCATCGCAGTCCTTTTGCCCGCCGTCGGCGCATACGGATATCTGCAGCTGACGGCCGCGGATCACCCGCAGATGGCGCTCAGTTCAGAGGGCCGGACGGTCGTTCATGTGATGCAGTTGCGAACGGGCGCGCTTTTCGATCTAAACCGGTCGTCGATTATGGGACTGATTACCTTTCCCAGCTTTCACACGATCATGGCTATCCAGGCCGCGTGGGCCTTCTGGCGAATTCCTGCGCTTCGCTGGCCAGCGGTGGGGTTCAACCTGCTGGTCTGGATCGGTACGCTGTTCCATGGCAGCCACCATCTCACGGACACCTTTGCGGGCGCAATCGTCGCCGGAGTATCGGTCTATGCCGCTTGCGCGCTTACGACTGTTGTCCGGAACCGATTATATCCGGGAGATCGCCGGTTCGATCAATCGCCCAGATCGACCTGATGCTGCTGCGCCCACGCCAGATACTGACCGCGCGGGTCGGCTGACGGCTGGGCTAGGATCGCCGGCATGTCGGCGCGCAACGCTGCGAGGTCGAGCGAACGGATCATCGCCTTGACGGGGCCAACGCCCGCGGGCGTGATCGACAGGCGTTCGATACCAACGCCGAGCAGCGCCATGGCTTCGAGTGGGCGGCCGCCCATCTCGCCGCACACACCGAGCGCGACCTTCGATCCCGATACCGTGCGGACGACGCGCGCGAGATAACGCATGACGGTCGGCGACAGCCAGTCGTAGCGTTCGGCGAGCCGCGGATGCGCGCGGTCGGCGGCGAACAGGAACTGGGTGAGATCGTTGGTACCGATCGACAGGAAGTCGAGATGCGGCAGCATCAGGTCGAGGGTTTCGAGAAGGCCCGGAACCTCCAGCATCGCGCCATAGCGGATCGCGACCGGCAGTTTCTTGTTGTGGCTCGCGAGCCAGGCGCGCTGGCCGACGAACAGGTCGCGCGCGGCCTCATATTCCCACGGCTCGGATACCATCGGGAACATCACGTTGAGCGTGCGTCCCGCCGCGGCCTCCATCAGCGCGCGCGCCTGAACCTTCAGCAATCCTTCGCGTTCGAGCGCGAGGCGCAGAGCGCGCCAGCCCATCGCGGGGTTTTCCTCGTGCGCGCTGTCGCCGACATTCATATAGGGCAGCGCCTTGTCGCCGCCGATGTCGACGGTGCGAAAGATCACCGGCCGGTCGCCTGCAGCATCGAGCACGTCGCGGTAAAGCCGCTGCTGGCGGTCGCGCGAGGGTAATGTCGCTGACACAAGGAACTGGAATTCGGTGCGGAACAGGCCGATCCCGCGCGCGCCGGTCAGGTCGAGCGCGGCGACATCCTCGCGCAGCCCCGCGTTGATCATCAGCTCGATCGGTACGCCGTCTTTGGTGACAGCGGGCAGATCGCGCAGCGACGCGAGATTGGCGCGGCGCTTTTGCGAAATCTCCAGCTTGGCGTCGAAGGCGTCCTGCACCGCCTGTGTCGGGCGCACGTGGAGCTGGCCTGCCGTGGCGTCGAGCAGCAGCAGGTCGCCTTCGCGGATCGAGGCCCGCACGTCGCTGACGCGGCCGAGCACCGGAACGCCCATCGCACGCGCGACGATGATGACATGCGCGGTCAAGGACCCTTCTTCGAGCACGACGCCTTTCAGGCGGCGGCGATCATATTCGAGCAGTTCGGCCGGCCCAAGGTTGCGCGCGATCAGGATCGAATCCTGGCGGAGCCCCATTTGCGCCGCGGTGCCCATCTGCCCCGACACGATGCGGATCAGCCGGTTCGACAGGTCTTCGAGATCGTGCATGCGGTCGCGCAACAGGGGATCGTCAATCTGACGCATTCGCATGCGGGTGCGTTGCTGGACGCGCTCGATCGCCGCCTCGGCGGTCAGGCCGCTGTCGATCGCCTCGTTGATCCGGCGCGACCATCCCTCGTCATAGGCGAACATCTTATAGGTCTCGATGACCTCCTCATGCTCGCCGCCGACGCCGAAATCAGCCGAGCTCGCCATGCGGTCGATCTGCTCGCGCATCTTGTCGAATGCGGCATAGACGCGGTGCCGTTCGGCCTCGATATCGTCGGCGACCGTATGCTCGATGGTGATGCGCGGCTGGTGAAACACCGCAACGCCCGCGCCCATGCCGTCGACCAGCTTCTGGCCGTTCAGCCGCTGCGCCGACTGATCGGCCGCGGCGGCATCGGTGCGCGCCGCGGTATCGACGAGGTCGGCGTTGGCGATCAGTTCGGACAGCACCATCGCGACGGTCTGCAACGTCTCTATCTCGATATCGTCATAGCGGCGGGGATCGCTGTGCTGGACACACAGCACGCCGACCGCGCGTTCGCGGCGGATGATCGGCACACCGGCGAAGCTGTGGAACAGTTCCTCGCCCGTTTCAGGGCGATAGGAAAAGTCCGGGTGCGCGGCGGCTTCGTCGAGGTTGAGCGTTTCGATCTGGTCGGCGATCGTCCCCACCAGTCCTTCGCCAAGGCCCAGGCGGGTGACGTGCACCGCCTCCTGCTTCAGCCCGCGCGTCGCATAAAGTTCGAGCGCGCCTTCGCGCAGCAGATAGATCGAGCAGACCTCGCTATCGAGGCATTCGCCGATGATCCCGACGACCTGATTGAGCTTGCCCTGCGCATTGGCGCGCGATGCCATGACCTCGTGCAACCGGGTCAGGATATTGCGCGCGGACTGGGCCGCGGTCGAAGGTGGGGGCGGAGCATTGGTCATCGCTCCGCCCTGCTAACAGATGCTTGGCACCGTTGCTATGACCCCCAGCGAATTTCGCTCAGGGTTTCGCGGCGGCCATCTGAATGCCCGGTTCGGTCCTCGGCTGATGACCGCTTTGGGCGCGATAGGCGGCAAGTTCGACCTGATAGCGCGCATAGGCGTCATAGAAGTCGACGAACGGCTGGTCGACCTGTGCCAGCATTGCGGGCGCCATCGCCATTGCACCCGCGCTGTCCATCCCGCTGACCTGCTGCGCGATCGATCCGGCGACGCGGCAGAAATCCTTCTGCGCGGGCGGCTGTGCGAAATAGTTGAACAATTTTGTCGAGGTGCGGTCGCGTGCAGCGATGCCATTGCTACCCGTTTCGCGTCCCAGCCGGGCGATCACCGCGGTTTCGGCCGAGCGGATCAATCCGCCGTGCCGCGCGATGATGCTGTTATAGTCGGCGATCAACTGCAGCGATCCCGGATGCCGGCAACCGATGGCCGCGACGTTGAGCGCGATGCGCAAGTTCCAGAACGCGTCGTGACCGGTCAAATCACGATTTGGCGTTGCATAGTCCCCCTGTGCATCGCGCGGCGGCAGCCGTAAATTGGCTGCTGCATACCCCGGCGCCTGCGGTTCCTGTGGCATATATTGGGCCGCTGCGGGCGCAGCAGCCAACGCCGCCGCGCACGCCGCGGCGAATCCGATCCCTCTGGTCATGTTCCCAATTCCCCCAATGCTCCCCCGAGCAACACCGGACGATCCCGGCGAGGCTGAAGCTAAGCGGTAGGAGAGAGTCGAAAGGTTTCCGGAAATTCATCATGAACGCCCCGTTGAGCATCCATTGCGAGCATTGCTTAACCATGAGGAAATGGTGCGCAGACCGGCAGAAAAGCGGGGAATATCTGACTTGTTACGACAAGGGCCGTGCCGTCGCAGCGTCGACGGCATGACGTCAACCGGCGCGCTGTGCCGTCGCGGAAAATGCGACGAGCCGATGGAAATTCCATCGCCTCGCGAGGGCGGCGTTGCGCGAATGCAACAGGCCGCCCCGCCTGACGTTCAGGTCAGATGCCGGATGGCGACGTTCCCGGTTGTGCAGGTGTTGCGATCGGCGTGGCGGGAGTATTCATAATCACCGGCTTAGGCGCATATTTGGCGTCCCACGCAACGGCGTCGACCTGATATTGGGCATAGGCCTGATAGAAGTCGTTGAACGGCTCATCGAGCCGGGCGAGATGCGCGGGAGCTTGTTCGACGAGCTGCGCGGTCGGCGTCGACGAGACGATCTGCGCGATTTCGTTGGCGCGCGTGCAGAAACCGCGCTGCGCCGGCGGCTGCGCGAAATAGTTGAACAACTGCGTCGACAGGCGATCGCGCGGCGCGATGCCATTGTTCTTATTCTCTTTGCCAAGTTGGGTGATCACCGATTTCTCGGTGGATTTGATCACCTTGCCGTGCGTCTTGATGATGTTGTTGTACGCGGAGACGAGCGTCGTTTCTTCAAGCCCGCGGCAGCCGATGGCGGCCACATTGAGACCGATCTTAAGCTGCCAGAAGGCCTTGTCGCCGGTCACGCCGCTGTTTGCGGTGACAAAACGGCCGTCAAGACCGCGAGCGGGCAGAATCTGGGTCAGCGACGCGTTGCCCGGCGGTAGCGGCCGCGGCGGGATGACCACCGCAACCGGCGGCGGAGGCGGCGGAGGCGGGGGCGGCGGGGCCTTCGGCGCACAGGCCGCAAGGCTCGCAAGCAAACCGGCTACGATGATTTTACGCGACAAATTCATGACCCACTCCCCATCCGCATAAATATGCGGGATCAACCCCGAGCGTGCAACGCCGCTTCGGCCTGTTGCACCAGAGATGCGACGATTGCTGCCGCGCTCTCCTCTTCCGATACCATACCGACAGATTGCCCTGCCATTAACGAACCATTTTCGATGTCGCCGTCGATCACTGCGCGGCGTAGTGCGCCTGCCCAATAATGTTCGATTTCGAGCTGCGCTTCCATCATGTCGACTTCGCCCTTGTCGAGCTTGTTCGCGACTTCGCGCTGTTTCGCAGTGAAAGCCTCCGTGCCCGCATTTTTGAGCGCGCGAACCGGGATCACGGGCAGGCGCGGGTCGATCTGGACGCTCGCGATCGCTTCGCGCGCCGATGCACGTAGAAAGGCTTTTTTGAAATTGGGGTGGGCGATGCTTTCGGTCGCGCAGACGAAGCGCGTGCCGAGTTGCACGCCCGACGCGCCCATTTCCAGATAGGCGGCGATTGCCTCGCCGCGACCGATACCGCCTGCGACGAACACCGGGACCTCGTCCGCGAGCGTGGGCAGGATTTCCTGCGCCAGGACGCTCGTCGACACCGGACCGATATGGCCGCCGGCCTCCATCCCTTCGATCACCAGCGCGTCTACGCCCGAACGAACCAGCTTTTTCGCCAGCGCCAGCGTCGGGGCGAAGCAGATGACCTTGGCGCCCGATGCCTTGATCGCCTCCAGGCTGCCCTTGGGCGGAAGCCCGCCCGCGAGCACGACATGACCGACAGCATGCTTCGCGCACACCTCGATCAATTCGAACAACTGCGGGTGCATCGTGATCAGGTTCACGCCGAAATTGCGTTTTGCGAGCGCTTTTGTCGCCGCGATTTCGGTGTCGAGAAGCTCCGGGGTCATCGCGCCGCACGCAATCACGCCGAAACCGCCGGCATTGCTGATCGCGCTGACCAGATGGCGTTCGGAAACCCAGCTCATCGCACCGCAGAGAATGGCATAGTCGCTGCCGAGAAGCTCGGTTCCGCGGGCCATCAGATCGTTAATTTTGCTCATTGAGCCAGCCTTTGCCAGCACTGGGACTCGCGCGCAATCCCTAGCGTCGCTCGGCCAGTCGGCCCGTCGCACGTGTGATTCCGTTCGGCGCGGTCCGTTGGGCGCGACAACCCAACCTTTCGGCGCAGAAAGCAAATCAATCATTGTCTACTAAATCACTTGGCATATGCTTGTCCGGCGAATCCACGAGGGAAAGGAATTATCATGAGCGCTATCAACGAAGTCGCCAAAGGCGGCTCCGAAGAGGTGCCGCGCGCCATTCAGACTGTGCTCGAAGCACTCGACAAGCTGAAGTTCGGTGCGATCCAGCTGACCGTGCACGAGGGGCGTCTTGTGCAGGTCGATGTGACCGAGCGGCACCGCTACCCCAACTGAATTTTGAGCTCCCAAAGGGACTTATGTCCCACTTGCCGCAGACCGGACCGCCGGATGTGGTGATTTCTATTGCAACAGGAATTGACCCATGACTGCGAAATATCCTTCGGTCCGCCGCCGCGTGCAGGCCTCCTCGCTTACACTGTCCTTTTTGCTCGCGTGCGGCGCGACGCCCGCTTCGGCCGCTGAAACCGCCGCCGACGAAGCCGCTGCCGCCGCTGCGACCGCTGCCGATGCCGCCGTTGATACCGACGATCAGGCCAGCCGCGGCGACATCATCATCGTCACCGCCCGCCGCCGTCAGGAAACCGCGCAGGAAGTACCGGTCGCCATCTCGGTGATCCGCGGCGATTCGATCGAGGCGACAGGCAATTTCAACGTCGTGAAGCTCCAGCAGCTCGCCCCGACGCTGCAGGTCTACACCTCGAACCCCCGCAACACCTCGGTCAATATTCGCGGCCTCGGCGTGCCGTTCGGTCTGACCAGCGACGGTTTCGAGCAGGGCGTCGGCATCTATGTCGACGATGTTTACAATTCGCGCGTTGCCGCCGCGACTTTCGACTTCCTCGATGTCGCGCAGGTCGAAGTTCTGCGCGGGCCACAGGGCACGCTGTACGGCAAGAATACGACCGCCGGCGCAATCAACATTACGACGAACCAGCCGACCTTCGATTTCGAGGGCAGGGCGGAAGTGAGCGTCGGCAATCTCAATTATCGTCAGGCGAAGGCGGCAATTTCCGGCCCGCTGACGGACAAGATTGCAGCGCGCATCGCCATCGCGGCTACCAGCCGACGTGGCACGCTTTATAACACGGTCAGCGATCGCTGGATCAACGAGCAGGACAATCTGGGTCTGCGCGGCCAGTTGCTGTTCCAGCCCAACGAAGATCTCAGCATCACGCTCGCGGGCGACTATAGCAAACAGGACCCCGAAGGTTACGGCACGACCTATGTCCGCGTGGGCCGGACGCAGCGCGCGCTCGCCCGTCAGTATGACGCGCTGGTTGCGGCGGTGAATGCCGCCAATCCGGGGCGCAACTATGCCGTGCCAAGCACCAATCCCTATGACCGCCTGACCGACCTGGATGCCAGCCTGAACGCCGGTAACAAGATCGGCGGCGCTTCGGTGCGCGTTAAATGGGACGTCGGCCCCGGTTCCTTGACGTCGATCAGCGCCTGGCGCTTCTGGGACTGGAAGCCCGAGAATGACCGCGACTTCACCGGCCTCTCGATCGTCTCGAAATCGCAGAACCCGTCGCAGCAGGACCAATATAGCCAGGAATTCCGCTACAATTACGAGGGCGACAAGGTCGATTTCGTCGTCGGCCTGTTCGGCTTCAAGCAGCGGATCGACACGCAGGGGACCGAGCAGCAGGGCGCCGATGCCAGCAAATGGAGCCTGACCGGCGCATTGGCGGATAATCCCGCCGTCCTCAACGGCCTGACCGCCACCAATACGCAATATCTCAAGAGCACCAGCGCCGCGCTGTTCGGCCAGCTTAGCTGGAAGGTGACCGACGCCCTGACGATCCAGCCGGGCGCGCGCGTCAATTATGACAAGAAATCGGGTTTTTACCGGCGCGTCGTGACGAACGGCGCGGGGCAGGTGATCAATTGCACCCCGGCACCAGGCACCAGCCTTCCCGCAATATTGGCGGCGCAGTGCGGCGTCTATCAGCCGCAGGAAAGCGCGCCGTCGGACAGCGCGTGGAACTTCACCTATGATTTCAACGTGAACTACAAGGTCGCGCCCGATATTCTGGCCTATGCGACCTATGCCAAGAGCTTCAAGACGCTGGGCATCAACCAGAATGGCCTGCCGCTGAATGCCGACAACACGGTCAATTATGATGCGAGCACGGTGAAGCCTGAATCGATCGACCATTTCGAAATCGGCCTCAAGACGCAGTTCCTGGACCGGCGCGCGACGTTCAACCTCTCGGCGTATCGCACCGAAATCAAGGATTTCCAGGCTACGGTGAACGGCGGGCAGTTCGGCACGGTGCGCGGCTATCTCGCCAACGCCGACAAGGTTCGGACGCAGGGCATCGAAGCGGACCTCAAGATCGTCGCGAGCGATCGCTTCACCGCTTATGCCAATGGCGCCTATACCGACGCCAAGTACAAGAAGTTCACCAACGCGCCGTGCCCGCCCGAACTGTCGGGCGGAACGCTTCAGCCGGCAAATGCGACGCCAAACTATTCGCAGCCGGGGGTTCCCGGCGCGCTGAGCCCGCGGCAGTGCGACATCTCTGGCCAGCGCCTGCCCGGCGTGTCGAAATGGGCCTTTTCCTACGGCGCCGAAACCAATGTTCCGGTGACGTTGCTGGCGAAGGAAGGGCAGATTTATCTGGGCGTCGACGGCAATTACCGCTCGCATTGGAATTCGAACGCGTCGCCGTCGATCTATACCAATGTAAAGGGCTATGCGCTTACCAACTTCCGCGTCGGTTTCCGCGGCGAGGGCCTCGATGTTTTTGGGTGGGTCCGCAACGCCTTCGATATCGATTATATCGAATTGCTGCAGGTCGCGCCCGGCAACACCGGCCTGATCGCCGGTCAGGTGGGCGACGAGCGCACTTGGGGCGGGACGGTGAAGTTCAGCTTCTGACCTTCATATTCTGGACAAAAGAAAAGGGCCGCCCGCGAGGGCGGCCCTTTCTCTTGCAGGCTGACGGTGTCAGCGCTGCTGCGGGTTCTGGCGGCCCTGATCGGGACGCTGTTCGCTGCCGGGCTGGCGGTTCTCGCCGCCCTGCTGCTGTTGCTGCTGGCGGTGACGATCCGACTGCGGCTTCTTCTCATTCTGCTGGTTGGGGGTGTTAGCCACTTTCCATCTCCTTTTGCCGCGCAAAACATAATCATGCGGCATCCGAAAAACCGACCGCTGCGGCCGATGTTCCGCAACTCGTCGTGCTTTCGCCGAGGCGTGGCCGTTGTGCGATGGACGCGCTGGAGCGTGGAGGAAAGCTGCGTCTATGATCGGACCACTCAATCACTGAATTCACCTTATTCGTTTAGGTCGATGGGCGGACGGGGCCTATCGTTGCCGGGTCAGAGCGAAAGGATAACGGCATCGACTCGCGCCATGCCCGCACCGAAAGCCATATGGTGACCCCCAGGTCGCCCACTCGTCATGCGCCGGTCATCGGCCTGCGCCACGCTTTCCAAGAAACCATAAAAGGAGAGACTGCATGAACGACCCCACCCCCATCGATCCAGCGGGCGGTTGCCCGGTCCATCAGCCGGGAGGCGCACGCGCGCTGCTTGGTCGCACCAACAAGGATTGGTGGCCCGAGATGCTGGCGACCGAGATACTGAACCCGAACGGCTCGTCGAATCCCTTGGGCGATGACTTCGATTATGCGGCCGCCTTCAAGTCGATCGACTATCAGGGGCTGAAGGATGATTTGACCGCGCTGATGACCGACAGCCAGCCCTGGTGGCCGGCGGACTATGGTCACTACGGGCCTTTTTTCATCCGCATGGCATGGCACGCCGCCGGCACCTATCGCACCGCCGATGGGCGCGGCGGCGCCAATAGCGGGCAACAGCGCTTCGCGCCGCTCGACAGTTGGCCCGACAACGGAAACCTCGACAAGGCGCGCCGCCTGCTGTGGCCGATCAAGCAGAAATACGGCAACAAGATCAGTTGGGCCGACCTGTTTATCCTCGCAGGCAATGTCGCGATCGAAAGCATGGGCGGACCGGTCTTCGGTTTCGGCGGCGGCCGCGCCGACGTGTTCGAGCCGGAACGCGACATTTATTGGGGCAGCGAAGACAAATGGGTCAACCAGGGCGTGCAGACGCGCATCGCCCCCGAACATGGCTTCCATGCGATCGAAGGGCCGCTCGCCGCGATCCAGATGGGCCTGATCTACGTCAATCCGGAGGGGCCCCAGGGCAATTCGCACGATGATGAAGGCATGGCGCGCGACATGAAGGAAACCTTCGCGCGCATGGCGATGAACGACGAGGAAACAGTCGCGCTCACCGCGGGCGGCCATACGTTCGGCAAGGCGCACGGCAATGGCGATGCGTCGCTGCTCGGCAACGCTCCCGCGGGCGGCGACCTCGCTGCGCAGGGCTTTGGCTGGGTCAGCGGGCATGAAAGCGGCGGCATCGGAGAGCATACGGTCACCAGCGGCCTCGAAGGCGCGTGGACGAATACGCCGGACAAATGGACCGACAATTTCTTCCGCCTGCTGTTCGATTATGATTATGAGCTGGTGAAGTCGCCGGCGGGGGCCAACCAGTGGCAGCCGATCGACCAGAAGGAAGAGGATATGGCCCCCGCGGCCTGGGATCCGAACCTGAAGGTCCCGACGATGATGACCACCGCCGACATGGCGCTGAAGCGCGATCCGGCATACCGCAAGATCAGCGAGAAGTTCCGCGACGATCATGAGGCGTTTCGGGATGCCTTCGCGCGGGCATGGTTCAAGCTGACCCACCGCGATATGGGGCCGAAGATTCGCTATCTCGGCCCCGAAGTCCCGGCCGAAGATCTGATCTGGCAGGACCCGATCCCCGCCGGCTCGAAGCCGTCGGACGCCGACGTCAAGGCGGTAAAGGACAAGATCACGGCCAGCGGCCTGACCGTCAGCCAGTTGATCAAGACGGCCTGGGCCTCGGCGAGTACCTATCGCAAATCCGACTTCCGCGGCGGGGCCAATGGTGCGCGTGTGCGCCTTGCGCCGCAAAAGGACTGGGAAGTCAACGAACCTGCCGAACTCGCGAAGGTGCTCGGCACGCTCGACGGCCTGCGCGGCAGCCTGTCGATGGCCGACGCGATCGTGCTTGGCGGTGTCGTCGGGCTCGAAAAGGCGATCAAGGATGCGGGTTTCGGCGTTTCGGTGCCCTTCAACGGCGGCCGCGGCGATGCGTCGGCGGAGCAGACCGACGCCGACAGCTTCGCGGTGATGGAGCCCGAGGCTGACGCCTTCCGCAACTATGTCGGCAAGAAGAAGCTCGCGGTGAAGATCGAGGAAATGATGCTCGACCGCGCCTCGCTGCTCGGCCTGTCGGTGCCCGAAATGACGGTGCTGATCGGGGGGCTGCGCGTCCTCGGCGCCAATCACGGCGAGCGCGGGCACGGGCATTTCACAAAACGTTCGGGCCAGTTGACGAACGATTATTTCGTCAACCTGCTCGACATGACCAATGTGTGGAAGTCCGTCGAAGGCTCGGACGACCAGGAATATGTCGCGACCGACCGCGCGAGCGGGGGCGAGACGTGGCGCGCGACACGCGCCGACCTGATCTTCGGCTCGAACGCGGAACTCCGCGCAGTCGCCGAAGTCTATGCCGAGAAGGGCCATGAGGAGAAATTCGTCAAGGACTTCGTAAAGGCGTGGACCAAGGTGATGAACGCCGACCGTTTCGACCTCGCCTGATCCGGCGCCCCGGTCCCGCAATCATGCCGCGGGGCCGGAGGCGGCCAACGGACGACGGGTCGCGACCCGCCCCCGGGGACATGGGCCTGGGGGCGGGTCTTTCTTTGGGCTTAAAGCCACAAAAGCCCTGCATGCGCGCATTTAAAAATGTGGCCTTTGTGGCCGCGCGATATTCCAAAGTTCAGGAAAGTTCAGCCCTATGAGCGCCCCGATTTGCAAGTCGCGGAGTGCCGGATGTGCGCGGCACGTCCGATCGTGGTCGTACCCGCAAGCCAGGCAGCGACCAGCTTTTTGTTCACCGAATGAAAGAGCCGGATGAAGGCTGGCACGGCCGGATAATGTAGGAAAGACCTTTTTGGAGGCGATGTCTGTTTTGGGGTGGGAAGCGGACATCCCGTCCCCCACTTCCGTCATCCCGGGCTTGACCCGGGATCCCGCTTTTTTACGGCATCGGCACGCTTCACGAAATAGCGGGACCCCGGATCAAGTCGAACGAGCCACGTGTCGCGTTCGAGGGTGACGATGATGGGGAGGTCTGCAACCGGTCGCTTTGAGCTCCGCCCTTTCTCCGTTCGTGTCGAGCGAAGTCGAGACACCCATCGACGAAACGCCCAGCCCGATGGGCATCTCGACTGCGCTCGATGCGAACGGTTTAGATTGGGTGGAGTGTCCGCTCCCGGTCGTTTCTTGCCGCTCGTGTTCCCCCGGCGAAAGCCGGACGCAAGGCGTACAAAACAAGCGGCCGCTCTGGGCCCCGGCCTTCGCCGGGGAACGGCTGTTTTTCAAAAGCGATCATCGCCCGATCGCGAGGCGGAGAGGTCAAAAAGAGCCGGGGAGCCAGATCTTATTCCCCGTCACCCACTCCACCTTGGGATCGTTGAAATCGACGACGTCGGCGAGTTCGAGGATGTTCGGATAGCCATAGCCGACAAGGTTGATGAAGGTCTGGATGTTGAGCGCGAGCGGTGCCGATTTCAGCGGCACGGGGCTGCGGTGGTTCGAGAAATTATTGTTGCAATAGATGAGGATGGGGCGGCCGGGGTTGGCGCCCACCACCGCGGCGAGGCTTTCGGCGGTGAAGTCGGTGAGCGGCAGATTGACCGCGCCCTTGATATGGCCGCGCGCGAAGGCGTCCTTCGAGCGCGCGTCGAGCAGGAGGGTGCCGGGTTTGGCGGCCTCCGCCTTGAAGGCATCGAAGGCGATGAGGCGCGTCGCGCGTTCGGGGGCGACGCTGGCGGTGAGCGCCTGGAATCCGGGATAGTCGATCTGCGGATTGGCTTGCGCCAGCGCGGGGGTGGCGGCGAGGGCAAACGCGAGAAGCAGGCTGCGGTGCATGGTGATCCTCCCTTGAATGCAAGGAAGGCTACGCCGGGCATGCTGGCCCTTCGATGAACCGAAAAATGTCGCCGGGCCGCCTTGCTGATCAAAGACGGCCTTGCGGCCCGGCGCAGTGCAGGGGATCGTAGGAAAGCGAGCGTCAGGCGGCTTCGCTCTCGTCGTCCTCATCCCAGGGTTCGAAAATTTCGTCCTCGATCAGATTGTCGATGGCGTGGACGCGGACGCCGATGCACCAGTCCTCGAGCGAGCCTTCCCATGCGGCCTCGACTTCGCTGAGCACCTCGGCGGCATCGGCGGGGCGGTCGCCGACAAGGTCGAAATCCTGCACGCCGTCTTCGGGCGGGGTGATCGTGACATGCGGTTCGAGCCGGACGTTGGTCCAGCCCGCGGTGGAGGCGAGGCCCTCGACCTCGACGATCAGCAGCGGATTTTCCTCGTCGCCGTCGATCGAGGCGTTCACTTCGACAATTTCGCGTACCAGTTCGCTCATCACACGGCTCCTGTACGAAAAGGGGCGGGGCCAATGTTGGCTCCGCCCCGTTTGTAACCGGCGCTTGTGACAGATTGGGTGCGCTTACTGCTTTTCGAAAGCGGCGTGGATTTCGAGTTCGACGGCGTCGCTGACGTAGGGAATGCCCATGTTGATGCCGAAATCGCTGCGCTTGATCGTGGTTTCGGCCTGGAAGCCGACAGTTTCCTTCTTGTTCATGCCGACGCCCGCGCCGTGGAAATCGACGTCGAGAGTGACGGGCTTGGTCACGCCGTTCAGCGTCAAATTGCCGGTAACCTTCGCTTCGTCGCCGTCGTCGTCTAGGACGACGCTGGTCGAGACGAATTTGGCGTCGGCGGGGGCGGCGCCAAAGAAGTCGGGCTTGCCGCCGTCCTTGCCGGGGCGCAGCAGGTGGCTGGTCAGGCCGGCGTTGGCGGTCGTGACCTTCGACACGGGGATGATGACGTCGACCTTGGCCGCGGCGGGATTCTTGGGATCGATGACGAGCGTGCCGGACACGTCGCCGAAGATGCCGGTATATTTGCTGAAGCCGAGGTGATCGACTTCCCATACGACCATCGTGTGGAGCGGATCGGCGGCGTAGGTGCCGGCGGTGACGCGCGATTTGTCGGGGGCGCCGGGGGCCGAACCGCCCTGCGCGAGGACGATCGGGGTTGCGACAACGGCGGCGAAAGCGAGAGCGGCATAGGGGAGGATGCGACGCATGGGACAGTCTCCTGTTGGGGAAGGCGCGAAGCTATGCGAAGCCACCGGACGGCGTCAATAAGCGGCGGCGAAACACAGCGTTTCGCCGCGGGCACCGACAAACATATCGTCGCAAGTCGCTTGTGCTGCCTGCAATTTCATGCTGCAACGCAGCATCATCAGCAGAAGCTGCGTACGAAGGCTGGGGGGCCGACGTCGATGGATAGTCTGTTCGTTCGCGAGGCGGGCGAGATCGAAAACGCCTTTCTGGCGGCGCCGTTCGAGGACGACGGCTGGAACGCGGCGCTGCGCCTGTTCGCGCGGCGGACAGGGTCGTCGCGTGCGCAATTGCTGGGGCTGGGCGACGACGCGACGCTGTTCAACTTCATGCCCGACATCGACCCCGCCTATCAGCGCGAATTCATGGAAATCGAAGGATGGCGGCCCGAGGTGAACTGGCGTGTCGCCGCTGGCGGGCGACCGATGGAGGTGCTGAGCGAGGCGCATTACGATATCGTCCGGCAACACAGCGGCACCGACGATTATGAAGAGCATGTGCGCAAGTGGGACGGCGTTCACGGATGCCAGACGGTGCTGGTCGAGGGCGAGGGGCTGATGGTCGGGCTGGCGGCGCTTCGTTCGGAGCGCGATGGCCGGACGGCAGGGCGCGACCGCAAGCTGTTCGCGGCGGGCGCGACCTATGCGCTTGCGGCGGTGCGGATGCAGCAGGCGATGGCGCAGCGCGGCACCGCGATGACCGTCGGCGCGTTCGATGCGATCGGCGTCGCGGCCTTTCTGATCGACCGGCATGGCACGGTTGCGGCGTTGTCGGCGGCGGCCGAAGCGATCGTCGGCGAGCGCGCGGATGGCGCACTCTGCCTGCGCCGCGGGCGGCTGGGCGCGGGGCGACGCGATGCCGATCCGGTGCTGCAGACGGCGCTTGCCCGTGCGTTGAACGGCGCCGGAGCCGAGGGGGCGATGCAGCAATATTGGATCGCGTCCCCGCGCAACGGCGCGCCGGGTATATTGTGCGAATTGTTCCGCCTGCCCCGGCGCCAATGGGATTTCGGTTTCGACCCGCGCGTGCTGGTCGTGGCGCGCCGTGCGGCCGATATCCCGGCAATGCGGACGGCGCCGCTGCGCGATGCGCTGGGACTGACGGCGGCCGAGGCCGAGATCGCGCTGCGGCTGGCGAATGGTGAAGCGCGCGAGGAAATCGCTGCAGGGCGCGGGACGAGCGCGCTGACGCTGGGCACGCAGATCAAATCAATCCTGCGCAAGAGCGATGTCGGCCGCGAGGCCGAACTGACGGCATTGGTGAACCGGCTGATGCGTTGAGACGGGGCGGATGCCGCGGCGGCCTGGAAAGGATACCGACGGCGGGTCGCTAGCCGCCGATATCCCCCAGCCGAACGCCAGCGCCACGGGTGTGACCGCGCCCGGTTTTCGATTGCCCCACACAATCAAGTCCCTCTGAGCGGCCCGATATCAGCGATGTAGACGGGGGTCATACCCCGTGCGGGGTATTTGCGACGAGTCGAAAGTCAGGGCGCGCGGCGCGCCTCGAACCACTGACGCATCGCGGCGGCGGCGCAGCCGGTGAAGCCGTAGGAACCGACGGGCGAGCAACTGTTCGGGCGCGTAGCGCGAGCGACATTGTCATAACCCTCGACCGCCGAGGCCCAACTGCCGCCGCCGACGGGAACATCTTCCTTGAGCTCCTCGCGCAGTTCCTTGGGGACGCGGTAGCGTTCGGTTTCGGGCTGCTGCGCGCAGACCACAATCTCGTCGCCCTGCGGTTCGGGGCAGGGTTCGTCGCCATAGGTATAGAGCACCGAGGTGCGCTCCGGCGGATGGCCCGACTGGGCGAGGCTGCCGTCATCCTGCGCAAGCGCGGGCGCGGCGAGCGCGAGCATCGCGGAGAGGGGGATGAGGAGGCGGGCTGTCGTCTTCATTATCAATCGCGTTCCCAGGCCCCATATCCCCTGCGGCGCAGATTGGCGCGCCGAGATGAACCTAAGCCGAACCTTCCCTGCGTAACCCGCTGCGCTTTTGGCGGAAACGGGCGTTCGGGCGGCTGCGCGGGCCCCATGTCGTTCAGATGGTGTTTCGGAAATGGGAAACCAAGCCCCTACTGATTATTCGCGGCGCGGACAGGGCGGTGTGGCTGCTGGGGGGTGGTGAGCGGTCGTTTTGTCGCCCCCCTCCGTCATCCCGGGCTTGACCCGGGATCCCGCTTCTTTGAGGCGCCCACTGGCTTCGACTTCAAGCGGGACCCCGGATCAAGTCGAACGAGCCACGTGTCGCGTTCGAGGGTGACGATGATGGGGAGGTCTGCAACCGGTCGCTTTGAGCTCCGCCCTTTCTCCGTTCGTGTCGAGCGAAGTCGAGACACCCATCGACGAAACGCCCAGCCCAATGGGCATCTCGACTGCGCTCGATGCGAACGGTTTAGATTGGGTGGAGTGTCCGCTTCCGGTCGCTACCGGACCCTGATCAGGCTCTGGCCGTGATCGGGTCTGCGCGGGGTTGCAGATTGCCGACCCGCTGCAGTTCCGACTTCAGGCGCTGTTCGTCGAAGGCATGTTGCGCGAAATCGCCGTTGCGCTCGACCCAGAACAGGAAGAGGTGTGCGGACCATCGGTTGGGGTTGGGCATCGTCCGGCCGTGGCGCAGGTCGATGCCGCGGTATAGCACCGCGTCGCCGGGCTGCATCGCCACCGCGGTATAGGGCTCGTCGCCGAAATCATCGACGCACGGGCCTTCGCCTTCGACCGGCACGGAGCCGACTTCGAGCGGCCACGGCACATCGTCGCTATAGGCAAGCGTGAGTGAGACGCTGTGCTCGCACGAAGGGCGGTCCGAATGGACGCGGCAGATATCGTCCTTCTGATAGATACGAAAATAGTCGTAGCTTGGCAGCAGGTCGGCCCCGGTCAGTTCGCTGACGATCGGCGTAAGACCCCAGAGGAAGGTGGTCAGCGGGCGGTAGAAATGGCCCGAGATATCGACCGTCCGCTGCTTCGACAGCTGGTGCGACTTGGCAAAGGTGTCGAAAGATTTTCCCGCACCCTGAAGGTCCATCTGCAATTGCTTGAAGAGATTCGTGGCAACCTCTGGAGGGATCAGGCCCCTGATTGTCGCATAACCATCGTCCGCATAATTGCCTTCTATTCGCATTTTATCCTCTGTTTGGTATTGGGCTGGTCCCGAGGCCCCCGGCATTCGATGCGCGGTTTTGCAGCGCAAACGCTTGTTTGCAACCAGTTGTTTTCGATGAACTTCCCGATTTTTTCGGCTAATGCGCGTCCTTCGGCGCGGGGCCGCCGATCGGGGGCGGCTTGCAAAAGGGGACCATCACCAGCGCCGCCAGGAACAGATATGCCATCAGGCGAAAGACGTCGTCGAAAGCCAGCGTCAGCGCCTCGCGGCCGACGATGCGGCCGAGCGTGCCCTCTGCCATCTGCTGCGCGAGCGCGGGGTCGGACACATAACGGCCAATATGCTGCGCCAGCCCCGCCGCGGCTTCGTTCGCGGCGTCGGCCGAGCGGCCCAATGCTTCCGACAGGCGCAGCATATGGATGCGCAGATTGTCGCTGAGCCAGGTGTTGACGAGCGCGATGCCGATCGCGCCGCCAAGGTTGCGCATCAGGTTGAACAGGCCCGAGGCGTAGCGGAGTTCGGGCCCCTCGAAATTGCCCAGCGCAAGGCCGACCGAGGGCACGATGCACAGCATGATCGCGAAGCTGCGCACGACCTGGGGCCAGAAGAGTGCGGCGAAACCCCATTCGGGGGTCATGAAGCTGAACATCCAGAGGCCGAGCGCGAAGAGGCTGAGCCCGAAGGTGATGACGATGCGCTGGTCGACCTTTTGCGACAATGCCGCGGCGATCGGGACGCCGAGGAGTTGGGCGAGGCCCGAAACGAAGACCGTCGTCCCGATTTCGGAGGCGTTATAGCCCTGCACGCGGCCGAGGAAGATCGGAACGAGATAGGTGCTGGCATAGAGGCCGAAGCCGATCACGAGATTGAAGACGCAGGCGAAGACAAAGGTCGGTTTGCGGAATGGCGTGAGCCTGACGATCGGCCCGTCCGAACGGAAGGAGCGTTCGAGGAAGAGGCCAAAGGCGACGAATGACATCCAGGCGCCGATCGCGATTTCGGGCTCGCTGAACCAGTCGTGCTTCGGTCCCTCCTCCAGCACGAACTCCAGTCCCGCGAGGAACACCGCCATCGAGGCGAGATGCACCCAGTCGATACGGCGCAGCATCGGCAGGTTCGGCTTGTCGATGCGGACGAGCGCCAGGATCGCGAGCGTCACCATCGCGCCGGGCAGGACGTTGATGAAAAAGACCCAGCGCCAGCCCATCGCATCGGTGATCCAGCCGCCGACCGTCGGGCCAAGCGTCGGGGCCAGCACCGACACCATGCCGAGGATCGCGGGGATCATTGCGCGCTGCTTGCCCTCGAACAGCATATATCCCGTCGCGAAGACGGTCGGGATCATCGCGCCGCCGACAAAGCCCTGCACGGCGCGGAAAAGGATCATCGATTCGATGCTCCACGCGAGGCCGCACAGTATGCTTGCGATCGTGAACAGCCCCGCCGACGCCGCGAACAGCCAGCGCGTCGAGAGCGCCTGCGCGAGGAAGGCAGAGAAGGGGATCATCACCAGTTCGGCCATCAGATAGGCAGTCTGTACCCAGCTTATTTCGTCGGGTCCGGCGCTGAGCCCCGCCTGCACCTCGTTCAGGGAAGCAGCGACGATCTGGATGTCGATCAGCGCCATGAACTGGCCGAACGCCATCACGGCAAAGATCAGATATTTCCGTGCGTCGGGCATCGCCGCCGGGTTGAACGGTGCGTCGTCCGAAGCGGCGCCGGCGGCGGGAGAAAGCGGGATGGAGGCCATGGGTCTTGTGTCCTGTCGTCTTTATATTATATGCGTCATATAAAAGGAGACGCAAGTGCGCTATTCAACCGAGCACAAGGCAGAGACCCGCGAACGGGTGCTGAAAGAGGCGGCGAAGGAGATTCGCGCGAAGGGACCGGACAATGTCGCCGTGGCGGGAATCATGGCGCGCGCGGGGCTGACCCATGGCGGCTTCTATGCCCATTTTCCGTCGAAGGACGCGCTGGTGAAGGAGGCGATCGGTACGATGTTCGCCGATGCGCGCGTGCGCAGCGACCGGATCGACCATGACGGCGAACCGCGCGGCGTCCTGCGTGCCTATATCGATTTCTACCTGTCGCCCGCGCATCGCGACGGGCGCGACCGGGGCTGCCCGCTGCCGACGCTGTCGGGCGATTTCGCACGGTCGCAGCCCGCGACGCGCAATCGTTTCGGCGCCGGGGTCGAGGGGATTGCGAGCCGGCTGGCCGGACCGCTCGCGAAGCTGGGCTTTGCGGACGCGCGGGCCGAATCGCACGCGCTGCTTGCGCAGCTCGTTGGCGGTGTCGCGCTCGCGCGGGCGGTTGGCGATCCGGCGCTTTCCGACGCGATGCTCGCCGATACCCACGCCAGCATCGTGGCACGCTATGGGCTGGAGGTCGCACAATGACGCTCGCGCGGGTGCAGGGACTGATTGCATCGGGCGGCCGCCCACCGATCGGGCATACGCTGGGTTTTCAGCTGGTCGATGCCGGCGATGGCTGGGCGGCGTTCGAAGGCGTGCCGGGCCCCGAACATTATAATCCGCAGGGGACTGTCCACGGCGGTTATGCAGCGACCTTGCTCGATTCCGCATGCGGGATCGCGGTCGTGACCAAGCTTGAGGAGGGGCAGTCGATGACGACGCTCGAGCTCAAGACCTCCTATCTGAAGGCCATGACCGAAAAGACCGGCAAGGTGCGCGCCGAGGGGCGGGTGATCTCGATCGGCCGCCGGGTCGCCTATACCGAGGCGAAGATCACCGACGAGGCAGGGCGTATCCTTGCGACGGCGACATCGACCCTGTTGGTGATCCAGCCATGAACGCGCCGATGACGATCGAGGCCGAAGCGCCGGCCAAGGAAATCGGGCGCCGCGGGATCGCGCTGCCGAAAAAGGCGTGGAAGGTCGGGCTTGTTGCGCTCGTCATCGCCGCGCTCGGTACATGGTGGATATTGTCGCCGCGCAGCGCGGAGTCGACCGACAACGCCTATCTGCAGGCGGACGCCAGCGAGGTGGCGCCGCGCGTCGGCGGGCTGGTTACCGCGGTGCTGGTGAAGGACAATCAGGCGGTGAAGGCGGGCGATCCGCTCGTCCGCATCGACGTGCGCGATTATGACTCGCGGTTGATGGCGGCCGAGGCCGCGGTCGCCGATGCCGATGCACAGGTCGCGACGGCGCGCGCGACGCTCGCCTCGCTGGGCGCCGAGCAGAAGCTTGCGGCGGCGCAGATCCGTTCGGTGAATACGCAGATCGCCGCCGCCGATGCCGAATTTGCGCGCGCGGCCGAGGACCGGCGGCGTTACAATGCGCTGCTCGTCGACGGCTTCGTGACGAAGCGCGATGCCGAGCAGGTGTCGGCGACCGCGGTCGGCGCGGCGTCGGCAGCACAGCGCTCGCGCGCCGATCTGGGCGCGAGTGTCGAGGCGGCGGCGGTGACGCGCGCCAAGGGGCCGATCCTGTCGGCGCAGGTCAGGGCGGCCGAAGCCGAGGCGGCGAAGGCGCGCGCCGCGCTCGCACTGGCGAAGCTCGATCGCGGACATACGCTCGTCGCAGCGCCGATCGACGGCGTCGTCGGCAACCGGCGCATCCAGGTCGGCGACTATGTCCAGCCGGGATCGCGGCTGCTTTCGGTCGTGCCGGTGCGCTCGATCTATGTCGTCGCCAATTTCAAGGAAACGCAAACGCGCGAGATGCGCCCGGGGCAAAAGGCCGATGTCTATGTCGATGCGCTGGGCGAAACGCTGCGCGGCACGGTCGAAAGTCTCGCCCCGGGATCGGGCAGCGAGTTCACCTTGCTGCCGTTTGAGCCCGGATCGGGCAATTTCACCAAGATCGTCCAGCGCGTAGGGGTGCGCATCCGGCTCGATCCGGGGCAGGCGGCGCTCGCCGAACTGCGCCCGGGCCTGTCGGTGACGGCGAAGGTCCGGCTTCGTAGCTGATCGCCGCCCAGGCGCGCTTCACCGCATATCATGTTAACAGCGTCAATTTATCCTTGACCTCGCGCCCGTCCGCGATCAATGTTTACGTCGATAACATTGAGTCGGAAAGGACAGGCGGATGAAAACCTTGCTCTACGCTCTCGGACCGATGCTGTTCGACTCGCTCGGCGTGCTCGTTTTTGCGGTGCTGCTCGTTGCCGGCGCGGGGATCGTCCCTGCGACGATCGCCGGGACCGTCGTTGCGCTTGGCGTCGTCGGTTATGAATTGGCGCGCGGCAAGAAGGTCGCGGCGCTGCAATGGATCAGCCTGGCGTCGGTATTGCTCACCGCCGCCGCGACCCTCTTTACCGGCGATCCGCGCTTCGTGATGGCCAAGCCGACGATTGTCTACCTGATCGTCGGGTCGGTGATGCTCCGTCGCGGCTGGCTCAATCGCTATATATTGCCTGAACAGCTAGAACTCGTCGGCGATGTCATGGACCGGTTCGGGATGCTCTGGGCGGCGCTGATGTTCGCGAGCGCGGGGCTGAACCTCGTCGTCGCGCTGTTCTTTACCGCATGGTGGCCGCTGTTTATCGGGATTTTCCCGCTGGCGTCGAAATTCGGCCTTTTCGCGGTCCACGTCGCGGTCGTGCACTTCATCGGGCAGGCACGGCTGCGCCGCCGCGCGGGCGGCGAACTGCAGCCGCTCGCGGCCGAATAAAGCCTAGTCGGCGTCCAGCCCATAGGCGGTGTGCAGCACACGCACCGCGAGTTCGGTTTCATCCTCGTCGATCAGCACGCTGACCTTGATCTCGCTGGTCGAGATCGCCTGGATGTTGATGCCGCGATCGGCGAGCGCGCGGAACATCGTGCTCGCGACGCCTGCGTGGCTCTTCATGCCGACGCCGACGACGCTGATCTTTGCGACCTTGTCATCGCTGATGATGCGGTTGAAGCCGATCTTTTCCTTCGCGGCTTCCAGCAGGTCGATCGAGCGGAGCAGGTCGGTGGCCGGAACGGTAAAGGTCACGTCGGTCTCACCCTTTTCGCGGCCGACATTCTGGATGATCATGTCGACGTTGATCCCGGCCGCGGCGAGCGGGCCGAAGATGTTCGCGACCGCGCCCGGCTTGTCGGGCACGCGGGTAACGATGATCTTCGCTTCATTCTTGTCGTGGGCGATGCCGGTGATCAGCTGCCGTTCCATCTGATGTTCCTCTATTTCCTCGTCGCTGACGATCATCGTGCCTTTTTTCGGAGCCTCGTCGCCCTCGACGAAGCTCGAGAGCACCTGCACGCGCACGCCCTCCTTCATCGCGAGCCCGACCGAACGGGTCTGGAGCACCTTGGCGCCGACACTCGCGAGTTCGAGCATTTCCTCATAGGTGACATAGTCGAGCTTGCGCGCACGCGCGACGATGCGTGGGTCGGTGGTGTAGACGCCGTCGACGTCGGTATAGATGTCGCAGCGATCGGCCTTCAGCGCTGCCGCGACCGCGACCGCGCTGGTATCCGAACCGCCGCGGCCAAGCGTCGAGACGCGGCCGTCGTCCATCATGCCCTGGAAGCCGGGGATCACGGCGACTTCGCCCTTTGCCATCGCGGCGGCGAGCGCGCCGGTGTCGATGTCGGCGATGCGCGCGCGGGCATGCGCCTCTTCGGTGCGGATCGGGAGCTGCCAACCGAGCCAGCTGCGCGCGGGCGTGCCCATCGCCTGCAGCGTCAGCGCCAGCAGGCCCGAAGTGATCTGTTCGCCCGCCGCGACGACGACGTCATATTCGGCGGGGTCATAGCGCGGATTGGCTTCGCGGCAGAAATTGACGAGCCGGTCGGTCTCGCCCGCCATGGCGGAAACGACGACGGCGACTTCGTTGCCATTGGCGACTTCGCGCGCGACGAGTTTCGCCACGGTGCGAATCCGCTCGGTGCCCGCCATCGACGTGCCCCCGAATTTCATCACGATCCGCGCCATCTCGCCCCGCTTTCCTGATCTGGTTTCCGCCGCAACTTTTCCGAGCATTTCCGCGGCGCCCGCGTCGTTACGGAAGGGGGAGGGCGATGGCAAGCGTGAGAACCTATGCGCACGATAGAATTTCTTGCGCCGATGATGGCGGAGTGCCACATCGCACCCTTATGAGCGCCGCGACGATCAATCCGAATGAAGCCGCCCATTTTGGTGCGCTTGCCGCCGACTGGTGGGATCCGCACGGTTCTTCGGCAATGCTGCATAAGCTCAATCCGGTTCGCCTTGCCTATATCCGCGAACAGATTGACGCGCATTGGCACGTCGATGCGCGCGAGCGCCATGCGCTGGCAGGACGGAGCGCGATCGATGTCGGCTGCGGCGCCGGGCTGCTCGCCGAGCCGCTAGCACGGATGGGCGCCACGGTTACCGGCGTCGATGCGGCGCCGGAAAATATTGCCGCCGCCCGCGATCATGCGGCTGGGCAGGGGCTGCCGATCACCTATTTTGCCGGTGAACTGGCCGCGCTGCCGCCCGCGACCTTCGATCTCGTGACCTCGATGGAGGTTGTCGAGCATGTGACCGATCCCGCGGCCTTCATCGGTGAACTGGCGGCGCGGCTTGCGCCCGGTGGGCTGATGATCCTGTCGACCCCGAACCGGACGATGTTGTCGAAGCTGCTCCTCGTCGAGGCGGCCGAGCGTGTCGGCGCGGTGCCGCGCGGCACGCACGATTGGGACCAGTTTCTGAAGCCCGAGGAATTGACGAAATTGCTCGAAGGCGCGGGGCTGGAAGTTATCGACCGTACCGGCCTGTCGCCGTCGGCGGCAAAAGGCTTCAAACTCGGCGGCAGCGAGGCGCTCAACTATCTGGTTGCAGCAAGGTGGCCGGGCTGACCCGCGACCCCCGCGTCGACGACTATATCGCGAAGGCGCAGCCCTTTGCGCAGCCGATCCTGACCCATTTGCGCGAACTGGTGCACAAATATGCGCCGGACGCCGAAGAGACGCTGAAATGGGGCGTGCCGCATTTCGTGCTGGGCGGACAGAATCTTGCAGGAATGGCGGCGTTCAAGGAGCATGCGACCTTTGGCTTCTGGCGCGACGAGGAGGTGACTGGATCGCCGCGCGATACCGGCGCGATGGGGAGCATGGGACGGTTGGCGTCGCTCGCCGACCTGCCATCCGACAAGCAGATGGCGGATTATATAGGAAAGGCGGCTGCGCTGTGTGCCGAGGGCAGGCCCAAGCGCGCGGCACCAAAGCCCAAGGCGGCGCTCGATCTGCCCGCCGACCTGGGAGCGGCGCTGAAGGTCAATGCCGCTGCGCAAGGTCATTGGGACGCCTTTTCGCCCGGCAAGCGGCGCGACTATATCGAATGGGTGATCGAGGCGAAGCGCGAGGAAACGCGGGCCAAGCGGATCGAAACAATCGTTGCGCAGGTGGCTGAAGGCAAGGACCGGAACTGGAAATACAAGAACTGCTGAACGCGTTCCCGTCAGGCCTCGGGATCCTTGGTTGAAGAAAATACGCTGTAAAATGCGAGGATCAAAGCGGTGGCGACACCAATGATGATCGCGATCCATGCCCCTATCATCACAGGTCTCCAGCTTTCTTCATGTCGATGTTTCGGAACGCTTGGCATTCAGCGCGGCGTCAAAAATCCACATCCTCATAATATTTCGGCGGCGTCACAATCTCCATCCGTTCGGCGAGCAATGGGCGGAAGCTCGGCCGCGATTTCAGGCCCGAATACCAGCCCTTAGTCTGCTCATGCCCGGTCCAGTCGATCCCGCCCAGATAGTCGGCGACCGAGATATGTGCGGCGGCGGTCAGGTCGGCCAAGCTCATCGTCGCGCCTGCGAGCCAGGTGCGGTGATCGATCAGATAATCGACATAGTCGAGATGGTTGTTCGCGGCCTTCATCGCCTCGCGCAGCGCGCCGCCATCGGGCGGCTGGCGGTGGACGATACGCTTCTGCATCCGTTCGAAGAGTAGTGGGCCGGTGACTTCATAATAGAAGTCATGATCGAACCATGACGTCAGCCGGCGGATCTCGGCGCGGTTTGCCGCCGTGCCGTTGATCATCGCCTTGCCCTCGACCGTTTCCTCGAAATATTCGGCGATCGCCATGCTGTCCATCAGCACCTGACCGCGCGACTGATCGACCATTACCGGAGTGCGCCCGGCGGGGTTCAGGTCGATGAATTCGTCGCGGCGTTCCCACGGCGATTCGCGCACCAATTCATATCCAATGCCCTTTTCGCCCAGCAAAAGGCGAACCTTGCGCGAAAAGGGACAGAGCGGGAATTGATAGAGTTGCCACATACCCCCGGCATAGCGGCAGCAAGGCGCCGCGCGCAACGGCTATGGGAACATGTCACCAGTTTAGTCGTCATTCCGGCCTGCGCCGGGGTGGCCAAGATGGGGAGGTTAGAGTCTGATGACTTTGTATTGACCCACTCCGTCATTGCGAGCGGAGCGGGCCGCAGGCGACCGAAGGTCAACCAATCCAGAGCGGTTTGCGCACGTCCTGGATTGCCGCGCGGCTTCGTCGCTCGCAATGACGAGTCCATTCGATGTCATCACACGCTAGCGGCGCGATGCCTCGCGCTCTCTTTCCCACTGCGCGGCAAGGTCGCGCGCCATGTCCTTGAGGACCGGGGCATAGGCCGCGAGCGCCGACGCGGCGTGGCCTGCCATGCGCGTGCTCGCGCGGACGTCGGCGCCCATGCGCTCGGCATATTCGGGATCGCGGCCGGTCACTTCGCCAAGCGTGGCATCGGGCGGGATATAGGCGGCGTCGGATTCGGGATCGATCTGCGCCACCGCCTTGGCGAGCGGGCCGACCTGCATCTGCATCAGAGCGCCCACCATGGCCGTGATCGTATCGGCCATGCGGTCCTGCGCGACCGGATCGTTGAGCGTCGCAACAGCGCCCCGCATGTCGTTCGCAGCAGCAGGCAGCGGCGCGGCGAGCGCGAGCAGGGGGAGGGCTATGAGGGCGAGGCGGGTCATGGCTCGATCCTTTCGAGGGACGAGGGGGTCAGCAAAGTGGCTTTGTTAAAGGAAGGACGCTTTCGCTGCGGTGAACGCGTTCGATGATTGCGGCAGGCTGATACGATGACGCGACTAGCCGCCGCCCTCGCGAAGGCGGGGGCGGCCGGAAAGGTAGCGCAAGGCCGATAGCGGCCCCCGCCTTCGCGGGGGCGACGTACATTACTCGGCTGCGACCACTTCGGCTTCAGCATCGCTGAGGGGATGTGCGAGACGGCTGAGCATTTCCTTCGGGCACACCTGCCAGAAGCGCTCGCGCCAGCGGTCCCAATCGGCCAGCACTTCGGCCGACCATTTGCTTCCCGTCGCCTTGGCATGTTCCTCGACCAGCTCCTTGAGAGTATTTTCCCAGTGGCTGCTCGCCAGCCGCTGCCAGACGATCGATTCGCCGTTGGCGTGGCCCTCGAACTGATCGTCGGTGTCGAGGATGAACGCCATGCCGCCGGTCATGCCGGCACCGAAATTCGAGCCGACGGGGCCCAGGATCACCGCGGTGCCGCCGGTCATATATTCGCAGCCGTTCGCGCCGCAGCCCTCGACGACGACGCGTGCGCCCGAGTTGCGGACCGCGAAACGCTCGCCCGCCTGACCCGCCGCGAGCAATGTGCCCGCGGTCGCGCCGTAAAGGACGGTGTTGCCGATGATGCTGTTGTGCTGGCTGACCAGCGGGCTGGAGACGGTCGGGCGCACGACGATGCGGCCGCCTGACAGGCCCTTGCCGACATAGTCGTTGGCGTCGCCGAATACCTCGAGCGTGATGCCCTGACACAGGAAGGCGCCGAGCGACTGGCCCGCGGTCCCGCGCAGACGGACCTGCACATGGTCGTCGGCGAGGCCTTTCATGCCAAAGCGCGCAGTGACTTCGGCCGAGAGGCGCGTACCGACGGCGCGGTGCGTGTTGCGGACATTGTACGTGAGCTGCATGCGCTCGCCGCGTTCAAACAAGGGCTTCGCGTCATTGAGGATCTGCGCGTCGAGGCTGTCGGGCACCGGGTTGCGGAAGCTCGGCCCCTGCGAGCGACGCTGATCGTCGGGTGCATCGACCTTCGCAAGGATCGGGTTGAGGTCCAGGTCGTCGAGATGTTCGGCGCCGCGGCTGACCTGACGCAGCAATTCGGTGCGGCCGATCACTTCGTCGAGGCTGCGGCAGCCGAGCTTGGCGAGGATTTCGCGCACTTCCTCGGCGATGAAGGTCATCAGGTTGATGACCTTCTCGGGGCTGCCGGTGAACTTCTGGCGCAGCTTTTCATCCTGCGTACAGACGCCGACGGGGCAGGTGTTCGAGTGGCACTGGCGCACCATGATGCAGCCCATCGCGACGAGGCTGAGCGTCCCGATGCCATATTCCTCGGCGCCCAAGATGGCGGCGATCACGATGTCGCGCCCGGTCTTGAGGCCGCCGTCGGTGCGCAGGCGGATGCGATGGCGCAGGCCGTTGAGCGTCAGCACCTGATTGACTTCGGAAAGCCCCATTTCCCACGGCGTCCCGGCATATTTGACGCTGGTCTGGGGGCTCGCGCCAGTGCCGCCGGTGTTGCCCGCGACAAGGATGACGTCGGCGTGCGCCTTGGCGACGCCCGCCGCAACGGTGCCGATGCCCGCCGAACTGACGAGCTTCACGCAGACGCGCGCCTTCGGGTTGATCTGCTTCAGGTCATAGATGAGCTGCGCCAGATCCTCGATCGAATAGATGTCGTGATGCGGCGGCGGCGAGATGAGCGTCACGCCGGGCGTCGCATGGCGCAGACGCGCGATGAATTCGGTCACCTTGAAGCCCGGAAGCTGGCCGCCTTCGCCGGGCTTGGCTCCCTGCGCGACCTTGATTTCGATCTCGTCGCACGCGCCGAGATATTCGGCGGTGACGCCGAAACGGCCGCTGGCGATCTGTTTGATGTTGCTGTTGGCGTTGTCGCCATTGGCATAGGGGCGATAGCGTTCGCTGGCTTCGCCGCCTTCGCCCGACACCGCTTTCGCGCCGATGCGGTTCATTGCGATCGCCAGCGTCTCATGCGCCTCGGGCGACAGCGCACCGAGGGACATGCCCGGGGTGACGAAGCGCTTGCGGATTTCGGTGATCGCCTCGACGCTGTCGAGCAGGACGCCCTGCGCCGGATAGTTGAACTCCATCAGATCGCGCAGATAGATCGGCGGCAGGTCGGCGACCCCGCGCGCAAATTGCAGATAGGTCGAATAGCTGTCGGTCGCGACCGCGGTCTGCAGCAGGTGCATCAGTTGCGCCGAATAGGCATGTGCTTCGCCGCCCGCGCGCTGACGATAGAAACCGCCGATCGGCAGGGTGGTGACGCGGCTGTCGAACGCGGCGGTATGCTTGTCGGTCGCGTTGATGAAGAGCGACTGATAGCCTTCGCCGGAAATCTTGGCAGGCATTCCGGGGAACAGGTCGTTGACGAGCGCGCGGCTGAGCCCGACCGCCTCGAAATTATAGCCGCCGCGATAGGAGGAGATCACCGCGATCCCCATCTTGGCGAGGATCTTGAGCAGGCCGTCGTCGATCGCCTTGCGGAAGCGCAGGCGGCAATCGTCCAGGCTCAGTTCGCCGCCGAACAGACCGCGCGCCCAGCGGTCGGCGATCGCGGCTTCGGCCAGATAGGCGTGGACGGTCGTCGCACCGACGCCAACGAGCACCGCAAAGGCATGCGTGTCGAGCACTTCGGCCGAGCGGACGTTGATCGAGGCGTAGCTGCGCAGGCCCTTGCGCACGAGATGCGTGTGGACGGCCGCGGCGGCGAGCACCATCGCGACCCCGACGCGGCCTTCGCCGATCGACTGGTCGGTGAGGAAGAGTTCGGAGCGTCCGGCCCGCACGGCGTCTTCGGCCTCGCGGCGAACGCGCGCAATCGCTTCGCGCAACGTCGAGGCGTCGCCACCCGCAGCGAAAGTGCAGTCGATGTCGGCGACAGCATCGCCGAAATAGGCGCGCAGGCGATCCCAGTCGTCGCCGACGAGTACGGGGCTGTCGATCACGAGAACGTGGTCGCTCTGCCCCTTTTCGTCGAGGATGTTCGCGAGGTTGGCAAAGCGCGTCTTCAGGCTCATCACATGCCGTTCGCGCAAGCTGTCGATCGGCGGGTTGGTGACCTGGCTGAAATTCTGGCGGAAGAATTGCGCGACGTGGCGCGGCTTGTCGGAGATGACCGCGAGCGGCGTGTCGTCGCCCATCGACCCGATCGCTTCCTTCGCATCCTCGACCATTGGCGACAGGATCAGTTCCATATCTTCCATGGTGAGGCCCGCGGCGACCTGGCGGCGCAGCAATTCGCTGCGTTCGAAGGTCGGCAGGCTCGACTTGCCGCCCTTGGGGAGGTCGGCCATCGTGCGGAAGCCCTTGACCCGCGAGGCATAGTCGGCGGCGTCTGCGATCTTGTCCTTGATCGCGAGATCTTCGTAGAGCGTGCCGTCGTCGAGATCGACCGCGATCATCTGACCCGGGCCCAGGCGGCCCTTCTTGCGGATGCTCGCCTCGGGCAGCAGCACCATCCCGCTTTCCGAGCCGACGACGAGCAGGTTGTCGGCGGTCAGCGTGTAGCGGAGCGGGCGCAGCGCGTTGCGGTCCATGCCCGCGACCGCCCAGCGGCCATCGGTCATCGCGAGCGCCGCGGGGCCGTCCCACGGCTCCATGACGCTGGCGAGGTAGGAGTACATCGCGCGGTGGTTGTCGGGGACGTCGCATTCGGTCGTCCACGCCTCGGGAACGAGGATCAGCTTTGCGGTCGGCGCGTCGCGGCCGGCGCGGCACAGCGCCTCGAACACCGCGTCGAGCGCGGCGGTGTCCGACGCGCCCGCCGGGATCACGGGCTTGATATCTTCGCTATGCTCGCCGAAAGCGAGGCTCGCCATCTTGATCTCGTGGCTCTTCATCCAATTCTTGTTGCCGCGGATCGTATTGATTTCGCCATTGTGCGCGAGGCAGCGGAACGGCTGCGCCAGCCACCATTGCGGGAAGGTGTTGGTCGAATAGCGCTGGTGAAAGATCGCGACCCGGCTTTCGAACAGCTTGTTCGTGAGGTCTGGATAGAAGTCCGCGAGGCTTTCGGCGAGGAACAGGCCCTTATAGATGATCGAGCGTGCCGACAGGCTGCAGATATAAAAGTCGGCGATCTGCGCCGCGATGACCTTTTTCTCGATCCGGCGGCGGACGAGATAGAGCTGCTTTTCGAACTCGGCGATCGATTGCTCGTCGGGCAGCGGCCCGGCGATCATGATCTGCTCGATCTCGGGGCGCGTGCGCTGTGCCTTGTCGCCGATCACCGACACGTCGACGGGTACCTGGCGCCAGCCATAGATGGTGAAGCCCGCGTCGATGATCTCGGCCTCGACGATCGTGCGGCATTCCTCCTGCGCGCCCAGATCGGTGCGCGGCAGGAAGACCATGCCGACGGCGAGGCGGTTCGGCCGCACCTTGTGCCCCGATGCCGCGATCGCATCGTCGAAGAAGCGGACGGGCAGGTCGACATGAATGCCCGCCCCATCCCCGGTCTTGCCGTCGGCGTCGACCGCGCCGCGGTGCCACACGGCACGCAGGGCTTCGATCGCCGCCTCGACGACGCGGCGCGACGGCTTGCCGTCGGTCGCCGCGACCATTCCGACGCCGCAGGCATCGGATTCCATGTCGGGGCGATACATGCCTTCGGCTTCGAGCCGCGCGTGATCGGGGGTGGGGTAGTGGGTCATCATCTTCGTCCTGACGGGTGTTTAGTCGGGCAGCTTCTTGCGCGCGTTTTCGGCAGCTTCTTCAGCGGCCTGCTGCGCGGCGAGCGAAGCGTTTTCGTACGCGGTCTCAAGGTCCTCGACGCGCTTCAGGTCGGCGGCCGACCAGTTGCTGCGGTCATAGGCGGGATCGGCGACGGCATCGGCCGCATAGTCGGCTGCGTCTGCCGCCGCGGTCGCGGCATCGGCAGCGGCGTCGACGGCATAGTCGTCAGCGGCGTCGACTGCGACTGCGTCGGTGGCTTCCACCGCGTCGGTCTTCCACATGTCGCGCTGTTCCTTCAGCACCTTCACGTCGACCTTCATCAGCTTGGCAAGCGATGAGAGCTCCTTGTCGCTGAAGTCCGAAAGCTGCTTTTCCTTCGGCAGCTCCTTGAAATCCTTTTCGATCTCGGGGGCGCGGTCGATGAATTTGTTGATCAGCGGCGGCACCGCCTTGATCACCGCAAGCATCACTTCGGGGTCGGCCTGAAGCGCCATCCATTCGCTTGCGTAAAGCTTGCCCGTCGGCGTCGCGAGAAAGCCGTTGATGTCGGTGAGCTGCGCGCCGGTGAACTTGCGTGCATAGGCTTTGGCAAGACCGTTCCGCATCGGCGGTTCCATGTCGGCGAGCGCTTCGCTGATGAGCGGCTTGATCACCTTTGTGATCTGGTCTTCACGCTCCTTGCGATGCGGGTCGAACATGTCGGCGACCTTGACCTTGGTCGGCTCGTCGAGCTTCGCGATCTGCTCGCTTTCGACGCCGGTCTTGATCGACAGCATCAGGTCCGACTGGCCGCCGAATTCGCCCATCAGCGTCTTGAACATCTTGCCGTAGAGGTTGTCGACCATCTTCTCGATGCTGCCCGTCGGGATCAGCGCGGCGGTGGTCTGCTGCGCGAGCGTCAGGCGCGCCGGGTCGATCGGCGGCAGGCTGCTCGTGTCGAAGATTTTTTCGACGAGCGCGATCGCCTCGTCCATTTCCTTCTGCATCTTGGCCTTCGCCTCTTCGGCATAGGCTTCGCTGTCGAAGGGCTCGCTGGTCTCTTCCTCGACCTGCGCCGGCTCGGCCAGTACGACCTCGGCGACCGGCGCTTCCTTCGCATCTTTCTTCGGTGCGGCGTGGGCGGATGCGCCCAGCGGCAGCATCGCGGCGGCACCGGCAAGCAGAATCGATTGGAACGACGGCATCATGAAACTTCCTTCCCTGTTGGTCATGCTGCCTTCTTTTCGCTTTTGGCCTTGGCTTTCAACCACTTTGCCATCTGATCGCTCACATCGCGCCCGTCGCGGATGCCCCAGACGACCAGGCTGGCGCCGCGCACAATGTCTCCCGCGGCAAAAACGCCGGGCAGGCTGGTCATCATCGTCTGGTGATCGACGCGCAAAGTACCCCAGCGGGTAACGCTGAGATCGGGCGAGCCGAACAGGTGCGGCAGTTCTTCGGGATCGAAGCCCAGCGCCTTGATCACCATATCGGCGGGCACGTCGAACTTGCGGCCGGGGTCGACCTCGGGGCTGCGGCGGCCGCTCGCGTCGGGCGCGCCGAGGCGCATCCCCGCAACCGCGACTTCCTTCACATGCTTGTCGGCGGTGAAGCTTTCGGGCGCTGACAGCCACACGAACTCGACGCCTTCCTCCTCGGCATTGGCGACCTCGCGCTGCGACCCCGGCATATTCTCGCGGTCGCGGCGATAGAGGCATTTCACCGACTTCGCGCCCTGACGGACGGCGGTACGGACGCAGTCCATCGCGGTGTCGCCGCCGCCGATGACAACGACATGCTTGCCCTTTGCGTCGAGGCTGCCGTCGTCGAAAGCAGGCACGGTGTCGCCAAAGCTCTTGCGGTTCGACGCGATCAGATAATCGAGCGCGGCGATCACACCGCCGGCCGTGTTGCCCGGCACGTTGATCTCACGCGCCTTGTAGACGCCCGTCGCGATCAGGATCGCATCATGCTTCTGGCGCAGCGCGTCGAGCGTCGCATCCTCGCCAACCGCGAAGCCGAGGTGAAACTGGATACCGCCCTCGACCAGCCGATCGACGCGGCGCATCACGACATCCTTCTCCAGCTTGAAGCCGGGGATGCCATAAGTGAGGAGGCCGCCCGCTCGGTCGTGCCGGTCATAGACATGCACTTCATGCCCCGCGGCACGCAGATATTCAGCCGCGGTCAGCCCTGCGGGGCCGGCGCCGATGATGCCGACCGACTGGCCGGTTGCGGCGCCGGGATGCAGCGGCTCGACCCAGCCTTCGGCCCATGCGGTGTCGGTGATATATTTTTCGACGCTGCCGATCGTCACCGCGCCATGGCCCGAAAATTCGATCACGCAATTGCCTTCGCACAGGCGGTCCTGCGGACAGATGCGGCCGCAGATCTCTGGCATCGTCGAAGTCGCGTTGCTGAGCTCATAGGCTTCGCGAAGGCGCCCCTCGGCCGTC
Organism: Sphingopyxis sp. USTB-05; assembly: GCF_023822045.1. Classification (NCBI taxonomy): domain Bacteria; kingdom Pseudomonadati; phylum Pseudomonadota; class Alphaproteobacteria; order Sphingomonadales; family Sphingopyxidaceae; genus Sphingopyxis; species Sphingopyxis sp. USTB-05. Next base: position 2,889,632 of record NZ_CP084712.1, on the reverse strand, counting down.
AGGCGCAGCCAGTCGGGAATATGATTGTGGAGCGGGCAGTGCACCGAGCAATAAGGCACGCCGCACTGCGAACAGCGCGCAGCCTGCGCGTCTGCATCGGGCGCGGCATAGCGCTCGGCGATCTCGCGAAAATCGCGTGCGCGCTCTTCGGCGGAGCGCTTGTCCGGATAGGATTGTTCACGCTCCACAAACTGGAGCATGCGATCGGAAGCCATGCAGTATCCCCTTCGTTGGAAGGCGAAATGCATGGCTGGAAAAGCCCTGTCACGGGCGAATATCGAGTTAGGACAGTATTGATAACCTAAATTGGAGGGTGAATTTACCTCAAAATGGGTTTGCGCAATTATCTTTCGCCAATTAATACCGTTTCGGACCTATCTCATGCCGAGCCAGATCAGCGCGGCGACGCCTGCGATGATTCGATACCAGGCGAAAGGCGCAAAGCCATAGCGCGTGACGACCGCCAGGAACGCCTTGATCACCGCCCAGGCGACGACGAAGGAGACGAGCGAGCCGACCGCGATCAGGCCGAGATCGTTCGACGTGATCGCGTCGCGATGCTTGAAAAGCTGAAGCACCGTCGCGCCGGTCAGCGTGGGGAGGGCGAGGAAGAAGCTGAACTCGGCCGCGGTCTTGCGGTCGACACCGAACGACATCGCGCCGAGGATCGTCGCGCCCGACCGGCTGACGCCGGGGATCATCGCGATGCACTGGACCAGCCCGACGAGGATCGATTGTCGCGTCGACACATTGGCGACGCCCCCGACATCCTTCGTCTTGGCGAAGCGTTCGACAAGCAGGATCGCAAAGCCGCCGATGATCAGCGCCCATGCGACGACGACCGCATTTTCGAGCAGCAGCTCGATATAGTCGCCAAAGGCGAGACCAAGGACGACTGCCGGGAAAAATGCGAGCAGCAGATTGCGCACGAAAGCGATGGCGACCGGATCGCGGCGGAAGAAGCCGGTGAACATGTCCCAGAACAGCTTCCGGTACAGGACGACGATCGCAAGGATGGCGCCGGGCTGGATCGCGATGTTGAAGATCGCCCATCGCGCGGCATCATAGCCGAGCAATTCGGTTGCGAGGATGAGATGCCCTGTCGAGGAGACGGGCAAAAACTCGGTCAGACCCTCGACGATGCCGAGGATGATTGCGGTCAGCCAGATAGACATTATCGCGAAGCAAGCTCGGCGAAGCGGCCGTTACGGCGATATTGGACGAGCCAGCCGTCGGCGACCGAGGCGAGCGAGGTCGGTGTGACGCCAAGCTCGGCGAGGCCGGCGGCGCCGCTCGCGACGACATTGTCATGCTGGAGCATCAGCCACTGATCCTTGGTGATCGGCGCGCCGGGTGCCCAGCCGAAGCCCGTCGCGAGCGCCGAGGCGACAAAATCGGGAACATCGACGAACAGCGGCGAACGGCCGGTCGCGTCGGCGATCCAGCGCAGCAGTTCGCCCATCGTCAGCACCTGCGGCCCGCCGAGCTCGAAAATCTTGCCGGAAGCGTTATTGCTGAGCGCCGCGACGACTGCATCGGCGACGTCGCCGACATAGACGGGCTGGAACTTCGCATTCGGGGCGATCACCGGGACGACCGGCGTCATACGCATCATCGTGGCGAAGCGGTTGATGAAATGATCTTCGCGGCCGAACAGGATCGAGGGGCGCAGGATCGCGGCGTCAGCAAAAGCGGCGCGGACCGCGGCCTCGCCAGCGCCCTTGCTGCGGCCATAGGCCGATGCGCTTTCAGGATCGGCGCCGATCGCCGACACATGAACCAGCGCGCCGACACCCGCCGCCTTGGCAGCCGCGGCAACATGGCCAGCGCCGTCGGCCTGGACTGCCTGCATGTCGCCGAATGCGCCGACGAGGTTGATGACCGCATCGCTGCCTTGCACGGCACGCGCGACGCTTGCCGCGTCGCGGACGTCGACGGCGACGAACTGCGTCTGACCGAGGCCGCCGAGCGGTTTCAGGAAGGTCGCGGCGCGCGGGGTCCGTTGTGCGATACGGACGCGGGCGCCGCGCGCAAGGAGCCGCTGCACGACATAGCGGCCGAGGAAGCCACCGCCGCCCAGCACCGTGATCAATTGCCCGTCGAGTTTCTGCATTTGCGTCCGCCTGTATCGATTCTCTGGATGGCGCAGGTCGCGCCGACGGCCTTCCCCATGCCGCGAAGCGGGAAGGGGAGCAAGGGGCGAAGGCGGCTTTGCGACGTAAAACCGGCGGCTTTGCGATAAAATGCACCCTGGCCCGTGCGATGCGGTTGACAAGTCGCCAGACGCCCCGCTAAGCGCCCGCTCCTACCCCGTGCCCAGATGGCGGAATTGGTAGACGCACCAGCTTCAGGTGCTGGCGATCGCAAGGTCGTGGAGGTTCGAGTCCTCTTCTGGGCACCATTTCTCCCCCTCAGGGGTGGTCGGCAAGGTTCCCCGAAAAATGCGAAGATCGGCGTGCCGCGAATCGCCGCAAGGGTCGCCGCGATCATTGAAATTTCTTTGGGCAGCGAACGGCGTCGCTATACGGGCCAGGCTCTCTTTCTACCGCGCGATGTCGTCGTGCAACATCGAGCACAGAATCGAGCGAAAGGGCCGCCGCGCGGAACGCGCCGGCCCTTTTTGCAGCACGTCAGGCGGCGCGGATCGACGGGGCGCCCTGCATCCACGGCGCCAAGTGCTGCTTTCGTACCGCATGCGCCGGCGTGCGTTCGGCAATGACTGCATGGCGGTTGCCGTCGACCAGCACCTCGGGGACGAGCGCCCGGCAATTATAAGTCGATGCCATCGCCGCGCCATACGCCCCGGCCGATCGGAAGAGCGCGAGGTCGCCTTCGCCGACCCGGTCGATCGCCCGCGCCTTTGCAAAAGTGTCGCCGGTCTCGCAGATCGGGCCGACGATATGGGCGACGAAGCGGTCACCCGTGGGCCGGACGGCGGCAAATTCATGCCATGCGTCATATAGCGCGGGACGGGCGAGGTCGTTCATTGCGGCGTCGACCACCACGAATGGATGCTCCGACCCCGGCTTTACCCACAAGACACGTGTAAGGAGGATGCCGGCCTGCGCGGCGATAAGGCGGCCGGGTTCGAAGAGGAGGGTCGCGTCCCAATCGCGCGTGACCGCCGCGACCATCGCGCCATAAGCTTCGACGTCCGCCTCCGTCTGATCGGGCCGGTATGATACGCCGAGCCCGCCACCGAGATCGACATGATAGACGCGGTGGCCCTTTGCCCGCAGCGCGCGGATCAACTCACCGATCTTGCGATAGGCGGCCTCCAGCGGCGCAAGGTCGGTGATCTGGCTTCCGATGTGAACGGCAAGCCCGTGAAGATCTAGGCCCGGAAGCGCCGCAAGCCGGTCGTACATCGCGGAGGCTTCGTTGATGGCGACGCCGAACTTGCTGTCGCAGCGGCCCGTCGTGATCTTTGCGTGCGTGCTCGCGTCGACGTCGGGGTTGATGCGGAGCAGGGTGGGCGCGCGTTTGCCGCGCTGAGCTGCGAGCGCCGAGAGCAACTGCCCCTCGCGCTCGAGTTCGAGGTTGAAGCGGCCGATACCGGCATCGAGCCCGGCGATGAGTTCGGGCGCCGTCTTGCCGACGCCCGAGAAGACGATGTGGTTCGCGGTGATCCCGGCGGCCAGCGCGCAATCGAGCTCGCCGCCGGAAACGATGTCGGCACCATAATTCTGATCGGCGAGGATGCGGAGCACGGCGAGCGAGGGATTGGCCTTTACCGCGAACATAAGCTGCTTGCGCGGCACCCCCGCGAGCGCTGCGCGGAAGCGCTGTGCCGAGCGCCGAAGCGCCTCGGCGGAATAGACATAGGCGGGCGTGCCGACGGTCGCGGCGATTGTCTCGAGCGACACTGCCTCGGCGTGTATCTCGCCGCCACGCGTGGGAAAGCTGTTCATCAATGATATCCTAGCATGAAGGGTCAGGGGGCGCGGCGCCGGGCTTGCCGTGCGCTTCGTATCGCGCCGGGCAGTTCGCGGTGTCGGCTTCGCTCGACGCGCAGCGCGAGTGCGACCCTTTTTCCGCCGATCAGGAGCAGCAGGCCCCAGGCTGCCAGCAGCACGCCGAGGAGGCCGGCGATGTCGGCGCTGCCTGCGGCGGCCGACGCGGCGGCGCGGGTCGCGAGTGCCCCGGCAGCGATGAGTGTCGCCCCTGCTGCGCGCCAGAAAAGGTCGCGCCGGGTCATGCGTTTTCCTCCCGGCGCGCGGCATGACGGTCCCAAAGGACCGTTTCGCCCGCCGCCTTCGCCAGCTCGGCAAGCTCGCGCTCATTCTCGCCAGATGATGGGCAGAGCAGCAGGTCGGCGGGGAATTCCGCTTCCTCGCGCATCGCGCGCTTCATATCGGCCTCCTCGAAAATGAGGCCGATGGCGGGGTCTGCCTGCCGGGCGGCGGCCTGCCGCGCGCTCGCGATGAGCCGCGGATCGCTGTCGATCCCGCGGCCCTCGATCGCGACGAAGCCGAGTTCGCGGGCGCGGCGGACGGCGTGCATGAGCAATTCGCCCGCGCCGCAATCGGCATCGACGATGCGGATGCTGCGCCGCCCGCGCTTGCGCAGGCCCCTGAGCTTGCGCAACATGGCGGGCCAGCGACGGTCCTTTTCAGCATGGCTGCGCGCACCCTGCGTCGCGGCCGACCGCACGGCCGCGGCGGGAGACATCCACAATATGCCGGCGGGGGTCATCGGAGAATGATGCATGGTCATCCTCCTCATGCCGCGTGCGCGATCGCCGTCTCGTCCGCCCGCAACGGGGCGAAGGAAACGGTTGGGGTCAGCGGTTGCGGGGCCGCGATGGCCCTGGCGCCCGGAACGCCGCGGCATTCGGAACGAGCGAAGGCCCAGGCCGCATCGCGCGAGATGAAGCGGCCCTCAAGCTGTCCTTTACAGCCCTGAACCAGCCAGTGACCGAAGGCGTCGCGGCCGACGATGATCGTCAGGCTCGCTGGGTCGGGCTCCGCGGAAATCGCAGAAATCATGGTGAGATGCTCCTTGGCTACTCAAACCGGAGCCCGGAAATCGGGGTCCGATGCCCGCAACCTATTGGGCCGCGCATAGGGATTCGAGATCGAGCGGGGGCGTTAGCCATTGTATTTTCATTATTTCCGCGAGGCGCTGGCTTGGGCGTGCGGCCGCGATGGAAATGTCTTTCGCGCGGTGAACTGCGGTCGCCGCGCGGCGGGCCGGCGAAATCGGCAAAATCATATGAGAATACTATGCGGGAGGCGTTTTCATTCTCTCGAATTCAAACGCTGGGCTCACCTATTTGGAAGTCCGCAGACGACTCGTGCCACCTCCCGTGGCCAGCGCCTTGCTGGAGCAAAACCATGCAGGATCTCATCTGGGTCGGCATCATCTTCGCCTTGCTAGCCGCCAGCCTCGGCTACGCGCGCCTTTGCGACGACGCATAAGGAATGATGTCATGACACTCGACCTTTGGCTCGCCGGTCTCACCGCGCTCGGCCTTCTTTTCTATCTCGTCGCCGTGCTCGCGCGGCCCGAACGCTTCTAAAGGAGGCATGCCATGACATTTCAGGGATGGCTTCTGATCGCCGCGTTCATCGGTATCCTGCTGTTGCTTGCAAAGCCGATGGGGCAATGGCTCTTCGCGCTCTATGAGGGGCGCCGCACGCCGCTTCATCGGGTGCTCGGGCCCGTCGAAACGGGCTTTTACCGCCTGTCGGGCATCGACCCCGCCGAAGAGCAGGGCTGGCGCCGCTACGCGGTGCATATGCTGATCTTCAATGCGGTGCTCGCGCTCTTCACCTATGCGATCCTGCGCCTGCAGGGCGTGCTGCCGCTCAATCCGCTTGGCTATGACGGCACGAGCGCGGATCTCGCGTTCAACACCGCGATCAGCTTCACGGCGAACACCAACTGGCAAAGCTATGGCGGCGAGTCGACGATGTCGAACCTCAGCCAGATGCTCGGCCTGACGATCCACAATTTCCTTTCGGCGGCGACGGGCATTGCGCTTGCGTTCGCTCTGTTCCGGGGTTTCGCGCGGCGCGAGATGAAGACGATCGGCAATTTCTGGGCCGATATGACGCGGGTGACACTGTACCTGCTGCTGCCGCTCTGCGTCGTCATCGCGATCTTCTATATCGCGAGCGGCGTCCCGCAGACGCTGGCGGGGTCGGTCGATGTCACGACGCTGGAGGGTGTCAAACAGACCCTTGCACTGGGTCCGGTCGCTTCGCAGGAAGCGATCAAGATGCTCGGCACCAACGGCGGCGGCTTTTTCAACGCCAACTCGGCGCATCCGTTCGAAAATCCGACCGCGCTCACCAACTTCGTCCAGATGCTTTCGATCTTCGCGATCGGCGTGGGCCTGACCTGGACCTTTGGCAAGGCGGTCGGCAACCCGCGCCAGGGCTGGGCCATCCTTGCCGCGATGATGACGCTGTTCGTTGCGGGCACCGCGATCACTTATTGGCAGGAAGCCGTGGGCAATCCCGTGCTGCACCAGCTTGGCGCCATGGGCGGTAATATGGAAGGCAAGGAGGTGCGCTTCGGTATCGCGCAGACCGCACTGTTCGCCGTGGTTACGACGGCCGCCTCGTGCGGCGCGGTCAACGGTATGCACGACAGCTTCACCGCGCTTGGCGGCCTGATTCCGCTGTTCAACATGCAGCTCGGCGAAGTCGTCATCGGCGGCGTCGGTGCGGGTATCTATGGCTTCCTGCTTTTTGCGATCCTCGCGATCTTCGTCGCCGGATTGATGGTCGGTCGCACCCCCGAATATGTCGGCAAGAAGATCGAGGCGCGCGAGGTCAAGCTGGCGGTGCTGGCGATCGCGGTCCTGCCGCTCGTCATCCTCGGCTTTACGGCTATCGCTTCGGTGACCGAGGCAGGACTTGCCGGGCCGCTCAACAAGGGGCCGCACGGCTTCTCCGAAATTCTCTACGCCTTCACCAGCGCGGTCGCGAACAACGGTTCGGCCTTTGCGGGTCTTACCGCCAACACACCCTTTTATAATGGCATGCTGGGTGCCGCGATGTGGATCGGCCGCTTCTTCATCATCGTGCCCATGCTGGCGATCGCGGGCGGCCTGGCGGCAAAGAAATATACGCCGGCGACGGCGGGCAGCTTCCCGACCACCGGGCCGCTATGGACGGGCCTGCTTGTCGGCATCGTGCTTATCGTCGGCGGCCTGACTTTCCTACCCAGCCTAGCGCTTGGCCCGATCGCCGATCATCTCGCGATGATCAATGGCCAGCTTTTCTAAGGAATCATCAAATGGCTCGGTCTGAAACCAAGTCTCTCTTCACGGCTGACCTGATCGTTCCGGCGATCGGCGACGCTTTCCGCAAACTCAATCCGAAGGAACTGATCCGCAATCCGGTGATGTTCACGACGGCCGTGGTCGCGGCGCTGCTGACTGTGTTGCTCGTCGTTGGTCACGACAGCCTTGCGACCGGCTTCAAGCTGCAGCTCGTCATCTGGCTTTGGCTGACGGTGCTCTTCGGCACCTTTGCCGAGGCGCTCGCCGAAGGGCGCGGCAAGGCGCAGGCGGCTTCGCTTCGCGCGACCAAGGCCGAATTGACCGCGAAGCGGCTCAAGGGCGACGGCAAGGCTTGGGAAAGCGTACCGGCAAGTGCGCTCCGCGTCGGCGACGTCGTGCTTGTCGAAACCGGCGACCTGATTCCGTCCGACGGCGAAGTCGTCGCGGGCGTTGCATCGGTGAACGAGGCGGCGATCACGGGCGAAAGCGCGCCCGTGATCCGCGAGGCAGGCGGCGACCGGTCGGCGGTCACGGCAGGGACGCGCGTGATTTCGGACGAAATTCGCGTTCAGGTAACCGTCAATCCGGGGCAGGGCTTCCTCGACCGGATGATCGCGCTCGTCGAAGGCGCCGAGCGGCAGAAGACGCCCAACGAGATCGCGCTGACGCTGCTGCTCGTTGGTCTGACGATCATCTTCCTAATCGCGGTCGGGACGATCCCCAGCTTTGCAAATTATGCGGGCGGCAGCATTCCCGTCGCGATCCTGGCGGCACTGCTCATCACGCTGATCCCGACGACGATCGCGGCCTTGCTCTCCGCCATCGGCATTGCCGGCATGGACCGCCTCGTCCGTTTCAACGTGCTCGCGAAGTCGGGCCGTGCAGTCGAGGCGGCGGGTGACGTCGACGTGCTGCTGCTCGACAAAACCGGCACGATCACGATCGGCGACCGTCAGGCAACCGAGTTTCGCCCCGTTGGCGGGCAATCGATGGCCGTATTGTCGGAGGCCGCGCTGCTTGCGAGCCTGGCCGATGAGACGCCCGAAGGCCGCTCGATCGTCGCGCTCGCGCGTGAAAAGTTCGGCCAGATGATGAGCGAATTGCCGGCGGGTGCGGAGATCATCCCGTTCACCGCGCAGACGCGCATCTCGGGCATCAAGCTCGGCGACAGCGTGATCCAGAAGGGCGCGGTGGATTCGGTCCTGAGGGCCAATCCCGGCGCGGGGGCAACCGCCGCCGCAACCGAACTGCGCCGTATCACCGACGAGATCGCGCGCGCAGGCGCCACACCGCTCGCGGTCGCGAAGGACGGCCAACTGCTCGGCGCAATCTTCCTCAAGGACATCGTCAAGGCGGGCATCCGCGAGCGCTTCGGCGAGTTGCGCGCGATGGGCATCCGCACGGTGATGATCACCGGCGACAACCCGCTCACCGCCGCCGCGATTGCCGCTGAGGCCGGGGTCGACGATTTTCTTGCGCAGGCGACGCCCGAGGACAAGCTCGAACTGATCCGCAAGGAACAGCAGGGCGGGCGACTTGTCGCGATGTGCGGCGACGGCACCAACGACGCGCCGGCGCTGGCGCAGGCCGACGTCGGGGTCGCGATGAACACGGGGACGCAGGCGGCGCGCGAAGCGGGCAATATGGTCGACCTCGACAGCGATCCGACGAAGCTGATCGAGGTTGTCGGGCTCGGCAAGCAGTTGCTGATGACCCGCGGCGCGCTGACGACCTTTTCGGTCGCGAACGACGTCGCCAAATATTTCGCGATCATCCCGGCGATGTTCATCGTGCTGTATCCCGGATTGGGCGTGCTCAACGTCATGGGTCTGACCAGCCCCGAGAGCGCGATCCTGTCGGCGATCATCTTCAATGCGCTGATCATCCCGCTGCTCGTGCCGCTCGCACTGAAGGGCGTCACTTATCGTCCGATGGGCGCGGGGCCGCTGCTGGCACGCAACCTTGCCGTCTATGGCCTTGGCGGTCTTGTCGCGCCGTTTGTCGGTATCAAACTCATCGACCTGGCCGTTGGCGGCCTCGGTCTGGTCTGAGGACATATATATGAACAAGGATCTCATCACCTCGCTGCGCCCAGCGCTTGTCATGACGCTGCTCTTCGCGCTGCTTCTGGGGCTTGCTTACCCGCTCGCGCTTACCGGCATCGGGCAAGCGCTGTTCCCGAACCAGGCGAACGGCAGCCTCGTCCGCGACAATGGCAAGGTCGTCGGTTCGACCGTCGTCGGTCAGGCCTTCGCCTCCGAACGCTATTTCAACACACGCCCGTCGGCGGCGGGCGACGGTTATGATGGGCTCGCCTCGTCAGGATCGAACCTCGGGCCGACCTCGCAGGTGCTTGCCGACCGGGTGAAAGGCGATGTCGCGAAGATGAAGGCGGGGGAACCTGGCAAGGCGGTCCCCACCGACATGGTGACCACATCGGGATCGGGGTTGGACCCCGATATCACGCCAGAGGCTGCCTTCTATCAGGTCGATCGCGTCGCGAAGGCTCGCGGGCTCGCTCCGGCGGCGGTTCGGGGGCTCGTCGATCAGAGCGTGGAAACGCCGCTTCTCGGCTTCCTTGGCGAGCCGCGCGTCAATGTGTTCAAGCTCAATCGACGGCTCGATGCTTTTGGGGTTAAACCGGCCGCGTGACAGACAAGGATCGACCATCACCCGAGGCCTTCCTGCGCCAGGCGGCGCAGGAAGGCCGTGGCCGTTTAAAGGTGTTTCTCGGCGCCGCGCCGGGCGTCGGCAAGACGTGGGAAATGCTCACCGACGGACGGCAACGGCGCGAGGCCGGGGTCGATGTCGTGATCGGAGTGGTCGAGACGCACGGCCGGCGCGAGACCGAGGCGTTGGTCCATGGTCACGAGATCATCCCGCGCCGCGATGTCGACCACCAGGGCCATAGCCTTGGCGAAATGGATATCGACGCGATCCTCGAACGGCGGCCGCAGTTGGTACTCGTCGACGAGCTTGCGCACACCAATGCACCCGGCAGCCGTCATCCCAAACGCTATCAGGATGTCGAGGAATTGCTGGATGCCGGAATCGACGTCTATTCGACGATCAATATCCAGCATGTCGAGAGCCTCAACGACGTCGTGGCGTCCTTCACCCGCGTGCGCGTGCGCGAGACGGTGCCGGACTCGATCCTCGAAAATGCCGAGATCGAGGTCGTCGACATCCCCCCCGACGAGCTGATCGAACGACTGCGCGACGGCAAGGTCTATATCCCGCAGGAAGCGACGCGGGCGCTAACCCATTTCTTTTCGAAGTCGAACCTTACGGCGCTGCGCGAACTGGCGCTGCGGCGCGCGGCGCAGGCGGTCGACGCGCAAATGCTCGACCATGTGCGCAGTCATGCTCTTGCGGGCAGTTTCGCGGTCGGCGAGCGGATTGTGGTCGCGGTCAGCGAGCTGCCGGTGTCGGCCGAACTTGTCCGCGCGGGCAAGCGTCTGGCCGACGCGCTGAAGGCCCCGTGGACCGCCGTCTATATCGAGACGCGGCGCAGCCGGCAGATGTCGGACGACGACCGCCGCCAGCTCGCCGACACGCTCGCGCTAGCATCACGCCTCGGCGCGTCGACCGCGACCGTCCCCGCCGCCAGTGTGGTGGAGGGGCTGAGGGCGTTTGCCGGCGACGCACGGGCGACGCAGATCGTGATCGGCAAATCGGCGCGGCCCTGGTGGTTCGAGATGCGCCACGGTTCGGTCGTCGATCAACTGGTGCGGACGATCGACGATGTCGCGGTTCATGTCCTGCCCGGCGAGCCCGATGCCAAGACCGTTCAGCGGGGCACGATTGTCGTTGCCGGACGCTGGGGCAAACCCACCGATTATATCTGGTCGCTGGCGATGGTCGCGGTGATGACCGCGCTCGGGCGCCTGCTCATCGAGGTCATCGATCTCGGCAATATCTCGCTGCTCTATCTAGTGCCCGTCATGTTCGCCGCGGCAACGTTCGGCCTGCGCGCGGGACTGTTCGCGGGACTCGCATCGAGCCTCGCCTATAATTTCTTTTTCCTGCCGCCCACGGGAACGCTGACGGTCAACAATCCCGAAAATGTCGTGAGCATCCTCGTGCTGCTCGGCGTCGCGGTGGTGACCAGCCAATTTGCCGCGCGCGTGCGTGCGCAGGCCGACCTGGCTCAGTCGAGCGCGCGCCAGAATGCCGCGCTGGCCAGCTTCTCGCGGCAGCTCACCGCGGCGCCCGATCAGGATACGCTGATGCAGGCGATCTGCGCCGAGGTCGGCCGACTGCTCGACGTCCGCACGGTGCTGCTGCTCCCATCGGCTGACGGACCGATGCTGCGCGCGGCCGTCCCGCCAGAGGACAAGCTCGAACAGATCGAGCGCGCCGCCGCCCAGTGGGCGATGGACAATGAGCAGCCGGCCGGACGCGGTTCATCGACGCTGACCGCTTCGGACTGGTTGTTCCATCCGCTGCGCACGACGCGCGGGGTGCTCGGCGTGCTCGGACTGACGCGCGACGATGCGCGCGAGCCGGTGCGTTCGGACCAGGTGCCGCTCCTGATGAGCTTGCTCGATCAGGCGTCGATCGCGCTCGACCGGATGGAACTCGAAGAAGCGTCGCTGCGTGCGCGGCAGGTCGACGAGCGCGACCGGCTGCGCTCAGCCCTGCTCTCGTCGGTCAGCCACGACCTGCGCACCCCGCTGACGACGATCCTGTCGGCAGCGCAGGAGATGCGGCGCCATCCCTCGGCCGAGCTTGCCGAGACGGTCGAGACCGAGGCGCTTCGGCTCAACCGTTTCGTCTCGAATCTGCTCGACATGGTGCGCGTAGAGGCTGGGGCGCTGCCGATGAAGGCCGAGGCCACCGAATTGTTCGATGCCGCGGCGAGCGCGGCGCATGACACGCGCGCATCGCTGGCGGGGCATGAGGTCAGGATCGACATCGCCTCCAACATTCCCTTCGTGCGCGTCGATCCTGTGCTTCTTCACCATTGTCTTATCAATCTGCTCGACAATGCGGGGCGCTATGCCGATCCCGATACGCCGATCACGATCCGCGCAAGCCGCACCGCCGACGCGATCCTGCTGTCGGTGATCGATCAGGGGCCCGGCATCGCCCCGGGCAACGAAAAGCGCGTGTTCGAAACCTTCACGCGTCTGGAGGGAAGCGACCGGGTGAAGCATGGCACCGGGCTCGGTCTTGCAATCGTCAAGGGGTTTGCCGAGGCGATGGGGCTGTCGGTCGAAGCGAGCAACAACAAGGAGCCACACGGCGCCTGTTTCACCATCCGTATCCCCGAAGCGCTGATCATTACCCATCTCACCGACAAGGACATCCCATGAAAGTGCGTCACAAGGTTCTCATCGTCGATGACGAACTCCATATCCGCCGCCTGATCCGCGCGGCCCTGGAACGCGCCGACTATGCGATCGTAGAGGCGGAGAATGCGCGCGAGGCGACCGAGCGGCTGCGCGAGGAACGCCCCGACATAACGTTGCTAGATTTGGGGCTCCCCGACCGCGACGGGCTCGAACTGGTGCCGCTGTTCAAGCAGCAATCGGGGACGACGCTGATCGTCGTGTCCGCGCGCGACGCGACCGAGGAAAAGGTCACGGCGCTCGACCTCGGCGCCGACGATTATCTGACCAAGCCCTTCGACACCGACGAACTGCTCGCGCGCGTGCGCGTCGCGCTGCGCAATCGGCTGACGCGCGACGGCGGCAATCTCGCCCTCACGGTCGGCGACGTGACGATGGACCTGATCGCGCGCACGGTCACCAAGGGCGGCAGGGAAGTGCATCTGACGCCCAAGGAATATGCCGTGCTCGCGCAACTCGCGCGCTTCCCGGGTCGCGTGATCACGCACAACCAGATCATGAATGAAGTGTGGCCGCATGAGCATGAACATCATGTCGAATATCTGCGCGTCCTCATCCGCACGCTGCGCCAGAAGCTCGAAACCGATCCGCAGCAACCGCAGATCATCTGCAACGAACTCGGCATCGGCTATCGGCTGCGCGTCGGGGCGGAGGACAATGAGCGGGTGAACTGAGCAGCCCGGGCGGCCCGATCATATGCAAATGCTATGGAGAATGCCGCCGGTCGCTCTCGAATTCAAACGGTGCATGCCACTAGATGAGGTGCATGACCGGACATGAAATCGAACCCCGCGCCACCCGATCCTCGCGCGCGCAGCATCGCATCGTCGACTGGCTGGGCGCGCAAGGCCCGCTGTTCCTGACCATCTATATGTGCGCCATCATCGCGCTCTTTGCTTTCCTGGCAGACGTGGCGAGCAAGATCTGATCCGACCTGCGATGCCGGTTCAAACGCAGCGTTTTTCGCCCGGTCATATGCAATCTCAATGCGCCAGGCCGTTTCCCGCTCTCGAATTCCTACGCGGTCATGCGTAGGTGAATGGCCTCCTTCGGAGGTCTCTATGAAACAATGGCATCAAAGCCCTGCCGCCAACATCGGCCTGCGGACGAGCGGGATCGCGTTGATCGCCGTCGGCTGGTCGGGTGCGGTACGGCTCCATCACATCGCGCTCGCGATGCCGGGCCGCGAGCACATGTCGTCGCTGATGCTGCTGCTCGCGGCGATCGTGTTCCTTTGCGGCAGCGCGGGAAGCGCGCTACTCTTCGTCGGTCCCGGGCTTTGGGAAAGCGTTGAGGTGTCCGAGCGTTGGCGGCGTTTGCCGGCACGCGGTTTCGAAGCATCGGCACATACCGAAAACAGCCGTCGGTAAACCCGCTCCGCATAGTGAAAACACTATGCGATCGGCGCTTCGCTCCTCTCGATTTCCAACGCGCGCCTGCTCTAGTCGGACGGCCTCACGAGCCCTTCGCCATTCCGGCCGGGCGAACCCATGAGGACAATATGAAAAGCTATATATCCGCAGCCGTTCTCGCGGCAGCGCTGATGCCTGTCGCCGCTTTCGCACAGGAAGAACAAAAGCCGGCCGTCACTATTTCGGGCTCGGCGACGATTGCGTCGGATTATCGTTTTCGCGGCGTGTCGCAATCCGACAAGGGGATGGCCGTACAGGGCGGGCTGACGCTGAGCCACGAAAGCGGCCTCTATGCCGGGGTGTGGGGGTCGAACCTTGCGGGCTGGGGGACCTTCGGCGGCGCCAATATGGAGCTCGACCTCATCGGCGGCTACAAGCTTCCCGTCGCGGACAATGCGACGCTCGACCTCGGCCTTATCTGGTACATGTATCCGGGCGGCGCCGATGAATCGGATTTCGCCGAACCCTATGTCAAGCTGACCGGCACGACCGGCCCGGCAACGCTGACCGCAGGGGTCGCTTATGCGCCCAAACAATATGCGCTCGCCAACATATCGGCCGCGCCGAACAGCCGCGGGCAGAGCGAGGACAACCTCTATCTATGGGGCGACGGCGCACTGGCGATCGGCGGCACGCCGCTGACGGCGAAGGCGCATATCGGCTATTCGGACGGCAATCCGGGACTGGGCCCCAATGGCACAAGCGTTGCGCCGACGGGGCGTTATTGGGACTGGTCGCTGGGTATGGATGCGACCTGGCGCAACCTGACGCTGAATATTTCCTATGTCGACACCGACATCGGCAACGCAGAAGCGGCCCGGCTCCAGCCCAATTTCAGCACGGGCGGCGATGGAAGCGGATCGATCGCGGATGCCGCAGTCGTGGCGAGCCTGACCGCATCCTTCTGACCGCGAACCGGTCCGGGTAGCCAAGGCTGTCCGGACCGGCCGATACGCCTCTGGCGCGCTGCGACCACGTTCCGGTCGAGCCGAAAGCGCGCGTCCGAACCCCGCCGTTAGCTATAGCGATTTTGGAGAAAAATGGTGCCGCTTAGGTGACTCGAACACCTGACCCCATCATTACGAAGACCTTTCACAGTGCAAGAAAAAGTGAGGAAGTCCTAAGCTTTCGGCCGGAAAAGGCCCCCAACTTGGCCCCCACCCAATCGCTTCCTAAACTCAAGGGAGTTCCGGATTTCGCGTTTTCCTATCGAAAGTATTTTCGTTCGATCACGTTCGGCAATACCACCCGACCACTACCCGTTTGAAGGATATCGAAATAGCGGCACCTAGCCCGGAGCATCGAATGTCGGAAATCACTTTGGGCGAATATAGACCAGCAGACTATCGCGTCGGAGTTCGAAGCCTCCCGCCTTTTCCACAAGCTGGCTGAGCTTTGGGCAACCGTAGCTGCGTGGGTCAAAGTCAGGCATTTCTGCGAGAAGCTGCTTTCCCACCGCGCCGAGCGGGTACCAACCATCTAGGTCGTCCAGTTGGTTCAGCGCGGCTGTGATTATGGGCACGGCTTTCTTCGGTGAGAGCTTAACGACCGGAGCAGCTACCGGGTCAGTGGTAACTTCCGCATTCTCGCCATCGGCGATTGTAAGGTTTTCCGTATAGATAAAACGCTTGCAGGCATGGCGGAAGCTCTGGGGCGTCTTCTGTTCGCCGAAGCCGTACACGGCGACGCCTTGTTCGCGAATGCGGGCGGCAAGCCGGGTGAAGTCGCTGTCTGACGAAACGAGGCAAAAGCCGTCGAACCGGCCGGAATGCAGCAGGTCCATGGCGTCAATTACCAGAGCGATGTCAGATGCATTCTTCCCGGCGATATTAGCAAAATTCTGATGTGGCATTATTGCGTGATCTGCGAGTACATCAGACCACCCCTTCAGACGCGTGCCCGAAAAGTCCCCATAGATGCGGCGGACGCTCGCCTCACCGATCGTGGCGATCTCTTTGAACAAGCCGCTCGCTATCTTTGAGGAAGCATTCTCGGCATCGATGAGCACGGCCAGTTTGGCGAGGTGTTCGGTGGCTGTAGTCACGGCGTGGGCATGACACACGGCGGTGAACAAAGGTTAAAACAGCAGGGGTACTTGCGCCGCGATGCAGGCGTCAGGCAAACCGGCGCGGTAGCCTACAACGCCCTATAATGTAGCGCGGAAATTCCCATCGTGATGGATACGAAGCCTCAAGGGCCGCGTCAGGAAACGGCTCGCGCATCTCTTCTAACAGTAGGCCATGCCGGCTGAAGGCGTCGATGTACCTTTCGAGAGGCCTATGGACGTGAGTGCTCACGAGGCGGCAGTCTTGCTGATAAGAAATTCGGAACGGGCTCTCAACGATGGCGTCATCATTGTATCGAAACCAGCTCTCATTCCGGTAGCCATAGTATTCCGGCCAAAAACAGGGGTGGGTCATCGTAAATATGAACGCTCCTCCCTTTCTCAGTCGCCTAGCTACGCCCTCCAAAAATGAATCTAAATTGAGAACGTCCATAAGAACCATATTTGCGGTAATTACGTTAAAATTAAACTTGGAAAATTTTGAGAAATCCTCCATCGTACTGACAAGGAAATTTGCATCATATCTGAAATTTTCATTTGCTATTCTAATGCTTTCTGGACTTGGATCAACTCCAACAACCTTTTTAAAAATTCCAGATAAGTGAGTAGTTAAAACTCCTACGCCGCATCCTGCATCCAAGACGCTATTATGATTCTCATCTTTCAAAAGAGAAAGAACTCCCGGCAGAAGAATATTGGGAAATGTAATATCTCTTCCAGAAATTATTTGTTCGATACGAACGGGTGCTATTGCGTCCCATTCTTCGACTAGTTCAAATAGGGGCTTGGACTCGCGTTTACGCATCTGCCTTGGCCTTCGAAATGGTGCGCAGCAAATCCTGTGCGATTGAAAATATCGGATGCTCGCCGAAGTCGAATTCGTAGATAGTGTGCTGTCCTCCCTTAGGAGCCGCCACGGCTATGCGGGCACCTTCCTTGCCATAACCCACGATAGTGAAGCGAGACATAGGTTCAGGGCAAACACCGTCATACAATAATATTTCTGCCCCTTCTTTCTCAAGTTCAGACGAAAATTCCGTTATTTTCTCAAGATAGATTGTTAGCTCTTTCGATTTAGCCTTTTTCAATAAGGCAGGCTTGGAGTTGAATTCTGTCCCCCAGCTCAAATCTCGGCTGAAAATCACCGTCCGACCGGGTCGTGAGACTCAGTCGCTCATATAGCGACTGACTGCCTGAGGTTGGCGGAACGTCACATGCGATTCCCGTTTCGCTGTTATGAACTCTATCCACGACGTATAAATGCCTAGAATTGCGACCAAAGCCAACAGAACCCAATGCCAATCCGGCCGGTCTTTGTCCCACGGGAATGCCGCCAAGTATAAGCCAATGATAGAAGCATAGGACGCCACATTTGGAATGAAGGTTCTAAAGTATCTCACGCCCACCCCCTTGCTAGTCCTTCCATCTAGGAACATGTTGACGTTTCTGTCCACGATTTTGAGGGTTGGTTCACAAGGCTGGCTGTCGATGCGTTCGAGTGGTCCACTCCTCCAATGACCGAGCAAGCTCGGCCGGGTCCAAGCGATGAAGCTCAGACCCGGCAAGGTGGTAGTTCGGTTAGATTTGGGGAAGCTGAACCTGCGCCCCTAACATCTTGGCCGCTCCCGCTTCGACGGCCGCCATCAACGTCTCGTTGGCCAAATGGCTATAGCGCATCGTCGACTGATGATCGGCATGGCCGAGAATTCGTCCGACCGCGTAAAGATCAATCCCCGCGTTGATCATGAAAGATGCCGCCGAATGCCGAAGATCATGGAGATGGAAATCGGCCAGTCCTGCAGCGTCCCTTGCCGTAAGGCAAACGCTACGGCCAGGATGTCGCGAATGCCCCCAAGATTTACGTCAAAAAGAGGGATAAGCATTGCAAAAAGGTACGTTAGCAAATGCTCTCGTTGATCGTGAGATTCGTCGATATCGATCGTCTTGACGTTATCAGACCTCTTGGCACGCCGAAAATACAGATAGATGATCGCAGTTGGAAGCACAAAGAGCGTCAAGCAAGCGGGAATCCAGAAGCGATCCGGGATAGCCTCAACTCCCCTTATGGCCCACAACAGGAATACCGGGCTCAGGCTTGACCAAACCAAGACAAACCTTATGAATCCGAGGCCCTCATTGACATCATTTCTAGCCATACTTGAAACACCTGCCGATCCACGAGCTAAGGAAGGGCCCTTTTGGTCGACCTCGTGGCGAGTTATTTTGCACGATCCGACCGCCGAGAGATAGGCTCAATTCGGAGAAGTCAAAAACCGCTTGGACAAATTCGAGCTTTTGAAATCCGCATAACGTGGGATGCGGCAATTTCCCGCCCAAAACCACCCAAACAGGACCCAAAGAACCTTCCACGCGAAAGCCGCTTTGGCCGCATGTCTCGGATTTCCCTGCTGAAGGTGGTGGTGCCGCTTACAGGACTCGAACCTGTGACCCCATCATTACGAATGATGTGCTCTACCAACTGAGCTAAAGCGGCAACGAGGGGCGCCACTAGCAGCGCCTTGGGACGAACACAAGCATCCTTGCGCAGGATTCGGCGTTCCTTTTCGACACCGACGCTGCGGGGGCGGGCCAAAGCCTAATCCTGACCCAGCGGCAGTTCGGTCGTCGCCTTGATTTCGGATAGCGCCACCGTCGAGTTGATTTCCTGCACCCCCGGCAATTTGCTCAACTGATCGAAGAAAAACCGTTCATAGGCGTCGATGTCCCTTGCGACGATGCGCAGCATGAAATCGGTCGTCCCCATCAGCACATAGGCGTCGAGCACCTCGGGGAACCCACGGAGCGCCGCGCTGAACTCGTCGAGGTTGGCGCGGCCATGCGCGTTGAGCTTCACCTGCGCGAAAACATGCGCGTTGAGGCCGACCTTGCGCCGGTCGATGATCGCGACACGCTTCCTGATGAAGCCCTCGCGCTCAAGCCGGTCGATGCGGCGCCAGCATGGCGAGACCGACAGGCCGACGCGTTCGGCGATCTCGGCCGTCGTTTGATTCGCGTCGCGCTGCAATTCGCGGAGAATCTTTATCTCAAATGGATCAAGATCGGTCATTTTGACCTCATATCGTCAATTTTTGGATCACGATATGCAAAAATGAGCGTCGGCGGCCGATAATCGAGCAAGATTGTCCAAGGCGAAAATGCGACAACTCGCCTTCAATCAAAGGAGGGTTTTTACATGGTTGTCCGTCTTGCCCGTTTGGCGCCGCCGCTCGAATGCGTGCGCCTCTATGATCTCGAAGCGGGGCTCGACGGGTTCATTGCGATTCACTCGACCGCATTGGGTCCGGGGGCAGGGGGCTGCCGCCTGTGGTCCTACCCCGACATGAAACAGGCGCTGGGCGATGCCGTACGGCTCGCCGAGGGCATGAGTTACAAAAATGCTCTCGCCGGGTTGCCGCTCGGCGGAGCGAAGGCAGTCCTGCGGCGTCCCGAAGGCGAGTTCGATCGCGTCGCCTTGTTCCGCGCCTTCGGCCGCGCGGTCGAAAATATGGGCGGCACATATGTCACCGCCGAGGATGTCGGCACTTCGGTCGAGGATATGCAGGAAGTCGCGTCGGTCTCGCGCCATGTCGCGGGACTGCCCGCGGTCGCCGGGCGTGCGGGCGGCGATCCGTCGCCGTGGACTGCGAGAGGAGTGTTCGAATCGATGCAGGTGGCCGCCGAGTTCGCACTGGGCCGCGATCTCGCGGGACTGACCGTTGCAGTGCAGGGCACCGGCAATGTCGGTGCCGACCTCTGCCGCCGCCTCGCCGATGCAGGCGCTCGGCTGATTATCGCCGACGTAAATCCGGCGCGCCGCGACCGGTTGCAGGCAGTCCATGGTGCCGAGGTGGTCGATGTGGCGGACATCGCCGCGGTCGATGCCGACATCTTCGCGCCCTGCGCGCTCGGCGGCGCGCTCGATCGCGAGACGGCCGGCAAGCTCAAGGCAAAGCTCGTTTGCGGCGCCGCGAACAACCAGCTTGCGACGCCCGATGTCGCGGCGCTGCTGCTTGATCGCGGGATCGTCTATGCGCCCGACTATGTCGTCAACGCGGGCGGGATCATCAATGTGTCGGCCGAATATCTTGGCGAGGATGAACGGGACGTGGAACTGCGCGTCGCACAGATCGCACCGCGCGTTGGTGCGCTGCTCGAACGCGCGGCGCGCGAAGGCCGCTCGCCCGCGCTGGTCGCCGACGAGATGGCCGAAGAGGTGATCGCGGGCGCGCAGCGCGAGGCGGCCTGATGCATCGCTTCCACGTCGATGCGATCCTCGACCCGCAATCGCTTCCGCGCGTCGCCAATTATTTCGCGCAGCGGTCGATCACACCCTGCGCGATGACGATGCAGGTTTTGCCGACGCATATGCGGATCGAGGTCACGGTTGTGGGGCTCGCGCCGTTGCAGGCGTCGATCATTGCCGCGAAGCTTGGCCAGGTGGTCGCGGTGATCGGGTCCGAACTTGACGATCTTGGGGCGGAGTTGGTGGCGGCCGCCTGATGGCGGCCCGTAGCGAACGGAGCCAAGCTCAGCTACGGGCCGCAACAGTATCTCTACTGCTTTGGTAGAGTGACATCGGACTGATTGTTTGGCTAGACTGCTGCCGTTCGAAACAGCGCAGCAACCACTCGATTCATCGTCCGAAATGACCGTTCAGCCGATACGAAAAAATGGCCTTATCATCCGCCATGTTCCCCACGAGGGAATTGCGGGATATCGCGCGCCGATCGAGGCCGCGGGATATGCGCTCGACCGGATCGACGTGAGTGATGCCGGCTTTGGCGCGGTCGATCTGACCGAGCCCGATCTGCTCATCATGATGGGCGGCCCGATGGGTGTGTATGAGGGCGATACGCATCCGTGGATCGCATGCCAGCTCCGCCGCCTCGCCCGGCGGATCGATGCCGGCCGGCCGACGCTTGGCGTATGTTTCGGCGCGCAAATGATCGCGGCGGCGATGGGCGCAAATGTCTATCCGGGACCGGCGAAGGAGGTCGGCTTCCACTCGCTCAGCTTCGTCGACCTGTCTTCACCTTTGCGCCATTTGGCCGAGGTGCCCGTCCTCCACTGGCACGGCGACACTTTTGATCTGCCCGCCGATGTCGAACTGCTGGCGTCGACCGCCGCTTATCCGCATCAGGCATTTCGCCGCGGCAACAATATTCTGGCGCTGCAATTTCACGGGGAAATGGGGTTCGATCCGCGTTTCGAGGAATGGCTGCGGCAATGGCCCGACGCGATCGTCGAAACGGGTGCGAGCGTCGAGGGAATGCGCGATCAGCATAGCCGGTTCGGCCCTGGCGCGGTCGATGCAGGCCGCGCAATGATCGCCGAATGGCTCGCTGGCCTGTCCTGATCCGCAGCTTTTCTTTCGCGATCGCAATCAAGCACCCGCTTGCCTCGCGCGCACCCGCGTGCAAGTGGCGCCCCACGGGCGGCGGCAGGAGACGAAGGCGATGCAGTTCGACGTGGTGATTGTGGGCGCGGGCCATGGCGGCGCGCAGGTGGCGGTGATGCTGCGCACGCAAAAGTTTGAGGGCAGCATCGCGATCATCGGCGAGGAGCCCGAACTCCCATATGAACGTCCACCCCTGTCGAAAGAATATTTCGCCGGCGAAAAGGAATTCGAACGCATCCAACTGCGTCCCGCCAAATATTGGGACGAACGCCAGGTGACGATGCTGCTTGGCAAGCGCGTCGCGGGCGTCGATCCGGCGGCGCACACCGTCACGACCGACGGCGGCGAGACGATCGGCTATGGCAAGCTCGTCTGGGCCACGGGTGGGCATCCGCGCATGCTGCCGATCCCCGGCGGTGACCTTCCCGGCGTCCAGGGCGTGCGTACGCGCGCCGACGCCGACGCGATGAAAGCCGCATCCGAAACCGCCGGACAGATCGTCGTGATCGGTGGCGGCTATATCGGGCTCGAGGCTGCCGCGGTGCTCAACAAGGCGGGCAAGAAGGTCGTGCTTCTCGAGGCGCAGAACCGCGTGCTCGCGCGTGTCGCGGGTGAAGAGCTGTCGCGCTTTTACGAGAAGGAGCACCGCGATCATGGCGTCGAGCTGCATCTAGGCGTCTGCGTCGATGCGATCGAGGGCGACGATCATGTGACGGGCGTCCGTCTCTCGGACGGCGAGGTCATTCCCGCCGATCTCGTCATCGTCGGCATCGGCATCGTGCCTGCGGTCGAGCCGCTGATCGCGGCGGGCGCCGATTGCGCTAACGGCGTGCGCGTCGACCGCCTGTGCAAGACGAGCCTGCCCGACGTCTATGCGATCGGCGACTGCGCATCGCATGTGAACGAATTTGCTGAGGGCGCTGAAATCCGGTTAGAATCGGTGCAGAATGCCAATGACCAGGCGAATGTCGTCGCCAAGGGCATCGTCGGTGACGAGGCGCCCTATCATGCGATCCCCTGGTTCTGGTCGAACCAGTATGACCTGAAGCTCCAGACCGCCGGCCTGTCGACCGGGCACGATCAGGCGGTGCTGCGCGGCGATCCGGCGACGCGCAGCTTCTCGGTCGTCTACCTCAAGGCCGGGAAGGTCATCGCGCTCGACTGCGTCAACGCGACGAAGGACTATGTGCAGGGCCGCATGATCGTCACGGCGGGTCTTCGTGCGACGGCCGAGCAGCTTGCCGATACCGAAACGCCGCTGAAGACGCTGCTTCCCGCCTGATCGCTACCAGCGGATCGTCACACCGACCGTGCCGCCATAGCGCCGGCTTCGCGGGCCGTCGGCATCGAAGGCGTAATCGCCCTTCACATGCACCGCGATGCGCTGGCCAAGTTGCGCGATCAGGCCGGCCCCAACCTCGGCCTCTGTCCGCCCAAGGTCGGTGCGGATCGGATCGGTGCCGAAGCGCGTCGACTGGTCGCCCGAAAAGCCGTGCCACAGGCTGGCGTGCAGATACGGCTGCAAGCCCCCATATTCTCCCTGCAGCCGTAAACCGGCGCGCCCGGTCAGCACGTCGCCCGTCGCGAAATCGATCGCGGAAAATTCGTCGGCGCGATCGTCCAGCTTGATCTGCTGCCACAGAATCTGCGCCTGCGGCTCGATCGTCCAGTGGGCCGAGAGAGCGATCGGATATCCGGCTTCGAGCGATGCGGTCCAGCCGCGGCCATCGACGTCGATGGCCATGCCGGAACTGGCGGCTGCTTTGCCATCGAACCAACTGTGCATCGCCACCAAATCGAGATACCAGCCGCTTTCGCCGACCAGTGTCGCGTAGCCGGCCAGGCTGGTGGCTTTGACGTCGATCTGGCCGACGGTGAGGTCGTTCCAGCCAAGCGCATCGCCACGGACGGTGCCGTCGGTTGATGAGCGGCCGACGAAAGCGCCGAGGCGGATGTTCGTTCCGCCATCCTCGCCCCAGCCTGCAAAATCCTGCCCGATCTGGAAGCCTGAGAGGTCGCCGTCGAGCGAAGGCGCGACGTCACCAGCCCATTTTAGCTTGCTGTTCTCGGCAAAGACGCGGCCCCATGTCGCGGGTAGCACCCCGCCGCCGCGCAGCAACGCCTGCTCGCCGCGGCGTTCATGGAAGGTGCCGAGTGTTGCCGACACCAGATGATGCGCGACGGGAACGGCCGCAACAAAGGCGGCAACCTCGGGCCGGAACAGCGGTATGACATCGCCGGCCTCGGCAACGGCAGGCGTCGCCCCCGGCGTCGGTGGTTCGGCCGCCGGATCGGGGGTGGGCGGGGGAAGCGGGGCCGGTTCGGTCGGCGGCTCAGGGGGCGGCGCCGGCGCCGCTGGCTCGGGCGCATGGGGTGGTTCGGGCGTGGGTGCCGGCGGTGGGTCGGTGCCGATCACCGGCGGCGCGGGATCGACCGGATCGGGGTTGCCCGGCGTCGCTTCGGGCGGCGGCGGGGGAGGGTCGGGTACCGGGGGCGGTGGCGGTGCCGGCGGTTCGGGCGGCGCTGGCTCGGGGGCCGGGACGGGCGGCGGCGGGGTCAGCACCGGAGGCGCGGGCGCAGGTTCGGGCGGCGGCGGTGCTGCTGGCGCCGGCGGGGGCGGTAAGGTCGATCGTAGATACCAATTCTGACCCGTTCCGGCGGTGGTGCCGCCGCGGAACAGGAAATATTCATAAGCGCCGACCGCAACGCGGCGATTGAGTGCAAAGGCGCCGCTCGCGGTCGTCGCACCGTTGATCGCCTCAACGACCAGAATGCCGTTCTGCATCGTCGCGG
The DNA here is from genome assembly GCF_023822045.1 of Sphingopyxis sp. USTB-05. Taxonomy (NCBI): domain Bacteria; kingdom Pseudomonadati; phylum Pseudomonadota; class Alphaproteobacteria; order Sphingomonadales; family Sphingopyxidaceae; genus Sphingopyxis; species Sphingopyxis sp. USTB-05. Next base: position 2,865,376 of record NZ_CP084712.1, on the reverse strand, counting down.
CGCCACTGCCGCCCACGTTAAGCACCGTGACGCCAGTGGTTCCGGACGCATTGCCGCCGTCGATCACCAGCTTGTCGGAGACCGAGCTATCGCTTCCGAGCGCGGTGTCGATGAGCAGCAGTCCATGATCGCCGACATAATCGCCGCGGACGGTGAAGCTGTCTCCCGGCGCATTGCCGCCGTTCGTTAGGTCGATCCGCCCCGCGTTGACGAGGGTCGCGTGTTGGCCCGCGGTGAAGGGAGCAACGCCGCCGCGAAGGCCGCCGCCGAAAATCGTGCTCGATGCGTCGATCTCTAAACGGCCCGTGCCCGTCCCTGCATCGCCGAGAGTCAGAAACCCGTCGAAGGTCAGTTCGCTGTCGTCGGTCGCGCGGATGACTTCCCAACCGTCGAAACGTGCGATCCCGCCCGTAGTGACATTGTCGAAGACGAGCGTGTCGCTGCCTTCGCCGCCGGTGATCCGCGGCGACCGGCCTAGATGCCCGGCTGTCAGGTCGGCGAGCAGTGCGCTATCATTGTCGCCGCCGAGGTCGATCGTCCCGTGGACCACGCCGCCGCCATCCCAGACGAAGCGGTCGGCGCCGACGCTCAACAGCACGTCGCCGCCGACCGATCCGCCGGTGATCGTCACGTTGTCCGTCCCGCCCGACACGCTGATATTACCGCCGATCGTTCCGCCCGACAGGATGATCGTGTCATTCCCGAAACCCGCGACCAGATTGCGGTCGATAATCCCGCCGGACATGTCGAACAGATTGTCGGCGAGCTTCATGTTGACGCGCCCGATTCGGCCTCCTGTCATTCGCGCCGTATCCCCATCGTCGAACGCGTCGACGATGCGCCCGCCGGTCATCAGGAATGTGTCCATCGACCCGCCCTGGTTGAGCGTGTTGATCTCGCCGCCCGTCATGACGAAATCGTCGATGCCTTCGCCTTGCTGGACCTGTCCGGTGACCGTCCCGCCGCTGATCCGGAAACGGTCGTCTCCATTGCCCTGATCGACTGCGCCTTCGATGCGGCCCGAGGCTATCTCGATCGCATCGGCCCCGCCGCCAAAGACGATATTGCCGGCGACCGTACCGGTCCCCGCGGCCGGGAGAGTGAGTTGGTTGTTTCCGCCGGTATCGGTCAGCCCGCCGGGCGACGTCCCGCTGCTACAGATATGGCTGTCGTTGCCTGCGGTAGGTGTGAACACGCACTGGGCACGGGCGGGGGCGGCTTGTCCGAGCGCGAGGAACGCGACCGACGACAAAAGAACGGGATTCGAGGTAATTTTCAAGGGCACAGAACATCCCTTTCAGGTCGACAGCCCCCTTTCCCGGAAAACTATAAAGTGAATGTTGCCAAATTGTTAAGCATCGAAAGTAATCGACGGATCGTCGCCCAATGCGCGCTTGAGCGTTGCCTTGATGTTACGCAGCAGTCGGCGCAGCGCGATGATGACGATGACAGCGGCCACCGCGAGCAGGATGGCGATAACGATGGCTAGCGGCGGATAGGCAATCGCGAGCGCCAGCAGGCCGCCCGTTGCGACATCTTCGCCGGTCGAAACCGCGGCGTTGCTGAACGGTTCGGGGCTCACGTTTACGACAGCGCGCGTCGTCGCCTTTGCCCCGTGGCTCAACAAGGCACCGCCGCCGCCGAGCAGGAAGGCAACGACTTGCCATGCGGGATCCGATGAATCGACGAGCGCCAGCGCGAGAAGCGCACCGCCAAGTGGGCGGATGATGCTGTGGATCGTATCCCAGACGGAATCGACCCACGCGATCTTGTCGGCGAGGAATTCGGCGATGGTGCCGATCGCGGCGACGCCGAGGACCCACGGATTGGCGAGCACCTGTAAGGCGGCGAGATGCTCGGGTAGCGGCAGCCAGCCGAAATGCATCGCGATCCCGGTCGCCAATATGGTGAGGTAGAGCCGCCAGCCGGCAAGGAGGCTCAGACTCCCCGCGACGCCCAAAATCTCGACGATGCCCAATGTCCTGCTCCCCGTCCCGGATCCGCTGGTCGTGCGTCATCTTGCACCCGTCGGCGCGTGCCCGCAATGCCGGGATGACAAGGGGGTTCGGCGCGGTTATCGCTTGCTGCATGATCGATACGCCCCCGAACCCGCTGCCTGAAACCTTGCCCGATGGCGCCATTCCGGCGGCGACGCTGGTCATCATGCGGCCGGCTGAAGGCGGGGGTCCCGACGAGATATTGATGGTAAAGCGGTCGACCACGATGGCCTTTGCGGCCGGAGCGGTCGTGTTCCCCGGCGGCCGCGTCGACCCCGACGATTATCGGGTAGCGCGTCTCTATGGGCTGGGCCTCGACGAGGCCGACGGTGCAGCGCGGGTCGCGGCGCTGCGCGAGACGCTGGAGGAAACGGGGCTTGCGGTCGGTTGGCCGGGGCTGGCCGAGGAGGATGTGGCGGAGGTGAGGCAGGCGCTGCTCGCCGGAACGCTGCTTTCGGACATATTGGCGGCTCGGGGTGACCGAATCGCATTGGAATCCTTTGTGCCTTTTGCGCGGTGGTGCCCCAATTTCAAAGAGGCGCGGACCTTCGACACTCGCTTCTTCGCTGTTGCAGCGCCGCAACACAATCATGAACTGACGGTCGAAGAGGCCGAGCATAGTCATATCTTCTGGGCGAGCGCGAAGGATACGCTGGCGATGGCCGATCGCGGCGACGTGTCAGTGATCTTCCCGACCCGCCGCAATCTTGAACGGCTCGCTCTGGCTAGGGATTTTTCCGGATTTTCGGCGCATTCCTGCCAGTTTCCGGTGGAACTTATCACGCCATGGATCGAGGAACGCGACGGGCGCACCCTCCTCTGCATTCCGGACCATCTTGGCTATCCCGTCACGAGCGAATCCTTCGACCGCGTGCGGCGCGGGTAAATCGGGTAGTTCGCAACAACTTTTTCCATATTTATTATTTACTAACATTTGCTGGGGTAGGGCAAAACGTCGTTGCAATTGCAGAGTGCGGTGCCTAAGAGGGCCCTGCAGAAGCAGATCGGGGAACTCTCTCCGGTGTGATTCGACAAGAGTAATCCAGTGGACGGAGAATAAGATGAACCTGCTTAAGAAAGCCGCGATCTCTCTCGCAGCTACCTCGATGATTGCGGCACCGGTTGCCGCGTCGGCTGCTCCCGCAGCACGCGCAGCTTCGGCCGTTGACGGTCAGAGCGAACTCGAAGGCAGCACGAGCTGGATCATCGCAGTCCTCGCTCTCGTTGCCGTCGTTGGTGGCATCATCATCGCGTCGGACAACGACGACGATTCGCCGACCAGCCCGTAATATCGGCTGATCTGGCTAGCCAGAGTTTCGCAAAGGGCTCCGAGCTTCGCTCGGGGCCCTTTGTTCGTTCGGGTCGGATGTTCGTTCGGGTCGGATGTTCGTTCGGGTCGGATGTTCGTTCGGGTCGGATTTTTGCCGAAGTCGTCGGGTCGTTGGCGATACCAATCAGGCCCCGCCAATCAGGCCCCGCCAATCGGGTTATGCCGATCACGGCATGGCGATCAGAGGCTGATGTTCCGATTTGCCCGTGACCGCGCAAGCGGTATGGCCTGCCGGGCCCTGATGCCGGCATTTGGGTCCACTGGCGCCAAGGTCAGCGTATAGCCCTTGTCGCTGATTCCGGTCCCCGCGTCGGCGAGGACGGCACCCCATGGGTCGACAGCGATGCTGTGACCAAAAGTCTCCCGCCCGTCGGCATGCGAGCCGTTCTGGGCCGCCGCCAGCACGTGGCAGGCGGTTTCGATCGCTCTTGCACGCATAAGTACATGCCAATGTGCCTCGCCGGTCGATACGGTAAAGGCGGCGGGGATCACGATAATGGTGGCGCCACGGTCGACAAGCGCGCGATAAAGTTCGGGGAACCGCAGGTCGTAACAGACGCTGAGTCCCAACTGTCCGAGCGGGGTTTCAACGACGACGACGGTGCTGCCGCCTTCATAGGCTGCCGATTCTTGCCAGTTCTCGCCCGAAGGCAGCGTGACATCGAACATGTGAATTTTGTCGTAGCGCGCGCGGATGCTGCCGTCGGCGGCGATGACATGGCTGCGGTTGACGCGTCGTTCGTCCATGTCGGCGAGCAGGGGAATCGATCCCGTATGCAGCCATATCGCGTGCCTTTGCGCCATTGCCTGCAAGGCGGCGGGCCAGGGGCTGTCGGCCTCGCGCGCTATATGCACGCCTGACCGCGCACGGTCGCGGTCGAGCAGCAGCGACATTTCGGGCAGAAAGGCCATCGCCGCGCCCCGCGCCGCGGCTTCGCCCATTGCGCGATCGATCACCGCGAGATTGTCGTCGGGGTCGATGCCGCTTGTCATCTGGATCAGCGCGGCGAGCGGGGCAGCTTGTTCGTTCATCCTGTCTGGCTAGGCGTGTCGCAGTCTCAGGACAAGCCAGGTGACAGTTCAGTGGCCAGCAAGGTTCGAAGGCGATAAGATGGGCCAATGTCTTATTCTCCCGCGCGCCAGCCGCTTCGTTTCGCCCGTTCTCTCCTTCTCGCCGGTGCCGCCGCACTGCTTCTGACGCCGCTCGCTGCGGGCGCGCAGGGTAGCGCTTCGACGACGGCCGCGCAAAATCAGGCGAAGAACAGCGACTGGCTCTATGTCGGCAGCGACATACCGCGCGATACTGCCTGGCAGTTCGGCATGCTTCCCAACGGCGTACGCTATGCGGTGCGCAACAATGGAGTCCCGCCCGGGCAGGTCTCGATCCGTGTCCGCATGGACGTCGGCTCGATGTTCGAAACCGAGGACGAACGCGGCTATGCGCATCTGCTCGAGCATCTGACCTTCCGCGGATCGGAGCATATTCCCGACGGTGAAGCCAAGCGTATCTGGCAGCGGTTCGGCGTCACCTTCGGTAGCGATTCGAACGCTCAGACGACGCCGACGCAGACGGTGTATCAGCTTGACTTGCCTAGCGTAACGCCGGCCAATCTCGACGAAAGCATGAAATTGCTATCGGGCATGGTGCGTGAGCCGCGCATCTCCGAACTCGCCGTCGCTGCCGAGCGCGGCGTCGTAATGTCCGAACTACGCGAATCGGATGGGCCGCAAAAACGGATCGCCGACGCCACCAACGCGCATCTGTTCGCGGGGCAATTGCTCGGCGACCGCTCGCCCATCGGCACGACGGCTTCGCTGGGCAAGGCGAGCGCGACCTCGGTCGCCGCCTTCCACAATCGCTGGTATCGCCCCGACCGGGCGGTCGTGGTCATCGTCGGGGATGCCGATCCGGCGGTCCTCGCGGGATTAGTCGCGAAATATTACGGCGATTGGAAAGCCGACGGTCCGAACCCCGCCGCCCCCGATTTCGGCAAACCCGATCCAAAGGAGCCCGCAGCCCGCGAGATCGTCGAGGCCAACCAGCCGCTCGCGCTCACGCTGGCGATGGTGCGCCCCTGGAAAAAACGCGTCGATACGGTCGAAAATACGCGGCGGCTCTATCTCGAATTTATCGCGCAGGCGCTCGTCAACCGGCGGCTTGAAAACCGGGCGCGCAGCGGCGGCAGTTATCTGGTCGCGACGGTCGAGCAGCAATATGTCAGCCGCAGCGCCGATGTAACGATGGCCTCGATCGTCCCGCTCAGCGACTGGAAGGCCGCGCTTGCCGATGTGCGTGGGGTCATCGCCGACGCCGTGAAGAATCCGCCCTCGCAGGCCGATATCGACCGCGAAGCAAACGAGATTCAGGCGTTTCTGGTCAAGGAGCTGGAGAATGCGCGCAACGAGCCCGGCGCGCGGCTTGCCGACGACATGGTGCGCGCGGTCGATATCAACGAAACGGTGACCAGCCCGCAGGGACAGGTCGACATGTTCAAGGCGATCCGCGCCTCGGCAACGCCGAAGGTGATGCTCGATATCAGCAAGGCGATTTTTGCCGCGCCGGTCACCCGCGTCGTACTGACCACGCCAACCGCGGCGGGCGGCGATGCCGCTGTCCTTGCGGCGCTGAAGGCGCCCGTCACCGCGCGCGACGACCGGTTGGCGACCGTGAAGGCCGATTTTAAGCAGCTTCCCTCATTCGGTCCTGCGGGCGCGATCTCGTCGACCAGCAGCCTTCTCGGTCTGCGCGCCGAACGGCTCGAATTCGCCAATGGCGTGACGGCTTTGGTGTCGAATAACAAGGTCGAACCGGGCAAGGTTCGCGTCAATGTGCGCTTTGGTACCGGCAACCGCAGCGTCGCTGCCGACGCACCCAACCTCCTCTGGACCGGCGATTATGCGCTGGTCGCAAGCGGGATCGGCCCCTGGGGTCAGAACGAGATCGACCAGTTGACCAATGGCCGACAGATCCAGATGAACTTTGCGATCGACGACGATGCGTTCGAACTGTCGGCTGAAAGCAATCCCGCCGACCTTGCCGACCAGATGCGGCTGATCGCCGGTAAGCTGGCGCAGCCACGTTGGGATCCGCAGCCGATCGAACGGCTGCGCATCGGCTTCCTCACCGGCTATGACCTCAACGACGCGACGCCCAACGCGGTGCTCGACCGAAATTTGCGGGGCTGGCTGACGAACAATGATGCGCGCTGGGCGGCGCCCGACAAAGCGCAGATCGAGGCGCTGACCCCAGCGGCCTTCCGCGCCTTTTGGGAACCGCGGCTCGCCAGCGGACCGATCGAGATACAGATTTTCGGCGACCTCGAAACCGTCGATTACAAGAAGATCCTCGCTGAAACGCTCGGCGCGCTGGCGCCGCGTCAGACGCTGGCGCCGCCTGCTGGGCAGCGCGTCGACTTCGCCAAACATGTCGCCGTTCCCGAGGTTGCCTATCATCGCGGCGAACAGGGGCAGGCAGCGGCGATGACAGCATGGCCGACCAGCGGCGGCCTTGCCAATCCGCGCGATGCGCGCGGGCTCGAAGTGCTGGCGGCGATTTTCAACGACCGCCTCTTCGACCGCCTCCGCGCCGAACAGGGGGCAAGCTACGGCCCCGTGGTCGACAGCCATTGGCCGACGGGCTTCGATACCGGGGGCTATCTGCTCGTCGGCAGCCTGCTCGCGCCGAAGGACCTCGATCGCTTCTATGGCATCGCAAAGGATATCGCTGCCGATCTCGTGGCCAAACCGGTCACCGCCGACGAACTTTCGCGCAATGCCGGGCCGATCCGCGAACAGGTGGCGCGCGCATCGACGGGCAATGTCTATTGGATGTTCCTGCTCGAAGGCGCGACGCGCGACCCGCGTGTTACTGCGGCCGCGCTGTCGATGCAGGACGATATTTCGGCGGTTTCCGCAGCCGACGTGCAGCGGCTGGCCCAGCAATATCTGAACCCTGCGCGCCAATGGTCGCTGGCGATCCTGCCGAAGGGGATGACGCTGGCCGATGCGGCAGCGCTCGGCGCGGCACCGGCGGCGGGCGGGCGCTAGGCGGTTTCGCCGCCTGCAGGCGGCCGCCGTGTCCGTCGGATACGCGGCTCCTGCTCCAGCTTGCCTTTCGCCATGATGTCGTGGCGCATCTTGGCGCGGACGTCATGGATCGACGCGATCACCGGCCCCATCGCGACGCCGAGGTCGATCAGCACCGCTTCGGCAAGTTGCAGCGAGCTTTCGAGCGTTTCGGGCACGGCATCGCTCGCCCCCGCCTGATAGAGCGCGCCGGCATGGTCCGCGTCGCGCGCGCGGCTGATGATGGGCAGGTCGGGGTATTTCTGGCGAAGCTGGCGCGTCATACGTAGCTGCTGGACCGGATCGTCCATCGTCAGCACGATCGCCTGCGCATGTTCGATGTCCAGCTTGTCGAGGCTACCCGGCCGCGCAACGTCGGCGAAGCGGACGCTGAAGCCGTCGCGCCGCGCGGCTGCGACAGTATCGATATCCGCATCGACCGCCACATAGGGCCGGCCATGTTCGCGCAGCAACTCGGCGACGGTATGGCCGACGCGGCCGAAACCGACGATGACGGTGCGGCCTTCGGGCGTTTCCTCGGCCTGCGCGTCGCCGGTGCGCATTTCGATCCGCCGCGCGATGTCATGGCCGATGCGCGCGAGCAACGGTGTGATCGTCAGCCCGATCGCGGTGACGAGCTGCCAGAATTCGGCAGTACTGCGGCTGATGAGCTGTGCCTGCAATGCCGTCGTCAGCACGATCAGGGTTGTTTCCGACGGGCTGGCCATGAGCAGCCCGACCTCGGCGGCGGTCCCGCGCCGCGCGGCGCCCGAAAAACGCAGCAACGCGGCGGTCACGAACGCCTTGACGAGGACGACGCCGACGACCGCAATCGCCAGCGCGGACCATTGCTCGGCGATCGTCTTGAGGTTGAGCCCCATGCCCACGCTGATCAGGAACACCCCGAGCGCGAGCCCCTTGAACGGCGCGGTGATCGCCTCGACTTCGCCATGATATTCGGTCTCGGCGATCATCAGGCCCGCGAGCAGCGCGCCGACGATCGGGGACAGGCCGACCGCGGCGGTCGCCAGTGCGGCGACGATGACGACGAGCAGGCTGGCCGCAAGGAACAACTCGGGATCCTTGGCGCGCGCAGCTTGTGCGAAGATTTTCGGCAGCAGGAACCAGCCGCCGATCGCGAGCGCTGCCACGACGAGCGCCCCTTGCCAGAGCGTGGTCAGCAAAAGCTCGGCGCTGTCGCCCGACGCGGCCGGCGACAGGGCGGCGAGGACAAAGATGATCGGGACGAGCGCCAGATCCTCGAACAGCAGCATCGAAAAGGACGCGCGGCCGACGGCGGATTTGGTGCCCGCTATCGGTAACACCAGCGCCGTCGATGACAATGCCAGCGCGATGCCGAGCCCATAAGCGGCGGCGACCGAAAGATTGCCGGCGAAGAGCAACGCGGTGCCAAGGATCCCGCCCGCCAGCAACAGCTCTGCCGCGCCAATCCCGAACACAAGCTTGCGCAATTGCCAGAGGCGCCGGAACGATAGTTCGAGCCCGATCGAGAAGAGAAGCAGGATGATCCCGAACTCGCCGAACAGCGCGATATCTTCGGTCGAAGCGATCGTGATGTGCTTGAGCCAGGGATAATCGGCGGCGAGCGCGCCGAGCCCCGACGGCCCGACGAGCAACCCGACCAGAATGAAACCGATGACGGGCGGCAATCGAAAGCGCGCGAAGGCCGGGATCACGATGCCCGCGGCGCCGAGGACCACCAGCGCGTTGCCGATGGCAGAGGTTTCTGTTTCCGATACCATAAGGGCCGACCTTATGCAGGCCGGCCCCGATTGGCTAGACGTCTAACCCAACCTTTTTGGTTGTTATCAGCTGCCCATTTTGGCTTCGAGGTTTTCCACGATCGCCTCGAAGAAACCTTCGGTGGTCAACCAGTTCTGGTCGGGACCGATCAGCAGCGCGAGGTCCTTGGTCATCTTGCCGCTTTCGACGGTTGCGACGCAGACCTTTTCGAGGTCGTCGGCGAACTTCACGAGCGCGGCATTGTCGTCCAGCTTACCGCGGTGCTTGAGCCCGCCGGTCCACGCAAAGATCGACGCGATCGGGTTGGTCGACGTCGCCTTGCCCTGCTGGTGCATGCGATAGTGGCGGGTGACGGTGCCGTGCGCAGCTTCCGATTCCACGGTCTGGCCGTCGGGGGTCATCAGCACGCTGGTCATCAGGCCGAGCGAGCCGAAGCCCTGCGCGACGGTGTCCGACTGGACGTCGCCGTCGTAATTCTTGCAGGCCCAGACGAACTTGCCGCTCCACTTGAGCGCCGATGCGACCATGTCGTCGATCAGGCGGTGTTCGTACACGATGCCCAGTTCGTCGAACTTCGCCTTGAATTCGGCCTGGAACACTTCTTCGAACAGGTCCTTGAAGCGGCCATCATAGGCTTTCAGGATCGTGTTCTTCGTCGACAGATACACCGGCCACTGGCGGGCTAGGCCATAATTCAGGCTGGCGCGCGCGAAGTCGCGGATCGAATCGTCGAGATTGTACATCCCCATCGCGACGCCCGACGAAGGGAATTGGAACACTTCCTCGTCGATCAGCGTGCCGTCTTCGCCTTCGAAAACCAGGCGGAGCTTGCCGGGGCCGGGAACGCGGAAATCGGTTGCCTTATACTGGTCGCCGAAAGCGTGGCGGCCGACGACGATCGGGTCGGTCCAGCCCGGGACGAGGCGGGGAACATTCTTCATCACGATCGGTTCGCGGAACACCACGCCGCCCAGGATGTTGCGGATCGTGCCGTTCGGCGACTTCCACATCTTCTTGAGGCCGAATTCCTCGACACGTGCTTCGTCGGGGGTGATCGTCGCGCACTTCACGCCGACGCCATATTTCTTGATCGCGTTCGCGGCTTCGACGGTGATCTTGTCGTCGGTGCGGTCGCGTTCCTCGATGCCGAGGTCGTAATAATGAAGGTCGACGTCGAGATAGGGGAGGATCAGTCGCTCGCGGATCCACTGCCAGATGATCCGGGTCATTTCGTCGCCGTCGAGTTCGACGACCGGGTTGGCTACCTTGATCTTGCCCATGCTTTCAGCCTTTTTCCTTGGGGAGTCGGAGTTGCTGCGGGCCTTAGGCAAAGCGGCGCGATTGATCAACCGCCCCGTCGCGACCTGCGTCGTACCTGGGGTCCTGACCCTAGCCGGCAACAAAGCCCGTGCCTTATCCATTGTCAGTATAGAAGTGGGACCCTAGAAGACTGGGCATGTCGAATATCATATCCTCGAACCGCCCCGGCGGCGGTATCAAATGGCACTGGCCCTCGGTCCATCCCGAAGGGCGCAAGTTCCTGTTAATCGCTGGAATCGTGACGCTTTGCTTCTGGCTGCTCGGGTGGGAAATCCTCGGCTGGCTGATGCTCGGCGTGACGATCTGGGTCGGCGCCTTCTTCCGCGATCCGGTGCGCGTCACCCCGGTCGGCAGCGATGTGATCATCGCGCCCGCCGACGGGCTCGTCACCCAGATTGCCGAAGTCCCGCCACCGCCCGAAATTTCCGGGCCCGACGGCCTCGGCGCCGCGCCGATGCTGCGCGTGTCGATTTTCATGAGCGTCTTCGACGTCCACATCAACCGAACGCCCGTAGCCGGAACGCTACGGAAGCTCGTCTATATTCCGGGCAAGTTCGTGAACGCCGACCTTGACAAGGCGAGCGAAGAGAATGAACGCCAGCATTTCGTCGTCGAACGCGCCGACGGCGTGCGCATCGGCTTTACCCAGATCGCGGGCCTCGTCGCGCGGCGCATCATGCCGTTCGTGACGATGGGCAACGAACTGACGACGGGGCAGCGCGTTGGCCTGATCCGTTTTGGCAGCCGCGTCGACGTTTATCTGCCCGCGGGGACGACGCCGCAGGTGCTGCTCGGTCAGCGCACGCTTGCCGGCGAGACCGTCGTCGCGCGCATCGGCACCGCCGCGACGATCGACGGCATCGGGCAATAAGTGGCGGACGAGGATCATATCGTGCCTGACGCCGCGGGGCGTCGTATCGCCGGGCTCAGTCTGCGCGCCTTCGCGCCCAATGCGATCACGATCCTTGCGCTCTGTTCGGGGCTTACCGGGGTACGCTTTGCGATCGGAGGCGAATGGACTGCGGCGGTGACGATGATCATCGTTGCCGGCGTGCTCGACGGCATGGACGGGCGCATCGCGCGGCTGCTCCGTGCGCAAAGCAAGTTCGGCGCCGAACTCGATTCGCTGTCCGACGTGATCGCGTTCGGTGTTGCCCCGGCGATGATCCTGTTCCTCTGGTCGCTTGCCAATGCTCCCAAATTCGGCTGGACCGCCGCGCTGGCGCTCGCGGTTTGCTGCGCGCTGCGTCTCGCGCGCTTCAATTCGCGTATGGATGCCGATTTCCAGCCGCACAAATCGGCGGGCTTCATGACCGGCATCCCGGCGCCCGCTGGGGCGGGGCTGTCGTTCGTCCCCGTCTATCTGTGGTTGGTGACGGGCAACGACCTGTTCCGTGAATGGTATGTCGTGATGCCCTGGGCGCTTGCCATCGCGATGCTGATGATTTCGGCGATTCCGACCTATAGCTGGTCATCGATCCGGCTTCGCCGATCGTGGCGCCTGTTCGCGCTGGCTGGCGTCGGCCTGCTCGGCGCAGCGCTTGTCACGGCGCCCTGGCACACATTGCTTGCGGTTTGCGCGCTTTATCTGACGATGCTGCCTTTCGGCATCGCAAGCTATGCGAAGGTCAAGCGGCGCGGCTGAGCGCCGGCTGCATGCGGGTGGCTGCGCGTACCGGACGCGGAGCATCGCGGCGCGCCGGCGAGCGGCGCAGCGTGATCTTTTGCGGTAGCGGACCCGACTGCGGTGCCATTTCGGCAGGGAAGGCGCCTTCGCCGATCAGCGCCGAGAGAATCGCATTCTCGTTATTCTTGAGCATGGCCAGGATCACCGTCACGCCGAGGCCGGCGGCGAGGGCGAAGAGGAGAGCGGCTGCGACCTGAACCATGATCTTGTCCTTTCGGCTTCTATGTGCGAAACCTTTTGTTAACCAGCGACGGTTTCGTGGGGCTTTTCGTTCCATGTTCTCGTTTTGTTCTCAAGCATTTTGCGACGAACGGAGTCGCTTTGTCGCCGAACCGAGTCCGGCGTGTGCCATCGGTTGAACGCGAAAAGGGGCGCGCGCCCCTTGCTTTTGACGGCCAAGGCGGCTAACGGCCCGCCCATTCCACATGGAAGGCGCACATAAACCGGTGCCGGATCGTCCGCTTGCGGATCTTCGGTTCTTGCTTTCCAGAGGACCAACCGGAAGGAGAAAGACTATGGCGGCACCTGTCGTCACGATGCAGAATCTTATCGAAGCTGGCGCCCACTTCGGCCACCAGACCCACCGTTGGAATCCGCGCATGAAGCCGTACATCTTCGGCGCGCGCAACGGCATCCACATTCTTGACCTGTCGCAGACCGTGCCGCTCTTCGCGCGCGCCCTCGACTTCATCGCCTCGACCTCGGCCGCTGGCGGCAAGGTGCTGTTCGTCGGCACCAAGCGCCAGGCGCAGGGTGCGATCGCCGATGCGGCCCGCGCTTCGGGTCAGCACTTCGTCAACCACCGCTGGCTGGGCGGCATGCTCACCAACTGGAAGACGATCTCGGGTTCGATCAAGCGCCTCAAGACGCTCGAAGAGCAGCTTTCGGGCGACACCTCGGGCCTCACCAAGAAGGAAGTGCTCAACAAGACGCGCGAACGCGACAAGCTCGAACTGAGCCTGGGCGGCATCCGCGACATGGGCGGCATTCCCGACGTGATGTTCGTGATCGACGCGAACAAGGAAGAGCTGGCGATCAAGGAAGCCAACGTTCTTGGCATCCCCGTCGTCGCGATCCTCGATTCGAACGTCTCGCCCGACGGCATCGCGTTCCCGGTTCCCGCGAACGATGACGCCGCGCGCGCCATCCGCCTCTATTGCGATGCCGTTGCCCAGGCAGCGACGCGTGGTGGTCAGCAGGCCCGTGCAAACCGCGGCGAAGATCTTGGCGCCGCTGTCGAGCCGACCGCTGAGCCCGTTCTGGCCGAAGAAGCCGCCGCTCCGGTGACCGAGGACGAACAGGTCCCGGCCGAAGCTGCTGCCGAAACCGAACGTCAGAGCGACGCATAACGCTCGGGTATGACGGGACAGTGCGGGTAACGCCCACGCTGTCCCTGTCATCCCTTTGACTTATCGCCCCGCCATGCGCGCGGGCGTCTCGCGGGCCAGATGGGCTCGCCCCTTTTGAAAGGATTATCCCATGGCTGAAATTACGGCCGCTCTCGTCAAGGAACTGCGCGACCGCACGGGCGCAGGCATGATGGACTGCAAAAAGGCGCTCGCCGAAAACAACGGTGACATCGAAGCGTCGATCGACTGGCTCCGTACAAAGGGCCTCGCCGCCGCCGCCAAAAAGGCTGGCCGCGTTGCCGCCGAAGGCCTCGTTGGCGTCGCCACCGACGGCACCCGCGGTGCGATGGTCGAAGTGAACAGCGAAACCGACTTCGTCGGCAAGAACGAGCAGTTCCAGGAATTCGTCCGCGACGTGACGCAGGTCGCGCTCGCCGGCAACATCTCGGACATCGAAGCGCTCGGCGCTGCTGCTTACCCGTCGGGCGGCACGGTCGCGGAAAAGCTGACCAGCAACATCGCGACGATCGGTGAAAACCAGTCGCTGCGCCGTTCGGTGATCGTCTCGGTGAACTCGGGCGTCGTCACGGGCTATGTCCACAACGCCGCCGCGCCCGGCATGGGCAAGATCGGCGTGCTCGTCGCGCTCGAATCGACCGCTGGCGCCGACGTTCTCGAACCGCTCGGCAAGCAGCTCGCGATGCACGTCGCTGCTGCGAACCCGCTGGCGCTGAACGGCGATGATCTTGACGCCGACATGGTTGCCCGCGAACGCGCGATCGCCGAAGAAAAGGCTGCTCAGTCGGGCAAGCCCGCCGAAATCGTGTCGAAGATGGTCGACGGTGCGATCGCGAAGTTCCGCAAGGAAAACGCGCTCCTGTCGCAGCTCTTCGTGATGGACGGCAAGACGCCGGTCGCCGAAGTCGTTGCCGCAGCCGGCAAGGATGTCGGCGCGACGATCACGCTCAAGAGCTTCGTCCGCTTCCAGCTCGGTGAAGGCATCGAGAAGGAAGAAAGCGATTTCGCGGCGGAAGTCGCGGCCGTCGCTGGCGTCTGATAAAAGAAGATCCGGATTGCTGCGTTCGTCGCGGTAGTCCGCTTGGCAATGGCGCGTGCCCGCTCTAGGGTGCGCGCCATTCGCATATATTGAGTTTGCAAGAGGTTCCCCCATGGCATTGCCCGGCATGAAACGCATCCTGCTGAAATTGTCGGGCGAGGCGCTGATGGGCTCCAGTCCCTTCGGCATCGACCCCGAAACCGTCGCGAGCATGGCGGCCGAGGTTAAGGAAGCCAAGGATCGCGGCCTCGAAATCTGCCTCGTCATCGGCGGCGGCAATATCTTCCGCGGCATGGCGGGCGCCGCGAAGGGCATGGACCGCGCGCAGGCCGACTATATGGGCATGCTGGCGACCGTGATGAATGCGCTCGCGATGCAGAATGCGCTCGAGCAGCTCGGCGTCGAAACGCGCGTCCAGTCGGCGATCGAGATGGACAAGGTGTGCGAGCCGGTGATCCGCCGCCGCGCCGAGCGTCATATGGAAAAGGGCCGCGTAGTGATTTTCGCCGCCGGCGTCGGCGCTCCCTATTTTACGACCGACAGCGGTGCCGCGCTCCGTGCCGCCGAAATGAAGTGCGATGCGCTGCTCAAGGGCACCAGCGTCGACGGCGTTTACAACGCCGATCCCAAGAAGGATGCGAGCGCGGTCCGATACGACACGCTGAGCTATGACCGCGTACTCGCCGACAATCTGAAGGTGATGGACGCGAGCGCGGTGGCGCTCTGCCGCGACAATCATATCCCGATCGTGGTGTTCAATATTCGCGAGCCAGGCAATCTGGCACGCGTGCTGGCGGGCGAGGGTGTTTCGACCGTCGTCGGCGATGCCGATTAACGAAATTACGCCCGGCGACGCGGCCTGACCAAATCAAGAGAGGAAAGACAGATGGCGAAATATGACAAGGCCGACCTCGAACGCCGCATGCACGGCGCGGTCGAATCGCTGAAGAGCGACCTTTCGGGCCTGCGTACCGGCCGCGCGCACACCGCGCTGCTCGATCCGGTGACGGTCGAGGTCTATGGCAGCCACATGCCGCTGAACCAGGTCGCCTCGGTCAGCGCGCCCGAACCGCGCATGTTGTCGGTGCAGGTGTGGGACAAGTCGAACGTCGGCCCGGTCGACAAAGCGATCCGCTCGGCGGGGCTTGGCCTCAATCCGATCGTCGACGGTCAGGTGCTGCGCCTGCCGATCCCCGAAATGACGCAGGAACGCCGCAAGGAACTGTCCAAGCTCGCGGGCCAATACGCCGAAAAGGCGCGCGTCGCGGTCCGCAACGTTCGCCGCGATGGCATGGACAATCTGAAAGCCGACGAGAATAAGAAGGAAATCAGCGAGGACGATCGCAAGCGTTCGGAGACCGAGGTCCAGAAGCTGACCGACGCGACGATCGCCGAAATCGACGCTGCCGCGACCGCCAAGGAAAAGGAAATCCTGGGCTAGTGCTTATCCGCGCTTACCTCTCTTCTGTTCGGGCTGAGCCTGTCGAAGCCCCGTCCTTTTCTTCTGAAAGAAAGAACGGTCCTTCGACAAGCTCAGGGCGAGCGGGCTTTTAGGTTCTGCCTGTGACTGTTCCCGATCACGGCGCACGCCATGTCGCTATCATCATGGACGGCAATGGCCGCTGGGCCAAGAAGCGCTTTCTGCCGCGCGTCGCCGGGCACAAGGCCGGGGTCGAGGCGGTGCGCACGATCGTCCGCGCGGCGGGCGACCTCGGCATCGAGGCGATGACGCTGTACGCCTTCTCGTCGGAGAACTGGAAGCGGCCCGAGGAAGAGGTCAGCGACCTGATGGGGCTGATGAAGCGCTTCATCCTGTCCGACCTCGACGAATTCGCCGCGAACGACGTGAAGCTGAAGGTGATCGGCAACTGGCGCGCGCTTGCGCCCGATGTCGTCAAACTGATCGAGAATGCGCTCGAACGCACGGCGGGCAACAAGCGCACGACGCTCGCCGTTGCGCTCAACTATGGCGCACAGGACGAACTGGTCCGCGCCGCCACGGCCGCCGCCGCGGAAGGCGCGATCACCGAGGAAGCGATTGCCGCGCATCTCGATACAGCCGACATGCCGCCGCTCGACCTGCTCATCCGAACGTCGGGCGAGGTGCGGCTCTCGAATTTCCTGCTCTGGCAGTCGGCCTATGCAGAACTCTATTTCACCGATACCTTGTGGCCGGACTTCAAACCGGCCGATCTCAAGGCAGCGCTCGACCAATTTGCGCGGCGCGACCGCCGTTACGGGGGACTTTAGGGCATGGCGGCAGCGGTTAAATCGGATCTTTGGGTACGGATCGGATCGGCGCTCGTCCTGTTCGTGATCGCGGGCGCCGCGCTCTGGTTCGGCGGCCTCGCATTCGGCTTGCTGCTGCTCGTCGGCGGCGCGCTCGTCCTCGTCGAATGGTTCCAACTCGTAAAGGCGATGACGCTTGGCGGGGGTGCCAGGATCGGATTCAATATCCTCGGTCCTCTCCTCGTCCTCGGCGCCATGGCGGGACTATGGTTCATTCGCGATGCGCTCGGCATGACGGCCGCGCTCTGGGTGTTCGGCATGGTGTGGGCAACCGATATCGGCGCCTATTTCGCCGGTCGCTCCTTTGGCGGCGCACGCCTAGCGCCGAAAATCAGCCCGTCGAAGACCTGGTCGGGGCTGATCGGCGGCATGGTCGCGGCGCTCATTGCCAGCGCAACGATCGGCGACCGTGCTGGCATCATCGGCGTTCCGCTGTGGATCGGCCTGTTCATGGGACTGCTCGCGCAACTCGGCGACCTTGGCGAAAGCTGGATGAAGCGCCGCGCGGGCGTCAAGGATTCGGGTAGGCTGATCCCCGGGCATGGCGGCCTCTTCGACCGCGTCGATGGCGTGCTGCCGGTTGCGCTTCTGCTCGGACTGCTCGCTTTCGCGGGCCAGATCGCCGTGCGGGCGGCGGCCTGATATGATGCGCCGCCTTTCGCTGTTCGGCGCGACGGGATCGGTCGGGCAATCGACCCTCGATCTTGTGCGGCGCGATGGCGAGGCTTGGCAGATGGGGGTGCTGACAGCCCATAGCGACGTCGCGGAACTGGCCAAGCTTGCAAAGGAGTTCCGCCCCGACATCGCGGTGATCGCCGACGAAGACCGTTATGGCGAACTCCGCGATGCACTCGCCGGTACGGGCATCGAAATCGCTGCTGGCGCCGAAGCGCTCGTTGAAGCGGCGCAGCGCCCGACCGACCTCGTAATGGCCGCGATTGTGGGAACTGCCGGGCTCGCGCCGACCATGGCCGCGCTTGAAGCCGGAACCGATGTCGCGCTTGCCAACAAGGAAGCGCTCGTTTCGTCGGGCGAATTGATGACTGCGGCGGCACGCAAGTCGGGCGCAACGATCCTGCCCGTCGACAGCGAGCATAATGCGATCTTCCAGTGCCTTGCGGGCGGGCGCATCGATCAGGTGCGGCGTATCATCCTGACCGCAAGCGGTGGCCCCTTTCGGACGATGAGTGCCGAAGACATGGCGCGCGTGACCCCGGCACAGGCCGTTGCGCACCCCAATTGGTCGATGGGCGCCAAGATCAGCGTCGATTCGGCCACCATGATGAACAAGGGCCTGGAACTGATCGAGGCGCATCATCTGTTCCCGGTGGGGCTCGATCGGATCGAGATACTCGTCCACCCCCAATCGGTAATCCACAGCCTCGTCGAATATATCGACTGCTCCACGCTCGCGCAGCTCGGCTCGCCCGACATGCGGATCCCGATCAGCAGCGCGCTTGCCTGGCCGCAACGCATGGCTACCCCATGTGCGCCGCTGGACCTTGCGAGTATCGCACGGCTCGATTTCGAGGCGCCCGACGAAGTTCGCTTTCCCGCGACCGCGCTCTGCCGCGCCGCGATTGCGGAGGGCGGGGCACGTCCGGCACAGCTCAACGCCGCCAACGAGGTGGCGGTCGCCGCTTTCCTCGCGGGACGCATTTCCTTCCCCGCAATCGTCGACACAGTGCGCCGCGTGATCGACGCCGAAGCGCCCGCCGTGCCCACGTCGCTTCAGGACATATTCAGCGTCGATGCGGCATCCCGGGCGGCTGCCCAACAATTTGTGGACCAATTAGAACATGCTTGAGACCCCGGGTTTCGCCTTCACGGTTCTCGCTTTCCTGCTCGTACTCGGGCCGCTCGTGTTCGTGCACGAATATGGGCATTATATTGTCGGCCGCTGGTGTGGGGTGAAGGCGGATGCCTTTTCGATCGGTTTCGGACGCAAGATTCTTGGCTGGACCGACAAGCGCGGCACCGAATGGAAAATCGGCTGGCTGCCGCTCGGCGGCTATGTCCAGTTCGCGGGCGACCGCGACGCGGTCAGCCAGCCCGACGCGAACTGGCAATCCTTACCCACCGAGGAAAAGTCGCACACGTTCCCCGCGCAGCCGGTGTGGAAGCGCTCGCTGATCGTTGCGGCGGGCCCGGTGACCAATTTCCTCTTTGCGATCCTGATCCTCGCGGGGTTCGCGTGGATGGGCGGCAAGCCGGTGACCCCGCCCGTCGCGGGCGGGATCGAGGCGGGATCGGCGGCGGATGCCGCGGGACTGCGCATCGGCGACCGGATCGTGTCGATCGAGGGCCGTTCGATCGAGACCTTTGGCGACATCCCGATGGCGGTTGCGCATCGCCCCGGCGAGGCGTTGCAGGTGCGTATTCTGCGTAGCGGAAGCGAGCGTTCGGTCGAACTGACCCCGCGACTGGTCAAGGATAAGGACCCGTTCGGCAAGGAATATGAGCGCGCGATCCTCGGCCTCGCGCCTCCCGCGCAGGAATTGCAGCCGGTTTCGCTGATCGAGGCGCCCGCGGTCGGGCTCCATCAGACCTGGCAGATCGTCCGGCAGACGGGCGAGGTGCTCGGCCAGTTCCTGACCGGGCGCCGGTCGATCAAGGACATGAACGGACCGGTCAAGATTGCCGAGATTTCCGGGCAGGCTGCGACGCTCGGTCTCGCGTCGCTGATATTCTTCATCGCCCTGATTTCCATCAATCTGGGGTTCATCAATCTCTTGCCATTGCCCATGCTTGATGGTGGTCATTTGCTCTTCTTCGCCTATGAAGCGGTCCGCCGGCGCCCAGCGCCGCCGCAGGTCCAGGAATGGGCGTTTCGATTCGGCTTTGCGGCGGTCGTTACGCTGATGCTGGTCGTGACTTTCAATGATTTGGGCTCATTGGGCTTGTGGGACGGGATCGCGCGCTTGATTGGCTAGCGAGTCTGGGGCAGGGAGTGGCGCGCGAACCCGCGGTCAGGCGGGTTTGTCGCTTTTGAGTTATTTTTTCGGGATGAACAGCGTGGCTTCACACAAACTCTCGGCGCGGACACAGCTGTCGGCCCTCCTCATGGCAGGTACGATGCTGGCGACGCCGGTGATGGCGCAGGAAGTCGCGCCGCCGACCGTACCGGCTCCGGCACCCGAAGCAGCTCCGGCTGCGACGACGGTCAAGTCGATCACGGTCGTCGGTAATCAGCGGCTCGAGGCGCAGACGATCCTGTCGTACCTGCGTTTGCGCGTCGGTCAGCAATATGACCGCTCGGTGCTCGACCAGGCGCTGAAGGACCTTGCCGCGACCGAGTTGTTCAAGGATTTCCAGATCACCGACAACGCCGGCGCGCTGCAGATTCAGGTTACCGAAAATCCGGTCATCAACCGCGTCATCCTTGAAGGCAACAAGCGCCTGAAGGAAGACAAGATCCGCCCCGAGATCAAGCTCGCGCCGCGCCAGATATTCACGCGTTCGAAAGTCCGCGCGGACGTCGCGCGCATCATCGAACTCTACAAGCGTCAGGGCCGCTTTGCCGCGACGGTCGAGCCCAAGATGGTCTCGCTCGACCAGAACCGCGTCGATGTCGTCTTCGAAATCAACGAAGGACCGAAATCGAAGGTCCGCCAGATCAACATCATCGGCAACGAGAAGTTCAGCGATGGTGAGCTTAAGGGCGAGATGGCGACGAAGCAGTCGAGCCTGATGACGATCCTGTCGTCGAACACCAGCTACGACCCCGATCGCCTGGCCTATGACCAGCAAAAGCTGCGCCTCTTTTACCTTTCCAACGGTTACGCTGATTTCCGCGTGATTTCGGCGGTTGCGGAGCTGACGAGCAACAAGCAGGACTTCATCATCACCTATGTGGTCGAGGAAGGCGAGCGCTACAAATTCAGCGACGTCGATGTGAAGAGCGAAATCCGCGACTTCCAGCCCGAAATGCTGAAAAAGCTGCTGCCGATGCACACCGGCGACTGGTATGATGCAAAGCTGGTCGAGGACACGGTCGAAAGCCTCAGCGAAACCGCAGGCCTGTTCGGCTATGCCTTTGCCGATATCAATCCCGAATTCCGCCGCGATCCCGAAACGCGGACGATGGCGATCACTTTCAACGTCGCTGAAAGCCCGCGTACCTACGTCGAGCGTATCGACGTCAACGGCAACACGCTGACCCACGACAAGGTCGTGCGCCGCGAATTCCGTCTGAACGAAGGCGACGCGTTCAACAGCTTCGGCATCAAACGCACCGAAAGCCGCATCAACAGCCTTGGCTATTTCCAGGAAAATCTGGAAATCGAGCGCAAGGAAGGCACCACGCCCGACCGCATCATTCTCGAAACCAATGTCGAGGAAAAGCCGACGGGCGAACTGTCGCTGTCGGCCGGTTTCTCGTCGATCGAGAATTTCCTGCTCCAGGCGTCGATCCGCCAGCGCAACTTCCGCGGCCTCGGCCAGCAGCTCCAGGCGTCGGTCAACTATTCGAGCTATTCAAAGTCGATCGAACTCGGTTTCACCGAGCCCTATCTGTTCGACCGCAACATCTCGGTGGGTGGCAGCATCTATCGCCGCGATTTGAACTCGTTCAACTTCATCAACAATGACCGCCGGACGACCTTCCAGCAGGTTACGACCGGGGCGCAGATCAACGCCGGCGTGCCGCTGACCGAGTTCATGTCATTCTTCGCGCGGTACAGCATCAACTTCGACGATGTGACGCTCGACAAAGGGATCTATTATTTCGGCAACGAGTGCGATCCGCTCGTGGCCGGCCGCTATCTTTGCGATGCGATCGGCAACCGCACGACGTCGCTGCTTGGCTACACGCTTGCCTATGACGACCGCGATAACCGCCTGCGCCCGACGCGCGGCCAGTCGCTGTCGCTCAGCCAGGATTTCGCGGGCCTCGGCGGCAGCGTAAAATATGTCCGCACCCGCCTCTCGGGTTCGAAGCACTTCAATCTCGGCAGCCGCTTCATTCTCAATCTCTCGGCTGAAGGCGGCTATATCTATCCGTTCGGTAGCCGTCCGACGCCGACGAGCGACAAGGTCCGCCTGACCGATCGCTTCTTCCTCGGCGAACCGCAGATGCGCGGCTTCGACATTCGCGGCGTCGGTCCGCGCGTCATTCGTTATTCGGTCAACAATAGCGATCCTGCCAACCCCATTGTCGTCACGGACGCCAATGGCGATCGGGGGCAGATCGACGACGCGCTCGGTGGGCGCGCTTATTATCAGGGCCGGCTCGAACTCGATATTCCGCTGGGGACCGGCGCGAAGGAACTGGGGCTGCGGCCGTCGATCTTCCTCGATGTCGGTTCGGTGTTCAGCGTACGCAAGCCAGCGTTGACGACGCTGGCAAACTTCTTCGACTCCGCCGACGGGCTCACAAAAAATCTGTGCCGTAACCCCGACACCGGCCAGCAGGTTTTCGCGACCAATACTCCGAATGGCGACGGTACGCCGTCGGGTCAGTATACGACTTGCGCCACCGCGAACGGCTTCACGTCTAACCTCGCGCCGTTCGAGGAACGCTTCTTCGGCGACACTTGGATGCCGCGCGTGTCGATCGGTGCCGGCGTCAACTGGAATTCTCCGTTTGGTCCGTTCCGGATCGATTTCGCTTACGCCCTTCGCAAAGAAGAGGGCGATGATACCAAACGCTTCTCATTCAATGTAGGAACCCAATTCTAATGAAGAAAATTCTTGTCGCGTCGGCGCTGGCGATGGCCACGCTGTCGGTTTCGCCCATCCTGTCGGCCCCCGCCATCGCGCAGGCAAAGGGCGTCGCCGTCGCCGACGTCCGCATCGCCGCCGCGCGTTCGAACGCTTTCCAGGCTGCCTCGACGCAGATCGAAACGACGTACAAGGCGCAGATCGACCAGCAGCAGTCGCGCAGCCAGACGCTGCAGGCTGAAATCAACGTCCTGATCGCCAAATATAACGAAGAGGCGAAGAAAACCCCGGTTAACCAGGCCGCGGCGCAGGCGGCAGGTAAGGCCATTCAGGACAAGCGTCAGGCCGCGCAGACTGAACTCAGCCAGATCGGCGCGCCCGTCGACCTCGCCATTTCTTATGTCGAGGATCAGATCAGCGTTCGCATGAACGAAGCGATCAAGGCGGCGATGACCGCGAAAAAGGTCGACCTGCTGATCAATCCCGAAGCGGTGATTGCGCGCGAAAACAATGTCGACATCACCGACGCTGTGGTTGCCGAACTCAACCGCATCCTGCCGACCGTGTCGACTGCGGTTCCGGCCGGCTATCAGCCCGGCCAGCTGGTTCAGCAGCGCAACCAGCAGTTGATGGATCAGGCACGCGCCGCCCAGGGCACGCGTCCCGCGACGCCGGCTCCGGCGCCGACGGGCACCGCTCCGACGACCCGCTAAGATCGATGGCTGACGGGGAAATTTCGGACGGCGCAATGGGTCCGGTGGATATCCGCCGGATCCTGACGCTGCTGCCGCATCGTTATCCGATGCTGCTCGTCGACCGGGTGGAATCGATGGTGAAGGACACCTCGATCCACGCGGTCAAGGCGGTGACGATGAACGAGCCCTTTTTCCAGGGCCATTTCCCCGGCCGGCCGATCATGCCCGGCGTCCTCATCGTCGAGGCGCTGGCGCAGGCGGGCGGCATCCTTGCGGTTGAGTCTCTCGGCCTTGGCGGTTCGGGCAAGCTGGTCTATTTCATGGGTATCGACGGGGTGAAGTTCCGCAAGCCCGTGGAACCCGGCGTTCTGCTCGACCTGCACGTCACCATCCTCCAGGCAAAGCGGAATATCTGCAAGTTCGAGGGCAACGCGATGCTGAACGGCGCACTCGCTGCGGAATGCCAATTCACCGCAATGATCGCCGATCCGCCGAGCAACTAACCAACCCTTGCAAATTTAGGCTTTCGCCGTTAGGGGACGCCGCTTCGCGGCCCCGGACGGGGAAGCAACGACTCACGCGGCTGGTCGGAAACCAGCGGCACAGGAGCTTGAGACATGAAAAAAGATACGCATCCCGACTATCACATGATCACGGTCAAGATGACCGATGGCACCGAATATCAGACGCGCTCGACCTGGGGCAAAGAGGGCGACACGATGACGCTCGAAATCGACCCCACCGCGCACCCGGCGTGGACCGGCGGCACCGGACGTCTGCTCGATGCGGGTGGTCAGGTCGCGAAGTTCAACAAGCGTTTCGGCGGTCTGTCGCTCAAGCGTTGATGGTGCGAACCTCCGCGATTGCGGGGGTCAGCCCAGGACTTTTGCAAGCGCGCTTTGCCAGCCGGCAAGGCGCGTTTTGCGTTTCTGGGCCTCGATCGCCGGTGTAAAGCGGGTCGCGGTGCCGCGCATCGCCCCGGCGGCGCTCGCGAGGTCCGCATAGAGCCCCGCACCGGTCGCGGCGAGCATCGCGGCGCCAAGCGCAGTGCTCTCGACGAAATCGGGCCGCTCGACCGCGATGTCGAGCATGTCGGCCAGATCCTGCGCCATCCAGTCGTTCGCCGCCATGCCGCCGTCGATCCGAACCTCGGCCCAGTCGACGCCGTCGGCCGCGAACGCCGACTTCAGGTCATGCGCCTGATAGGCCTGCGCTTCGAGCGCCGCGCGCGCGACATGGGCCTTCGTTGTCGCAAAATTCAGCCCCGACAGGGCGGCAAGGGCATCGGGGCGCCAGTGCGGCGCGCCAAGCCCGGTGAGGGCAGGGACAAGATAGACGCCGCCATTGTCGGCGACCGACCGTGCAAGGCCCTCGCTCTCGCTCGCGCTGGCGAGCAGGCCTAGGCCGTCGCGTAGCCATTTGATCAGGCTTCCGGCGACGAATACCGATCCTTCGAGCGCATAGGAGCGGACGTCGCCTTCCTGCACCAGCACCGTCGCAAGCAGTCGGTTTTTCGATTGCGGCCGCGCCGTTCCACTCGCCGACAGGATGAAGGCACCGGTGCCGAAGGTCGCTTTCGTCTGTCCCGGCGACAGGCATGCCTGGCCGATCGTCGCCGCCTGCTGGTCGCCCGCCATGCCGCAGATCGGGATGGCACCACCGAACAGCGTCGGATCGGTCGTGCCCACGCGCGTCGTGCAGCCGGCGATTTCGGGAAGGAGTCCCATCGGTACGCCGAGCAGGCCGCAGAGTTCTTCGTCCCAGCCGCCCTGACCGTTGATGTCCATCAGCAGCGTGCGCGATGCGTTGCTTGCATCGCTGACATGTACGCCGCCGGTCAGCCGATAGATGAGGTAGGATTCGACCGTCCCGACGGCAAGCCGGTCGCCAGCTTCCTTGAGCTGCGGCCAATGCTTCAGCGCCCAGCCGATCTTGGTCCCCGAGAAATAGGGATCGAGCAGCAGGCCGCTCTTCGCTTGTGCCATGGGCTCATGGCCCGCCTCTTTCAGTGCCGCGCAATCCGCCGCCGAGCGCCGGTCCTGCCACACCATTGCGTGCGCGAGCGGCTCGCCAGTCGTGCGGTCCCAGAATACTACCGTCTCGCGCTGGTTGGTGATCCCGATCGCGGCGATATGATCGGCGCCGCCCGCCTGTGCGATCATCTCGCGTGTGCAAGCGAGCGTGGCCTCCCAGATTTCGGCGGCGTCATGTTCGACAAGTCCGGGACCGGGATAATGCTGCCGGATTTCGCGTTGCGCGCTGCCGAGCGGAGTGCCGTCGGCGTCGAATAGCATCGTTCGCGTCGACGTCGTGCCTTCGTCGATGACGATGATCTTCTCTGTCAAAGCACTATCCCCTCATCCGTTCGTGCTGAGCTTGTCGAAGCACCGTCCTTTTCTTCCATCTACGATGCAGAAAGAACGGCCCTTCGACAAGCTCAGGGCGAACGGAATAGGTAAGCAGCTTGTCGGCGCTTGCAAAACTGCGCGCCATATGCCATATATTGTGCAGCGCAGCATGGCGGGGCCACCCGCCGCAACCACCGGCAGCGTGATTTTCCCGTCCAAATCAGGCGCGGGACGAGCCGGACCAGCGCTTTGTCCCCAGAGGCACCCTTTCACGCGGGTCGTTTCGAACCCGCGGCCGTGCGCCGTCCGTTCGATGCGAACGGATGCGCCTGCGCGTCGCCCTATGTGAGTATCTTATGACGACTTTTAACGACTTTGGCCTGCACGCCGACATTAATCGCGCGCTTGCCGCCAAGGATTATACCCAGCCGACCCCGATCCAGACGCAGGCGATCCCGCCGCTGATGAAGGGCCGCGACCTGTGCGGCATCGCGCAGACCGGTACCGGCAAGACCGCCGGCTTCTCGCTGCCCTCGATCCATCACCTCCTGACCTATCCGCACCGCGCCAATCCGCGGAGCTGCCGCATGCTCGTTCTCGCGCCGACGCGCGAACTTGCTGCGCAGATCGCGCAGAGCTGCCGCGACTATGGCCGCTTTACCAAGCTCAGCGTCTCGACCGTCTTTGGCGGCGTACCGATCAACAAGCAGATCCGTGACCTTTCGGGCGGCGTCGACATTCTCGTCGCCACTCCCGGCCGTCTACTCGACCTGATCGACCAGCGCGCCCTGCGTCTCGACGACGTCGAAATCTTCGTCCTCGACGAAGCCGACCAGATGATGGACATGGGCTTCATCCACTCGCTGCGCCGCATCGCCAAGCTGCTGCCTTCGCGCCGCCAGAACCTCTTCTTCTCGGCGACGATGCCGAAGGAGATTGCGCATCTGGCCGAACAGTTCCTCGAAGATCCGGTCACCGTGTCGGTCACCCCCGCGGCGACCACGGTCGAAAAGATCAGCCAATATTCGACCTTCGTCGAACAGAAGGAAAAGCAGGCGCTGCTGCACTCGGTCATCGCCAGCGAAGATATCGACCGCGCATTGATCTTTACCCGCACCAAGCATGGCGCCGACCGCGTCGTGCGCCATCTCGCGGGTGCAGGCATCAAGGCGATGGCGATCCATGGCAACAAGAGCCAGTCGCAGCGCACCCACGCGCTGCAGGCGTTCCGTTCGGGCGACATCAAGCTGCTCGTCGCGACCGACATCGCCGCACGCGGCATCGACGTATCGGGCGTCAGCCATGTGATCAACTTCGAGATCCCGAACGTTCCCGAACAATATGTCCACCGCATCGGCCGCACCGCGCGCGCCGGCGCCGAGGGCAAGGCGATCAGCTTCATCGCGCCCGATGAGCGTCCCTATATGCGCGACATCGAGCGCGTGACGCGGAGCAAGTCCGAGCCGATGCCGCTGCCGGAGAATTTCAACGAGCTGGTGCGTAACCTGCCAAAGCCGGCTCAGCCGCCGCGCGACACTGGCAGCCAGGGCCGCAACCCGCAGCGCCAGCGCGAAGACGCGCTGCGCGGCCGCGACGGCAACAAGCCGCGCGGCGATCGCGGTCCGCGCCGCGACAATGCGCCCGCCGGCGAAGGCGCCGAAGGTCAGCGCAAGCGCCGTTTTCGCCCGCGCAACAAAAGCGTCGGAGCGCATAAGGGTGCGGTGAAGCGCGTCGGTTGACGCGAGCAACCGCGCCGCTAGGTTCCCCCTCTCTTTGAGAGGGGGACGAAAGCTCGGTGCAAGCCAGCTTCGCTATTCCTCGCTCAAACAAAAGCCCGGCAAAATGGCGGGGCGTATGAGAGGGGTGAAGGATGGCCGAAGGCGGAGCAGCAGTTACGGTCGATGCCCGGCAGAGCGAACGAAAGGTCATCCTGGCCTCGTCGCTTGGCACGGTGTTCGAATGGTATGACTTCTACCTCTACGGCTTGCTCGCGACGATCATCTCGGCGCAATTTTTTTCGGGCGTCAACGAAACCACCGGTTTCATTTTCGCACTCGCGGCCTTTGCCGCGGGTTTTGCCGTAAGGCCATTCGGTGCGCTCGTCTTCGGGCGCATCGGCGATCTCGTCGGGCGCAAGAACACCTTTCTGGTCACCATGGGCCTGATGGGCGCCTCGACCTTCCTCGTCGGCGTGCTGCCCAGCTATACCTCGATCGGGGTTGCGGCGCCGATCCTGCTTGTGCTGCTGCGCCTCGTTCAGGGGCTCGCGCTCGGCGGTGAATATGGCGGCGCCGCCACTTATGTCGCCGAACATGCCCCCGACGGCAAACGCGGCCTCTTCACCAGCTTTATCCAGACAACCGCGACGCTCGGGCTGTTCGCGGCGCTCGGCGTCGTGATCGTCATTCGCTCGGCAATGGGCGAGGCAGCCTTCGCCGACTGGGGCTGGCGTATTCCCTTCCTGATCTCGGTCATTCTGCTCGGCGTGTCGCTGTGGATCCGCCTCCAGCTCGAGGAAAGCCCGGTCTTCAAGCAGATGAAGGAGGAGGGCACGACCTCCAAAGCTCCGCTGACCGAGGCATTCGGTCGCTGGGAAAACCTGAAATGGGTCGTCGTCGCGCTCTTCGGGGCGGTCGCGGGGCAGGCGGTGGTCTGGTACTCGGGGCAATTCTATGCGCTCTTCTTTCTCGAAAAGACGCTGAAGGTCGATGGCGCGACCGCGAACATCCTGATCGCCATTGCGCTCGCGCTCGGTACGCCTTTCTTCATCTTCTTCGGCTGGCTCAGCGACAAGATCGGACGCAAGCCGATCATCCTCGCGGGCTGCGCGCTCGCCGCGATCACCTATTTCCCGGCGTTCCATATGCTGACCGAAGCCGCCAATCCCGCGATGGCAAAGGCGCAGGCGACCGCTGCGGTAAAGGTCAACGCCGACCCCGGCGCCTGCGCGTTCCAGTTCGATCCGATCGGCAAGGAAAAATTCGAAAGCACCGGCTGCGATATCGCCAAGTCGGCGCTCGCCAAGGCTGGCGTCAGCTACACCAGCGTGACGCGCCCGCGTCGCACCGGCGAGGCCGCAGACGTTTGGGTCGGCAATCGTGTGCTCGTCGCGCCTGAGCCTTGGCGGCTCGCAGAGGAAGACCGCGCCGCCGCGGCCGAAGCGTTCCGCAAGGAGCTTTCCGCCGCGACCGCCGCTGCGGGCTATCCTGCCAAGGCCGATCTCGATGCGATGAACAAGCCGCTGGTCGTTGCGATTCTCTTCTACCTCGTGCTGCTCGTGACGATGGTTTACGGTCCGATCGCGGCGCTGCTGGTCGAACTGTTTCCCAGCCGCATCCGCTACACCGCGATGTCGCTGCCCTATCACATCGGCAATGGCTGGTTCGGCGGCTTCCTGCCGACGACGGCGTTCGCGATGGTCGCCGCGACAGGCAATATCTATTATGGCCTGTGGTATCCGGTGATCGTCGCGGTGATAACCCTGGTCATCGGGCTACTCTTCCTGCCCGAAACCTTCCGCCGGTCGCTTCATCCTTAGGATAGATTGACCCACCCGACTTGTTCGTTAGGTTCGCGCTCGAGCCTAGAGGGGGGCGTGATGATCGCTGACGACATGGATTTCGACCCGCCGCCGCCACCGCGGCGCCCGTTCTTCCGCCGCAAGCGGGTACTGATCCCACTCGCGCTGCTCGTTACGATCGTCGTCGGTTTCCTATTGCTCCTGACGCCCGACACCGACCGTGATGCGATGATCGCCAAATATAGCGGGCCCGCTGGCGCTTTCGTGGCCGGCCCGGCGGGACAGCGCATCCACTACCGCGATCAGGGCAAGCGCGGCGATCGGGCGATCATCCTGATCCATGGCGCCAACGCCAGCCTGCATACGTGGGAACCGCTGGTGAAGCGGCTCGGCGAGACCTATCGCGTGGTCACGCTCGATCTGCCCGGGCACGGCCTGACCGGCGCGATTCCCGACACCGATTATTCGGCGCAGGGGATGATGGATGCGGTCGATGTCGTCGCGGCAAAGCTTGGGCTCGATCATTTCATCCTCGGCGGCAATTCGATGGGCGGCTGGGTCGCCTGGCGCTACGCACTTGCGCAGCCCGCACGCGTCGATGCGCTGTTGCTGATCGATGCCGCGGGGATGCCGCTGCGGCCGGGTGAGAAACGGCCCGAATCGAATGTCGGCTTCCGGGTTCTCGAATATCCCTTCGGGCGCTGGCTCGCGACGCGGGTGACGCCACGGATGCTCGTCGAACAGTCGCTGCGCGGGTCGGTCGAGAAGCAGGAGATCGTCGATGACGCGATGATCGACCGCTATTGGGAATTGCTGCGTTTTCCAGGCAATCGGGCGGCAACCGTGCTGCGGGCGCGGATGGACCGTGAACCGGCGATGGCGGCGCGGGTAGGTGAGATCAAGGCGCCCACCTTGATCCTGTTTGGCGACAAGGACCGGTTGATCAACCCCAGCGCCGCAAAGACGTTCAACGAGCGCATCGCGGGGTCGGAAGTCGTGATCCTGCCCGGCATCGGCCATCTGCCGATGGAAGAGGCGCCCGACGCGACCGCGAATGCGATCGCAGACTTTCTTACGCGGCGGCTTGTTGCCCCGTCGGCGCCTGATCCAGAAACGCGCTGATTCGCGCCGAGATGGCTGCGGCGTGGGTGAAGGGGAAGAGGTGCGAACCCGGCACGACTTCCAGCACCGCGCCGTCGATGTGCTCGGCAAGCATCTCGCCATAACAGGCGGGCATTACGCCGTCCTGTTCGCCCATCAGCACCAGCGTCGGAATCTTGTTCAGCCCCGACAGAAACGCCATGCTGCTCCATCCGATCATTGCGGCACTCTGATATGCGATGCCTAGCGGAGTAGCGGTCTGGATCTTGAGCCCGCTCGCGAGCATGTCGTGATCGAACATAGCCGCCCATCCGATTCCAGGCGCACCCATGACCGGTGTTGTGGCCATCAGCACCAGCCGGCGCACGCGTCCTGGGAACTGGATCGCGACCTGTTGCGCCAGCGCGCCGCCCCAACTGAAACCGGCGACGTCGATTGTCCTGTGGCCAAGGCGATCGGCAATCTCCATCACCACCGCCGCGATCGTCGGCGCGGCATAAGGCAGCAGCGCGTCAGGCGAGCCGCCGACGCCGGGCATATCGAGCGTCCATATTTCGCGACCGGTAATCTGCGCGAGCAGCGGTGCGGCGGCGACCAGGTCGGCACCGATGCCATTGAGGAATAGCAAGGGCGTACCAGGCGCGCCTTCGCGCCAGCGCGCGACGCGCAGGCTGAGGCCGTAAACATGCTCGCTGCGGATGGCCGGCCGGCCGCTGATCCTGCTCATGGCCGATGCCTTCGCATATCTGGATGACCGGCGAAAGACCGCTGATCTACTCCGCTTGTCGCGCCGCCTCCGCGGCTTGCTCATAGCGCAGGCAGTCGAAAATCTTTGCGCCCGCAAGGAACACCGATCCGGTGCATGCGAGCAGCAGCAGCTTGCCGCCGGTGCCGGGATATTCGTGGATATAGTTCGCGCCGCGCGCCATCGCCCCGACGGCAAGCGCATAAATGATGAGGCACGCTTCGAAGCGTGTCTTGATGACGAACAGGCGTCCGATCTTTTTCAGCATCACCATAGCCTAAGCAAGCGTCGTGCCACTGGCGCAAATGCGTGATTCGGCGCGCCGGGCTTATGGTAAATTGTAAGTTAATCCGACAGAACAGGGAAGGGTGCCTAAAAATAGCGCGGGATCGGTCCGATCTGCGGCGTCTGGCCGGGAAGCGCGACGACGACGTCGTCGACATAGCACCAGCCCCACCCCTCTGGCGGATCATAGCCCTCGATGATCGGATGCGCCGTCTCGTGGAAATGCGCGCGGGCGTGGCGTGCGGGCGAATCGTCGCAGCAGCCGACATGGCCGCAGGTGCGGCACAGGCGCAGATGCACCCAGATGCCGCCCGTACGCAGGCATTCCTCGCACCCCTTGGCGCTCGGGACGACCTCTTGGATCGCGTTTTCGTGCGAACAGCCCGTCATGCATCCTCCTTTGTCTCGCGCACCCGCGCCGGTGCTCCCATCGGACATTCTAGCGCGGCGCGGTCCCAGCGCGCGGCATCGGCGGCCGCACCATAGGTGCTTTCCAGAAAATCGAGGAGCAGTGCATCCGGCGACGCCGCCGTCCGCACCGCTTCATAGGGCAGAATATATTCGCCCATGCCGGCATCGAAGCGTGCCGCGGCGGGCACCGGATAGTCCCGAAACCCGGACGGTTCGGGATAGGCATAGGAATAAAAGGCCGGCTCGGGGAACGTATCGCCGCCCGGCCAGAAGCCCGCGCTGCTGACTTCGTGCGAATAGGCCTCGCGCGTCACTGCGTCGGGAAGCCCCGGTACACCGCCCGGATGCGGCGGCGCCGCGCGGCCCGAAAAGCGCGTGACCGCAAGGTCGAAGCTGCCCCAGAAGAAATGCACCGGGCTCGCCTTGCCAAGGAAGCCGCTGCGGAACAGCCTGAACACGCGGTCGACTTGTACCAGCGCGCGCCAGAAACGATGCGCTGCATCGGCGTCATAGCTCGCGTGGCTTTCGTCGCGCGCGAAGGGGATGGGGTCGGGCACTTCATTGGGTACGCCATATATGCGTACCGCGATGCCCAGGTCGGCGAGCAGCCCGAGCAGCCGGTCGTGAAAATCGGCAACGCTGCGCGGTTCGAGGACGAGTTCGCGTTCCTGCCCCGTGCTGGTGCGGCAGATCAGCCGATGGACGATGAAGTCGAATTCGATCTCGAGCAGTTCATGCTCGACGGGGATCGGCGATGTCGTCAGCCCGCGCGCGCTGACATAGAGCGGGACCTGCCAGCCGTGGTTGAGCCAGGGCGTCAGCGACAGGCGGATCTTGCCGACGATCTGCGTCCATAGCTGCAGCGTGATCGCCGTGTCGCGCCAGTCGGCCCAGCACAGATCGGGCCAGATCGCGGGTCCCTCGCTCGATGACATCTCGGCTCTCCTCGCCAAAGGATTAGAGTCCCGCCCTTGCCAAGATGCTTAGCGGCTTGGCACGTGATGGGCCAGTGGCGGGATTTACCGATGTCGGTTTGGGGTGGAGAGCTGATGTTCACTCACCCACGCCCGTCATCCCGGGCTTGACCCGGGATCCCGCTTTTTGCGCGCGCACTAGCTTCGACATCAAGCGAGACCCCGGATCAAGTCCGGGGTGACGATGACAGAGTATGTCAGCAATCGGGCGAACCGCCCGACCTACACTTTCGCAAACCAGATGGTGTGGCGCGCGCCCTTGCCGTTGCTGCGCGCGCGCACCGTGACCTCGTCGACCCGGAACCCCGCCGCCATAAGACGCCGCATGAAACGCGGGTCGGGCGCCGCCGACCATATCGCCAATATGCCGCCGGGGCGTAGCGCCGCCTTTGCCGACGCGAGCCCCGCGGCCGAATATATGCCGTCGTTCGCCTGCCGGACCAGCCCGTCGGGGCCATTGTCGACATCGAGCAGGATCGCGTCATAGCGGCTGCGCCCTTCGGCGATCGCGGCCGCGACGTCGCCGACGACGAGTTCGACGCGGCGATCGTCCAGGCATCCCGCGGCCAGCTCCGCCATCGGTCCGCGCGCCCAGTCGATGATCGCGGGGACCAACTCGGCCACCGTGATGCGCGCCGACGGACCAAGCGCCGCCAACGCCGCGCGCAGGGTAAAGCCCATGCCATAGCCGCCGATCAGCAGATGCGCGTCGTCCGGGCTCCGCAGCCGCTCGCAGCTCATCACGGCGAGCGCCTCCTCGGACCCGCTCATCCGGCTGTTCATCAGCTCGTTGCCGCCGATTGCGATGATGAAATCACCGCCGCGCCGGTACAGGCGCAGTTCGTCGCCTCCCGGGATTTGCGCCGTGTCGACTAGTTCGCGAACCTGCAAGCGGCTTCAGCCCAACTCGCCGAGGTCGAGCGTTTCGAGCAGCGCCGCGCGCGCCGCGCGCACGTCGCCCGCCAGCGTCGCCGAGGCGAGGTCGCCGGGCGCGATCGCTTCGGGCCAGTGCTTCGCCACAACATCGGCGATCCGGTCGAGCTTCGCATCGTCGGCAATGAAACGCGGGTCGACCGTTGCAGGATCGGCAACGACCCGCAAACGAAGGCATGCGGGCCCGCCACCATTCGCCATCGACTGGCGGACGTTGACCGGCAGCAGGCGGCGGATCGGACCGTTGCCCGCGACATGCGCCTCCAGCCAGTTCCAAACCGCGGGCGTATCCTGCGCCTCGGTCGGCAGCACCAGGCCCATGCCGCCCCCGTCGGGCAGGCTGACGAGCTGTGCGTTGAACAGATAGGATTTGATCGCATCGGGCAGGCTCACCGCGCTCGCGGGAACCTCGACGATCTCGACTGCGGGGAAGGCCGCGCGAATTTCGGCATGTGCGGCGTCGCGATCCTCGAACGCCGTTTCATGGGTGAAGAGCACATGCTCGTTCGCGACCGCGACGACGTCGTTGTGGAACGCGCCGCCCTGGATCGCCGTATCCGACTGACGGATGAACAGCGTGCGCGCCGGGTCGAGCCGGTGGTTGCGCGCGATCGCCTTCGACGCGTCGAGATGCTGGCGCGCTGGAAAGCGGCCGCCACCGACGCCATAGACGAAGATTTCGACACCCTCACCATCATGTCCGCTGCACAGCCGCATATGGTTCGCCGCGCCCTCGTCGCCGAACGGCGCGGGGATCGGCGTATGCACTGCAAAGGCGGGGTGCGCGAAGGCAAGGCGAAGCTGCGCCAGCGTGCCCGGCCATTCGTGGCTGCGGTGCGGCATGGTGACGAGGTTCGCGACGGTCAGGTGGCATTTGCCGTCGGCGCTGTCGGGAGCGGGGGAAACGGTTGCTGCGTTTGCCGCCCACATCGACGAGGCCGACCAGGCCTGCGCACGCAAATGCTCCTCGGCGCCTTCGGGCGTCGTGCCAAGCGTCTGCAGCCAAGGCGCGTCGGGGCGATCCAGCGGCATGAAGAAACCTTGGGGCAGGCCAAGCGCCAGATTGTGGCGCATCTTCTCGATGCCTTGCAGCGCCGCGGCGCGCGGCTGCGACACGTCGCCGGCATTGCTTGCCGATGCGATATTGCCGCGGCTGAGCCCGGCATAATTGTGGCTGGGGCCGATGATGCCGTCGAAGTTGATTTCAGTGAGCATGGTTCAGCGGCCGATCCAGCTAATCTCGCCGCCCTTGCCGACGCCCAGCAATTTTGCGGACTCGCTATCGATCGTCGAACCCCCGCCGACCTTGCCGAAACAGCAGCGGAAATCGGCGAGCTGTCCCGTCGCGACCAGAGCATCTTCGCCCCCAAGGTCGTCGGCGCCGGCGATCGCCGATATCTCGATATGCTTCGCGTCACGGATGCTCGCGACCTGATCGGTGCGCGCTGTCATCGTCGGGCCGCCGTCAAAGATGTCGACATAATTTTCGAACGCAAAGCCTTCGTTCTCCAGCATGCGCATCGCGGCGCGCCCGGTCGGGTGCGGCACCCCGATGACGCTGCGTGCATGGTCGCTCAGCATCGCGATATAGACGGGATGCTTGGGCATCAGATCGGCGATGAACTGGTTGCCGTGGACCGCGTTGAACTGGTCGGCTTCCTGGAAATTCATCCCGAAGAATTTGCCTGCGACCCCATCCCAGAACGGCGATCCGCCCGCCTCGTCGATCACCCCGCGCAGTTCGGCGAGGATACGGTCGCCAAAGCGCGCGCGGTGGCGCGCGATGAACAGATAGCGCGAACGCGCGAGCAGCAGCCCAAGCCCGCCGGCACGCGCCGCGGGGTGCAGGAACAGTCCGCCCACCTCGCTCGCACCGTTAAGGTCGTTGCTCAACATCAGCACCTGCGCGTGAAAGGTCCGGTCGAGCTGTTCGCTATGCTTGCTGTCGGTGCCGATGCGATAGGAATAGAAAGGCCAGCGCTGGCCGACCTGCCCGAAAATCTGGCAAGTGCCGCGTACTTCGCCGCTATCCATATCTTCGAGAACGAGCAGGTACAGCTCGTCCGACGGATATTCCTTGTCGCTCGCGAACGACGCTTCGGTGCGTTCAAGCTTGGCGGACAGCGCCTTTTTGTCAGGGGGCAGATTGGTAAAGCCACCACCGGTCAGCTTCGCCATTTCGTAAATGCTCTGCAGGTCGCCCGGCTTGGCCGCCCGGATCACATAATTCACACAGTCCCCCGTTCCGCTATTCTTGTCATGGTTAGTGCCGACAGCTTCGCGCGTTCGGCGAGGCTGTCGACGATCAGAAATTCGTCCGACGAATGGATCGCGCCGCCGCGCGGGCCCATGGTGTCGACCACCGGCACGCCGCACGCGGCGATATTGTTGCCGTCGCACACGCCGCCGGTCGCGTTCCAGCTTATCGGGGGCAGGCCGAGCGCGGCGCCGCAATCGCGCACCAGTTCGAACAGGCGCGTCGCCGCCGCATCGAGCGGCTTGGGCGGACGGTTGAAGCCGCCATGGACATGGCAATGCACATCATGTTCGCGCGAGACGGCGGCGATCGCGTCGCGCATCGCTGCCTCGGCCGCCGCCATCGCATCGGGCGTCGACGGGCGCATATTGACCCGCAGGATAGCGCTGTCGGGAACGATATTGTTCGGCCCGCCGCCATCGATCTTCGCCGGATTGACCTTCAGAGTATCGGACTTGAGCGCCCCGAGCCGCAGCGCGAGGTCGGCGGCAGCGAGCAGCGCGTTGCGCCCGTCCTGCGGATTGCGCCCGGCATGCGCGGCGCGGCCGTGGACGATGACCGAAAAATTGCCGCTTCCCGGCCGCGCACCGGCGAGCGTGCCGTCGGGCAGGGCGGGTTCATAAGTCAGCGCCGCAGTCTTGCCCTTCGCGAGTTCGGCGATCAGCCGTGCCGACGCCTGGCTCCCCGTTTCCTCGTCGCTGTTGATCATCACATCATAGCCGACGCGGCTGGCGAGCGGCGACGCTTCGAGTGCGGTGAGCGCCGCGAGGATCACCGAAATGCCCGCCTTCATATCGGCGGTGCCGGGACCGTTGAGCACACCGTCTTCGAGCCATTTCAACGTCTGGAACGGATGGTCGGCGGCGAATACCGTGTCCATATGCCCGGTAAGCAGCAGTTGCACCGGCGCCTCGGGCCGTACGCGCACGTGCAGATGGTCGCCGCGTCGGATGGTATTGACGGTGCCGGCGCTGTCGACGCTCTCGACCGGATCGGCGGCGACGAGCCGGACATCGCCCGGGAGTATCGCAAAGGCATCGGCCAGCTCGCCCGCGACGGTTTTCAATCCCGCCAGATTGCCGGTGCCGCTGTTGATCGCCGCCCATTTCTCGACCTGTGCCAGCATCGGCGCGTCGGCGGCACGCTCCAGTGCGGCATTTTCAGTTGCGGTAAGACTGACCATCTTGTGGCTATAGCGAGCGGCGAACGCCTTTTGCACCCCCGGGCCGGCTATTTTGTCGATGCGATACGGTATGTCACTGTGACCGGCGTCATATCCGGCTAGAGGGACGCGTTTATTATCCCGAATCGCAATATATTAACCGAAAGTTCGGGACCCGCTTCCTACGCTGGCCGGACAGATGATGAGTGGATCAATGACCGCCGCCTTTGTGCTTGGCATCAACATGTCTGTCGCCGGCATTTTCGCCGTTGCGTTCGCCGTGGTTGCGGCGACGAACCGGACCGCGCGCGGCGCCGGGTGGCTCGCGGCGGGCTATGGCATGGGGATCGTCTATGTCGGTCTTGAATTTCTTCTGCCGCGGCAGGTCGATCCTACCCCGGTGGGGATCGGCATATTCCTGGTATTCCTGCTCGCTCTGAGCTTCGCCCTGATCGGCGTCGCCCGTCATTACCGCGCGCCGCCGCCGTGGACGGCGATGGCCGCGATCTGGGTTGCGACGATCCTTGCGGTGCCCGCGATCTTCAGCCTGACCTATGGCTCGACGCCGCGGCTGACCCTTTATCAGATTCCTTACTTCGCCATGCAGGTGCTGCTCGGGCTGGTGATCTGGCG
Source organism: Sphingopyxis sp. USTB-05 (assembly GCF_023822045.1). NCBI lineage: Bacteria > Pseudomonadati > Pseudomonadota > Alphaproteobacteria > Sphingomonadales > Sphingopyxidaceae > Sphingopyxis > Sphingopyxis sp. USTB-05. The sequence continues at coordinate 2,827,793 of NZ_CP084712.1, read as the reverse complement.
ATCGCGCCGTCGTCAGGCGCTCGACCTGTTGCTGATCGCGCTCCAGATCGTCGCGGCGGCCATCTATGTCGCCAAGCCTTTCATCGCCGCGGCGATCGGCACGGCAAGCGCGCCGCAGGGCTATATGGCGACGACCTATGCTGCCATCTCGCAGAGCGGGAGCGTCGTCACGCTGATGGCGATCGCGCTCGTCATGCTGCTCGTCATGATGCGCGACACGACGGCCGAGATGGTCGCACGATCGGAAACCGATCCGCTGTCGAGCGTGCTCAACCGTCGCGGTTTCGAACATCATGCCGAACTGGCGTTGCTCCGCGGCAGCGACGCTGCGGTGCTGGTCGCGGCGGACCTCGACGATTTCAAGAAGATCAACGACAGCTTCGGTCATGCCGCCGGCGATGGGGTGATCGCGCATTTCGCGGCGATGCTCGTCGACGCGGCGCCGGCAGGTGCAATCGTCGGCCGGATCGGGGGCGAGGAGTTTGCCGTTCTGCTCCCCGATGCGTTGCTATCCGACGGCCGCCTCTATGCAGAGACGGTGCGCAAACATTTTGCCTCGGCGCAGCTACCCGTGCTCGGAGTCGACCGCGGTTTTACGGCATCGTTCGGCGTCGCCCAGCGCACGTCCGACGATTCGCTGTTCGATCTGTCACGCCGCGCCGATGCAGCGCTTTATCGCGCGAAAGCCGGCGGGCGGAATCAGGTGCGGGTCGCGATCGGCGAGCTCGCGCCCGCCGCCGCCCTCGGCGCTGCCTGAATTTCAGACTGCGAGCAGCGGCGTGTCTTCCTCGCGCGGCGGCGCGGGTTCGAAGCCGGGCAGGGGAGCGAATTCGTCTTCGCTAAGCTCGATCGACGCGAGGCCGCCGAGCTTGAAATGGCCAAGCCGCGGCTCTTCGTCCGATCGCCAGCTCTTGTTGAGGTTCAGTGCGCTGATGAACAGGTCGCCGCGGCGCTCGAACAACAGGTGGGGCGCCAGCGTCAGAACCTGGCCATTATAATGCGCCGTCACCAGCCGTTTGCGGGCGATGGCTTCCATCAGTTTAAGTCGTGTGTCGTCCATGGTTTCCAGGATCGTTCTTGGGGAGGAGTTTATTATGTTGTGCGTTGCAGCATAATATATACGAACAGGTTTGGAAAGCTCCATTGCCAATTGAAACCAATCGCGGCATAGCGCGGCGGCCCTTTCCTCCCCGGATTCACTGGCGCAGGCGCGCCGACCAGAGGGTGCTACATGACTGAATATCTCGATCGTTCCGGACTGTCCGTCGATTCGCGTCTCGCTGAATTCATCGAGCAGCGCGCGCTGCCGGGGACCGGGCTCGACGTCGCCAAATTCTGGAACGATTTCGCGGCCTTGCTCGGCAAATTTGCACCCGAAAATGCGGCCTTGCTGGCGAAGCGCGAAGATTTGCAGGCGCAGATCGACGCCTGGCACGAAGCGCGTGCGGGACAGGCGCACGACCCCGCGGCCTATCAGGCGTTCCTTCGCGAGATCGGCTATCTCGTCCCCGAACCCGCTACGTTCCAGATTGGCACGCAGAATGTCGATCCCGAGATTGCGACGATGGCGGGCCCGCAACTTGTCGTGCCCGCGCTCAACGCGCGTTTCGCGCTCAACGCGGCGAATGCGCGCTGGGGCAGCCTCTACGACGCGCTCTACGGCACCGACGCGCTCGACGCGCCGCCGGCAAAGCCCGGCGGCTACGACGCCGCCCGCGGCGCGGCGGTGATCGCGCGTGCCAAGGCGTTCCTCGACGAAGCCGTACCGCTCGCCTCGGGCAGTTGGGCCGACTGGCAGGGCGGACAGCCCGCGCTCGCCGACCCCGCGCAATGGGTCGCCAGCAAGCCCGGCGGTATTCTGCTCAAGCACAATGGCTTGCACATCGAATTGGCGATCGATCCCAGCAGCGCGATCGGACAGACCGACCCCGCGGGCATCGCCGATGTCATCCTCGAAGCGGCGCTGACCACGATCATCGACCTCGAAGACTCGGTCGCCGCGGTCGACGGTGAGGATAAGACGCTCGGCTATACCAACTGGCTCGGCCTGATGCGCGGCGACCTCGTCGAAAGCTTCGCCAAGGGCGGGCAGACGGTGACGCGCGCGATGGAGGCCGACCGCGAATGGACCTCGCCGTCGGGCGAGGCCATCACGCTCCACGGCCGCAGCGTGATGTTCGTGCGCAACGTCGGCCATCTCATGACCTCCCCGATGATCAAGCTCGCCGGCGGCGCCGAAGCGCCCGAGGGGCTCTGCGACGCGGTCATCACCGGCCTCTGCTCGCTCCATGACCTCAAGGGTCTCGGCACGCTGAAGAACAGCCGCGCGGGCAGCATCTATATCGTGAAGCCCAAGCAGCATGGGCCCGAGGAATGCGGTTTCACCGACCGGCTGTTCGACGCCGTCGAGGACATGCTCGGCCTGTCGCGCCACACGATGAAGGTCGGCGTGATGGATGAGGAGCGCCGCACCAGCGCGAACCTCGCCGCCTGCATCCATGCGGTGAAGGACCGCATCGTCTTCATCAACACGGGATTCCTCGATCGCACCGGCGACGAAATCCACACCTCGATGCGCGCGGGACCGATGATCCCCAAGGGCGAGATGAAGGCGAGCGACTGGATCGCGTCCTATGAGGACCGCAACGTCCGCATCGGCCTTGCGTGCGGCCTCAGCGGCAAGGCGCAGATCGGTAAGGGCATGTGGGCGATGCCCGATCTCATGAAAGCGATGCTCGACGCCAAGATCGGCCATCCGAAGAGCGGCGCGAACACCGCATGGGTGCCGTCGCCGACCGCCGCGACGCTCCACGCGCTGCATTATCACCAAGTCGACGTCTTCGCGCGTCAGAAGGAAATCGCCGGCGAGGCGGTGCCCTCGCTCGACCGCCTGCTCAACATCCCCGTCGCCACCGGCCGCAATTGGAGCGAGACGGAAATCACCCGCGAGCTCGACAATAATTGCCAGGGCATTCTCGGCTATGTCGTGCGCTGGATCGATCAGGGCGTCGGTTGCTCGAAGGTCCCCGATATCGACGACGTCGGCCTGATGGAGGACCGCGCGACATTGCGCATCGCCAGCCAGGCACTTGCCAACTGGCTGCTCCACGGCGTCTGCACCCCCGAACAGGTCGACGCCGCGCTGGCGCGCATGGCGGCAAAGGTCGATGCGCAGAATGCGGGCGACGCGCTCTACGAAAAGCTGACTCCCGACGGCATCGCCTGGCAAGCTGCGCGCGCGCTGATCTTCGAGGGTGTGACCCAGCCGTCGGGCTACACCGAACCGCTGCTCCACAAATATCGGCAAGCGAAAAAGGCGGGCTGACGCAAAAGAGGATTGCCGGGGCTGTCGATGGCGACTAGAACATAAGTGGAACAAATCAAAGGGGCCACCTATGTCCACCGCCGTCGACGCCGCCTATCGCCACTATCCGCTACCTCGCTTCGCCGCGCGACGATGCGGCGCGCGCGCATTGGGTTGAGGATGTGTTCGAGGGCGCGGTGTAGCTGGTTGAAGCATGAGCCGGAACAGAGTGACTGCTGACGACCGGTTGCTGCCCTCCACATCCTCGTCACCCCGGGCTTGACCCGGGGTCCCGCTTGAGGTCGAAGCCAGTGAGTGCGTCAAAAAGCGGGATCCCGGGTCAAGCCCGGGATGACGGAAGTGGGTGACGGAATGTCCGCTCCCCACCCCATTCCCGCCGTTTCGATACAATACAGCTTGCCCAGGCCCACTATAATCCGGCATTTTGATGCGTGCGCAATCGGGGGGGCAGGGCGATGACGGCACCGTTTAATTTCGGGCAGCTCAAATTTTTGAAGGCATTGACCGAGGCGCTGTTTCACGGCGCCGAAATGGCCATCACGCCCGATCAGGTCGTCGCCAATGTCGCCGAACTGTTTGGGAAGGTCGGCGGCACCAAGCTCGACGAGATTCGGCTGTCGCTGACCGCGACCGAAATCGTGCTCGGCCCCATGTTCGCCGCGGTCGATGTCGAAACCCGCGTCGAGCGCATCGACGACCGATTGCGCGACAGCAGCATCGATTTGTTTCAGGACATGGGCCGGCTGCGCGGCATCATCTACGCCTGCTATTATGGCCATTGGCAGCCGGGGCTCGAACCTGGGGATCAGGATGCGAACGCCGCCAATCCCGTTCACCGGCAGATCGGCTTCACGCTGCCAAAATTCCGCCAGCGGGGTAGCCAGGACATGCCGCTCGCGCCGATCCGCGGGCGCGAGATCGATCCTGCCTATATCCTCGATGCCGCCAGTCTCGAGGACGAATATGACGTGATCGTCGTCGGCTCGGGCGCGGGTGGGGCGGTCGCGGCCTATAATATCGCGGGCTGGGACTATAAGGTGCTGATCGTCGAGGCGGGCCCCTTTTATCCCAGCCACGCGATTACGCATCACGAACTCGACATGATCGCAAAGCTTTACAAACATGGCGCGGTCCAGACGACGACCAACCGCGATTTCGTCGTTTTCCAGGGCCGCTGCGTCGGCGGATCTTCGACGATCAACAATGGGATATGTTTGCGCGTCAACGAGCCCGGGCGGACGCACCCCGATGCAAAGGACGTCCTAGCGAAATGGGCGAGCATCGGCGCACCCGTCGACGCCGCGGCCTTTCACGACAGCTATGACGCGGTGAAGGACATGCTCGGTATCGCGCGGATCGAGCCGCGTAGCGGCCGCCACAACGGCCCGCATCTGATCAACGGCTGGCACGCCTATGCCGACGCCTCGGACAATGCGATGGACAAGCGTGCGGTCACCGATTGGTTCGACAAGAATTTCGGTCCGCCGAACACGCCGACGGCTTGCGCTTATTGCGGCTATTGCAATTCGGGCTGCGCTTACGGCCGCCGCATGGGGGTGGCGCAGACCTACCTGCCCAAGGCGTGCCATGATCGGCACGCGCGCATCCTGCCGAATACCAAGGCGCAGCAGATCATGTGGCAGACCGCCGCCGACGGCCGGCGCGAGGCGGAGGCGGTGAAGCTCATCCTGCCCGACGGTTCGAACCGCCTTGTCCGTGCGCGCGTCGGCGTCGTTGTCGCGGCGGGCACGATCGCCTCGTCGAAGCTGCTCGATCGCAGCGATATCGACGGCACTGGCTATCAGGTTTCGCTCAACGTCGCGTCGCCCGTGGTCGCGCTCATGCCCGATGGCGTCGGCGGCGATGCGTGGGACGAGGATCAGATGTCGAGCTATGTCGACTGCGGCGATTTCCTTCTCGAAAGCCATTTCCAGCCACCGATGTCGATGGCCTCGTTGATGCCCGGCTGGTTCGCCGACCATTCGGAGCGGATGAAGAATTTCGGCCGCATCCATTCGGCCGGCATCCTCTTTCCGGCCGACCGGCGCGGACAGATCGTCGACGGCAAGCTTAAATTCCGCCTCGACGTCGACGACGACCTCCCGATGCTCCGCCGCGCGATGGCAACGCTGACCAAAGTCCATTTCGCCGCTGGCGCGCTCGAATGCTATCCGGCGCTTGCGAAGGGGCAAAAGATCACGTCCGACATCGACGTCGACGCCTTCTTCGAGGCGGCGATCCGCGAGCAGGACGATGTGACGCTTTCCAGCAGCCACCCGCACGGCGGCAATGCGATCAACGAAGACCCGCAATATGGCGTTGTCGATCCCGAATGCCGCGTTCACGGCACGACCAATGTCTTCGTGACCGACGCCAGCGTCTTTCCGAGCTGCATCCGCGTCAACGCGCAATGGACGACGATGGCGATGGCGCATTACGCGACCGGGCGGCACGATCCTTTCGGGTAAAAGCTGCGTCATTGCGAGGAGCCGAAGGCGACGCGGCAATCCAGCGCGTGTGTAAGCCGCCCTGGATTGCTTCGCTCCGCTCGCAATGACGAAAGCTTTTGTCTAAGGCGGCCGCCGTTATGACCTTCACCGTTGCCGCTCTATATCGCTTCGCGTCGTTCGACGAGCCCGCCGCGCTGCGTCAGCCCTTGATCGACCTTTGCGCCGCAGAGGGCGTGAAGGGGACGCTGCTTCTTGCGCGCGAAGGGATCAACGGCACGATCGCGGGGACCGAGGCCGGGATTGCGGCCGTTCTCGATCATATCCGCGCTTTGCCCGATTGCGCCGAACTCGACGTCAAATATTCAACCGCCGCCGATATGCCGTTCCAGCGGATGAAGGTGCGCTTGAAGAAAGAGATCGTCACGATGAAAGTGCCGGGGCTCGACCCCGCGCGCGAGGCCGCTCCTTATGTCGATCCCGCCAACTGGAATGCGCTTGTGGACGACCCCGATACGGTGCTCATCGATACGCGCAACGGCTTCGAGGTTGGCTATGGCAGCTTCGCGGGCGCGATCGATCCCGAAACGAAGAGCTTCGGCGACTTCCCCGACTGGTGGCGCGCGAATGCAGAACGCTTCGCGGGCAAGCGTGTCGCGATGTTCTGCACCGGGGGCATCCGCTGCGAAAAATCGACCGCATTCCTCCGCCACGAAGGCGTCGAGGATGTCGTCCATCTGAAGGGCGGCATTCTTGCCTATCTCGAACAGGTGCCCGAGGCGGAAAGCCGCTGGCACGGCAGTTGCTTCGTCTTCGATGAGCGGGTGAGTGTCGGGCATCGCCTCGTCGAGGTCGGCGAGAAGGAATAGGCTGGCGGTTGCTGCTGCATTGGGGTGGTGAGCTGCCCTTTGTGCACCCCGGCGAAAGCCGGGGCCCAGTGCGGAAAAGCGCAAAGTCAGCGTTGGAATTCTGGGCCCCGGCTTTCGCCGGGGTGCACATCTCTATCGGCATTTTCCTACCTTCGTCATCCCGGGCTTGACCCGGGATCCCGCTTCTTTGCGCATCGACCGGCCTGGACCTCAAGCGGGACCCCGGGTCAAGTCCGGGGTGACGAAAGGAGAGAGGTCCGCAATCGGTCGAAACCAGCCAGAACCCCGCACGACAAAAAACCGCTTTCCTAATAAATCGGGCGATGATCTATCCTCGTGGATGACCGCACTGATTGCCCGGCAGAGCGCCTCCTCAAGTCCAGTGCCTACCATCGCCTTAAAGCAACAAAGGACACATTCCGGAGGCGTTCGTCCGTGTCTTTTGTCGCTTTAGGGCCATCAGCCGACCGTCATCGTATAGGTCACCCGATAATCGCTGGCGTCGCCGTCGAGCGTTTTCGTGAAGGTCCCCGGCGCATCGCCAAGGTCGATCGTCCCGATATTGTCGCTGCCCCCGATGTCGTCGAATTCGCGGAGCTGGAAGCTCACCGGCTGTTCGAACGCGAAATTCCGGTCCACGACCCAGCTTTCGCCGCGCTTGATCGAAAAGATTTCGCGCGAACCCTCGGGAAAACGTTCGCCGGTGTTGAAGCGCAGGAAAAGCTGGTCGGGCAGGCCGAGGCCAAGCCGCCCGGTCAGCTTCACCGCCTCGATGCGGATGTTCGACAGGATATATTTCCTCGTCATGGGCGCGCTCGCCATCACGGTTGCAGCGGCCGGATTTCCGTTCAGCCGAGCCATGCTTTCGCCCGCCTGCGCCGCATATTTACCCGAGGGAAATTCGGCGAGATAGGCTTTGAAGGCGCTGATGCTGTTCTCTGTTACCGCGCCCTTCCACAGCAGATCCTCTAGCGCAGAGCGGTTGCCCGAAGTCGGGGGCGCGCCAGCGGGCGCTGTGCGCGGGACCAGATAGACGGGGGTTCCCGTAATGCTGGCGCTGACAAATGGGCGCTGGCTGCCGGCGGTCGCCTGCAGCACATCGTCGCGGATCAGCCCGCCCAGCAACTGCACGGGCATGTCGGGCTGCGGCAGGCGCTTTGCGAGCGAAGTTGCAAATGGCGAATTGCCGCTCGTTCCATCGGCTGCGGTCTGTCCTGGTGCCGCGGCAAAGATCACCAGCACATCGTCGGCTTCGACCCCCGCGAGGCCATTCACCACGGCGCGCGTCCCCGATCGCCACGACCGCCCGAACGGATTGTTCCGGCACGAATCGAGCACGACCATTCGAATCTGTGCCCCCGAAACCGACTCCATCAACCGGTCGAGGTTGATCGCCTCATAGGGCAGGTCGAGGTCGGATTTGAGCTGCGCGTCCGTCGGGATCAGCCAGTTCTTGCCCTGCGCCTCGATCCCGTGCCCTGCATAATAGACCATTGCGACCTCCGCCCCGTCGGCCTTGGCGCGGAAATCGCGCATCGCCTTCTGGAAATCGTTGACCGCGAGGTCCGCGGCGACGGTGACGTCGTCGAATCCGGCCTGCTTCGCCGACGCGGCGATGATCTTGATGTCGTTCGTCGGGTTCACCAGCCGGCTGGTGTTCGCATAATCGCTATTGCCGATGATCAGCGCGACCTTGCGCGCATCGGCGGCCGATGGCGCAAAAAACAACGCCGCGGTGAGGGTGACAAGCCAGAATCGCATCATCTCGCAATCCTTTCTCTAGGCGAGGCGCGCCGCGCCAAATTCGACCCAGCCGAATGGGCGCGGCGTCTTGGGCAAATAGTCGGCGCCTTGTCGATCGACCGAAAATCCAGCCTTTTCATACGCATCGCTGATCGGGCGGGTCAGGTGGCAATTGCCGCCGATGCGCTTCCACACCGGCTCGATCCGCCGCTGCCACGTCGCGACGCCGGTATCGGGCGCGCCGCCATGCTCAAGGAACAGCGCGGTCCCACCGGGCTTCAGTACACGGCGGATTTCCCCCAGCACCGCCGCCTGATCGCTCACCGAGCACAGAGTGAAAGTGGTGACGACGGTGTCGAACGCCGCGCTCTCGAACGGCATCGCCTCGCCGACACCTTCGCGGATATCGGCGTCGATCCCGCGCGCCGCCGCCGCCGCGACGCTCATCGTGAGTAACTCCGGCGAGGGATCGAGCCCGCTAAAGCTCTCGATCTGCCCCGGTCGATAAAATTCCATGTTGATTCCACCGCCGCAGCCGAGCTCGAGCACATGGCCGCGCGCATGCGGCACCACCTTGCTGCGCACCTTCATGATCTGCCCTTGCGAACAGGCGCATTTGATCAGTCGCGGCACCCCATGACGTTCCCACCAGCTTGCCATTCGCCAGTCTCCCCTTGGCGCGGAAGGTGACCCTTGCTAGCGCGGTTGGCAACACCCATCTGTGCGTGTCCGCACAGCCCAAGAAAGACCGTCATGCCCAGCGTTCACCACACCAAGATGCTCATCCTCGGTTCCGGCCCCGCCGGCCTGTCGGCCGCTATTTACGCGGCGCGTGCGGGCATGATGCCGATCGTTGTTCAGGGGCTGCAGCCCGGCGGGCAGCTCACGATCACCACCGACGTCGAAAATTACCCCGGCTTCGCCGAAGTCGTGCAGGGCCCCTGGCTGATGGAACAGATGACCGCGCAGGCGATGCATGTCGGCACCAGCATGATCTGGGATACGATCGTCGACGTCGATTTCTCGCGCCGTCCGTTCAAGCTGACGGGCGACGGCGGCGACGTCTATATGGCCGAAACGCTCGTCATCGCGACGGGCGCGCAGGCCAAATGGCTCGGCGTTCCGGGCGAGCAGGAACTCGGCGGCAAGGGTGTCTCGGCATGTGCGACCTGCGACGGCTTCTTCTATCGCGGCAAAAAGGTTGTGGTGATCGGCGGCGGCAATACTGCGGTTGAAGAGGCGCTTTACCTAACCAATCACAGCGACGACGTGACCCTGATCCACCGCCGCGATACGCTTCGCGCTGAAAAGATCCTTCAGGACCGGCTGGCGGTGAACCCGAAAATCAAGACGCTGTGGAACAAGCGCGTCGAGCGTTTCGTGGCGGGCGAAGGGCTGACCGGCCTTGTCGGCGTCGACCTGATCGACACCGTCACTGGCGAGGCGAGCCATGAACCAACCGACGGCGGCTTCGTCGCGATCGGCCACAGCCCGTCGACCGAACTGTTCAAGGGCAAGCTGCCGCTGGACGACGATGGCTATCTTCAGATCACGCCGGGTACCTCGCTTACCTCGATCCCCGGCGTCTTCGCAGCGGGCGACGTCGCCGACAAGGTGTACCGCCAGGCGGTAACCGCCGCGGGCATGGGATGCATGGCCGCCCTCGACGCGGAACGCTTCTTGGCCGAGGCTGAATATCACGCGATGGCGACGGCCTAAGTCGCGACCGGCGTCAGCAAACGACCGGGAGCCGCCCTCCACATCCTCGTCACCCCGGACTTGATCCGGGGTCCCGCTTGAGGCCGAAGCCAGCGAATGCGTCGAAAAGCGGGATCCCGGGTCAAGCCCGGGATGACGGAAGTGGGGGACGGGATGTCCGCTCACCACCCCCAAGCCGACATCGCCTTCAAATAGGTCTTTCCTACATTATCCGGCTGTGCCAGCCTTCATCCGGCTCTTTCATTCGGTGAACAAAAAGGCTGTCGCTGCCCGGCTTACGGGTACGACCATGATCGGACGTGCCGCGCACATCCGGCACCCCGCGGCTTCCCAATCGGGGCGCGCATAGGGCTGAACTTTCCTGAACTTTGGAATATTGCGCGGCTCTTGCGCCGATCCGATCCCGATCCAGCCGGGCAATGTCGAAAGAGGGTAACGGCAGCCCCCCACCCCAAAACCGACATCGGCATCCCGTACGGCGACACGACTATTTCAATATTGCGAGAATATGTGCCGCCAGCCACTCCCCATCGTCCCCCGCAAAGCTATGCGATGGGCTGGCGAGGCGCTCGACAGGGACGCGATCCAGCGCCGCCGGGCAATTCTCCATGAAGGCCTGCGCGGTCCGGTCGCCCGTCGCTAGCAGGATCGTCGCAGGCAACCCGACCGCGCAGATCGCGCTATCGATCCGCCCCGCAAGACTGTCGGGTGCCGCAGGCGGCGATGGCGTCTTGAGCGCCGACAGTCCACGAAACAGCTTCCGGAAATCGACTTCGCCCTTGAGCAATCTGAACAGGCTCTTGGGGTCCTTCAGCCGCGCCAGATACCGCGCGCGGATAGCCGAGGCCGGCGGCAGCGCAGGTTCTTCGGCTTCGTCCGTGTCGTTGTCATATGTCCATGGGTTGGCGACGATCAGCCCGTCAAGTGCCAGCGGCTGGTGAAGCAACAACGCGCTTGCCGCATCGCAATTGCCGAAGCCGACGATGCGTGTCACATGCGGCGCTGCCTCCCGGAACGTCCCAATCGCCGCGACGATGTCGGGGCCGCTGCTTTCGAAGCCGCCGTTCGTGCCCTCGCTATCGCCGATCCCGCGCCGGTCGAAACGGAACACCGGATAACCCGCGTCGGCGATCCGCGCTGCCAGCATCGCCATTCCGCGATGCGCGCCGCTACGAATCTCGTTGCCGCCCGACACGATCAACAGGCCGGTGCTTCCCGCCGCCTCGTCAAGGGTCGCGGCGAGCTTGGCGCCATTGCAGCTAAAGCTTAGCTGATGCCGCACGTCTTGCTCCATATGGAAATGTCGGCAGCGATCGCCGCCGCCATCGCAGCATCCTCATCGGGCTCGGCGCGCAGCCATAACGGCGTTCCCGCGATTCCGTCGGCGCCGAGCCCGACGCTGCGCAAAGGCGCCACCGCCTGCGCCTCGCTGACACCGAGCTGCGCGATCATGGCGGATGACAGGCGATTGCCGGCAAGCAACAGCGACGCGGTTTTCGCTTCTTCCTGCAGGCTGTCGAGTGAAGACGCCACGCCGGCTTCTCGGTCGGCGCCTACGCGGGCGCGCATCAACGTACGGAGCAGCGACGCTCCGCCGATGGGGGCAAGGCGCCACCATGCTTCTGCCTTCGCCTGATGATCGACCAACGCGCCGCCGCGGACCGAGGCTATAATGACCGGCCCTTCGATCGCCACTGCAATCTGGGCAACCGCATCCTTCCAGCCAACCAGATCGACCCGCTCCAGCGGAACAAGGCTCTCATTCTGTCCCGGCAGGTCGGGAAGCACGGCCGCAAACCCCTCGGCCGCAAGCGCGCGCATCGCGAGCACCAGCGTGCGGCGCGTGCGGTTCGCTTCCTCGAACAGCGGCGGGACGATCAGGATGGTGGCGCGGGGTGTGCCCGCGGGATCGATGCGCAGCCGATGTTCGCTCATGCGCGCATCCGGGGTCAGTCGGTCACTTTGCGCAGCGAAAAGGCCAGCAAATTACCGTAGGTTTCAAAGATTTCCCCGTCGATCTCATCATCGTCGATCAGGATACCGAGCCGGTCTTCCATCTCGGTCAGCACCGTCGCGACCGCCATCGAATCGAACTCGGGCAGTTCGCCGAACAAGCCACTGCCTTCGCTGAGCGCGGCCGCGCGTGCTTCGCCGAGGCCTAGCACATCGGCGAGCAATGCGCGAAGAGTGGCGTCGACGGTCTTGGCTTCGGTCATGAATCTTTCCTGCGCAGCGAACGGGCGAATGCCTTCAATGCCGGACCCCATGCCGCGACGCGCGACGGATTGAAAGCCTCGATGCGCCACAGCGGGTCGTGCCGGTTCATCCAGTCGCGCTTGTAACCATCGTTGCCGGTGCCGAAATCGACGCGCTCCACGCCATCGATCTCGATCACATGGCGGAATAGCGCGGCCGACAGCAAAGTCCCCGGCGAGGCTTTCAGACTATCCTCCACATGCGCCAGCTTATGGATGAAGGCGGTGCCGTCCTCGACCGTCCAGAACTGCGCGGCGACAGGGATGCCGTCGATCCGTGCAATGCCCATGCGGAATGTGCCACGCTCGCTTTCCATCTCGGCAAAGGTGCGCAGCAGAGCGGGATCGCCTTCCTCGGGCTTCCAACTCGCAGCGTAGATTTGCTCATAGGCGGCCCAGCTTCCCGGATCGAAGGTCGTGAGCAGTTGGATGTCGACGATGCCCTTCTTCGCCTTGCGCTGGACGGTATTGCGCAGCGCGCCGGGGCGGCTCGCCCACCACCTGTCATGGTCCATGTCGCCGAGGTCGAGCCAATGGCGATCGCCCACCGGCGTTGCCTTCACCCACCAACCCGCGGCGCGCAGCGCCATCGTCAGCGCGTCGGGCTCCATGACGGGGTAGAGTGTAAGACGCGCGGCCTTTTGGCGAAGGTCGACGAAGAGCGCGCGAAGGGCATCGCCGCGATCGCCGTCACCCTCGAAAAGCGGGCGGATCGAAAAACTATACCAGTTGGTGAGGCCGACGAGGTCGCCGGGCGTCTCGAATCGCAGCGATAACCACGCACGCATCGCACCCGCGCTACCCGATGCGTCGATCCGGCCACGACCGGCAAAGCCATGCGCGGCGAGCAGGTCGTACCACGCCGCGCGGTCGAAAGGCGACGCAAATCCGTCCGCGCGCGCTGTGGCGGGCAATCGCTCATCATTAGCGTGATGTTCACCGTTCCCTTGCATGGTGGCGCCCTCTATCACTTCTGTCCTAACAGCCGATGACCAAAGCCGAAAACCCATCTTCAAGGCCGATCGACCATCTCGCCCTTCGCGGTGCGCCCGACGCGGACGCACTGCTGATCGGCGACCGGGTCACAACTTACGCTGAGCTCGACGCCGGCGTCGGACGGCTGGCGTCTTGGCTGCTCGAACAGGCGGGCGGTCCGGGCGAACGCGTCGCAAGCTGGAGCGCCAAGACGCGGCTCGCCTGCCTGATGCCGCTTGCCGCAGCGCGCGCGGGGCTGATCCATGTGCCGGTCAATCCGCTGCTCAAGGGGCCGCAGGTCGCGCATATTCTGTCCGACAGCGGGGCGAAATTGCTCGTTACCAACGGTGCGCGCGCCGAGATGCTCGGCGGCGGCCTGCCCGACGAATGCGTGGTGCAGGATCTCAAGATCGGTGAGGAGGTCATTGATTCGGGCGGGCAGGGGCTTCCGCTATCGATCGCTGAACCCGACGATCTCGCCGCTATCCTCTACACCAGCGGCTCGACCGGTCGGCCCAAGGGCGTAATGCTCAGTCACGCGAACCTGTGGCTGGGCGCTGAAAGCGTTGCTTCCTATTTGAAGATCGCACCCGACGACCGGGTACTCGGCGTGCTGCCGCTCAGTTTCGATTATGGACAGAACCAACTGTTTTCGAGCTGGTACGCCGGCGCGGCAGTCGCACCGCTGGATTATCTGACCGCGCGCGACGTCGTGAAGGCGGTGGCGCGCCACAAAATAACGACGCTCGCCGGAGTGCCGCCGCTTTGGGTACAAGTCGTCGAGGCAGAATGGCCTGCCGAAACGGCGGTGTGGCTCAAGCGGCTGACCAACAGCGGCGGCGCGCTGACGCCCTCGCTGATCGACGCGATGCGCCGGACCTTTCCTAAGGCCGACATCTATCCAATGTACGGGCTGACCGAGGCGTTTCGCTCGACCTATCTCGATCCGGCGCTCGTCGCCGACCACCCAACGTCGATGGGTCGCGCGATCCCGCATGCCGAAATCCTCGTCTGCCGTCCCGACGGCAGCGTTGTCCTCGACGATGAACCCGGGGAACTGGTCCATGTCGGGCCCTTGGTGGCGCGGGGCTATTGGCAGGACGAAGAGCGCACCGCGCATCGCTTCAAACCGGCACCGCCCGCATCGCACTATGGTGGGACGGCGGTATGGTCGGGCGATACGGTTCGCCGCGACGCCGATGGCCTGCTCTATTTCGTCGGCCGCGACGACGCGATGATCAAGACCGCGGGCAACCGCGTTAGCCCGACCGAGGTTGAGGATGTCGCGGTGGCATCGGGGCTGATCTACGAAGCCGTCGCTTTCGGCGTTCCCGACCAGCGGCTTGGCGCCGCGATCGTCCTGATCGTGCGCGGGAAAGACGGCGTCGCCGACGAAGAGGGGCTTTCCGCCTGGCTCCGCCAGAATCTTCCCAATTTCATGCAGCCGCAGGCGATCGAATGGCGCGATGCCTTGCCGCGCAATCCCAATGGCAAGCTCGACCGCGTGGCAATCGCCGCTGACTGGACGCAGGAGGTGGCGGCATGAAACCGCACGGTCCGATCCCGCCCGGCTTCCGTGCCGACACTAGCGGTATGTTGCTCATCGGCGGCGACCGCGCCGAGGCGCTTGCAGACGTCGCGGGCGACACCCCGCTGTTCGCCTATGACAGCGCGATGCTGACCGCGCGCATCGCCGAATGGCGCGCCGCGATGCCCGGCGGGGTGCAGCTTCATTATGCGATGAAGGCGAACCCCTATGCGCCTGTGCTCGCTTTCATGGCGCGGCTGGTCGACGGTTTCGACGTCGCCTCAGGCGGCGAACTCAAAGCCGCGCTCGCTAGCGGGATGCCGGCGGGCGACATCAGTTTTGCCGGCCCCGGCAAGCGCGACCGCGAACTCGAAGCGACGATCACTGCCGGAGCGACGCTCAATCTTGAATCCGTTGGCGAGGCCGAACGGGCACTGTCGATCGCCGAGCATCTTGGCCTTACTCCCAGTCTTGCCGTGCGGGTCAATCCCGACTTCGACCTCAAAGGGTCGGGCATGAAGATGGGTGGGGGCGCCAAGCCCTTTGGCGTCGATGCCGCCGAAGTTCCGGCGCTCGTCGGACGCCTGATCAATGCCGGTGCCGACTGGCAGGGTTTCCATATTTTCGCAGGATCGCAGGCGCTTGACGCCGCGGCCATCGCCGAAACACAGGCGCAGACCGTTGCACTCGCAGCGCGGCTCGCGAACGAGATCGGGGAGACACCGCCCCTCGTCAATCTCGGCGGCGGCATGGGCGTGCCCTATTTTCCCGGCGACAAGGCGGTCGATGTGCGGGCGGTCGGGGCTGCGCTTGGCGAGACGCTGGCGGCGCGCGATCCGGTGCTCGCCAAAAGCCATTTCGCGATGGAACTGGGCCGCTGGCTCGTCGCCGAAGCGGGCGTCTATCTGACCCGCGTCGTCGATCGGAAGGTCAGCCATGGCGAAACCTTCCTCGTCACCGACGGTGGCCTCCACCACCAGCTTGCCGCCAGCGGCAATTTCGGCACGGTGATCCGCCGTAACTATCCGATCGCGGTGGCGGGCGCCTTTGGCCGGGAGCCTGTCGAAACCGTGTCGGTCGTTGGCTGCCTCTGCACCCCGCTCGACCGCCTTGGCGATCAGGTCGCGCTACCGCGCGCCGAGGTCGGCGACATCATCGCGATCTTCCTTGCGGGCGCCTATGGGGCGAGCGCGAGCCCGGCGAGCTTCCTGGGGCAGGGACCGGCGCGGGAAATGCTCGTGTGACACGCCTGATTTTGTTCCTTATCGGGACATCTTCCGACAAGCGTGGTCCAAACTTAGTTCAATACTAACATTATGTTCACCCTTTTCGAGCAATGGCTAGGCTGACGCAATGGCTGTCGCCGCGGGTTTCCGGACCGCGGTTCCCCTGACGGCTCGAAAGGTTGATTGGATTATGGCTTCGTTCTCCTCGCTTCGTGTCGCGCGCATCGCGCTGGTTTCGGGCATCGCTGCGACCGCGCTGACGGGTTGCATGGGCGCCGGGGGCAGCGCACCACAACTGCCCAGCGCGAACTTCGTCGCGAACCAGGAAGGGCCGGGCGAGGAATATATCATCGGCCCGCTCGACGAGCTCCAGATCTTTGTGTGGCGCAACCCCGAACTCGGCGGCAAGGTCCAGGTCCGCCCCGACGGCCGTATCACGACGCCGCTGATCACCGACATGCCTGCGGTCGGTAAGACACCGACCATGCTGCAACAGGACATCAAGCTCCAGCTCAGCCAATATATCACCGACCCGATCGTCAGCGTTATCGTCACCAGCTTCAACAGCACCTTCTCGCAGCAGGTGCGCGTTGTGGGCGCGACCGAGAAGCCCGCGTCGATCCCGTTCCGCGCCAATATGACCGTGCTCGATGCAATGATTGCAGTCGGCGGGCTTGGCGAATATGCCGCTGGAAACAAAGCGCGACTCGTCCGTTTCGACAAGGGCAGCGGGAAGCAGCAGGAGTTCGGCCTGCGCCTGAACGACCTGATCAAGCGCGGCGATATCAAGGCGAATGTGCGGCTTCAGCCCGGCGATGTGATCATCATCCCCGAAAGCATGTTCTGATATCGAGCGACCGCCTTCCACCCATCTCCCAAGGATAGATTGCGAGCGATGAATAGCCTTTACGACGAATTCCGGGTGGCGCTGCACAGCGTCTGGACGCGCCGGTGGCTCGTGCTGGCGGTGGCGTGGGGTATCTGCATCCTCGGCTGGCTCGCGATCGCGTCGATCCCCAATCGCTACGACAGCCGTGCGCGGCTGCTGGTCGACGTCAACGAAATCCTGCCCGACGACGCGCAGGGCGGCGGACGTCCGCAACTCGACCAGATCCGCGAAACGCTGACCAGCGCACGCAATATGGAAAAGGTCGCGGCAACGACGGGCCTGCTTCCCCCGGGAGCAAGCGAGCGCGACAAGGCCGGCGCGGTCGCGATGCTGCAAAAGAGTATCAAGGTCGTTCCGCAGCAAGACAATATCTTCGAAATCACCTCGAGCGTCGCGGTTGGCAGCTTGTCCGACGCCGACAATGCCAAGCTCGCATCGGGCGTGCTCGACAGCCTCATCACCGTGTTCCGCGATGACCAGCTGCGCGGCGGCCGGATGAATGCGCGCGAGGGCCTGAAGTTCCTCGACGCCCAGATCGCCGATCGCGAAAAGGCGCTGCGCGAGGTCGAGGCGCGCCGCGGAGCGTTCGAGGCGCAGAACATCGGCCTGATCCCCGGCGGCAGTGGGTCACCGGCGCAGCGTGTCGACGCGGCGCGCGCCGAGCTCAGCCAGATCGATTCGCAGCTCGTGTCAGCGCAGGCGCAACTCGCCGCAGCAAACGGCCAGCTCGCTTCCACGCCGCAATCGATCCCCGGCGCAGGCGGTGGCGTTGGCGGCGGCGTGGCGCGCCAGCAGCTTGCGGGCGCGCAGAATGAACTGTCGTCGATGCGCGCGCGGGGCCTGACCGATGCGCACCCCGACATTATCGCATTGAAGAGCCAGATCGCGTCGCTCAAGGCCATGGCCGACCGCGAAGGCACGGGCGGCGGCGGAATGCAGAACCCTGCCTATGCCTCGCTCGCCGCGATGCGTGCCGAACGTCAGGCGACGGTCAGCGCGCTGTCGGCCCGCAAGAGCCAGCTTATGGGCGACATATCGAAAATCACGACGCAGCAGATCCAGAACCCCGGCATCGCCGCCGAGTATGACCGGATCAACGGTGAATATACCGCGCTCAAGGCTCAGTACGATAAGCTGCTAGGCCAGCGTGAGCAGGTCCGCCTGCGCGGCGAAGTGCAGACCGAAACCGACGCGATCAAGATCGAACTGCTCGATCCGCCGTCGAAACCGACCAGCCCCGCAGCGCCCAACCGGCCGCTGTTCCTGACGCTCGTTCTGCTCGCCGGCATCGGCGGCGGCATCGGGGTCGCCTTCGGCCTCGGTCAGGTGCGCGCCAGCTATGCGACCGCCGCCAAGCTCGAACGCGCGAGCGGGCTGCCCGTTATCGGATCGATCACCGAAGTGGTGACGCCCGAACGCCACCTCGACCGGCGCAAGAAGCTCGTGTGGCTCGCTGGCGGCGGCGGGGCGCTGGTCGGTCTCTATGCCTTGCTGCTGGTCGCGGAATTCATCCAGCGCGGCATGGTTGCGTGACGGGGGACGATGACATGAACGACCAACGCAAAGTCAAGCGCCCGCCCTCGCTCCTCGAACGCGCAGCCGACATGTTCGGCCTTGACCCCGTCGCGAATGCGCCGACGATCGACGTATCAAAGCTGCCGCCCGAAGCGCCCAAAAAGGCGAAGACGGCCAAGGTGGATCCCGTGGCGGAAACGCCGCAGCCTGAAATCCTGGAGCCTGTCGTCGAGACGGCGCCGGCCGCCGAAGCCGCGCCCGCCGCGCCGAAGCCGTCGCCGCGCAAGGTCGTCGCAAAGGCAGCTCCCGCGATCGTGCCATCGCGGCAGGGCACCATCGATCGTGCACGCCTCGCGTCGCGCGGCATGATCGTTCCCGGTACGCCTGTTACAGGCATTTCCGAAGAATATCGCATCGTGAAGCGCGAGCTGATCCGCAATTTCGGTGGCGTCGGCAATCGTCCGATCCTGCCGCGCGGCCACCGCGTGTTGATCGCTTCGGCGAACCCGGGCGAGGGCAAGACCTTCTCGGCCGTCAACCTCGCCTTGAGCCTCGCGGTCGAGGCCGACCATGATGTCCTGCTGATCGACGCCGACATCGCGAAGCCGAGCGTTCTCGAAGCCTTGGGCCTCGAAGACGGCCCCGGCCTGATGGACGCGCTCGCCGATCCACATCTGCCGCTCAGCGACTGCCTGATCCAGACCGACATTCCGGGTTTAAAAGTGATGCCTGCTGGCACTGGGCATATGCACGACACCGAACTCCTCGCCTCGGCGCGGACCGAGGCGCTCCTCGCGCAGCTCGAAGCGGGCGCGCCGGGGCGCATTCTTATCATCGATTCGCCGCCGGTGCTCGCGGCTTCACCCGCCGCGGTGCTCGCGGGACATGTCGGACAGACGATCATGGTCGTGCGTGCCGACGAAACGCTCGAATCGGCGCTGCGTGACGCAATCGGTCTGATGGGTGCATGTCCGCATATGCAGTTGCTCCTCAATGGAGTGAAATATTCGCCGGGCGGTCGCCGCTTTGGCACTTATTACGGACAAGGAGGCGCGTGATGCGCACCACCCCCATGCGTCGCGGCGCGGCGCTGGCGGCCCTCTTGCTCGCCGGGACGGCGACGGGCGCGCACGCGCAATTTTCGGGTGATCCCGCCTCGGGCGGCGGTAACGCGACCTCGGCCGGCGCGGCTGCTCCCGAAAAAGGGCGCGCCGAAAAGCGCGCTGAACGGCGCCGTACCCAGCGGACGGTAGACGTCAGCCCCTATCTCGAAATCGATCAGGTGCTGACAGCCGACCTCAAAAACGGCGGCGACGTCCTCACCTACACGAACCTCGCGGTCGGCGTCGATGCGTCGATCGCGACGAACCGCGCCGAACTCGCCGGGACCGTGCGCTATGAACATCGCATCGGATGGAATGGCGGCCTTGGAGATTCCGACACGATCAGCGGCCTTCTCCGTGGCCGGATTGAGGCCGCGCGTGGCCTCAATCTCGAAGCTGGCGCGCTCGCGACGCGCACGCGCGCGGACGGGCAGGGCGCGGCGAGCGGCCTGTTCATCGGCGACGCCAGCAATGTTGCGAACCTCTATTCGGTCTACGCCGGTCCGACCTTTGCGCGCCGCATCGGCGGGCTCGACGTCGGGGCGGGCTATCGTTTCGGCTATACCAAGGTCGACGTCGACGAACCCGCGATCCTGTCGCCGGGCACGCAGCCGCAGGATATTTTCGACAGCTCGACGAACCATGTCGCATGGGCCAGCGTCGGTGCGCGGCCGGGCGACCTGCCGTTCGGATGGCAGGTGTCGGGCGGATATGAGCGTGAGGATGCGAGCCAGCTCGACCAGCGCTACGAAGGCAAATTCGCCCGCGCCGATGTGACGGTGCCGATCGGCCCGACTGTCGCTCTGCTCGGGGGCGTCGGTTATGAGGATATCGAAATCGGCCAGCGCAATCCGGTCGTGGACTCCAACGGCATACCGGTGCGCGATTCCAATGGCCGCTTCGTCACCGACAAATCGACGCCGCGCCAGCTTTCGTTCGACACCGACGGGCTGATCTGGGACGCTGGCGTGATGTGGCAGCCGAGCCGCCGCACCTCGCTGACCGCCCGCGTCGGGCGCCGTTACGGTGACACCATCTACACCGGTAGCTTCTCCTATCGCGCCGATCATGCGACCTCGATCCAGGTCGGGGTCTATGACGGGCTTTCGAGCTTCGGCCGCGGCCTGTCGGGCGGACTTGCCGCGCTGCCGACGCAGTTCGACCCCACGCGCAATCCCATCAGCGGCGACATCAATCCGTGCGTGTTCGGCCAGCAGGGCGGCGGCTGTTTGAGCAACCAGCTCGGTAACGCGACCTCGGCGCAATATCGCAGCCGCGGCGTGCAAGCGACACTGTCGTCACGCTTCGGCGGTTGGCATTATGGCGTCGGCATCGGTTACGACCGGCGCAAATTGCTCGCGCCCTTGCTGTCGCCGATCGGCAATCTCAACGGGATCAAGGACGAGAATTATTATCTCTTCCTGTCGGCGGGCCGTCAGCTCGACGTTGATTCCGACCTCACCCTGTCGGGTTACGTCAATTATTTCGACAATGGCGCGCCGGGCGCCAGCGACGTTCAGTCGGCGGGCCTGACCACATCCTATTCGCGGCGCTTCTGGCGCGGTCTCACGGGGACCGCGGCGGCCAGCATCAACGCCTTCGACCAAGAAGGCTTCAACAGTCAGCTTATCGGTTCGGCCTTGGTGGGACTCCGTTACAACTTCTGACCAAGCAACGGGATTTTTTGCGATGTACGATCAGTTCTATGGTTTCACCGGACGTCCGTTCCAGTTGACGCCAGACCCGCATTTCTATTTCGAAAGCGGCACCCACCGAAAGGCGATGTCCTACCTCGGTTACGGCCTAGCCCAAGGCGAAGGCTTCATCGTCATCACCGGCGATGTCGGGGCGGGCAAGACGACGCTCGTCGGCCATCTGATGAACACGATCGACCCCAACCGGCTGACTGCGGTCAAGCTGGTGTCGACGCAGGTCGAGGGCGACGATCTGCTCCGCCTCGTCGCCGAACAGTTCGGCATCGAGTGGGAAGGGCAGAGCAAGGCCGAAATGCTGCGCTCGATGGAAGAGTATCTGCGCGAACAGGCGCGCGCCGGTCGCCGCACCTTGCTGATCGTCGACGAAGGGCAGAATCTTGCCATCTCGGCGCTCGAAGAGCTGCGCATGCTCTCGAACTTCCAGCTTGGAGGTCATTCGCTGCTGCAAATCTTCCTGCTCGGCCAGCCAGAATTTCGTCAGACGCTTTTCCATTCGCCGACGCTCGAACAGCTACGTCAGCGCGTGATCGCGACGCACCACCTCGATCCGATGGAGCCCGAGGAGGTCGAGCCCTATATCCTCCACCGTCTCGGCAAGGTTGGTTGGACGGGCAATCCCAGTTTCAGCCCCGACGCGTTCGAGGAAATCTTTGATTATAGCGAAGGCGTGCCGCGCAAATTGAACGTGCTGGTCAGCCGCCTGCTGCTCTATGGCGCCGTTGAGCAGATGAACCGTATCACCGCGCAGAATGTGCGCTCGGTCATCGCCGAGATCGAGGCCGATCGCGGCATCGATGCATCGACGCTCGCGCCGCTGCCGGTGGACGAGATCGTTGCGGCGGCCGCGACTGCGGTCGCACCCACGCCCGCGCCCTTTGTCGCGCCGACCGCGGCGAACGAAACGGCACGTGAATGGCCGCAGCGTGTGGCAGCAGCACCCGTGGCCGCCGCGACCGCGCCCTTCGCCGCGCCTACCGAACCCGCGCCGGTCGTCACGCCGACCCCATCCGACGCCGCGCCTGCCGCGCCGACCATCGACCCCGAACAACTCGCAACGCTCGAAAAACAGATCGCGTCGCTCGAGGAACGCCTCGTCGAACAGGACGCCGCACTGCGCCGCGTGCTCGACCTCTTGATCGAATGGGTTGAACGCGATCCGGACAATGCCCCCAATCCGGCGAATTCGCGGACCTGGGCGGCCTGACAACCCAGCCAAAATCGGCTATCCCGCTGATGAAGGTGAGCAAAAATGCAGAACGGCTTGTCGGTCGATGTCGAGGACTGGTTCCAGGTCGGCGCCTTTGAGCGCACGATCGACCGTGCCGACTGGCCGGCGCTCGAATGTCGCGTCGAGGCGAATTGCGACGCGGTGTTGCAGATTTTTGCCGATGCAAACGCCAAGGGCACTTTCTTCACCCTGGGCTGGGTTGCCGAACGCTATCCCGCGCTGATCAAGCGCATCGTCGCGGCCGGGCACGAACTTGCCAGCCACGGCTATGACCATAAGCGCGTCTTCAACATGACCGCCGACGAATTCGCAGCGGACCTCAAGAAGACGCAGGCGATCCTTGAGGATTTGGGCGGGTTGGCTATCCGCGGTTATCGGGCGCCGAGCTTTTCGGTCGATACGCGCACGCCGTGGGCGCATTCCGTACTTGCCGAACAGGGCTATGCCTATTCGTCGAGCGTCGCGCCGGTGGTCCACGACCATTATGGCTGGCCGCAAAGCCCGCGCCACGCATGGCGGCCGCTTCCTGACAGCGATCTCGTCGAATGGCCGGTCACGACCGCGCGCTTCGCCGGGCGGACATTGGCAGCCGGCGGCGGCGGGTTCATGCGGATTCTGCCCTATGGCTTCACGCGCTGGGCGATAGCGCGGATGAACGCGGAGGGGCATCCGGCGATCCTCTATTTTCACCCATGGGAAATCGATCCCGGCCAGCCGCGGGTCGCCGATGCGCCTATCCGGTCGAAGATACGCCATTACAGCGGCTTATCGGCCATGGCCGGCAAGCTCAGGAAATTGCTCGCCGACTTCGAGTGGACTCGCGCCGACGCGCTGCTCTCGGCGCAGCAGCAGCGCGCGCAGCCATGGCGCATCGCGGCGTGAACGCGCCGACGCTTGCCGTGAAGGAGGGTTTTTCCGGCGCGCCGCTTTCGGACGCGGGCGAATGGGATGCCTATGTCGCCGCGCATCCCGACGCGACGCCGTTCCATAGCCGTGTATGGTGCGAGGCGATCACGAAGGCCACGGGCCATCGCTGCCATCTCATCACGGCGCGTGATGCCTCCGGCGCGCTGACTGGTATTCTGCCGCTCCACCACATCCGCTCGCCGCTGTTCGGTCAGGCGCTGGTCGGCAGCGGTTTCGCGGTCGATGGCGGCATTCTTGCCGACAATGCCGCAGTGGCCGCGACGCTCGGGCAGGGCGCGGCGGATATGGCTCGTTCGCTCGGCGTTCCGTCGGTCGAATTGCGCGGCGGCGGGCTGCCCGCGGGCGAGGGCTGGACCAGCGAGGGCGACGTTTACGCAGGCTTTGCCCGCGACCTTGCCGCCGATGACGACGCCGAGCTTCTTGCCATCCCGCGCAAGCAGCGTGCCGAGGTCCGCAAAGTTCTCGAAAGCACGCTGACGGTCACGACGGGTCGCGATCCGGCCGAACGCCGCGATCATTATCGCATCTATGCGACAAGCGTCCGCAATCTCGGTACTCCGGTTTTTCCGAAAGCGCTTTTCGATGCCGTCCTCGATGCCTTTGGCGACGCTGCCGACATCCTGACCGTCCGCGAACACGGGCGCCCGGTCGCCAGCGTCCTCAGCCTCTTTTGGCGTGGCACGGTGATGCCCTATTGGGGCGGCGGCACAACCGACGCCCGCCGCCTCCGCGCCAATGAGCTGATGTACTTTGCCCTCATGCGCCACGCCCGCGCGCGGGGCTGCACGCGCTTTGATTTCGGCCGCTCAAAGGCCGGCACGGGTCCCTTCGCCTATAAGAAGAACTGGGGTTTCGAACCGCAGCCGCTATTCTACGGCCGCTGGCTCGCTCCGGGTGAGGCTCCGCGCGATACCAATCCGAACAGCGCTAAATATCGCCTGCAGGTCGACCTGTGGAAAAAGCTGCCGCTGTGGGCGGCAAACCGGATCGGCCCGCTGATCGCCCGCGGGCTCGGCTAATGCCCGAGATCCTGTTCCTTGTTCACCGCGCGCCCTGGCCCCCCGACCGCGGCGACCGGATCCGCAGCTGGCATATGTTTGAGGCGCTCTCGAAGCTCGGGCCGATGCATGTCGCGGCGCTCGCCGACAATGACGCCGACGCTGCCGCCGCGCGCACGAAGATGGCGCCGCTTTGCAAGAGCTTGACGATCGAAGTGCGCAAGGGCTCGCGTCCCGTAGCGCTGGCGCGGGCCATATTGCGCGGCGAGCCCGTGTCGAACCATTTGTTCCGCAACGCTGCGCTGGCCCGCCACGTCGATGACCTCGTCGGTCGAGGCAATGTCACGCATATCGTCGCCTTTTCGGGCCAGATGGCGCAATATATTCCGTCTGGCTTTGACGGGCCGGTGCTGATGGATTTCGTCGACGTCGATTCCGCCAAATTTGCGACCTATGCCGAACAGGATAAAGGTCAGCCGCTGAACTGGGTTCATAAGCGCGAGGCGCGCGTGCTGGGGGCCTATGAGGTTGAGGTGGCGCGCCACGTCGGCGCTAGCCTGTTCGTCAGCGAGGCCGAGGCGGCATTGTTTCGCGACCATAGCGGACTTAACGCGGACAAGGTCCGCGCGGTCGAGAATGGCATTGATACCGATCGCTTCGATCCGGAAACCGCGCTGGAAACGGTCGGGCGGGGCGCTGGGCCGCTGGCCGTCTTCACCGGCCAGATGGATTATCGTCCCAATATCGATGCGGTCCGGTGGTTCGCAAATGACATCCTGCCATTGATCCGCCAGCGCCATAGTCAAGCGCGCTTCGCGATCGTGGGCCGCGCGCCGACCGAAGAGGTGCGCTCGCTCGCGGCGCTCCCTGGCGTCACTGTCACCGGCGAAGTGTCCGACGTTCGCCCCTGGCTCGCCGCCGCCGACGTGGTCGTCGCGCCGTTGCTGCTCGCACGCGGCGTCCAGAACAAGCTGCTCGAAGCGATGGCGATGGCGCGGCCCGTGGTTGCGAGCGTCGCGGCTGCCGAAGGGATCGATGCAGCGCCGGGCCAGCATCTGCTCGTCGCTGACGGCGCGGGCGCGATGGCGGGCGCCGTCGTTTCTCTCTTCGACGATCCGGCGGCTGCGCGGGCGATGGGGCAGGCGGCGCGTGCGCAGATGATCGCGCGTTACGGGTGGAACGCGCGCTTGGCGCCGCTCGGTAAGTTGCTCGGGCTGCCGGCATGACGATCTGGCAACGCCATCTTGCCGCGCTGGCGCTGCTATCGGCGGCGATCCTTGCGATCTTCTGGCGCGAAGCAGCCGATGTAGCGGGAATCTGGTGGAACAGTTCGACCTTTACCCATTGCCTGCTGATCGTGCCGATGATCGGCTGGCTGGTGTCGCAACGCGTGTCGCTGCTGCGACCGCTGACGCCGGCCTATTGGTGGCCGGCGCTGATATGGATGGCTGGCGCGGGACTGGTATGGCTCGTCGGTGAGGCGGCGGGCGTCGGTTTGTTCCGTCAGCTTGGCCTCATTCTGATGCTGCAAGGGGCCGTCGCGGCGACACTGGGCGAAAAGCTCGTACGCGCTCTGCTCTTCCCGCTCGGCTATGCGCTGCTGCTGGTGCCGTTCGGCGAGGAGTTGGTGCCGCTGCTCCAGACGCTCACTGCGCATATCAGCATGGTCCTCCTCCACCTCTCGGGCATAACGGCGGAGATGGAGGGCGTGTTCATTACCACGCCTGCCGGTTTCTTCGAGGTTGCCGAAGCCTGCTCGGGCGTCAATTTCCTGATCGCGATGCTGGCCTATGCGATATCCGCGGCGCATCTCTGTTTCCGCAGTTGGACGCGGCGGATCGTCTTTGTCGTGGCGGCGCTCGCGACAACGATCCTCGCCAACGCGTTGCGCGCCTATGGCACGATGGTCGCGGCAGAAATCTGGGGGATCGAGGCCGCTGGCGGGATCGACCATATCTTTTATGGCTGGTTCTTCTTTGGCGCCGTGATCCTGCTCGTCATGCTTGTTGCGCGCCGTTGGTTCGACCGGCCGGCAAATGACGCCGCGGTCGATGTGCGCGGGCTGGACGGCGTGCCGCGCTTTGCCGGGCCCGCCAAACTGGTGCTCCCCGCGGCGTTGGCTGTTCCGTTGCTGTTCGTCGGCTGGGGCAATTTGGTGGGCTCCCGCAGCGCAGCCTTGCCCGCGACGATCGCGATCGGCGCGCCGCCGGGATGGCGCGATGTTCGCGTGGAGGGAATGCCGTGGGTGCCACGCTTCGACGGCGCCGATCGGCGGCAGCTACACCATTTTTCCAATGAAAAGGGGCAAGTCGTAACAGTTGCGATCGGCGGCTATGAACGGCAGGCCGAAGGGCGCGAGGTCGTCGCTTTCGGGCAGGGCGCGGTCGATCCCGACAGCAAATGGGCGTGGAGCGCCTCGCTGCCCGCGATCGATGGTGCGAAGACCGAACGACTGTTACATCCGGGACCGGTGCTACGCGACGCGGCGACCTGGTATCTCGTCGATGGCAAGATCACGGGTAGCTCGCGCGCGGCGAAACTCGCGGGTCTGAGGGCGCGGCTGCTCGGCGGCGACCCGCGCGCATTGTCGCTGATTATATCGAGCGAGGAGCGGCGCGGGGGCCGCAATGCGATAGAGGATTTCCTTTCCGCGTCCGGCGGAGCCAAAGCGATGGCTGACCGCGCGCTGAAAAGCAGCTAAGCGTCAGAATATGTGCGGCATCGCGGGTATCTATCATCTTGAAACGGCCAAGCCCGTTGATCCCGCGCGCCTCCGCGCCATGCTCCAGCCGATGCAGCACCGCGGACCCGACGGATCGGGCGAGTGGACCGCCCCCGGCGTCGGCCTTGGCCACCTGCGCCTCTCGATCATCGATATCGCAGGCAGCCCGCAACCGATGGCGAGCGACGACGAGATCGTCACGCTCACCTATAACGGCGAAATCTATAATTTCCGCGAGCTCCGCGCCGAGCTTGAGGATCGCGGCCACCGCTTCCGCACCAGCGGCGATACCGAGGTCATCATCGCGGCGTGGCGCCAATGGGGTCCCGACTGCCTGTCGCGGCTCAACGGCATGTTCGCCTTTGCGATCCACGATCATCAGCGTGGCTGCCTGTTTCTCGCGCGCGACCGGCTCGGGGTAAAACCGCTCCACTATGTCCGTCTCTCGGATGGGTCGGTGGCCTTTGCGTCGGAGTTGAAGGGCCTGCTGCGCAATCCGCTGCTGCGGCAGGAAGCGAACCTGACCGCGATCGAGGATTTCCTGGCCTTCGGATATGTGCCCGACGACAATTGCATCGTCGCAGGCGTAGAGAAGCTGCCCGCCGGCCATTATCTGATGCTCGAACGCGGCAAGCCGGTGCCTGCGCCGACGCGCTGGTGGGCTCCCGATTTCTCGAAGCGCGTCCGGGCTTCGGAAGGCGAGGCGGCAGAGCATCTCGTCCATTTGATGCGCGCGGCGGTGACCGACCGCATGGTATCGGACGTCCCGCTCGGCGCCTTCCTCTCGGGCGGCGTCGACAGCAGCGCGGTCGTCGCGCTGATGGCTGAGGCGAGCGCGAAGGCGGTCAAGACCTGTACGATCGGTTTTGATCAGGCCGCGCTCGACGAAACGGCTTACGCCCAGCAAATCGCCGAGCGCTTCGCGACCGATCACCGCACGCGCACCGTGTCGTCGGGCGACTTCGCGCTCGTCGACAGGATCGCCGATCATTTCGACGAACCCTTCGCCGATGCAAGCGCGCTGCCGACTTACCGCGTGTGCGAACTCGCGCGTGAAGAGGTGACGGTTGCCTTGTCGGGCGACGGCGCCGACGAGGCGTTCGCCGGCTATCGCCGTCTGGTCTTTCAGCATCAGGAAGAAAGGTTGCGCGGCCTGATTCCACGCTTCCTGCGCCGCGGCGTGCTCGGTCCGCTGTCGCACGTCTGGCCGCAGATGGACTGGGCGCCGCGTCCGCTCCGCGCCCGCGCCACGCTGGCCAGCCTGTCGAAGAGCGGGGCAGAGGGCTACGCCGAAGCGGTCGGCGTGACGGGACAGGCGCAACGCTCGCGGCTGTTCAACGATGCGGCCCATCACGCACTCGGCGACCATGTCGCCGAGGCGCGCTATTGGAAGGCCATGGCCGAGGCGCCCGCGCGCGAGGCGCTCGATCGCGCGCAATATGCCGATCTGATGATCTGGCTGCCAGGCGATATCCTGACCAAGACCGACCGGATGAGCATGGCCGTCAGCCTGGAGGCGCGCGAGCCGCTCCTCGACTACCGGTTGATCGAATTCGCCGCGAGCCTGCCCGCATCGATGCGCGTCAAGCGCGGGACGGGTAAGGCGATCATGAAACAGGCGATGGAACGCTATCTGCCGCACGACATTCTCTATCGGCCCAAAATGGGGTTCGTGACGCCGGTTTCGCACTGGTTCCGCGGCCCGCTCGCCCAGCATGCGAAGGCGCTCGCGACGTCGTCGACGCTCGCGCGCTCGGGCTGGTTCGACATGGCCGAAATCGAGCGCATCGTTGCCGCGCACCAATCGGGGCGGCGCGACCATGGGCGGCTGATCTGGCAATTTTTCATGCTTGAAAAGTCGCTGGCCAAGCTGTTCGGAATTTGATGCGCGGCGACGGCGTTGGGATCGGAAACAGACTGGCGTTTATCGAGAAAAATCCGCTCGAACTGGACGCGGGCTGGGCAGAAAATATAGAAATTCCATCCCTATATCATCTGAAATGTCCCGGTATTTGAAAACGCGGTATATGCCTCGACACTTCGACGCATATTCTCCAGCATTGTCGGTAGTTCATTCGCATTAAACCACTGTAAATCCAAAGTTTCCGAACTATCCGCCGCAATATGGCCCTCATATTCTGTCGCGTAGAACATCATAACGAAGAACTGACAGACGTCTCCGTTCGGAAACCGAACGGTTTCAAATTGCGGATCGCTGCCAAAGCCAAAAGGTCTGGGATTTCGTATTCTGAGCCCGGTTTCTTCGAAAGTCTCGCGGATCGCCACCTCCGTCAGATCCTCGCCTTCTTCCGCATTTCCTCCGGGCAATCCCCAGACCGAAAAGTCACTTCGATGCTGCAAGAGGATCGACCCATCCTCCCTGGCGATGATGACGCGCGCGCCAGGAACAAGCAGACATCGGCTCCCTACCAACGACCTGAGCCTTCCGAGGTAGCTATCCGCAAATGTCATATGAACTCCGGCCTGCAGGATGTTGCCCGAGATTGTCCTGACCGTCCGCTTTCCGCAAGCCGCACCAAGACGGCGATCGACAAAAATCATTCGTTTCCGGCCATTCCATCCAGATTGGCGGTGAACGGCGGATATTGGGGTGAGAGCTGTCGTTACCCTCTTTGGATATCGCCCGGCTGGATCCGGGATCGGGTCGGAGCAAGGGCCGCGCAATATTCCAAAGTTCAGGAAAGTTCAGCCCTATGAGCGCCCCGATTTGCAAGTCGCGGACTGCTGGATGTGCGCGGCATGTCCGATCATGGTCGCACCCGAAAGCCAGGCAGCGACCATCTTTTTGTTCACCGAATGAAAGAGCCGGATGAAGGCTGGCACGGCCGGATAATGTAGGAAAGACCTTTTTGGAGGCGATGTCTGTTTTGGGGTGGTGAGCTGACATTCCGTCACCCACTTCCGTCATCCCGGGCTTGACCCGGGATCCCGCTTTTTGACGCACTCACTGGCTTCGGCCTCAAGCGGGACCCCGGATCAAGTCCGGGGTGACGAAAAAGGATTGGTCGGCAACCGGTCGTTTCCCATTTGCGCACCCCGGCGAAGGCCGGGGCCCAGGGCTTCAGAGAGCCGACCTCTGCTCGTTGCGCTCTGGACCCCGGCCTTCGCCGGGGCACACACCTGCAACGGCAGCAACCCGGTCGTTAGCCGTCAGGCCCCTTCGAGCCGTGCGGCGTCAAATTGCCACCCATCCTTAACGCTTGGGTGCTAGGCTCGCGGCCCATGACGGTTTATCCCGCCTTTCCGGCAAGCACCACCGAAGCGGCGCCATTGACCGTGCGTGTCGTCGACCCGCTGGCGCTGTCGCCCGGGCTTGCCGCTGCCTGGGATCGGCTCGCGGACGAAGCGAGCGAGCCCAACCCCTTCGCTGAGCGCTGGTGCCTGCAATCGGCGCTGCATCTGCTCGACCCTGATCGCCAAGCGCGGCTTGTCGTCGTACGCGACGGCAGCGATGGCCCGATGATCGGGATCATGCCGCTTGCCCCCGCGACGCACTATGGCCGCGTGCCGCTGCGCCATGTTGCGGGATGGGCGCATCCCAATCATTTTCTCGGGCTCCCGCTCGTTCGCGCGGGTTTCGAAAGGATGTTCTGGTCGATCCTGCTCGGTTGGTGCGACGCCGCGCCCTGGGCACGCACGCTGGTGCATTTTCCGCGCCTTACCGAAGGCGGGCCGCTGCACCGCGCGCTCGTCGATGTGGCGCGGCAGCGCGGCAGCGAGGCCGAGGTGGTGCACCGCGAGGAGCGCGCGCTGCTCGAAAGCAGCCTGTCGCCAGAAGAATATTGGGATGCCGCCGTGCGCGCGAAAAAGCGCAAGGAACTGCGGCGACAGGCAAACCGGCTGTCCGAGCATGGCGCGGTGCAGTTTCGTCGCTGGCAGCCGGGTGAGGCAATCGATCCGTGGATCGAGGCCTTCCTCGATCTCGAGGCGCGTGGCTGGAAAGGGCGCGCCAAATCGGCGCTCGCGAGCCAGAGCGACACGCAGGCGTGGTTCCACGCGATCCTCCTTGCGGCGGGAGACGCGGGACGGCTCGACATGCGCTCGCTCGATCTCGACGGGCGTCCGCTTGCGATGCTCGTCAACTTCCTTTGCCCGCCCGGCGGCTTTTCGTTCAAGACCGCGTTCGATGAGGATTATGCCCGTTTTTCGCCCGGCGTGCTGCTTCAACAGGCGAATCTCGATTTGCTCGACAATAGGCAGGTCAAGTGGGTCGACAGTTGTGCCGCGCCTGGCCATCCGATGATCGACAGCGTCTGGCGCGAACGCCGCGCCCTGATTTGGGTCAATGTGGCCCTGTCGTCGGCGCCCGACCGTCTTCGCTTCGCCATGCTGACGAAGACCGAACGGCTGTGGCGCCGCTGGAGGGGCGCCGCCGCGCCCGAAAATGAAGTAGAAAGCCCGTCATGACCGTGCATCAGCCGATCACCCGGCCCGTATTCCCTATCGAAACGCTTGAGCGGATGGCGATGCTCTATCCGCAGCAGGCGGGGCTGCTGCATCATCATCTGCCCGATCATCCTTTGCTGTCGCTCGAAGCGCTCGCAACGCTCGGCGAAAATCTGCCCGCGAGCGAGGTCGAGTATAACCCGGGCAATGTGCCGATCGGTATCCGCCCCGAGGATGTCCCGTCGAACGGCCTGTCGATCGGCGAGACGATTCGAACGATCGACAGCAACGGCAGTTGGGCGGTTCTCAAGAATATCGAGAATGTGGACGCCTATCGCACCCTGCTGATGGGTCTGCTCGGGGAACTGGAAGCGGTGGTCGAACTGCGCACCGGCGCGATGCTGACGCCGCAGGGCTTTATCTTCATCTCGTCGCCCGGTTCGATCACGCCGTTCCACTTCGACCCCGAACATAATATCCTGCTGCAACTGCGCGGCAGGAAGGTGATGAACGTCTGGCCCGCCGGTGATGAGCGCTTTGCGCATCGCCGCGAGCATGAACGCTATCACACCGGCGGTCACCGGAATCTGCCCTGGCAGGACGAATATCATGGCGACGCCCAGCAAGTGCCGCTCGGGCCCGGTGATGCGGTGCTGATGCCGGTGATGGCCCCGCATTTCGTCGCCAATGGCGATGCGCCGTCGATCTCTCTGTCGATCACCTGGCGCAGCGAATGGAGCTATCGCGAGTCCGAGGCGCATGCCGCCAATGCGACGCTCCGCCGCATGGGCCTCGACCCGGCGATGCCGCCGCGCTGGCCGAGCTATGCCTGGGCGAAAACAATCGGCTGGCGCATCGCGCGCAGGCTGAAACTCGTCTCCTGAAATCGGCTTGGCCAGAGCGGGCCGACGCCTTCTCAAAACACAGATGACAGATTGCTTTCAATTGGCGCAAATTGCGGTTATGGGCGCGCATCCTTGAATTTTCGACCCATAGAGGACTGATGGCGAAAGAAGAACTTCTGGAAATGCGCGGCCAAGTGGTCGAACTGCTGCCCAACGCGATGTTTCGCGTCAAACTGGAAAACGACCACGAAATTCTGGGTCACACGGCCGGCAAGATGCGCAAGAACCGCATCCGCGTTCTCGTGGGCGACGAAGTGCTCGTCGAACTTACCCCCTATGACCTGACCAAGGGTCGGATCACCTATCGCTTCAAGTGAGCGGCGCGGCGAACTCCCCCGCGCCAATGCCGGCACTTGTACTGGCTTCGACCTCACCGCGTCGGCGCGAATTGCTGGCGCGGATCGGGCTTGTGCCGGCGCGCATTGCCGCGCCAGAAATCGATGAAACGCCGCTGAAGGCAGAGCTGCCGCGCGATTATGTCGCGCGGCTTGCGAAGGGCAAGGCGCTCGCCGTCGAACGCGCGGCGGAAGAGGTCGTGCTCGCGGGCGACACGACGGTGGCGGTCGGACGCCGCATCCTCGAAAAGCCGGCCGACGAGGCCGATCTGCGCCGCATGCTGGGTCTGCTGTCCGGGCGGCGGCACCATGTCTATTCGGGGATCTGCGTCGTCGGTACCGACGGAAAGGCGCGCGTGCGCGTCGTCGACACGATCGTCGCGTTCAAGGCGCTGAGTGCCACCGAGATCGATGCCTATGTCGAATCGGGCGAGGGGATGGGCAAAGCGGGCGGCTATGCGATCCAGGGACGCGCCGAGACGTTCGTGCGTTTCCTGTCGGGCAGCCACTCGAACGTCGTCGGCCTGCCGCTCTTCGAGACGCGGGCCCTTCTGACCAGCGTCGGTATCCCGCTTGGCTGAGTGGATATATGAAGCCGGCATCGGCGAGGCGCGCGCGGCGCTGATCGAGAATGGCGAAATCGTCGAAGCCCGGATCGAGCGCGAGGACGAAGGGCCGCGCCTTGGTGCGGTCGTCGGCGCGAAACTGATCGAGGCGGGCAGGGGCGCCAAGGGCGCACTCGTCGCGCTGGACTTGCCCGGCGAACCGCCGGCGACGCTTGCCGGCTTGCCGCCGTCGACCTCTGTGGGCGCCCGGCTGACCGTCGAAATCACGCGAATGGCGCTGCGCGAACGCGGCCGCGACAAACCGGCACGCGCGCGGATTGCCGAGGCAGGCGCAGCCCTTGCCGACGGACCCGATCTGCGCGCGCGTATCGCGGCCAGCGGCCTTCCCGTCGTCGACCTGCGTCCCACCGACGGCGACCGACTTGAGCAGGCGGGTTGGTCCGAACTGATCGACTGCGTCCGCACCGGCCATTGGCCGTTCGCGGGCGGTGCGCTCTGGGTCGATGCCACGCCTGCGATGCTGCTGATCGATATCGACGGCGAGGGCGAGGCACTGGCGCTCGCCAAGGCTGGCGCGGGGGCGGCGGCGTCGGTGATCCGTCGCTGCGATGTTGGAGGATCGATCGGGATCGACTTTCCGTCGCTGCCCGATCGCGCCGGACGACAGGCGATCGACGCCGCGGTCGATGCCGCACTTCCGCAGCCGTTCGAGCGGACTGCGGTCAACGGCTTCGGCTTCATGCAGATCATCCGCCGCCGCGACCGTCCCTCGCTGATCGAACAGGTCCGGCTCGATCCCGTCGCGACCGATGCCGCGCTCCTGCTGCGGCAGGCGGAACGCACCGTCGGAACCGGCGTTTTGACGCTGACCGCGCGGGGCGCCGTGATCGATCATATTGCCGCGCATCATCATTGGGTGGAGGCGCTGCAGAATCGTACCGGGCGCACTGTCCGCCTTGCCGCGGATTCCGCCGTGAAAGGAGTGGGCCATGCCCAGTAAACCCCCGCGCTGTCCGCTCTGCGGCAAGCCGCGTGATCCCGAATTCAAACCCTTTTGCAGTCGTGGTTGCCGCGATCGCGACCTGCTGAACTGGTTCGGCGAAGGCTATCGCGTTCCGGTCGATCAGGCGCCCGACGGCACCGCCGACGAGGATCGTTTCGACGAGGGATAAATCGCGAAGAAAGGTGCTGGACAGGACGCAAAGCCCTGCCTATAGCCGCCGCTCGCCAGCGCGGCCGACCGGCCGCAGCGGCTCGCCTGGGTAGCTCAGTTGGTAGAGCATGCGATTGAAAATCGCAGTGTCGGCGGTTCGATCCCGTCCCCAGGCACCACTTCCTTCACCGAAAACCATGCCGGGCCTTGCGTGTGCAACCGCGCGCGTTGAAGGTTCGGTGATGCAAGGTCATCGGCGCCCGCGAGCGCCCCGGATATCTGTGGCACAAAACGTCCTGAAAGGGCGCAAATGCTGGGATTATCGCCTCTACCCAAGGGTGGTCGCGCGTGTTACGGCCGCGCGATGAACAGGATCGTAAACAAACTCAACCGTTTGTGGAAAGAGCGCACGCATCGCGCCGCCGCCCGCGCGGTGCTGGATACGCCCGCGGTGGTGCCGGCCGACGATGGCGTGGTCCTGTTTTCGATGATCGGCACGCGCGTGCTGCTGCCTTATCTGGTAGCGGTCAAATCGCTGCACGCGCAGCTTCGCCGGGGTCGTATCGCAATCCTCGACGATGGCACGTTGACCGACACCGACCGCGCGATACTCGCCGCACATCTTGGAAATCCGCGCGTCATTTCGATTGCCGATGTCGATACCGGCCCGTGCCCGCGCGGCGGAACGTGGGAACGGCTGCTCACCATCCTCGACATTCGTGCCGGTGATTATGTGATCCAGCTCGATTCCGACACGGTGACGCTGGGCGCCGTGCCCGAGATCGCGGAAGCGATCGCCGGGAATCGCAGCTTCACCTTGCGCGGCGATCCTGATTCGCAGCTTTTGTCCTTTGCCGAGTTGGCGAGCCGCACCGATGACGACGCCTTCCTGTTCAATCCCGACGCGCATGTGCAGGGCGCGATCGAGAGTGGCCTCGATCGCGTAGAACTGCCGATGCTTGCCCACCCGCTCTATGTGCGGGGATGCTCGGGATTTGCCGGGTTCGCGCGGGGCGGCAATGGGCGCATGCTTGCCGAAGCCTTTTCCCGCGAAGCGGAACGGTTGCTCGGCGCCGAGCGCTGGGCGCGCTGGGGGAGCGAACAGGTGACCTCGAACATGGTCATCGCGAACGAGCCCGATGCGTTGCTGCTGCCATATGACCATTATCTCAATTTCTGGGACGAAGGCGTGCCGGACGACGCGCGCTTCGTCCATTTCATCGGCAGCTATCGTTTCAGCGGTACCGCCTATATCGACGCCACGCGCGCGGCCGTAGCGGCTTTGGGCCAAGCCTAGACGGCAGTGTCGGGGCTTGTCGGCATACGCCGGCCTCGGACCATCCCGATGAGGTCGCGCACCGTCTCGCGCGCGAACAATATCAGCCACAGGCAATAAATCGGTCCTCCGGTCGCGACGAGTATCGCGAGCCGAAGCGGTTCGGGCATTGCTGGCAGCAGGCGGTCGACCAATAGCACCACTGCCGCCATCGCAGCGGCGGCGAGCACTGGCGTCGCGACCGCGCGGAGCAATTCGCTTGCCCCGACTCCGATGACGGGCAGCGACCGGGTAGCGGCAAAGGCGAGGAGCAAGGGATAGGCGATCAGCCATGCCCATGCGATGCCGATGATGCCCCACTGTGCGCCGACAAGAAACACGACGGGCATCAGCAGCGCGCCGGCGATGGCGTTGCCCGAAGCAATGCCAGGGCGGCCGAGGGCATCGGTCGCGGGTCGAAGCAGCGTGAACAGCGTCCAGAAGGGCATGGCGAGCGCCAGCGGCAGGAGCAACGGCACAATCTCGCGCCATTTTTCGCCGAGCAAAGTGAGAACGAGGGGTTCCGCGACTGCGGCGAGCCCGAAGAAGAAAGGCATCGCAGCGACCATGATCGCGCGCGTGGAGCGAGTGAAACCGGCGGCCAGCGCGGGCCGGTCGTTCTGCATCCGGGCATAGGCGGCAAAGGCCACTTCGTTGAGCGGCGGGACGACCTTGTTGTTGAAGATCTGCGTCAACAGCAACGCTGTCGTATAGATGCCGACCAGATGCGCATCGAACCAGCGACCGGCGACCAATATGTCCGCCTGGCTTTGGACAAAGCCGAACAATTGCCCGACCGCCATCAGCCCGCCGTAACGTGCGATCGAACCCGCGCCGCGGAAATCGAAGCTTGGCCACATCCAGCTGCGCGCCGCGATCGTTAGGCCAAGCGCGCGCGCCGCGAACATGGCGATCGGCGCCCAGACCAGTGCCCACACCCCCCATCCCGCCAGCGCGCCGCCGAGCGCGACGCCTGCACCGATCAGTGCGGAGACCAGATTGACCTGCGCCTGACGCTGGAACTCCATCGAACGCGCCAATTGCGCATAGGCGAGCGCGGAGAAGGGGATGGTAAGGTAGATCAGCGACTGTACCCGCAGCAGGTCGGCAACCATCGGCTGGCGATAATAAGCGGCGGCAAGCGGGGCGCAGAGGATTTGCGCGATCGCGAGCGCGCCGTTGAGCAGCAGCATCAATCCGAAAATCTGTCGCAGCTCGTGCGGGGCGATCTCGTCCCGCTGGATCGCCGCGCTCGCAAGACCATAGCCATTGAGCAGGGTGAAGAGCATCAGCATCACCTGCGTCAGTGCGAACAGGCCATAATCTTCGGGCGTCAGGATGCGGATGACGAGGAAAGTGGAGGCCCAGGCGACGATTTGCCCTGCGATTTGCGACCCCGAACGCCAGATGACCGCACGGCGTACTTGCTGGCCGAAATCGGGCGCAATCGGGCTGTCGGGGCCAAGCGTGGTTTCCGGGGGCAGTGCGCGACCTGACATGGCGAGCAGCCTAGCAACTATTCGTTGGCAAAGCATTGCACGCGCGCGTCATCGTGGTGCAATGCCATATTTGCGCGGCGCATAGTCGCTGGCCGGAGGTCGGGAAACCTTACTGCGTTTCACCTCGATCCATATCGGCTTGCGTCCCAGCCGCGCGTTGAAAAGGCTGTTGAACGTCGCCGGGTCGGCCAGCGGGGAATCGAGTGCTTCGCCATACTGACGGCGCACCGCCGCTGGATCATAGCCCATCGCGTTCAGCAGGGTCGGGAAGATGCGATAGTGGCTCGACGCATCGAAGCTTCGCCTTGCGGCATCATCCCAGCGTCCCGATGTGTCGATGATCGCTAGCGGGACCGATCCCTCTTCGCTGGCCGGCGACGGGCTGCAATGCGTGGTCGTTCCCGCATCGCCGCGTTCGTGCAGATTTTGTCCATGGTCGGACGTGTAGATGATCAGCGCTCCATCGAGCCGCGCGCGGGCGAACAGGCGGTCGAAGAAATCGCCCACCGTCCACGCCACCGTGTTGCGATAGCTGTTGCGATAAAGCCGCCAGCTTTCGGCGCCGCTGTACAGATTTTCCGGAAGCTGTGTTTCGGTCACGGCCGCGGCTTCGTTGCGTGGCAGCGTCGGCGCGAAAATGCGGGCGCTGTCGGGGTATTTGTCGGCGACGGGAAAATGCGCGCCCATCTTGTTTATCAGGACGAAGTCACGCCGTTCATTGCCCAGCGCCGCGATCAGCGCATCCGCCGCGGCCATATCGCGATCGACGACGGCCGTGTCGCCGAACTGCACGAAGTGATCGATCTGTCGCCGCTCGCTATCATCCATGCCGTTCTGATAGGCGCCGCCGGTCCGCTGCGCGTCGATATAGGTGGTCGCGAACCCCGCTTGCTTCGCATAAGCGAAGATCGACGGCATCGTCGCATTAATCCGGTGATAGGCGTCTCGTGTGCCCCCGTGCCGGAGCGTCAGATTGCTTCCGAAGCTGCAATGGGTGATCGACGCCGCGAGACCGAAATTGCTGACGGTGACGCCCGTCGGCGGCGACAAAAGGCCCGACCGGACGCCTGCGGGATCGTTGATATCGAGGTAGCGGCCGGCGATGCTCTCGTCGATGATCAGGACGATATCGCCTTGCTGCTTGCTCGGCCCATGCGCGATCGTCACGGACTGACGTGCCGCCGATGGCTGGGTCGCGGCTTCGAAGGCCGCAAGCGCCGAATAGGCCATCCCGACCCATGCGTTCGGCAGGCCGCGGCCGCCTTCGCCGCCCCGGACGAAGAGCAGGAGGGTCAGCATTGCCAGCCCCAGAACGGGCGCAAGCATGGCGACGATGCCCGGTATGGGCGCCCGCCCGCGGGGCTTCAGTCCGACGCCAAGCAACAGGAAGAATGCAGCAGCGGAAGACCAGGCGATCGCCGCGCTGTATTGCGCTGCGGCATCATCGGCGAAGCCCGCCGAATAGATCATGGTGACGAACGCATCATAGCTCATCGCATCGCCGATGGCGCCTTGAAAGCTGCCGATGAGAATAGCGGCGAGAGCGAACAGCAGGGCCCAGCCCCAACGCAATATCGGTCGGCGGATAAAGGCCGCACCCCATAGGCAGGCGGCAAGCCCGCAATAAAGGCTTGCGTAGAGCAGGAGCGAGAACGAGAGCCCCAGCGTGGCCACACGAGCGGCAATGTCGGGAAGTTCGAAGGCCAGGCCGATGACGAGCAGGATTGTCTTGGTCAACGTTCCTGGGCTCGGCAAACTCTGCGCCCGCATCAACCATCCTTCACGACCGGAAATTCGGCACCGGGCCAATAAGGCAAGGACCGGAGCATCCAGCGCCGATAATGCGCCTTTCTGAATTTTTGGCAAATCGGCGCCGCGTCTGCTCCACAACGGTGCTAATTTTATTCTGCAACGGACGCAACTGTCTGCCGTAACGTAAACTGTTGCTATTTAGTCACGAATTTGCGGAAAATCGGCCGTTTGGATCGCGCGCGCGTTGACGCGGACGGGCGGCGCGTTAGACCGGAAACCTACCACCGGGCATCTCCCGATAAGCCTTTGGCTGCGCTTCGGTGGGTTTGGAGAGAGAGAACCATGACTTTGCGCAACATTTTGTTGGGCGCCACCATGTTGTGCGCCGCAACCACCCCCACCATCGCCTTCGCCCAGGACACCGCGCCCGCCGGCGATGCGGCAACCGCGGCCGACGATACCGACTATGGCAATGACATCATCGTCACCGCGACGGGCCGTGCGCAGCGTTCGCAGGATATTCCGATCGCGGTCAACGTCGTGGGCGGTGAACAGCTCGAAAATTCGGGCATCAGCGATATCCGCGGTCTTCGCCAGATTGCGCCGAGCTTTCAGGCAACGACCGGCCAGTCGTCGGCTACCGGCGTCGTGCTTCGCATCCGCGGCATCGGCACGGCGGGCGACAACCCCGGTTTCGAACCGTCGGTCGGCGTGTTCGTCGACGGCGTTTTCCGTGCGCGTGCGGGCCTTGCCCTTGCCGACCTGCCGCCGATCGATCGCGTCGAAGTGCTGCGCGGGCCGCAAGGTACGCTGTTCGGCCGCAACACGTCGGCGGGTGCGCTCAACATCGTCACGCAAAAGCCGAGCTTCAAACTTGGTGGCTATGCCGAGGCAAGCTATGGCAATCTCGACGAAATCGAGCTGAAGGCAGGGATTACGGGGCCGGTTTCCGAAACGATCGCGCTGCGCCTCGACGGCGGATATCACAAGCGTGACGGCTATATCAAAGACGTGAACAGCGACCGCCGCTTCAACAACCTCGACCGCTGGTCGGTGCGCGGACAGGCCTTGTTCGAGAAGGACGACGTCTCGTTCCGCCTGATCGCGGACTATGCCAAGACCGATGAACAATGCTGCGGCGCGCTCAATACCAATTCGGGCTTTGCGCAGCCGGGCACGCCTGCCTTTGCCGCAAGCTCGGTGATTCAGGGGCTGGCCGCCGCCAATGGCCTGACCGGCATCGTGCGGCCCTATAACCCCAAGGATCGCGAAGTTGCCTATTCGCCCAATCGCGACCTCACCGAAAAGATGCGCGAATGGGGCGTCTCGGGCCAGCTTGACTGGGATCTGGGCGGCGTCGAACTGACCTCGATCACCGCATGGCGCGACTGGAAAGCGACGCGTGGCATGGACGTCGATTTCTCCGGAATCGACCGCGCCTATCGTGAGAATATGCCGATCGGCATGCGCGACTTCACGCAGGAAATCCGGCTCAAGGGCACGGCCTTCGACGATCATGTCGACTGGCTGATCGGCGGCTTCTATTTGAACGAGAAGCTGAAATATACCGAACGGACCCGTTTCGGCACGCAGGGCGCGCAATATGTCGACGCCTTCATCAACGCGCTGACCGATGCCGCGGTGCCCGGACCGACCGGCTTCCAGATTTTCCAGTCGATCCCGAATTCGCCGCTGGTGGGCCAGGTGCTGCTCGCATCGAACCCGCAGCTCGCGGCTGCGGCCGCGCAGGCGGGTGTGCTCGACACCTTCCTGACGCCGCTTCCGGCGCCGCAGGCAGGGCAGGGACAGATCGGCGATGCGTACCGCGTCAACACCGAAGCCTTTGCGTTGTTCACGCACAACATCATCGACTTCAACGACAATGTCTCGCTGACCCTCGGTCTGCGCTACAATCATGAATCGAAGAAGCTCAACGCCAACCTGCAGTCGAACCTGCCCGGTTGCTCGACGCTGCAGGGTCCCCGCTACGCGCTCTATCGCCAGGCTCTGCAGGGACTGCCGTCTGGCCTCGGCAACGCGATCTTCAACCTCGTCTGCAACCCCGTGGTCAATCCCGAATTCAACGGGATTTATCGCGACAAGCGCAGTGAGAGCAAGCTGACCGGCACGGCCAAGCTGTCGATCAAGCTCGACGACCGCATCATGGTCTATGGTGGTTATGACCGCGGCTACAAATCGGGCGGCTACAACCTCGATCGTGGCTCGTTCGACACCGCCTTCCTTGGTGGCAACGGCGCGCAGGCATCCGATCTCGAATTCGGCAACGAAGACGTCGACTCGTTTGAAGTCGGCGTGAAGACCGACTTCAGCTCGGCGTTCCAGTTCAACGCGAACGTTTTCTACACCGAACTCAAGGGCTATCAGAACCTTGCGTTCATGGGGAATAACTTCGTCGTCCAGAACTTCGACAAGGTCGTGGCGCAGGGCGTCGAGCTTGAATCGGTCATCCGTCCGGCCCCGAACCTCAACTTCACGCTCGGCTATTCCTATATCGATACCGAGGTGAAGGACGTGGCGGCTGGCGACGATAACGGACTGCCGCTCACCAATTCGCCGAAGCATGTCGTCACCGGCGCGGTCACCTGGACCCCGCAGATCAGCAGCAATGTCGGCGGTCTCGTGCATGTCGATTGGCGGATGAACAGCGACGCCAACACGATCAACGACCCCGTCGCGGTGCCGTTCACGGCGAATGACGGCCATTCGATCGTCAACGCCCGGGCCGGCCTCAACTTCGGCCCCGACCAGAATTACGCCATCGAATTCTACGTCGAGAACCTGTTCAACAAATATTACAACATCACCTCGTTCCCGATCCCCGAACAGAGCGCGAGCTTTGCGGTCTATCCCGCTCCGCCGCGTCTCTATGGGGTGAAGCTGCGCGCGAAATTCTGATTTCGGCACTGATCCGCCGGATCAATAGAAAGGGCCGGGCCATCGATGATGGTCCGGCCTTTTTCTTTCGTCCCGGTCAAAAAGAAACCCCGGCCTCTCGTTTGAGAGGCCGGGGCTTTTTTGGCGTTGCCGCCGTTATGTTTAGAACTTCACGCCAGCCGCGATGCCATAGCGGCGCGGTTCGAGGGTGAAGATGTTGGTGTAGTTCCCCGACGACTGGTCGGTAATGTACAGGCCGGTGACGCTGTTGGCGTCGAAGACGTTCTGGATGAACCCCTTCACATACCATTTGTCGTCGCGGCCGTTCAGCTGCAGCTGGGCATTGACCTGGGCATAGCCCTTGATGCGGTTCACATTGCCGTTGAAGATGCTGCCATAGCTTTCGCCGGTATAAGCGACGTCAACGCGCGGAACGAGCGACATTTCACCCATCTGCGCCGTATATTGCACGCCTGCGCTGAACTTGTAATTCGGCGCCTGCGGCAGTTGGTTGCCCTTCAGGTTGACCGGAACGCCGGCGGAGAAATATTCGATCCCGCCGAACGCCGTCGGATTCAGCCCCGCCGCTGCGAAAGCGCCGGATGCCGCCGCGCTCATGACGGCGCAGATGCTAAAGGCGCCGGTCGAAGCGATGCCGCCATCTGCCGGGAACGTCGTTGTCGGCCGCAGGCCGGCGCCGGCAGCCACACCGGGGACGAAGCCCCCGTTGATGACCTGCTGGACCCCGTTCACGAAGGCGTTGACCCCTGCGACATTACCCGAGCGCGAGGCAACGGCGCAGTTGGCGGCGTTCGTGATGTCCTTGATGATCACCGCATCGCTGCGGCCGCCGCCGAAGTCGCGCGGGTTGCTGGTCAGCTTGTCATCGGTGACCTTGCTGTGCAGGTAGCTGAAGCCCAGGTTGATGACGACAGCCGGGTCGGGGCGGACGATCGCTTCGGCCTCAAACCCATAGACGTCGGCGCTGACATTGTCGTTGACCGCGGTGCGGGCGACGATCTTGCTGAGCTGCAGGTCCTTATATTTGTAATAGAAGGCCGTGAGGTTGAGCTGCAGCGCGCCATTGTCAAAGCTGTTCTTCGAACCGATTTCGAACGCATCGACCTGTTCGGGACGGAAGCTTTCGGGCACTTCGAAGATCGGCTGCAGCGGCGGATTGATACCGCCCGATTTATAGCCACGCGAATAAGAGGCATAGATCAGGTTGTCGTCGGTGACCTTGAAGTCGATCACGAAACGGCCGGTCAGCTTGTTGAACTTGACCGAACGCTCCTGAAAGGCTTCGCAGCCCGCGATCGATCCGATCGGCCCCACCGTGCTTGACGTCTCGCTGCTGTGGACGGGGCAGGGCGTACCCGGGTCGGCGTCGAAGCCG
The DNA here is from genome assembly GCF_023822045.1 of Sphingopyxis sp. USTB-05. NCBI lineage: Bacteria > Pseudomonadati > Pseudomonadota > Alphaproteobacteria > Sphingomonadales > Sphingopyxidaceae > Sphingopyxis > Sphingopyxis sp. USTB-05. The sequence goes on along the minus strand of NZ_CP084712.1, from coordinate 2,784,386 downwards.
GCCGCCGTCGGCGAAGCGAACGCGTCGGTCGAACCGTGCGGGACAAGGAAGCTTGCCAGCGTCGAACGGGCGACCACGCTCTTCTTGTCGTTGTTGTAGCGCAGGCCAGCGGTCAGTTTCAGCCGGTCGCTGATTTCAAAATAGGCTTCGCCGAACAGGCCATAGGATTTAATCGAGAGGTCGGCCGTGTTGTTGCGGAAGAAGGGCGTTCCGAGATAGCCCGGGGCCAGCGGATTTGCTCCTGTGATCACGCCCGCCGGAGTCTTGTTCACGTTCGCGACGGACGAAAAAGCCCCGAGAACGCCCGTCAGATAGTCGATCGGGAAGGCGTTCACATAATAGCTGTTCTCGGTCAGATGATAGTCGGCATAGATGCCGCCGACGAGGAAGTTGAACGGACCGTCGAAGTCGCTGGTCAGGATCGCTTCCGCCGACCAGCTGCTGTTATACTGGTTCGACCGGTCGAACTGCAGCGACTGGTCGCTACAGATCTTGTTGCCGCCAAAGGATCCGGTGCCGCTTTCCTCGGCCAGCGAGGTGCAGAGCTGGCCGGTCGGGCCGTTGGGGATCAGCGCCGCGGCAACAGGCGCGAAATAACCCTGGAGTGCCGGACCAAGCGCGCCGCCTGCTGCCGCCGCCAGCGTGGCAAGACCGCCGGCATAGAGCGCGCGGTTGCCGACATTGCTGTTATAGTCCTGCGACGCGTCGAGCTTGACCTTCTGATATTGGCCCGAAACCTGCAAAGCCACGGGGCCGAAATTATGTTCGATCTGGCCCTGCAGTGTCAGTTCGCTGGTGAAATAGCTCGGCGTATAAGCCGTATTCACCGTGCGCGGGTCCGACGGAATGGTCGTATTGGCATAGACGTCGGGGCCATAGAGGCTGCCCAGGGCGAAGGCGGTCGGAATTCCCTGCGTCGCCAGGAATTCGCGTGATGTCAGCGCGGCGGTGAAGGTCGCATTGCCGTTGAAAGGCGAATTGTCGAGGCGGCTGTTCAAGCAGCCGAGAATGCCGGTCGGGTCGCGTTGGCAGAGCTGCTTTTGGATGCGCGTACGCTGATCCTTTTCACGGAAATAGGACGCGAGCAGGTCGATCGTCGTGTCGGGCGACGGTTCCCAGCGGAACGAGCCGCGGACCGAATAAAGGTCGCGGTCATCGATGCGCGTGTCGAGGAACTCGTTCTTCGTATAGCCGTCGCGGTTGAGGTAAATGCCGGCGACACGGATGCCCGCGGTGTCACCGAGCGGGATGTTGACCATCGCCTTGCCCTTCATGGAATCATAATTTCCATATTCGGCTTCGGCGGCTGCTTCGAACGCTCCAAGCTTCGGCTTGGCGGTGATCACATTGACCACGCCGGAGGTTGCGTTGCGGCCGAACAATGTGCCCTGCGGCCCGCGCAGCACTTCGATGCGCTCAAGGTCGAAGAATTCGGTTTCGAACAGGCGCGTCGAAAACAGCGGGTCGCCGTTCAGGTGGATCGCGGTCGCGCTGTCGCAGGTCGTACCGACGCAAAGGTCGCCGATGCCGCGGATCGTGAAGCTCGCGCCGGTAAAGTTGGTTTTGGTAAAGGTGACGTTGGGCAGGGTTAGCTGAAGATCCGACGGTGTCTTGATCTGCTGTGCTTCCAGCGCCTCGGTCGAGAAGGCGCTGACCGCGATCGGCACGTCCTGCAGGCGTTCCGATTGGCGCTGCGCCGTGACGACGATTTCGCCGCCGAAAGCATCGCGTTCCACTTCATCCGCCGCATCCTGCGCAAATGCGGGTGTCGCCACCGACATCGCAAGGATCGAGGTTCCGATCAGTGCCTTGAACTTCATCTATAGCCTCCCTTTTTCGATCCCGCGCGATGCGGGGCCGCCCAACGTCAAATTGTTGTAAGGGGAGGGGAAACGACCAGACATGGCAAAGGGCACCGGGCCAAAGCGGCCATGTGCCCTTGTAAATCCCACCTGCCAGCTGTGCTGGTCATCGTCCTCTCCCGCCGGCGTCGGGGAAAACGCCGGCCTCTCCGGAATACGACCCGCTTGAGCGAGTTCTGTATGGGCACAAAGGTGCGCCGAGTTGACGAAAGCGTCAAGTAACTTGTTTGGCCCAAAAAAGGACGCGAAACCGCGCCTCTTCGAACAGGTAAAAAGCCAAGATTCCGCAACGTAAACTTGCACGGCTGGCATAAATTCTTCTTGTCCGGGCCTTGCTTATCGGCTCTTGGGAGCCGAAATGTGCGACATGATGGCAACAGTGAAAGCGCGGCGATGAGCGACAGCAAGACCGAATTGGGACCCGACGGCAAGGTGGTTGTCCCCGACCATGTCGCAGAGGCCGTGCGCACGCTGATCGAGTGGGCGGGCGACGATCCGGAGCGCGAGGGGCTGCTCGATACGCCGCGCCGCGTTGCGCGCGCGTGGAAGGAATATTGCCAGGGCTATAACGAGGATCCGTCGACCCATCTGTCGCGCACGTTCCAGGAAGTGGGCGGCTATGACGAGATCGTGCTGCTGCGCGACATCCCGTTCCAGTCGCACTGCGAACATCATATGGCGCCGATCACCGGCAAGGCGTCGATCGCCTATCTGCCGCGCGACCGCGTCGTTGGCATTTCCAAGCTTGCGCGCGTGCTCAACGGTTATGCGCGGCGGCTGCAGGTGCAGGAACGTCTGACGGCCGAGGTCGCTAAGTGCATTTGGGATAATCTCCAACCGCAAGGCGTCGCGGTGGTCATCGATGCGCAGCACGGCTGTATGACGGGGCGCGGCGTACGCACCCCGGGCGTAGGCATGGTAACGAGCCGCCTGCTCGGCTGCTTCCTCAACGACCAGAGCAGCCGCAAGGAAGTGCTGAGTTTGATGGGTTATTGAGAAGGGGCTTTCGGCCGGAAGTTGCCATCCCCACATTTCGTCATTCCCGCGAAAACGGGAACCCAATGACAACGCCGCCTCGCTGGGTTCCCGCTTTCGCGGGAATGACGAAGTCATCGGCTAACGACCGAGTGCGGACTCTCCATATCGTCACCCCGGACTTGATCCGGGGTCCCGCTATTTCGTGAAGCGTGCCGGTGCCGTCAAAAAGCGGGATCCCGGGTCAAACCCGGGATGACGAGAGCGAAGAAACGACCGGACACTAACGCGGGTAATGAGTTCCCCGGCGAAGGCCGGGGTCCAGGGCGGCAATCCGCATAACTCGGCTTTCTAAAGCCCTGGGCCCCGGCCTTCGCCGGGGTACAACCTAGTAGCAAACGCCCGCTCACCACCCCAAAACAGACGTCGGATCAAACCAAAAGAAAAAGGCTCCGGAACGCTGGGTTCCGGAGCCTTTTCTGTCTCGTGCGAGATCGAAGGGGCTTAGGCCTCTTCTTCCTCGTCTGCAGCCGGAGCTTCGGCAGCGAGTTCCGAAGGAGCGGCGCCCACGTCTTCGAATTCGTCTTCGCTGTCGGGTTCCAGCGCCGAAGCGACGGCTTCGGCCTGTTCTTCCTCGAACATCGCCGCGATGACGTCGATGCCCTGCTTCTGCATTTCGGCTTCGTCCGGCGAACGCGCGACGTTGACGCCGACGGTCAGGGCGACTTCGGGGTGCAGCTTGACCTTGACGTCGACCAAGCCGAGCGACTTGATCGGACGCTCGAGTTCGACCATCGACTTGGTAACGCCCTCGACGCCGTCTTCGATCAGCGCGTCGACGATGTCGCGAACCGAAACCGAACCGTAAAGCTGGCCGGTGTTCGATGCCTGACGGATCAGGACGATCTGCTTGCCGTCGATGTCCTTGGCGCGACCTTCGGCGTCGGTGCGACGCTCGGCGTTGTCGGCCTCGATCTTCGAACGATTGGCTTCGAACAGCTTGCGGTTGGCGTCGTTTGCACGAAGCGCCTTGTTGTTCGGCAACAGGTAGTTACGGGCAAAGCCGTTCTTGACGGTGACGACGTCGCCGATACCGCCCAGTTTCTCGATGCGTTCGAGCAGGATGATTTCCATCGGTCCGCCCTCCTTACTTCACAATGTAGGGGAGCAGGCCGATGTGGCGCGAGCGCTTGATCGCTTTTGCCAGCTCACGCTGCTTCTTGGTGGACACCGCGGTGATCCGCGACGGGACGATCTTGCCACGCTCCGACAGGTAACCCTGGAGCAGACGGACGTCCTTATAATCGATGACCGGTGCGTCCTTCTGGCTGAAGGGGCAGGTCTTGCGGCGGCGGAAAAAGGGTCGTGCCATGCTACTGTTCCTTATTCTTCGCCGTCGCGGTCACGGCCACGGCCGCCGCGGCGTTCCTGCTTGCGCATCATCACCGACGGACCCTTTTCGAGTTCGTCGACCTTGATGGTGAGCCAGCGGATGATATCTTCGTTGATCGCAGCCTGACGCTCGATCTCTGCGATCGCTTCGCCCGACACTTCGGCCGACAGCATCACATAGTGACCCTTGCGGTTCTTCTGGATCTTGTAAGCGAGCTGCTTGAGGCCCCAGGTCTCGGTCTTGTGGACCGTGCCCTTATACTCGCCAATGACGTTGGTGACGGTTTCCGCCAGCGCGTCGACCTGAGCCTGGCTCAGGTCCTGACGCGCGATAAAGACATGCTCGTAAAACGGCATGGTCGCGCTTCCTTCGATTTGGCCGATCGCTGATTTCGCGCCAATCGCGAAACCCCTCCGGCTGTCGTCTCGCTCTGCGAATAAGTGCAAAGCAAACGGGGCGATGGCAACGTGGCCTCGCCCCGAATGAGCGCGCCTATACAGATTCGCGGGGAGAAATCAAGCGCGGATGGCCAGCTTTTCCAGCAGTTCGCGGCCGAATTCCGTAAGCGTATCATCGCGCGCGCCAAGGATCAGGATACGGTCGCCCGCCTTCGCTTCATCCAGCATCGCCGCCCCGCAAGCCGCACGGGTCGTCATATGCACCGCGTCGGCCCCTCCCGCGACGATGTCCGCGACCAGCGCCTCGCTGCCGATGCTGCGGTCGACGGTGCCGCCGAAATAGACGGGGTCGCACACGAACAGCCTGTCGTCGGGGCGCATTCCCGCGGCGAAACTTGCGGCGAGTTCCTTGCCCATCTGGCGCAGCGGGCCATAGCCATGCGGCTGGAAGAAGAGCAAGGCGCGGCCCGGCAGCTCGGCGACCGCCGCCAGCGTCGCGGCCACCTTGTCGGGATTGTGCGCGAAATCGTCGATGACGGTGACGCCGCTTGCTTGTCCGAGGACCTCGTATCGCCGCGCGAGGCCCGCGAAGCTCGCCAGTGCGTTGACGGCCTCGGCAACCGGGATATCGGCCGCGCGTGCCGCGGCGATCGCGGCCAGGGCGTTGGCGGCATTGTGGCGCCCCGGCATGCGAAGATGGACCTTATACGGGTAACCGTCGACATTCGCCGAAAAGCGGCACCCGTCGGGCAATGCCTCGAAATCGCCGCCGCGCACTGTTGCAGCGTCGCTGAAGCCAAAGCTCAGGACATTGTCGCCGCCGATGAGGGGCGCGGATTCGGGGTCGTCGGCATTGACCACCGCGACGCGCGCCTTTGCGGCAAAATCGCCGAACAAACGGTGCAACTCTTCAAGGCTCTTGTGATCGAGGCTGATGTTGGTGACGACCGCGACGTCGGGGCGATAGAGCGCGATCGAACCGTCGCTTTCATCGACCTCGCTGACGTAAATGGCGGCTTCGCCCACGAGTGCGCTGGCAAAGGGGCGGTCGTCGCCCGAGAAATTGCGCATCACGGCCCCGTTCATGACCGTCGGCTTGCGACCCGTATTTTCGAGGATCCAGCCGATCATCCCGGTGACGGTCGATTTGCCGCTCGTCCCGCCGACACCGATCGCGGTGTCGGCGTCGTTGAACAGCGCGGCGTTGAGGTCGGCGCGCGTCATCCGCGCAAGGCCGAGCGCATTGGCGGCGGCGATATCGGGAACGCTATCCTCGATCGCCGCCGACGCGACCAGAATTTGTCCCGCGCGTGGCCCGCTGCCGTCCTGCGGATAAAAGGCGATGCCCTGGCTTTCGAGCCAAGTGAATTTCTGGGGCGTCCGGCCCTGATCGCGGCTGCGGTCCGATCCCGAGACCGCCGCGCCGCGCGCTGCGACTATCATCGCCAGCGGCAGCATTCCCGACCCGCCGATGCCGCAGAAGAAATAGGATTTGTTTTCGGCCATCGCGGCGCGATATGGCTTTGACGAAGGGTTTGCAACCAGAGCGGCATACTCTTTCCCGTTCGCATCGAGCGAAGTCGAGATACCCCTCGACCTTGTGCGTCGACGATGGGTGTCTCGACTTCGCTCGACACGAACGGATTTATAGGTCGCTCCATGCGCATCGGAATTGTTGCCCCATCCACCCCGATCCTGCCCGACGATGCCGAGGCGGTGCGCGCGCTGGCAAGCCTTGGTTACCCCGACGTCGAACTCGTCTTCGACCCGCAATGCTTTGCCACCCACGGCCATTTTGCGGGCGAGGACGGCCACCGCTTCGCCGCGTTGGTCGAGATGGCGAACCGGCCCGATATCGACGCGGTCTGGTTTGCGCGCGGGGGCTATGGCGCATGCCGCATCGCCGAGGATGCGGTCGCGGCGATGACCGATGTCGCGCGCGGCAAGGCATTCCTCGGCTATTCGGATCAGGGCAATCTGCTCGGCGCGCTGTATCGGGACGGCTTCGACCATGTCGCGCACGGTCCTATGGTCGCCGATATCCGCCGCGACGGGGGCGATGCCGCGGTGCTGCGCGCTCTCGATTGGCTCGTTGCGCGTGACCCGGCTGCGTGCGAGCCCGGCCTCCAGCACGGCGCGCGGCACGCGGCGTTCAACCTGATGACGCTGTCGATGCTGCTCGGCACCCCGCTCGAACCTGACCTTTCCGGGCATGTCCTGCTCGTCGAAGAAGTCAGCGAATATCTCTACGCCTTCGACCGCGCCTTCTTCCATATCGCGAGCTATCTGGGCCCGCGCGGGCTTGCCGGGTTGCGGTTGGGGCGTGTCAGCGACGTCCCTGAAAACGACCGCCCGTTCGGCATGGAGGCCGAGGAGATCGCGCAGGGCTGGTGCGCGCGCACCGGGATCTCGTGGCTCGGCCGGGCGGACATCGGCCACGACGCGGCGAACAAGGTCGTGCCCTTCGGCTTGCATCGCGCGGGGTGAAGGAATAGGCGCGAGCCCATTCAAGAACATGCGAAGGGACGCATCATGCGTGCATTTATTTTTCCGGGTCAGGGCAGCCAGGCGGTCGGCATGGGCAAGGCGCTTTCCGAAGCGTCGCCAGTCGCGCGCGAAGTGTTTCAGGAGGTCGATGACGCGCTCGGCCAGAAGCTGTTCCAGTTGATGAGCGAAGGTCCCGAGGACCAGCTCACCCTCACCGAAAACGCCCAGCCGGCGATCATGGCCAACGCAATTGCCACGTTGCGCGTGCTCGAAAAGGAAGGTGGCGTGACGCTGTCAGCCAAGGCCGACTATGTCGCGGGCCACAGCCTCGGCGAATATAGCGCGCTTTGCGCCGCCGGCGCGTTCGACCTCGCGACCACTGCGCGGCTTTTGAAGACGCGCGGGCAGGCGATGCAGGCAGCGGTGCCCGTCGGCGTCGGCGCGATGGCGGCGCTGCTCGGGGCTGATATCGAGACGGCACAGAAGCTCGCCGACGCAGCGGCAGAGGGCGAAGTGTGCACCGTCGCCAACGACAATGACCCGTCGCAAGTCGTGATCTCGGGCCACAAGGGCGCCGTCGAACGCGCGGTCGCGCTGGTCAAGGATTATGGAATCAAGCGCGGCGTGCTGCTGCCCGTCTCGGCGCCCTTCCACTGCCCGCTGATGCAGCCCGCTGCCGACGCGATGGCCGAGGCCCTGGGCGCCAACCCGCCCGTCGCGCCGCTCATCCCGGTCGTCGCCAATGTCACCGCGAGCCCTGTGAGCGACCCTGACACGATCCGCGACCTCCTCGTCCAGCAGGTGACCGGCCGCGTCCGTTGGCGCGAAAGCGTCGCGTCGATGGAGGATATCGGTGTGACGCACTTCGTCGAATTCGGCGGCAAAGTCCTCTCACCGATGGTCAAGCGCAGCGCATCGGGCGAAGTCGAGACGATGAGCGTGATTTCAATGGACGACATCGAAGCGCTGTTGAAAACGCTTTAGAAGATTCGCGCAGAGGCGCAGAGGTAGCGACGAAAGAAGTTCACGCGGAGACGCGGAGGCGCGGAGGGATTGTGCGGGACATAGACGTGGTGAGCGGCGATGTGCTCGACTTGTCCCTTCGCTTGCATCGGGAACTGGGGCCGGGGCTATTGGAAAGCGTCTATGAAACCGTTCTTGCCGGAAAACTGGTGGCGCTGGGCTATCGCGTCGATCGGCAAATGCCGATCGATATATATTTCGAAGGCTCTCGCTTCGATGCTGCTTTTCGTATTGATTTGCTCGTCGACAACCGTTTGCTGGTGGAGATTAAATCGGTTGAACGGCTGAACCCGGCGCATGGCAAACAGTTGCTGACCTATCTTCGTCTTACTGGCCAGTCTGTTGGTCTCCTTATCAATTTTGGCGGCGCTACACTCAAGGAAGGTGTGCGTCGCATCGTCAACGATCATAAACCCTCCGCGTCTCCGCGTCTCCGCGTGAACCGGCAATCATCAGGAGAATAAAATGTTCGATCTCACCGGCATGACCGCCCTTGTCACCGGCGCCTCGGGCGGCATCGGTTCGGCCGTCGCGCAGGCGCTTGCCGCGCAGGGGGCTCGGCTCGCGGTGTCGGGTTCCAACGCCGACAAGCTCAATGCCTTTCGCGATACGCTCGGCGGCGATCATATCGCATTGCCCTGCAATCTCGGCGATGCGGCTGCGGTCGACGCGCTCGTCCCGTCGGCGGTCGATGCGCTCGGCCAGCTCGACATCCTCGTCAATAATGCCGGTGTGACGCGCGACAACCTGATCATGCGCATGAAGGACGACGAGTGGATGGACGTCATTCGCATCAATCTCGAGGCCAATTTCCGCCTGGCGCGTGCTGCCGCGAAGCCGATGATGAAGGCGCGCTTCGGCCGCATCATTTCGATTACCAGCGTCGTCGGCGCGACCGGCAATCCGGGGCAGGCCAATTATGCCGCTTCGAAAGCAGGCGTCACCGGCATGACCAAGGCGCTGGCACAGGAACTCGCGAGCCGCGGCGTCACCGCGAATTGCGTCGCGCCCGGCTTTATCGCCACGGCGATGACCGCCGATCTGCCCGATGCGCAGAAGGAGGCGCTGAACCAGCGTATCCCCGCCGGCCGGATGGGCGAGGGGAGCGATATCGCCGCAGCGGTCGTCTATCTCGCGTCGAAAGAGGCGGGCTACGTCACCGGGCAGACGTTGCATGTGAACGGCGGGATGGCCATGCTGTCCTGAGGGTCGATCTCTCTTGCGTATGAAGGATTCGCCGATGTCGAAGGGTTTGATGGCAAGCGCGATGCTTGCATTGGCCGTGTTGCCGGGCGTGGCCCTGGCGCAGGAGGGCGAGAAGTTCGATTGCGTCGTCACGTCGATTCCGGCCGGCACCAAAAGTTCGATCGGTTCCGCAATGGCCGGCGGCGGCGACGCGGCATCGCGCGAGGCGTTGTTCAAGCAGCTTGGCGCTGTCACCGACGATTGCGTGACGCGTCACGGCATCACGGATGAACAAAAGCCGACCTATTTCGACTACAGCCTTGCGCGCATTTCGCGCGAATGGCTGATCGGCGATATCGCGGCGCTGGGGCTGTCGAACGTGACCGTCGACAAGGCGCTCGATTTCGGTCCCAATGGCGCGAACCCCGATCTGTCGGGCGATATGACCGAGGAGCAGATCATGAAGATCGTCCAGGCCTATATCGATGCGGGCGTCGATATCGAAAAGATCGACGGTGCAGTCTGGGAAAAGGTGGGCGCCTATGCCGCTGCGACCTCAATCTACTGGAACAAGCGCAAGCAGCTCGCCTTCTGATTAAGATCCGTCGCCCCCGCAATGGCGGGGGCGACGAATTTCTTAGAAGCTCGCCCGCGCCGTCAGACGGAAATCGCGTCCGGCCAGCGGCACATAATCCTTGGTAAAGCTGGCGTGACGGCGCGCTTCGACGTCGAAGATATTGTTCGCCGACAGGCTCAGCGTCAGATTTTTCGTGTCGGGCAGCGGGCGCCAGCTCAGCGAGGCGTTGACCAGCGTGAAGCCGTCGGTCGGCGTCTCGAACTGCGCGGTGCGCGTCTGGTCGTCGGTCCATTCGACTTCCACGCGCGCATCGACGCGTTCGCCCTGCGCTTCGAGCCCGCTGAGGATGCGCAGCGGCGGGATGCGCGGCACATTGCGGTCGAGCCCGGCATTCTTGATCTTCGCTCGGGTCATGTCGGCGGTGACGTCGCCGACGATGTTGAACCCGCCGATTTGCGCCAGCCGGGCACTCGCCTCGGCTTCGAAGCCATAGACGCGCGCGTCGCGCTGGAAATATTGGAAGACGGGAAGCTCATCCTCTTCCGCGCCGGTCGCCGCCGAATAGATGAAATTGTCGAACCAGTTCGAATAGCCGGTCAGGCTGAGGTTGAAGGCGTCGGTCTTGATCTTGAAAGATGCCTCGGCACCCCAGTTGGATTCGCGCTTCAAATTCGGATCGCCCAGCTCGAAGCTCTGCGTCGCGATATGCGGGCCGTTCGACAGCAATTCCTCGGCCGACGGCGCACGGACCGCGCGCGACACGGAGATGCCGAACTTCGCGCCCTCGAACAGATCATAGGTCGCGCCGAGCGCGCCCGAGAAGCTGTCGAAGCTGCGGTCAAAGCCAAGCGTCTGCGCGCGCACATTGGTCTTTTCGTAGCGCGCCGCGGCTTCCAGGCCGAGCGGGCCCATCGTATATTCCTGCAGCGTGAAAAGCGCGAACTGATCGGTCAGGTTGCGCGGTACGAATGCCTCGGCACCGATCGCGTCGAAATCGCGGTGGCTATACTGCACGCCGCTCGCGCCGCGCCAGCCGCCACGGTCGTTCTGCGCCAGTTCGATCCGGCCTTCGACGCCCTGGTTGGTAAAGACGGTGCCCACCTCGTCGCCCTCGAACTCGGTGTGCTTGTAATCGGCAAAGCCGGCACGGATGCGCAGCTTGTCGAAAAAGCCGTCGCCCAGTTCCACCTCGCCGCGCAGGTCCGCGCGCCATTGCTTCATGCCGATGGTAACGGGGCCTTCGCCATGATCATGACCGCCTTCACCTTCCTCGCCGCCATGGTCGTGCGCGGTGTCGGGACGGTCGGGGACGCCATAGTTGGTGTCGAAATAGCCGACCGAAATGCCGAGCTGTCCGCCGTCGTTGATCAGCGAAATCCCGCCGCCTGCGGTCCAGGTCTCGCTTTGCGTATTGTCGATCTTGCCGCGCTTGCCCGCCTGCGCGGTCAATTCGGCCGCTTCGTCGAGGTGCCCCTCTTCGGTTTCATGCTCGGCAAGATGGAGCAGGTCGCCGCGGATGTTGGGTGCATAGACAAAGCCGCCGCTGCGCGTGTCGCCCGTCTTGCGCCAGCTACCGTCGAGGTGCGCGACGATCTGCGGGCTCAGCGCGACGTCGATCGAGCTGCCGATGTTGCGGTCGTTCGCCGCGGTCGCATAGCCACCGATCGCGTCGATATGGACATGGTCGGCGGGGACTTTCCGGGGAATCCGGCGGTCGAACATATTCACCGCGCCGCCGATCGCCTGGCTGCCGAACAGCAGCACCGCGGGGCCGCGCAGGATTTCGATGCGTTCGACGGTCAGCGGGTCGATGGTGACCGCGTGGTCGGCGGATGTGTTCGAGGCGTCGATCGACCCGATGCCGTCGGTCAGCACGCGTACGCGCTCGCCCGAAAAACCGCGAAGGACGGGACGCGATGCGCCGGGGGAAAAGCTGGTCGCCGATACACCCGGCTGGCGCGTGAGCGTGTCGCCGATCTGCCCGCGAATGTCGCGCGCCAGCTCGTCGCCCTCAAGCACCGATACATTGCCAAGGATGTCCAGGCTGCGGACATAGGGTGCGGTGACGACGATCGGCCCGCCTGCGTGCACATCGTCCTCGCTGCCCGTGGCGGCGCGGTCCTGCGCAAAAGCCGGAGCGGCGAGGAACATGGCAAAAGTGAAACCGGCAGAGCAAAGCAAACGCATAAGGGGAGAGTCCTGTTTTATGGCGACCTGTCGGCGCGGCAGTAATGATATACTGTTACAATCGCAACCCCTGAGGTTCGCCGGGACTGTCGTTCGTCGGACCTCATTGCCCGTTGGTCGACAAAGCCCGAAGATTGGCGGGGCAAGCGAAGCTGTCTTGCGAGGCCGCGGGCGGCGCCCTAGATCATGTGCATGACTATTGCTGCAAACAGCCTCGACCTCATCGGCAACACTCCGCTGGTGCTGCTCAAAGGGCCGAGCGAAGCCACCGGCTGCGAAATCTGGGGCAAGTGCGAATATGCCAATCCCGGCGGGTCGGTGAAGGACCGCGCCGCGCTCTATATCGTCCGTGATGCAGAGGCGAACGGCAGCCTGAAACCCGGCGGCACGATCGTCGAGGGGACGGCGGGCAACACCGGTATCGGCCTCGCGCTGGTGGGCAATGCGCTCGGCTACAAGACGATCATCGTCATGCCTGATAACCAGAGTGCCGAGAAGATGGCGACGATTCGCGCACTCGGCGCCGAACTTGTGCTTGTCCCGCCCGCGCCTTTCGCCAACCCCGGCCATTTCGTCCACACCTCGCGCCGCATCGCCGAGGAGACCGACAATGCGATCTGGGCGAACCAGTTCGACAATATCGCCAACCGCAAATCGCACATCTTCGGTACCGCCGAGGAAATCTGGGAGCAGATGGACGGGCGTATCGACGGCTTTACCTGCGCGGCGGGGACCGGCGGCACGATCGCGGGCACCGGGCTGGGCCTAAAGGCGAAGAGTGCCGACATCGTCATCGCACTCACCGACCCGCATGGTGCGGGGCTCTATAATTATTACCAGTGCGGCGAGTTGAAGGCCGAAGGCAGCAGCGTTGCCGAGGGGATCGGCCAGAACCGCATCACCGCAAACCTCGACGGTGCGCCGATCGACACGCAGTTCCGCATCTCGGATGCCGAGGGGCTCGCGGTGGTCCGCCAACTGCTCGACGAAGAGGGGCTGTGCCTCGGCCTCTCATCGGGGATCAACGTCGCTGGGGCGATGGCGCTCGCGCGGCACCTCGGGCCGGGGAAGCGCATTGCAACCATGCTGTGTGACAGCGGGTTTCGCTATCTCTCGACGCTCTACAACCCCGAATGGCTGGCGAGCAAAGGACTGGAGACACCACAGGAGGCTGCGGCATGAGCGTCCGCATCGAAATCCCGTCGACGCCCAAGCCGCAACCCGTGCCGCCGCCGCCCGCGCCGATCAACGATACGGTACGCCGCTTGCAGATCGGCATAGCGGGCGTGCTCACGGTATTGCTGCTCGTGGGAATGGCCGGGCTGATCGGCGAACGAGCGCGCGAGCGCGCAGGGGACGATGTGACCGCCACCGCCGAAGTTAAGATGCCTGGCGATGAACAGAAGACCAGCGGCGCTCCGCTCGAGGAACTGGGGGTTCAGGCGGTTCAGCCTTCGTCGAAGGACGAAAATGCCGCTACGCCGGTAAAGGTGCCGCAGGCGGCGCCGCCGTCGACCGTCCCCGACCTAGAACCCGACCCCGCCCTCCAGCGCGCGCGCCAGTCGAAACAGTGACGGCGGTCTCGCGCGGCTCGATGCTGCGCGCCCTTGTCGCCGCCATCGCGATCACCGCGCTGACGTGGGTTGCGGGCGGGCAGTCGGCGCTCGGCCGTATCGACCCCGCGCTTGCCGTTCCGTTGCTTGCGCCGCCGATGATGCTTCTCGCCTGGAGCGAGCGCGGCAAGCCCACCCGGGACCGGCTGCAGACGCTGTTCCTCTCGCTGTTGTTTCTGGTCGCCGGGCAAGCGTTGCTTGGCTTGACCCTCGCCGGGTCTTCCGGCCCGTGGCAGCTCCTTCTCGTGATCCTGGCGGGTGGACTCGCGGCTCTGATCGCCGACGCGCTCGTTCGCTGGCGCCCGCGATTCCGGCTCTTGCCATGGGCTGCGGCACTGTTGCTCGCGGCCGCTTGGTTCGGGGCAGGGCATATGTTGCTGGCCGCGCTCTATCGCCCGACACCGGCAGCGGCGGGGGCGCCGGCCGTCACCATGCTCACTGGCCTGCCGCTGCGATGGTCAGGCGGCGGCGACATCGCCGCGATGATCGCCGAAGGCGCAAATGACGATCCGGCGCTCGCACGGCTGACCGCGACCGGACCACTCTTGCTGGTCGACAGTATCGCCGACCATGTCCCGCCACCAAGCGGAACGCTTCTCATAGCCCACACGCGCGCACTGGCACCGCGGGAGTTGGTCGCGATCGATGCGTTCGTGCGCGGCGGCGGACACGCAGTCGTGCTCGCCGATGCGCTGTCGGGCTGGCCGGCGCGCCACCCGCTCGGCGATCCGCGCAATCCGCCGGTAACGAGCCTGCTCACGCCGCTGCTGGACCATTGGGGCGTGACTCTGGGTGCTGCCCCCGAGCACGGGGGCAGGGCGCTGGCTGCTGATGTCGAGGGGGCTCGGCTTCGCTTGTTCAGCGCGGGGCGGCTGGAGCGTCTGCCCGGAACTTGCCGCGCCTTTGCCGATCGCCGCGCCGCGCGCTGCCGGATAGGGCGGGGCGAGATATGGCTGGTGGGCGATGCCGACCTGCTGTTTGCGCCGCTATGGCAGCCGCTTGTGCCGGGCGCCGACCATCTGCGGCAAGCCGACACGATGGAATGGCTTTCGGCCCGCCTTTGGCCGGGCGCCGGACGTGCCGCATTGCATCCGCTCTGGATTCGCAGCCGCCCCGATTGAGTCGGGGTTTTCGCCCCTTTTCACCCGTATCGAAACAACATGCCCGGTGCCTTCGCGCGCCGTGGCACCGGTATTTACCCAATTTGGAGCGCTTTTTGCGGCGAATAGGGCTTAGATTCCCTATTTCACCCTAAATTACCCCTTTTCACCCCGATCTATAGTTGGTACTCAAGCAATCGGAGAGGGGCATTCTCCACCCGTGCCGAACCAGCTGAAATCGCGTGATTTCGGAGACGGGGAAGTTTTGCCCGGTGGCGCGAATACGGGGGACAGAGCGATGGCGATTGTGACGCCCGGCCAGTATGCGGGCACCAATTTCGCCGCGATCGATGGCAAGGGGCGCATCGCTGTCCCCTCACAGTTCCGCAACAATGTGCCCCTCACTGCGGACGGTCAGCGCGTGCTCTGGGTCGGCTTTCATGAAAAGCTGCCGTGCCTCGTCGCCTATGGCCAGGACCAGTATGACCGACTGAACGGCGAGATCGAGCGCGACCGCGAAACAGCGCGGCTGCGCGACCTCGACTTCGACGAAGACAGCGAGTTCAAGAAGCGCTTCAGCTATACCGAGCCATATACGCTCGACGACAGCGGTCGCTTCCTTCCCAGCTTCATCCACCGCGACCGCGTCGGCGATGCCGGCGCGACGGCTTTTGTGGGCTCGGGCCGCCGTCTGGAAATCTGGTGGCTGCCGACCTTGGCCGAATGTGCCGAGGCCGATCCGGTGCTTCAGCGGCTCGCGGCGTCGTGGGATGCGACCAAAGGGAAGGGGCGCAAGTGACCGACGTCCTTCCCGAGCTCCCCAGGGATCCTCGCCACGATCCGGTCCTCCGTGAAGAAGTCCTCGCAGCACTCGCCATCGCCCCCGGTGAGCGCCATGTCGATGCGACCTTCGGCGCCGGCGGCTACACCCGCGCGATGCTCGCCGCGGGTGCCGAGGTCATCGCTTGCGACCGCGATCCCGATGCGATTGCCGAAGGGCAGGCGCTGGTCGAGGAAGCCGGCGGCAAGCTGACGCTGATCCACGGCCGCTTCGGCGAGATCGACCGATTGCTCGCCGAGCGCGGGATCGAGGCGGTCGACGGCATCACTTTCGATATCGGCGTTTCCTCGATGCAGCTCGACCGCGATGAGCGCGGGTTTTCGTTCCAGAAGGATGGGCCGCTCGACATGCGTATGGCGCAGGAAGGCGAAAGCGCGGCCGATTGGCTGAACAGCGCCGACGAGGGCGAAATCGCCGACGTGCTTTTCCATTATGGCGATGAACGTCAGTCGCGCCGCGTAGCGCGCGCGATCGTCGCGGCGCGCCCGCTGACCCGTACCGGCGAGCTTGCGACGGTGATCCGTAAAGCGCTGCGCCATCCGCCCGGCGCGCCCAAGGATCCGTCGACCAAGAGCTTTCAGGCGATCCGCATCCATGTGAACGGCGAGCTCGACGAGTTGATGGCCGGCCTCAACGCGGCCGAGCGTCTGCTGCGCCCCGGTGGCCGGCTCGCGGTCGTCAGCTTTCACAGCACCGAAGACCGGATCGTGAAGAACTTCCTGCGCGAACGCAGCGGTGGCGATGCCGCGGGTTCGCGCCACCGGCCCGCGCCGATCCCTCTGGCGCGGGCCGCAACTTTCGAAACCCCGGCGCGCAAAGTGCGTCCGGGCAAGGCCGAAGAGGCACGCAATCCGCGTGCTCGTTCGGCGACATTGCGCAGCGCGATCCGGACGGCCGCTCCGGCGCATTCGGTCCAGGGAAATTCAGGGAAGGAGGCGATGTCATGCTGATGGCGGCCCGCAAGGTCCAGGGGATTGGCCTGGTTCTGCTCGTGCTCATCTTCGCGATGATGCTCTATCCCGTGTCGCTGAAGGTTGCGGCGACGCGCAGCGAATTGACGCGGATAGAGCGGCAGATCGACCGCACGCGCGACAATATCCGCTACCTTGAATCCGAACTCGCGGTGCGGGCCTCGATGCGCCAGCTCGAACAGTGGAACGCCGATACCTTCGGCTATTCGGCGCCCGATGCGGGTCAGTATCTGGAAAGTGAGCGCCAGCTCGCTTCGCTCGACCGCTTGCCGCGCGCGCGCGGCGCCAACGAAGTCGCGCCTGTGCTGATGGCGATGGTTTCGCCCGTCGGGACGCCGCCCGCTTCGGCCAATACGGCCACAAAGGAAAGCCCGGTCGCAGCCAAGCCGGCGGCGATCAAGCCTGTGGTGCTCGCGCAGGCTGAAACGGCCATCCGCAGCGACGTGACGCCGCGGATGGCGCCGACACGTCGCCGTGAACAGCTTAAGATGATCGAGGACCAACTCCTCGCCGAATCGACGCTCGCAGACCTCAAGCGTGCGGCGGCGGTCGAGGCTGCAGGGGGTAAGTCCGGCCGATGAACACGCTGGTCGTCCGTCCGACCCGGGTCCGAACCGCTGGGGTGCGGCAGCAGATATTGCTGACCGCACAACAGCGTTTGATGATCCTGATGCTGCTGTTCATGGCGGCATTTTTGGTTGTATCGGTGCGGCTCCTTTATTTCGCGCTGTTCGATACCGCGTCGAACCGCGGCGCGGCGACGGCCTTTGTTCCGGCGCGCGCCGACATCGTCGACCGCAACGGCGTGCCGTTGGCGCGTACCATCGACGGCTATTCGATCCGCGTCGTTCCGTCGAAGCTGCTCAACAACCGGCAATATCTCGCCGACGAGCTCCACAAGATATTCCCGGACACGCCGCGCGAGGAATTGCTGGCAAAGGTCAGCGGGTCGCGGCCGACCTACATTCGCCGCCGCGCGCTGCCCGATCAGGTCGCGGCGGTGAACGCAATCGGCGACGTCGGCTTCGACTTTCCGCGCGAAAAGGAACGCCTTTATCCGCAGCTGACGCTTGCTGCCCACGTCCTCGGCTTCACCAACGCCGAGGGGCATGGCGTGACCGGCGTCGAAGGTGCCTTCGACCAGCGGCTAATCGACAAGGCGACGCGCGGGCAGCCGCTCGCGCTGTCGATCGACGCGCGCGTACAGGGTGTACTCGAAAGCGAGCTGAGTTCGGCGGTCGCGAACCTTGAGGCAATCGGCGGGGCGGGGATCATTCTCGACGTCCACACCGGCGAAGTCGCGGCGATGACTTCGCTCCCGACCTTTAACCCGAACAAGCTGACCGGCAGCGATCCGGCGACACGCCGCAACGCGGTGACCTATAATCTTTATGAGCTGGGGTCGACCTTCAAGCCGCTGTCGATCGGCGCTGCCATCGACGATGGCGTGGTGACCAATATGGCGCGCCGCTACGATGCCTCGGCACCGCTCGCGATCGCGGGTTTCCGTATCCGCGACAGCCATCCCGGCCGCTGGTACAATGTGCCCGAAACGCTGATCGAAAGCTCGAACATCGCAACCGCGCGCATCGCCGACGAACTCGGCCGCGAGAATATGGAAAAATTGTTCCGCAATCTCGATTTCGACAAGCGACCGCAGATCGAGCTCAAGGAGCGCGCTTTCCCGCTGTGGCCCAAGGATTGGGGCCGCCTGACGACGATGACGACCAGCTATGGCCATGGCATCGCGGTGACCCCGCTCCATCTCGCCAGCGCCTATGCCGCGCTCGTCAACGGCGGTATCTATCGCCCTGCGACGATGCTCAAGCTCGGCGACAAGGCGCCGCCGCAGGGGCGCCGCGTGTTCAAGGCGTCGACCAGTGCGCGGATGCGCCAGTTGCTCCGTCTCATCGTCTCCGACGGCACCGGCAAACAGGCGGAGGCGCCGGGCTTCCGCGTCGGCGGCAAGACCGGTTCGGCTGAAAAGCCTGGCGCAGGCGGCTATCGCCGGCATTCGCTCGTCTCGACCTTCGCGGCGGCTTTCCCGATGGACAATCCGCGCTATGTGGTGCTGGTGATGATCGACGAGCCCAAGGGCAATGCCTTCAGTTCCGGCCAGCGGACCGCCGGCTGGACCGCGGCACCGGTGGTGCGCAAGGTCGTGACGCGCGCTGGCCCGATGCTCGGCGTGTTTCCTGACGAAAGCCGCGATGTCGATGTTTCCGAACTGACCCCGCTGCTGCGGAGAGGCGAGGAAGCGCACTGATGCGTCTCGCCGCGCTGCTCGAAGATCAGTCGCTGGAGGGCAGCGATCCCGTCGTTACGGGGCTCGCCATCGACCATCGCAAGGTCGCGCCGGGCACGGTCTTCGGCGCATTCGTCGGCGAAAAATTCAATGGCGAGGACTTTATTGCAGCCGCCGTTGACGCCGGGGCGGTGGCAATCGTTGGTCGTCCCGAGGCGCAGGTCGAGGGTGCGGTGCATATCGCCGATGCCAACCCGCGCCGGGCCTTCGCGCATATCGCGGCGCGCTTCTTCCATCGTTTTCCCGCGACCTGCGTCGCGGTGACGGGCACGAACGGAAAGACCTCGACCGTCGAGATGACGCGCCAGCTCTGGCGGATGGCGGGGTTCAACGCCGCGTCGATTGGCACGCTTGGCATCACGACGTCACAGGACAGCGCATCCACCGGGCTGACGACCCCAGACATCGTCACTTTCCTCTCGAACATGTCGGGTCTCGCGGTCGAGGGGGTCACCCACGCCGCGTTCGAGGCGTCGAGTCACGGTCTCGACCAGTATCGCACCGAGGGTCTGCCGGTGAAGGCGGCTGCTTTCACCAACCTCAGCCACGACCATCTCGACTATCACGGCACGATGGACGCCTATCTCGCGGCCAAGTTGCGGCTCTTCTCCGAAGTCGTCGAGCCCGGTGGTGCGGCGGTGGTGTGGGCCGACGACGAATATTCGGCGCCGGTGATCGCGGCTGCGAAAGCGCGCGGCGTCCGTCTGCTGACCGTCGGTACAAAGGGCGAAACACTTCGCCTTGTCTCGCGCGAGCCGACGCAGCTCGGCCAGGCGCTCGTCATCGCGGCGGGCGATCTGACGCAAAAGGTCGATCTGCCGCTGATTGGAGCCTATCAGGTTGCGAACGCGCTCGTGTCGGCGGCCCTCGTGATCGCGACCGGCGGCGACGCTGCGCAGACGCTCGGCAATCTCGCCCGGCTCCAGCCGGTGCGCGGCCGCCTCGAACGCGCCGCGATCGCCCGAACCGGTGCCCCGGTCTATGTCGACTATGCCCACACGCCCGACGCGATCGAAGCGGCGCTCGACGCGCTGCGCCCGCATGCGAACGGCCGCCTGATCCTCGTTTTCGGGGCCGGCGGCGACCGCGACCAGGCGAAGCGCCCGGAAATGGGCAAAGTTGCCGCAGCCAAGGCCGACGTGCTGATCATCACCGACGACAATCCACGCGGCGAAGATCCCGCCGTCATCCGCGATGCGATCGCGGCCGCGGCACCCGACGCGCGGGTCATCGGCGACCGCCGTGCCGCGATTGCCGCCGCCATCGCCGAAGCGCGCTCCGACGATATCGTCTGCATCGCGGGCAAGGGGCACGAGCAGGGCCAGATTGTCGGTCGCGGTGACGACATGCGTGTCATTCCCTTCGACGATGTGACCGTCGCACGCGAGGTGGCGGCATGAATCCGCTCTGGACCGCGCGCGCCATCGCCGCTGCTACGGGCGGTACCGCCAGCGCCGATTTCACCGTGCAGGGCGTGGCCTTCGACTCGCGTGAGGTCACGGCGGGCGACCTCTTTGTCGCCATGAAGGGCGAATTTGCCGACGGCCACGCCTTCATCGACAAGGCGATCGCCGCGGGCGCCGCCGGTATCGTCTGCGAAACCGCGATCGATCATCCGCATGTCCGCGTCGCCGACAGCGCGGCGGCTTTGAACGCGCTCGGAACCACGTCGCGCGCGCGCAGCCACGGCCGCATCATCGGCGTCACCGGCTCGGCGGGCAAGACGGGGACGAAAGAGGCATTGTTCGCCGCACTCGACCGTTTCCGCCCGGGAAGGGCACATCGCTCGGTTAAAAGCTACAACAACCACGTAGGCGTCCCACTCAGCCTCGCGCGCATGCCCTCGACCGCCGATTTCGGCGTATTCGAAATGGGGATGAACCACGCGGGCGAACTCGCCGAGCTGACGCGGATGGTCCGCCCGCATGTCGCCATCGTCACCACCATCGCCCCCGCCCACATGGAATTCTTCAGCGGCGAGGAAGCGATTGCGGATGCAAAGGGTGAGATTTTCGAGGGGCTGGAGCCCGGCGGTACGGCGATCGTTCCGTTCGACAGCCCTCATTATGCGCGCCTTCGTGCGAAAGCCGAGCAGCACGCCGCGCACGTCGTGAGCTTTGGGCTTGGTGAAGGAGCCGACGTCCGCGCGGTCGACTGGCTGTCGGACGGGAAGGGCGGTTCGCTCGTCACCGCGCAGGTGCAGGACTCGCTGCTCTGCTTCAACATCGCGCAGGCTGGCGCACATTGGGTCGCCAATTCGCTTGCGGTGCTGGCGGCGATCAAGGCCGTCGGCGGCGACCTGCCCGCCGCGGGCCTCGCCTTCGCCGAAATGGGCGGTCTCGTCGGACGCGGCGCGCGTCACCGCGTCGCGGTGCCCGGCGGCCACATCCTCGTCATCGACGAAAGCTATAACGCCAATCCGGCCTCGATGGCCGCGACGATCAACCAGTTCGGCACCGAATCCGCCGATCGCAAGCTCGCGATTCTCGGCGCGATGAAGGAGCTTGGACCGGGCGGAGAGGCATATCACGCGGGTCTGGCGGCTCCGCTCGTCGCGGCGGGGGTGCAATTCGCCCTGCTTGTCGGCGAAGAGATGGCGCCGCTTGCCAAAGCGCTTGAGGGACGCGTCGATTTCGAGCATGTGGCCGCCCACTCGGCCGCGGTAGGGCGGCTGAAGGACCTGATCCGTCCGGGCGACGCCGTGCTGGTTAAGGGGTCAAACAGCGTCGGGTTGTCGCATGTCGTGGCGGCTCTGACCAACGGGGACTATTGATGCTTTATTGGCTGGCGGAATGGCTTGGCTTTCCGGGGGCTCTCAACCTCATTCGCTACCTGAGCTTTCGTTCGGGGGCCGCGGTCGCGACCGCGCTGATCATCGGGCTGTGGATCGGCCCTCGCTTCATCCTGATGTTGCGGATGCGGCAGGGCAAGGGGCAGCCGATCCGCGAGGACGGGCCGCAGAGCCACCTGGCGAAAAAGGGCACGCCGACGATGGGCGGGCTGATGATACTCATTTCGCTGATGATCTCGGCGCTCCTGTGGATGGACCTTTCCAACCGCTTCGTCTGGGCGTGCATATTCGTGACCGGCGGCTTTGCAGCGGTCGGCTTCCTCGATGATCTCGACAAGGTGACCAAGGCCAGCCATCGCGGAATTCCGGGGCGCGTGCGCCTGTTGATCGAATTTTTGATCGCTGGCGTTGCGGTGTTCCTGATCGTGTCGCGCACCGGCACCGACCTGTATCTGCCATTTTTCAGCGGCGTCGTGCTCGAACTCGGCCCGCTCTACTATGTCTTTGCGATGGTGCTGATTGTCGGTTTCGGCAACGCTGTGAACCTCACCGACGGTCTCGACGGGCTCGCAACCTTCCCGGTGATCATCGCCAGCCTGACTTTCCTCGTCATCGTCTATCTGTCGGGCAACGTGAAGTTCGCCGGCTACCTCGGCATTCCGCACGTCCCCGGTGCGGGCGAACTCGCGGTTTTTGCCGCGGGGATCATCGGCGCCTGCCTTGCTTTCCTGTGGTTCAACGCGCCCCCCGCGGCAGTGTTCATGGGCGACACGGGCAGCCTCGCGCTTGGTGGCGCGCTCGCGACGATCGCTGTAACCGCGCAGCATGAGCTTGTCCTCGTCCTCGTTGGCGGGCTGTTCGTGGTCGAGGCGCTGTCGGTGATCATCCAGGTCTTCTGGTACAAGCGCACCGGCAAGCGCGTCTTCCGCATGGCGCCGATCCACCATCATTTCGAGCAGCTCGGCTGGCCCGAATCCACCGTCGTCATCCGTTTCTGGATCGTCTCGATCGTCCTCGCGCTCGCAGGGCTCGCGACCTTGAAACTCCGTTGATCTCCTCGCGCGTCTTTGCCGGTCGCCGCTATGCGGTGCTGGGACTGGCGCGCTCGGGCCTCGCGACGGTTGAGGCGCTCGTTGCCAGTGGCGCGGGCGTGACCGCGTGGGACGACCGCGAGGAAGCGCGCGACGATGCGATGGCGCTTGGCGCCGACATCGGCAATCCGCTCGACATCGATCTCATCGGCTTCGCGGGCGTCGTCGTGTCGCCGGGCGTCCCGCTTAACCGCCATCCGATCGCGGCGCACGCGCGCGAGGCGCATGTGCCGGTAATCGGCGACATCGAACTCTTTGCCGAGGCTCGTGACGAACTGCCCGCGCATAAAGTCGTCGGCATCACCGGCACCAACGGCAAATCGACCGTTACAGCGCTGATCACGCATATGCTCGAAAGTGCTGGCGTGCCGACGCTGATGGGCGGCAACATCGGGCTGCCGATCCTCAGCCGCGATCCGCTTGCCGAAGGCGGCGTCTATGTGCTCGAACTTTCAAGCTACCAGATCGACCTTTCGCACAGCCTTGCCTGCGACGTTGCGGTGCTGACCAACCTCAGCCCCGATCATCTCGACCGCTACGACGGCTTCGCCGGCTATGCGGCGTCGAAGGCGCGGCTGTTCGGCCTGCAACATCGCGATCAGGTGGCGATCGTCGCGGTCGATGACGATCCGTCGAAGATGATCGCAAGCCGCATCAACCACCGCCTCCACCGCGTGTCGGCAAAGGATGTCGATCCGGTCGATCAGGCGCGCTGGCCCGCATTGCAGGGGCCGCACAACGCGCAGAACGCCGTCTGCGCGATCGCCGTGTGCCGCGTGCTGGGGCTGAACGACGAACAGATCGAACGCGGCCTTGCGACCTACAAGTCGCTGCCGCACCGGATGGAATTGGTCGGCGAAGTCGGGGGGGTCAGCTGGTTCAATGACAGCAAGGCTACCAACGCGGCTTCCGCTGCACCGGCGCTGGCGGCTTTTCCGCCGGCGCCGGACCAGCGTTTGCACTGGATTGCGGGCGGCAAGGCCAAGGGCGACGGGCTGGCGGCGTGCCGTCCCTGGTTCGGCCATGTCCAACGCGCCTATCTGATCGGCGAGGCGATGGAGCCCTTCGCGGACGAGATTGGCGACGCGATCCCGGTCGAGCGGTCGGGGGATCTGGCTGCGGCGGTGAAGCAGGCGGCGGCCATGGCGAAGCCGGGCGATATCGTGCTGTTGTCGCCCGCCTGCGCGTCGTTCGACCAGTTCAAGGATTATGAGCAGCGCGGCGATGTGTTCCGCGCTGCGGTACAGGCGCTCGGGGCATGAGCGGGGGGGATAATTTGGACACAACCGAACGCCCGGTGATTGCCGCCACGCGAACGACGAAACGCCGCGGCCCGCGCCTCAGCCGTGCCGACCGCACACCGCTCGGCCTTTGGTTTTGGGAAATCGACCGGGTTCTATTACTGCTGGTATCGATCCTCGTCGCGGTCGGGCTAGTCGCAGTTGCGGCGGCGTCGCCTGTTGCGGCACAGAAACTCTCGACCTCGACCGCGTCGCTCGATCCGCTCTATTATTTCTATCGCCAGCTTATGTGGGTGATGGTCGGCGTGCCGGTGATGCTGATGGTGTCGATGCTGCCAAAGCCGCAGGCGCGGCGCTTCGCCATCTATGGCACCATCGCCTTTCTCTTCCTGCTCTTCATGGTGCCGCTGATCGGCACCTCGGTGAACGGCGCGCAGCGCTGGATCGGCAGCGGTGTGTTCCGGCTGCAGCCGTCGGAGTTCCTGAAGCCCTTCTTCGCGGTGTCGCTCGCGTGGGTGCTGTCGCTGCGCCTCCACGACCAGAGCCTGCCCGTCGTGCCGCTCGCGGCGGCGCTCACCGGCGTCATCGCGCTGCTGCTCATGGGCCAGCCCGACCTTGGGCAGACGATCATCTTTGCGGCGACCTGGTTCGTCCTCGTCCTCGTTGCGGGGCTGTCGATGCGGATTATGGGCGCACTCGCGGGTGCGGGTGTCGTGGGCATCGTGCTCGCCTATTTCTTCTATCCGGTCGCGCAGCAGCGCATCAACATCTGGCTCTTTGCCGAGGGTGACAGTTTTCAGGTCGATAAGGCGCATGCGACGCTGACCGCGGGCGGCCTCATCGGCACCGGCCCCGGCGCGGGACTCGCCAAGTTCCAGCTACCCGAAGCGCATACCGACTATATCTTCTCGGTAATCGGCGAGGAGTTCGGGATGATCGCGTGCATGGCGATCGCGGTGCTCTATCTCGCGATCATCGTGCGTGTTCTTGTCCGCCTGCTCGATGAGGAAGACAGCTTCCTGATTCTCGCCGTCGCGGGCCTGATCGCGCAGTTCGGTGGGCAGGCAGTGATCAACATGGCCGTGAACACGCAGATATTCCCGTCGAAGGGGATGACCTTGCCTTTCATCTCCTATGGTGGCTCGTCCTTCATCGCTCTGTCGATCGGCATGGGTTTGCTCTTGTCGCTGACCCGGCGAAACCCCTATGCGGCTCGGGTATCGATGACCCGGAACTGGAACAAGAAATGACTGCCACCCGCCACTTCCTTCTCGCCGCCGGCGGGACGGGAGGACATATGCTGCCCGCCTACGCCCTCGCCGGCGAACTGATCGCGCGCGGACACCGCGTCGCGCTTGTCAGCGACGACCGCGGCCTCAGAATTCCCGGTGCTCCGGCGGAGATGGACACGCATGTGCTGCCCGCGGGCCGCGTATCGGGAGGCCCCGCCGGCTGGGTCAAGGCTGCTCTCGCGATCCGCAAGGGGCGCCGCATGGCGATCGACCTGATCGATGAATTCGACCCCGCCGTCGTCGTCGGTTTCGGCGGCTATCCCTCGCTCCCCAGTCTGCTCGCTGCCGGCGCCACGAAGCGGCCGCGCGTGCTCCACGAACAAAATGCCGTGCTCGGCCGCGTCAACCGCATGATGGCGCCGCGCGTCGACGCGGTGGCGGTCGCCTATCATAATATCCAGCGCTATCCCGCGGGGCAGGAAGCGAAGCTCCATATCACGGGCAATCCGGTGCGCGAGGAGATCATCGCGATCCGTGACGACGGTTTCCCGCCGCTGCCCGAAGATGGCATTTTCCGCTTGCTCGTGGTTGGGGGAAGCTTGGGTGCAACGGTGCTCAGCGACGTCGTACCTGCCGCTGTTGCGATGTTGCCGCGTGCTCTGCTCGACCGCTTGCAGGTCGTGCAGCAGTGCCGCGAGGATGATATCGAAGCGGTCCGCGCCAAATATGCCGAACTCGGCGTCGCCGCAGAATGCGCATCCTACATCAAGGACTTTCCCGAGCGGCTGCGTTGGGCGCATATGGTCATCGCGCGCGCGGGCGCATCGACGGTCGCCGAACTCGCCTGTGCCGGGCGCCCGGCGATCTTCGTTCCCTATCCCAGCGCGATGGACGACCATCAGACCTATAATGTCGTCGACCTGGTCCAGGCGGGCGGTGCGATTTCGTTCCAGCAGCCCGACTTCACCGCTGCCGAGGTCGCCAAACATATCCAGCGCATGGCGCTCGAACCCGGCGCGCTCGAAGAAGCCGCCGAACGTGCGGCAAGCTGCGGCCTGCCGAACGCGACGCGCGATCTTGCCGATTTGGTCGAATCGCTCGCAGCCCCGCCGATGATGGATGTCATCCGCGTCGGCGCCGCGTCGCGCTCGGCTGCGGTAGCCGGCGGCATTGCCGCCACCCGCGCGGGAGATAAATGATGCGCGGCGTTGCGACGGATATCGGCACCATCCATTTCATCGGCATCGGCGGCATCGGCATGTCGGGCATCGCCGAGGTCATGCACAATCTGGGCTATCAGGTGCAGGGCAGCGACATCGCCGACTCTTACGTCGTCGAGGGATTGCGCAAACGCGGGATCAAGGTCGCGATCGGGCACGAAGCCTCGAACGTCGACGGGGTGGCGGTCGTCGTCACATCGACCGCAGTCAAGCGCGGCAATCCCGAAGTCGAGGCCGCGCTCGCGAACCGCATCCCGCTCGTCCGCCGCGCCGAAATGCTTGCCGAACTGATGCGGCTGAAATCGACCGTCGCGATTGCAGGCACGCATGGCAAGACGACGACGACCAGCCTCGTCGCCGCGCTGCTCGACGCGGGCGGGATCGACCCGACGGTGATCAACGGCGGAATCATCAACAACTATGGCTCGAACGCGCGCCTCGGCGCCAGCGACTGGATGGTCGTCGAGGCCGACGAGAGCGACGGCAGCTTCCTGCGCCTCGACGGCACGATCGCGGTCGTCACCAACATCGATCCCGAACATCTCGACCATTATGGCAGCTTTGACGCGATCAAGGACGCCTTCGTCGAATTTATCGAGAATGTACCCTTTTACGGCGCGGCGATGCTCTGCCTCGACCATCCGGAGGTCCAGGCGATCATCCCGCGCATCCGCGACCGCCGGATCGTGACCTATGGCTTCTCTGCCCAAGCCGACGTTCGCGGCACCAATGTGACGCCCGGCCCCGACGGCAATCGCTTCGACGTCGTCGTGCGCGACCGCGACGGAAACAGCCGGACGATTGAGGGCATTCACCTCCCAATGTCGGGCCGCCACAATGTCCAGAATTCGCTCGCGGCGATTGCCGTCGCGCTGCACATGGGCGTTTCGGACGACAAGATCGTGTCGGGCTTCAACGGTTTTGCCGGGGTGAAGCGCCGCTTTACCAAGGTCGGCGAGATTGCGGTGGGCGAGGGCGTCGTCACTGTGATCGACGATTATGCCCATCACCCCGTCGAGATCCGTGCCGTGCTGTCGGCTGCGCGCGAAGGCGTGGGGGCGGGGCGCGTTGTCGCGGTGGTCCAGCCGCATCGCTTTACGCGCCTGCGCGATCATATGGACGATTTCCAGCAGGCGTTTAACGACGCCGACATCGTGCTTGCGCTGCCCGTCTATACCGCGGGCGAAGCGCCGATCGACGGCGTGTCGTCGGATGTCCTGGTCGCGGGTCTGCGCGACCGGGGTCACCGTCAGGCCAATGTCGTGGCCGACGCCGGCGCGCTGGCCACTGCTATCGCCGCCAGCATCGCTGCCGGCGATCTCGGGCCGGGCGACAAGGTCATCTGCCTCGGCGCGGGCGATATCACCAAGATGGCTGCGGGCCTCGCCGCGGCGGTGGAAGCGGCATGAGCAGTGCCGACACGCTTCCTGCCGTACGCGGCAAACTGACGGCAAAGGCGCCGCTCGCGCCGCTCGTCTGGTTCAAGTCGGGCGGCCCCGCCGACTGGCTTTTCGAGCCGAAGGACGCCGACGACCTCGCCGATTTCCTCCGCGATCTCGATCCTGCCGTGTCGGTGATGGCGCTCGGCCTCGGGTCGAACCTCATCGTCCGCGATGGCGGCTTCCCGGGCGTCGTCGTCCGGCTTGGCAAGGCGTTCGCGAAGGTCGAAGCGGTCGATGCGACGACGCTGCGTTGCGGCGGCGGCGCGTCGGGCATTCTTGTTTCTTCGACCGCGCGCGACGCGGGCATCGCCGGCATGGAATTCCTGCGCTCGATCCCGGGCACCGTAGGAGGTTTCGTGCGCATGAACGGCGGCGCCTACGGCGGCGAGGTCAAGGACATATTGATCGATTGCGACGTCGTGCTGCGCTCGGGCGAGCGCAAGACCCTGCCGCTCGCCGAACTCGGCTACACCTATCGGCACAGTGAGTTGCCCGAGGGCGCGGTCGTGATCGGCGCGACCTTTCGCGGCCGACCCGGCGAACCCGGCGCGATCCAGGCCGAAATGGACCGCATCTCGGCAAGCCGCGAAGCCTCGCAGCCGCTGCGTTCGAAAACCGGCGGTTCGACCTTCAAGAACCCCGACGGACACAAGGCATGGCAGCTCGTCGACGAAGCCGGCTGCCGTGGCTTCATGGTCGGCGGGGCGCAGGTCAGCGAAAAGCACACCAATTTCCTGATCAACACCGGTGAGGCGAGCAGCGCCGATATCGAAGAGCTCGGTGAGGAAGTCCGCCGCCGCGTGAAAGCGAAGAGCGGCGTGGAATTGCAATGGGAAATACAGCGCGTGGGAGTCATGAAGTGAGCCGGGGTCCGTGGCATGTCGCCGTCCTGATGGGCGGCTGGTCGGCCGAGCGCGAAGTGTCGCTGATGAGCGGCAATGGCGTCGCCGACGCGCTCGAAAGCCGTGGGCACAAGGTCACGCGCATCGACATGGACCGCAATGTCGCGCAGCGGCTTGCCGAGGCAAAACCCGACGTCGTGTTCAACGCGCTCCACGGCGTCCCTGGCGAGGACGGGACGGTGCAGGGCATGCTTGACCTGATGGGTCTCAAATACACCCACAGCGGGCTCGTCACCTCGGTCATCGCGATCGACAAGGAATTGACGAAACAGGCGCTGGTGCCGCATGGTATCCCCATGCCGACGGGGACGATGGTTGACAGCGAAAGCCTCTTCACAGTCGACCCCTTGCCGCGCCCCTATGTCCTGAAACCCGTGAATGAGGGCTCGTCGGTCGGCGTCGCGATCGTCAAGGACGACAGCAATTACGGCAACCCGATCGCGCGCGAAGCCGTGGGCCCTTGGCAGGAATTTGAACGGCTGCTGGCCGAGCCCTTCATCAAGGGTCGCGAACTGACCGTCGCCGTGCTCGGCGACACGCCGCTTGCGGTCACCGAACTCCGCGTCAAGTCGGGCTTCTACGACTATGACGCCAAATATACCGACGGCCTGACCGAACATGTCTGTCCCGCCGACGTCCCCGATGACGTCGCGCAGCGGATGAAAGATCTGGCGTTGCAATCGCACCGCCTGCTCGGCTGCAAGGGCGCATCCCGCTCGGATTTCCGCTGGGACGACGAACATGGCCTTGCGGGGATTTTCCTGCTCGAGGTCAACACCCAGCCCGGCATGACGCCGCTCAGCCTTGTGCCCGAACAGGGGCGCGCCGTCGGCATGGATTATGCCGAACTCGTCGAACGCATCGTGGGGGAAGCGTTATCATGAGCAAGACACAGATCAAGCGGGGGAAGGCGCCGCCGCGCCGGCCGGCGCGTGCGCCGAAAAAGCGGCGGAGGGTACAGACCTCGCGCCTCAATGCGATTATCAACGCGCTGCCGATCAGCCCGCAACGGCTGCAGAAGATCGCCAACTGGACCGTCGGGCTCAGCCTGTGCGCGGTTGCCGCCATCGCCGCCCATGCCACAGGCGTGACCGCAAAGGTTCATGAGGAATATGCGCAGTTGGTCGGCCGCGCGGGATTTCAGGTCAAGAAGGTCGAGGTCGTCGGCGCCGATCGCATCGACCGGCTCAAAGTCTATGACATCGCGCTTGCGCAGAAGGACCGCTCGATGGCGGCGGTCGATCTGGAAGATGTCCGCGGCGACCTTATGAAATATGGCTGGATCAAGGATGCGCGCGTATCCCGCCGCCTTCCGGACACGCTCGTCGTCGATATCGTCGAGCGTACGCCCGCGGCGATCTGGCAGCATAATAATCGCCTGTCGCTGATCGACGAAAAGGGCGTCGTGCTCGAACCCGTCACCGTCGCGACGATGCCTGACCTGCCGCTGGTCATCGGGCCGCGGGCGAACCAGCGCTCGCAGGACCTCGATCGTCTGCTTTCGGAGGCGAGCAGCCTCAAGGAATTGCTCGCGGGCGCGACATGGGTCGGCAACCGCCGATGGGACCTGCGCTTCCGCAGCGGCGAGACGCTTTCGCTTCCCGAGGGCGAGGCCGAGGCCAAGGCCGCGCTTGCGAAATTCGCACATATGGACGGCGCCAACCGTCTGCTCGGTCGCGGCATATTGCGTTTCGACATGCGCGACCCCGCGCGCTTCGTGCTCCGTCTGCCGCACGAGGGGCAGGTCGCTCCCGCGAAGCTAGAGGATGCGCGCGCAGCCGTCGACGCGGTCGCCGTCGCCCAGTCGAACGAAGGATAGGGCGATGGCGCCGCCGCGCATCGAAAAGATCATCACCGCGCTCGATGTCGGGTCGTGGAAAGTCTGCGCGCTGATCGCGGGACAGACCGCCGACGGCCAACTCCATGTGCTCGGCACCGGCCAGCGCGAAAGCCGTGGCGTCCAGCGTGGCTATGTCGCCGACATGGAACAGACCGAGCATATCGTGCGTGAGGCGATCGAACAGGCCGAACGCATCGCTGGGCTCAATATCGACGACGTCTGGGTCAGTTTCTCGGCGGGCGGGCTGCTCAGCGACGTCGCGCCGATCGAAAGCGAACTCGGCGGCCACCGCATCGAGCAGGAAGATATCGACGACCTCCTCGCCGCAGGCCGCGCGGGCATCGATCCCGAGGGCCGCATGATCCTGCATGCGCAGCCCGCGCTCTACACGCTCGACGGCCTCACCGGGGTCAAGAACCCGATCGGTCTCCACGCCGATCGCCTCGGCGTCGATATTCACATCATCATGGCCGACGGTGCGCCGGTACGAAACCTCGAAGCCGCGGTGCGGCAGGCGCATCTCGACGTCAACGCGGTCGTGGCGTCGCCGATCGCTGCAGGGCTCGCCTGCCTGTCCGACGAGGAACGCGACCTCGGCGTTGCGCTGGTCGAACTCGGCGCCGCGGTTACGACGGTGTCGCTCTACGCGGGCGGCATGCTCGTCGAGATGGTGTCGCTGCCCTTCGGCGCGAGCGACATCACCGATGATATCGCCTCGGCCTTCGGCATTCGCCGCAGCCAGGCACAGCGGCTGCAAAGCTTCTACGGTTCGGCTTCGGCCAGTCCGCGCGATAATAACGAGATCATCGAACTCGAACCCGGCGCCCCGTCGGGCAGCGATTCCCCGCGCATCACGCGCGCTCAGCTTGTCACGGTGATCCGCCAGCGGCTCGATGCGATGATGGGCGAGATCGGCCGGACGCTGAAGGACCTGCATTTCGTCGGCCCGATCGGCCGTCAGGTGGTTCTCGTCGGCGGCGGCGCCGACCTGAAAGGCATCGCCGACTACACGCAAAGTGCGCTCGGGCGTGCGGCGCGCGTCGGGCGGCCGCGCGGCTTGCACGGCCTGCCCGATGCGCATAGTGGCCCCGCTTTCGCGACGCTCGCGGGTCTGGTTCTCTATGCCGCATCGGACCCCGTCGATCTTCGCGACCTGCCGATGATGGCACAGGATGTGTACAAGCCGGCGGGGACTTCGATCCTCCACCGCCTCATGGCGGCACTGAAAAGCAGTTTTTGAATGATACGCGTCGAAAAGGTTAATTTTTTGGGTGATTCCCACGTCACAATAGTGCAATGCGGCAACAGAAAACCGGACGGTCGGACTACCGCCCGGTCGGGTCGCAAGGTTGGGGAAGCGGCACCTGTCCGCCGCTGCAGGGAGACTATTTGATGAGCATCAATATTGGCCCGCCGCAGGTCGATGAGCTGAAGCCGCGCATCGCGGTGATCGGCGTCGGCGGCGCGGGCGGCAATGCCATCGCAAACATGATCGCAGCGCGCGTCGAGGGTGTCGATTTCGTCGTCGCCAACACCGATGCGCAGGCGCTGAACGCTTCGCCGGCCGAACGGCGCATCCAGCTGGGGACGCAGATCACCCAGGGGCTGGGCGCAGGTTCGCGGCCCGAGGTCGGACGCGCAGCCGCCGAGGAAAGCATCGCGCAGGTCGAAGAGGCGCTGAACGGTGCGCATATGTGCTTCGTTGCGGCGGGCATGGGCGGCGGCACCGGCACCGGTGCGGCACCGGTGATCGCCAAGGCGGCGCGCGACCGTGGCATTCTGACCGTCGGCGTCGTGACCAAGCCCTTCACGTTCGAAGGCAATCGTCGCATGCGCTCGGCCGAGGCCGGCATTGCCGAGCTTCAGGATCATGTCGACACCCTGATCGTCATCCCGAACCAGAATCTCTTCCTCGTCGCCAATCCGAACACGACCTTCAAGGAAGCGTTCACGATGGCCGACGAAGTGCTTCAACAGGGCGTGCGCGGTATCACCGACCTGATGGTCATGCCCGGCCTCATCAACCTCGACTTCGCCGACGTGCGCAGCGTGATGCGTGAGATGGGCAAGGCGATGATGGGCACCGGCGAAGCCGAAGGCGACGGCCGCGCGCTTGAAGCTGCTCAGAAAGCGATCGCCAATCCGCTGCTCGACGGCGTGTCGATGGCGGGCGCGAAGGGCGTCATCATCTCGATCACCGGCGGTGAAGACATGCGCCTGATGGAAGTCGACGAGGCCGCGAACCATATTCGCGAACTGGTCGATCCCGACGCGAACATCATCTGGGGCAGCGCCTTCAACGACAACCTCGACGGCAAGATCCGCGTCTCGGTCGTCGCGACCGGCATCGATGGCACGGGCGAAGCGGCGCAGGCCGCACCCGCGACGCGCAGCTTCTCCTTCGCTCCGGCACGCGCAGCGACGCCTGCGCCGGTTGCCGAAGAGGTCGTTGAGCCGGTGGTTCAGGAAGAGCCCGTCGTCGAAGCGCCAATCAGCCAGGACAATGACCCGGCGCCCGGTTTCTCGCTCGGCGATACCGCTGAACCTGCGCCTGCAGCGGCCGAAGAAGAGCCGATGGAGTTGTCGCAGGTCGCCGCGACCTATGACGATACCGCCGACGAGCTGATACTCGAAGCGCCCGAAGCGCCGGCCGAATATCGCCCGTCGACTGCTGCCGAAGCTCCCGCCGAATCGCCGGCTCGCTCCGTTGGCGGCGGCACCTTGTTCGAACGGATGTCGCGTCTCTCGCGCGGGGCTTCCGCCCCCGAAAGCGAAGATGGCGGTAAGGAAGACGGGGTCGATATCCCGCGCTTCCTCGGACGCCAGAACAACCAGTAACAGGGCTGTCGCGCGGCCGCCCGCCGGGCACGGCAGGCCGGAGATCGGGATGATTGTGCCCATGCGGCAAGTGAAATTGACGGCGAAGCCGGTGCGCGCGCATCATTATGTTCGCGCGCTCGGTGCGCTGTTGCTTGGGACGGCGGCTTTGTCGTCCGCATATGCACAGGTGACGCCGCCCGATGCGGCGACGAAGGCCGCGATGGAAAAGCGCAGTACCGCGCGCGCGCTCCTGTCGTCGGCGCTTGCCCGCATCGGTTCGAACAACAGCGACACTTCCGCGCTGCTCGACGCCGGCCGTGCGTCGATAGAGCTGGAGGATTATCGCGCCGCGCTCGGTTTCCTCGTCCGCGCCGAACAGGCCAGCCCGCGCGACGGCGCGGTCAAGGCGGCGCTCGGTTCGGCGATGGTTCATTCCGAAAATCCGACGCGCGCACTCGACTATTTCGGCGAGGCGCAGTTGCTCGGTGCGCCCGAACGCTTGTTCCTTGCCGACCGCGGTCTGGCGCGCGATCTTCTCGGCCAGCAGGACGCGGCGCAGCGCGACTATCAACTCGCGCTGTCGATCGCGCCGAACGATGAACTGACGCGGCGCTATGCGCTCTCGCTCGGGATCAGCGGCGATGCCGACCGCGCGATCCAACTGCTCACGCCGCAATTGCGGGCGCAGGACCGCGGGGCATGGCGCCTGCGCGCGATGATCCTCGCAATGAACGGGCGCGACAAGGAAGCGACCGAGATTCTCAATGCAACGATGCCGCCCGCGATGGCGCAGAATATTCAGCCCTATCTGACGCAGATGGACCGGCTCAATCCCGCGCAGCAGGCGGCTGCCGCGCATTTCGGTCGTTTCCCGAATGGTCAGCTCGGGCCCAAGCGCAAGCCGGTACAGGTCGCCGCGGCGGCGCCTGCTCCGGTCCTTCCGGCTGCGGCTCCGGCCGCGAAGCGCACTCCGATCAGCGACAAGCGCCAGCCGAGCACGTCTGTCGCTTCGACCCCGACGCCCGCGCCAGCCCCGCGGAAACTTGCATCTGCGTCTGTGGCGACGCCGCCCGCTTCGGCGACACCGTCGGCCGCGGCACCAGCGACGTCCGCTCCGGCCGCCGCTCCGGCGACGGGTGCGCCCGTGCTGCAGTCGCCGTTTCGGCAGACCATTCGCCAGCCCGTCGAATCATCGCCCGCACCCGTCGCGGCGCAGTCGCAATCGGCAACGCCAGCATCGGTTCCCACGGCGATGGCTGCGGCATCCGCGCCCATCGGCGCCAGCGTCGAAGCCGACAAGGGGCCGATCGGTCCGGGCTTTTCAATCTCGGAAATGGGCCGTTCGACGGCCGCTGTTCCCCAAGCTACGGCGTCGGCACCTTCCAGCACAATTGCACCCGCGGCAACCGTTACACCGGCACCCGCTTCGGCCGCGCCGCTCGCCTCGCTCGCCGATATCGTCGGGTCGATCGAGATTCCGGCCGAGGAACTCGCGCAATCGGGAAATGCGGTTGGCGCCGACACGCTCGCCAAATTGATGGATGACAAGCGCAAGGCCGAAGCCGCCGAGGCGGTGAAGCGCGAAAAAGACGCGGCCGCCGCGAAAGCCAAGGCCGAGGCCGATGCCAAGGCAAAGGAAGAAGCCGCAGAGAAAAAGGCCAATCCCGCGCGCATCTGGATCCAGGTCGCGACCGGCGCAAATGCCAAGGCTCTTGCAACCGACTTTGGCAAGTTCGCCAAAAAGAGCCCGGCAGTGTTCAAGGGCAAGTCGGGCGCCACGACCGAATGGGGCAAGACCCGCCGCCTGCTCGTCGGCCCGTTCAAGGACCGCAAGGCGGCGCAGGACTGGCTGGCCGACTATAAAAAGGCCGGCGGCGACGGCTTCCTTTTCAACAGCGAGGCGGGCCAGTCCGTCGATCCGGTCAAGTGAGCGTAGCAGCCTGCGCCAGCGACCCCGCATCCAGCCGCGGGCGCCGTCATGCGGAGCTTGGCCGCGTCGTCCGCGGCCCGCGCGACGACTTTCAGCGCGACCGCGACCGCATCATCCATTCGATCGCCTTCCGGCGCCTGCGTCACAAGACGCAGGTGTTCGTCGCCCCCGACGGCGACCATTATCGCGTCCGCCTGACCCACAGCATCGAGGTTGCGCAGATCGGCCGCGGCATCGCCCGCGCGCTCGGGCTCAACGAAGATCTGACCGAGGCGCTGTGTCTTGCGCACGACATCGGTCATCCGCCTTTCGGCCATGCGGGCGAGGATGCGTTGAAGGCGGCGATGGCCGGCCATGGCGGTTTCGACCATAACGGCCATACGCTGCGCACGCTCGCGCGACTCGAATGCCCTTATCCGCGCTTCGACGGCCTCAACCTGACGTGGGAAACGC
Source organism: Sphingopyxis sp. USTB-05 (assembly GCF_023822045.1). NCBI lineage: Bacteria > Pseudomonadati > Pseudomonadota > Alphaproteobacteria > Sphingomonadales > Sphingopyxidaceae > Sphingopyxis > Sphingopyxis sp. USTB-05. The sequence goes on along the minus strand of NZ_CP084712.1, from coordinate 2,748,507 downwards.
TCGAAGGGCTCGCCAAGCATAATGGCCCCGTCAGGAACCCCGGCTGGGCACTTGCCGAGATTGACGCCGATTTCGGGCTCGAACTTGAAAGCCACGCGAGCCTTGAGGCACAGATTGCGGCGATCGCCGACGATATCGCCTATGACAATCACGATATCGACGATGGCCTGCGCGCCGGGCTGCTCGATCTCGACCAGCTGATGGAGCAACCCTTCGTTGCCGCCAATTACCGCGCAGTGGAGGATCGTTTCCCCGGCGCCCCGCGCGACCGTTTGTTACGCGAGCTCGTCCGCGACCAGATCGGCGTGATGGTCAACGACGTGATCGCCGCGACGGCCGCCAATGTCGCCGCAGCCGGGGTCGCGAGCGTCGAAGAGGTGCGCGCCGCAGGCCAGATGCTCGGCGGCTTTTCGCCCGAACTCGCGGTGCAGGAACGCGAACTCAAGCGGTTCATGTACACGAACCTCTATCACCATCCCGAACAACTCGCCGCCGCCGAGGCCGCGAACAAGGTCGTCGGCGACCTCTTCATCGCTTATGCTGGCGACCCGCGACTGATGGGCGAGGACTGGTCCGGGCGTCTGCCCTGCGAAGAATGCGCGACAAACCGGCATATCGGTGATTATATCGCCGGCATGACCGACCGCTTCGCCATCGACCGCTATGCCGAAATCTTTGGGCGCGACGCCGTGCCACAGGCTCTCGCGCATGCCTGACGCGCTGATCGTCGGCGCGACGGGGCTCGTCGGACGCGCGGTGATCGAACGCTTCGGATCGGCGCCCCTCACTGTCCTGGCCCGACGCGAGGTGGAGGGGCTGGCACTGCAGCACAAGGCACTTATTGCTCCATCAGAACGCTGGGGCGATGTCATCGCCGCCGAAAAACCGAAGCTTCTCATTTCCTGTCTCGGCACGACGATCCGGGTCGCGGGCTCGCAAGAGGCATTCCGTGCCGTCGATCACGACCTTGTCCTCGTTGCCGCACGCGGAGCAAGGGCGGGCGGCACGCCGCACATGATCGCGGTCAGCTCGGTCGGCGCCGCGGCGAAGAGCGCCAACTTCTATCTCCGCACCAAGGGTGAGACCGAGGATGATCTCGCAGCGCTCGGCTTCGCGCGGCTCGACCTGATCCGTCCGGGCCTGCTCCGCGGCGATCGGCCGGGGCCGCAGCGTCTGGGCGAGGGGCTGGCGACGATCGCCGCGCCGTTCACCGACGCATTGCTGCACGGCAGCTTCCGCCGCTACCGTTCGATTTCGGGCAATTGCGTCGCCGCCGCGATCGTGGCGCTTGCCGCGCAGGATGGTTCGGGCGTGCATATCCACGAAAACGACGAAATCCGCGCGCTCGCCGATTGACTCCTTAAAGGGGCAGCGCCAAGGCTCGCAACGTCTGTCGGGCCTCGCAAGAGATTCGACCGGCCGCGCGGGAGAGCGTGGGGGAAACCCCACCACCGAAGGAGCAACCGCCCCGGAAACTCTCAGGTCAGCAGGACCGCGCAGGCTGGAACGGACACTCTGGAAAGCGTTCCGGCTGTTCATTGCCGGAACCACCGAAGGGGTAACTCCATAATATATGGAGGAAAACTCTCAGGTTCCCGTGACAGAGGGGGCATGGCAACAGGGCGGCACCGGGCCGCGCCTTGCCGTGTCAACGACGACGGGAGTGCGACATGCGCGAAGATGAAGAAGTTCCGATCGAAACAGCCACCCTGCCGCTCGACGGCTGGCACCGGGCGAAGGGCGGCCGAATGGTCGAATTCGCCGGCTACTGGATGCCGATCCAATATGAAGGCATTATGGCCGAACATCTCTGGACGCGCGAAAGCGCCGGCCTGTTCGACGTAAGCCATATGGGCCAGCTATCGCTGTCGGGCGATCGCGTTGCCGAGGCGCTGGAGGCACTTGTTCCGGGCGACATCTCGGGGCTCAAGCCCGGCCGGATGCGCTATTCGCTGCTGCTCGATGAAGATGGCGGCATTCTGGACGATCTGATGATCACCAACGAAGGCGACCAGTTCGGCATCGTCGTCAACGGCGCGGTCAAATGGGAAGATATCGGCCACCTCCGCGAAAATCTGCCCGACGACATCACGCTCAACCATAATGAGGATTATGGCCTCCTCGCGCTGCAAGGGCCAAAGGCAGTCGATGCGCTCGCGCGGTTGGTCCCCGAGGCCGCAAATCTCGTTTTCATGCAGGCGGCGCGTACAATCTGGCAGGGCCATGCGATCGCGCTCAGCCGCTCGGGCTATACCGGTGAAGATGGCTTCGAGATTTCGCTCCCGAACGAAGCGCTTGAAGCCTTCGCCGATGCGCTCTGCGCAATGGAGGAAGTGAAGCCGATAGGTCTCGGCGCCCGCGACTCGCTGCGGCTCGAAGCCGGCCTGCCGCTCTACGGCCACGACCTGACTCCCGCGACCGATCCCGCCGAAGCCGACCTTGGCTTTGCGGTGAGCAAACGCCGCCGCGAAGAAGAGAATTTTCCCGGCGCCGCGCGCATTCTCGGTCATCTTGAGGATGGCCCACCGCGCAAACGCGTCGGCCTGCTCGTCGACGGCAAGCTTCCGGTGCGCGAGGGTGCCAAGCTTTTCGACGGCGAGGATGAGATCGGCGTCGTGACGTCGGGCGGCTTTGCCCCCAGCGTCGGCGCGCCCATCGCGATGGGCTATGTCCCGCGCGACCATGCCGTGCCCGGAACCGCGGTTGCCGCCGAGGTGCGCGGCAAGCTCGTCCATTGCACGGTCGCGGCGATGCCGTTCGTTCCGCATCGATATGTTCGTAAAACAGGAGGTTGAGTGATGCCGCGTTATTTTACCGAAGAGCATGAGTGGATCGATGTCGACGGCGATGTCGCGACCGTCGGCATTACCGACTTCGCGCAGGGCCAGCTTGGCGACATCGTGTTCGTCGAAGTTCCCGACACCGGCGCCGAACTCAGCAAGGGCGGCGATGCCGCGGTCGTTGAGTCGGTGAAGGCGGCAAGCGACGTCTATGCGCCGGTCGACGGCACCGTGACCGAAGGCAATGGCCAGCTCGAGGAAGATCCCTCGCTCGTCAATTCGGATCCCGAAGGCGAAGGCTGGTTCTTCCGCATGACACTCGGCGACAAGAGCCAGCTCGACGGCCTGATGGACGCTGCTGCGTACAAGGTCTTCTGCGACGCCCTGTAAACCTGGCCTGTAACCGATAGCCCCTCCCGCGGGCGGGAGGGGGAGGGACAAGATGACCGACGCCGCGCCAGCCAATTGCCGCCTGATGGTGGCGACGCCCATCTATGAGGGCGCGCAGGGCACTTATGTCCGCGCGGCGCTCGATCTTGCGCTCCGCGCGCAGGCGATGGGCGTGCCGGTCCGGTTCGAATTCATCCTCTATCAGCCGTCGATCTCGCGCGCGCGAAACATGCTGGCGGCGATGTTCCTCGCCAGCGACTGCACGCATATGTTGTTCATCGATGCGGATATTGATTTTTCGCCCGACGACATATTCTCGATGGTCCGCGCGATGGACGCCAACCCGGAAGTCGGCGTCCTCGGCGCGGCCTATCCGCGGCGAATGGTCAACTGGAGCAATGTCGCGCGCGCGGCAGAGCTTGGCCTCGCGAAGGAGAATCCGGCCGAGCTTGCACGTTATGCTGGCGAATTTGCGCTGCACTTTCTGCATCCCGAGCAGAATTTCAAGCTGACCGATCTGGTCGAGCTGTCGCGGCTCGGCACCGCGATGATGCTCATCCGCCGCGAGGTGCTGGAGGGGCTGCGCACATCTCTTCCCGACCTGGTCTTCCGTCCCGACCCGGCGGAGCGGCAGGCGCACCGCGTTGGCGAAACCGAGACTGCTTTCTTCTGCCCGCTCATCGACCCCGAAAGCCAGGCTTTGCTCTCGGACGACTATGCCTTCTGCCGCCGCGTCCGCGACGCCGGCTTTCGTATCTGGCTCGCGCCATGGGTCCATACGACCCATGCGGGACCGACCGTTTTCACCGGCACACTTGCCGACACCGCCCGGCTTTATTCCGTCAATCCAGCCTCTTCCCCGGAGTAGTTCATGCGTTATCTCCCTCTGACTTCCGATGATCGCGCGGCGATGCTCGCCAGCGTTGGCGCGTCGTCGATCGACGATCTGTTCGTCGACGTCCCCGCCGAAGCGCGACTGGACGGCCCGATCGCCGGCCTGCCGAACCATGCGAGCGAGCTTGCGGTCGAACGTCATATGGGCGCGCTCGCACGCCGCAGCCGCGCCGCGGGCGAGGGACCCTTTTTCCTCGGCGCCGGCGCCTATCGCCATCATGTGCCGGCAAGCGTCGATCATCTGATCCAGCGCGGCGAGTTCCTGACCGCCTACACGCCCTATCAGCCCGAAATCGCGCAGGGCACGCTGCAGATGCTGTTCGAATTCCAGTCGCAGGTCGCGCGGCTGCTCGGCACCGACGTTGCCAATGCGTCGATGTACGACGGCTCGACCGCGTGCTGGGAAGCAATCGTCATGGCGCGCCGCATCACCAAGCGCGCCAAGGCCTTGCTCTCGACCGGGCTTCACCCGCATTATCGCAGCGTTGCGCGCACGATGGCGAAATATACCGGCGATACGCTCGTCGACGGCGACCCCAGTCTCGAGGCTGGGACCGACTGGGCGGCGCTGGCCTCGGCGATCGACAAGGACACAAGCTGCGTCGTCGTCCAATATCCCGATATCCTTGGCCGCATCGATGATATGACGAAGCTGGCCGAGGCCTGCCAGGCGGCGGGTGCGCTGTTGATCGCGGTCGTGACCGAACCCGTCGCGCTCGGTCTCATCAAGTCGCCGGGCGAAATGGGCGCGGATATCGTCGTGGGTGAGGGCCAATCGCTTGGTGTCGGGCTGCAGTTCGGCGGACCCTATGTCGGCTTGTTCGCGTGCAAGACCAAATATGTCCGCCAGATGCCGGGTCGCCTGTGCGGCGAAACCGTCGACGCCAATGGCAAGCGCGGTTTCGTGCTGACGCTCTCGACGCGCGAACAGCATATTCGCCGCGAAAAGGCGACGAGCAATATCTGCACCAATTCAGGGCTCTGTGCGCTGGCCTTCAGCATCCATATGACGTTGCTCGGTGAAGCGGGCCTTCGTCAACTCGCCGCGATCAATCACGGCCGCGCGCAGGCTGCTGCCGCCGAACTCGCGAAGCTGCCGGGCGTGTCGGTGCTGAACAACAGCTTCTTCAACGAATTCACGCTGCTGCTTCCCACCGCGGCACGCCCGGTGATCCACAAGCTTGCGGAGCGGGATATCCTCGGCGGCGTCTCGCTCGGCCGCCTCTATCCCGACAATGAAGGCCTTGAAAACGGCCTCGTCGTCGCCGTGACCGAAACCGTGACCGAGGCGGATATCGCCGCCTTCGCCGCTGCCCTGAAGGAGGTGCTGGCATGACCGCGCTCAACCGCGCCGGCTGGCGCCCCGAAATGAATGTTGCCGGCGGTGCCGACGACAATGTCACCTTTACAGGAAACCGCGCGCTGATGCTCGAAGAACCGCTGATCTTCGAGATTGGCGGCAGCGAGACGACCGGGGTCGATTTCGACGAAACGGCACCTGCCTTTGACCTCGGCGGCCTTGCGCGCACCGCGCCCATCGGCCTGCCGGGCCTCAGCGAGTCCGAAACGGTGCGTCACTATACGCGCCTCAGCCGCCAGAATTATGCGATCGATCTCGGTCTCTTCCCGCTCGGTAGCTGCACGATGAAGCATAACCCGCGCCTCAACGAAAAGGTGGCGCGGATGCCCGGCTTTGCCGACGTCCACCCGCTGCAGCCGCAGGAAACGGTGCAGGGTGCCTATGCGGTGATCCACGAGCTCGCCGAATGGCTGATCACGCTCACCGGCATGCACAGCGTCGCGATGTCGCCCAAGGCCGGCGCGCATGGCGAACTCTGCGGTATCCTCTGCATCAAGGCGGCGCTCGAGGCGCGCGGCGAAGACCGCCGTGTCATCCTCGTCCCCGAAAGCGCGCACGGCACCAACCCCGCGACTGCGGCCTTTGCGGGCTTTACCGTCGAGGATATCCCGGCGACCGAGGCCGGCCGCGTCAACCTTGAAGCGTTGAAGGCACGCCTTGGCCCCGACGTCGCCGGGGTGATGATCACCAACCCTAACACCTGCGGCCTGTTCGAGCGCGACATGAAGGCGATCTCGGATGCGGTCCATGCTGCGGGCGGCTATGTCTATTGCGACGGCGCGAACTTCAACGCCATCGTCGGGCGCGTGCGCCCCGGCGACCTTGGCGTCGATGCTATGCATATCAACCTGCACAAGACCTTCTCGACCCCGCACGGCGGCGGCGGTCCTGGCTCGGGTCCGGTCGTGCTGTCCGAGGCGCTCGCGCCCTTCGCACCCCTGCCTTTCGTGACCCGGCAAGGCGACAGCTTCCGCCTGATCGAAGAGGAAAATGCGGGCGAGGATCATCCGCAGACCTTCGGCCGCATGACCGCCTTCCACGGTCAGATGGGCATGTTCACCCGTGCGCTGACCTATATCCTCAGCCACGGAGCCGACGGCCTCAAGCAGGTTGCCGAAGATGCGGTGCTCAACGCGAACTATGTGCTGCGCAGCCTCGAGGATGTGCTCGACGCGCCCTTCGGCCGCTCGGGGCCGTGCATGCACGAAGCACTGTTCAGCGATAAAGGCCTCGCCGAGGGTTTCTCGACGCTCGACATCGCCAAGGGGCTGATCGACGAGGGCTATCACCCGATGACGGTCTATTTCCCGCTCGTCGTCCATGGCGCGATGCTCGTCGAGCCGACCGAGACCGAGAGCAAGGCCGTGCTCGACCAGTTCATCGGCGCCCTCCGCAGCATCGCAATGCGCGCGAAGAACGGCGACCCGGCGCTGAAGACCGCGCCGCACTTCGCACCGCGCGCGCGCCTCGACGAGACGCTCGCGGCACGCAAGCCCGTCCTCGCCTGGGAGGGCTGATGACCGAACCGGCGCCCGGCCCCGAACGTCCCCAGCCGCGCTCCGGCGCGGGTTGCATCGCGGCCGGTGCGTTGTTCGCGATCGTCGCGCTTCTCGGCTGGCTGATCGCGATCACTGCCTATGGTCTTGTCGTCGAGCAATGGGAGATGGTCCGGGTTCGCCGCGAGTTCAGCTATGACTGGGCGTTCGTCTACGCACCGCTTTTCGCGATCGGGCTCGGCCTCGCGACGGCCTTCTTCATCTCGCGCCGCGCGTCGGCCGCGCGAATGACCTTGCTGATCACCGTCACCGGCGCCATTGCTTTGCTGGCGGGCGTCGTGCTGTTCGGGCTCGGCGGACTGATCTGACAGGGCGGGGGAGCGCGCGATGAGCTGGGACAATATCTTTCTGTTGGCCAATTACTGGGCTTTCGCGGGCTGGATCGCACTCGCCTTTCTGCCGCGCAGCCCGAAAATCCTCGCGGCGATCCTCTATGCGGGCGTCTTCCTGCTCTGCCTTGCCTATACGATATTGATCGTCGGTTTCCTGACCGGCGGCATCGACCCCGGCGGAGCGAGCGGGGCGGACTTCACCACGCTGAAGGGCGTGATGAAGCTGTTCGACAGCCCGGGCGGCGCGACGATGGGGTGGATCCATTACCTGGCCTTCGACCTTTTTACCGGCATGTGGATCGCGCGCGACGCCGATCAGAAGGGCTTCAGCCGCATCGTGCAATTTCCCTTCCTGTTTCTGACGCTGATGGCCGGCCCGGTGGGCTTGTTCGGCTGGCTGATCGTGCGTGAACGCCGCGCGCGGGCACAGGCGACCAAGTGACGCCGCAACCCTGGACGCCGGGGGAGGGCGCGCCGGGTGACAAGCGCCATGCACCGGCAACGCTGCGCAATCGCGACGCGATCGTTGCGGTTCTGCGCGATTGGCTCCCTGCGACCGGGTCAGTGCTGGAAGTCGCGAGCGGATCGGGCGAACATGCGGTGCATTTCGCCGCTGCTTTTCCGGATCTGGATTGGCAACCAACCGATCCCGACCCCGCCGGGCTGACGTCGATCGCGGCCTATCGCGTTGACGCCGGGCTGGCGAATATTGCTCCGCCGATCGCCCTCGATGCGGCGTCCGATGTATGGCCGTTGGACCGCGCCGATGCGATCCTCTGCATCAATATGGTGCATATCAGCCCGTGGGAGGCGACGACGGGCCTGCTCGCTGGCGCAGTCCGGCTGCTTGCCCGCGGCGCGCCGTTGATCCTTTACGGCCCCTATTTTGAGCCCGATGCCCCGACGGCGGAGAGCAATCTAGCCTTCGATGCCAGCCTGCGCAGCCGTAATCCTGCGTGGGGGCTTCGCGATACCGACGCCGTAAAAGCAGCCGCCGTCGATGCCGGTCTCGCCTTCGCTGAACGCCGCGCGATGCCTGCAAATAACCTGATGCTGTTGTTCCGCCGCACCTGACGGACCTGACAGTATGGGCGATCGGCGCTTTACGCGGCCCCCGCAGGCGCTAGCCTCTCACCAATTGCACGAAAGAGATGCGATTCGAGGAGAGAGAGGCGATGGGCCGCGACGTTTCGGACCTTTTCACATTTGACGAATTCTTGACCCATTGGGCCAGCGAGCGCCCCGATCGGGTGGCGCTGCGCGAAGAGGACCGCGTCTATACCTATGCCGAACTCGATGACCGCACTGCGCGGGCGGCGTCGGCGCTGATCGCGGCGGGGCTCCGGAAGGGCGACCGCATCGCGTGGATCGGCAAGAATAGCGACCTCTATTTCACCCTTTTCTACGGCGCGGCGCGCGCGGGGATCGTGATGGCACCGATCGGCTGGCGCCTCTCGCCGACCGAATGGGCCTTCATCGTCAATGATACGAAGGCGAAAATGGTCTTTGCTGGCCCGGGGTTCGATGCGCTCGCCGAACAGCTAGCGGGAAAGCTTCAGAACGATCCCAAGATCGTCGGCGCCGCCGACGCATGGTCGATGATCGACGGGGCCGAGCGCCTGTCCTTCGATCCGTCGGGTACCAACGACGCGGTGCTTCAGCTCTATACCTCGGGCACCACCGGCAACCCCAAGGGTGCGGTGCTGTCGAACCGCAATCTCTTCGCGCTGCGCAAACATTCGAACACGCTCGATCTGCCGTACACGAAATGGGAAGATGATGAGGCGGTGCTGGTCGCGATGCCGTGCGCGCATATCGGCGGCACCGGGCTCGGCATCATGGCGCTTGCCGCTGGATTGCCGGGCGTCGTGCTCGCGGAGTTCAACCCCGACGGGGTGTTCGACGCGGTCGAGCAGCACGGCGTCACCCGCTTCTTCATGGTTCCCGCGGCGCTCCAGATGCTGCTGATGCACCCGCGCTGCGCCAGCGTCGATTACAGCCGCCTCAAATATATCCTCTATGGCGCCGCGCCGATCCCGCTCGAACTGCTGCGCCAGTGCATCGCGGTCTTCGGCGCGCAGTTCATCCAAGCTTATGGGATGACCGAGACGACGGGCACGATCTCGATGCTGCCGCCCGAGGATCACGACCCGGAAGGCAATGTGCGGATGCGGTCGGCGGGCAAGGCGCTTCCCGGCGTCGAAATCGTCATCCTCGGACCCGACGGTCAATCCGTTCCGACGGGCGAAGTGGGTGAGGTGGTCACCCGCTCTTCGAACAATATGCTGGGATATTGGAATCTGCCCGACGCGACGGCAAATACGATGACGGACGAGGGCTGGATCCGTACCGGCGATGCGGGCTATCTCGACGCCGACGGCTATCTCTTCATCCACGACCGGATGAAGGACATGATCATCACCGGCGGCGAGAATGTCTATCCGGCCGAAGTCGAAAGCGCGATCTTCGGCCATCCGGCGGTGCAGGAAGTCGCTGTGATCGGCATTCCCGACCAGAAGTGGGGGGAGACGGTGAAGGCGGTCGTCGTCGCCAAACCCGGAACGAGCGTCGAAGAAGCCGACATCATCGCCTGGGCGCGCGAACGCATTGCTCCCTTCAAATGCCCGCGCAGCATCGACGTGATCGATGCGCTGCCCCGGAACGCCAGCGGCAAGATTTTGAGAAAAGACCTGCGCGCTCCCTATTGGGAGGGCTATGAGCGGATGGTGAATTGAACGCCTGACGTTTCTTTGGCGCACATGTCGTCGGTAACGGCAGGTTCATTTGCCTGATGCTTTAGCGCGTCGCGATGGAAAACCTCATCGATTTCTACCGCCCGCTGAGCTCCGCGCTGGGCATGAGCACCGGTGCGTCGGACAGCCTGCTGCACGTCCACGGCGGCATGGTCGTCCTGTTTCTTGCGCGAATCGTGACACGGCGTTCGCTTGCGACATGGACGCCGTTTCTGTTCGTCCTGGCTGCGGCCATCGCAAAGGAGGTCGCCGATCGCATCGCACATGGTGCCTGGCGAATGCCCGACAGCGCGTTCGATGTCCTCAATACGATATTCTGGCCGTTCGTCCTGATGGTCGGGCTACGCTGGCGCCGGGCACGCCCGGACGGTTTCCAACGCGCACGCGGATCGGAGCAAGGCGACGGGTAGCGACCGATTGCTGCGCTCTGGCTTATCGGCCCGCTCGCATCGAGCGAAGTCGAGATGCCCCTCGGGCCAGGCTCGACGTCGATGGATGTCTCGACTTCGCTCGACACGAACGGAGAAAGAGAGTGGCTTAAGCTGCCCTCCACATCCTCGTCACCCCGGACTTGATCCGGGGTCCCGCTAGAAGTCGGTGAGTGCGTCAAAAAGCGGGATCCCGGGTCAAGCCCGGGATGACAAGGCGAAGAAACGACCGGACACTAACGACGGTAATGTGTGCCCCGGCGAAGGCCGGGGTCCAGGGCGGCAATCCGCACAGCTCGGCTTTCGAAAGCCCTGGGCCCCGGCCTTCGCCGGGGTACAACATAGTAGCAAACGCCTGCTCCCACGCCAAAACAGACATCGCCTTCAAATAGGTCTTTCCTACATTATTCGGCTGTGCCAGCCTTCATCCGGCTCTTTCATTCGGTGAACAAAAAGATGGTCGCTGCCCCGCTTGCGAGTGCAGCCATGATCGGACGTGCCGCGGACATCCAGCATTCCGCGACTTGCAAATCGGGGCGCTCACAGGGCTGAACTTTCCTGAACTTTGGAATATTGCGCGGCTGTTGCGCCGATCCGATCCGGATCCAGCCGGGCGATGTCCAAAGAGGGTACCCCAAAGTCGCCGCCACCCCGATACCAGAAGCCGCTGTCCTACATCGTCCCGTCGTGCCAGCCGCCAGCACGCTCTTAGACATCGTCGGCCTTCGCCATCCGCCCCTAAAGCGACAAAGGAAACATTTTCGACGCGCACGTCCGTATCTTTTGTCGCTTTAAGCGCGGGAGAATGTGAAAGCCAACTTCTGCGGCGCACCATAAATTGGCCCCACATACGGCCTTTCACGCGACCTACACCCCGAAAGGCCGATGCGTTTTCCTCGTTGGCTTTGCCATGCACGGGGGGCACGAAGGGCTCCACCAAATGGTGGAGCCCTTTTTCGTTATTCGGCTGCTTTCTGGCGCTGCCGCGCGCGCTGAAACCCCTCGCGCGCCATACAGCGGCCGAGCCACGCCTTCGTCGCATCGCCAAGTACATCGTCAGCACGCAATGTCGTCGCGAGGAAGGCTGCATAGCCGATCACGATGTCGGCAATGGTAAAGCGATCCGCGACGAGCCACTCGCGGCCGTCGGCCAGCGCTGCCTCGATGCTCTTCGCGCGGCCGCCAAAGAACGCCTTATAGTCCTCGACCGCCTGGGCAAGCCGGCGCTCCTCGGGTTCGACGCGCGTGTAGCGGATCATGATCGCGAGCGGGAAGGTCAGCGTCGCATCGCTGCGGTGCAGCCAGTTGCGCCACGCCCAATAATCATTCTCGTCGCGGTGAACCTCCAGCGGAGTTCCTTCGGCGATGCGTTCGCAGATCGCGGCGGACTCGGTCATCAACTGGCCGTTCTCGACCCAGCCGGGGATCGTCATCAACGGATTGACGGCGCGATAATCGGGCTCGAACGCGCGCGGGGGGAATTTCAGCAGGCGCAGGTCCACGTCGATCCCGGCTTCCTCGACCGCCCACAGGCAGCGCAGCGAGCGGGCGTCGGGGCAGTGATAGAGGATCGGTAATGTCATGCAGCAACCTCCTTGGGCCGGTCGATATGGCGGCGATGCTCGCGCCAGGCGATGAACAGGCCCGACGCGATGATCAAGGGGGCACCGACCCAGGTCGTGTCGGCGGGCAGCGTGCCAAAGAACCACCAGCCGGCGGCGATCGCCCATAGCAGGCTTGAATAATCCATGGGGATGACGACCGACACGGGGGCGAGGCGCAGCGCGCCGGTCAGCGACATCTGGACGACGGCGCCAAGAAAGCCGAGGCCGACCAGGAGCAGCCATTCGCGGCCGTCATGCGGCGTGAAGACAAAGGGCAGGGCGATCCCGAGCGGGATCATGGACAAGAGGCTGAACCAGAAAACGATCGTCCCCGCATTTTCTGTTCGGCCAAGGTCGCGTACCGCAATCGTGATCAGCGCCGTCATGACCGCGCCGGTGAGCGCAATCAGCGTGCCGACGCCATGCGTTCCGCCGAAGCCGCCGGCAAAGCCCGAAATCGGGTCGAGCACGACGAGGACGCCGACAAAGCCGATGATCACCGCGCTCCATCGCTGCCACCCTGTCGCCTCGCCCAGCAGGATCGCCGCAAAGATCACCGCGAAAATCGGCACCGACAGGCTGATCGTCGTCGCTTCCGCCATCGGCAGCAGGATCATGGCGCCGAAATTGCAAGCCATGCCGGTCAGGCCCATCAGCATCCGCCGTGCATGCGCGCCGATGCGCTGCGTCTTCAGTGACGACAGGCCACCGGTCGCCTGTACCCAGACCAGCAGGAAGGGCAGGACGAGCGCCTGGCGCCAGAACAGGCTCTCGACGATATGGATATCGGCAGCGTCGATCATTTTGACGAGCACGAACATCAGCGACAGGCTGACCATCGCGAGCAGGCGCAATCCGATTCCGCCCAGATAATTTTGCGGAGGCCCGTCGGGCGGGGCGGGGGCCGGGGACGGGGACCGGGCGGGGGACGGCGCTGCGCTCATGCAAAATTGCGCATATCAGCCCCGCCCGCACGCGCAACCCGTCATCCCTCTTGCCCCGCCCCTGCAATCCGGCTAGTGGCGCACTCCGGCCTAGGGGTATAGCTCAGTTGGTAGAGCATCGGTCTCCAAAACCGAGGGTCGCGGGTTCGAGTCCTGCTGCCCCTGCCAGGCCGCCTTCCAGAGGCCACGTCCTCGCCTGCACATGATGCGGGTTTCCCAAGTCCGGGACGGCCCGGCAGCCTTTGAAGGAGGCTGTCATGGCCTGGATTTATCTGACGATCGCCGGAATTTTCGAAATCGTGTGGGCCTATTCGATGAAGCAGTCCGAGGGTTTCACGCGCCCTGGCGCGACCGCCATCACGATCGGCGCGATGATTATAAGCTTCGCATTGCTCTCCTTATCCATGAAGTCGCTGCCACTCGGCACCGCTTACACGATCTGGACCGGGATCGGCGCGGTCGGGGCGTTTCTTGTCGGCATCTTCGTCCTCGGTGAACAGGCGAATGCGATGCGGATCGCCGCCGCGCTTCTGATCGTCAGCGGACTGGTGATGATGAAGCTTTCATCGTCCGTCTGACCGGCGTTGACCAAAATCAGCGAGGCCACGTCCTCCCCGGCGCGTTCGGCTCTGGCATGGGCGGGTGCGTCGGCATCAGGTCCGGGACGGCCCGGCGACTTCGAAGGAGGCCGCCATGCCGTCCCAATCCGTATCCGGCGCCAATCTGGCGTCGTCGTCCACGCTGTTGCTCGACTATCTTCCGATCCTGATCTTCATGGGCGTCGCGCTGGCGCTGTCGCTCCTGTTCGTCTTCTTGCCGATGGCGGTGTCGCGCGTCACCGGCGCTCACGCGCCGGACAGTGAGAAACTCTCCGAATATGAGTGCGGCTTTCCCGCCTTCGAAGCACCGCGCAAGCCGTTCGACGTCCGTTTCTATCTGGTCGCGATCCTGTTTATCATTTTCGACCTTGAGGCTGCCTTCCTCTTTCCCTGGGCCATCGTCGTCGACGATCTCGGCTGGGAAGCATGGGGCGCCATGATGGTCTTTTTGGGCATCTTGACGGTAGGTTTCATCTACGAATGGAAAAAGGGCGCGCTCGATTGGGACTAGCCAGGGCCGAAGGCGACCGCGCTAAGTCATAGCAGGATGTGGCAGACGTCGGTTTGCGGGCGGGCGATCCCGTGCGTGATCCGTACGAGAGCGCCCTCGTCGACGCGCGCGGGGTCGGCGAGCTCGACGCGGAAGCGGCCGTGAAGCGCGTGAACGGTGCGGAGGTTGGCGTCGCCGCCGAGCGCGCCAACGACTTCGGCGGGCAGCCCGGAAGCATCGGTGCTGCCGGCGATCACCGGCCGATGTGTGGCAGCGACCGCGGCGCCGCTCCACGCCAGCGCGCCGCGGATCTCTTCGGCGACCAGGTCGGCAATCGGTCCGAGCACCACCTGCGCCGCCTTTTTCGACGGGCGGATGATGCCGCGCGCGCCGAGCGAGGACAGCGCGGCGTCGTCGATCGCTTGTTGGTCGGCGACGATCAGGCGGAGGCGCGTGGTACAGGCATCGACGCTGACCAGGTTGGCCGCGCCGCCGAGCGCCGCGACAAAGGCTTCGCCCCGCGCGCCGCCCGCCGATGCAGTGGCGGTTTCGGCGACCACGCCCTTTTCGCGTCCGGGCGTCGCGAGGTCGAAACGGCGGATGAAGAAGCGGAACAGGCCGTAATAAAGCACTGCATATACGGCCCCCACCGGCAGCAGCATCCACGGCCGCGTCGCGAGGCTGAAGTTCAGCACATAGTCGAACAGCCCCGCCGAGAATCCGAAACCGAGCTTTACGTCGAGCGCGTTCATCAGCGCCATTGCGACTCCGGTCAGCAGCGCGTGGATCGCGTAGAGCAACGGCGCGACGAACATGAAGGTGAATTCGATCGGTTCGGTCACGCCGGTCAGAAAGCTGGTAAAGGCAAGGCTGAAGAGCATGCCGCCAACCGCCTTGCGTCGTTCGGGCCGCGCTTCATGATACATCGCGAGGCACGCGGCCGGCAGGCCAAACATCATCACCGGGAAAAACCCCGACATGAACGCGCCGGCATTGGGGTCGCCGGCGAAGAAGCGGCGCAAATCCCCAGTCGCTCCCTGGAAATCGCCGACGACGAACCAGGCGGCATTGTTGATGATGTGGTGGAGACCGGTGACGATGAGCAGCCGGTTCAGCACGCCATAGACGAACAGGCCGGCGCCGCCGCTTTCGACGACCGTACGGCTCGCGGCATCGATCGCGCCGCTGATATGCGCATAGCCATAGCCCAGCACGGCCGCGAGCAGCAGCCCCGCGACACCGCTTGCGATCGGCACGAAGCGCCGGCCGCCGAAGAAGGCGAGGTATTCGGGCAGCGCAATGGTCGCGAAGCGGTTGTAGAAATTGCCGCCGATCAGCCCCGACAATATGCCGATCGGGACCTCCAGCTTGTCGATCTGTGTCAGCGCCCAATTTTTCGCGGCCAAGGCCGCTGCCGCCTCGGGCAAGCCTGCGCCCACGTCGAGCGGCGCGGTCAGAAAGGTTTGGGCGCCGGTGGTGGTGACCAGATAGCAGACGACGCCCGCAAGCGCTGCGGCGCCATTGCCGTCGCGCGCGAAACCGACCGCCACGCCGATCGCGAAGAGGATGCCCAGATTCTCGAAGATCGCGGCGCCCGCAGCCGAGATGAAGGCAATGTCGAGCAGGTCGGGCTGACCGATGCGCAGCAGCAGACCCGCGATCGGCAGCACCGCGATCGGCAGCATCAGCGCGCGGCCAAGCGGCTGGAGCGTTTCGAGCATCTTTCTCATCGACGTGTCTCCTCGAAAGCGCGGGCGAGCGCACGAACCTCGGCTGCCGACTTGCATTGCAACGCGAGCTCGGCATGCGCACGCGCTTCGATCCGGGTCAGCCCGCGCACAATCTGCTTCGCCTCTGCGACGAAACCGGGGACGGCCGACAATTCGGTGACGCCGAGCCCGATCAGGATCGGCAGTGCCGCGGGATCGGAAGCGAGCCCGCCGCACACCCCGACCCAGCGCCCGCGCGGGGCCGCGAGGCGACAGGTCTCGCCGATCATGCGCAGCACCGCCGGGTGCATCGCGTCGACCCCGGCAGCGACCGCAGGATTGCCGCGATCCATCGCGAGCACATATTGGGTGAGGTCGTTGGTGCCGATCGACAGAAAGTCGGCCTCGGTGGCGAGCAGGTCGGCGGTCATCGCAGCGGCCGGGGTTTCGACCATCACGCCCACTTCGACCGGCGACGCGATTCCCATTTCGCCGCGGAGGCGGTCGACGATTGCCCGGACCTGCCGCAGTTCATCGACGCTTGCGACCATCGGGATCATGATCCTGCACTGACCGACGGGCGCCACGCGCAGGATCGCGCGGAGCTGCGTTTCCAACAGTATGGGCTGCGCAAGCGCAACGCGGATGCCGCGCTGGCCGAGCGCGGGGTTCTCCTCGTGGGCGAACGGAATATAGCCGGCTGGCTTGTCGCCGCCGATGTCGAGCAGGCGGATGATCACCGGTTTGCCCGCGAGCGCGTCCGCGATGCCCTGATAGGCGGCGTATTGCTCCTCCTCCGACGGCGCGGTGTCGCGGTCCAGGAACAGGAATTCGCTGCGGACGAGCCCCGATCCCTCGGCGCCCTGCGCGGCGGCGACCGCGGCGTCCTCGACCGTGCCGATATTCGCGAAGATTTCGATGCGCGCGCCATCGGCAGTCTGGCAGGCGTCGCTTGCCGCCGCCTGCGCCGCCGCGCGCCTCGCATAGCGCTTTGCGAGCCGTGAGGTAAAGGCCTCGTCGTCCACTGTCCCCGGATTTGCGGTCAGATGGCCGAGTTCGGCATCGAGCAGCAACGGCGTGCCGTCTTCGATATTGTCCAGCGCATCGCCCATCGCGACGAGTGCGGGCAAGCCGAGCCCCGCGCACAGGATTGCGACATGCGAGGTCGGGCCGCCGCGAACGAGGCACAGGCCCGCCGGTTTCGCGGCGGCAAGAGTGAGCAGCTGCGACGGCAGTAAATCCTCGGCAACGACGATCGCCCCGGCCGGAACCGCAGTACCGTCGAGCGACGTGCCGGTCAGCGCCGCCAGCAATTGCCGCTCGATGTCGACAAGGTCGTCGGCGCGTTCGATCAGATGCGCATTGCCCGTGGCGCGGATCGCGTCGATCTGATCGTGGATTGCGCCGCGCCATGCGAAGCCCGCGCTACGTCCCTCAGCTATGCGCTTTTCCGCGCCCGCGAGCAGTTCAGGATCGTCAAGCAGCGCGACATGCGCGTGCATGACCGCCGCGACGCTGCCCTCCGCGTCGTCGGCTCGCGCGGCGATCCGGCCGCGGACATCGTCGCGTGCGGCGCGCAGGGCGCTTCGTTCCGCGGAGGCGCCATTGCCGTCGCGCGCGACGGCAATGGCGACCTGCCGCAGCCGCGCCGCCGGCCCCTTGGCAAGGCCGGGCGAGGCGATCACACCGCCGATCTGTCCTGCGCGCAGCAACGATGCTTCAACCGATCCGGCCGTCGCGACGAGGGCTGCAGGCGCGCTTTCACCCATATCGGTTGCCAGCAACGCGACGATGGCGGCAAGCGCCGCTTCGGCATCGGCGCCGCGCGCCTGCACGAGGACTTCGTCGCCCAGACGGGTGCCAAGTGCGAGCAGCGCCACGGTGCTCCGCGCATCGCCGCGCTTGTCGCCGTTCAGCAGATGTATGTCGGCTTCAAAGCCACGCGCGGTTTCGCCGATCCGCGCGGCAGGGCGGGCATGGATGCCGTGCGGCAGCGACAGCGTCACCGCCTGCTCGACCACGGTTCCGTCATCCGACCGGCGCCTCGCCTCGGCCTGCACCGGAACGAGCGTCATCAGCGCCTCGCATGCGCCGACCGAACAATCGACGGTGCGGCGGCTGATTGCAAAGGCGTCGGCGTTGGTCACGATGACCGGGGTGATCAGGCTGGTGGCCGCGAGAGCGACGGCGTCCAGATCGAAGCGGATCAACGGATCGCCGCGCGACACCTTGTCGCCGATTGCAACGAGCGGGGTAAAGCCTTCGCCCTTCAGCATCACCGTATCGAGCCCGATATGGATCAGCACTTCGGCGCCCTCGGCGCTGCGCAATGAAATGGCGTGGCCCGCGTCGTGAAGCGTCACCACCTCGCCGTCGAACGGCGCGACGACGGTGTCGCCGAGCGGCTGGATCGCAACGCCGTCGCCCATCATGCGCTGCGCAAAGACCGGGTCCGGAACGCTGTCCAGCGTCGTCGCCCATCCTCTGAGCGGAGAGGTGATGATCAGGCTCATCGGTTCATTCCCCAAAACTTTCGCCGCTTGTTGTCGCACGGCTTCTATCATTGTGTATTTGAACAGGAATCTAGGCGGTTTCGGAAACGGGCCGCCCACCGATCCATGTCGCGCGCGGAGCCAGGTCCGCGTCCAGCCAGACCCAGTCTGCCCGCTGTCCGGCCGCGATCAAACCAATGCGGTCCCGCAGCGATAGGAAGGTCGCCGGAGTTGCGCTCGCCATCGCCGACACGTCGGGTACCGACAAGCCGGTCACCTCGACTGTCTTGCGCAGCGCCGACGCCATGTCGAGATGTGTCCCCGCCAGCGTGCCATCCTCGAAAATGCAAACACCATCCTTCACGGCGATGCGCTTACCCTGCAGCGTGAATTCGCTGACGTCGGTGCCGACGCTCGGCATCGCGTCGGTGACCAGCATGATGCGGTCCATGCCTTTCGCATGAACCGCCAGTCGCACGACCGCAGGATGGAGATGGACATCATCGACGATGAGTCCGCAATAAACATCGGAATCAAACGCCGCGCCAACCGCGCCCGGATGACGGTGGTGCAACGGCGACATCGCATTGAACAAATGGGTGAAGCCCGAGAGGCCCGCGCCGACCGCGCGCTGCGCCTCGTCATAGGTCGCGTCGCTGTGCCCCGCGCTGACGATCACGCCATGACGAACGAGGGTGCGGATGTCCTCCTCGTCGCAAAGCTCTGGCGCGAGCGTCAGCATCACGCGCCCGCGGTGCGGCGCGGTAAGCGTCGCGAGAATATCGTTGTCGAGACGGCGGATACGGTGCGCCTCGTGAATGCCGCGCTTCACCTCGTTGATGAAAGGGCCTTCGATATGGATACCGACGACACCGGGAACGCCTTGCTCAATCGAGGCGTCGACCGCCGCGAGTGCCGCGGCGATCTGCGCGGGTGTGTCGCTGATCAACGTCGGCAGAAAAGCAGTCGTGCCGAAACGCGCATGCGCGGCGCCGATCGCTGCGATCGCCTCGACATCGACCTGGTCGTTGAAGAGCACCCCGCCGCCGCCATTGACCTGCGTGTCGACGAAACCGGGAAGTAACCAGCCGCCGCCCAAATCTATCTCGCGGTCCGCGGGCGCGTCGGCGGCGGGGGTGACCGCGGTGACGGTGCCGTCGGTGACGGCGATGTCCACGGCGCCGACGGCATCGCCTGGCAACACGACCTGGCCGTTATGGAAACGAAAGATCATAAAGTCTCGGTAACCTTGTTGAGATGCGGAGGCGAGTCGGGGTTGCGCCCGCGTGTCAGCGCCAGCGCGCTCGCCATGCGGTAAAAGCTCTGGATCAGCAGGATCGGTTCGATCGCCGGGTGCGCTGCGATCGCGGGGAGGTCGCCGCCAGCGGGGTCGGCCAGCAAGACGGTTGCACCGCGCCCGCGGAACTCGTCGGCGACACTGCGAACACCGGCTGCGGCGCGGTCGGTGCCGCCCAGCGCGAGGACATGAAAGCTATCGCCGACGATCGCCATCGGGCCGTGGCGCACTTCGGCGGCGCTGAAGCTTTCGGCATGCAGTCCCGACGTTTCCTTGAATTTGAGCGCTGCCTCCTGCGCGGCGCCCAGGCCATAACCGCGCCCGAGAACGAACAGATTTGTCGCGCCCTTAAAGGCGCCGATCGCGGGCGACCAGTCGAGCGCGAACGCCTCTGCAAGCTGACCGGGGAGGGCGGTCAGCGCGTTTTCGAGCGCGGCATCCTCGGTCCATGCCGCCACCAGCGCTGCGATCGCCGCAAGCGAGGCGATATAGGATTTTGTCGCCGCCACCGACCGTTCGACCCCGGCGGACAGCGGGATCACGACGTCGGCAAGGGCTGCGAGCGGCGAGTCTTCCGCATTGACGAGCGCGACGACAAACGCCCCCGCATCGCGCTGCTGTTCGACTGCGGCGAGCAGGTCGGGGCTCTTGCCCGACTGTGATATCGCAAGGCACAGCCGGTTTCCGGCCACCGCGGGCGCATCGTAGAGCGATGCGATCGACAGCGCTGCGGATGCGGTCGGCGTTCCCGTCATCGTCTCGATCAGATATTTGGCATAGGTCGCGGCATGGTCCGAAGATCCGCGTGCGCAGGTCACGACGGCGGCCGGGGGGGAGGCGCGAAGGCGCCGGCCGATCGCGCCGAACGCATCGCGATTCGCTTCCAGCATATTTGCGACGGCGTCCGCTGCCTCGCCCGCTTCCTGCTCCATCAGCGTCTGTCGTCCGTCCGATGCGGCGTTCGGCGTCATAATATTCTGTCTCCCGGCCGGTGGTGTGTGACCATCCGATATATTGGTACTATATAGGTTATATCCATTCCAGCAAGATATATGTTTGCTACGCGCGGATTTTGGGCGCCCAGTCCAGGCTATGTGGGCGTTTTGGCTAAGTAGCGGCGATTGATTACGGGCGGCCCGGATGCCGCTTAGCGACAAGCGACGGGGAAGCCTGTAGCGTATTGGTAATAAGAATCGGCCGGTATTGGTCTTGTGAATATCCCGGAGGAAGAACGGATTCGGTCGCGCGTCGGGCGCGGCTTGCCGGTATCTCTCGTGGAGGTTTTTTTGAGGCCTAGCCGTTAAGCTCTGCAACGACGTCATAAGCGTCGCCGCGATAATAGCTCTGCGTGAACTCGGCGGTCCGACCGTCGGACAGGAAACCGCGCCGTTCGATGAACAGTCCCGGTGCGCCCGTTTCGATCCCGAGCACTTCGGCCTGTTCGGCGGAGAAGGCGACTGCGCGCAACCGCTGGAGCGCGCGGACGGGCAGATGGCCTGCGGCTTCGAGCGCTTCATAGAGCGACGTGCCCACTGCCTCGACCGACGGCAGGCAATAGGCTGGGATCGTCGCATATTCGAGTGCCATCGATGTGTCGTCGGCATAGCGGATGCGGTGGAAGCGATAGACGAGCGACCCCGGCGAAAGACCAAGCGACAGCGCCTCCTCGGGCGTCACGGCTCCTGTGGTCTTGCTTACCCATTTGCTGTGCGGTTTGCGCCCGCGAGACACCATGTCTTCCGAAAAGGATGTGAGCTTCGAAAAGCTTTTCTCGACGCGCGGCCGGGTGACGAAGGTTCCTGCACCACGGCGCCGTGTCACTATCCCGTCGGCGACCAGTCCGTCGATCGCCTTGCGCACGGTGATGCGCGACACTTCGAATTCTTCGGCAAGGTCGCGTTCGGTCGGGATCGCCTCTTCGGCTTTGACCACCTGTCCTTCGATGGCGTCGCGCAAGATCTTCTGCAATTGCAGGTACAGCGGAGTCGGATCATCCTTCTGAAGCGGGCCCACGCGTGCGATCAGTGACAAGAATGTTGCTCCACCGTTGCGACGGACACGGCCGACAGGGCCGGTGTCTCTGTCCCATGTGTTGCATTGGTATCGTCGCGTCAATCCTGCTGCGAGCTATTCGCACCGCCCGGCGCAGAGCATGGGTCCGGAAGGATGGTCGCCCTGACCCCTAAGTGCCGTGAGGTGGTGGTTGATCCGCGCGCTGCGGGTGCTTGGTCGGCGGACCCCGAATATAATACTAATATGAAACCAATCGGCATCTCGCGTCGAGGCTGTCCGTCGATCTTTTCTGGAAATTGTCGATGATTATCGTCAAAACAGCCAAATCTGATAAGCGTTGACCGTCGCGATCGTACATGACAAATTAGATACAAATTTTGAATGGGAGACTATGGATGCGGGTCGAAGCGTTGACGGGAATCGCGATGGTTGCGCTGGCAGCGTCGGCCGCACAGGCTGCCGAAGCGCCGTCGCAGGCCGCGCTCGACCGTCTCGCCGATACGCTGGACTACCAATATAGGGTCGTCGACAACGGGCCTGCATGCCCCGCGGGGATCGATGGCTGCTTCCTGTCCACGATCATATTGACGGTCCCCGATGATGTGCCCGCCGACGTCCCGACCGAAGGGTTTGCTCTCTATTTCAGCTTCGTCAATCGCCTGCCGCTGGTCGAAAGCGACATTTTTTCGCATCGGCTGATCAACGGCGATGTGCAGCAATTGACTTTGAAGCCCGGTGCCAGGCTGCGCCCTGGCGCAAAGCATGAAGTCAGGCTGTGGGGTGTTGGGTCCAATTTCTCGAAGGCGTTTGGAATGCCCAACGCCTATCTGGTCGCCGACGGGCTGAAACCGCGCACGATCGCAGCGACGCGGCCGGTGATCGACGCCGAAACGGGGCTCGAAACCCTGCCTTTCGTCAGCCCGATGACTGATGAGGCAAGACTCGCGACCAAGGGTGGGGTCGACCGCACACGCTGGCTGACCCCCGAACGCGCCTTTGTCTTGCAGGCTGAACGGCAGGCGCCCGCAGCAACGGGAATCGCAATTCTGCCGAAGCCCGTGAAAGCGGTGCAGGGTGAGGGGGCCTCAATCGATCTTGGCCGCGGTTTGGCGGTGACGTTGAAAGGTGTCGAGCGCGGCGATATTGCGCCGGCACTCGCCGCGCTGGGTGTCGCCGCGGGCGGCACGCTGCCACTGACGATCGACGTCGATCCCGCGGCGGTCGGCAAGCCCGAAGCCTATGTCCTCGATGCGAAGGCGTCTGGCATCGCCATCACGGCGCATGATACCGCGGGCGCAAGTCACGCGCTGCGTTCGCTGGCGCAGCAGGCGATGTTCGACAAAGGCAAATTGAGACCGCTCCATGTCGAGGATGCGCCCGAATATGGCTTTCGCGGTCTGCACATCGACCTCGGCCGTAACTTCCACAGCCGTGACGAGATATTGAAGCTTGTCGAAGCGATGGCGGCATATAAGCTCAACAAGCTCCACCTTCATCTTGCCGACGATGAGGGGTGGCGGATCGAGATTCCCGCGCTGCCCGAACTGGCGGTGATCGGATCGAGGCGTTGCCATGACCTTGACGAGAAAATCTGCCTGCTGCCGCAACTCGGCGCTGGGCCCGACGGGGCGGGCAGCGTCAATGGTTATCTGAGCGTCCCCGATTATGTGGCGATCGTGAAGGCGGCCGCGGCGCGGCAGATCGAAGTGATCCCATCGATCGATATGCCCGGCCATTCGCGCGCCGCGATCAGGGCGATGGAAGCGCGCCATGCGCGTCTCGCTGCGGAAGGAAAGAAGGTGGAGGCCGGGGAGTACCGGCTTGTCGACCCCGCCGACACGACCGAATATCGCAGCATCCAGAATTACAGCGACAACACACTGAACGTCTGCCTTCCTGCAACCTACCACTTCGTCGATACCGTGGTCGACGCGCTTGCAGATATGCACAGGCAAGCCGGCGTGCCGCTCAAGACCTTCCACCTCGGTGCCGACGAAACCGCGGGAGCCTGGGTGAAATCGCCGGTATGCAAGGCGATGATCGCCGAAAATGGCGGCGATGCGGGTAAGCTTACCCCGCGTTTCATCGAGCGAGTGAGCAAAAGCCTTGCCGCACGGGGACTAAAAGTCGGTGGCTGGAGTGACGGCATGGGGCACACTGAGACCGCCGCGATGCCCCAAAAGGTGCAAACGAATATCTGGGGCGTGCTGCACGCGGGTGCGATCCGCGAGGCGCATGACCAGATGAACCGCGGCTGGGACGCGGTGCTGTCGATCCCCGACCTTGGCTATTTCGACATGCCGTACGCGCCGCATCCCGAAGAGGGTGGTTACAATTGGGCGTCGCGCGGCGTGGATCCGTATCAGGTCTTCGGCTTCATGCCCGACAATCTTCCCGCCAACGCGGCGACGATCCGCAACATCCAGGCAGAGGGTAAGGCGATCGAGGACAAGCCTGTGCTGCAACCCGGGCACCGCGTCGCGGGGCTGCAGGCGCAATTGTGGAGCGAGACGATCCGTACCGACGCGCAGGTCGACTATATGCTCTTCCCGCGCTTGCTCGCGCTGGCCGAACGCGCGTGGAGCCCCGCGCCGTGGACTCCGGCGTATCAGGCCGGCGTCAGCTATGAATGGGGCGACAAGCGCGTTGACGCCGCGAAGCTGAAGGCGGGCTGGGGGGACTTTGGGGGGCGGGTGGCGAGGCAATGGCCTATGCTGGAGCGTATGGGGGTGGCCTATCGCGTCGCCCCGCCGGGCGCGCGCATCGTGAATGGCAGGCTGGAGGCGAACAGCATGTTCCCCGGAACAGCCATCGAATATCGCATCGAAGGCGGCGCTTGGACGCGCTATTCGGGGCCGGTGGCCGTTAGCGGTGCGGCCGATCTGCGCAGCCGATCCGCCGATGGCAAGCGCGCCAGCCGCATCGTCCGCGTCGAGCCCGCCCGCTAGGCGGCCTTCATCCAGACGACGAGCGCGAAGCGCGTCGCGCGCGCTGAAAGCGTGCGGTGCGGCGTAAAACGGTCAAGGAACAGGGCTGTTCCCGCCGGGCATTCGGGCCGCACGCGCGGCAATCCGGCGAGCCGCCATTCGGGGATTTCGAACCCTTCATTGCCCTCGCTGGCCAACGGCGCCGGCTGACGCCCCGACACGACCTCCAGCCCTCCGCTTGCGGGCCCCGCATCGCTGAGCGGAATCCATGCGGTAACTAGGACCTTGCCGCATCCGGTGCCGTCGTCGCGCGCGACGTCGCTGTGCCAGGCGTGGCGGTGTTCGGGAAAGCAGGCGATGCTGGCGCGCACGCGCACGATCTTTCCGGCCAGCGCGCGGCCGCTCAATTCTTCGGCAGCGCCGATCAGTCGCGGATCATTCGCCAGTTCCTGCAGCCGCGCGCCGCGATGCGCATCGGTGCAGACGGCGACCCGCAGCAAGTTGGCGACGCTGCGTTCCTTTGCATAGACTTGGTCGATCCGCTCGCTCAGCGGTGCCCCGGGACAGCTCTGCTCGAAGGGCAGGTAGAGCGCCCGCGATACGCGGTCGATATGGTCGGCGATGTCGTCCGCCGCGGCGCGGATCTGTTCGGCATCGAACAGCGGCAATGCCGCATAGCCTTTTTCGGCGAACTGCGTCGCGGCGTTCACCGTGCGCGCCCGAACAGCGTGATCGTCGGCCATTCGCCGCCGGTCTCGACTGCCGCGTCAATTCCGTAGACCGCGCGCAGCCGCTCGGCGGTCAGGACGTCGGCAGGCGTGCCATCGGCGACGATCCGCCCTTCGTCGATCAGCATCAGCCGGTCGCAATATCGCGCCGCAAGCGTCAGGTCGTGCAGCACCGCTATGACGAGCCCGCCGCCCACCGCCTCGGCGCGTAGCATATCCATCACGTCGATCTGATGCCCGGGGTCGAGGCTGGCGAGCGGTTCGTCGGCGATCAGCGCCGGCGCCTCGACCGCCAGCGCCCGTGCGAACAGTACGCGCGCGCGTTCGCCGCCCGACAGCTCGGTCGCGATCCGATCGCGAAGTTCCAGTACGTCGGCGCGCGCCATCGCGCGTTCGATCGCGGCTGTATCGGCATCGGAAATCCGCGACATCGGCGCCAGGTGCGGCAGGCGCCCAAGCCCGACAAGGCGCTCGACGGTCAGCGGCCAATGCAAGGTTTGCCCCTGCGGCACATAAGCGATGCGCCGCGCAAGGTCGCCGCGCGGCATCGCCGCCACATCGACGCCGTCGATCTCGGCGCGCCCGCTGGCCGGCACCAGCGCCAGCATCGCGCGCGCCAGCGTCGATTTGCCCGCGCCATTGGGGCCGACGATGCCGGTCAGCGTGCCCAGGCTGAAGGCCGCAGTGACGCCGTGCACGACGGTCCGCCGCCCAAGCGTGACACCGATCTCGTTCAGCGTGATGCTCACCATATCCGTCGCTCCCGCATCAGGTGGAGCAGGAAGATCGGCACGCCCAGAAAGGCGGTGACGACCCCCAGCTTCAGCTCGTTCGTCGTCGGAATGATCCGCACGCCAAGGTCGGCAAGCGTCAGCAGCGCCGCGCCACCGATCGCCGAGGGCAGCAGGATAGCCGACGGGCTGCGGTCGGTCAGCGGACGGATCAGATGCGGCACGATCAGCCCGACGAAACCGATCGCCCCCGACACCGCGACCGCGCCGCCAACGCCGATCGCGGTACCGATCAGCAGCCGCAGCCGGGTACGGCGAAGGTCGGTGCCAAGCGCCTGGGCGGCATCCTCGCCCAGTGTCAGCGCATCCAGCGCGCGGCCGTTCCACAGCAGCATCGCGCCGCCGATCGCGATGCACGGCAGCGCGATCCACACATGATCGAACGACCGGTTTTCCAGGCTGCCGAGCAGCCAGGTCATGATTTCCATCGCCGCGAACGGATTGGGCGACAGGTTAAGTGCGAGACTGGTCCCGGCGATCGCGAGCGTGCCGACGGCGATCCCCGCGAGGATCAGGGTCAGCGGGCTTTCGGCTTTGCCCGACAGGACGAAGAGAAGGACCAGCGAGAGGAGCGCGCCGCCGGTCGCGAGCAAGGGCAACATCACCGGATGCAGCTCGGCTATCCCGAAATAGAGCGCCGCGACGCCGCCGAGCGCAGCGGCGTTGGAGGTGCCGAGCACCGATGGTTCGGCGAGCGGATTGCGCAGATAACCCTGCAACGCCGCACCCGCGAGCCCGAGTATCGCGCCGACGCCAAGCGCGAGGATCGTGCGCGGCAGGCGAAGGTCGAAGAGGATGACCGATGCCACCCGGTCGCCGTCGCCCGTCGCAGCAGCGATCAGCCGCGCGACCGACAGATCGACCGCGCCGAAAAGCAGCGATCCGGTCCCGGCGACGAGCGTAAGCAAGAGCAGCACCGCGATCAGTGACCAGCGGGGCAGGGCAAAGCGGTTCATGATCGGTCCCCGTCGATGCGCGCGATCTGCGCGGTCATGCTGCGTGCCGCCTGTGTGTAGGCAGGGCTGCCGCACACGGTCCACGCCTGCGGAATGCTGATGCGCGGAATATCCTTGATTGCCGGATGGTGCAGCATTTCGCTTCCCTGGTCGGTCACCACGTCGGTCGCGCTTTCGACGATCAGGAAATCGGGTTTCGCCGCGACCATTTCCTCAAGGCTCAATTGCGACAGCGGCGGCTTCCCGAGCTTGCCGGCGAGGTTGACCAGACCGACACGCCCCATCAGTTCGTCGATGAGCGTCCCCGTTCCGGTCATATAGCCGCGCCGCTGATAATAGGCGGCAACGCGGCCCTTGCCTGGCTTGGGCAGCCCGGC
Organism: Sphingopyxis sp. USTB-05; assembly: GCF_023822045.1. Taxonomy (NCBI): domain Bacteria; kingdom Pseudomonadati; phylum Pseudomonadota; class Alphaproteobacteria; order Sphingomonadales; family Sphingopyxidaceae; genus Sphingopyxis; species Sphingopyxis sp. USTB-05. Next base: position 2,721,087 of record NZ_CP084712.1, on the reverse strand, counting down.
CAGCTCGGCCTGCATCCGCGCGATCAGCGCGCTGCCCCGTTCGGGATGGCCGACAGCCGCCGCCGTCTCGCGGATCGAGGTGTAGATTTCACCCAGCGTGTTGGCGGTCGCGAGGTCGAGCAACGGATAATCCTGCCGCGGCAATGCGCGGAGCGCCGCGCTGCGGCTTGCGGGCATGCCGACGATCAGGTCGGGCTCGATCGCCAATATCTGCTCGGCCGAATTGCTGAGCAGCGGAATGCCCCTGGCCTTGGACGCCTCGCCCGACATTTCGATATCGGTCGCGTTTTTCGTCAGCCCTGCGATCTGTGCCCGGTCCGCGAGCGCGAGCACGAGCTGGTCGGCGCAGAGATTGATCGAAACGATGCGCTGCGGGATGGCGGGCGCCTTGGCGCGCGGGGCGGGGGAGGCGGCCCAAAGCAGCCCGGCGCCGCCGATAAGGGCAGCGAAGACAAAGGGAGCGCGCGAGGGCATCACATCGGAAAGCCTATCGTCATTGTTTCGCTCCGCTCGCAATGACGGAAAAACGCCGGAAAAGTGCGAATTCCCGACGCATCAGAACTCGATCCCTTTCTGCGCCTTCACATTCTGCTCGCGGAACGGGTGCTTTACCTGCGCCATTTCAGTGACGAGGTCGGCGGCGTCGATCAGTTCCTGCGGCGCATTGCGCCCGGTGATGATCACATGGGTCATATGCGGTTTCGCACCCAGCGCCTCCAGCACCTCATCCACCGGCAGATAATCATAGCGCAGCACGATGTTGAGTTCGTCGGCGATCACCATGGCATAGGAGGGGTCGGCGATCATGCGCTTGACCTCCTCCCACGCTTCGCGCGCGACCGCGATGTCACGCGTTCGGTCCTGCGTGTCCCAGGTAAAGCCTTCGCCCATTGGCTTGAATTCGATCAGGTCGGGAAAGCGATCGAACACCGCTTTCTCGCCCGTCGTCATCGCGCCCTTCACAAATTGCACGACCCCGACTTTCATGTCGTGCCCAATCGCGCGGATCGCCATGCCGAGCGCGGCTGACGTCTTGCCCTTGCCGGGGCCGGTGTGGACGATCACCAGCCCCTTTTCGACCGTCTTTGCCGCGACCTTCTTGTTCTGCGCCGCCTGGATCTTCTTCATCTTCGCCGCATGTTCGGCGTCGGTGCGGGCTTTCATCAGAAGCGCGCCCGTACGCCGCCATAGGCGGCGCGCCCATAGACGCCATAGCCCGAGGCGGTCGCATAATCGGCGTCGAACAGATTATCGACGCGGCCGTAAACCTCGAAATTCCGGCCGACGGGCAGCGATGCGCGGATGCCCGCGAGCGCATAGCCATCGAGCCGCACAGCGTTCGCGGCATCGTCGAAGCTGTCGCCGACCATGGTCAGCGTCGCGCCGGTCGACAGGCCGAACGACCAGTCATAGTCGGCCGACAGGCTGACCGCGTGCGCGGCTCGACGTGGCAGGCGGTTGCCGTCGAACGCCGGGCGTCCCGACCGGTCGCGGGCATCGATATAGCTGTACGACGCGGTGACGTTCAGCGCGTCGACCGGCCGCAGCGCGAGCGTCGCTTCGACACCCTTGGCGCGCGTGCGATCGATATTGCCATAGGTGAAGGTGGCGTTGTCATAGTTGATCTGGTTGGTCGTGTTGCGCAGAAAGGCGGTCAGCGAAATCTGCGCGCGCCCCTCGGCAAGGCTCTGATCGATCCCGAAATCATAGCTTTTCGACCGTTCGGGGCGCAACGCGCTGTTGCCGCTGAAGCTGTCGTAAAGCTGATAGAGCGACGGCGCCTTGAAGCCTTCGCCATAGCTCAGCCGGAAACTCGTCGCGCCGTCGTTGGGCGAATAATTCGCGTTGGCGCCCAGCGTCGTCGCGCCCCCGAACTGGCTATGGTCGTCGTGGCGGATGCCGCCCGTTACCGACAGGCCCGTGAAGGGCTGGACGATCCCCAGCGCATAGACGCTGTCGATGTTGGCGCGCTGGCTGTCGGTCGATCCGAAGCCGAAGAAATCATAATCGGGGCGCTCATGCTCATATCCGAAGATCAGCTTGGCCTGATCCACCGGCGTCACGACACCCTGATATTCGAAGCGGAGATTGGTGCCCGAATAGCCATAATCGGGGGCTGTCCCGCGGACGAAATAATAGTCGCGATCGTTGCGCAGCCAGGTCACCGCCGCACGGCTGGTGAAGCGGCCGCCGAACAGGCCGAGGTTCAGCCCTGCATAGCCGACATATTGGTCGAGCTTCGCGACGTCGGGGCTGTCGGCGGGGGCGCCGAAGAAGCTGTCATAATCGAGGTCCGAGTTGATGTAATAGCCGCGCAGGTCGAGACTCAGCGCATCGCTGAACGCGATCTTCAGCCGCGCATTTCCTGCAAAATTCTTGTATCCGTCCTTTTCGGTGCCGACCCCGGCCGACGAGATACCGTCGGTGCGAAAATAGGCGCCGCCAATTCCGCCCGAAATTGCGCCCGCGGTGCCCGACACGTCGGCTTTGGCGTTGAGCGTGTCGCTATATCCATATTCGGCCGAGGCGCCCGCGGCAAAGCCATCGGCCGGGGTCGCGGTCGTCAGGCTGACGACGCCGCCGATTGCCTGGCTGCCATGGACCACCGAGTTCGAACCGCGCAGTATCTCGATCCGGCTGATGTTGCCGGTGAGCAGGTGGCCGAAATCATAGGCATCGCCGATGCCGCTGGGATCATTCACTTTCACGCCGTCGATCAGGACCAAAGTCTGCGTCGTTTCGGCGCCGCGCAGCGATATGCCGGCGACCGAGCCGGTGCTGCCGGTCCGGCTGAATCTAACCCCGGGTGTTGTGGCGAGCAGGTCGACGACATCGACCGTCTGGCGCTTTTCGATCGTGGCGGCATCGATGATCGTGATCGCCTGACCGACTTCGTCGCGCGGTTGCTCGATACCCGACGCCGTCACGACAATCTCGTCGCCGGGGCGCTCGCTCTCGGCGGTTTCGGCAAGCGCGGGCGTTGCCGCCGTCAAAGCCAACAGGGAAATGGTCGTGAATTTCAACATGGGAAGCCCCCGAACGCCGACAACGAAGGCGGAGCCTGCCGATACGCGGGGCGCGATCGACCGGCGCTGGCGTCGCAAGTGGCGTAAAGCCTGCGGCCCCGGCACCGAAGCGGCTCCAGCCGCTTGGTCGTCGCTCGACGGAAACCTCCGTGCCGCGGCCTTTCCCTGGGCCTTGGCATTGAGCGACCCACGCCGGCAGGTCTCCTGGCTCGCGGGTCAGGGCTTGATGCACGCCTTCCCAGGTTGACCCCAGTGGCTGTCCGGATCGAAATCCGAACGGTGCATCGCGCTCGCCGCTTACAGTTGCAGGGACAGCCTCGGCTTCGGGGGTTCAGGACGAACCCCGTTACCGCGTTCCCATTTTAAGCCCTTTCGGGCACCGGCGCGATCATGCGCAGGGCAAGCCCTGCACGCGCCGCCCATAGCGCAGCCGCGCTTTTTCGCAATGCCTATTGCCGCTCGACGATCATCGCGGCGCCGACGCCCATCGCGCCGGTCAGCACGACCAGCCCGTATCGGCCGCCGCATGCATCGAGCGCATCGAGCAGCGTCGAGGTGAGGATCGCACCGCTCGCGCCCATCGGATGCCCCTTCGCCAGATGCCCGCCGCTGACATTGACGCGCGCCGGGTCAGGGTCGCGGTCGCGCAGGAATTTGGCGATCGTGACGGCAAAGGCCTCCATGAATTCGATGCGGTCGATGTCGCAAAGCGCCAGCCCCGCACGCGTCAGCACACTGTCCATCGCGGCAAAACCCGCGGTCAGCGACGCGGCCGGATCGCCGCCGCTTTCGGCAAAGGCGATCACGCGCGCACGCGGCGCGGGGCCGAGCCCTTCGCCGCCGACGAGCGCGAGCCCCGCGCCGTCGCAGATCGGCGGCGCGTGCGCCATGCCGTGCAGCGGTTCGAAGGTCGCGCCTTTGAGCGCGCCTGCATAATGTTGCTGCAGTTCGCCAAAGGCCGGCGATGCGGCGGCAAGCGATTCGGCCGTCGTTTGCGGCCGGATACATTCCTCGCCCGTCAGCGGCCCGGTCGCGATGCGCGATTTTTGCAGCGCTATGTCCTGTTCCGTCGCGGCCGCCTTTTGCTGCGAGGCGAGGGCGACGGCGTCGAGATCGGTGCGGGTCAGGCCTTCGGCATTGGCGAGGCGGTCGGCCGCGAGCACCGGGGGCACGAAGCGCGCGCGGGGCGGCAGCTCGTCATTGGTGTAGAAAGCCGCGCGGTCGCCGAGGAATGGCGCGCCGCTCATCGACTCGACCCCGCCCGCAAGGATGTGCGAGGCTTCGCCGCTCGCGACCTTGGCGACCGCCTGGCCGATCGCCGACAGGCCTGATGCGCAATAATTGTTGATGCTGTGCGCCGCGACCGTGTCGGGCAGTCCCGCATGCAGTTTCGCCAGCATTGCGATATGCCCGCCCTGCGCGCCGCTCTGCGTGACGCAGCCGAGCAGCAACGCATCGGGGGATGCTGCGACGTCGCCGCAGCGTTCGGCCAACGCCGCGGCCTGCTGGCGGACCAGTTCCTGCGGGCTCAGCCCCGCGAGCCCGCCGTCGGGTCGCGCCTTGCCGCGCGGGGTGCGAACCGCGTCGTACAGATAGACGTTCAACGCGTCAGACGCCGACGACGAAGCTGACAGCGGTGGTCGCGCTCCCGCCGACGTTGAAGGTCGCGAAGTTGCGCGCGCCCTCGACCTGATAATCGCCCGCATTGCCGGTCACTTGCCGCCAGCTATCGAGCAGCATGCGAACCCCAGTCGCGCCCACGGGATGACCCAGACCGATCAGCCCGCCCGACGGATTGACCGGCAGCTTGCCGCCGAGCGCGATCGTGCCATCCTCGATCGCGCGCCAGCTTTCACCCGGCGGCGTGATACCGAAATGATCGATCGCCATATATTCGGTGATCGAGAAGCAATCATGCACCTCGACCCCGTCGCACGCATAGACGTCGGGCATCTCGGCGCGACGCAGCGCGTCCATCATCGCCTTGCGAACGCTCGGGAAGACATAGGGCTCGCCGCGGCTACCCGCGACCTTGGTCGAGTAGAGCAGCGGTGCAGTTGAATGACCCCAGCCCTTGATCCGTGGCAGGCTGTCGACCGAGATACCGCGCCGTTTCGCATAAGCCTCCGCGACCTCGCGCGATGCGAGGAAAATCGCCGCAGCGCCATCGGTGACCTGCCCGCAATCGGACTTGCGCAAGCTGCCCTCGATCAGCGGATTGACCTCGTCATTTTCGCCGAGATGATCGTCGGTGACCGCCCAGCCGCGCGTCTGCGAATTCGGGTTCTTCTTGGCATTGGCGAAATTATTCGCCGAAATGCCGCGCAGATGCGCGCGGTCGAGCCCGAAGCGCTCGTCATATTCTTCGGCGACGCGCGCGAACATATACGGCCACAGATAGCGCGCTTCCTGCGCCTCGCGGCCCGCCCATGCGGCGGCGCCCAGATATTCGGCGGCGCGCTGGCCGGGGACGTTGCGCATCAATTCGATGCCGAGCACGAGCGCGAGGCCGTAACGCTCGGCCTCGATCTCCGCCGCCGCGGCAAGGATCGCGATGCTGCCCGAGGCGCAGGCGGCTTCGTGGCGCGACGCGGGGACGCCCGCGAGGTCGGGATGGACATGGCCGAAGAATCCGCCGAGCTGGCCCTGACCCGCGAACAGTTCGCCGACGAAATTGCCGACATGCGCGGTTTCGACCTCTTTGGGTTCGATGCCCGTTGCCGCGAAGGCGGCCTCGGCAACGTCGCGGAACAACTCGAACAGCCCGCCGCCCTCGCGTTCCATATTGCGCGCGAAATCGCTCTGCGCGCCGCCGAGAATGAAGACGTCCTTTGCCATGTCAGGCTTCCTTTTCCAAAGTCGCGAGCGCCATTTCGCGGACCTCGCTGCGCATCACTTTGTTCGTGACGTTGCGCGGCAGCGCGTCGAAGCGGAAAAGTCGCTCGGGCAGCTTGAACACCGCGAGATCCTTTTCGCGGAGATAGTCGGTGACTTCGCCGATCCCGACATCATCGGGGCCACGCGGGACATAGGCGAGGCCGATCCGCTCGCCCATCGTCGCGTCGGGGAGCGAGAAAACGCAAGCTTCGGCGAGCAGCGGATGGCCGCCGAGCAGCTGGTCGATTTCCTCGGGCGAAATATTCACGCCGCCGCGGATGATCAGATCCTTGCAGCGCCCGACGAAGCGATAGAAGTCGCCGCCCTCGGCGATTTCGAACAGGTCGCCGGTGCGAAACCAGCCGTCGTCGGTGAAGGCTTCGGCGGTGCGTTCGGGGGCGTTGTGATAGCCTTCGAACAAGGTCGGGCCGCGGATCTGCAACTCGCCCGAGAGGCCGTCCTGCTCGATCGGATCGCCGCCGCCGGGCGGGACGAGGCGGCTTTCGATATTGGGCGCGCGGCCCTCGCCATAGGGGCGCTGATAGGTGCCGCGTCGCGGGAACAGGCTCGCGCGCTTGTCGGGGTCGGGCATGTCGCCCTCGCCGGTGATGAAGCTCATCCCCTCGTTCGACCCGAAGACATTGACGATGATGATGCCGAGCTTTTCCTGAAAACCGCGCACCATTGCGGGGGCCAGCGGCGCCGATCCCGACGCGATGACGCGCAGGCTGGAGAGGTCGACCGACGCGAGCAAAGCGTCATTCTGCAACAGCATGTTGAGCACCGCGGGCGGCGCGATCGTCAGGCTGGGGCGCTCGGTTGCGATCTGTTTCAGATAGATGGCGGGGTCGAACGGGTGGTGGAGTATCATCGTGCCCGCGCTGGTGAGCCAGCACATGGTAATGCCGCCGATGCTCGCCATGTTGATGAGCGGGAAGGGGTTGAGCAATATGTCGCCCGGACCGACCTTCATCGCCTCATAACCGGCGCCCGCGACCGCGATCCAGTGATTGTGGCTGCGCGGGACGCCCTTGGGCACGCCCGTAGTGCCCGACGTCCAGCAGATCGTGAAGATGTCGTCGGCATCGACCGGGTTCGCCGCGACATGCGCCGCGAGCGCGGCTTCGTCGCCTGCGGCCGTCGACAGGTCGAACGCGTCCTCGGGCGGATTGGGACCGAAAGTCATCAACCGGATGCCGCCGAGTAACGGTGCCGCGACCTCGACATGGTCGCATCCCTTGACCGTCGTCGCGCAGACAAAGGCTTTGGGTTCGACGACTCCGATCATCGCCTTCAATTCGTGGCTGCGATATTGCACCGCCGCCGGGCTGACGATCGCACCAATTTGTGCGGCGGCGAAATAGAGCGCGACAAACTCGCTGATGTTCGGAAGCTGGACGAGCAGGACATCGTCCTTCGCGATCCCCGCCGCGACGAGCGCGCCGGCAAGCCGGTCGACCTCGGCTTCCAGCGCGGCATAGGTCAGCCGCTGCGGCGCGCCGAATGCGAAATCGGCGCGATTGGGCGCATCGACCAATGCCAGCCGGTCGGGATGCGCGACGGCGTTGGCGAAAAACAGATCGGCGAAACTCTTGTCGCCCCACCAGCCGCTGGCGCGGTGCTGCTGCCTTTTATCCTCTCCCGCTGCGATCATCTCAGGCGGCCAGCACGCTGTTTTCGCCGATGCCGATATCGTCACCGCTCGCCCAGACCGTGTGCGTTCCCGAACAGATACGCTCGGGCAGAATGATCCGGCACACCGGACCCGCCGCGATATTCTTGGCGTCGATCAGCACGCATTCGGAGCGATCGGTTTCGAGGTCGGCGATGAAGGAGACGAGATAGCCGTCGTCCTCGTCCTTCGCATTGATCCGCGGCGCGAAGGGGGCTTCGCTGCCGAAGCGGCCGGGTCCGAATTCATAGGATTCGCTCGTCCGCGCGTTGAGGTCATGCTTCACCAGCCCGCGGAACAGGAACCAGCCGGGCTCGGGGATCGCGCTATAGGCATAGCGGTACGGCTTGCCTGCATAGCGGTGGTTGAACATGCCAAACTCAAGATCGCGATCGTCGAGCCGTTCCTCGACCGTTTCGCCGGTGACGAGGTTGAAACGCCAGCGGTGGAGACGCGGCTTGAGCAGGCCCTGATCGAGATAGGCCATCATCCGTTCGAGCCCATCAGGCGCGTTCGGATAGGATTTGGGCATCGGCTCTTCCTGATAATAGCCGTCGAGGATGATCTCGTCGCCTTCCTCCCACGCGTTCAGCCAGTGGAGCGTGTAGGTCGGCTCGGCTTCGAACCAGCGGATATCTTCGGGCTGGCCGTGCCGCGGAATGATCGCGAAGCGCGTCTTCTCATCGGGGTGGAATTGCACGACATGCAGCCGCTTTTCGAGCAACTCCTCGTTCCAATAGAGCGGCATGTCATTGAGGATCGTGTAATTTTGCGTGAACGCCATATCGTGCGGCAGGCGCGGCCCCGCGAGCGGGACGGGGATATAATGTTTGAGCTTATTGTCCGCCCCGACGACGCCATAATGCATGAATGGCGCGTGCTTCGAATAGTTGAAGAACATCAGCTCGCCCGTCGCGAGGTCGACCTTGCAATGCGCCGATATGCCGTCGAGCGGCACCCAGCTTTCGGTGCCAAACTGTTCGAGCGTGAACGGGTCGAGCCGATAGGCCTCGCCGCACTGATAGAAGGTCGAAATGATCTTGCCCGCGTGGATCGCGACGTCGGTCGAGGATGAATCCTTCAGCCATTCCTGCGCGCCCCAGCCGTGGCGCGTCGATTTATGCGGCGGCTCCATCAGCCCGGCCCACAGCGAGCGGCCGGCTTCCTTTTCGGCTTCGAACCCCTTGGTGCGTACGAAGCGGCTGCGATAGCTTGCGCGGCCGTCCTTGAAGCTGATCGAATGGATGAACCCGTCACCGTCGAAGGGGTGATAGCGGCCGATCGGCTCGTGGACCTGGTTTTCGCCCGTGCGCACATAGACCCCGTCGATGTCGGTCGGGATCGTCCCGATCACTTCGGCATCGCCATTGGCGAAAATCGCATTCCATTCGTTGAACGTCGGCCGCCAAGCGCCCTTCATATAGGGGTGGTCGTTTGGCTGGATCGTCGACTGGATCGTTTCGACTAACTCGGCAGTCATGCGATGGCTCCTTCGGCAGGTGCAAAGCGCGGGCGCGCTACGGCCGCGTCATATTCTTTCACAAGGCGGTCGACGATATCGGCGACCGGTTCGACGCCGCGCACCGCGCCGACGCCTTGTCCGGCGGACCAGACATTCTTCCACGCCTTTGCGTCATCCTGGGCGTCCGAGAAGTTCGGGCGCTTGTCCTCGGGCATGTTGGCGGGGTCATAGCCCGCAGCGATCAGGCTCGATTTCAACCAGTTGGCGGTCACACCGGTGATGCCCTTCGAAGGCACGATATCCTCGGCGCCCGCGGCGACGATCATATCCTTGTAATCCGGAACCGCCATGCTTTCGGTGCAGGCGATCAGCGAGGTGCCGAGATAGGCGAAGTCGGCGCCGAGAATCTCGGCCGCGCGAATGGCTTGGCCGGTCGAGATCGCCCCGCCAAGCACGAGCGGACCATCCCAGAATTGCCGAACCTCCTCGACAAAGGCGAAACCGGCCGTCGCGCCGGTGTGGCCGCCCGCACCCGCGGCGACAAGGACGAGCCCGTCGACCCCGGCGGCAGCAGCCTTGCGGGCGAAGCCGACCGAATTGACATCGGCGAATACCAGCCCGCCATAGCTATGGATATCCTCGACCACGCGCGCCGGACTGCCGAGCGCGGTGATGACGAGCGGCACCTTGTGGCGCACGACGCACGCCAGATCTTCGGGAAGCCGGCTGTTCGACGGATGGACGACCAGATTGACCGCCCATGGCGCGGCTTCAGGATCGTTCGACAGCGCGGCATCGATCCGGCCGACCCAATCCTCCAGATCGGCCGAAGTGCGCGCATTGGGGGCAGGGAAGCTACCAATCACGCCCGATCGCGATGCGGCGATCACCATCTCGGGACCCGACACCAGAAACATCGGAGCCGCGATTGCGGGCAGGCGCAAATTGCGCGTCAGTGCAGGTGGAAGGCCGTGTCCCGGCAAGGCTAATCCTCTCTCAAATTATCTGACTTGCATAACGATACTTAAAGCCGTTATGAGTCGCAAGGCAAGAAAAACATCGCGGGCGGTGGTCGCCAAGACGATGACGCGTGGGAGGACCCTATGAACAGAAATTTTGTTGCGCTGCTCGCTGCATCGGCGCTCGCCAGCCCGGTTACCGCATTCGCGCAGGACGCCGCTCCGGCAGAGGAGCAGGGCGGTCTCGAGGAAATCATCGTCACTGCGCAGAAGCGCGCCGAGGGGCTTTCCGACGTGCCGATCTCGATCTCGGCGGTCAGCGGCAAGCAGGTCGAAAGCTATGGCCAGACGAACCTAGAGCAAATCTCTTCATCGGTCCCGAACCTCAAGATCACGCAGACGGCGATCGCCAATCGCATCGCGATCCGCGGCATCGCGTCGGGCGACAACAAGGGTTTTGAACAGTCGGTCGCGATGTTCGTCGACGGCGTCTATTACGGCCGCGACCAGCTTTCGCGCCTGCCGCTCGTCGACATGGAGCGCGTCGAGGTGCTGCGTGGGCCGCAGCCGACCTTGTTCGGGAAAAATGCGATCGCCGGTGCGGTGAACATCACGACGCGTAGCCCGACCGACGAGTTCGAAGGCTCGGTCAGCGGGCTCTACGAATTCAACCACAAGGAATTCCAGCTTACCGGCGTGCTGTCGGGCCCGCTCTCCGAGGGCATCGAGGCCCGCGTCGTCGGCTACCACCGTTCGATGGACGGTTATTTCTATAACCAAAAGCTCGATCGCGATGAACCGAACGTCGACGAATATTATTTCCGCGGCAAGCTGGAGTTCGACAAGGGCGGGCCGCTTGCTGCCGAATTGAAGCTTGAATATGCCGATTTCGAAATGAAGGGCCAGCCGCGCGATGTGTTCGGCGCGGTCGGCAATTACAACACGGTGTTCCAGGGGCCGTTTTTCGTCAGCACCGACCCCGACTATGTCCGCGAAGACAATGGCTATGAAAGCAAGAACAAGGTGTTCGGCGCGACACTTAACGCCGATCTTGAACTAGGCGATCACACGTTGACCTCTGTCAGTTCACTGCTCGACTACAAGACGCGAGAGATTGTCGACGTCGACTTCTCCGGCATCAGCTTCCTCGACGGCACAAATCTGCGTGAGGATTATCGGCAGTTCAGCCAGGAACTCCGCCTGACTTCGCCAGGGGGCGAGGCGTTCAACTATATTGCGGGCATCTATTACCAGCATGCAAAACTCGACGTGCAGGATTTCACGCTGTTCAACCCGACCTTCCTCGCTCTGGGCGCACCGTTCAATGCGCTGGGCGACACGCGCAACGACCGCGATTATGCGCAGAAGTCGGACCTGATCTCGGGCTTTGCGCAGGGCGAATTGGCGGTCACCGATCAGCTTCGCATCACCGCGGGCGCGCGCTTCAATCACGAGAAGAAGAGCGGCAGCCGTACACTCGCCGTGGTACAGGGGCCGCTTAGTACCGCGCCGGCCGCCGTCGTCGCGGCGGTGTTCCGCGCCCTCAATATCGAGGCTCACAGCATCTCGGGCAAGATCAGCGAAGACAGTTTCAATCCGATGGTCAACGTACAGTTCGACGCCACCGACGATCTGATGCTCTACGCTTCCTATGCCAAGGGAACGAAGGCCGGGGGCTTTGACATCCGGTCGAACTCGCTCCCGACCTCGACCACCGTCGCGAAGCCCGGCGCGTTCGAGTTCGAGGATGAAAGCGCAGATAATTTCGAAGCCGGCCTGAAATACAAGGGGCGCAATATCGCCTTTAACCTGTCGGTTTATCGCACAGATTATAAGGATCTTCAGGTCAATATCTTCGACGGTACGCTGAACTTCAACGTTCGCAACGCAGCCGAAGCGCGCACGCAAGGCGTCGAGGCCGACTTCCGCGCGGCGCTCGCCGAAGGGCTGACGGTCAGCGGTGCGGTTGCCTATCTCGACTTTAAATTCACCAATTTCACCGACGGGCAATGCTATTATCTGCAGACGCCGGGTGCGAACGGCTTTTGCGATTATTCGGGCAAGCGCAATGCGCTCAGCCCCAAATGGTCGGGCAATTTGAACCTGGATTATACGACCCCGGTGACGAGCAGCATGAAGGTGGCGTTCAACGTGAATGCCGACTTCTCCTCATCCTATATCGCCGCGGCAAACCTCGACCCCCGCACGCATCAGGACGGATATGTGAAGCTCGGCGCGCGGCTTGCGCTGGCGCAGGTCGACGACCGCTGGGAAGTGGCGCTGATTGGCCGCAATCTTACCAATCAGCGGATCCTGCAGACTGCGAGCTCTATGCCGCTGGCCACCACGATCACGCGCAACGCCGGCAATGCCTATAATGGCATCGTCGATCGCCCGCGCACGATTGCGGTGCAACTGACCGGGCGCTTCTGATGCGGGGGAGGGCGGTTCTGAGCCGCCCTCCCGTCGCAGGTGCCAGCCTTGCCGGTCATCCGGGCTTCGTTTAGGGGCGGGGAGAGGTGAGGACGGCTGATTTGAAACATGACCGCACGATCAGGGCCTGTTCGATCTGGCGCGCGCTCGACGTCGTCGGCGACGTCCCGGTGCTGCTGCTCATGGAACAGGCGTTCCTCGGCACCCATAGTTTCGATGAATTTGTCGCGCGCACCGGCCTCGCACGCTCGGTCGTCAACGGCCGCCTCAAGAAACTCGTCGAAGAAGATTGCCTCGCCAAAGTCCCGAAGAAGAGCGGCCGCGGCTTTCATTATGTGCTGACCCAAAAGGGCCGCGACCAATTTCCCAACGCACTGATGATGCTGCGCTGGCAGCATCGCTGGGAAGCCGACAGCCGCGATTTTCGTGTGCAGCTCCATCACGCGACCTGCGGCCATGCGACCGAGCCGGTGCCCGCGTGCCAGCATTGCCACGCCGAAATCGATCCGCGCGACGTCGACTGGCGCGAAGGGCCGGGACTGGCGCAGGTCGTCCCGCATTACGAACGCCGCCGCTTCAACGGTGAGGTCGGCGCGCGCCGGCCCGGTGGCCGTCCGCTTGTCGACACGATGATCGAGTTGTTCGGCGACCGCTGGGCGACGCTCGTCGTCCGCGCGATGTTCACGAGCATCAACCGCTTCGACGATATCCAGCGCGACACGCTGATGGCGACGAATATCCTGACGGGGCGGCTTGAGCGGCTGGTGCGGCAGGGGATATTGAAGACGGTTCCCTATTCCGCCCACGCCGACCGCGTCGAATATCGCCTGACCGCAAAGGGACGCGACCTCTATCCAGTGCTGCTCGCGTTGCTGCAGTGGGGCGACAAATGGTTTTCGGACGAGCGGGGACCGCCGTTGCTGCTCACCCATCGCCCTTGCGGTCACGACCTCGAAATGGTTGCGGCTTGCAGCCATTGCGGCGACGAACTGCAACTGTCGAACAGCCGCTTCACGATCGACGATGCCGGTTGACGATCAGGGCAGCAGCCGGCCTTCGTCGCGGTGCGGCATCGGCGCGATGAAGCGCAGGACGATCGCCGACAGCAAAAGCCAGCCCGCCGACCCGAGGATCGCCGCAGGCAGCGAACTGAGGTCCGCGACCAGGCCCAGCGTATAGGCGCCGAGCGCCATCGCGCCGAACGTGACCGCCTGATAGATCGATAGACAGCGGCCCAGGATTTCCTCGGGCGAGCGGAGCTGCATCGCGACGTTGAGCGTCGTCAGCGTCGACACCCATGCGGCGCCCGCGACGAATGCCGCCATCATCACAGGCGTCAGGCTGGTGGTCAGGGCCACGGGGAGCATGGCAGCAGCGAAGACGAGCGATGCAGCGGTGACCACGCGGTCGCTGCCCCAGCGGCGGCGCGCTGCACCCACCCATAATGCGCCAAAGATCGACCCCGCGCCGAACGCGGCTAGGCACAGGCCATAGATAATCTCGGTTCCGTGCAGCCGGTCGCGGACGAGCGATGGTAACAGCGCCTGAAACCCCGCCGCGCCGAACCCGAAAGCAAAACCACGGATCAGCACACGTCGTACCGGGTCCGATTGTGCGCAGAAACGGAGGCCTGCGGCAATCGCCGTCAGCATCGGCGTTCGGCGCGGCGGAACGGTTTCGGGATGCCAGCGCAGCAGCACGACGATCAGCGCGAGATAGCTCAGCGCGTTGAGGCCAAAGGCCGCGGCGGTGCCGACAATCGCGACGAGCATCCCGCCAAGCGCGGGGCCGGCGCTACGCGCGAGGTTGAAGGCGATGGTGTTGAGCGCGATGGCCTGCGGCAGATCCTTGGGCCCGACCTGCAACCGTACCGATGCCTGCCAGGCGGGACCGTTGAGCGCAGTCCCGCATCCGACCGCAAGGGTGAAGAAGAGCAAGGTCAACGGCGAGATCGCATCGAGATATGTGGTCAGCGTCAGCAATGCCGATACCACCAGCATCCCGGTCTGCGCCGCCAACATGACGCGCCGCCGGTCGAAATTGTCGGCGATCGCTCCCGCAAAGATGCCGAGCAGCATGATCGGGATCGTCGCGCCCGCCTGCACCAGCGCGATCAGCAAGTGCGATTGGGTCAGCTCGGTCATCAGCCAGGCGGCGGCGACCGACTGGATCATCGACCCCATGTTCGACGCAAGGTTCGCGATCCAGATCGCGCGAAACGCCGGATAGCGGAACGGCGCGAGCGCGGAGGGTGGGGGCGGTGTGTCGGGACTCACTCAGATGCGGGTAACCCGCCTCGCCACCCTCGGCAAGGCCGGCTAGTCGGTCAGCTCGAACGATGCCTCGGATCCCTCCGCCGAAGAGGGGCCGACCCACAGCGTGAACTGGCCGGGCTCGCTACCCCAGCTCATGTCCTGCCGCGTAAAGGCGAGGTCGGCGTCGGTCAGCGTGAAGCGCACCGTCCGCTTCTCGCCCCTTTTGAGACTGATCTTCTCGAAGCCTTTCAGCTCCTTGACCGGCCGCGTCACCGACCCGACGAGATCGCGAACATAAAGCTGCACCACCTCTTCGCCGTCACGCGCGCCGCTGTTGGTGACCGTCACCGTTGCGGTCAGCGTCTCGCCTGGCCGGATTTTCGCCTTGTCCAGCGTCACCGGCGAATAGGCGAAGCTTGTGTAGCTGAGCCCGTAGCCGAAGGGATAGAGCGGCGTGTTCGGCGTATCGAGATAGCGTGAGACATATTTCGCGTTCGGGTCCTCGGGCTTGATCGGCCGCCCGGTGTTTTTCATGTCGTAATAGATCGGTACCTGCCCGACGTTGCGCGGGAAGGTGACGGGCAATTTGCCCGACGGGTTATAGTCGCCATAGAGGACATCGGCGATCGCATGCCCGCCCATCGTGCCCGGATACCAAGCCTCAAGGATCGCATCGACATTGGCGTCGGCCCACTCGATGCTGTTCGGACGGCCGCTCATCAGCACGAGGATGATCGGCTTTCCGGTCTTCTTCAGCTCTTCGAGTAGGGCCTGCTGGTTCCCCGGCAGGTCGAGCGAGGTGCGGCTCGCTGCTTCGCCGGTCATATTCCAATGCTCGCCCATAGCGGCGACGATGACGTCCGATTTCTGCGCGAGCGCAATCGCCTCGGCGAAACCGTCGCTTTTACCCGCATCTGCGAACTCATAGCCGGCGCCCTTTGCATAAGCGACGGTCGTGCCCTTGGGCGCGCGCTTCTGCATGCCTTCGAGCAGGGTTACCGGCCGTTCCTTGCGGTCGCCTGCGGCGGACCAACTGCCGATCATATCTTCCTTGCTGTTGCCGAGCGGGCCGATCACCGCGATCGATTTCGCCGTCGCGGCAAGGGGCAGGGCATTGCTCTTGTTCTTCAGCAATACGATCGACTTGCGCGCGACGTCGCGTGCCGCTTCGAGGAAGTCGGGACGATAGATGGTCGCTTTTTCTCGCGCTTCGTCAGAATAGCGATAGGGGTCGTCGAACAGCCCGAGGCGATATTTCATTTCGAGGATCGCTTTCACGGCCTCGTCGACGCGTTTGACGTCGACCTTGCCCTCGGCGACCGATTTCGCGAGGTGATCCATGAACACCGCGCCTTGCAAATCCATGTCGACCCCGGCGTTGATCGCCTGTTCGCCCGCCTGTTTCAGGTCGCGCGAATAGCCGTGAGGGACCATTTCGTTGATCGACGTGTAATCGGTTACGACAAAGCCCTTGAATCCCCATTTCTTCCGCAGCACGTCGGTCAGCAGATAATGGCTGCCCGAAGCAGGTACGCCATCATATTCGTTGAACGAGGTCATGAAAGTCGCCGCGCCGGCGTCGGCCGCCGCCTTGAATGGCGGCAAATAGATATCGCGAAGCGTGCGTTCGGAGATGTCGACCGTATGATAATCGCGGCCTGCCTGTGCTGCACCATAGGCGGCGAAATGCTTGGCGGTCGCGAGCACCGTATCGACGCGCTTCAGATCGTCGCCCTGAAATCCGCGCACGCGCGCAACCGCGATCTTGCTGCCGAGGTAGACATCCTCGCCAGCGCCTTCCGACATGCGGCCCCATCGCGGATCGCGAGCAACGTCGACCATAGGTGCGAAGGTCCAGTGAATGCCCTCTGCAGACGCCTCGGTGGCAGAGATTCGTGCTGCTTTTTCAATGGCTTTCAAGTCCCAACTAGCCGATTCGCCGAGCGAGATCGGAAAGATGGTGCGGTGGCCGTGGACGACGTCATAACCGAAAAGCAGTGGGATTTTCAGTCGCGTCTCTTCGACCGCCAGCCGCTGCAGTTCGCGCGTATATTTGGCGGTGAAGGCGTTGAAGATCGAACCGATCCGCCCCTTGCGAATATCGTCCTGATAGCCTTGGCGGATCGTCGGGCCGGTCGAATCCCAGTCACTCGTCAGCAGCGACAACTGCCCGACTTTCTCGTCGAGGGTCATCTTCGCCATCAGGTCGGCGATGAAGCGATCCATCTTCGGATCGGGGCGCATCCAGCCTGCTGAATCCGCGGCGACTTTCTCGCTCGTGCTCGCTGTGGGCTTCGCGAAGAGCGGGGCGGAGGTGAGTGTTCCAGCCACCATCAAGGTGGCCAGCGTCAGGCGTGTGAGGTTGCGCGTCATCGGCGGCATGATTCGTCCTTCCCGGTCGGGTCTGCTTATACATTGTCACGCGGATTGGCCGAATTTCGGCCAAAAACGGGCTGGTCCCCGATCGCATCCGTCTGTGTCGCTTCCCCCTATACAGTGATCGTGAAACCGGTTACAAATCAAAAAAACAACGGCGCGGTTTCCCGCGACTCGTCGCTGCACCGGAGGCAAGGCCGGTCAGCGGATGAGGCGAGCGCGGAAAATGTCGGGGTTCGCAATTAGGGAGGATGCTGTGAAGTTTTCGCGTGATTTTCAGACCGTTTCCGCGCGCCAGTCGCGCGCCCGTTCGCTTGCGGCTGCGCTCGCATGGAGCAGTGCCGCTGCGGCGCTGGCGGTTGCCGTCGCTGCCCCCGCGCATGCACAGGTCGCCGGCGCATCGCTTCGCGGCACGGTCAAGGCCGAGGGCGGCGTGTCGGAAGTCACCGCCGTCAACGTCAACACCGGGCTGACGCGCACCTCGACCGTTACGGCAAGCGGCGGCTACAGCTTTTCCTCGCTGCCCGTCGGCACGTATCGCCTCGAACTGACGACCCCACAGGGCAAGCGTCAGACCGACGAGTTCGCGCTGAATGTCGCGCAGAATGCGGTGCTCGACTTCGACTTCTCGCAGCCCGACATCGCCGAAGGCGGCGACGATGCGATCATCGTCACGGGCAGCCGTCTCCGTTCGATGGAAGGCGGCGAAGTCGGCAGCAATATTTCGCGGCGCTTGATCGAAGTTTTGCCGCAGAACAATCGCAACTTCCTTGCCTTTGCCGACCTTGCCCCGGGCGTTCAGTTCCTCACCAACAGTGCAGGCCAGACAAGCCTGCGCGGCGGTGCGCAGGGCGCCAATGCGATCAACATCTTCATCGATGGCATCGGGCAGAAGGACTATGTGCTGAAGGGCGGTATCAGCGGACAGGATTCGACGCAGGGCAACCCGTTCCCGCAGCTTGCGATCGGCGAATATCGCGTCATCTCGTCGAACTATAAGGCGGAGTTCGACCAGGTCAGCTCTGTTGCCATCACCGCGGTGACCAAATCGGGCACCAACGAATTCCACGGCGAAGGTTTCTACGACTTCACCAACCAGAGCCTTCGCGACCGGCTGCCGCGCGAGAATTTCCCGACCTATATTCCCAAGGTGCGGACCAAGGACACGCAATTCGGTGGCGCGCTGGGCGGCCCGATCATCAAGGACGTGCTGCACTTCTTCGTGACCTATGAGGGCAAGCGCCGGGTTGAGCCGCGCGAGATCAAGCCAGGTCTCGACCTGCCGACGAGCTTTTTCCCCGATCGATATCAGAGCGCTTTTGGCGCCCGGACCTCGGCGTTTAACGAAGACCTCTATTTCGGGAAGATCAATTTCACCCCGACCTCGAACGACCTGTTCGAATTCTCGCTCAAATATCGCGACGAGAGCGGCGAGGAACTCAACAATGGTTTCGCCGCCGAAGAGACGGCGACGATAACGAAGGTCAAGGAATGGCGCGGCCTTGCTCGCTGGGAGCATACAGCGGACACGTGGGTGAACGACTTCAAAGTTGCCTATGAGGATGTGACCTGGAATCCTCGTCCGCTCAACTTCGGCAATGTGTCGCTGTTCAACGTGACGGTGCCGAACACACCGCCGGTTACGGGAACCCGTCGCGGCGATATTCTCCGCGTCGGTGCGGGCACCAATTTCCAGGACAAGGGTCAGAAGGGTTGGCAGGTCTCGAACGATTTCACCTGGACCGGGCTCGACAGCCATACGTTCAAGGTTGGCGTGAAGGCGAAGTGGATCGAACTTAACACCAACACGCAAAATGGCGTGAATCCGGTCTTCACCTATAACGCGCTATATGCACCTGGTGGCGCGTTCAATGATACGATTCCCTACCGCATGACGTTCAGTGCGCCGGTGGACGGGGGTGATCCCGACATCAGGTCGAAAAACTTTCAGCTCGGCCTCTATGCGCAGGACGATTGGGAAATCGACGATCGTTTGACGCTCAATATCGGCCTCCGTTGGGATTATGAACGGACGCCTGCGTTCCTCAATTATAAGCATGACCCGGCGATTGCGGAATTCGTCGCGGGTCGTGCATCCTACACTGCTGCCAACGGGACGGTCACGCCGCCCTATGCGAACCTGCGCAACGCAAATTTCGACATCGACGACTTCATCTCGACGGGCAACGAACGGAAGGCATTCAAGGGCGCATGGCAGCCGCGGCTCGGCTTCACATATGCGCTCGATGACGAGAAGCGCTTCTCGATCTTCGGCGGTTACGGCCGCTCCTATGACCGCACCCAGTTCGATTTCATCCAGCAGGAACTGGCGCAGGGCCTGTTCGCGGGCCGCACCTTCAATTTCAATAATCCCGGCGACACGACCAATGTTTGCGCGCCCAGCGCAACCTGTATCGCGTGGAATCCGGTCTATCTGACGCAGGCGGGCCGCGACGCGCTGATTGCGGGTCTGCCGGCTGGGGCCGGGCGCGAATTGCGGTTCATCAAGAATGATCTCAAGACCCCCTATTCGGACCAGTTCAGCCTGGGGGTTCGTGGCCGCTTCAATCTGCTCGATCTTGAAGCGGGCTACAGCTATGTCGAAAGCCACGACGGTTTCGCCTATGTGCTCGGCAACCGCCGTCCCGACGGCAGCTTCTTCCCGCCGAGTGGAAATCCGGATTCGCCCTTCGGTTTCGCACCGGCGCCGTTCGGCAGCATCATTCTCGGCACCAACGGGATCGAAACGCGCGCGAACACGGCCTATTTCAAGCTGACGAAGCGCTATACCCAATTCTCGCCGTGGAGCCTCGACGCAACATACACCTTCACCGATGCCGAGGAGAACCGGCAGCTCGGCGAAGTGTTCGCGCTCGATTTCCCTGGCATCGAAGACTATCCATTCATCGCCGCGACCGGTACGCGCAAGCACCGCTTCGTGATGGCGGGTTCGGTCGACGTTCCGTTCGGCATCACGCTGTCGGGCAAGTTCCAGATCGCGTCGCCGAAATATCTCGCGCAGCTCGTCGGCACGCCGGGTGTCGGCGGCGTCCCGCCCAGCCGGACGGTGACCTCGATCGAGACCGAGGGCAACGGAGATCGCTGGGGCTATCGCCAGATGGACCTGTCGATCACCAAATATGTCCCGTTGCGTTTCCTGACCGAGGAATCGCGGCTGCGCTTCCGCGTCGACATCATCAACCTGTTCAACGATCGCAACTACAGCGGCTTCAGCGCCATCACCGGGCTGCGTAACCAGAATGATCTGGGTTTGGATGGTCCTCCGCGGACGATTAAGCTATCGGCCGGTTTCCAATTCTGACCGGCTGACAAGGCGCCCGGCCTGCACCCCCCTCCCGCGGGCCGGGCGCCTCACTTTTGGAGTATAAAATGTCGTTCCGCAGCGGGGCTTTTATTCTGCCCCTGGTCGCGCTGACCGCCGCTTGTGCCGCCAACCCGGCGCCGTCCACCGCTACTCCCGCGACGACCAGCCTGCCGCCGATCACCGAGGCGGCCTTTTCGGAAGAGCTGACCGAACGCACCTTCCGCTATTTTTGGGATACGACGGACACCGAGCGCTGCCTTGCGCCCGATCGCTGGCCGAGCAAGCCCTTCTCGTCGATCGCGGCGACGGGTTTTGCGCTCACCGCCTATGGCATCGGTGCAGAGCGCGGCTATGTGACGCGCGCCGAGGCGGCGATGCGCACGCGCGATTGCCTGCGTTTCTACTGGAACGCGCCGCAGGGGCCCGCAGCGGCGGGCACCACCGGCTACAAGGGCTTTTTCTATCACTTTCTGAAGAATGACGACGGCACGCGGTACAGGACGAACGAGCTTTCGACCGTCGACACCAGCCTGTTCCTTGGCGGCGCGCTGTTCGCGCAAAGCTATTATGACCGGAACGATCCGATCGAGGCCGAGATTCGCGAGCTTGCCGAGAAGATCTACACACGCGTCGACTGGACCTTCGTTCAGCGCACCAACACCGGGACCGAGGCGCAGAACCTGCCGGGCTCGCACGGCATCACGATGGGATGGAAGCCGGAGAAGGGCTTCGAGACGCACGACTGGGTGGGCTATAACGAAGGCATGCTCGTCTATATCCTCGCGCTGGGTTCGCCGACGCATCCTGTCGGGAAGGACGCTTGGGACAAGGGCTGGGCCGCCGATCTCGAAAAGGATTGGGGCAGCTTCTACGGACAGCAGCACCTGCAGTTCGAACCGATGTTCGGGCACCAATATAGCCATGTCTGGGTCGATTTCCGCGGTATCCGGGATGATTTCATGCGCGGCAAGGGCATCGACTATTTCGAGAACAGCCGCCGCGCGACGCTGGCGCAGCGCGCCTATGGCGCCGACAATCCGAACAAATGGACGGGCTACAGCGCCGATATCTGGGGCTGGACCGCATCGGACGGGCCAACCTATTCCGAGGGTAAGCTCGTCGTGAACGGCACGCCGCGGAACTTCAATACGTACATGGCGCGCGGCGTCAGCGCGATCCGCGTCGTCGACGACGGCACCGTCGTGCCGACCGCGGCGGGCGGTTCGGTCGCCTTCGCACCCGAAGTCGCCATTCCCGCGCTGATGGCGATGCGCAAGCAATATGGAACGCGGCTTTATGCCCGCTACGGCTTCAAGGACGCCTTCAACCCCAGCTTCACCTTCACTGATGTGGGTTCGCACTCGGGCGAGGTCGATCCCGTTCACGGCTGGGTCGCGAACGACTATCTTGGCATCGATCAGGGCCCCATCCTTGCGATGATGGAAAATCACCGCAGCGGCTTCGTGTGGAAGGTGATGCGGAAGAACCCGCATATCGCGCGCGGGCTTAAACGCATCGGCTTCACCGGCGGCTGGCTGGACAAGGCAAAATCGGAATAAGCCTCGGGCCACCCCGGCCCTTGCCGGGATGGCCGTTAGCGCTTTTAGCAACCCTTGCCGATGCACAGATCGGCGAGCACGGGATAATGATCGGATGGCAGCTTGCCGCCATTTTGGTCGGTCAGCGTCGCGTGGCGCAGAATGATCACATCGTCGCTGACGAAGATATGGTCGATCGGGCTCGGCTCCATCTGCGCGATCTTGAAGCCGGTAAATGTACCGAGCGGGCCGTAATGCGGCGTGTGGCTGATGATGCGACTGTCCTTGAGCGCGCCCTTGCCGGGCTCGACGATCGCCGCATAGGCATTGCTGGTCGCAGGACTGTTGAAATCGCCCATCAGCACGGCGGTCTCGCCGGCTTTACGCTGGCCGTCGATCCAGTGGCGGATCAGGCGGGCGCTTTCCTGCCGCGCAACCTCTCCGATATGGTCGAAATGGGTGTTCACGACGAGCAGGATGCGCTTCGCCGCGCGATCGCGCAGCCGCGCCCAAGTCGCAATCCGCGGCAGCGCGGCATCCCAGCCCTTGCTTGGAAGTGCCGGGGTCGGCGACAGCCAGAACGTGCCCGATTCGACCAGCGTGAAGCGGTCGCGGCGGAAGCCGAGCGTCGAATATTCGCCCTTTTCCTTGCCATCGTCGCGTGCGACGCCGACGAATTGATAACCGGGCAAGTCGGCTTCGACCGCCTGCTTCTGATGCTGCAACACCTCCTGCATCCCGACGAAATCGGGTGCCTGATAAGCGACCAGCGCGGTCAGCGCCTGCCGCCGGTGCGGCCAGGCATTGTCGCCGTCCGACGCGAGGTCGAGCCGGATATTGTAGGTCATCGCCTGATAGTGGTCGGCGCGTTCTTTCGCTGCCGCGGGAAGAGCAAGCAGCGCTGCGGCGGCGAGGATCAGGATCCTTTTCATCCGAGGTTGCCTCCGTTCGACGCGATCACGCTGCTGTAGAAGCGTGCGCTTCGTTTCGGCGTGCGGACCTGCGTCTCATAGTCGACATGGACGATCCCGAAACGCTTCGAGAAGCCCAGCGACCATTCGAGATTGTCGAGCAGCGACCAGGCCATATAGCCGCGCACGTCGACGCCCTGCTTGATCGCGTCGCCGATCGCGGAGATGTGCGTGCGCAGATAATCGCAGCGCAGGGGATCGTCGATTCCGTCGGGGCCGGCCGTCGGCGGGTCGTAGAAGGCGGCGCCATTCTCGGTGATATAGACGGGGATATTGCCATAAGTGTCGCGGAACCAGACGAGCATGTCGGTGAGCGCGGGCGGATAGACCTCCCAGTCGGTCGTCGTATGCGTTGCGTTCTGCCGCACCGGTGACGCGCCGACGGGCCACTGGTTCGGGTCGTTCTTTACGACGTTGCGCGTGTAATAGTTGATCCCGATGAAGTCGACGGGCTGGCAGATGTCCCGTAAATCCTGGGCTGACCATTCGGGCCAAGCCTCGCCGAACACTTCGGCGAGTTCGGCGGGATAGCTGCCCTTCAGCGCCGGATCGAGATACTGGCGATTCATGTAAGCGTGCGCGCGCGCGGTCGCGGCGACGTCTTCGGGGCTGTCGCTCGCAGGATATTTGGGCTCGATGTTGACGACGAGGCCGATTTCGTGCGCGCCCTCGCCGCGATAGGCCTGCACGGCCGCACCGTGCGCGCGCATCAGATTGTGGCTCGCGATCGGCGTCTCGAACAGGTTGCGATGTCCGGGGGCCAGCGCGCCATGGAGATAGCCGCCGTCGGTGATTACCCACGGCTCGTTTAGCGTTACCCACTTCTTCACGCGCCCGTCGAGGCGGCGGTACATCACCGAACCATAGTCGGCGAACCAGTCGGCGATGTCCCGGTTGAGCCAGCCGCCCTTGTCGTCGAGCGCCGCGGGCAGGTCCCAGTGATGCAATGTGAGCAAGGGTTCGATATCATTCTTCAGCAGTTCGTCGACCAGCCGCTCGTAGAAATCGAGCCCCGGCTCGTTCACGCGCCCGATCCCCTCGGGCAACACACGGCCCCAGTTGACGCTGAAGCGATAAGCCTTGAGCCCCAGCTCCTTCATGAGCGCGACGTCGGCCGGCATGCGGTTATAATGGTCGCACGCGACGTCGCCCGTGTCGCCCTTTACCGCCATCAGCCGCGGATCGTGGCTGAACCGCTGCCAGATGCTCGCGCCCGCGCCGTCGGCGAGTGGCGACCCTTCGACCTGATAGGCGGCCGTCGCGGCGCCCCACAGGAAATCGTCGGGGAAAACAGTCTGCGTCATTTTTTGTCCTTGTCGGCAATCGTTGGGGAGGAAAGTTTCTGTTCGAGCAACCAGGCGTAAAGCGCCGGATCGTCATAGGCGGGATCCCAGGCATTATGGCCAAGATCGGGATAGATGGTCAGGCGCACTTTGCGCCCGCCGCAGGCGCGGATCGAACGCGCCATGTTAAAGCTGCCTTCGGGCACGACCACATCGTCGCGGTCACCGTGAAAGGCCCAGACGGGCAGGTCCATCAGGCGGCACGCCTCGCCGGGATTGCCGCGCCCCGCGACTGCCGCGACCGCGGCGAAGCGTTTCGGCTCGGCGATCGCCCAGCGCCAGCTCGCATGGCCGCCGCGGCTAAGGCCGGTGAGGTAGATGCGCGCAGGATCGACGCGGTAGGTCTTCGCAACATGGTCGACCAGCCGGTCGAGCCTGTCGATATCCCAGTCCTGATCGGCGCCGAGCAGGGGCGAGACAGTCAGGAAAGGAAAAGAAGGGTCGCGATCGGCGATCTTCGGCGGACCATGGACCTTCACTTTCGCGAGATCGTCGCCGCGCTCGCCCGACCCGTGGAGAAAGATGAGCAGCGGATATTGTTTCGTGGTGTCGGCCAAATAGCCTTTGGGCACGAATAGCTGATAAGGATAATTGCCCGCCTCGATCGGCTGCTGCGGTGTCTGTCCTTCGACGGGAGCGAGGGTTTTCGTCTTTGCGGCGACGGGCGATGCGGCGAGTGCAAGCCCGAGCAGCGCCGCGGTCCAATATGTCATTCGTCTGTCCTTGCTGGATGGGTTCATCCCTTGACGCTCCCCGCCAGAAGCCCGCTCAGGTAAAAGCGTTGGAGCGCGAGGAAAAGGATGAGAACGGGGAGGGTGGTGACGACGGCGCCGGCCATCATCAACTCATTGTCCTGCACATGTTCGCGGCTCATCGCGGCGAGCGCGACGGGCAGCGTGTAGAGGTCCTGATCGGCGAAAATGATCAGCGGCCACATGAAATCGTTCCAGCTGCCGAGGAAGACGAACAGCGCAAGCGTGACGATGATGGGGGTCAGGATCGGCAGAACGACGTGGCGCAATATCTGCCCCTCGCTCGCGCCGTCGATGCGCGCCGCCTCAAGCATCTCGTCGGGGATCGACAGGCAATATTGTCGGACGAGGAAGATGCCGAAAATGCCTGCGAGCCAGGGCACGAGAGCGCCCGCATAGCTGTTGACCAGTCCCAGCGCCTTCAGTTCGAGGAACAGCGGCAGCATTCCGATCTGCCCCGGAACGACCAGCGCCGCGACGAGCAGGCCGAAGGTCGCGTCGCGTCCCCGGAAGCGCAGCTTGGCAAAGGCATAGCCCGCTGGAATCGTAAAAAGGAGCGCGAGCGCGGTTGCGAGTGTCGAGACGAGCAGGCTGTTGGCGAGGAACTTTCCGATGCCGAAGGTGCCGAACAACATGCGGTAATTGTCGAGGCTGGGATCGCTGGGTAGCAACGGCGGCGGAAATTGCGACGCCTCGCCCCGCGCCATGAAACTGACCGAGACCATCCACAACAGCGGCATGATCGTCAGCAGCGCGACGAGCGCGGCCAGCAGGGTGACGGGCCAGCGGCGCAGGCTCATATCGCGCCGCTCCGCCGCGCCAGTCGCAGCTGCACCAGCGTGACGGCAAGGATGCAGAGGAACAGCAGAAAGGCGACAGCCGCGCCCGACCCGAGGTTCCACCATTTGAAACCCTCCTCATACATGAAATAGAGGATGGTGACGGTCGACTGCGCGGGGCCGCCCTGCGTCATCACATAGGGTTCGGCGAACAGCTGGAACATCGCCGCCACGGTCAGGACCGAGACGAGCAGCACCGTCGGCGCGATGGCGGGCAAGGTTACATGGCGCAGCCGCGTGAGCCAGCTCGCGCCGTCGATCCGTGCGGCCTCATCGAGTTCGCGCGGCACCGTCTGCAAAGCCGCGAGGAAGATGATCATATTATAGCCGAAGGTCTTCCAGCCGACGAATATCAGGATCGCGGGCAGCGACGCGTGCGGGCTGCCGAGCCAGTCGATCGGCGCCATCCCAAAGAGCGAGAGGAGATAATTGACGAGCCCGTAACGCGTATCGAGCAGATAGCGCCATACCACGGCGGTCGCGACAAGCGTCGTCACATAGGGCGCGAACAGCGCGACGCGCCAGACGGGGCGCCACGCCAGCCAGCGCGAGTTGACCAGCATGGCCGCGAACAGCGACAGCATGACGATGAAGGGCGTGCCGACCGCGACGAACAGCAACGTATTCGTCATCGCTTTCCAGAACAGAGGGTTGTCGACCAGTCTTTCGTAATTTTCGAATCCGACGAAGCGCAGATTACCGATATCGGCGAGCGCATAGATATCGAAATCGGTGAAGCTCAGAAACAGGGATGCGGCGGCCGGGAGGGCGAAAAATACCGTTATGGCGACTAGCGCGGGCGCGCTCATCGCCCAGCCGGCACGCGCTTCGCCGGGGCGCCACGCCGCGCTCATAGCGCCTTCCCCTTGCCGAGCATCCAGCGCCGCTTTTCGAGCAATCGGTCGGCACGCCGGTCGATCTCGGCTGCTGCGGCGTCGATGCTATATTGCCCGCGCACCATGCGTTCGGCGACGACCTGCATCTCGGTAACGATGCGTTCCCACTCAGGCACCTTCGGCAACGCCGTCGCGCGATCGAGCTGCGTCGCGAAGGGCGCAACGAGCGGATTTGTGGCCAGACCCGCTTCGCGCCATACCGACCGCCGTGCGGGCAGGCTGCCGGTCAGTTCGTGGAACCGCAATTGCGCAGCGGGAGCGAGGAGGCGCGTCAGCACGCCCCACGCCGCATCGCTGTCCGCTGTCCCGGCAAAGACCACAAGGCTCGATCCGCCCGGCGCGGCCGATCCAATACCGTCGGGCCCCGGGTTGGGCGCTGTGGCCCATCGCGCGCGCATCGCTGGTGGCAGGCGATTGTTGAGGTCGCCGATCGTCCAGGGGCCTGACAGGAAGACGCTGAAATAGCCGCGTGCAAACTCGTTCCAGATGTTCGCGATCTGCGCCGACGATGCCCGAGGGGCGAGGCCTTCGTCGAACAGCGACTTATAGAAAGTCAGCGCTGCCTTGAATTCGGGGTCAGAAAATGCGCCGCGCGACCCCTCGTCACGCAGCATCCGCGCGCCCGCCGACAGAGCGAGCGTCGTCAACTGCTCATATTCGTTGAGCGGATAAAGCAGGGCATAATTACCGTCGGCCGCTTGCTGCTTGACCTTGTGTAGCGCCGCTTTCCACGCGTCCCAGCCCGTCGGTGGCGCGGCATAGCCCGCGCGCTCGAACAGATCCTTGCGGTAGAATTGCAGCCGCGTGTCGACGTACCAGGGCACCGCCCAGGTTTTGCCCGCGATCCGATTGGTGTCGACCACCGCGGCGAACTGGTCGCCGAGTAGCGCTTCGGCCGACGCAGGCACCGGCGCAATCGCGCCGATCGCGGCCATTTCGGCGATCCAGCTATTGCCGACCTGTCCGATTGCGGGCAGCGAGCCGCCGGCAAAGCCGGTAAGCAATTTCTCGTGCGCCGCGGTCCATGGCAGCGGCTGTACCTTGATCGGCGGCATGCTCGCGGGCAGCGCAAGGTCTTTCAGCAATGCAGGCAAGTTCGCGCCTTCATTGCCCATTGCCCAGATCGTCAATGCGTCGCCGTGCCGTGCTTCGCATGCGCCGAGCATCGGGAGCAGGGGCAGCGCCGCCAGGGCGCCCGTCATCTGGCGCCGCGTTAACTGCATCGGGCGCCCATAGGGGTCATGCGTGTGCGCCGCGCGCCGTAACCACGGTGCCGGTCGTGCCGCGCGCGATCAGCGCAGGGGTCAGGATCGTTGCGCTTGCCGCGCCGAGCGTCTCGCCGCGCAATATGCGCAGCAACATCATCATCGCGGTCGATCCCAACCGGTCGATATGGACCTGCATCGTCGACAGCGACGGATTGAGGTGTCGCGCGAGCGGGATATCGTCGAAGCCCGCGACCATGATGTCGCCCGGCACCGACTTGCCCGCTTCGGCGAGTCCTGCGATCAGACCGACAGCCATCTGGTCGTTTGCGGCGAACACCGCATCCGCGGGCAATTGCCCCTGTACAAGCAGCCCGGCGGCCTTCAGCCCGCTCTCTTCCGAAAAATCGCCGGGCAGGATCGCCGGATTTCGCACGCCGCCGATTTTCGCCATCGCGTCGACGAAGCCGCGCTGCCGGTCGCGCGCGTCGCGATTATGCTTCGGCCCCGCGATATGAACGACCTGCCGCGCCCCGCGCGCGAGCAGTGCCTCGGTCATCGCATAGGCGCCGCGATAATTGTCGACCGCGACGAAAGGCAGGTCGAGCGAGCCCGCATCATAGTTGAGCAGCACCGTCGGCAGCGCAGGGTCGAGATAATCGGACAGCAGTTCGGGCTTCAAGTCGGGCGGCATCACGAGCAATCCGTCGACGCGCCCGCGCATCGCCGCGATCGCGGCGGCGGTTTCGTGCGTGCTGCCGTGCATGTTGCCGAGGAGCAGGTGCATACCCGATTCATGCGCGACCAGATCGATGCCGCGGATGATTTCGGAGAAGAATTCGCCGAACAGGTCGGGCAGGATCACCCCCACCGTATCGGTCTTGCGCCGCGTCAGGCTGCGCGCGCCGCTGTGTGGGACGAAATTCAGCTTTTTGACTGCGGCCATTACCGCGGCTTTCGTCGGTGCGGTGACATTGCCGAGCCCGTTGATTGCCCGCGATGCCGTCGCCACCGAAACCCCCGCTTCGCGGGCGACGTCCCTCAATGTAGCCATATTGTCGGGCCCCTTTCCCTCATACCGCGTCGGGTCGCCGTTGCGACTCCGTGCTCGTCATCTTGCCGGGTGCGGAAACTCCGGTAGGGTAACCGGTTACACGGGCGAAATGCAAGGTCATTCCCCCGCTTTTCCCAACGCTTGGCCCTCGGTGTCGAATAGATGTAGATGCTGTGGCGCAAATGATGCGGCTATCAGGTCGCCCTCTTCGAGGCTGCCGTCGTCGCGCAACTGGCAAGCGATCGCTTCGTCGCCATCGCGTCCGCCCAGATGCAGTGTTGCAAGGCCTCCGAGCCGCTCGATAAAGCGGATCGTGAAGGGCAGCCCATCGGGGGCATCGCCGATCGCAATATCCTCGGGCCGGATGCCGATCGACAGCGGCGTTCCGGCCGCGAGCGGCTTTGCAAGGACGGGTAGGGCGATGGTGCGGCCGTCAGCGAGCGTCGCCCGGCCATTCTCCAACACCGTTGCGGCCAAGATGTTCATCCGCGGGGTACCCAGAAATTGCGCGACGAATATATTCGCGGGCCGCGCGTAAAGCTCGCGCGGCGTGCCGACCTGTTCGATGCGGCCGTCGCGCAGCACGATGATCCGGTCGGCGAGCGTCATTGCCTCGACCTGATCGTGCGTGACGTACAGCGTTGTCGTGCCGAGTTGGCGGTGCAGACTCGCAAATTCGTAGCGCATCCGTACCCGCAGATCGGCGTCGAGATTCGATAGCGGTTCGTCGAACAGGAATATCTGCGGCTGGCGCACGATCGCGCGCCCGATCGCGACGCGCTGCCGCTGCCCGCCCGACAGCGCTGCGGGCTTGCGCTCGAGAAGCGCTTCGATGTTCAATATGGCCGCGGCGCGGCGTACTGCGACGTCGATCGCGCTCTTGTCCGCCTTTGCGATGCGCAGCCCGAACGCCATATTCTCATAGACCGTCAGGTGCGGATAAAGCGCATAGGACTGGAACACCATCGCGATCCCGCGTTCGGACGGCGCAAGAGCCGTCACATCGCGGTCGCCAATGACGATGCTACCGCCTGTCAGCTCCTCAAGCCCTGCGACCGAGCGTAGCAGAGTCGATTTGCCGCACCCCGACGGCCCGACGATGACGGTGAATTCACCATCGGCGACGTCGATCGAAACGCCCTTCAGAACTTCGGTGGCGCCGAAGCTTTTGCGTGCATCACGGATCGACAGTCCGGCCATTGTCCCCTCGGTCCCGGCGCCCTCAGTGGACTGTCACGCCCGCGCCGGCCTGCCGCGCAGGGGCGCGCCCGGCCGCGATGGCAAAAACGCATAGCGCGACGTAGCAGGCGGCGGGCAGAACCAGCGCCGCAGCATAGCCGACCGCACCCGACAGCAGGCCGATGAAATAGGGGATCACCGCGCCGCCGACGATCGCGGTGCAGAGCAGCCCCGACGTCGCCTCGGCGCGCGCGGTCGAGCGTTCGAGCGTCAGGGTGAAGATCACCGGGAACATGATCGAGTTGAACAGGCCGATCGACAGCGCGACGAAGCCCGCATTCACCCCGCCGACGACCGCGACATAAAGACAGAGCAGAGCGGCGATGGCGGTAAAGGTCGCCAGCATCTTCGATGCGGAGAAGCGTGCGAGCAGCACCGAACCGATCGCGCGGCCGATCATCGCGCCGCCCCAATAGAGCGCCACCGCCTTGCCGGCCTCCTGCAACGAAACCCCTGGAACGCCGTCGCTGCCCATGATCCAGCCAAAGACGCCGAAGGCGGCGTCCGACTGGCCCCAGATCGCATCGCTGTTGAGGAACAGCGCCATCTGCGTTCCGATTGCGACTTCGGCGCCGACGTAAAGGAAGATCGCGAGCCCGCCGAGAAGCGCCCAGCGCGACGAAAAAGCCTCGCGGATCAGTTCGCCCATGCCGGCGCGTTCGCCGATCGGCGCGGGGGGCACCGCGTCGTTGACGATCCGCCGGCTGACCCAGAAGAACAGCAGCAGGGCGACGATCAGGCCGCAGATCCAGAAATACGCCGAATCGATCCCGCCCAGCGCCTGGGCCCGCACGGCTTCGGTGACCACCGTGCCTTCCTTGACCTCGACACCCTCCAGGAACAGGTGCGCGCCGATGAGCGGGCCGAGGAAGGTGCCGAAGCTGTTGAAGGTCTGGCTGAAGGTCAGGCGAAAATGGCTGCGCTTAGGATCGCCAAGCGCCGCTGCGAGCGGGTTGGCCGCGACCTGCAGGATGGTGATGCCGCTTGCGAGGATGAAGAGACCCGCCAGCACGAGCGGATAAACCGCAAGGTTCGCGGCCGCGAGCATGACGAGGCAGCCGACGACCATCGTCGATAGCGCCGTCAGGATCGACGGCACCGAATGGAAACGCGCGATCAGGGCTGCGGCGGGGAATGACATCAGGCCATAGGCGATGAAGAAGGCCGACGCCGACAGTTGTGCTTCGGCGTCGCTCAGCGTGAAGATGCCTTTTACCGCGGCGACGAGCGGATCGATCAGCGAGGTGATGAAGCCCCAGGCAAAGAAAAGTACGGTCACTGCCGCGAAGGCCGCCATGGCATTCGACCGGCCTCCGCTAAGGGTGGTCGCCTGGCTGGGCTCGTTCATCGGAATATCCTCTTCGCCGAAACTATGTTATGCGCAGCGGTCTAACGAGCGGCCGGAGGCAATGCAACCGGTTACATTGCACCGGGTGCGGCGTTGGTTTCCGGCGCGCCGAAGCGGTGCCCCAAGCTATACGAAATAATCGTTCGTCACCCACTGGCGCGCGCGGGCGCGACTGGTTACATGGGCCGCCACCAAACGAATCGCGCGTGTCGCCCCGCAATCCGGGGCAGGCGCCGCCCGCACCAGAAAGTGGCGACCCATGGAAATCATCACCGGCCTGACATTCGACGATGTGCTGCTGGTCCCCGGCGCGTCGGATATCCTGCCGTCGGATGCCAATCTGTCGACCCAGCTGACGAGCGAGATCAGCCTCAACATTCCGATCCTGTCGTCGGCGATGGACACGGTGACCGAGGCCGACATGGCGATCCTGATGGCGCAGATCGGCGGCATCGGCGTCCTTCATCGCAACCTGACCGTCGAGGAACAGGCGGCCGCGGTGCGGCAGGTGAAGCGCTTCGAAAGCGGCATGATCGTCAACCCGATCACGATCACGCCCGACGCGCCGCTCTCCTATGCGACGGCGCTGATGGCGCAGCACAAGATTTCGGGCATTCCGGTGGTCGAAACCGGCGGCAAGCTCGTCGGCATCCTCACCAACCGCGACGTGCGCTTCGCCGACAATCCCGGCCAGCCGGTGCGCGAACTGATGACCGCCGAAAATCTCGCGACGGTTCGCCCCGGCGTCCAGCAGGACGAGGCGCGCAAGCTGCTCCACCAGCGCCGCATCGAAAAGCTGCTCGTCGTCGACAACGATTATCGCTGCATCGGCCTGATCACCGTCAAGGATATGGAAAAGGCTGTCAATTTCCCCGACGCGACCAAGGATGGCAGCGGCCGCCTGCGCGTTGCCGCGGCCACGAACACCGGCGATTCAGGCGTCGAGCGCGCTGAGGCGTTGCTCGAGGCCGAATGCGACCTGATCGTCGTCGACACCGCGCATGGCCACAGCAAGGGCGTCGGCGCGACCGTCGAGCGGATCAAGAAATTGTCGAACCGCGTCCAGGTGCTCGCTGGCAATGTCGCCACGGGCGACGCGACGCGTGCGCTGATCGATGCGGGCGCCGACGGCGTCAAGGTCGGCATCGGCCCCGGTTCGATCTGCACGACGCGCATCGTCGCGGGTGTCGGCGTGCCGCAGCTTACCGCGATCCTCGACAGCGTCGAAGCGGCGTCGAAGCTTGGCGTTCCGGTGATCGCCGACGGCGGCCTCCGTACGTCAGGCGACGTGGCCAAGGCGCTGGCGGCTGGCGCGTCGAGCGTGATGGTCGGATCGATGCTCGCGGGCACCGCCGAGGCGCCGGGCGAAACCTTCCTCTATCAGGGCCGCACCTATAAAAGCTATCGCGGCATGGGCAGCGTCGGCGCGATGGCGCGCGGCTCGGCCGACCGCTATTTCCAGCAGGACATCAAGGACCAGATGAAGCTGGTTCCCGAAGGCATCGAGGGCCAGGTCCCGTTCAAGGGTCCCGCCAAGGACGTGATCCACCAGATGGTCGGCGGTGTGAAGGCGGCGATGGGCTATACCGGCAGCCGCACGCTCAACGATTTCCGCGAACGTGCGAAGTTTGTGCGCATCACCAATGCGGGCCTGCGTGAAAGCCATGTTCACGACGTCGCGATCACGCGCGAGGCGCCGAACTATCCGGCGGGGTAATCCGCCCTGTCGTCATTGCGAGCGCATCGAAAACAATCCAGAACGGATAGTCCGCACTGGACGGCGTCGTTGCTTCGCTCCTCGCATTGACGGGGAAGAAAGGTTGAACTTATGACCCCGGCTGCGCGCGTCCAGACTGCGATCGAAATCCTCGATGCCATCGCCACCTCCGCGCGCGACGGTGGAGCACCTGCCGACGCGATCTTTGCCGAGGCGATGCGCGCGCGCCGTTATGCTGGATCGAAGGATCGCCGCGCGATCCGCAACCATGTTTATGATGCGATCCGCGGCGTGCGTTCGGTGCCGGCTTCAGGCCGCGCCGCGATGCTTGCGCTTGCCGATGCCGACCCCGAACTCGCCGCATTGTTCAATGGCGCATCCTATGGCCCGGCAGTCATTTCGGCCGATGAACCGCGCGCCGAAACCGGGATCGCCACCACCGCACTGATGAAACTCTTTGACCCGCTGATCGGCAAGGCGGAGCGCGAGGCGATGCTGGCGCGCGCGCCGCTCGACTTGCGCGCCAATCGATTGCGCTCCAGCCGCGATGAACTCGCACTGATCTTTCCGGACGGCGAAGCGATCGCCGGCCTTGCGGACGGCTGGCGTCTGCCCGGCGAAACTGCGGCGGTCCAACATGCGTCCTATGCCGAGGGTCAGTTCGAGGTGCAGGACGCCGCGAGCCAATATGCCGCCGCCGCGCTCGAGGCCGAAGCCGGGCAGGTGATCATCGATCTTTGTGCCGGTGCCGGCGGCAAGACGCTCGCGATCGCTTCGGCGACGGCTGACGAAGCCGCGATCCTGGCCTGCGATACCAACCGCGCGCGGCTTCAGCAATTGCCGCCGCGCGCCGACCGCGCCGGGGCAACGACGATCGAAACGCTGCTGCTCAATCCAGCGCAGGAACGCGCGATGCTCGCCGACCGGATGGGCAAAGCCGATCGCGTCATCGTCGACGCTCCTTGCTCGGGCAGCGGCACCTGGCGGCGCAGCCCCGAACTGCGCTGGCGCTCGACCCCCGCTCGGCTTGACCGTCACGTCGCCGAACAGGCCAAGTTGATGGACATCGGCGCCGATCTTGTGGCGCCGGGCGGCAAACTTCTTTATGCTGTCTGCTCGATCATCACGCGCGAGGGGCGGGCACAGGTGGACGATTTTCTGAACCGGCATCCCGGCTGGACGGCCGATACCGATATCCTTCCGGACGGCATCGGCCGCGCTGCGGGTAGCGGATTTCTGCTGACTCCGGCGCGCGACGGATGCGACGGATTTTTTCTCGCACGGCTGACCGCGCCATGTTAGCATCGCCTGTAATGAAGCGATGGGAGAATGCGATGCGCGTCGGCTTTTTGGCTCTAACTGCGGGTGTGATCCTCGCCAGCCTGCCCACGGTATCCGATGCGCAACGCGCCGATAACGACATTTTGCCGCGCTCGATCGCACTTCAGCACGAAGGGCAAAAGGCGCAGGAAGCCGGCGAACTCGATCAGGCGATCGACCTTTATGAATCGGCGCTCGCGGCCGACCCGCGCAACCGCTCGGCGATCATTGCGCTGGCGCAGGTCGCCCGCGCTCAGGGCCTGCCGGGCAAGGCGATCGGCCTCTATCGCGAAGCGCTCGTGCTTGAGCCCAACGACATCGTCGCGCTGACGGGGCAGGGCGAAGCGCTTGCCGACAAGGGTGCGCTCGAACTCGCGCGCGAAAAGCTGGCCGAGGCGCAGCGCGTGTGCGGCGACAAATGCCCGCAGGTCGCGGCGCTCGAAAAGGCGATCGCATCGAGTGCATCGAAGCGCGTCGTCGCCGCCGAAGTGCTGGTGCCGAAGCCGGTGGTCGCCACGGTCGGGACGACCAGCAACAAAAATTGATCGTCGCTCCCGCTTATCCGGGTTGCAATCGAGAATGGCGGCCAACGACCGATTGCTGCCCTCCACATCCTCGTCACCCCGGACTTGATCCGGGGTCCCGCTTGAGGTCAAAGCCAGTAAGCGCGTCCAAAAAAGCGGGATCCCGGGTCAAACCCAGGATGACGAAAGACGGGTAACGACCAGGGGCTTATCCTATCTTTCTTCGTCATCCCGGACTTGATCCGGGATCCATAGCCGCACCATCGTCATGGACCCCGGATCAAGTCCGGGGTGACGAAGATGCGGGACGAACGACAACTCACCGTGCCAAAACCGACATCGCCTTAAAAAAGGTCTTTCCTACATTATCCGGCCGTGCCAGCCTTCATCCGGCTCTTTCATTCGGTGAACAAAAGCGGTCGCTGCCTGCTTGCGGGTGCGACTATGATCGGACGTGCCGCGCACATCCAGCACTCTGCGACTTGCAAATCGGGGCGCTCATAGGGCTGAACTTTCCTGAACTTTGGAATATTGCGCCGCCCTTGCGCCGTTCCCGGATCCACCCGGGCGATGTCCAAAGAGAGCAACGACAGCTCACCACCCCTAGTCTGACATTCGAGACGATGCGCGTCAGCTACCCAGTGCGCGCGCCAGTGCCACCCATTCGGCGACGCTGACCGTCTCAGCGCGCCGCGTCGGTTCGATCCCCAGCGCTTCGGCGGCCGACACTGCGCCCTCTACACCTTTCAGGCTCTGTCGGAGCATCTTGCGGCGCTGGCCAAATCCCTTTTCGGTCAGCCGCGACAGCAGCTTGGGGACGATGCCCTCCGGTTGCACGGCCGGCGTTACGTACACGATCGCCGACATGACCTTGGGCGGCGGGGTGAAGGCCGATCGATGCACCTTCATTGCGATCTTCGCGGTCGAACGCCACTGCGCGAGCACTGCAAGCCGACCATAGGCGTCGGTCCCGACCGGTGCGACGATGCGCTCGGCGACTTCGAGCTGGAACATCAGCGTCAGCGACAGCCAGCGCGGCGGCCACTCGGCAGGCTCCAGCCAGCGCGTGAACAGCGCGGTGCCGACATTATAGGGCAGGTTGGCGACGATATGATAAGGCGCGCCGCCGGTCAGCGCGTCGACATCGACCGCCATCGCATCGTCGGCGATAACCGTAAGCTGGCCCGGAAAGGCTTCACCGAGTTCGGCAAGCAACGGCAGGCAGCGGTCGTCGCGTTCGACCGCGATCACCTTCGCCCCCGCGCGCAGCAGCGCGCGCGTCAGCCCGCCGGGCCCCGGACCCACCTCGAACACCGTGGCGCCATCGAGGTCGCCGGGGATAGCCGCGATCCGGTCGAGCAATTGTTCGTCGAACAGGAAATTCTGCCCCAGCGCCTTGCTCGCCTGCAGCCCGTGCGTGCGTACGGTCTCGCGCAGCGGGGGCAGCGGCGTCTGCGGCTGGATGCTCACTTCGCTGGCGCGCAGCTACGTTCGCGCGCCGCAGCCATGCGCGCGGCCATCGCGATCGCGGCAATCGTCGGACCGGGATCGGCCTGGCCGGTGCCCGCGATATCGAACGCAGTACCATGGTCGGGCGAGGTGCGGATGATCGGCAGCCCGAGCGTGAGATTGACGCCGTCGTGGAAATGCAGCGCCTTGAACGGTGCCAGCGCCTGATCGTGATAGCCGCACAGCAGCGCATCATATTGGTCGCGGATGCCGGGCGCGAAGAGCGCGTCGGCCGCTAACGGGCCGTCGACGAAAATGCCTTCCTCGGCCAACTGGGCAACCGCGGGTGCCATGATGCGCTCTTCTTCGCTGCCCAATTGCCCGCTTTCGCCGGCGTGAGGATTGAGCCCTGCGAGCGCGAGGCGCGGTGTCTCGATCCCGAAATCGCGACGCAGACCCCGCGCGACGATCCGCGCCTTGGCAACGATCAATTCGCTCGTCAGCCGATCGGGGACGTCGGCAAGCGGGATATGAACGGTCAACGGCACAACGCGAAGGCTTGGGCCAGCGAGCATCATCACCGCATTGGTCGCGGTGACGCCGCAGCGTTCGGCGATGAACTCGGTTTGCCCAGGATGGGTATAACCGATGCCGTGCAGCGCATATTTCGACACCGACCCGGTAACGAGCGCCGAACTCGCCTGATTGCGGGTGAGTCCGATACCAGTTTCGAGCGCGTGAAGCGCACAGGTCGCGCCCGCCGGAGTGGGCTGGCCGGGGGTCAGTGGGCCGCTTTCCTCCAGGTGCCAAACGGGCAACGCGTCGCCAAAGGCGCGAACGACCTCGTCCATGTCGCCAACGCGTGCGACCGGCCCGTCCCAGACGGCCTCGATCGCAGCGATATCGCCGATCGCAACGAAAGGCGGCAGATCATGTTCGCGGCGCGCGGCCCACGCACGGGCGGCGACTTCGGGGCCGACGCCGGCCGGGTCACCCATGGTGACCGCGATCGGCTGCCGATTATTTTGAACCGTCATCAGCTATATTCGATCACGGCATCCCGGCGCAGGTCGCGCAGATAGCGCTGGGCCCGCTTGTTGACCTTGTCGTCGAGCAATTTCTGCTCGATCTGCTCGAGATTCGGCGCGGTCGCGGTCTGCGGCATGTCGCGACCGCACAGTACAAGGACGCTGACCCCTTCGTTCGCTGCGCCGAAGGGCTGCGTCGTCTGACCGATTTGCAGGCTCGCCAATGTGGCCTGCAGCGGGCCGGGCAGCGCGCGCATTTCGATATTGTCGCGCGAGACCACCGAGGCGCCGAGGCTCTGGGCCACCGCATCGGCGGCACCGCAACCCGCAATGCTACGGGTCTTTTCGGCGAACTGACCTGCAAGTTCCGTCGCCTTCGCCTGCGTCGTACCCGCCGGGAAATCGAGTGAAATCTGTTTGAGGCTGAGGATCGCGTCGCGTGGATCGGCGGTCAGGACCTGACGGCGATCGATCATCAACATGATCGAAATGCCGCCCGGCACTTCGATCGGCCCGACGAGCTGGCCCGGCTGCATTTGCGTTGCGGCTTCGCCCATCGAACCCGGCAACTGCCCGGCCTTCACCCAGCCGAGGTCGCCGCCGACGACAGCAGTCGATGCTTCGGAGAACTGGCGCGCATAGGCGGCAAAGCTGCCGCCAGCCTGCAACGCCTGAATGATCTTCTTGGCATTTTCGGACACCGCTGCGGCGGTTTCGGGTGTCGTCGACAGATAGATTTCACCAAGGTGGAACTCGTCCTGGCCCTTGGAATTTATGAGCTGGTCAGCGACGATCTTGACCTCTTCGGGCGAGACATTCGTCGTCGACTGAATATTGCGCGAGAGCAGGCGATCCCACGCGATTTCGCCGCGAATCTGCTGTTTCACCGCCGCCGCCGAAGACCCCTTCGACACGAGATAGTTCGAAAATTGTTCAGGCGTCTGCTTGAAACGCGTCGCGAGGCGCGCGAACTGGCCGTCGACGACATTTTCGTCGATCGAAATCTCGGCAGCCTTTGCTTCCTGGATCTGCAATTTCTCGTCGATCAGGTTGCTGAACACCTGCGTACGCAGCCGCTGGATTTCCTCGGGCGGCAGCTCGACATTATTGTTCGCGATACGGATCAGCGCCATCCGCTGTTCGATGTCCGTCGCGGTAATAATCTCTCCGTTCACCGAAGCGGACGGGCGATAGACGTTCGGCTTGGCATCCCCGTAAAGCTGTACATTGCCGGGAATGTTGAGGCTGGTGGTCGGCACTTCGCTGTCGGCGACGGTCTGCGCCAGCACGGGCGTCACGCCGACGGCGGCCAGTGCGATCAGGCCGGTCATGGTCGAAAATTTGGTCATCTTTACCCTATTCGAGAAAGTCCGGACGCTCCGTATCAGCGGAAATGCCCGATGGTCCAGCGCAATCGGCCATTGGAGCCATTTGATGCCCTGCGGATACGCCAACAACGCTGAACCTAGGCTGAGCGAAGGGAGCGCGGACATCGGGCTTAAAGCCGCAAAAGCCCCGCATACGCGCATCGATTTTGCGTCCTTTGTGGCTTTTGGAGATGTTTGCGGAAACCAGCTATTTCAAAGAGCGGATCGGAAGCCGGCATGGCGCGATAAAGTAGGACAGTGATTTTTGCAGATGGGTTGCAGGCTGGTTCGGGGGTGGGAGCTGTCGTTGCTTCCTTATTCCTTCGTCATCCCGGACTTGATCCAGGATCCCGCTTTTTGACGCGCTCATTGGCTTCGGCATTAAGCGGGATCCCGGGCCAAGCCCGGGGTGACGATATGGGGAGGGCAACTATCGGTTTCTTTTCGTTATTCGCCGTTGAGTGATGTTTCGGCGAACGCGCGAGAGGCGGGCGATATCAGGTCGCGGGATAGCTGACCGCCATTACTTCCCATTCCTTGGGCCCGGCAGGGAGTTGCACGGTGCGCAAATCGCCGACCGCGGCGCCGCGCAACGCGCGGGCGAGGGGGCTGTTCCAGCCGATCCGGCCTTCGCCTGCCTCGGCCTCGTCGTCGCCGACCAGAGTGACGATGCGCCGTGCGTCGTCATCGTCGGCGAGTTCGACCGTGGCGCCGAACCAGATGCGGCTCTTGTCGGGCTGTTCGGCAGGATCGACGACGCGGGCGACCTTCATCCGCCGGGCGAGGAAGCCCAGCCGGCGGTCGATCTCGCGCAGCCTTTTGCGGCCGTAGATATAGTCGCCATTCTCGCTACGGTCGCCGTTGCCCGCGGCCCAACTGATCACCTCGACCAGTTTCGGGCGCTCGTCGCCCAGCAGCGCGTTATATTCGGCGCGCAGCGCGGCATAGCCTGCCGGGCTGATGATGTTCGTCTTTTCCCCCGCCATGAAGCGTTATCCGGGCGTCCGTTTGCCGAGATAGAAGCTCAGCGGCGCCTGCTGCCGCGATCCGCTGCCGTCGCGCAGCGTGTCGTAGACAACGGCATTTTCGAGCACGCGCTGGACATAGTTGCGCGTTTCGAAAATCGGGATCGCCTCGATCCAGTCGACCATCTCGATCCCGCCACCGCGCGGATCGCCGTTGGCGCGCAGCCATTTGTTAACATTGCCGGGACCGGCGTTGTACGCCGCGACCGCGAGCGGATAGCTGCCGCCGAAATAACGGAGCATCTGCTGGAAGTAGGTCGAGCCCAGCATCATGTTGTAATTGGTGTCGGTGGTCAGCGAGCCAGCGTCGTAGCTCATGCCGAGCTTGCCCGCGACTTCGCGTGCGGTGCCGGGCATCAACTGCATCATCCCGCGCGCGCCGGCGTGGCTCACCGCCTGCCGATCGAACTGGCTTTCCTGCCGCGTGATCGCATGGATGAAGGTCCAGTTGCTTTCATGACCCGCAGGGACGCGCACGGTCGGGAAGCCCGATACCTCGACCGCGTCGAGGCTGTTCGCCTGCGCGCTGCGGCCGATCATCACGCCAAGGTCGGGGCGCCCGATTTGCGACGCGAGCCTGCCTGCGAGGACATGGTCGGCCGGCGAGGTGGCCTTTTGCGCGAGCGCGCGCAGGAACAGCGACTGTTCGCGCCATGCACCGATTTCGCCGAGCGCCCGTGCGGCGCGTACCAGCCGGTCGTCCTCGAACTCGCGGCGGTCGTCGTTGCTGACCTGGATGGTCGGGTCCGGTGTCGGCTTCGGCTGCGGACGGTTCAGCCGCTCGAGCGCCAACTGGCCGTAGAATTGGTCGTAATGTTGAGCGGCGTCGGCGAAATGCGCGTTCGCGGTACCCGAATCTCCGGCGGCAAGCGCGGCGCGGCCGGCCCAATAAAAGCCTTTGGTGCGCGTCTGCGCCGAGCGGGCGGCTTCGCCATAGGCGCGGTACAGCCGCACCGCTTCGGCGGGACGGCGCAGGTCGCGATAGGCGAGCTGCCCGGCGAG
Organism: Sphingopyxis sp. USTB-05; assembly: GCF_023822045.1. NCBI lineage: Bacteria > Pseudomonadati > Pseudomonadota > Alphaproteobacteria > Sphingomonadales > Sphingopyxidaceae > Sphingopyxis > Sphingopyxis sp. USTB-05. Next base: position 2,680,085 of record NZ_CP084712.1, on the reverse strand, counting down.
CCAGGCGAGCGAGGTATAATCGTCGCGCACGCCAAGCGGTGTCTCGCGGATGACCGTCCCGGCCGGGAAGGCGTCGTCGAGCTGGCGCGCGATATTATAGGCGGTCGACTTGTCGCCGCCATCGCTAGCCTGCCGCGCGTTGGTGAGCAGGGTTTCGAGCCATTCTTCGGGATCGGTCGGCGCCTTTGCCAGCGATCGCGGCGCCGCAAGCAGCGCGCGAGCCTCGCCGACGCGCCCGGCCTTGCGCAGCCAGGTCGCCTTGTCGGTGATATAGCCGGCGTCGGTACGGGTCAGCGACGGATTGGCGCTTTCGGCGGCCGAGGCCTGGAAAGCCGCGTCGACCGACGCATTGCGCATCGCGAGGCGCGCCGCGAACACCGCGCGCTTGTCGGGCGAGGTGAAGGCGAGCTGGCGGCTCGCCGCCGCGGTTGCGCCCGACCAGAGCAGGCGGTCCATCCGCGCATCATGGTCGGCCGGCGTGATAGCGCCAGGAAACATGCTGAGCGCACGGCTTGTTTCATAATCGTCGAGCGGGCCGCTCGTCCACGCGCGGCGCACGGCGGCGGCGGCATCCTCGCGGCGGCCCGTGGCATTGAGCGCGAGCGCATAGCGGAGCTGCCCGCTTGCGGTCTGTGGCGGGTAGGCCTGGAAATAGGCGAGGGTGCGTTGGGGGTCATAGCTGTCGAGCGAGATCGCCTTTTCGGCGCGCTTGCGCATGGTGTCGCCGTCGGGCCAGCCCTTGTTCGCCATCAGGAAACGCGAAAGCTGGTCGAAAGAGGCGCCGCTATTTGCGGTCAACCGCCGCCACTCGAGCACCGCGTCGCCCACCGAATTGGTCGACGGCGGCGATCCCGACTGGGCGGCGAGGCCCATCTGGGCGCGATACCATGCCATTTGTTCGGGGGTGAGTTCGCTGGCGTGAACAGCCGTGGGGAGAAGGAGGGCCGCGGCGAGCGCGAGGCGGGAGATACGGGTCAGCGAAATCATACCGGCCATAGTAGTGCCAAACTCCTTGCGGGGCGCTGAATAGACGTCCAATAGCGGCGCGCTGGCCGGATTCTATCGGTCACAGCGGGTAATTGTAAAGGAGCGGAGCATGTTTTCGGGTTCGATTCCCGCTTTGGTGACGCCATTTCGCGACGGGGCGTTCGATGCCCCGACCTTCGCGCGCCTTGTCGATTGGCAGATCAAAGAAGGCACCAGCGCGCTGGTTCCGTGCGGAACGACCGGCGAAAGCCCGACGCTTGGCTTCGACGAACATTATCAGGTGATCGATACCTGCATCGAGGCCGCGGCCGGTCGCGTACCCGTGATCGCGGGCTGTGGGTCGAACGACACCGCGACGGCGATCCGCCACATGCGTCACGCACAGGCGGCCGGCGCGACCGCGGCGCTGATCGTCGCCCCCTATTACAACCGGCCGAGCCAGGCCGGAATGATCGCGCATTTTCAGGCGTTGGCAGATGCCAGCGACCTGCCGATCGTCGTCTATAATGTTCCCGGCCGCACCGTCGCGGACATCAGCGCCGAGACCCTGTGCAAGCTTGCCGAAATGCCGAGCATTGTCGCGATCAAGGATGCGAGCGGCGACCTGGCCCGCGTGACCGCGCACCGCGCGGGCGCCGGTAAGGACTTCTGCCAGCTTTCGGGCAATGATGACCTTTGGCTGGCTCATGCCGTCATGGGCGGCGCAGGCTGTATCTCGGTCACCGCCAATGTCGCGCCGCGCCTCTGCGCCGATTTCGCCGCGGCCTGTGCCGCGGACGACTGGGCGCGCGCGCGGACGCTGCACGAGCGCTTGTTCGATTTGCATAATGCGATGTTCTCCGACACCTCGCCGGGACCGGTCAAATATGCATTGTCGCGTGTCCATGACTGGTTTTCGCCCGAAGTGCGCCTACCTATTATCCCGGCGAACGATGCGTCGCGCGCCGCCGTCGATGCCGCACTGTCCGCGGCTGGAGTAATCTAGGTTTCGTAATGGCCCGTCCGCAGTCCGCCGCCGAATTCGACAAGAAGAAGATCGTTGCCGAGAACCGGCGCGCGCGGTTCGACTTTGCCATCGACGAGGTGTTCGAGGCTGGGATTGCGTTGCAAGGAACCGAGGTCAAGTCGCTGCGCTTTGGTGAAGGGACGATTGCGGAGAGTTACGCCGAGGTAAAGGGGCACGAGGTGTGGCTGGTGAACAGCAATATTCCCGAGTTCAGCCATGGCAACCGGCACAATCATGAACCCAAGCGGCCGCGCAAACTATTGCTCAGCGGCCGCGAGATCAACAAGATGCACGCTGCGGTCGCGCGGCAGGGGATGACGCTCGTTCCGCTGTCGATCTATTTCAACAGCCGCGGCCGCGCCAAGGTCGAACTGGCGATCGCCAAGGGCAAGAAGGCGCACGACAAGCGGGAGTCGATCAAGGAACGCGATTGGAAGCGCGACAAGCAAAGATTGATGAAGGAACGCGGATGAGCGCGGGCAAGCCTCGCGACCCGGGAACCAAGGACAAGGCGGCAGTGATGAACTGGATCCGCCGTAACTCGCCGACGCGCGAGGAATTGCTCGCGAGCCGTTTCGTCAAGCCGTTCGCACACCGGGTCGCGCACAGCCATTTGTGGCGTTTCACCCGTACTTCGGTACCGCGCGGCACCGCACTTGGGCTGTTCGTTGGCATATTTTTCCTGATCCCCGGGGTGCAGATCCTTGGCGTGGCGCTGCTCGCGCTGCCGGTCCGGGCGAATATTCCGATCGGCGCCGCGATGACTTTCCTGTCGAACCCGGTGACGACGCCCTTCATCATCCTCGCGTCGGTGTGGCTCGGCGACTGGCTGTTCGGCCTTCACGCCAATAGCGCGACCTTCTCGGCGATGATCGAACATGGCGCTTCGGCGGGGGAATGGGTTCGCTGGGTCTTTTCCGACGCGGCGCCCGCAATGCTGGCGGGGCTGTTCGTTATTTCGCTCGTTTCCGCGGTCGTTGGTTACATCCTTGCCTCGATTTTCTGGGACAATTGGATCCGGTTGCGCTGGCGTCGGAAACTCGCGCGCGCACGCGACCAACGACATGAGGCATCGACCAGCGACACGGCCGCCGGTTGAACCCCCAAACAGCAGGCGTATAGCTGTTCCATCGCTAATCTTTGCCGCCCCTGCGCGGTGTGGATTTTCGCTTCATATTGAAAACTGGGGAATATCATGACTCTGCATATTTCTTCGCGCCTGATGGCGACCGCTGCGCTTGGCGCGCTGATGCTCGCCGCTGTTCCGGCTGTCGCTCAGGAAAAGCCCGTCACCACGCCCGCGACCACCGCCGCCAAGCCTGAAATCGGCGATTTCGGCTTCGACCTTTCGGGCATGGACAAGAGCGTCCAGCCGGGCGACGATTTCTACACCTACGCCAACGGCACCTGGGCAAAGAATACGAATATTCCCGACGACAAGTCGAACTATGGGATGTTCACAGCCCTCAACGACCTGTCGCAGACGCGCACGCGCGAGATCCTCGATGCCGCCAAGGGCGACCCTAGCAGCATGATCGGCCGCGCCTATGCGTCCTACCTCGATTCGGCGACGGTCGAAGCCAAGGGCCTCGCGCCGATCCAGCCGTGGCTGAACAAGATTCGCGCCGTCGAAAAGCCGGGTCTCGCGGCGCTGCTCGCCGAAGCCGACCGCAGCGGGGTCCAGCATTTCTTCGGCGGTTATGTCGGGCAGGACGACAAGAATCCGGACGTCTATGCCTATATCATCTTTCAGGGCGGCATCGGCATGCCCGACCGCGACTTCTATCTGAAGGAAAACGAGCGCAACACGTCGCTGCAAGCGGCCTACCTCAAGCATCTCGAAAATGTCCTGACGCTTGCGGGCGAAACCAATGCCGCGGCACGCGCCAAGGCGGTCTATGATTTCGAAAAGCAGGTCGCGACGATCCATTGGGACAAGAACGACAGCAGCGATGCGACCAAAGCCTATAACAAGATGACGATCGCAGAACTTGCCAAGGCCGCGCCCGGTTTCGACTGGTCGACCTTCATTCGCGGTATCGGGGTCAAGGAAGACACGCTGATCGTGTCGCAGCCGAGCGCGTTCACGGGTGAGGCCAAGCTGCTCGCCGACGCGCCGATCGCGGTGATCCGGGATTTGCTGATCGTGCGCAGCCTCGACAGCTTCTCGGGCGCTCTGCCGGACGCCGTCGCGAAGGAAGCCTTCTCCTTCTACAGCACGGCGCTTTCAGGTACGCCGCAGATGGAAGAACGCTGGAAGCGCGCAGTCGATTTTACGACGGGCAATCTCGGCGACGCTGTCGGCAAGGATTATGTCGCGAAATATTTCCCGCCTGAAACCAAGGCGGCGATGGACACGCTGGTGAAGAATGTCCTTGGCGCGATGGGCCGCCGCATCGACGGGCTGACGTGGATGCAGCCGGCGACGAAGGTCAAGGCACGAAAGAAGCTTGCCAATTTCACTACCAAGATCGGCTATCCCGATCAGTGGAAGGATTATAGCAAGCTGGAAATCCGCGCCGACGACCTGTTCGGCAACGCGCTGCGGTCGAACCAGTTCGCCCATGACGACAATATCGGCCATCTCGGCGGGCCGATCCGCCGCTGGGAATGGTTCATGACGCCGATGACGATCAACGCCTATGCCAATTTCGGCATGAACGAGATCGTTTTCCCCGCCGCGATCCTGCAGCCGCCCTTCTTCGATCCGCACGCCGACGCGGCGGTGAACTATGGGGGCATCGGCGCCGTCATCGGTCACGAAGTCAGCCATCATTTCGACGATCAAGGCGCGAAATATGACGAGACGGGCAAGCTTGCCGACTGGTGGACGCCGGAAGATGTGAAGGCATTCGAGGCCGCGGGTCAGGCCCTTATCGCGCAGTATAACGCTTACGAGATTCTGCCCGGCGAACATATCGACGGCAAATTCACGCTGGGCGAGAATATCGGCGACCTTGCCGGCCTGACCGTCGCTTATGACGCCTACAAGGCGTCGCTCGGCGGCAAGGAAGCTCCGGTGATCGACGGTCTTACCGGCGACCAGCGCTTCTTCCTCGGCTGGGCACAGGTGTGGCGGCGCAACTATCGCGAGCAGAATCTGTCGCAGCGCATCACGACCGATCCGCATTCGCCCTCGATCCAGCGGACTTGGGTCTCGCGCAATCTTGACCCTTGGTATAAGGCCTATCAGATCAAGCAGGGTCAGAAGCTCTATCTGGCACCGAAGGACCGCGTTCGCATCTGGTGATGCACCAACTGGAAAGCCGATCATTGACCGTGCAAAGCCTGCCCTCCGCTGATGGTGATTTCATCAGGGGGGCGGGGCCCGCCGGGCCTTTGTCGGCCCCGGCGGGTCTGTCGCAGGTCGACAAGGCGGTGCTCGGCGGGTTGGCTTTGCTGTCCGGCGCCCTGCTGTTCTGGGCGACGCGCGATATGGTGCTGGCGAGCGGTTTCCTCGCCGGGCTCGCCGTCGCTGCTGGTGGGGTGCTCCTCGCGCGCCGGTTGTTTCCGGCGGCGGTGACGGGCGAAGCGGTCGCGCCCGACTGGACGATGCTGCGGCAGGCAGTCAATCACGACGATGTTGCGATTGCCGTTACCGATCGCGGCGGGCGGATGGTCTGCGCCAACGATCTGTTTGGAACCTGGTTCAACGGCTTCGTGACGCCGCCCGGCCTTCCGCTCGAGGGCCGCGGTGCCGAAGTGCTGAAAAATGCCGGCCGCATCGCGTGGCGCGACGGCGAGGGCTATGCCGACGATCTTGGTGTCGGACCGCTGCAGTTGCGTGCGCAGGTGACACGCACGGGGCAGTCGGACGATTATCTCGTCTGGCGCTTCTCGGCTGTCGAACGGCTCGACCTGGTGGCCGAGATCGTCCGTAATCTGGACGGTCCCGCAGGACGCACGCTCGGTCACGCCGGGGTGATGGCCGCCCTCGTCAGCGCCGAAGGACGGCTGCGAGTCGCCAATCAGGCCTTTCTGCTCCGCGCGCTGGGCGAGGATGACGCACTCCATTATGCTGGCCGCGACGTGGCGCCGATGATCCGGCTCGACGATGCCGGGGCGCTATATTTCGCGCGCGAGGGCGATCGTGCGACCCCGGTGCGACTGATCCAGATACCGCTCGCGCCCGCCGACACCAACACGCCGATGTTGCTCGCGATGCTCGACGAGGAAATGGGGCCGACCGATCGCGGTACCGCGCAAACCTATGTCGAAACGCTGCTGTCGCTGCTGCCCTTCGGGCTCGCGATGGTCGATCGCGACGGGCGCTTCCTTTATATGAACCGCGCCTTCGTCCGCGCCGCGAGCCTGCCCGAGGGCAAGATGCCGCGCTACCCCGGCGACATCGTCGTCGGCGAGGATAAAGGCCCGCTGTCCGACATGATCCGCCGTCACAGCAGCGGGCAGCAGGTCGGGGGCGATCTCTCGATCCGCCTCGCGGGGCAAAGCAACGAACCGGTGTCGATGCGCGTGGTCGGCGTGCGCGGGCTGGGTGAGGCCGCGGTGCTGCTCAGCCTCAAGGATTCGAGCGAGGAATCGCGGCTCAAGCGGCAGGTCGCGCAGGCGTCGAAAATGCAGGCGGTCGGGCAGCTTGCGGGCGGCGTCGCACACGACTTCAACAATATCCTGACCGCCGTTCTGGGGGCGTGCGACCTGATGCTGATGCGTCATACGCCGGGCGACAGCGACTATGACGATATCCAGCAGATTCGCAGCAACGCCAACCGCGCCGCCAGCCTGACGCGGCAATTGCTCGCCTTTTCGCGGCAACAGACGCTGCGTCCGCAGATACTCCAGCTACCCGACGTGATTTCGGAGGTGTCGCACCTCCTGAAGCGCCTGATCGGCGAGACGGTTCAGTTGTCGGTGCATCACGGTCGCGGCCTTGGTGCGGTCCGCGCCGACCCGGGCCAACTCGAACAGGTAATCATCAACCTCGCCGTTAATGCGCGCGATGCGATGCCGGGCGGCGGGACGTTGACAATGGAGACCTTCCCCGTATCGGCGGCCGATGTGCGCCAGATGGGCAATGAATTCATGCCGCCCGCTGATTATTGCGCCCTGAAGGTCAGCGATACCGGCATCGGTATTCCCGCCGATGTGTTGCCCAAGATTTTCGAACCCTTCTTCACGACCAAGGATGTCGGCAAAGGTACGGGACTCGGGCTCTCGACCGTTTACGGGATCATCAAACAGTCGGCGGGTTTCATCTTTGCCGACAGCAAGCCGGGGCAGGGGACAAGCTTTTCGATCTATCTGCCCGTTCACCGTGCCGAAGGCGAGGCGCCCGTGGTCGTGCCGCCGCCGGTCAAGCCGAAGAAGAGTCAGTGGGGCACCGGCACGATCCTGCTCGTCGAGGATGAGGATATGGTCCGCGCCGTTGCGGAACGCGCGCTGACTCGTGCGGGTTATAGCGTCGTTACCGCCGCGCAGGGTGAAGAGGGGCTCGAACGCTTCACGCAAATGGAGAAGATCGATTTGATCATCAGCGATGTTGTGATGCCGACGATGGATGGGCCGGCGATGGTGCGTGCGATGCGCGCGAAGCGGCCGGACCTGCCCGTTCTGTTCATGTCGGGCTATGCCGAGGAGCAGTTGCGCCAGTCGATTGACATCGACAATGTCGCCTTCCTGCCGAAGCCCTTCTCGGTCGCACAGCTTGCCGAGGCGACTTCGGCGGCACTCGACGATGCCGCGCACCGGGTGTCGAATGGCCAGTAATCATCCCATCCTGCTCGTCGAAGACGATGTGCTGATCGGCATGATGCTTGCTGACATGTTCGACGCACTCGACCTTCCCGAACCCGCGCAGGCGACCACCAACGAGGAGGCGCTCGCGCTTATCGCAGCCCAGCCACTCAGCGGCGCACTGGTCGATATCAACCTTGGCGACGAAAAGGGCTGGCCGGTTGCGGACGCGCTTGCCGAACGCGGCATCCCCTTTGCCTTCACCTCGGGCGGGGGCGACGTCATTCCGCCAGCTCACGCGCATCGCAGGCTGATCACCAAGCCGTTCCGGATCAGCGACATTGAAGCGGCGCTCGAGGAGTTTTCGGCAGAATAGCGAGCCTTTCGTCCAGGTGGATTTAATTTTGTTCTTCACTTGTTCCGTGAGAACAAATGTGGCACATAGTTCCGGCGTTGCGATGCTTCTGCTGTCGCTCTAGAGCTGGAAAGGGACGGCCATGGCCGGACAATTGTCACTCGTCGAATCGGGGAAATCAGTGAACAACACGGACAGGCAGAAGGCGCTCGACGCCGCGCTCGCGCAGATCGATCGCGCGTTCGGCAAGGGCTCGGTAATGAAATTGGGTTCGAAGGAAGCCATGCAGGTCGAGGCGATCTCGACCGGCTCGCTCGGCCTCGATATCGCGCTCGGCGTCGGCGGCTTGCCGCGCGGCCGCGTCATTGAAATCTATGGCCCCGAAAGCTCGGGCAAGACGACGCTAGCGCTGCACACGCTCGCCGAAGCACAGAAGACCGGCGGCACCGTCGCTTTCGTCGACGCCGAACATGCACTCGACCCCGTCTATGCCCGCAAGCTTGGCGTGAACATCGACGAACTCATCGTGTCGCAGCCCGACACGGGCGAGCAGGCGCTTGAAATCGTCGATACGCTCGTGCGTTCGAACGCGATCGACGTGCTCGTCGTCGACTCGGTCGCAGCGCTGGTTCCGCGCGCCGAAATCGAAGGTGAGATGGGCGACAGTCACGTCGGCCTGCAGGCGCGCCTGATGTCGCAGTCGCTGCGCAAGCTTACTGGCTCGATCAGCCGCTCGCGTTGCATGGTGATCTTCATCAACCAGCTGCGCATGAAGATCGGTGTGATGTACGGCAACCCCGAAACCACGACCGGCGGCAATGCGCTCAAATTCTATGCCTCGGTCCGCCTCGACATCCGACGCACCGGCCAGATCAAGAATGGCGACGAAATCGTCGGCAACACCACGCGCGTGAAGGTGGTGAAGAACAAGGTCGCGCCGCCGTTCAAGCAGGTCGAATTCGACATCATGTACGGGCAGGGCATTTCGAAAATCGGCGAAATCCTCGACATCGGCGTCAAGGCCGGGCTTGTCGAGAAATCGGGTGCATGGTTCAGCTATGACTCGATCCGCATCGGGCAGGGCCGCGAAAATGCGAAGAATTTCCTGAACGAGAACCCCGAATTGCGCGAACGGCTCGAAGCCGCGATCCGCGGCCGGACCGACGCGGTGGCCGAAGAAATGATGGCCGGCCCCGACGACGAGGGTGACGACGACCTGTAATAGCCATCCGGCCGGTTCGCCCTTGCGTGGATCGGCCGGCTAACGGCGGCGGGCTTCCAGCCCCCTCTTTGCCCCTTTGGGGCGCCTGCATTCCCTCTCCCCTGCAGGTAGGCCCGCCCGCCGTTGATCTTCTCGCCGCCGTTGCGGCTTGCGTGGACCTTGGCAGCGGCTACAAGCGGCGCATGCCCGCGATCCGCCTTTTCGGCTTGCCCACCGACATCAACAGCAGCTTCGAACGCGGTGCCGCCGCCGGTCCCGGCGCGATCCGCGCCGCGCTGTGGAGCGACCGCGGCAATATGGCGAGCGAGCTCGGCCCTGAAATCGGCACCGACATCGCGCTCACCGACGATGGTGACCTAGCGCTGACCGAAGACACCGTGCAGGACGACGCCGCGATCCGGCGGCACATTGCCTATGTTCGCGAAGATGGCGAAATTCCGCTCGCGCTCGGCGGCGACCATGCCGTGACCTTTCCCCTCGTCGAAGCTGCGGCGACCTGCCACGGGCCGGTGACGATCCTTCATTTCGACGCGCATCCCGATCTCTACGATGACTTCTCCGGAAATCCGCGCAGCCATGCTTCGCCCTTCGCCCGCATCTGTGAGGCGGGTCATGCCAAGAGGCTGGTGCAGGTCGGGATTCGCACGCTCAACGCGCATTGCCGCGAACAGGCCGTCCGGTTCGGGGTGGAGATCGTGCCGATGGCGGACTTTACGCCCGACATGGTGCCAGTGCTCGAAGGGCCGCTCTATATTTCGATCGATCTCGACGGTCTCGATCCGTCCGCCGCGCCGGGCGTCGCGCATCCCGAGCCTGGTGGCCTGACGGTGCGCGAAATGCTCGCCGTGCTGCACAAACAGACCGCGCCGATCGTCGGTGCAGACATAGTCGAACTCCATCCCGGCCGCGATATCGGCGACGTCACCGCAATTCTCGGTGCCAAGCTGGTGCGCGAACTTGCGGCGCTGATCGACCGCAACGGGCCGTATCAACCCTGACGTCCAAAGGAACATGCCATGAGCCTGATCGTCCATCATCTGAACAACAGCCGTTCGCAGCGCATTCTTTGGTTGCTCGAGGAAATCGGCGCGCCGTACGAGATCAAATATTATGATCGCGACCCGGTGACCAACCTCGCGCCGCCCGAACTGCTCGCGGTCCATCCGCTCGGCAAGTCGCCGGTGATCGAAGACAATGGCAGGGTCGTCACCGAATCGGGCGCGATCACCGAATATCTGTGCGAGCGGCACGGCGGCGGCCATCTGGTTCCCGAACGCGGGACCGACGATCATATCAGCCACCTCGAATGGCTGCATTTCGCCGAAGGGTCCGCGATGACGCCGATCCTGCTGCGCATCTATACCGCGCGCCTTGGCGAAGCCGCGGCGCCGATCGAGCCGCGCATTGGGCAGCAGCTCGATTCGCACTTCGCCTATATGGAAAGCCGCGTCGGGGAGAATGGCCACTTCATCGGCGACAGCCTTTCGGCGGCCGACATCATGCTGAGCTTCCCAGCGGAGATAGCGATCATGCAAGGGATGGCGCCGCGCTATCCCAAGCTCGCGGCCTTTGTGAACGCGTGCCACGATCGGGCGGCATGGCGCCGAGCGCGAGAAAAGGGCGGCGCTTATTATGGCTATTGATTTTCGGGGCCGTGCCTTCCTTTTCGGCGTGGCCCTGATTGCCGGCACGTCGGGGGCGATCGCAGCGCCCCCGACGCTCGCACCCGAAGTCGAACGCGAGATTGTCGCGCCCGAAGGCCGCACGTTCAAGCCGTCGCCGTCCGATGAGGAAGGCGCGATAGACCGGTTCGCCGAATATACGCTCGCGCTCGAACGGCGCGATTTCGCCGCCGCCTATGCGATGCTGAGGCTGTCGTTCCAGGCGTCGAACCCGCGGCTGGAATGGGAAATGAACCTGCGGAAGCGGCCGACGCTGTGGGCTGACGGGCAAATACGACCGCTTCGCCTCAGCTGGTATCTTGATCCCGCCGGACAGCCGGCGGGCCTTTATGCTGCGTTCGATTTCCGCGGGGATCGCAAGGACGGGACGATGGACTGCGGCTATGTCGTCGTTCACCGCGCGACCCCTGCTGACGGTTGGACCGTGGTACGTACCGATACGTCCGAGGTGCCGGCGGACCTGATCGAGGATGGCGTGCCCAAAGTGGACGTGCTTCGGCAATTGCCCTGTTATCTGGGCAAGGGGATCGCGACAGACATTTGATCCAACGCGAAATTTTGGCTTGTCAGTTACCACCCGTCTGAGCACGATCATATGTGGGGCGCCGGGACCGAATCGCGGCGCGAAAACGCAGGGCCGGGGGGCACTGCGCAAGTGGTGGGGAACAGACTATGGCGACGATATTCGTGGCTGCCTTGCTGGCAGCGGCATCGACGACACCTGAAATCAAGATCGAGGCGGTGCCGGGCCGCGGCTATGCGGCGACGACCCCGCTCATCGACGAGAATCAGTATAATCCGGTCATCGAGCGGATAAAGGTGATGGCGACGGAACGGTGCGGACGGCTGAAGGTCCGGTTCGGGCGTTATTTCTTCGACAACCAGATCGACGTCGAACGCGGCGTGACGGTGATCAAGGATTTTCGTCAGGCCTTTTCCTGCATCGACCCCGCGACCGATCCTTATAAGCCGGTGCCCGCCGACTGGAAGGCGAGCGCCGCCGACACTACGGCTGCAACGCAATATGTGACGCGCTTCCTCGACAATCTCGACGCCGGCAACGGGCGCGCGCTGGCGGCGATGATGGACCCGCAACTCGAAGCGACGACCGCAGAAATGAACCGGTTCAGCGGCGAGGCAAAGATGCACCAGACGGGCACAGGCAAATTCACGCCGCGGCTGGACGGCTGGCTCAACAATCCCCCCGATGCAAGCTATCCCGGCGCCTATGCCTATTTCGCGGTTCTCAGCTCGCACCCAGGAATTGCCGGTACATGCGGCGGCGTGCTGCTCTATCGCGTCAACGAGAGCAAATATCAGATCGCGCAATATGACGTGCGATATATCTCGCAGCGGCTGATCGACGAAGAAGGGATGAGCGACGAGGAACTCGATCGCCTGTGCCGCCGCTAGGCGATGGGCGGGGCGGCGTGCATCACGCTTGAGAAACGCGCCGTTCCGCACTAGATCGCGCGCATGACATCGACCAACGACATTCGCCGCTCTTTCCTCGACTATTTCGGGGAGGCACAGCATCATATCGAGCCGTCGGCGCCGCTGGTGCCGTACAACGACCCGACGCTGATGTTCGTCAATGCGGGCATGGTGCCGTTCAAGAATGTCTTCACGGGGCTGGAGAAGCGGCCGTACAGCCGCGCCGCCTCTTCGCAGAAGTGCGTCCGCGCGGGCGGCAAGCACAATGACCTCGACAATGTCGGCTATACGGCGCGCCACCACACTTTCTTCGAAATGCTGGGGAATTTTTCCTTTGGCGACTATTTCAAGGAACAGGCGATCGAGCATGCGTGGACGCTGATTACCAAGACGTGGGGCCTGGCGCCCGAAAAGCTGACCGCGACCGTCTATCACACCGACGACGAAGCGTTCGACCTGTGGAAAAAGATCGCTGGTCTGCCCGACGAGCGCATCATCCGCATCGCGACGAGCGACAATTTCTGGTCGATGGGCGACACTGGGCCGTGCGGGCCGTGTAGCGAAATCTTCTATGACCATGGCGACCATATCTGGGGCGGCCCGCCGGGATCGCCCGAGGAGGACGGCGACCGCTTCGTCGAGATCTGGAACCTGGTGTTCATGCAATATGAGCAGATGCCGGGCGGCGAGCGCGTCGACCTGCCACGGCCGAGCATCGACACGGGTATGGGGCTGGAGCGCGTTGCGGCCGTGCTGCAGGGCGTCCACGACAATTATGATACCGACACGTTCAAGGCGCTGATCGCCGCATCGGTCGACCTGACCGGGGTTCCCGCCGAAGGCGCGACGCAGGCCAGCCACCGCGTGATCGCCGACCATCTTCGTGCATCGAGCTTCCTTGTTGCCGACGGCGTGCTGCCGTCGAACGAAGGCCGCGGCTATGTGCTGCGCCGGATCATGCGCCGTGCGATGCGTCACGCGCATCTGCTGGGCGCCAAGGATCCGCTGATGCACCGGCTGCTGCCGTCGCTGACCGCCGAGATGGGCGCCGCCTATCCCGAACTGATCCGCGCGCAGCCGCTCATCGCCGAAACGCTGGAGCGCGAGGAAACCAAATTCCGCCAGACGCTCGACAAGGGCCTTCGTCTGCTCGACGAGGCGACGGTCGGCATGGGCAAAGGCGATACGCTGTCGGGTGAGGTTGCGTTCAAGCTCTACGATACCTTTGGCTTCCCCTATGACCTGACCGAAGACGCTCTGCGCGCGAATGACATCAGTGTCGACCGCGCCGGGTTCGATGCGGCGATGGCACAGCAGAAGGCGGCAGCGCGCGCGGCGTGGAAGGGCAGCGGCGAGAAGGCATCGGACGAAATCTGGTTCGACCTGGCCGAAACCAACGGCAGCACCGAATTCACCGGCTATAGCTCGACCGCGGGCGAGGCGACCATCATCGGCCTCGTCAAGGACGGCAAGCCGGTCGACGAAGCGAAGGCGGGCGACGAAGTCACCGTGCTGACCAATCAGACGCCCTTTTATGGCGAAAGCGGCGGCCAGATGGGCGACGCAGGGACGATCGCGACGCTGGAAGGTGCGAAGGCGTTCGTCAGCGACACGGGCAAGCCGCTCGGCCGTCTGCACACGCATCAGGCGAAGCTGGAGGCGGGGACGCTGAAGGTCGGCGATACGGTGCAACTCGTCGTCGACGCCGAACGCCGCGACCGCATCCGCGCCAACCACAGCGCGACGCACCTGCTGCACGCGGCGCTCCGCAATCGACTTGGCGGGCATGTGACGCAGAAGGGCAGCCTGGTCGCCGAGGACCGCTTCCGGTTCGACTTCTCGCATCCCAAGGCACTGACTGCGGAAGAAATTGCGCAGATCGAGGCCGATGTGAATGCGCAGATTCGCGGCAATGAGACGGTTTCGACGCGGCTGATGACGCCCGACGATGCCGTGGCGGCGGGCGCGCTGGCGCTGTTCGGCGAGAAATATGGCGACGAGGTCCGCGTCCTCAGCATGGGGGCGGCCGACGACCATCATTATTCGGTCGAACTTTGTGGCGGCACGCACGTCCGCGCGCTGGGCGACATCGCACTGTTCAAGATCGTCGGCGAAAGTGCGGTTTCTTCGGGTGTGCGGCGCATCGAGGCTTTGACCGGCGAGGCGGCGCGTATTTGGCTCAATGGCCGCGACGATGCGCTGAAAGCGGCGGCGGCGGCGCTCAAGACGTCGCCCGACGACGTGCCGGCGCGCGTCGCCGCGCTTGCCGAGCAGCTGAAAAAAGCCGAGCGCGAACTCGCCGACGCCAAGAAGGCGCTGGCGCTTGGCGGTTCCGGGAGCGGCGGTGGCGGTTCGGCCGCCGGACCGGCGGTCGAGCAGGTGGGCGACACCTCCTTCCTCGCGCAGGTGGTCGACGGACTTGATCCCAAGGAACTGCGCGGCACCGTCGACGGCCTTAAGAAGCAGGTCGGCAGCGGCGTTGCGATGCTCGTCGCGGTGAACGACGGTCGCGCTTCGGTCGCGGTCGGGGTGACCGATGACGTCGCGCCGAAACATAGCGCGGTCGATCTCGTCAAGGCGGCGGTCGCGGCGCTTGGCGGGCAGGGCGGCGGCGGCCGTCCCGACATGGCGCAGGGTGGCGGCCCCGACGGCGGCGCGGCGAACGACGCGGTGGCCGCGGTCAAAGCGGCGCTCGTTTGAAACCGACCAAGAAGACGCGGCGCACCGATCATGCC
This sequence comes from Sphingopyxis sp. USTB-05, assembly GCF_023822045.1. Taxonomy (NCBI): domain Bacteria; kingdom Pseudomonadati; phylum Pseudomonadota; class Alphaproteobacteria; order Sphingomonadales; family Sphingopyxidaceae; genus Sphingopyxis; species Sphingopyxis sp. USTB-05. Next base: position 2,664,973 of record NZ_CP084712.1, on the reverse strand, counting down.
GAGCGGCTGATCGCTGCGCCGCTGGTCGATGTCTTTTCGGCCTTCACGAGCGCGACGAAGCTTGCGCAATGGTTGCCGCCCGAGGGGGCGACGGGAACGTTCGAGCATGTCGACCTGCGCGCAGGCGGCGGCTTTTTGATGCGGCTGACCTTTGACGACGCCGACGTCGAGACGAAGAGCGACGACGATAGCGACGTCGTGGAAGTCTATATTCCGACACTCGACGACGGGCGGCTGGTGGTGTGGCAGGTCGAATTCGAGTCCGACGATCCGCGCTTTTCGGGAACGATGGACATGCATTGGTATTTGTCGCGGCAGAGCGGCGGCACGCTGGTCACGATCGATGCGCATCATGTGCCGCCGGGGATTTCGGCAAAGGATCATGAGGCGGGGTTGAATTCATCGCTGGCGAATTTGGCGAGAGTGATCGAATAGGAATCGCGCAGAGAATGCGGAGTTTTTTGTTCGCGCGGAGACGCTGAGAAATTCGATTGGCGGCTTTGCCACCCTATTTTCTTTCCTCCGCGTCTCCGCGTGAGCCTTTCAAAGCGATTTCGAGCCTGATGACTTTCAACTGCCCCACTTCGTCATTGCGAGCGGAGCGGGCCGCAGGCGACCGAAGGTCAACCAATCCAGAGCGGTTTGCGCACGCTCTGGATTGCCGCGCGGCTTCGCCGCTCGCAATGACGAGTGCATTCGATGTTATCGCGCCCTAGCCCTCCACCCCCTTCGCTTTGCCCCACGCCCTTGCGGCAGTGTAGCCTAGGTAGCCGGTCCCAAAGAGCGCGTAGAGCGATTCCGGGATTCCCGTGAGATAGGCGTTCATGCCGTCGGCGATGCCTTTGGCCATTTCGGGCCGCGCGGCGGCGATCAGGCCCATGGGGATCGCCCAGAGCAGCAGCGCATACATGACATAGAGGAAGCTTGGTCGTGCACGGCTGGTCCAGGGATCGGCGCTGTTCGCTTCGGCGACGATCGCGGTCATCCGCGTGCGGATCGCTTCCATTTCCTGACTGCCCTCCATCTTCAGCAGTTCCAGCTTGGCGCGGTCGCGTGCTTCGGGGTCGGGGATGATCTTGTCGATCAGCTTGGCAATGGGGCCGATCAGGCCTTCGATGATGCTCATTCCGATACTCCTTTGTCGTCAAAGTTCAGTGAAGTTCAGCCTTGCAGTGACGTCCGCCGGGTCAGCCCGGGCCGATGCGATTGGCGAGCCAGCCATAAATAAAGGCCTCCTGACTCGGACGGCGTTCGGCGAGCGCGATGTAGCGTTCGCCCTGCAACGCCTCCATTGCACGCAGAAGGACGGTCTCTCCGCTTTTGCCGCGCGCTTTGAGAAAGCCGTCGAGCGCCGACAGCGTGCGCGGGCCGATTTCGCGGTCGACCGGGATGTCGGGGTAGTCGCGCGCAGCGCGGTTCAGGGCATTGAGCGAGCGTTGGAGGAAGGCGGCGGCCGTTCCGGTGCCCATGTTGACGCCTGTATCGAACAGTTCGGCAGCGATTTTTGCTGCCCGCAGCGCGACCTTGTCGAATCCGGGGCGGAGCCAGTAGAGGCGGCGATAGATGCTTGCGGCCTCGCCGCGCGGCAAGTCACGCATCGCGCCGGCATAGCCCTGCGCCCGCGCGACAGCTTCGGTAATTCCCCAGCAGGTCGGGCCGCCGCGATCGGCGGGGTGGTTTACATATCGACCCTCGCGGTCGATGACGGCATCGATCAATGCGTCAACGGCGCATGTCGATGGGTCTGGTCGTGGCATGATTCGTTCCTTCTGGTTGGTTGAACCGATGAAACGAACCATATTGGAATAATGTAGGAAAGGGTTTTTGCCGATGCGGGCAATCGAGGTTCGCGAACTACTTCCCGCCCATGCCGGCGCTTCGCTGACGGATCTGCCGATGCCGGAGCCCGGACCCGGCGAAGTGCGGGTGCGGGTGCGCTCGGCGGCGATCAATTTCCCCGATCTGTTGATGACGGGTGGCGGCTATCAGTTGAAGCCCGATCTGCCTTTCGTGTCGGGGCTGGAGTTTTCGGGTGAAGTGGACGCGGTGGGCGAGGGTGTTTCCGAATGGGCAGCCGGCGATGCTGTCGTCGGCGGCAACCGCTTCGGCGCGATGGCCGAATATGCCGTCGTTCCGCCGGGTGCGCTGCGCCGTAAGCCCGATGCGTTAAGCTGGGACGAGGCGGCGGCTTATCCGGTCGCCTATCTGACCGCCTATGTCGCGCTCGTCCGCTGCGCGCGGGTCGAACCGGGCGAGTGGGTGCTGGTGCATGGCGCAGCGGGCGGGGTCGGGCTGGCGACGGTCGATCTGGCGAAAGCGCTGGGCGCGCGCGTGATCGCGGCGGCGAGCAGCGCAGAAAAGCGCGATGCGATCGCGCGGCTTTACGCGCCCGACGCTGTGATATCGGCCGAGCCGGGGTTTCGCGACGAGGTGAAGGCGTTGACCGGAGGCAAGGGGGCCGATGTGATTTTCGATCCGGTCGGCGGAGACATATTCGACGAATCGACGCGCTGCATCGCATTTGGCGGACGTCTGCTCGTTATCGGCTTTACCTCGGGCCGGATTCCGGAGGTGTCGGTGAACATGCCGCTGATCAAGGGTTTTTCGGTCGTCGGCGTGCGCGCGGGGGAATATGGCCGCCGCTTTCCCGATCGCGGCGCGGAAAATGTGGCGGCGATCGATGCGCTGGCGGCGGCAGGGAAAATCCGGCCGCATGTCCACGCGTCGCTCGACCTTGCCGACTGGCGCGAGGGCTTTGCGATGCTCGAACGACGGGAGGTAGTGGGCAAGGTCGTGCTGAAACCGTGACGAGCCGAAGCCGCTGCCATAGTTTTGCGACACGCGAACTGCCATGTCCGCTTCGGGGCGTCCCGGCACAATTGCCGATATGACCGAAGGACATGGAATGAAGAAATTGACGATGATTGCCGCAAGCTTCGGGCTCGCGGTTCCGGCCGTGTGCGCCGCCCAGCCGCCGCAGGATGGCGGCCGCATGTTCGCGATGATCGACGCCAACGGCGACGGCAAGCTCGACAAGGCCGAAATCACCAAGATGGCTGAAATGCGCGCCCAGCAGCAGGGCGATCCGGCCAAGGCGTCGCCGGAAAGGGTCGATGCCTTTATCAAGTTCCTCGATGCCAATGGCGACGGCGTGGTCGACAAGGCGGAACTCGCCGCGAAGCAAAAGGCGCGGGCGGAACCGCCGCCGCCCGCAGAGGAAGGACAGCCCTAAAAAAGCGTCCAGAGCGGATTCGCGGGGTCGGCGAGCAGCTTTGCGGTGAGCGCAAAGGACATGACGACGAGCAAGGGCCGCACCCCGCGTCCGCCGAAACGGATCGCGAGCCGCGCGCCGAGCTGGTTGCCCGCGACATTGGCGGCGGCCATCGACAGACCGAGCAGCCAGAGGACATGGCCGCCGACGATCATCGCGAGCAGGCCCGCAATGTTCGTCGCGAGGTTGAGGAACTTCGTATTTCCGATCGCGCGCACCAGGCCGAGGCCGCCGAGCGCGACGAGCGTCAGCGTCAGGAACGATCCGGTGCCGGGGCCGAAGAAGCCGTCATAGAAGCCGAGCGCCGTCACGATGAGCGTCAGCCCGAGTGGGCCAACGCGTGCGTGGCGATCGATGCTGCTCATCGGCGGCGCGAGCAGGAAATAAAGGCCCATTGCGATCAGGAGCAGCGGGACGAGCGCGGCGAGGAAGTCGGCGCGGACATATTGGACTACGGTCGCGCCGAGCACCGATCCGGCGAAGGCGCCCGCCGCGGGCCAGGCAAAACGGCGGAGGTCGACATGCCCCTCGCGCCAGAAGGTCAGGAAGGCCGATGCCGTGCCGAGGGTGCTTTGCAGCTTGTTCGTTGCAAGCGCGGAAACCGGCGGAACTCCTGCTGCCATCAACGCGGGGATGCTGAGCAGGCCGCCGCCGCCCGCCATCGCGTCAATCGTTCCGGCGAGAAAGGCGACGCCGATCAGGAAGGCGAAGATTTCGGGCGCGAATTCCATGCCGGCGCTCCTAGTCGCGATCGGCCGTCTTCGCCAGCGTGGTGCCGCGCCGCATAGCAGTGCGGCCGGCGGGCGGCGTCACACCGGCGTGTCGAGGTCGGACAGGCGGCGCGGGAGCGTGAAGCCGGCGCTGAAACGATCGCCGGGTTCGGCGATCATCTCGCTGCGCCCCGAATACCATGCTTGGCCGCTGACCCGGACACGCGAAACGGCGTCGAGCCCGCTTCCGGTCGTGACGGCGAGCGTTCCCGTGAAGCCTTCGCCCGATACACCGCGGATTTCGCAGCTATCGCCGACCGTCATCTCTCCCTTTGCCGCCGCAAGCGCGATCCGTGCGGTCACCCCGCTGCCGGTCGGCGAACGGTCGATCTGTCCGTCGGCGAAGATGCAGAGATTATAGCTCGGCCGGCCGCCACGCGCGCCGAGTGCGACGTCGTCGGTCAGGATCGTGCCGTAGAGGAAGCCCAGGTCCGACTCGGTCGGATGGACGATCGGGGCACCGGCGCGGATCGTTTCGGTGATCGCGGTCGCCGCCCGCACCAACTCGGTCAGCGGCGTTTCCAGCAGCGACAGGCCGATGCGGCTTGCGGGCAGGATCGCGTAGAAAGCGCCGCCGAATGCGATGTCGACGCGCACGGCGCCGAGACCGGGGACTTCGACGGTTCGATCGAGGGCATTCGCGAAAGACTGGACGCTTTCGAACGCGACGCGGGCGGCGCCGTCTTCGTCCGTCTCGACCTCGACCTGGATGACGCCGCACGGGGCTTCGAGCCCGAAGCTGGCCTTGCCGTCGATGAGCGCGACGCGTCCCGTGTCGACCGCCCAGCGGCCGATCGCGATCGTCGCATGGCCGCACATCGTGCTGTATCCCTCCTGATGCGTGAACAGCACAGCAAGGTCGGCGCCCGGCGCTGAGGGATCGGTCGGAATCACGCCGTACATCCCGTCATGCCCGCGCGGTTCGAGCATCAGCATCGTCCGCAGATGGTCGAACCGTTCCAGCGCATCGCGGCGCTTTTCAAGAATCGTGTTGCCGGCGAGCGGGGGATAGCCGGCCTCGACGATGCGGACGGGTTCGCCGGCAGTGTGCATGTCGACGATGCGGATGGTGGTGGCTTCGCGATTCGATGTCATATCCGTATCTCGGGCGTGCATGGGGTTTCAGGCAAGCGCGATCTGGATCGCCTGATACAAAAAGGTGGCGCCGATGATCGTGACGATCCAGCGGCGGCTGGCACGAAAATGCGCGTCGCTGATGCGGTCGAGGATGGCGCCGCCGACCATGATTCCCGCCATCGACGCAAGAACGGCGACGGCGGTTACGGACAGCGGCATGATTTCGCGCGCCGAAGCGCTGAGCAACAGCGCGCCATAGACAAGGATTTTCGATGCGTGCCCGATCGCCTGCATGACCGCCTTTGTCGCGACGACCTGATGCCGGCCCAGCCTGGTATGGATGAACAGAAGGTCGGTAACCGGGCCCGACACGCCCGAGACGAGCGCGAGCCCGGTCGAGACGAAGCCGCCGCCGAGTGCGTGCCAGCGATTGGTCGCGTCGAGCGCCAGCCAGCGTTCGGGCAGCCAGACGAGGATCGGCATCAGGCCGAGCCCGAGGAAAACGTAAAATTTGGTCGGCGTGAAGATCACCAGCGAGAAAAAGCCGATCGAGGCCGCCGCCCCGATGCCAAACCAGATCAGCACCGGCCATGCAACATGCGCGCGGTGCAGCACGACGCGCCAGGCGTTCGATGCGAATTGGATGACGCCGTGAAGGGCGAGGGCCGTCGTGACGGGCAGTATCCACGCGAGCACGCCCATGAAGACGAGCCCGCCCGCCATGCCGAAAATGCCCGAAAGAATGGAAGTCAGAAATGCGGCGGCGACGATCAAAAGGCCTGCCTGCATATCCTTCGCTTTCCGGTCGGCGCGATATCGCACGTGGATAGGGGCGACGCCGATGCATCGCGCCCGCCCCGATAGGCGTGCTATCCTGGCAGGACGCTGTCAAATTGTCAGTTAAATTGGTCGGGACGAGAGGATTCGAACCTCCGACCCCCACACCCCCAGTGTGATGCGCTACCAGGCTGCGCTACGTCCCGACCGGCCCCCGTAAGGGCAGGCGAGGCCCCTAGCGCGGGTTGGCGGGCGATGCAAGCGGCGATGGGCGGTTATTGCGACGATCGGCCTGGCGGGCTTGATATGGCGGGCATCATTCCCATTTCGGCCGCGCTTGCCAAGGGGGAGGGGCGCGCACGACCGGTTGCGCGCAAGGCCCCTGCGTGATAGGCGCCGCGCCATATTTGCGTGCCGGTTCCGGAGGGGAATGGGCGCTGCTTACGAACGGAAAGTTTTTCACTCATGTCGACGCAATTGCTTCTGACCCAGGCGGCCGGATCGGGCGGCGGGGCTGCCGGTTTCCTGATGCTGGTTCCCTATCTGCTGATCTTCGCGGTTTTCTGGTTCTTCCTGATCCGCCCGCAGCAGGTTCGCGCCAAGGAACATCGCGCCAAGGTTGCAGCGGTAAAGCCGCGCGATCAGGTCGTGACGGGCGGCGGCATCGTCGGCAAGATCACGCGCGTCGACGATGATTTCGTCGATGTCGAAATCGCACAGGGCGTGAAGATCAAGGTCGTGAAGTCGACCCTGGCCGACGTTCTGCAGCCCGGTGGCAAGCCCGCCAACGACTGACGCGGCGGCGCCCGCGTCCTTCGCGGGCCCGCTCCAGCTATCGGATCAATAGACCATGCTCGATTTCCCGCGCTGGAAGACCATCGGCATCAGCATCATCCTGCTGCTTGGTATCCTCTTTTCCATCCCCAGTTTTCTTCCCGAAAAGACGGTCAATAGCCTGCCGTCCTTCCTGCAGGCGAAGGTCAACCTGGGCCTCGACCTTGCCGGCGGCAGCCATTTGCTGCTCGAGGCCGACATCAACGACCTCCGCAAGACGCAGCTCGCGAACATGGAAAAGACCGTGCGCGCAGCGATGCGTGGCGAAACCGGCCCGGACGATGACATCGCGATCGGCGAACTGTCGACCGCGGGCGGCAAGATCAGCTTCCTTGTCCGCGACCTTTCGAAGCTCGACGAAGCGCGCGAACGCTTGTTCAACGAGACGCGCGGTGCGCAGCTGACGGGTCAGCGCGATTGGACGGTCACGGTCGTCAATTCAACGCGGATCGAGATGACTCCGACCGGCGCCGGACAGGCGCAGGCGGTCGCGAACGCGATGGATACCGCGCGCGACATCATCGACAAGCGCGTCAACGCGCTCGGTACGCGCGAACCGACGATCATCCGCGAAGGCACCGACCGCGTCGTGGTGCAGGTCCCCGGTCTGCAGGATCCGGCGGCGCTGAAGGAATTGATCGGCAAGACCGCGCGGCTTGAATTCCGCATGGTCGACGCCAATGCGGACCCCGCCGAGGCGGCCGCGGGCCGCGTGCCCGTGGGCAGCGAAATCGTTCCCTATGCCGTGGGCGAGGGCAACGGCGCGGCGTTCGAAGTGCTGCGCCGTCAGGTGATGATCAGCGGCGAGCAGCTGATCGACGCCAAGCAGAGCTATGATCCGCAGAACAACCAGCCGGTCGTTTCGATCCGGTTCGATTCGGGCGGTTCGAACACCTTTGCCAAGGTTACCGCGCAGAGCGTCGGCAAGCGGTTCGCGATGGTGCTTGACGGCAAGGTGCTGTCGGCGCCGTCGATCAACGAGCCGATCCTTGGCGGCAGCGCGCAGATTTCGGGCAGCTTCAGCGTTGCGAGCGCCAATGCGCTGGCGATTTCGCTGCGTTCGGGTGCGCTGCCGGTGAAGATGACCGTCGTTGAGGAGCGGACGGTGACGCCCGAACTCGGCGCCGACTCGATCCGCAAGGGCGCGATCGCCGGAATCATTGCCACGGTGTCGGTGCTGGTACTGATGCTCGTCGTCTATGGGCGTTTCGGCGTCTATGCCTGCGTCGCGCTGGTCTTTAACGTGTTCCTGATCATCGCGGTCATGGCGGCGTTCAATGCGACGCTGACGTTGCCCGGTATTGCGGGCTTCGTGCTGACGATCGGCGCCGCGGTCGATGCGAACGTGCTGATCAACGAACGCATACGCGAGGAACTGAAACGCGGGCGAAAGGTGTTCCAGGCCATCGAACTCGGCTATTCGGAAGCCAGCCGCGCGATTTTCGATGCGAACGTCACCAACGTCATCGCCGCCGCGTTGATGTTCTGGTTCGGGTCGGGCCCGATCAAGGGCTTTGCGGTGGTCTTGACCATCGGTATCGTAACCAGCGTTTTCACTGCCGTTACCGTCACGCGCATGTTCGTAGCCCATTGGCTGCGGACCAAGCGCCCGACGTCGATCAATATTTAAGGGAGCGAAACGATGCGCTTGCTAAAACTCGTTCCTGACGACACCAACATCGATTTCCTGCGCTGGCGAAAGCTCGCCTCGTTCATGAGCTTTTTCCTCGTGGCCGTGTCGATCGCGCTGGTCGCCGTGAAGGGTCTGAACCTTGGCGTCGACTTCGTCGGCGGCCAATCGGTCCGCGTGGAATTCACGCAGGCCATGCCGCCGATCGACGAAATCCGCGAAAAGGTGGGCGATATTGGCCTTGGCGAAGCGACGATCCAGCAGTTCGGATCGGACAAAGCCGTGTCGATCCGTACCGCGCTGCCGGAAGGCGACAAGGACGCGGCCGAACGCGCGGGGCAGCAATTGGTCTCGGGCATTCATAAGGCCTTCCCGACCGCGAAGACCGGTTCGGTCGAAACCGTGTCGGGCAAGGTTTCGGGGGAGTTGATCCGCACCGGTGCGATCAGCCTTGGTCTCGCGATTCTCGGTATCTCCATTTATATCTGGATCCGCTTTGAATGGCAGTTCGGCGTCGGCGCGCTTGGCCGCCTGTTCCATGAGGTATCGCTGACATTCGGCCTGTTCGCCGTGACGCAGATGCAGTTCGACCTGAACAGCGTCGCGGCGTTGCTGACCATCGTCGGCTATTCGCTCAACGACACGATCGTCGTGTACGACCGTATTCGCGAGAATCTGAAAAAATACCGCAAGATGGAGATTGTTCCGCTTCTCAATCTCAGCATCAACGAAACGCTGTCGCGCACGGTGATGACGACGGTTGCGATGGTGTTGGCGCTTGGGATGTTGTTGCTTTTCGGCCCCGACGTGATTTTCGGCTTTACCGCTGCGATGCTGTTCGGGGTGTTCATCGGCGGCTATTCCTCGGTGCTGATGTCGACGCCGGTGCTGGTGTGGCTGAAGGTCGGCCCGCACAGCTTCGTGCCGCGCACGACCGCTGGCATCGAAGGCGGCGAACGCGTCGAACGCAAGGACGACGGCGCGGTCGTCTGAATTCTTGCGATTTTGTAGATGAAACGGCGCCGGTCCGCTCCAAAGAGCGGGCCGGCGTTGCCGTATCTAGAGACGCGCGCAGCGGCGGAGATGCGCAGCGAGTTCGCAACCGTTGCGATCCCAGTCGAAGCGGCCATCGAGGGTGGCTGCGACCTCGGACGGCTGGGGCGGGTTTGCGAGGATCGCGCGCACCGCTTCGGCAATCGCTTCGGGGGTGCGGTCGACAATGCGGCCCGCGACGGGCGATGTGACCAGTTCGGCGGCGCCGCCCGCGTTGCTGATCACGATGGGGGTTCCACACGCGAGAGCTTCCACCCAGGCATTTGCGAGGCCTTCGCTCGCCGACGGCATGACGACGGCATCGGCGGCGCGATAGAGCCGGGGGAGGTCGGCGTTCGCTACGGGGCCCATGAAATATACGCGCCCTTCGACGCCCAGCTTCTGCGCGAGCGCGCGGTAACGGCTTTCCTCTTCGCCGGCGCCGGCGAGCCAATAGTGGACGCCGGGCAGCGCGGGTAGGGCCTCGATCACGAGCGATTGGCCCTTACGCGGGATCAGCGCGCCAACGGTAAGAATGGCGGGGGCGTCGCCCATGCTGATCGCGGCGCGCGCGGTGGCGCGGTCGCCGGGGTGAAAGCGCGCGGTGTCGATGCCGGTGTAGTGGACCGTGGTTCTTGCCGTATCGATGCCGATCGCGGCCATGTCGTCGCGCATCGCTTCGGATACCGCGAGTAGTCCGGCCGCCTTCGTGCCCGCTTCGATCACCTGCGACCGGGTGGCAGGATCATGGCCGAAGTGGCTGATATCGGCGCCGCGGGCCTTCGCCGAAAAGGGAATGCCCAGCGCTTCGGCGACCTGCATCGCGGCGGGACCGTCGGGGTAGAAGAATTGGGCATCGGCAACGTCGAACTGTTGCCCTCGCACGGCAGAAAGGACCGCGCGGGCGACCTTCGCCGGATTACGGCGCGCGCCGTAGCGCGGAATCAGGGTGAAGCGTGGACGCACGACGGAGAGACCGTTCCACTGTTCGGAGCGCGGAAGGCTGCGCAGCGCGCGATAGCGCTTGTGGAGCGAAAGCGGGAAGGGCGGCAGGCCGACGGGGGCGACGATGGTGAGGTCGATCCCCGGCTGCGCCGCGAGCGCGCGGAGGCTCTTCTCGACGAACAGGCCGAAGTTCGGCCGTGCCGCGTCGGGAAAGAGCGTGGCGATCGACAGGACGCGCAGGGGGGCCGTCATGCGCAACCTCCTTTCCGTTCGTGCTGAGCTTGTCGAAGCACTGTTCTTCCTCTTGGGAAAAGAAAAGGACGGCCCTTCGACAAGCTCAGGGCGAACGGAATTGAGTTAGAGTGTGCGCAGCAACCGGACGGCGACCGCGGCCCAAGGTGGGTTGTTGACGACCTGCTGCCGCTGGCCGGTGCCGAGCGGAAGCAGGTGGAGTTTTTCGCCGTCGACGTTGAGCAGGCGCGCGAAGAAGAAGCGGCCGGCGGGGCGGGGGACGAGAAGGTCGCGGTTGAGCATGCTGCCCCAGTCCCCCTCGATCCGGCGACACCAGATTTCGTCTCCCGCGCGATAGTCGCCTATCGACGAGGTGACGCGGACTGCGACCATATCCTCACCCGGGCGCGCGGTCAGCGCCTGTTCGACGCGGGTGGGCGCCAGCGCGCCCTCTGCGCCGAGAAGCGCCGTGATCGTAAGCTGCGCATCCTGCGGCAACTGGACGAGCTCTGCAGCATCGACGCCAAGCGCTGCGGCGATACGGTTCATCCAGCCGAGCGACAGCGTGCGGGTGCCCGTTTCGAGGCGGCCGATAGTCTGGGCGGTGGTCGGCGGAACGCAGCGCTGGCCGACCTCTTCGAGCGTCAGACCCTTGGCGCGGCGGACCGAGCGGATGCTGTTGATCATCGCAAAACCCTCAAATAACCAAATCGGTTTCTTCTTTCCTACAAAATATTCCAGTGTCAAGCCCGCTGTGCAGCACAGGAGAATCGCATGACCGCACAGCGCCTCGAGACCCGCGTCCACCCCGACGACCGCATCGATCCGGTGAAGAGAGGGCGGCAGATGATGCGGCATGTAACGGTCAATGTCGCCGAAAGCCCGGTCGCCTGGCTCGCATCGCGCGGGTTGCTCACGGCGGAGCAGCTCGGCGCGGGCGAGCGATTGCGGGGCGACTATGAGCGCGCGGGGCTGTCGGCCCACGTGACGATGCGCTGGGATGCCGCGCCGCCGGGAAAGAACCGCGGCGGCGCACGCGCTTCGGACGCCTCGCTTGCGCGGATCGATGCACATCGGCGTTTTCACGCGGCGATCGATGCCGCAGGGCCGGGTCTCGCCGACATCTGCTGGCGCGTGATCTGCGCGGGCGAGGGAATTGGGGATGCGGAAAAGGCGCTCGGGTGGCCGGCGCGGTCGGGCAAGCTGGTGCTGGGACTGGCGCTCGACCGGCTGGCGCGCTTTTACGGGACGGGGTGAGGATGAGGGCGTAAGCGGAGAGGTTGGTTTTGGGTGGTGAGCGGGCGTCCCGACTCCCACGTCCGTCATCCCGAGCTTGACCCGGGATCCCGCTTTTGCGCCTCGATTGGTTTCAAGATTAAGCGGGACCCCGGGTCAAGTCCGGGGGTGACGAGAGGGAGAGTAGCTGACCTATATCGACGTTGCACGACGGGGCAGCGGATCGCTCTCTAGAGGTCGGCTATTGGAGGCCTTCAACCTCTTCGGCCAACGCGAGCCAGCGGTCCTCCGCCGCCGCTTTTTCATCGCGCAGCTTGTCGAGCTTGCCCGTCAGGGCATTGAACCGCGCATTGTCGCGCACGAAAAGATTGCCGTCGGAGAGTTCGGTCTCGATCGCCGCCATTTCCTTTTCGATTTCCTCGATCCGGGCAGGGAGGAGATCATAGTCGCGCTGGTCCTTGTAGCTCAATTTCTTGCGCGCGGTGGGTGGCGGCGGCGGCGCCGCGGCGGCCGCCCTGGCTTTGGCGGCGTTCGGCTTGACCCGCTTCGCTTCCCAGTCGGCATAGCCGCCCGCAACGATGTCGACTTTGCCCGATCCATCGAGGCCGAGCGTCACGGTGACCGTACGGTCGAGGAAGTCGCGGTCGTGGCTGACGAGCAGCACGGTGCCGGCATAATCGGCGATGACTTCCTGCAACAGGTCGAGCGTTTCGAGGTCGAGGTCGTTCGTGGGCTCGTCGAGTACCAGCAGGTTCGATTCGCGCGCGAATTCGCGCGCGAGAAGGAGGCGCGAACGTTCGCCGCCCGACAGCGCGCCAACGCTGGCCTCGATCACGCCGGGATCGAAGAGGAATTCTTTCAAATAGCCCTGGATATGCTTTTTGACGCCGCGCACCTCGATCCAGTCACCGCCGTCCGAGAGGATGTCGCGGACGGTCTTTTCCGGCGAAAGCAGGCTGCGCTGCTGGTCGATAATGATGCCGTCGAGCGTCGGGGCGAGGGTGATGCTGCCCTCGTCGGGCTGAATTTCGCCCGTGAGAAGCTTGAGCAAAGTCGACTTGCCCGCGCCGTTCGCGCCGACGATGCCGATGCGGTCGCCGCGCTGGACGCGGAAATCGAAATTCTTGATGATCGTGCGGTCGCCGAAGCTTTTCGAGACACCCTCGGCGACGATTACCGATTTCGAACGGACGTCGTCATTGGCGAGGCCGAGCTTGGCGACGCCGGGCCCGCCGATCATCGCGGCGCGGGTGGCGCGCATTTCCTTGAGCTTTTCTAGGCGGCCCTGATTGCGCTTGCGGCGCGCGGTGACGCCGCGTTCGAGCCAATGCGCCTCGAGCCGGAGTTTCGAATCAAGGCGCTGGGCGGCGCGTGCTTCTTCGGCCGCGACGGCATCGCTCCATTCCTCAAAGCCGCCGAAGCCGATTTCCTTGCGGCGGATGCTGCCGCGGTCGAGCCAGAGGGTCTGACGCGTCAGGCGCGTGAGGAACGTACGGTCATGGCTGATCGCGACGAAAGCGCCGGTGTAGCGAGCAAGCCAGCTTTCGAGCCAGTCGATCGCGGCGAGGTCGAGATGGTTGGTCGGCTCGTCGAGCAATAGCACGTCGGGATTTTGTGCGAGGGCGCGAGCTAGCGCGGCACGGCGGCGCTCGCCGCCCGAGGCGCTGGCTGCGGTACGCGACATGTCGATGCCAAGCTGGTCGGCGATCGCGGCGACCTCATGCTCCTCGGGCGCGTTGGGCGCGGCCACGGCGAAATCCATCAGCGTCGAAAAGCCCGAAAAATCGGGTTCCTGTTCAAGCATGACGACATGCGTGCCCGGCACGATCACGCGCTTGCCCTTGTCGGCGTCGATCTGTCCGGCGAGCAGCTTGAGCAACGTCGTCTTGCCCGCGCCGTTGCGGCCGATCAGCGCAAGGCGGTCGCGTTCGCCGACGTAAATGTCGAGGTCCTGGAACAGCCAGCCGCTGCCCTGCACAAGGCCGAGGCCTTCATAAGATAAGATCGGTGCTGCCATGATGAACGGCGCGCTACCGATACGTTCAGCATCATGCAAGCGCGCTCAGCACAAAGGCCGGAACGGGTCTGCTCCGTCTGCGTTACGGGGCGGACATCACAGATGACCGAAAGCCCGGTTCACAGGAGAATGAAATGACGAAGCAAATGTTCGCCGTTATGGCAACCGGACTGGCGCTGATGGCGGCAACGCCCGCGCTTGCGCAGCAGGGAGGTTCGACGGTGACAGCAGCAACGACCCAGGGGCCGATCCTGACCTTCGCCATCAGCGAGGAAGTGCGTTCGCGCCCCGATCAGGCGACCGTTGGCGCCGGCGTGACGACCACCGCACCGACCGCGGTAGAGGCGATGCGTCAGAATGCGGCCGCGATGGACAAGCTGATTGCCGCGGCGAAAGCGCGTGGGATCAAGGCCGAGGATATCCAGACCAGCGGCATCAACCTGTCGCCGCAATATGATTATAACAATCGCAGCGACGGTCAGCCGCCGCGTTTCCTGGGCTATCAGGTGTCGAACAGCGTGCGCGCGACGACGTCGAAGATCGAAGATATCGGGCCGTTGCTCGACGCGCTGGTCGCCGCCGGCGGCACCAATGTCGACGGTCCGTGGTTTGGCATGAAGGATCCCGATGCGCAGTTGGTCGGCGCACGCGGCACCGCGATCAAGTCGGCCGAAGCAAAAGCGCAGGATTATGCGCGTCTCGCCGGTTTCCGCGGCGTCGAGTTGGTGTCGATCAGCGAAGGCGGCAGCTTCGGGCCGCAGCCGCAGATGCCGATGGTGCGCATGGCGATGGACGCCGGTTCGGCGAAGGCAACCCCCGTCGAACCCGGCCGGGTCGCCAACACGCTGACGCTGAATTTCCAGTACCGGTTGGTTAAGTAAGAACTGACCTATCCCGTTCGTGTCGAGCGAAGTCGAGACACCGTGAAGGTGTAAGATGCCGATGGGCATCTCGACTTCGCTCGATGCGAACGGTTTTTTGTTGCCGCGTTACGCCAGCTCCCCCTCGGCCCAAGGCCAGGGGCGCTCGCGAAACCATTTGGTGATGATATATTTACGGCCCTTACGAACCTTCATCCCGTGGTGGAGCGTTTCGGGATTGACGGTGCCGTCGGGCCGCACATTGTTCCACGCGAGCAATTTGCCCGTTTCAGGCTGGTGCATCTTGGCCGTGGCAAGAAAGCGCGTCGCGCCCCCCGCACCGGGTTCGTTGAGGTAGATCATCAACGTCCAACTGCGCTGGCCGGGCACCGTGCAATAGGTTTCCCAGTCGGCGCCGTGCGGATCAAAATAATCGGTGTGCGCCTTGAACTCCTGCCCGACGTCGTAGCGCTGGCCCTGCATCGGTTCACCATATTCGCGCGGGATGCCGGTGAGGTCGTGGAGGCGGTCGTTGACCGCGATGACGATCGGGTCGCGATGGTCGAGGTCGCAGGTCGTGCTGGTACGAAACGCGTCGTCTCCGTTCGGATCGGCGATCGTCGAGGGTCGTACGTCGCGGTCGATCTGTGCGATCAGCGCGGCGCAGGTGTCGGCGTCGAGAAAGCCGGACAGCATGAACTGTTGCAGCTTTGGCGTCGGCGCGCGGCGGATGCCGGGAACGGCGGCGAGCCGCTCGGCAGTGCGGTCGGCGCCCGAGGTCGCCATGTCGACATGTTCGTTCACAGCCATGGCGCGCTATTTAGCAGGGAAGCGCGTGCGAACAATGCTTGACGAGCGGGGGGATGCGCGCCTATTCGCCGCGCGCTGTCGAGGGCGCTTTGCGCGCCGCTCGTCGCTTATGTGGCGACCATAGCTCAGTTGGTTAGAGCGCCGGTTTGTGGTACCGGAGGTCGCGGGTTCGAGCCCCGTTGGTCGCCCCATTTCTTCTATTATCGCGAATAGACGCTTTTGGGGTGACTCGCTGCGCCCGTTGCATTATTGCGCCATCACGTAATTTTCTTGTGCGTCAATTTCGTGAAGAGGGAAGCTGCCATGTCCGCTGTCTGGGATTTTGCTGATTTTGACGATCATGAACATGTCCATATGTTCCGCGATCGTGCCAGCGGGCTGACGGCGGTCATCGCTGTCCACTCGACCCACCTCGGCCCCGGCGCCGGCGGCGTGCGATATTGGCATTATCCGCAGCGCGCGGCGGCGATCACCGACGCGCTGCGCCTTTCGCGCGGCATGAGCTATAAAAATGCGATGGCGGGCCTGCCCATGGGCGGCGGCAAGGGCGTGATCCTCGCCGACGAGAATGGCACGAAGACGCCCGAACTGCTCGCGGCGTTCGGCCGCGCGGTCGATTCGCTCGGCGGCGCCTATGTAACCGCCGAGGATGTCGGGATCACCGATTCCGACATGGTCGAAATTTCCAAGCAGACGAAGCATGTCAGCGGGCTTCCCGTTGCGAGCGGTGCCGATGCGGGTGGCGATCCGGGCCCGTTCACCGCGCTCGGCGTCTATCTGGGCATCAAGGCTGCGATTCGCGAAGGGCTTAATACCGACAGCGCGAAAGATGTGCGGATCGCGATCCAGGGGGTCGGCAGCGTCGGCGGCGGCGTCGCGCGGCGGCTGGCGGCCGAGGGTGCGAAGCTGACTCTCGCCGACGTCAATCTGGCGCGCGCGAAGGCGCTGGCGGAAGAGCTCGGCGCCGAGCTGGCCGATTCGGCTGCGATCATGGAGATCGAGGCCGACGTGCTGAGCCCCAACGCGCTTGGTGCAATCCTGACCGAGGCGAGCATCGAAAAGCTGCGCGTGCCGATCATCGCCGGTGGTGCGAACAACCAGCTTGCGACGGCGGCTGACGGTAAGCGCGTCCACGATCGCGGCATCGTCTACGCCCCCGATTATGTGATCAACGCGGGCGGCATCATCAACGTCGCGCTGGAATATCTGGGGCAGGGCAGCCGCGAAGAGGTCGAGAGCCGCATTCACCAGATACCCGGCCGCCTCGCGGAGATCTGGGCCGAGAGCAAGGCGAGCGGTACGCCGGCGTCGGTCGTCGCCGACCGGATGGCGCAGAAGCTGATCGGGCGCGGTTGATTTTACTACTCCCCGGCGAAATCCGGGGCGTAGCGTTTGTCCAACAGACTCTTGCTTCGAACGCTCTGGACCCCGGCCTTCGCCGGGAAACAGGGTAGGGGGTGGCGCCGAGCTTGGATTCCGCTAAGCCTGCCCTTGATGAAACGGCATTTTTATCTGGTCGCGGGCTGGGCGTCGTTGGGGCTTGGCGCGATTGGCGCATTCCTGCCGCTGTTGCCGACCGTACCGTTCGTCATTCTTGCCGCATTTTGCTTTGCCCGCTCATCGCCGCGGCTCGAAAACTGGCTGCTGATGCACCCGCATTTCGGGCACCATATAACCGCGTGGCGCGAGAAGGGCGCGATCAGCCGGAAAGGCAAGATTGCCGCAACCGCGGCTTTTGCGTTCAGTATCGTGCTGGCTGCGATATTTTCGCCTTGGCCGTGGGTGATGGTGCCCGTGATCGCAGCGGCGGTGACCGGAAGCTGGATATGGACGCGCCCGGAGGCGTGAGTTCTGTTTGGTTTGGTGTGGGGAGCGGGCGTTGCCCTGTTCCACTTCCGTCATCCCGCGCTTGACGCGGAATCCCCCTTTTTGATGCATTATACTTGGCTAAACCCCAAGCGAGACCCCGGATCAAGTCGGGGGTGACGATGATGGAGAGGGCCGCTTTTGGTGGTTACTTGCCATTCGTCGATCGGGATGGGACTTGCGGAGAGGAGATCGCCGAGGGGTTGACCTGCCACCGGGCACGGGCGACACAACCATGACCGGGGTCGCGCCGGGCAAATTGCTGGACCACTTTCCCCGGCTCGCCTAAGGACGACGCGACCCGATGCACGCCTATGCTAATCCCACGCGCTTTCTTGCGATTGCCAAGCCGCTGACGCCGTGGCTGTTGGGCGTTGGGCTGTTGCTCGTGCTCGGTGGTGCCTGGGCTGGGCTCGCGCTGGTTCCAGGTGACTATAAGCAGGGCGAAACCGCACGCATCCTCTACGTCCATGTTCCGTCGGCCTGGCTTGGCATGGGTGGCTGGACGTCACTGGCGATTGCGGGGTTGATCCAACTTGTGTGGCGCCATCCGATATCGGGCATCGCGGCGCGCGCGATCGCGGTACCGGGAATGCTGTTTACCGCGCTGTGCCTCGCGACCGGATCGATCTGGGGGCGCCCGACCTGGGGAACCTGGTGGGAATGGGACGGCCGGATGACTTCGATGCTCGTCCTGCTGTTTCTCTACGCGGGCTTTATCGCGCTGACGAGCGGTGACGACGGGCAAAGGCAGGGCGGTTCGCTATCACGCGGCGCGGCGATCTATGCGCTGGTCGGCGCGATCAACATCCCGATCATCAACCGCAGCGTCGTCTGGTGGAACAGCCTGCATCAGGGGCCGAGCATCACGCTTGGCGGATCGAGCATCGACGGCGCCCTGCTGTGGCCGCTGGGCTTGACCGTGCTCGGCTTTTCGCTGCTATTCGGCGCCATCGTGCTGATGCGAATGCGGCGGATCATCGCCGACAATCGCGTCGCGGCGCGGCTGCGGCGACTGGCCGACGACGAAGGGACCTGACGCGTGACGGGGGTAATCAGCGGGGGCGGGCAATGGGCGTTTGTCGCCGCGGCCTATGGCCTTACGGTCATACTGACCGGCGCGGTGCTCTGGACGAGCTGGCGTGCGATGAAAAAGGCCGAGAAGCGCAGCGATGCGCTGCGCGCCGATAGCAGGCGCGGCGGGGCGCCGCGCGGAGATCGTAAATGAAGGCCAAGCATCAACGGCTGATTCTGGCGCTGGTCGCGCTGTGCGGCGTCGGCGGTGCGGGGGTGCTTGCAGCGAGCGCGCTTCGCGACGAGGCGGCCTATTTCCGTACGCCGGTCGAAATTCAGGGTGGCAAGGCCTCGGTCGGCGAGCCCATGCGGCTGGGCGGGATGGTCGCCAAGGGCAGCATCGAGCGGCAAGCCGATGGCCTGACGATCCGTTTCGTCGCGACCGACGGTAAGGCGTCCGTGCCGGTCGAATATAAGGGCATCGTCCCCGACCTGTTCGGCGAAGAGAGCGGAATGGTCGCCGACGGCCGGATGCGCGCCGACGGGATTTTCGTCGCCGACCGTATCCTGGCCAAGCATGACGAGCGCTATATGCCGCCGCAGATGGGCGATATGCCGAAGAATATGAAGGCGCCGGCAACGACATGATCGCTGAACTCGGTCTGGCCCTGCTGTGGATCGCGGCCGCGCTCGCATGTCTGTCGCTCGTCGCGGGGACTTTGTTCCTGCGCGGCGGTTCAAAGGATCTGGCGGCGCTTGTGCGGCCGGCGAGCGTTGCGCAGGGCGTTCTGACCGCGGTCGCATTCGGGCTGCTCATTGCGCTGTTCGTGCGCTCCGACATGTCGGTCGAGTTGGTCGCGCGCAACAGCAACAGTTTGAAACCGATGATCTTCAAGGTCGCGGGAACGTGGGGAAATCACGAAGGATCGATGCTGCTATGGCTGATGATCCTGTCGCTGTCGGGCGGGTTGATCGCGATATTCGAAAAGCGGCTGCGCGAGGATACGCTGGTCGCGACGCTCGCGGCGCAAGCGGCGTTGAGCCTCGGTTTCTTTGCCTTTCTGCTGTTCTCGTCGAACCCGTTCAAGCGGCTTCCGATCGCGCCTCCTGACGGTCAAGGGCTGAACCCGCTGCTTCAGGACATCGGGCTCGCCTTCCATCCCCCGACGCTTTACGTCGGCTATGTCGGCCTGTCGGTCGCGTTCAGCTTTGCCGTCGGCGCGCTGATCACGCGCGAAATCGGTCCGGCTTTTGCCCGCGCGATGCGGCCGTGGGTGCTCGGAAGCTGGATTTTCCTGACGCTCGGTATCACCGCGGGCAGCTATTGGGCCTATTATGAGCTCGGCTGGGGCGGCTGGTGGTTCTGGGATCCGGTCGAGAATGTCTCGCTCGTACCCTGGCTCGCCGGGGCGGCGCTGCTTCATTCGGTTGCTGTCACCGCGACGCGTAACGCGCTGCGCGCCTGGACGGTGATGCTCGCGGTCGTCGGCTTTTCGATGTCGATGGTGGGGACGTTCATCGTCCGGTCGGGTCTGTTGACCAGCGTTCACAGCTTTGCGGTCGACCCCGAGCGCGGGACTTTCCTGCTTGCGCTGATGGCGATCTATATCGGCGGGGCGCTGACCCTTTTCGCTCTGCGCGCGGGAAGCGTCGCGGAGGGCAAGAAATTCGCGCTGCTCAGCCGCGAAGGCTCGCTGGTAATCAACAATCTGCTGCTGACGACGATCCTCGCGCTGGTCCTTCTTGGCACGCTTTATCCAATCGTCGCCGAGGCGATGGGCGAGAAGATCTCGGTCGGGCCGCCCTATTATAACAAGGTCGCCGGGCCGCTTGCGCTGATCCTCTGTCTCGTGATGGTGGCAGGGCCGCTGCTTAGCTGGCGCAAGGATGACGGCACCCGGCTGTGGTCGCGGCTTCCCGCCGCGATCCTGGCCGGGGCAGCGGTGCTTTTTGCGCTGATCCTGTTCGGCGGCAAGGTCGGTATTTTGCCGCTGCTCGGCATGACCGTCGCGGGGATTGTAGCGGTCGCGAGCCTGGCGCCGCTGTGGGGCCGCAACCTGCGCCGTACGCCGCTGCCGACATGGGGCATGGTGATCGCGCATTTCGGTGTCGCGGTGTGCCTTGCCGGGATGGGCGCCGAAAGCGCCTTTATCAAGGAGCGGTTGGTTGCCGCGGCGCCGGGCGAAGTAGTGAAGGTCGGCGATTTCAAGGTGAAGTTCGTCGGCGTGAAGCCGATCGCAGGGCCGAATTATACCGCGATCGAAGGCACGCTGGTCGCGACGACATCGTCGGGCGGCAGCTTTACGATGAAGCCCGAGGCGAGGACATTCCCGGGGCTCATGGGCACGGCGCCGACCGAAACGAACGAAGCCGCGTTGCTGACGCGGCCAGGCGGCCAGCTCTATGCCGTGCTCGGCCATCCGGTGACGAGCGACGACGGCAGCGCCGACCGTTACCAGATCCGCCTGTGGTGGAAGCCGCTGGTGTGGTGGATCTGGCTCGGCGGTGCGCTGATCGCGATCGGCGCAGCGCTGTCGCTGCTCGGGCGTGCGCAATTGCTGAACATCTGGCGCGCCCGCCGCGCCCGCAAGGCTGAGGAACGTTTCGCGTGAAGAACCGCTGGGTCCTGTTTGTGCCGCTCGCGATCATGGGATTGTTGTTCGGCGCCTTCGTCTATCGGTTGGTGACGCCCGCCGAGACGCTGATCCAGTCGCAGTGGATCGACAAACCGATGCCGTTGTTCGACCTGCCCCCCGCCACTGCTGGCGTCGAAGGATTGAAGAGCAGCCAACTCGCCGACGGACGGCCGCGGTTGGTGAATGTTTTCGCGAGCTGGTGCATCCCGTGCCGCGCGGAGGCGCCGCAGCTTGAGGCATTGAAGGCCGCTGGCGTACCGATCGATGGCATCGCGATCCGCGACCGGCCCGAGGATGTCGCGATGTTCCTGCGCGAATTTGGCAACCCCTTCGACCGCATCGGTTCGGACATGCAGAGCAGCGTCCAGATCGCGCTCGGGTCGTCGGGCGTCCCCGAAACCTTCCTGATCGACGGCAAGGGTATTATTCGCGAGCAAATCCAGGGCGTGATCCTTGCCGATCAGGTGCCCGAAATCGTCGCCAAGCTCGAGGCGATGAAATGAGCCTCCGGTTCGTCCTCTTGTTCCTGTTAGGCGCGCTTGCGCTGCCGCTTGCCGCGCAGGACCGGCTGCCGCCCGCGCCCTATGCCTATCAGCAACTCAAGGATCCCGCTGAGGAAGCACGCGCCAAGGCGCTGATGGAGGAGCTGCGCTGTCTGGTCTGCCAAGGGCAGTCGATCGCCGACAGCGACGCGCCGCTGGCGGGCGATATGCGCCACGAAGTGCGCAGCAAGATCGCGGCGGGCGAGAGCCCGGCCGAGATCAAGGCATGGCTCGTCGCGCGTTATGGCAATTGGGTCAGCTATGATCCGCCGTTCGACGGCGCCACGGCGCTGCTCTGGCTGGGGCCGCTGCTCTTCCTCGCGCTGGGCGGATGGCTGGCCTTTGGCCGTTTCCGCCGCGGTGCGAACGATGAAGAGGACGAGGCGGCATGATCTGGCTCTGGGTCATGCTCGTCGCTCTGCTGACGATCGTGGGCATCTTCTGGCTTGGCAAGCTGCCCGCCGCGGCGCGGCCGGCCGGGGCGGCGGTGATGCTGGGCCTCGCGGGTTATGCATTGCAAGGCCATCCATCGCTGCCCGGCAAGCCCGTTGCAGCACCCGAGGAGCCCGAGGGTTTCGGCGAGGCGCTGACCGACCAGCGGCAGGGGATGTCCGAACGTTTCGGCCCTGCGGCGCAGTGGCTCGGCATGTCCGACGGTTTTGCGCGCACCGGCAAGACCGAACTTGCCGCGAAGACGCTCGAAAAAGGGCTGGAGAAATATCCCGACAATGTCGACCTGTGGGTCGGGCTCGGCAACGCGCTTGCAGCGCACGGCGGGGGCATGATGTCGCCGGCGGCGGCGCTGGCGTTCGACGAGGCGGCGAAACGCGATCCATCGCATCCGGCGCCCCCCTTCTTTGCGGGACTGGCGCTGGCGCAGGGCGGCGACCTGAAAGGCGCCGATGCGGTGTGGACCCAGCTCCTTGCGCGCAGCCCCGCCGATGCGCCCTGGCGCCCCGACCTCGAAATGCGGCTGGCGCAGTTGCGGCAGGCGCTGGGCCCTGAGCTGCCCGCCGAGGCTCCGGCGGGGCCTCCGCCCGCGGACGTCCCAAATTGAAACCTATTACAAAGGCTCGGGCTCGTCTAAAGGCGCGCGATGACTGCTGAGTCGCAACAGGCGGCGGGCGGCGCTCCACGCGCTGCAACTGCTGCCGCCGAAACGGCCCATTACGGCCACGGACATCATGGCGATGGCAAGCTGAAGCTTGCCGTCGGCGCAATCGGTGTCGTGTTTGGCGATATCGGTACCAGTCCGCTTTATGCGTTCCGCGAGACTTTTGCCGGCCACCATCCGATCGAGCCCGACCGGCTACACATCTATGGCGTGCTGAGCCTCGTCTTCTGGTCGATGATGCTCGTCGTCACCTTCAAATATGTGCTGACGATCATGAAGGCCGACAACAAGGGCGAAGGGGGTAGTCTTGCGCTGCTCGCGTTGATCAGCCGTTCGTCGGGCGAGAAGCGCTGGACGTGGCCGATCATCCTGCTCGGCGTGTTCGCGACGGCGCTTTTCTATGGCGACAGCATGATCACCCCGGCGATGTCGGTGCTGTCGGCGACCGAGGGCCTGAGCTATGTCAACAAGGGCTTCGAGCCGTATATCGTGCCGATCGCGCTCGCCATCCTGATCGGCCTGTTCGCGATCCAGTCGCGCGGGACCGCAAAGGTCGGGATGCTGTTCGGGCCGATCATGCTCGCTTATTTCACGATGCTCGCGATCCTTGGTATGATCCACATCGTCGATCATCCGGGGATCATCCTCGAAACGCTGAACCCGCTGAACGCGCTCCGTTTCTTTTACGTCGACGGTTTCACCGCGTTTATCGCGCTTGGCGCGGTCGTGCTGGCGGTGACGGGGGCGGAGGCGCTCTATGCCGACATGGGGCATTTCGGGCGCGGGCCGATCGGGCTTAGCTGGCTGACCTTTGTCCTGCCCGCGCTGATGCTGAACTATATGGGCCAGGGTGCGATGGTGCTCGAGGCCGAGATGGGTCCGCGCGCCGACCTGATCGCCGACCCCTTTTTCCAGATGATGCCCGAGGCCTGGCAGGTGCCGGTCGTCATCCTTGCGATCCTTGCGACGATTATCGCAAGCCAGGCCGTGATCTCGGGCGCTTTTTCGCTGACGCAGCAGGCGATCCAACTGGGCTTCATGCCGCGCCTGCGCGTCGAGCATACGAGTGCTTCCGCTGCGGGGCAGATCTATATTCCGATGGTCAACTGGGGCCTGATGGTGATGGTGATCATCCTCGTCCTCTTCTTCGGATCGTCGAGCAACCTTGCCGCGGCCTATGGCATCGCGGTGACGGGGGCGATGTTCATCGACACCTGTTTGATGAGCGTCGTGCTGTTCACGCTGTGGAAGTGGCCGGCGTGGAAAGCGCTGCCTGTGCTCGCCGTCTTCTTCATCGTCGATATCGCCTATTTCGGCGCGAACCTGATCAAGGTGCCCGACGGCGGCTGGGTGCCGCTGGCGATCGGTCTCACCATCTTCACGATGCTGACGACCTGGTCGCGCGGACGCAAGCTGATGCAGCAGGAGATGGCCGAGGGCGCGATGCCGATCCCGGTGTTTGTGAAGTCCGCGGCGAACAGTGCAACGCGCGTGCCGGGGACTGCGGTGTTCATGACGTCGAGCAGCGACGGCGTGCCGCACGCGCTGCTTCATAACCTTAAACACAATAAGGTGCTGCACGCCCGGATCATCCTGCTGACGATCAAGATCGCCGACGTGCCCTTCGTCCCCGAGGAAAAATTCTGCCTGCTCGAGGATCTGGGGCAGGGGTTCCACCGGCTCGTCCTCAATTATGGCTTCATGCAGCCGATCGACGTGCCCGAGGCGCTAACCCGCGTCACGAGCTGCGGCGGCGAGTTCAAAATGCTGGAAACGAGCTTTTTCCTGTCGCGCCAGACGCTGATTGCGGCGAGCAAGCCGGGTATGCCGATCTGGCGTGAAAAGCTGTTCGCGTGGATGCTGCGCAATTCGGAAAGTGCGATGGAATATTTTCGCCTGCCCACCAATCGCGTGGTCGAACTGGGGAGTCAGGTCGCGATCTGAGGCGGCCGAAGCTTAGCTTTGCGACATGTGGCAATGAGGGTTTGAATATCGGGGACGGTCTTGCGATGCAGGGGCGACCCAACAAAGGCCGCGCGTCATTCCGAGAAGATGGGATCCCGGCCTGCGCCGGGATGACGGAAGTGGGTGACCGAACGTCAGCTTCCCGCCCAAAGCAGGCATTGCCGATTGGCCCGGCCAGCGTTGGAAGGCGCGGCTTAAAGCCGCACCTTCGCTTCTAGTTCGCGGCGCGCGGCGAGATATTGGGTTTCGAGTTCGGCGACGAATTCGGCGACCGGGCGCACCGCGGTCACGGGGCCGATGCCCTGGCCCGAGCCCCAGATATCCTTCCACGCCTTGGCCTTGGTATTGCCCCCCGAGCCGAAGTTCA
Organism: Sphingopyxis sp. USTB-05; assembly: GCF_023822045.1. Lineage (NCBI taxonomy): Bacteria > Pseudomonadati > Pseudomonadota > Alphaproteobacteria > Sphingomonadales > Sphingopyxidaceae > Sphingopyxis > Sphingopyxis sp. USTB-05. The sequence continues at coordinate 2,639,979 of NZ_CP084712.1, read as the reverse complement.
TCGTCTTGAGGTCGCCTTCGGGCAGATTGTCGGGATCCATTCCGGCCGAGACGATCGACTGGCGAAGATAGTTGCCGTGGACCCCGGTGAACAGGTTCGAATAGACGATGTCGGCCGCGCGTCCTTCGACGATGCCGTCCTTATAGCCCTGATCGGCATTGGCTTCGGCGGTCGCGATGAAGGCGCTGCCGATATAGGCAAGGTCGGCGCCGCATGCCTGCGCGGCGAGGATCGAGCGGCCGTGGCCGATCGCGCCCGACAGCGCGACGGGGCCGTCGAACCATTCGCGGATTTCCTGCACGAGCGCGAAGGGCGATTGCCGGCCGGCATGGCCGCCCGCGCCCGCGGCGACGGGGATCAGGCCGTCGGCGCCCTTCTCGACCGCCTTGCGTGCGAAGCGGTCGTCGATGACGTCGTGGAGGGTGATGCCGCCCCAGCCGTGCACCGCTTGATTAAGCTCCTCGCGCGCGCCGAGCGAGGTGATCGTGATCGGCACCTTCCACTTGGCGCAGGTCGCGATGTCCTGTTCGAGCCGATCGTTCGATTTGTGGACGATCTGGTTGACGGCATAAGGCGCCGAGAGCCGGTCGGGATTGTCGCGGTCCCAGGCCGCAAGCTCTTCGGTGATCTGGTGCAGCCATTCATCGAGCAAGGATTGCGGGCGGGCGTTAAGTGCGGGGAAGCTGCCGACGACGCCGGCCTTGCACTGCGCGATGACGAGTTCGGGGCCCGATACGATAAACAGGGGCGAACCGATAACCGGCAGGCGCAGGCGGTCGAAAATCGGGGGAAGGGCCATGAATCAGTCTCTCCGGTTGCTGTTTGCAACTGACCTTAACGTAAACGGAAGGCAGTGCAAGATGCTCAGTCGAAGGCGGGGCCCTTCAGTTCCACGATATTGCCCTCCGGGTCGCTGATATAGATTGAAGGTCCTTCGCCTTCGGCGCCGTAGCGCGGGCCGGACTGTTCGACGCGGATGCCGTGCCGGTCGAGATGCGCACGGATGGCGACCTCATCGAACGGGGCGACCGCGATGGCGAAATGATCGACGTTGCGGCCTTCCGCCCCCGGCGCTGCCCCGCCCATCGCGCCAAGCTTGCCGTCGATGGTGACGAGATCGATCAGCGAACTGCCCGCGCGGAGCTGATAAAGGCCGATTTCCGATTGGGTGCGCTCGTCAGTGCAGCCGAGAACCTCGCGGTAAAATCCGGCCATGCGGTCGATATCGACGACCCGAAGCACGACATGGTCGATCGCGCGAAGGGCAAAGGGGGGATGCATGGCTGTCGCTCCTGAAAGAAAACGCGGAGCCGGACGGGGAAGCCCGGCGGTTTGGCAATGTCTAATCGGCGTGTGCCGCTGTTGTCCATCGACGCGCAGACGATGTTCGTCCGGTGGCGATTGCGGTCCGCCGCCGGGCGCGACAGGGTGTCGCGATGCAGTTGCTCCAGCCCAGTCTGTTGCCCGCCGCGGCGGATATTGCGCGCCACCACCATCGCGAACCCTATGCGACACTGGTGCTGGCGGGCGCTTATGAAGAAGCGGGCGATGCCGGGCGTATCGCGGCATGCGAAGGCGAAATATTGCTTCATGGCCCTTTTTCGGCGCACCGCGACCGTATCTCGGCCCAGCGGACGGTCGTGCTCGACCTCCCGCTGCCATTCGACGGACGCGACTGGCCGGCCCGCGCATATATTGCCGATCCCGACCACATCATACGGCTGGCCGAACGCGACCCCGTCGAGGCGGTTGTCGCATTGCTTGATGGACTTGCTCCGGCGACAGCTGCCAACGACGGCGATCTGCCCGACCGTTTGTCGAAGGCGCTGCGCACGTCGGTATCGCCGCGGATCGGCGAATGGGCCGCGGCGCATGGACAATCGCGCGAACATGTTTCGCGCAGCATTGAGAAGCTCTACGGCGTGTCGCCCGCCGCCTATCGCGCCGATTGCCGGGCGAAGCGGGCCTGGCGGATGATCGTTGCGGGCGATGATTGCCTCGCCGGGGTCGCGGTGGAGGCGGGCTATGCCGATCAGGCGCATATGACGCGAGCGGTGACGAAGCTGACCGGGATGTCGCCGCGGCGATGGCGGTGTGCGTTCGGTGAACGAACAGCGGCTGCAGCAGAGGCCTAAAGCCACAAAAGCCCCGCATGCGTGCATCGAAATTGTGTCCTTAGTGAACTTAGGGCGAGAAACGATAAGCCGGTGCGCGCCGAAAAAATTCTCTTGTCGTTCAGGAGCGGCTGCGGAAGTCGACGATTTCAAAGAGCTGAGCGGAGGCTGGCACGGCGGGGGAATGTAGGACAGCGTTTTTTTGCGCGTGGTTGATGTCGGTGTTGGGGTGGGACGCTGCCATTCAATCGTCACCCTCGTCACGCCGAACTTGATCCGGGGTCCATGACGATGGTGCGGCTATGGATCCCGGATCAAGTCCGGGATGACGAAGAAAGATAGGGGGCTTCTGGTCGATACCCACCATTCGTCATCCCGGGCTTGACCCGGGATCCCGCTTTTTCGACTCACCCATTGGCTTCGGTATCAGGCGGGACCCCGGATCAAGTCCGGGGTGACGAGGATGTGGAGGGCAGCGATCGGTCGAAACCCGCTACTAAGCATCACATTAGTTCAAGAAGCGCCGGGCCCTTCCAGCCTAGACTCGGTGCATGACAAATCCATCCCCCGCTTCGCCGCGCCCCTTGGTGGCGCTTTCCGGTTTTCGTTTCCGCTTCTGGCCGATCGTGCTGGCGGCGGTGCTGATGCAGGTCATTCTCGAACTCGGCCGTATTCCCGCGCGAGAAATCTATCGTGCGGGGACGCCGCTGTGGGATGGTTATGTGTCGGTCTTTCTGCTTCTTGCGATCGCCTTTCAGGCGCTGCTCGGTCTAGCCGCAGTCCTCGTCATGCGCCGATTGCTGCCCGCTACCGATCCGCATCTGCGCTGGCCGCCGGGCGCGAGTTATGCGGGTGTCGCGGCGCTGATCGGGGTCGGGATGGGCCTTGTGATGCTGGTCGCCGATTACTGGCCCGCACTCGCAGCGCAGACGGCGCCCGACATGAGCTATTCGAAAGCACCGCTCGATTCCGCGGGTTATCTGCTCGGGATGATTACGACGGGACTGGCGGAGGAGACGATCTTTCGCGGGCTGCTGGTCGGGATGCTCGTCGTGCTCGTGCCCGGACGGCTGCGGATCGGATCGCTCGATCTGCCCGTCGCCGCCTATCTGGTCGCGTTGATGTTCGGGCTGGCGCACTGGGAGTCGTTCACCGTCAATCCCTTTCACCAGGCAATGGCGCAGCAGATCTATGCCTTTGCATGGGGGCTTACCTATGTCTGGCTGATGGAGCGGTCGCGCAGCCTGCTCGCTCCGATCGTCGCGCACGGGCTCGGCAATTTCACCGAAGTCGCGATCGTGATTGCGCTCAACGCGCTGTGGGCGTGATGCAAAAAGGGCGGCCGTGGGGCCGCCCTTGGGTAGGATTGGCGTTGCAATCAGGCCGCAGTCGGACGCCGGCTCGCTTTGACTGCGAAATATCCGAAGAGGATTGCGGCGAGGAGCAGCGCGCCCTGCGCTGCGGCAAACGGCGGTTCGGTGCCGTTCGGCGCCAGCGCGTTGAGCGCCGGAACCTTGAGGAAAGACTGCACGACCAGCACGAAAAGGTTGAGGTAGAGCGCGGCGGTGGCACTGACCGCATAGACGGTGGCGGCGCGGCCGGCGAGCTTGCGGCCGTACCAGGCCCAGAAGGCTGCGACGAGGATCAGCGTCGAGAGGATTCCCGTGCCGAGCGCCGGGGTGAAGGCGATGATCGGGAAGAGGAAGCCGGTGAGGCTGGTGAGCAGGGTGAACCACAGGAAGATTGCGTTGGTGCGGGGCAGGATACGGCCGCGGGCGAAAGCGGGAAGGGCGATGAGGCCCGCGCCGATGCCGACGAAACTGATCAAGACATGCAGCGCGGTGAATTGCGGGATGGTCAAACCGAGGATCATGACACGTCTCCTTTATAAGTGAGGAGGCGCGGTCGGGGGCCCGCGCCTCTTCCTTATCAGCTGTTGATGAATTCGAGAAGATCGGCGTTGAAGCGATCCTGTTCGGTGATCGTCAGGCCGTGGCTGCCGCCCTTGTAGACCTTGAGCACCGCCTGCTTAACGATCTTGACAGTCGAGAGCGCCGCGGCGCCGATCGGCACGATCTGGTCGTCATCGCCGTGGAGGACGAGCGTCGGCTTGTCGAATTTCTTGAGGTCCTCGTTGAAGTCGCTTTCCGAAAAGGCGCGGATGCTGTCGAGCAGGCCCTTGAGGCCGCCGTTCATGCCCTGCCGCACGAAGTCGTCGCGCACCGCTTCGCTGACCACCGCGCCGTCGCGGTTATAGCCGTAGAAGGGCAGGGTCAGATCCTTGAAGAAATGGGGACGGTTGTCGAACGTGCCCTTGCGGATACCGTCGAAGACGTCCAGCGGCAGGCCGCCGGGGTTGGCTTCGGTCTTGAGCATCAGCGGGGGGACGGCGCCGATCAGCGCGACCTTGGCGACGCGGCTCGTTCCGTGACGGCCGATATAGCGGGTGACTTCGCCGCCGCCGGTCGAGTGGCCGACGAGGATGACGTCTTTCAGGTCGAGCTGTTCGATCAGTTCGGCGAGGTCGTCGGCGTATTGGTCCATATTGTTGTTGTCCCAGACCTGATCCGAACGGCCGTGGCTGCGGCGGTCATGGGCGATGGTGCGGAAGCCCTGATTGGCGAAGAAGACCATCTGCGCGTCCCAGGCGTCGGCGCTGAGCGGCCAGCCGTGCGAGAAGACGATGGGCTGGGCGTCCTTCGGGCCCCAATCCTTGAAGAAGATGTTGGTGCCGTCCTTGGTGGTGATGGTGGTCATGATATGGTTCCTTTCGACTTGAAGGGCGGGGTGTCCGTCCGGTGAAACAACAGATACGGCGATGCGCGCTTGATCGGGATTGGCGGACGCGACATTATCCGGGCCGATTCCGACAAAGGAGCCGACATGCCCAAGTTGAAGGTGCCGGACGCCGCCCCTGTGCCGCTGGTCGAGGTCGGGATGATGACCTACCCCGACTGCCAGATGGGTATGGTCCACGGGATCACCGACCTGTTCGACGTTGCCGGGCGCTTTGCGGTGGACCATGATCGGCGGCCGCTTCGCGTCAGTCACTGGCGGTTGCAGGATGAAGGCGGCTTTGCGCGCTGGTACGACAGCCATCCGGGCGAAGCGGCGGTCAATTCGCCCGCGGTGCTGATCGCGCCGGGCAGCTTGCACAAATTGCTCGAACCGGGCGAGGTCGAGCCTTATGCGCGCTGGCTGCTCGATCGACATGCGCAGGGCACGGTGCTTGCCTCGAATTGCGGCGGGGCGTTTGCGCTGGCGGCGACGGGATTGCTCGCGGGACGGCCCGCGACGACGCATTGGTTCTTTGCCGAGGAGTTCCGGAGCCGCTTTCCCGACGTGCGGATGGAGGCCGACCGGATGGTGGTCGACGATGGCGATATCGTCACCGCGGGCGGGCTGATGGCGTGGACCGACCTGGGGCTGCGGATCGTCGAGCGGCTGCTGGGGCCGACGGTGATGATGGAGACGGCCCGCTTCCTGCTGATCGACCCGTCGGGACGCGAGCAGAAACATTATGCGAGCTTTGCGCCGAAGCTGACGCATGGGGACGAGGCGGTATTGAAGGTGCAGCATTGGCTGCAGGCGCGGGGGGCGGGACCGGTCGCGGTCGCGGATATGGCCGGCGAGGCGGGAATGGAGGAGCGGACCTTCCAACGGCGCTTCAAGGCGGCGACGGGGATGACCCCGGTCGAATATGTCCAGCATATCCGCGTCGGCAAGGCGCGCGAACTGCTGGAGTTCACGAAGCGCACCGTCGACCAGATCGCTTGGGGCGTGGGGTATGAGGATGCGGCGGCGTTCCGCAAATTGTTCCACCGTCTGATCGGGCTGTCGCCGAATGAATATCGCCAGCGTTTCTCGACCCCGCAGTCGCTGGCCGAGGTAGCCTGAAATTTTTTTCTCAGCTCGTGTCGATTTGGCGGCGGCTCGTTCGTCGTGTTGGCAGGAGCCGCTGTTGGCCCGTCTAAAAGGAGATGGAAAATGCGTGTGATGGTTTTCGTGAAAGCGACCGAAGACAGCGAAAAGGGCCTGCCGCCGACCGAGGACATGACCGCAATGTTCGAGGCGATGGGCAAGTATAACGAGGAACTGGTCAATGCCGGCGTGATGGTCGACGGCGACGGGCTGAAGCCCTCGTCGTTCGGCAAGCGGATCGCGTTCGACGGCGCGAGCCGGACGGTGATCGACGGGCCCTTTGCCGAAACGCGCGAACTCGTCGCGGGCTATTGGGTCTGGGAGGTCAAGGACATGGACGAGGCGGTCGCCTGGGCGAAGCGTTGTCCGAACCCGATGCCTGGGCCGAGCGATCTCGAAATCCGTCCCTTTTACGAGATGGAGGATTTCGGCGAGGCGTTGACGCCCGAACTCGCCGAGCAGGAACAGAAGCTGCGCGAGAAGCTGAGCGGCGAATAGGTCGCGCCCGCTGCCATGCTTGCCTCTGACGCTTCGGTGCCCGAGAAGGCAGGCATGGCGGCCGATGAAACCCACCGAGCGATCGAGGCGGTGTTCCGGATCGAGCGAGCGCGGCTGATCGCCGCGCTCGCCCGGACGACGCGCGACGTCGACCGGGCCGAGGAACTGGCGCAGGAGGCGCTGCTGATCGCGCTGACCGAATGGCCGAAGTCGGGGGTGCCGGGCAATCCGGGCGCCTGGCTGACCGCTGCGGCGAAACGGCGCCTGATCGACGGGGTGCGGCACCATGCGATGCGGGAGCGAAAACATGCCGAAATCGCCCGCGAACTGGACGAGGAGCGCGACATGAGCGCGGAGGCGGTCGAGGCGGCGCTCGACGACCCGCTGGGCGACGAATTGCTCGGGCTGATCTTCGCCGCCTGTCATCCCGTCATTTCGCCCGAGGGGCGCGCGGCGCTGACGCTGCGGCTGGTCGGTGGGCTGACGGTCGAAGAAATCGCGCGCGCGTTCCTGTCGAACGAAGCCGCGATTGCGGCGCGGATTACGCGGGCGAAAAAGGCGATAGCGAAGGCGGGGGTGGCGTTCGAAGTGCCGCGCGGCGCGGAGCTTCAAGCGCGGCTCGGATCGGTGCTGGAGGTCGTCTATCTCATCTTCAACGAAGGCTATGCCGCGACTACGGGGCCGTCGCTGGTTCGTCCGCCGCTCTGTGCCGAGGCGCAGCGGCTGGGGCGCATCCTTGCCGGGCTGATGCCCGAACAGCCCGAGGTGTCGGGCCTGCTCGCGCTGATGGAAATTCAGGCGTCGCGGCTCGCGGCGAGGGCTGGACCCGACGGGCGGTTCGTACCGCTGACCGAGCAGAACCGGGCGCGGTGGGACCAGTTGCTGATCCGTCGCGGACTGAATGCGCTGGCGCGCGCCGAGGCGCTGGGCGGTGCCGACGGGCCCTATGCTTTGCAGGCGGCGCTTGCGGCCTGCCATGCCCGGGCGCGCTCGGCCGGGGACACTGACTGGGTTCGCATTGCTGCGCTCTACGACCGGCTGGGACAGGTGATGCCGTCGCCGGTGGTCGAACTCAACCGCGCGGTCGCGCATAGCATGGCGTTCGGGCCGGAGGCTGGATTACGGCTGGTCGATGAGATTGCCCAGGCGGCTGCGCTCCGATATTATGCGCCACTACCCGCCGCGCGCGGCGACTTCCTGTTTCGCGCCGGGCGACTGGGTGAAGCGAAGAGAGAATTCGAGGCGGCAGCGGCGCTGTCGAGCAACGAGCGCGAACGCGATTTCCTGTTGGCGCGCGCCGGGGCGTGCGCCGAATGACGACGGTGCGTATCGAGACGATCGGGGCGGAGGCGCAGCCGCTTGTCGTCCTCGACGATTTCGCGCCCGATGCCGATGTCTTGCGGAGCTTTGCGCAGACGGCCGATTTTACCCCGGCGCTCAACCATTTCCCGGGGGTGCGTGCGGCGCTTCCCGCCGATTATCTTGCGACACAGCTTCCCATCATCGCGGACGCGGCTGCCAAAGCTTTCGGGCGGGCGGGGCCGGTGCAGGTCGTCGACGCGAGCTTCTCGATCGTCTCGACGCCGCCGAGCGCGCTCTCTGTCCCGCAGCGCCTGCCGCATATCGATGCCTTCACCGAGGATCGTATTGCGCTGGTCCATTATCTGTCGCCGGCGGGCGGCGATGGGACCGCTTTCTTCCGCCACCGCTCGACGGGTTTCGAAACGGTGGATGAAGCGAAGCGGGACCTGTTCTTTCGGCACCTCGACATCGAATTGCGCCATGGAGGCGTCCCACCGCCCGAATATATATTGGGCGATACGCCGCTGTTCGAATGCATTCGCACCGAACCGGCGCGCTATAATCGCGCGCTGCTCTATCGTAGCTGGAACCTCCATAGCGGGGCGATTTCGCCGGAAAACGGACTGGCCGCCGACCCCGGGCGCGGGCGTTTGACGGTCACCGGGTTCTTTTCCATCGGCTGACGTCGCGTCCGCCGCGATTTTGGCACGGCTGCGCGACGGTTTTGAGCTGCTGTTTCGGAACGGGACAACGGTCCGTCGCACTTCGGTGTAAACGCAGCGACGAACGCCCTATGGGCGCCCGCGCCTTCTCATTGAAAACTGGACGATAAACCCGTGGCCTTCTCGACCCGCTCCCTGTTTCCCGCCGCGATCATAGCGACCGCTTTGACGCTGCCCGGTCTTGCTCAAAGCAAGGCGATCACCGGCGTTGACGCGCTGCGCGAATGGAACCTGGTGGTACTCGGGAACCTTGAATCCTCGTCCGAAGTCGAGGGGCGCACTTTCGTCGGCGGCAACCTCAGCGGCAATTCGTCGAATTACGGCATCCGCGCCACGACCTCGCCGAATGGCCAGCCGGGACTGACCGTCGTCGGCAATGTCACGGGTAGCCACAAGAACCTCAACAACGGATCGGGTGCGGTGGTCGGCGGCAATGTGTCGAGCGGCTTCAACCTTAACGGCCCGAACCAGACGGTGAAGGTCGGCGGGACGATCAGCAACACCAACGTCAACCAGAATAGCGTGATTTCGAACCTCGACGCGAGCAATCCGGGATTTGGGTTGGGGCTGCAACAGCAGAAAACCGAACTCAAAGGCAGCATGAGCAGCCTGTCGTTCGAGATGGGCACGCTTAAATCGAACAGTCAGCTTACGGTGCAGGGCAATCGCGGCACCTTTACCGCGCAGCCCAATGCACAGGGGCTTGCCGTGTTCAACATCACCGCTGCCGACCTCGACAAGATCGGTGAGATCCAGTTCAACCTGAACGGCGCCGACACCGCGATCGTCAACGTCAGCGGCCGGTCGATCAACCTCAACGACAATTTCCTGGGCGGTACGAACAATCTGGGCGAGCGGGTGATCTGGAACTTCCCCGAGGCGGAGGATTTGAAGCTGACCACCGCATGGGGCGGGTCGGTGCTCGCGCCGCTGGCCGATGCCGAGACGCGCAATTATATCCAGGGATCGGCGGTATTCGGCAATCTCAAGCAGAATGGCGAGATGCACATCGGCACCTTCAAGGGCGGCTATACGACGTCGCCCCCGGGCGGATCGAGCGGCGGCGACAGCTCGACCGGCGGCGGTGCGACGCCCGTGCCCGAGCCCGGAATGGCCGGACTGTTCGGGCTTGGTGTCGGCGGTCTGATCCTGTGGCGCCGCCGACGGGCGAAGCGGACCGCCGAATAGGGCGACCCGCGAACGGGCCGCCCCCCGGGGCGGGCTCAGAAGCGCTCGCCGACCAGCTCTTCGCTCTTCACCCACAGCGCCTTGGCGTTGTCGGGATCGATCGCATAAGCGCGAACGCCAGCGCGCAGTCCGTCGTCGTCGGCAAGCTCGGCGACGTGGCAATCCTCGAGATAGCGACCGCCGACCTCCGCCGGATCGGCGACCGCAGCGGCCCAGACCGAGGTAGCTGCACCTTGCGGGATCGATTTGAACTCGAACGCTTCGCCGCCCGCTTCGCGGGCAGAGGCGTTGATCTGTTCGACAAGCGCCTCGAGAGCGCCTTCGTCGAGGTGGCGGCCCAGTTCGGTGTGGATGCCGCCTGGGTGAAGCGCGATGCCGCGCACGCCGCGATCCTTGTGACGGCGGTCGAATTCTAACGCGAAGAGGATGTTTGCGGTCTTGGAACGGCCGTAGGCGGCCCAAGGCTCATAGTCGCCGCGGTCGAAGTTCGGGTCCTCCAGGTTGACGTCGGAGAAGCGGTGCCCCGACGAAGCCAGGCTGACGAAGCGGCCGCCATCCTTGATCAACGACGCGATGCGATTGACGAAGGTGAAGTGACCCAAATGGTTGGTGCCGAACTGCGTTTCGAAGCCGTCGGCGGTCTTGCCGAAGGGGGCAGCCATCACGCCGGCATTGGCGATGACGACGTCGAACGGACGGCCGTCGGCGACGAGCGCATCGGCGGCGGCGCGGACACTGGCGAGCGAGGCGAGGTCGAGCTGGATCAGCTCGAAGCTGCCGCCGCCGGCCTTTGCCGCATCGCGGACGGCTCCGGTCGCGCTTTCCGCCTTGGCGAGGTCGCGCGCTGCGCCGACCACATCGGCGCCATGGGCGACAAGGGCGCGGGCGGTCTCGACGCCGAGCCCGGCGGAGACGCCGGTGACGAGGAAGCGCTTGCCCGAAAGGTCGACGCCCGAAAGCACGTCGTCGGTGGTCGATTTGGCATTGAACCGTGTCATGATGAACTCCTTGGATAGGGCAGGGCGGAGGGGAGTGCCCTGACCCCGGCAAGATAGGCGCAGTGTTCACGGCCTCGCTGCCCGATCATGGCATCTGCTTGCCTGATCCTCTCAAAGCGGAGATGGTGTGCGGGACGCTCCTTGCGCGCGGGCGCGGGGCGTCCGATGTTGGGAGCATGCAAGACCGGCTCGACTCGATATGCGAACAGGTGCTGCGGCACGCGGTTTCTCCCTATTATGAGGCGCCAGTGCCGCGGCTTGTCGTCGCAACGCAATGCGCGCCGACGAGCGGGGTCGCGACCGTCTATGAACCCGTGACCTGCCTGATCCTGCAAGGAACGAAGCAGGTCGTGATCGGCGATCAGGTGCTGCGATACGACGCGTCGAGCTATTTTGTCGCCTCGCTCGACCTGCCCGCGGTCGGCCGGGTGGTCGAGGCTACTCCCGACAAACCCTATGTCGCTGCGGCGCTGCGCATCGACCGCGCGGTGCTGGCCGACCTGATCGCCAGCATGGATCCGGCGACGATCGGCCATGCGCCGCCGGGCGACCTTGCGGGTTTCGCCGTCGCGTCGGTGACCGAGGAACTGGTCGAAGCCTGGGCGGGGCTGCTGGGTCTGCTCGACCGGCCGGACGATGTCGCGATGCTGGCGCCGATGCGCGAGCGAGAGATCCTCTATCGCCTGTTGCAGGGGCCGCTCGGCGGGCAGCTTTGTGCCATTGCCCAGGAGGACAGCCGCTTGTCGCGGGTGCGGCGCGCGATCCTTTGGATGCATGAGCATTTCGACACGCTGCTTCCCACCGCCAAGCTGGCGGAAATTGCGGGGATGAGCACCGCATCCTTTCACCGGCATTTCAAGGCGGCGACCGCAATGAGCCCGCTGCAGTTCCAGAAGACGCTGCGGCTGCATGCGGCCCGGCGCTTGCTTGCGGGTGGCAGCGAGGCGAGCCGCGCGGCCTATTCGGTCGGTTATGAAAGCGCGTCGCAGTTCAGCCGCGAATATGCCCGCGCCTTTGGCCTGCCGCCCTCGCGCGATGCCGAACGGCTGCGCGGCATGGTGCAGGTGGGCGCTGCGGTTTAAAGGGCCGCCAACCTTATTTCTGGCAGAGGGCCGGGACGTCGGGAAAATAGGCCGTCATGCCGCGGCGAGCCCGATAAGCCTCGATCCGCTTTGCATAATGGGCGGGCAGGTCGAAATTGAGGGCGCGGAGACCATTGCGCCGCACCGCCGCCTTTTCGATCAACGCCATCTGGTGATGGTAGAAGAGCTGGTTCATATCCATGGGCTTTCTCCGGGATGGCGTGATTTCGTTCGGCTTGCGGTCGCGGCTGGCGGCCGCGTCAATTCTCCGGCAGTTTTTCGGCGACGTCGTTGGCAGGCGCGGTCGCGGTTGCGGTTCGTTCGGCACGCGCAGTTTCGGCGCGGGCGAGCTTGTCGGCCATCGCCTGCCAGGCGGCCGCGGCGCGCATATTGCGGTCGCGGACCTGTGTCAGGGCCGAAGCCTCGGCCTCCACCCTGCATTTTTCGGCCTGCGAAAGATAGAAATCCAGATTGGCCGACATGCGCATATTTCCTCGTTTTCGGTCAATCGACCATATCGGCGATGAGGCGCCGGAGTTCGCGGCGCGAGAGCGTCGGGCGGCGGCGGCGCGGCAAGTTCGCCGTCAGCGCCTTTCCGGCCAGCGACAGCGCAGGCAGGGCGGGGAAAATCGAATTATTGTTCTGAAACATAGTCATCATCTTTATCTTTGATTTGAGTGTTCTGGTTGTTGGGGACCCATCAATTCATGTGGTCCCGATGGTGGGGATCAGCGCCGTTTGCGCTGCCCCGGTACCACCGGCCCGCCCCCGCGTTCGCGGTAGACGAGGCGGCCCTTGGTCAGGTCATAGGGTGTCATCTCGACGCGCACGGCGTCGCCGACGACCGACCGGATGCGGAAACGCCGCATCCGGCCGGCCGTGTAGACGATTACCCGATGACCATTTTCGAGTACGACGCCGAAGCGTCCATCGGGCAGAATCTCATCGATCTGCCCCTCGAAGGTCATGAGCTCCTCTTTGGCCAATAATCAGGCCGACTGGAGGTTGATCGCCGAGACCTTGCCGTTCTGGCCGCGTTCGAGTTCGTACGAAACGCGCTGGTCCTTGTTCAGCGTGTCCATGCCGGCGGCCTGGACTGCGGTGATGTGGACGAAGCTGTCGCCCGAGCCGTCTTCATTCTCGATGAAGCCGTAGCCCTTGTCGGTATTGAAGAATTTTACGGTGCCGATGGCCATGAGGTGTTTCCTTTCACGAGAAACGGGAATCCACCGGCAAAAGCACCGGCGGAGCTGGTAGCGTGTGAAGGGAAGATAGTGCCCCGGAAGGCCGTCAATTTCCGTCGCATGCGACGTTAGCCCGGCCCATATGGGCGATTGTCCGTGAAAAGTCAAGGTCAAGCCAAATTATCGCAAAATTGCACGCGGCCGATGCGGCGGATTTTTCCGTGGCGGAACACCCGAAATTGCTATCGAAAAGCCCGCATTTATTTCCCCCAAATGAGCCAATTGGGTGCGATTATTATGGCGTGTCGGCCCTTGTTACTGCGGCGGGCGATAGAAGCGATAGCGATCGACCGCGCCCGCAATGATATGCCCACCCAGCCGCAGCCGGATCTCATCCGCCCCGGCGCCCGTCGTGCAGACGAGGCGCGTTCCGCCCGAGCGCAGCGGTTCGATCGCGCTGATCGCGATCCCCGCGGCGTGGCAGATCGCGTTCACCTCGCTTTCGGTCAGGCTGAGGTTGATCGCGCGGCTCATGCGTCGTTCGCGGCGCGCGCCCGGATCGCGTCGGCGACACGGACGAACCCCGCATCGCTGGCGGTCGCAAGCGCGAGCGGGCGGCCGCCGAGTTCGGCGTCGTCGGCGTTGAGGAAGGCGATCGCCGGATCGCGCCCGCCCATGTTGAGAAAGGCGAGCTGGCTGATATCGCCCTGACGCCGCGCCTCTTCGCGCGATAGCGGGCTGCGCTGCCTGCGAAACGCAAAGCCTGCACGCGCCCGGCCCGGGGCGGGCGCGGCGGCGGGGGTTTCGGGGCCGGTGGTCGGGGTGTCGGAACTCATGCGGGCGCCTCCTCTTGCGTAAGCGGGAGCGCGCGGTCTCTCAGCCGCGGCGGCCTACAGAAAGTATGTGCCGCGATAACCCCTATATGGGGACGCGCGCGGGGGATTGTAAGGCATGGAAAATCGAGCCTCCTGCCGTCCGCAGGACGTCTTCCCATTGCCCGCAGGACATGGGGAGGCAGCGCGCGCGGGGCGCGTTGCTTTCCGTTGGGCGCAGCAGGCGACGGTGGAGGGGCCGCGCCGCTAATGCGGTCGGGGCCTCCGCCAATCCTTCGGGCCGTCAACGCGCCATGGCTTGGTCGCAGGGGCGGGGAGGCTCAGCCGCTCGCGCTTTTGCGTGCATTTTTGCCCTGCGGCTCGGGGTCATTTGCGGGGGCGAGCAGGCCCAAAAAGGCGCGGCGGGCGATCTCTGCCGCGACGCGGAGCGGCGCAAGTTCGGCTTCGCGAACGGCTTCGAGCGCGTCTTCCTCATCGGGGTCCATCGTGCGTTCATAGTTGTAATCGCCGAATTTCCCGACTTCGATGCCGATGAAATTTTCGGGCGGCGGGAAATCGGTGCGCCGGCGGCCGGTTTCGTGATCGGTCCAGACGGTCATGCGGGCGGCGTGTTCGTCGGGGGTCGGGGCGACGAAGCGCGGGGGAGCGGGATTGGCGGAAATCTGCGCAACTTCATTCGCGATCGGGGTATTTTTCCAGAGCGCACCGAGCGGGTTGGCGCGGTTGTCGCGCGCGGCGAGCCAGAGCGCGAGCGCGGCGGCGAGGCCTTCGGACGGCGGCGCGATTTCATCCCCGGCGTCCTTTGCGGTCTCAGCCTCGGCGTTCGCGGGCGCCGCGGCTTCGGCGGCGTCGAAGAGCGACAGGAAGCCCGGCCAGTCGGCGGCGATGACCTGTGTCAGCATCTCCTCGCCGGCGCGGGCGCGCGTTTCGACCATCTTGTCGAGCCGTGCGAGCATCGCGAGGCCCAGGCGGGAGTCGATACGGCGGCGCTTGGCAAAGCTGCGGCCGTCTTCGCGCTGCAGCTCGACGGTCTCGTCATGCCCCCAGATCGCGCGGTCGAGCAGCTCATCGACCAGCCGCCCGCGCGCGATCAGCAGCGCCGCGGCGCAGCCGAGCTTGAACGCCGCACCCTCGGGACGTTGCTTGAGCTGATAGACGGCGGACGGCGACATGCCGACCTTTGCCGAGGAAATCTTCACCGAACCGTTGGTGGCGAAAGCCTCGAGAAAGTCGCGCTGGAGTTTGGGCGTCCAATGATAGCTGGTGGGGGCGGGGATATGGGCGGGATTATATGTAGTGTCGTCCATTGATTCTTCCTTTCGGTTAGGTGAAACCGATAGAATGAACCATATGGGTGAAATGTAGGAAAGAGCTTATTGCCTATAGGTTGATTCTCTTGCAATTCGTCCAGGAGGGGGGAGCGAAATGGCAAATCCGTATCTGTCTGATGGGCGCTTGAATGACGTTATCGCGGCTATTACTGTCCTAGGAACATATAAGTTCTACAAACTATCGACCGAAAAATGGGCCGCAAGAATCTCAGGATCAACAAACGAGGTCGAGAAATGGCGCATAGTATTTCGGGAGCATCCGGAATTTTTTCGGGCGGCCTCTGAGGCTGATAAGATTTCATTGGTCTGGCGGAGACAGTTCCCTCGCAATTTCGACGTTGATGCAGAACCGGAGTATCTGCCCGACGACGGTATTGATGAAACAAAGGAAAGTCGAATTAGTCGTCGGCCTTTGACGCCCTCGGAGGTTACAGAATTGGTCAGCGTGGCGATTAGGTTGCATGATCGAGCCTTGGAACAGCAAAAGGCTGGCAAGTGGTGGACGCAGCTTGTCGTTGCTGGGATGACTTTGCTTGGCGTTGCCTTAGGTGCGGTGCTTCAGCATTACCTACGCAACGATAGTCATTCCCAAGGGGGAGTGCCGTCATCGATCTCTGTAGAGGTTTCGTCCGGAGTAGAGCCGACAGGATAAGTGACGTACCTTGGTTTGAGACGCGCTCGTCTCATTCGAAGGGCGTTCATTCGATTTGCGGCAAGTCTGCCTTGTTCGGACGATGCGCCCAAATGATATCGATAGGTGCCTAAAGCGGCCAGCAGCTTGTCAGTCGCCTGTGTGCGCTGAGCGTCGGTCAAACGTTGTCGCAATTCGGCATATCCCGACTGGATGCGGCGGTGCAGCGAGAGCGGTGCGCCAATGCTTGTTTTTGTCACGGGTACGCCTGTAATCGGGACCGGGCGGGCAGTTGAGCGAAACTGTATCTTATGAGTCTGAAATCCGAAGCGGCGAATTGCGGCGCGAACGTCTTCCATGACTTTGCCTCGGACGAACGATCCAGAAATCACAAGATCATCGACCCATAGTGACATCTTGAGATCTTGCTCTTTACAGATATCCGAGATTGCATCGAACATCTGCCGATGAACGAGAGTGGTCAGGACGGGGCTGACAGGCGATCCGAAAGGCATCTTGCCGTCAACGGCGACTAGCTTGGTAAAAAGGCCCGCTACATCTGCCCGTAGACCTGCCACGTGATACGCCCAGCGAAAGATATGCTCGTCGGTCGTCGAGGGGTAAAACTGTTTGATATCTAGGCTAAGAATCTGATTTTGGCCAACGTGATGTTCAGCATTATCTCGTTGTGCGCGACCTTTGCGGGGGCTGAACAAGTACTCGGGTTGCTTGATCTTGTTTAGATGAATTTTTATGCGTTCGTGGATCGTGCGTAACTTACCCGTAGGAACGGCAAGTTCCCTCGTCTTCGTTCCGATGAGCTTTGGGCCTCGTTTAATATAGCGATCCTTGTCTCGAACTAGCGCCTCTAATTGCTGCTTTTTCCAACCTAGAAGTTCTGCGAGATCGCGTTGCGCTAGATCCTGCGTCCAAGGTGAATTCTCGAACGGATAGCGCTCATACTTATTTTGCTTATGCCGCTTCACGGTCATTCGGCTTGAGCTTTTCAAGGAGCTTGAGGACTTTATCAGCCACAATCAGTTGCCCACGTCGCGCGATTGGCTGGCCTTCGATCTCTTCGGCAAAAAAGAGCAGCTGCGACATACGAACATCAACTGTGTCGCTATATGATTGCAGCAAATCCATAGTAACGTTCTTACGTCCGCCCTCGATGTCTGAAATCAGGGACTGGGTCACTGAAAGACGCTTCGCCATCTCGGCTTGTGAGAATCCACAATAGAGGCGGAGAAGCCTGAGTGCTTCATTTATCATAGGCCGCTTCGTCATTGTACGGCTGTCCCGAGGTCATCCATCATTCGTGGAAGAGATGTTTCACGAACGAAACCACCTGACCCACCGCAATAATTACCTTCATAAGAAGGAGCCATCGCGAGGGTTCGGGCGGCCGATGCCGCTGCGTGCGAGGGTCGGAGCTCATTGGTTGCTTTCCTTTCGGCCACACCGACACGAATTTGTCGGCGCCCGTAGGCCAGTTTGAAAGCGATGTTCCGGAACGTTTGTACCTCGGGTGTGCCGCGCCCGGTCCCGGGCGGGCGCGGCGCGCAGCCACCCCCGGCCGAGACGCAGGTGGTAGTCGGGAGGATAATCCTCCCACAGGGCCAAAGGCCCCTGCTTCTGACGGGTTCATCATGAGCTACCATCGCCGGACCGTTCAAGCACGGGCGAGGCAACAATGCAAGATGAAATATCGCAACCGGCGATATTTCATCGCGATTAGCGTTTAAGCCCCATTCGCCGCCGACAAAATCGCCCGCACACTCGCCGTCGCAACGTCGGTATCCAGCCCGCACCCAAACAGGCTCCTCCCGTCCGCCGTGCGGCATTCGACGTACGCCGCGGCCTGCACATTGCTGCCCTGGCCGATGGCGTGCTCGCTATAGTCGACGATGTCCATGATCGGGCCGCCGGACTCCGCGAGCGCGGCGATGACGCTGCTCATCAGGCCGTTGCCGCGGCCGCTGACGCTGCGCGGGGTGCCGTCGATGGTGAGCTTGCCGGCGAAGATGCGGTCGGTGCCCGCATGGCTCTCCGACCAGTCGACGAGCTGGAAGCGCTTGCCTGTCGTGACCAGATAGGCGTGGTCGAACGCGCCCCAGATATCCTCGGCGCCGAGTTCGCGGCTGGTTTCGTCGGCGAGCGCCTGGACGACGTGGCTGAAGCTTGCCTGCATCTTCTTGGGCAGCTTCAGGCCCTTGTCCTGTTCGAGCACCCAGGCGACGCCGCCCTTGCCCGACTGGCTGTTGACGCGGATCACCGCTTCATAGCTGCGGCCCAAGTCGGCGGGGTCGATGGGGAGGTAGGGGACTTCCCACTTCTGGTCATTCTGGCGTTCGCGCGCGGCGAAGCCTTTCTTGATTGCATCCTGATGGCTGCCCGAAAACGCCGTGTAGACGAGCTCGCCGCCATAGGGGTGGCGCGGGTGGACGGGCAGGCGGTTGCAATATTCGACCGTCTGGATGACCTCGTCGATGTTCGAGAAGTCGAGCTCTGGATCGACGCCCTGCGTGTACATGTTGAGCGCGATGGTGACGAGGCAGGTGTTGCCGGTGCGCTCGCCATTGCCGAACAGGCAGCCCTCGACGCGGTCGGCGCCCGCGAGCAGGCCAAGTTCAGCCGCCGCGACGCCGGTGCCGCGGTCGTTGTGGGTGTGCAGGCTGATGATCGCGCGGTCGCGATTGGGCAGATTCTTGCAGAAATATTCGATCTGGTCGGCGTAGATGTTCGCCGTCGATGCCTCGACCGTCGCGGGGAGGTTGAGGATGATCGGCTTGTCGGTCGTCGGCTGCAATATGTCCATCACCGCCTCGCAGCAGGCGATGCTGAAATCGAGTTCGGCGGTCGAGAAGGTTTCGGGGCTATATTCGAAACGCCAGTCGGTGCCGGGCAGGCGCGCGGCATTGTCGCGGAGCTGCTTTGCGCCCTCGATCGCGATGCCCTTGATCTCGTCCATCTCCATGCCGAAGACGATCTTGCGCCACGCGGGGCTGACCGCGTTATAGACGTGGACGATCGCGGTTTTCGCGCCCTCCAGGCTGTCGAAGCTGGTGCGGATCAGGTCGGCGCGGCTCTGCGTCAGCACCTGCGGCGTGACGTCGGCAGGGATGCGGCCGTTGCGGACGAGGCCCTGGATATAGTCGAAGTCGGTCGCGCCGCTGGCGGGGAAGCCGACCTCGATCTCCTTGAACCCGCATTTGACGAGCAGGTCGAAGAAGCGCGTCTTTTTCTCTGCATCCATCGGGTCGATCAGCGACTGGTTGCCGTCGCGAAGATCGGTCGAGAGCCAGATCGGCGCCTTGGTCGTGACGCGGGTGGGCCATTCGCGGTTCGCCAAGGGAACCTGCGGGAAAGCGGAATATTTCGCGGACGGATCGCGGAGCATGGTCATGGTTGGATAGCTTCTTCTGGGTGGTTGCGGTGCTTGTCGATCGGACCCTTGAGCGGGTGGCCGCGACTAGCGCGCAGCCAGTGTCACGCCCAAGGGCGTGTAAGTCGCAGAAGAAGAAGGGCGTTGCCGCGCATGGGCGCCCTAGTGATGCAAAATGTCGCGCGATGCAAGGGGGGAATGCGAAAATTGCGTCGCGGAAGCTGTCGACGCGAATGTTCCCGCTTTTTGGAGAGCAATTAATTGCGATTGACATGCAATAGCATCAAACCTAGCTGGCGATAACGGGTCGCTGGCAGGATAATGAAATGCAAAGAAGAATTTCGCCGCTTATCGTCGTTTCGACGCTGGTAGCGCTGGTCCCGGCACTGCCGGCGTCAGCGATGGCCGCCGAAATAGAGGGCGATGCAGGGAATTCGGATTCGAGCACCATCGTCGTCACCGGCACGCTGATGCAGAGCGAAAGCAGCAGCGGCGCTTTAGGCAGCAAGGCGGTCATCGACACCCCCTATTCGGTGACGGTGATAGACGCCGAGGATATCGCGAAGCGGCAGGCGACGACGATCGGGCAGATATTCATCAACGACCCGTCGGTGTCTTCCTTTGCCACCGCGGGCACGACCAACTGGTGGGGCACGCAGATCCGTGGGATCGGCGTGCGCAATTACTACGTCGATAAGGTGCCGTTGCTGCTTTATTGGGGTGGCGACTATCCGCTGGAGGCGGTCGAGAGCGTCGAGGCGCTCAAGGGGTTGTCGGGCTTCATGTATGGTTTTGGAGAGCCGGGCGGGGTGATCAGCTATCGGTCGAAACGGCCGACCGCCGAGCCAATGCTGACCACCAGCTTGGGTTATCGCTCCGAAAGCGTCCTTTATGGCCATCTCGACGCCGGCGGGCCGCTGACGGGCGACGGACGGCTCCGCTATCGCGCCAATATCGCTGGGGAAAAGGGCACTGCGTATAACAAGGCCGGGGTCAATCGCTGGCTAAGCGCGCTCGCGCTGGAATATGATATCAGCCCCGATGTGCAATGGTACGCGCGCGCGACCTTTGAGCAGAGCAATCTGGAGCATGAGCCATTCCAGATTTATTGGCGCCGCTATACGGGTAAGAAACTGCCGCGCCCGACCTATGACTATGACAATCTTCATGTCGATAACAGTTTCTATAAGACCGACATGCTTGCCACATCGACGGGGCTCGGCTGGCAGGTCGCGCCGAACTGGAAGCTCGACCTCGATTATGGCTATACACGCAAGCTCCACCGGTCGAACAAGATGTTCACCGAAATCCTGAACGAGGCCGGCGATTACCGGGGCTATGCCTTCAATTTTGCCGAGCTCGACCAATATCATTTCGCGCAGCTGATGTTGCAGGGCCGGTTCGCGACCGGCCCAATCGAGCATGAGATCGTCGCGGGGCTTTCCTTTATGGACACCGCGAATGATTATGGCGCGAACAGCCATTACAATAATGATTTCAACGGAAATATCTATCGCCGACAATCCTTTCTGGTGACGCGCGACATCGATTTCTCGACCAAGGGCGGCCCGTATAAGGACCGCCAATATGCTGCGTTCATCAGCGATACGCTGCATTTGGGCGAGTATGTCCAGGCGATCGCGGGGGTGCGCTATACGCGCTACAAATTGCTCGACGTCGACGGCGATCCGCAGGTCGCTTCGGGCTATCTCAACACCGCTGCGACGCCCACCCTCGCGCTGATCTATAAGCCAGCGCCTTATGTTTCGCTTTACGGCAGCTATGTCGAATCGATGGAGGGTGGCGGGCGCGTCAGCGACGATTATGCGAATGCGGGCGACATATTGAAGCCGACCCTCAGCCGCCAATATGAGGTCGGCGCGAAATATGCCAAGGACGGGCTAGACTTCACGCTGGCGGCCTTTCGGGTCGAACGCGCCGCGGCGATCGACCAGTTGCCGGACGGAGCCGACAAACCCACGCTGACCCAGGACGGAATGACGCTGTACAAGGGCGTCGAAGCGATCCTCGCGTATCGAGCGGCGCCACGGCTCAAATTAGGGGCCGGCGTGGTGCATCTCGACCCGAGTTTGCGCGATGTATCGGTGGGCAATGAAGCGCTACGCGGCAATATCCCAGCGCAGGCCGCGCGATGGCAATTACTCGTCAACGCAGAATATGCGGTGCCTGCGGTCGAGGGGCTCAGCGTGCATGGCAATGTTCGTTACTTCGGCAAGGCGCCGACCGACGACAGCAACCTGCTCTTCATTCCGGCGCGGACGCTCGCAAACGCCGGGATTCAGTATGCAACGACGATTGGTGGACGCGCAGTGACCTTCACGGGCAACGTCAATAACGTCTTGAACAAGAAATACTGGACCCACGGTGCGATGGGCGAGGCGATCAACGGCGCGTTCGGCGTCAAGATAGGCTGGTAGGCGAGAGGCTCGATCGCGAGGGCATATGCTCCCCTGCGATGAAGCGGCGCTTTGGATCGGCAGTTTTTTTTGGGGGGGGGGGCGCACGGTCCATCGCCCACTTCCTTCATCCCGGGCTTGACCCGGGATCCCGCTTTTACGCGCATCGACCGGCCTTCGAAATCAAGCGGGACCCCGGATCAAGTCCGGGGTGACGATATCGGGAGGCCCGCTTCCGGTCCTTAGCCGACAGTTCCTACTCCAGATTCGTCATTCCCGCGAAAGCGGGAACCCAGCGAGCCGGCGCTGTCACTGGGTTCCCGCTTTCGCCGGAATAACAAAATGTGGGGATGGCAACTTCCGGCCGAAAACTGCGGTTAGAATCCCAGATTGCGGAAGGCGATGCGGAAGGAGAAGCTGTTGCCGCGTCGCGCGTCGCCCGTGTCGGCATAGTCGCGCCGCCAGGTCAGCGCGATCGACAGGCATTCATCGTCATAGGCGACGCCCAGCCGGTGACGAATCGGCTCGAACCCGTCGGCGCCGCTCAGCGGATCGTCGCTCTGCTTGGTCAGGTCGACGATTGCCGAGCCGAACACCGACCAGTTTTTGGCGACCGCGACGCGCCCGCCGACGCGCGCTTCTTCGCGGTCCTGCAGATCTTCGCCGAGCAGGAGGATGTCGCGGTTCAGGCGCGAATAGCCGAGCACGGCATAGGTCGAGCGGCTGCCGATCGTCGCGTCGAATTCGTTGCGGCGGATCGCCAGATTATCCTTGTCGAGCCGGTAGCGGTGGGTCAGGCGCAGGAAGTCGCGATAGGCTATCGTCGTGCGTCCGACGATGTCCGACGTTCGGTCGGTCAGCCCCGTGCCATCGGGGAACAGCGCGGGCTTGTCCGACAGGCGATAGCTTTGGCCGACGACGCTGTTGATGTTGAAACCGGGCCGGCTGTAATTCCATTCGACGCCATAGGTGACGCGCGCACCGTCCTCGAACCGGTCGTGGCCGTTGAAACGGTTGATCGCGAACAAATTGCTGTCTTCGAGGTCGAAAGCGCGCGAATCCTCGTTCGGGATGTCGATGTTCTTGATCGGCGGCGTCGCGACAAGCTGGATTCGCGGGGTCAGCGTCTGCGTACCGCCCGCGAATTCGCCGATGAAGGGCCAGCGCATATCGGCGGCGATCGCGGCGATCCCGCGTGCCTGCCAGCCCGATTTGCCGCGATAGCCCGGGATGGCGGTCAGCAGATTTTCGTCGCTGTGATAAACGTCGCCGCGCACCATCGCGGTCAGCGTGACTTCCTGACCCAGCCCGGTCAGGCCACGCAGATCCCAGCGCGCGCCGGCGAAGGCCCGCTGCGTATCCTGTCCCGCGGTACGACCGATCGCCAGCGTGTTGAGCTGTAGCTCGAACTGGCCGCCGAGCACGGGGTCGGCGAAGCGCTGGCGATAATCGATGATCGGCAGGGCGATCGGCTGCTGCCCCTGCTCGTCGTTGCGGCGCAGCGTCTGCGTCGCCCAGCCCGCGATCGAAAGGTAGCTGTTACCACCGATCCGCTCGAGTTCGAAGGTCGAGCGCAGTCGGTCGTCACGGCTGATGTCGTATCTGCGCATGAACGTGCGGTCGGTCGCGATGCGGCCGGAATAGGTCAGGCTCCAGCGCGGATCGAACTGGAACTTGCCCGCGCTTTCCAGATAGCCGCGGAATCTCTTGCGCGATTCGGGGGCGTCGCCGAGCAGGGGGACGAGGGAGCCATAGGTCGCATAGCCGTTGATGCGGAACGAGCCGATATCGGTGAGCGCGCGGAACTCGCCCTCCATCATCGGCGCCGCGCTGGTATAGAGATGCGGGGTGATGGTGATGTCGCGATCGGGCGCCAGCCGCAGATAATAGGGCACCGCGATCTCGAACCCGTTGCTGCGGTCGAGGCGGATTTCGGGAACCAGGATGCCGCTTCCCGCCTCGCTGTTGGCCGGATGACTGAGCCCCGGCAGCGGAATTAGCGGCAGGCCGAAAATCTCGACGCGCGCGCCCTTGTACCGGATCTTGTTCTTCGTCCGGTCGTACATCACCTTGACCGCGCGAATCTGCCAGCTCGGATTCTTGGGGCAGCCCGCATCATCCTCGACCGGACAGGGTGTGTAGGCGGCATTCTCCAGCTCGATATTGCCGTTGTCGAACCGCGTGCCCTTCACCGCCGCAAGGCGCGATCCATTGTCGAGTACGACAAGCAGATTCTCGACGACGCCGTCGCGCAGCGTGTCGGTCAGTTCGATCTTGTCGCCATAGGCGGTGTCGCCCTCGGGATTTTTGATCGTGACATTACCCTCGGCGAAAACCTTGCCCGTCTGCCGGTTCCAAGTGACCTTGTCCGCGCGCATTTCGATCGCTTCGCGGTTCATCTGGACATTGCCCTCGGCCACGACGACTTCGCTGTCGCCGTCGTAATTGAGGTTGTCGGCGGCAAAGCCGATCTGTTCCTCACCCTTTACGGCGGGGGCGTCGGATGTCGTCGGGGCGACGTCGGGCGTCTGGAGGTCGGGTGCCGGCGCGACGTCTTCGGTCCGGGTCGATTCCTCGCTGGTCTGGGCCATTACCGGGCAGGCGGCGAGCGCGACACCGCTCGCGGTCGCCAGCCAGAACGGCCGCGCGCGCGCCGTTTGTTGGAACAAAGCCCAGCTCATTTGATATCTTTGTCCCACACCTTATCTAGCGTCCACCCGGATTGGACCGGCTGCTTTGTTTTTGCAACTCGCAGGCGAAACCCCTATCGGTCCGGCACGTTCCAATCAATCATCGCATAAGAAAGTTAAGGCATGGACATTCAGTTTGTCGCGCAAATCGATGCGTCTGCCGACGTTGTCGCGTTTCCGGTCCGCAAGGGCGAGGCCGGCGCGCTCGGCGCGCTGCTTGGTGCCGCCGCGGCGCAGGCGCGCTTCGACGGCGCGGCGGGGACGATCGCCGAAACCGCGGCAATCGACGGCGAACAGGCGAAGCGCCTGCTGCTCGTCGGCATCGGCGAGGGAAGCGAGCAGGATCTCGAACGCGGCGGCGCGGCGCTGACGGCCAAGTTGCAGACCAGCGGCGAGACGCACGTATATGTCGATTTCGCAAGCACGGGGCAGAGCGACGCCGATGACGTGCTCGCCTTTGCGATGGGCGCGCGCCTGCGCAACTGGCGGCTCGACACCTATCGCACGCGCCTTGCCGACAAGGCGAAGCCGAGCCTTCGGACCGTGACCATCGCTTCTCCGCACGGCGACCTGTCCAGCCGCTGGGCCGAGAATGAAGCGATTGCCGCTGGCGTCGCGCTGACCCAGACGCTGGTCGCCGAGCCGCCGAACATTCTTTATCCCGAGACCTTTGTCGAACGCTGCCAACATCTCGCCGACCTTGGCGTCGAAATCGAGGTGCTGGACGAACGCCAGATGAAGGCGCTCGGCATGGGCGCGCTGCTCGGCGTCGCGCAGGGCTCGACCCGCCCGCCGCGCCTGCTGGCCATGCGCTGGAATGGCGGCAATCCGGGCGAGGCGCCCGTCGTGTTCATCGGCAAGGGCGTGACCTTCGACACCGGCGGCATCAGCATCAAACCCGCCGCGGGCATGGACATGATGAAGTGGGACATGGGCGGCGCGGGCGCCGTCGCGGGCGCGATCAAGGCGATCGCGGGTCGCAAGGCGAAGGCGAATGTCGTCGGCGTAGTCGGCCTCGTCGAAAATATGCCCGACGGCAATGCGATGCGCCCCGGCGACGTCGTCAGCACCATGTCGGGCCAGACGGTCGAAGTGCTCAACACCGACGCCGAGGGCCGCCTTGTCCTTTGCGACGCGATCAGTTGGGCGCAGAGCGCCTATGATCCCAAGGTGATCGTCGACCTCGCGACCTTGACCGGCGCGATGGTTATCTCGCTCGGCCACGAATATGCTGGCATCTTCGCCAATGACGAGACGCTGGCCGCCGACCTGATCGCCGCGGGCGAGGTCAGCAACAACAAGCTGTGGCGTTTCCCGCTGTCGCCCGCCTACGACAAGCTGATCGACAGCCCGATCGCCGACATGAAGAATATCGGTCCGCGCGAAGGCGGCTCGATCACCGCGGCGCAATTCCTGAAGCGCTTCGTCGGCGACGGCGTCGCCTGGGCGCACCTCGACATCGCGGGCATGGCGTGGGCCGACAAGGACGGTCCGGTGTGGGCGAAGGGCGCGACGGGTTACGGCGTGCGCCTGCTCGACCGCTACATCGCCGCCAACCACGAAGGTTGAGCGAGCCAGAAAGCAGGATAGGGGGCAGGGGAGCATGGCGCGCGTCGACTTTTACCGGCTGACCCGCGATCCGGTCGAACGGGTGCTCCCCGCGCTCGCGACGCGTATATTGGCGAACGGCGACCGCCTGCTGGTGGTCGCCGCGCCCGCGATGCAGCGGCAGGCGATCGACGAGGCGCTGTGGACGCTGACCCCGGCGAGCTTCCTGCCGCATGGCCACGCGGGGTCAGCCGACGAGGAAATCGAGCCGATCCTGATTTCGGGCGCGCTCGATCCATCGC
This sequence comes from Sphingopyxis sp. USTB-05, assembly GCF_023822045.1. Taxonomy (NCBI): domain Bacteria; kingdom Pseudomonadati; phylum Pseudomonadota; class Alphaproteobacteria; order Sphingomonadales; family Sphingopyxidaceae; genus Sphingopyxis; species Sphingopyxis sp. USTB-05. The sequence continues at coordinate 2,613,833 of NZ_CP084712.1, read as the reverse complement.
CGCCCAACCGCGCCAGCCATCTGGCGCTCGCCGACGGCGAATGGCGCGAGGAGGCACTGGGGTTCGAACGCACTTTCCTGCTTTTCGACAACAGCCGCATCGACGACGCCCGCGCGCTCTGGCGTACGCTTGCCGCGCGCGAGGACGTCGACAACCGCTTTTGGAAGCAAGACGAAAACGGCCGCTGGTCCGAAGGGCCCTAGCGCCGCGGCGCTCAATCCTTGCAGTGCAGCAAAAGCGCGGCTAGAGGCGCGCGCATCGCAGACAATAACAACATAGGAGCTTCCCCCATGGCGGTCACTCGCACCTTTTCGATCATCAAGCCCGACGCCACGCGTCGCAACATCACCGGCGCCGTCACCAAGATGCTCGAAGAAGCCGGCCTCCGCGTCGTCGCGTCGAAGCGCATCCACATGACCCGCGAACAGGCCGAAGGCTTCTACGCGGTCCATAAGGAACGCCCCTTCTTTGGCGAACTCGTCGATTTCATGATCAGCGGCCCCGTCGTCGTGCAGGTCCTCGAAGGCGAAAATGCCATGCAGGCGAACCGCGACATCATGGGCGCGACCAACCCGGCGAACGCCGAGCCCGGCACGATCCGCAAGGAACTGGCCGAGAGCATCGAAGCGAACACCGTGCACGGTTCGGACAGCGACGAAAATGCGGCGATCGAAATCGCTTATTTCTTCAAGCCCGAAGAAATCGTCGGCTAAACGACATTTGCCCTAGGGCAGCGAAGGGCCGCCGGAGCGATCCGGCGGCCTTTTTCGTGAATGAAGCCTGTCACCCTTTTCCGTCATCGGAGGAGTCGTTCGTCTCATCGTCGCCGAGGTCAATTGCGCGCCGGCCGAGCTTGAATTGGGACGGCACCGGAGGGAGGGGTAGACGGGAAGTCTGCGGCGCCTGCGATGCTTTCTCGCGCTCTTCCTCGGCGTTCAATTCCTTGACGGCACCGCTGAGCATCTTTCCGCCCGCATATACCGAATAAACCCCGCTCAATGCCAGCACGAGGGTGGGGTCGACCGCAAACTTTCCTATGTCGGCGACGATCTTCACCGTCCCGTGGACGCCTTCGAGGATCAGCGTCAATCGGCTGCGTCGAGGTTTGTGTTCGGCGTTACAAACGTGGCGGCGCAGCGCTTCGATGTCCCGGGAAACTGTCGTCAGCAGTTCGTCGGTCATGGACAGAGTTTTGTGAGCGGCGAGCTGGTCACGCATCTCGGCGACAAGCTTCTCGACCCATTTGAAGCGTATTCCCAGCTTGGACAGGCTGTCGCGTTCTATGCTGAGAATCTCGTCCGCGATCCGTTGCCGTTCGCTTTCGTCGAGATTGCGGAAATCGGTTCTGACCAACCCCGACCAACGAGAGAAGCGTCCGATCAGGCCGCGCGTGTCGCTCTCCGGATCGTCCACAAGAATGCGATGAATTTTGTCGAGTTGGTCGCAAAGCCGTTCTAGCAGCAATTTTGTTCGGCTGTTGTCGAGCGCCTCATCGTCGAGAGATTCCATGTCGAACTCGATCGCGTTGGCATCGCTGACCGAATCGCGCGCGATGGCGATCAGTCGATCCGTTGCTTCCCGATAATCCGCATCCATCGATGTTCCCCCCGATAGCTAGAAATCCTCCGCGACGCCCATCAATCCCGCCAGCTTCTTCGGAGCGACCGCCAGCCAGCTTTTGCGCAGCCATTCGCCGATTGCGTCCCAGTCGGTGTCGCCGAGATCCAGGCGGATGCCGACCCAGCCGTCGCCGAAATAGGCAGGGCGATAATAGCGATCTTCGTCGAGTTCGATCAGCGCCGCCTGTTCGTCGCCGCCGCTGATCTTGACGAGCAGCGCGATCTTGCCGTCGCCATGATGATCCTCGGTGAAATAGGCGAATTTCTTGCCCTTCACGATCCCGAAGCAAGGCATGCCGTGCGACATCACTTCGTCGGCCTCGGGCAGCTCCATCGCCAGTTCGCGGACGCGGCCGCGCAGATAGTCGGGCGACCGTTCGCGTGTCACAAAGGCGGCGAGCGTCGCGGGATAGAGTTGGTGTTCGGCGAACTGGACCCGCCGCGCCAGCGTTTCAACGGTGTCGTCCGGCAGGATCGCGACCGGCGTCTGCGCAAGCACCGGGCCGTCGTCGACGCCGGACGTCACGATATGGACGCTGCACCCGCCGAATTTGTCGCCGGCCTCGATCGCTTGCTGGTGGGTATTCAGACCCTTGTAGAGCGGCAGCAGGCTGGGGTGGATGTTGACCATCTTGCCCGCCCAGCGTCCGACGAACTCGTCCGACAGGATGCGCATATAGCCCGCGAGCGCGACGAATTCGGTATCGGCGCTGCGCAATTGCTCGTCGACCAGCGCGTCGAACGCATCGCGGTTCATGCCTTTGTGCGACAGGCTCCACGTCGCGATGCCTTCTGCCTCCGCGATCTTAAGACCCAGCGCATCGGGATCGTTGCTGCCAACGAAGACCAACTCATAGGGGCAGTCGGCGGCTTTCGCCGCATAGAGCAGCGCTGCCATATTGGTGCCGGCGCCTGAGATAAGGACCGCGACTTTGGCTTTCGTCACGGCGCCACCCTTTCAATCCGTTCGTGCTGAGCTTGTCGAAGCACTGTTCTTGCCTTTCAACCTCAAAAGGAAGGACGACCCTTCGACAAGCTCAGGGCGAACGGTTTCGGGCTTACCCGTTGTGCGTGGCGCTCCACGCGCCCATCGCGCTCCATGTTTCGGCGCTGCCCGTCACGGTGCAGCCCTTTTCTCCCTCGGCGACATGGCCGATGCGGAACACAGTCTCGCCCGCCGCTTCGAGTGCCGCGGTCACGTCGGCGACCTCGCCCTCGGCGACAACGACCGCCATGCCGATCCCGCAGTTGAAGGTGCGCGCCATTTCCTCGGGCTCGATATTCCCTTGCGCCTGCAGGAACGCCATCAGCCGCGGCTGTTCCCATGCGTCGGCATCGACATGCGCGTGCAGCGTCTTGGGCAGGATGCGCGGGATATTTTCGAGCAATCCGCCGCCCGTGATATGCGCGAGGGCATGGATCTTGCCGGTCTTCACCAGCGGCAGCAGGCTCTTCACATAGATGCGCGTCGGCGCCATCAGCGCATCGATCAGCAGAATCGTCTGGTCGAACAGGGCAGGGCGATCGAGCTTCCACCCCTTGTCCGCGGCAAGACGGCGCACGAGCGAAAAGCCGTTCGAATGTACTCCCGACGAGGCGAGGCCCAGAATGACGTCTCCCGCCGCGACCTTGTCGGCTGTCAGCACCTGGTCGCGCTCGACCGCGCCGACGCAAAAGCCCGCGAGGTCATAGTCGCCGTCCGAGTACATGCCCGGCATTTCGGCGGTCTCCCCGCCGATCAGCGCGCATCCGGCCTGCTTGCACCCCTCGGCAATGCTCGCGACGACTTCGGTCGCGACATCATTGTCGAGCTTGCCAGTGGCATAATAGTCGAGGAAAAACAGCGGCTCGGCACCCTGAACGATCAAGTCGTTCGCGCACATTGCGACCAGATCGATGCCGACCCCGTCATGTTTGCCCGATTCGATGGCGAGTTTCAGCTTGGTGCCGACGCCGTCGTTCGCCGCGACGAGCAAGGGATCGTTGAACCCCGCCGCCTTCAGGTCGAAGAAGCCGCCAAAGCCGCCCAGGTCGGCGTCGGCGCCGGGGCGACGCGTCGCACGGGCGAGCGGGGCAATGGCACGGACCAGCGCGTTGCCGGTCTCGATCGATACGCCGGCCTCTGCATAAGTGTAGGAGGCGGGTTGGTTGTGCTTGGAATCCATGGCCAGCGCGACTAACGAGTCTGGCCACGAAATGCCATGATTTCCTTGTCCGGCGACACGCTTTTGGGCAAAGCATAGAGAAGATATGATTTCGGCTGCTTTCCCCCGCCTCGCGCCCCACCTGATCCTTGATGCCATTCGCCCGCGCGACTGGCGCTGGGCCGCGCTTTTCGGCATTTTCTTCGCGATTCTGCTCGTCGGCGTTGTCGAAGGACAGATCAGCCGCGGCGATCGCGGCATCACGCCGATCAACAGCAGCGGTGATTTCCTGGCGAGCGGCATCATGGTGGACGTGACCGGCGACAACGCCGACGATGCGCGAACCAAGGGCTGGCGCGAGGCGCAGCGCAAGGGCTGGACCCAGCTTTATCGTAAATTGAACGGCAGCGACGGCCCGGCGCTTACCGATTCGGTACTCGACGGCATCGTCACCGCGATCGTCGTCGAGGAAGAGCAGATCGGTCCGCGCCGCTATGTCGCCAAGCTCGGCGTCCAGTTCGACCGCGTCCGTGCCGGTCAGATCCTGGGGGTCAGCGGGCGGACGCTGCGTTCGCCGCCGCTGCTTGTCATCCCGGTCTATTCGATCGACGGCATTCCGCAGGTGTTCGAACAGCGCAGCGCCTGGCAGCGTGCATGGGCCGAATATAATACGGGGCAGAGCGCGATCGACTATGTCCGCACGGCGGGTACGGGCGCCGACACGCTGTTGATCAACGCGGGACAGACCGGCCGCCGCGGCCGCGTATGGTGGCGCGTGATCCTCGATCAATACGGCGCTGCCGACGTGCTGACGCCGATCGCGCGCGTCGAATATTCCTATCCCGGCGGCCCGATCAAAGGCTATTTCACCGCACGCTTCGGCCCCGACAGCAAGCTGATCTCCAGCTTTACGATGACCGGTCCGAGCCCCGCCGCACTGCCCGACATGATGGAGAAGGCCGTGGCGCGCATGGACCGCATCTATATCGATGCGCTGGCATCGGGCGTGCTGCGCACCGACACCTATCTCGTCCTCGAAAAGCCGGTCGAGAAGGAAGATCTGCCCGAAGAGGCCGCGACCGACGAAGATGTGCTGCCGAGCGAAACCGACGCGAGCGTGCCAACGACGGCGGCCGTGGGTGTGCAGAGCTTCACCGTCCAGTACAGCTCGCCGGACGTCGATTCGGTCACCGCGACCGAACGCGCGGTGGCGGGCGCCGCAGGGGTCCAGTCGGCGTCGACGACCAGCCTTGCGCTTGGTGGCACGTCGGTGATGCGCGTCAGCTTCCGGGGCGATATTGCCGCGCTGAAGGCCGCGCTCGCTGCGCGCGGGTTCAAGGTGCAGGAAGGCGGCGGCCAGCTCAGGATCAGCCGCTGATGGCGCGCGGATCCCAGATCGCACTCCCGCTCGACTGGAGCGCGGGGGGCAGCAATGACGGTCCGCTGATCGTCGGCACCAGTAACGCGGATGCCGTGCGCTATCTGCGCCACCCGGCGACCTGGCCCGTGCGCACCGCGGTGCTGGCCGGACCGCGCGGGTCGGGACGCAGCCTGATGGGGCGCCTCTTCGCCGGTGAAACCGGCGGTCGCGTTATCGACGGGCATGACAGCGTGCCCGAGGAAGAGATTTTCCACGCGTGGAATGCGGCCCAGAACAGCGGCGCGCCGTTGCTGATCATCGCCGATGCGCCGCCGCCCGCTTGGAACGTGGCATTGCCCGACCTTCGGTCGCGTCTTGCCGCCGTGCCGGTGCTGACGATCGGCGATCCCGACGACTGCCTCGCGCGCGACCTGATCGAGGCGCTGTTCGCGCAGCGTGGCATCGTGCTCGCGCCCGGAGTTGCTTCCTATATCGTCCCGCGGATGGAGCGCAGTTACGCAGCGATCCACCGTGTCGTCGCGGCGCTCGATGCTGCTTCGCTGGAAAAAGGGGGCGGCATTAGCATTCGTCTTACTCGTGAAACATTACTGTCACAGGGGCTCATCGATCCCGATTTGCTCGAAAGACAGGATGACGCGACATGTCGATAGCCGGCGGCCCCCTACGCGCAGACAATGATGCCGACACGGCGGCGACGCCGCCCAGCTTTGGTCCAGAACGCTTCTTCAACCGCGAACTCTCCTGGCTCGCCTTCAACCGGCGGGTGATGGAGGAGGCACGCAATCCCGCGCATCCTTTGCTCGAACGTCTTCGGTTTCTGTCGATTTCGGGCAGCAACCTCGACGAATTCTTCATGGTTCGCGTTGCGGGGCTCAAAGGCCAGCAGCTTCAGGGAATCGACGATCCGTCGGCCGACGGCCGCTCACCGGGGCAGCAACTCGCCGAGATCGAGGCCGAGGTGAACCGCCTCGTCGACCAACAGCAGAGCGAATGGCAATTGCTTCACAAGCTGCTGGGCGAACAGGGCATCGTCGTCCACGGCACGGGGTCGGACAAGGAAGCGCTGCGTAGCGCGCTCCGCCAATATTTCATCGACCAGATTTTCCCGATCCTGACGCCGCAGGTGCTCGACCCGGCGCATCCGTTTCCCTTCATCCCGAACCGCGGGCTTGGCGTCATTTTCGATTTGCAGCGCAAGGCGACGGGCGAGACGATCCGCGAACTGGTGATGATCCCCGCGTCGCTGGCGCGCTTCGTGCCGGTTCCGGGGCAGCCGGGCGCCTTCGTACCGATCGAGTATCTGATCGAGATTTTCGGCGATTTGCTGTTCCCGGGTTTCACCATCCGCTCATTGGGCGTGTTCCGCATCATCCGCGACAGCGATATCGAGCTTGAGGAAGAGGCCGAGGATCTTGTCCGCCTGTTCCGTACCGCGATCCGCCGCCGCCGCCGCGGCCGTGTGATCCTGCTCGAACTCGAAGCCGATATGCCCGGCGAAATCGCCGAGGTGCTCAACGCCGATATCCAGGGGCACGAGGCGATCGTCGCCAAGATCGGCGGCTTCATTGGGCTCGCGGCGCTTTCCGCACTGGTCGACGTCGACCGCCCCGACCTCAAATTCCCCGCTTACTCGGCGCGTTTCCCCGAACGGATTCGCGAACATGGCGGCGATTGTTTCGCGGCGATCCGCTCGAAGGACATCGTCGTCCATCACCCTTATGAAAGCTTTGACGTCGTCCTGTCTTTCCTGCGACAGGCGGCGGCCGATCCCGACGTCGTCGCGATCAAGCAGACGCTTTATCGCGCGGGTAACCAGTCGCCGGTCATCCGTGCGCTGATCGAGGCGGCGGAAGCGGGGAAATCGGTGACCGCGGTCGTCGAGCTCAAGGCGCGCTTTGACGAGGAACAGAATCTTCTCTGGGCGAACCAGTTGGAACGCGCCGGTGTGCAGGTCGTCTACGGCTTCATCGAGTGGAAGACGCACGCCAAGATTTCGATGGTCGTGCGCCGTGAGGGGCAGGGGTATCGGACCTACTGCCACTTCGGCACGGGCAATTATCACCCGGTGACCGCGCGTATCTATACCGACCTCAGCTTCTTCACTGCCGATCCGCGCGCGGGGCGCGATGCGGCGCAGTTGTTCAATTACATCACCGGCTATGTCGAACCCGAACGGCTCGACCTGATCACCATGTCGCCGCTCAACATGCGCGCGCACCTGTCCGAGCTGATCGACGCCGAGACGGCGGCGGCGAAGGCGGGCCTGCCGTCGGGCGTGTGGGCCAAGATGAACAGCCTCGTCGACCCCGACATCATCGACAAACTGTATCAGGCGAGCGCGGCCGGCGTCCCGATCGAACTGATCGTGCGCGGCATCTGTTGCCTGCGCCCCGGCGTACCGGGACTTTCCGAAACGATCCGGGTCAAATCGGTGGTGGGCCGTTTTCTCGAGCACAGCCGCGTATGGGCCTTCGCGAACGGCGCGCCGCTGCCGCATCGCGGGGCAAGGCTCTACATCAGCAGCGCCGACTGGATGCCGCGCAACTTCGACCGCCGCGTCGAATATATGATCCCGATCGAAAATCCGACCGTGCACGACCAGATATTGGACCAGGTTCTGGTGGCGAACCTCATCGACAATGAACAGAGCTGGATCCTGCAGCCCGACGGCACCTCGGTGCGCGTGACGCCGGGCGACAAGCCCTTCAACCTTCATCATTATTTCATGAACAACCCGTCGTTGTCGGGCCGCGGAACGGCGCTTCACAAGCGCCAGGACGTCCCGACACTTGCTTTCAATGTGCGCGAAGATTGAGAAAATAGACTTGGGCTTGCTGCGTACATCCAAACAGGCGGTCCACCGCTCTGCGGTCATCGATATCGGTTCCAACTCGGTACGCATCGTCGTCTATGAGGGACCGGCGCGCGCGCCCGCGGTGATCTTCAACGAAAAGGTCGCAGCGGGTCTTGGCCGCGGCCTCGCCGTCGATGGGCGCATCGCGCCCGAAGACGCCGAACGCGGCCTCGTCGCGCTCCGTCGCTATGCGCTGCTCGCAAAGCATATGGATGTGAAGGACGTCCAATGCGTCGCCACGGCCGCGGTACGCGACGCGGTCAATGGTCCGGAGTTTATCAAGGCTGCTGCCGAGGCGGGGCTCGCGATCCGGCTGCTTTCCGGCGAGGAAGAGGCCGAGGCGGCGGGGCACGGCGTGCTGGCGGCGATCCCCGACGCACATGGCATCGCCGTCGATCTTGGCGGCGGCAGCCTTGAACTTGCCGAGGTGTCGAACGGTCAGGTCGGCCGCCGCGCGTCCTTCCCACTCGGCGTGCTGCGCTTGCCCGCGCTGCGCAAGGATGGCGAGCAGGCATTCGAGCGCGCCGTTCGCAAGATGCTTCGCGCCGCCGGCTGGCCCGACGGCCTGACCGGGCAGCCGCTTTATCTCGTCGGTGGTTCGTGGCGCGCGCTGTCGCGCCTCGATCTCGAACTCACGCGCGATCCGCTGGCGGTGCTCGACCAGCATACACTCCCGCGAAGCGCGCTCCGCCGCCTGATTCGGGCGTCGAAGCGCCTGACCTTTGAAGAGTTGCGCGAGATCCCCGGAATGGCATCGAACCGCGCCGCGGCACTGCCCGATGCGGCGGCGCTCCTCGCTGCGCTCGTCAATATTCTCGACGTTCCAGAAATGACGGTGTCGTCGTCAGGCCTTCGCGAAGGGCTGCTCTATCAGGCGCTTGATGCCGACACGCGCGCGCAGGACCCGTTGATCGTCGCCGCCGAATTCGAAGGACGCCGCCTCGCGCGATTCGCACCGCACGGCCGCGCGATCGCCGAATGGATCGCGCCGTTGTTTGCTGACGAGGTCCCGGCCGATAGCCGCGTTCGTCTCGCCGCAAGCCTGCTCAGCGACGTCGCCTGGTCGGCGAATCCCGATTTCCGGGCCGAGCGCGGCACCGAAATCGGCCTGCACGGCAATTGGCGCAGCATCGACATTCCGGGCCGTATCCTGCTCGCGCGGGCGCTTTATGCAGGCTTCGGCGGCGCCGACGCCGAATTCCCTGCCATGGGCAGCCTTGTTTCGGCGGAACGCTTGGCGCGCGCGCGGCAATGGGGGCTCGCGATCCGCCTCGCACAGCGCCTGACGGGCGGGGTCGAGGCGCCGCTCAAGGCGAGCGGAATTGCGTTGGTCGACGGCAAGCTGAAGCTTTGCCTCGATGCCGGCTGGCATCATCTGGCCGGCGAATCGGTCGAACGCCGCTTGCGCGTCCTCGCGCAGGCGCTCGACGCCAAACCCGAACTCGTGCTGCTTTAAACCTCGGCCGCGGTCGCGGCGTCGATCTCGCTCATCACCAGCTTGCCGTTCTTCACGGCAAAGCCCATCCGTCCTTCGACAAGGTCGAGCGCGGCGTGGCCGAACACGTCGTAGCGCCAGCCCTGCATCATCTGGATGCCCTCACGCGCGCCCGCAGCAAGCGCCTCTAGATCGTCGCTGCGCGCGATCAACCGTGCCGCGACATTGAGTTCACGCGCCCGGATTTTCAGCAACAGTTTCAGGAGGTCGGCGACCAAAGTGCCTTCCTTGCCGAGGCCGGGGCCGCGCGGTGCGCGATCGGGCATGTCGTCCTTCGACATCGGTTTGGCGCCTGCGATCGCGTCCATCAGCCGCCCGCCGATGTCGTTGGTCCGCCAGGTTGCCGACAGCCCGCGCACACGGCCCAGCCCGTCCTGATCTTTCGGCGGATGCGCGGCGAGATCGGCCAGCGTCTCATCCTTGACGATCCGCCCCCGCGGCAAATTCTTTGTCCGCGCTTCGCGTTCGCGCCATGCGGCGAGCGCCTGAAGCCGGCCGAGAACGTCGGGCTTGCGTGTCGGCACCTTGATTCGCTGCCACGCCTTTTCGGGATCGACGCTGTAATTGGCGGGATCGGCGAGCTTTTCCATCTCCTCGTCAAGCCAATGGCCGCGGCCGGTCTTGATCAGCTTGTCGAGCATCATCGGGAAAATCTTGGCGAGATGTGTCACATCGCCGACGGCATAGTCGATCTGGCGCTTGTCGAGCGGACGGCGGCTCCAGTCGGTAAAGCGTGCACCCTTGTCGAGCTGAAGCCCGATCCATGCTTCGACCAGGTTCGAATATCCGACCTGTTCGGCCTGACCGAGCGCCATCTGGCCGATCTGTGTGTCAAAGATCGGATGCGGCGTCTTGCCGGTCAGATTGAAGATGATTTCGACATCCTGTCCGCCCGCATGAAAGACCTTGAGCATATCCTCATTGTCGACGAGCAGGTTGAGCAGGGGCCCCAGATCGATGCCGGGCGCCATCGGATCGATTGCCGCGGCATGGTCGCGGTCCGCCACCTGGATCAGGCAAAGCTCTGGCCAGAAAGTATTTTCCCGCATGAATTCGGTATCGACCGCGATGAAATCGCTGTTCCGAATGAGGTCGCAGAATTCGACGAGCGCGGCGTTGGTTTCGATCAACGGATGGACTTGCATAGCGCGCCTATACAGCTAGTTGAGAGGAACGGGCAGGAAAAATTGCCCGCGCTCTTCGGGTTGCGGAGCCGGAACACCGGCCGGGGAAAAAGACGAAGGGATTTTGGGCATGATGTGGCTCGGTTGGGTGCTCGCGGCGCTCGGTTTTGCGTTGCTTTTCGGTCAATATGCCGCGGGGCAGGCGGATATTTTTCTGTCGATCTCCAATCCGCGACCGCTCGACGAGGAATCGATGGTGGTGACGCTGAAGGGTTGGGGGTTCGCCAGTCAGGCGGCGCAGCCCTTTGTAACCCCCGAATCCGATCACGGGCTCTGCGATGTGCGGGTGTTCGCCACGCGACGCCAGATGCTCGTCGCGATCGCAACCTTCGGCTTCCTGCGCCCGGTGACCGTCGCCTGGCGCGCGCATGCCGGCATTCTGCCGCTGGGAGAGGCCTGATGCCGATCGTCAGACTGGGCGACGAGGGCCGCTGGACAAATTATCACGGCACGGGGACCTCTGAGGCGGCGACGCGCTTTGCGCTGCGCAGCGGCGATGCGGAGCGCGGGCGCGACGAGATCGCGATTGCCGCGAAGTCGGTGCAGGACTGGCTCGCTCAGGCTGAAATGGCCAAGCGCCGCGTCCGCCCGCTCGGTGCGGGCTGGTCGCCGTCGAACGTCAATATCAGCTCGCAAAGCTGGTTGCTCCACACGCGCCGTTTCAACCGCTGCTTCCGGATCGGCGCCAGCGATGTCCGTTCCGGTATCGACGCGGGTTCGCTGATGCTCATCGAAGCGGGCGCGCTCGTCGACGAGGTTTCGGACAAGTTCGAGGATCAGGGCCGTTCGCTGTGGACCAGCGGCGCAGGCAATGGGCAGACGTTTGCCGGCGCGGCCGCCACGGGCACGCACGGTTCGATGATCGCGCGCGGCGGCATTCAGGACCATATCCGTGCGGTACAGATTGTCACACCCGGCGGCATCCACTGGATCGAGCCCGCCGCCGGAGTGATGAACGACGCCTTCATCGCCGCGACGGGTTCGACGGCGGTGCGCGACGATGAGCTTTTCGCCGCGGTGCAGCTTCCCGTGGGATCGCTCGGGATCGTTACCGCGCTCGTCGTCGATAGCGTCCCGAAATTCCTCGTCCGTCCGATCCAGAATCTGCGCAAGGTCGATTGCGCCGCGCTCGATTGGCTGACCGCTGGCGATTTCCGCCGATTTTCCAAGACCTACGCGCTCGATCAGGATCCTGATTTCGTCCAGATGATCGTCAATCCCTATAAGCCGTTCAAGCGGCCGGCGATGCTGCGCTTCCTTTACCGCGAGCCATGGCGCGACGATTATCCACGCGCCACGCCCGGGCAACTCGGCGCAGGTTACGATGCACTCAGTCTGCTCGGCCGATTGCTCAACGATTATCCGTGGGCGCGCGGACCCTTGCTGCAATTCGCAATGAAGCAAGGCTATGCCAGCGGGCCCGACGTCGATGACCCGCCGGTATATGGCAGTTGGGGGGAGGGGCTCGACACGCATCGGCCGCTCGCCGACCTTTTCAACGCGTCGGTCACCATCGATCGCGCCGATCTTGCACGCGCTTTTGAACGCATCTGCGCAGTCTATGCCAAATATGGCGGCTCTACGGTCATCACGGTACGTTTCATGGAGCGCGCACAGGGCCTGCTCGCCCCGGCCCGTTTTGCGCATAATGCGGTGATCGATTTCGACGGCCCGCGCAGCCAGCGCACCGCCGACGCTTACGCCCGCGTTGTCGAATGTCTTGATGCCGAGGGGATCGGCTTTACCCGCCATTGGGCAAAAAGCTGTCACCTCGACGCCGCGCGCGTCGCCGCCGACTATGGCGAGGATTTCCGGCGTTGGCGTGCCGCGCGCGACCGGCTGCTTCCCGATCCGGCGCACCGCGCGCTGTTCGGCAGCGAGGTGCTCGATAACCTTGGCCTGACCCGTTGATTCGCGCCCTCAACCCTTGACAAATGGCGCTGCGCATTGCCTTAGGCGCGGCCATATCGGCGCGTTTTCCCGCGCGCCTTCCCGGACATTTGAAAGACGAACATAATGCACGCCTATCGCACCCACACATGCGCAGACCTTCGCGCCGCCAACGTCGGTGAGGAAGTCCGTCTTTCGGGCTGGGTGCATCGCACGCGCGAGCATGCGAATGTTCTGTTCGTCGATCTTCGCGACCATTATGGGATTACCCAGATCGTCGTGGAGACCGGGTCGGACCTTTATCCCACGGTCAACGCCTTGGGCCCCGAATCCGTTCTGACCTTCACCGGCAAGGTTGCCGCGCGCTCGCCCGAGACGCTCAACCCCAAGCTGGCGACCGGCGAGATCGAAATCTATCCGAGCGCGGTGACCGTACAGTCGGCCGCGGACCGCCTGCCGCTGCCCGTTTTCGGCGAAACCGAATATCCCGAGGAAATCCGCCTCACGAACCGCTTCCTCGATCTGCGCCGCGAGCGCCTGCACAAGAATATCGTGCTGCGTTCGAACGTGATTTCGTCGCTGCGCCGCCGGATGATCGACCAGGGGTTCACCGAATTCCAGACGCCGATCCTGACCGCGAGCAGCCCCGAAGGCGCGCGCGACTATCTGGTGCCCAGCCGTGTCCATCCCGGCAAATTCTATGCGCTGCCGCAGGCTCCGCAGATGTTCAAGCAATTGCTGATGGTCGCGGGCTTCGACCGCTATTTCCAGATCGCACCCTGCTTCCGCGACGAAGACGCGCGCGCCGACCGGTCGCCGGGCGAATTCTATCAGCTCGATTTCGAGATGAGCTTCGTCACGCAGGATGATGTCTTCAACGCGATCGAACCCGTGCTGCACGGCGTGTTCGAGGAGTTCGCGGACTTTGACGGCAAGGGCCGGACCGTCTCGCCGCTGCCGTTCAAGCGCATTCCGTACCGCGAATCGATGCTGAAATATGGCAGCGACAAGCCCGACCTGCGCAATCCGCTGCTGGTCCATGACGTCGGCGATTTCTTCAAGGGATCGGGCTTTGGCCGCTTTGCGACGATGGTCGAGGAAGGCCAGGTCGTCCGCGCCGTCGCCGCGCCGGAAACGCACGAGAAGAGCCGCAAATTCTTCGACGAGATGAACAATTGGGCACAGTCGGAAGGTTTCCCGGGCCTCGGCTACGCAACCCAGAAGGACGGGGTGTTTGGCGGCCCGATCGCCAATAATCATGGCCAGGAAGGCATGAAGGCGATCGCCGACGCGATGGGCCTCGGCCCGAACGACGGCATCTTCTTTGCCGCGGGCGTCGAGGCGAAGGCGGCAAAGCTCGCGGGCCTTGCTCGCACTCGCGTTGCCGATCAGCTCGACCTCATCGACAAGAGCCGCTTCGAATTCTGCTGGATCGTCGATTTCCCGATGTTCGAGGCCGACGAGGACACCGGCAAGATCGATTTCAGCCACAACCCCTTCTCGATGCCGCAGGGCGAGATGGACGCGCTGACGAGCAAGGATCCGCTGGATATCCTGGCCTATCAGTACGACATCGTGTGCAACGGCGTCGAATTGTCGTCGGGCGCGATCCGGAATCACCGCCCCGACATCATGTACAAGGCGTTCGAGATCGCCGGTTACAGCCAGCAGGATGTCGACACGAACTTCGCGGGCATGATCAACGCGTTCAAGTTCGGCGCGCCGCCGCACGGCGGTTCGGCACCGGGCGTGGACCGCATCGTGATGCTGCTCGCCGACGAGCCGAACATCCGTGAAGTGATCGTTTTCCCGATGACGCAGAAGGCCGAGGACCTGATGATGGGCGCCCCGGCGCCGGTCAGCGAAAAGCAGCTCAAGGAGCTGAGCATCCGGCTCGTCGACGGCCCGAAGAGCTAAGGCGTGAACGAACCCCGGGAGCACCGGCTGGAAACGCCGGAAGGCGACATCTGCTGGTTCGAATGGGGAGAGCGCGGTGCGGGCGCTTCGCTGCTGCTGCTCCATGCCACGGGCTTTCATGCCCGGCTTTGGGACCAGGTGGTCGCGGCGCTGCCGGCCGGGGCGCATGTCATCGCCCCCGACCATCGCGGCCATGGGCGCAGTTTCCGTCCCACGACGCTCGCCAATTGGGCGGCGACCGCCGATGTGCTGCTGCCATTGCTCGACGGGCTGGGCGGACACCCGATCGTCGGCTGCGGCCACAGCATGGGCGCCTATATCCTGACCCGGCTCGCGTCGCAGCGGCCGGCGGCGTTCCGCCATCTCGTGCTGATCGACCCGGTCATCATGGAGCCTGCATTTTACGAAGGCGAGGCCGCTGAGCCGATTCCCGACCCCGCCGAGCATCCCGTCGCACGCCGCCGCAACGCATGGACGAGCGCCGAAGAGATGCGCGCGCGCTTCGCCGATCGACCACCCTATGCGAACTGGGATCCGCAGGTGTTGGCCGACTATTGCACATATGGCCTGCTGCCTGCCTCGAATGGCGAGGGGCTGGAGCTTGCCTGTCCGCCGGCGCTGGAAGCCTCGGTGTACCAGAATGCGCTGCGCACCAGTCCGCACGAGTGGCTCCATTATCTTGCGCTGCCCTCGACAGTGATCCGCGCGCCCACCGGCGAGCGCGGCGGTCCGCTGGATTTCTCGCTGAGCCCGACTTGGACCGGCCTTGGCGCCGCGATCGGCGCCGAACGCGACGAATTATGGGCCGAGCATAGCCATTTCATCCCGATGGAAGCGCCCGCCCGCGTCGCCGGATTGCTCGCCGACCTGCTCTGACCTTCCCGCTTTGACAGGCACCGGTGGCTGCGATAGCCCCGGTCAGGGATAGTTGTCGGGGGTGAGATGTTCGACACGCGATTGGCGCTGGCCGCCGCTCTTCTTTGCTTTGCGACGCCCGCTGCGGCCGAGACGTTGACCATCGCTGGCAGCGAACCGGCCGGCGCGAACGTCAATGACCTGCTTCGCCTGTCGGTCGAGCGCTTCGAGGGCGAGGATGGTGCGGCGCTTGCGCAGCAGCTTGAGGCTGAACTTGGCGGCGCTCAGTTCGGCGGCCGCCCCTGGTATCGCATGATCGCTCCCGAATCGGGGGCACCGACCGATGGTCTCGTCACCGGCACGACGCGCGCCAGCGTCGATGAGACGCCCGTTACCGAAAAGCGCAAGCGCTGCGTCGAACCCGATCCCGCCGACAAGAAGAAATGCCTGAAGGAGGCCGAGGTCGATATCCGCTGCCGCCGCCGGACAGTCACCGTCGCAACCACCGCGCGGCTTGTCGCGATCGCCGACGGCTCGATCCGTTATACGCGCCCGCTGAATGCCCGCGACCAGATCACCTATTGCCCCGACCGCGCGGCATCGCGATCGGTCGACGATTATATCGAGGACGTTCAGCGCGATCACGTCAAGGCGATCCGCCGCGACCTTGCGCCCCGGGACTATGTCCTCGACGTCCGTGTCGAGGAGGGCACCAAGGGACTGGCGAAACCCGCGCAGGCAGCATTCAAAAATGCCGTCCGCCTGACCAAGAGTGACCAGCCGGCCGCCTGCGCGGCATGGACCGCGCTGACCCGCGACGCCGAGCCGACCGCTGCGCTTGCTTTCAACCTTGGCCTTTGCGCCGAGATGCAGCGCGATTTCGATGCGGCGGTCGACTGGTATGGCGAGGCGCAGCGACAGGGATTGCGTGGCAGCGCGATCCCCGAAGCGCTGGAGCGCGTCGAAGGCAACCGCCGCGCGCTGGCCGATTGGGAAGCGCGCAAGCGCCTGATCGGGCGCGAGTAAGGAAGCGCGCCGCGCCTGTCCCGGAACATGACATCGATGGATGATGCTTGGTAGGATCGCGCCGCATGCGCTACGGAGAGCATATGAGCATTTCCCTGTCCGACTATGAAACCGGCGCCAAATATGACGGCGACTATTCCGACGACCTCGCCGCGCTGGAAGATCGTCTCGAACGGCTGCAGGCCGCGCATATCATCCACGGGCAGCGCAGCATCGTCATGTTCGAGGGCTGGGATGCGGCGGGGAAGGGCGGCATCATCCAGCGGCTGACCGCGTCGCTCGATCCCCGCTATTTCGAGGTATGGCCGATCAGTGCGCCCAATGAAGAGGAAAGATCGCGCCACTTCCTCTGGCGCTTCTGGAAACGGCTGCCGGGCAATCGCGAAATCTCGATCTTTGACCGTAGCTGGTACGGCCGCGTCCTTGTCGAGCGCGTCGAGGGCTTTGCGACCGAGGCCGAGTGGCGCAAGGGATATGATGAGATCAACGAGTTCGAAGCGCAGCTGACCGGCAGCCGCACGAACCTCGTCAAACTCTTCATCCATATCACGCAGCAAGAGCAGGACGAGCGCTTCGCCGCGCGCCTCGACGATCCTTGGAAACGCTGGAAGACCGGCACCGAGGATTATCGCAACCGGTCGAAGCGCAAGGAATATCTCGCCGCGATGGAAGAGATGTTCGCACAGACGAACACCCGCTGGGCGCCGTGGAAAGTGATCGACGGCAATAACAAGAAGGCCGCGCGTATCGCCGCGCTGACGCATATCATCGAGACGCTGGAAGCCGCGGTGCCGATGACCCCGTCCGAGCGCGACCCCGCGGTGGTCAAGCTTGCGAGCAAGGCGTTCGGTTACAAGCCGAAGGACTGATCGAGCTTAAAGCGACAAAATATACGGACGTTCAGCTCGAAGCTGTGTCCTTTGTCGCTTTATGCGAAGGGCCTCATCGTGCGGAAAGTTGCGGGAAGAAATTACGATTGCAAAGAGCCGAAGCACATAGCTGGCACGGCGCGATAATGTAGGAAAGGCTATTTTTGCGCGGCTTTTTCGGCCGGCCGCCTAGCCAATTCGTCCGTCAGTCGCTACATGGGATCGATGAGCCGCGCCAAGAGATCCGATGACTGGGGTTTTCCCCGCTGGCGCCCCTATGGCTCGTCGCGCGAGACGCAGAAGGTTCGTCTTTGCGATCGCCACGGCTGCACGAACCCGGGCAATTGTCCTGCGCCCAAGTCGCCGAACAGCCCCGAACGCTGGTATTTCTGCGAAACGCATGCCGCCGAATATAATCGCGGCTGGGACTATTTCGCCGGCCTTTCCGCCGAAGATGCCGCGGCGCGTGCCGCCGAAGAGGAACAGGGCGCACGCAGCTATGCCCGCGCGCAGCATTATGCCTGGGGCGGATCGGGCGATGGCAGCCGCAGCGCCGACGAAATGCGCGCGCTGGAGGTACTCGACCTGGAACCCGACGCCGACTTTGAGGCGACGAAAAAGGCCTGGCGCAACCTCGCCAAGGAATGCCACCCCGATGTGAAGCCCGGCGATGCCGAAGCGGCGAAGCGCTTTGCGGCAGGGCAGGCCGCGTTCGAAGTTCTGAAGCAGGCCGAAGAACGGAAGAGCTGGAAGCCGGCGTAGGGTAGCGCCGTGGCGTCAGGGCCTGGGTATGGTTTTGGCTGGTTTCGACCGGTTGCGGACCTTTCCATCATCGTCACCCCGGACTTGATCCGGGGTCCCGCTTGAGGTCGAAGCCAGTGGGCGCCTCAAGAAGCGGGATCCCGGGTCAAGCCCGGGATGACGATAAGGCGGGGAACGACGCTTGCTGCCCTAGCTCGAACATAGCCCCTCACCTGAAGAGGAGGGGCCTTGGCAATGAAACGCCCGCTCTCCACCTCATTCCAGCCTTTGGGCACTGATCCGGGCGTAATGACCGGAACCGACCGGTTGCAGACCTCCACATCCTCGTCACCCCGGACTTGATCCGGGGTCCCGCTTGAGGTCCAAGCTGGTCGATGCGCAGGAAAAGCGGGATCCCGGGTCAAGCCCGGGATGACGAAGGTAGGAAAATGCCGATAGAGATGTGCACCCGGCGAAAGCCGGGGCCCAGAATTCCAACGCTAACTTTGCGCTTTTCCGCACTGGGCCCCGGCTTTCGCCGGGGTGCACGTAGGAACCGCAAACGCCCGCTCCCCACCCCATAACCGCCCCGCTCAGTAGACGCAGCCGTCCAGTCCGTCGCGGCGTACTTGCCCGATGCGCGCTGAGATCGTGTTGCCATAGCGGCGGGTGAAGCCGGACGGGCTCACCGCCTCGCGCTTTTTCGGGAGCGGCAGGATTGCGGCGATGCGGGCGGCTTCCTTTGGCGTCAATTTGCCCGCGCCATGGTTGAAATAGCGCTGTGCGCCCGCCTCCACGCCATAGGTGCCGATACCGGTCTCGGCGACGTTGAGATAAACTTCCATGATCCGCCGCTTGCCCCAGATCTTTTCGATCAGGAATGTGAACCAGACTTCGGGTACCTTGCGGACGTAACGCGTCCAGCCGCTGCCTTGCCACAGAAAGACATTCTTCGCGGTCTGCTGGCTGACCGTCGATCCGCCGCGCATGCGTTTGCCCTTGGCATTGCGTTCGATCGCCTGTTCGATCGCGTCGCGGTCGAAGCCGTCGTGGCTACAGAATTTGCCGTCCTCCGCAGCGATGACCGCGCGCACCATATTGCGGTCGATATCCGACAGGCTGGTCCAATCCTTGGTGATCCCGTTGCTGTCGGCCAGCATGGTGAAGGTCACCGGCGGCGGGACGACCGCATAGATGAGCACCCAAAGCACCGAGGCGAGGATGAACCAGAGCAGCCATTTGAAAGGCCGAAGATACCATGGGAGTTTGCGCATCTTTTTCGCGCGGGGAGGAGTTGCCATGCGGGCAAATTAGCCGCTTGCGATTTCGAGGCAAGCGGGCTTGATCTGGCGGGACGAAAAACAATGCACTCCGGCGGAGGAAGATTTGAATGTCGCTTCGATCTCTATTGCTGCTGGTCGCCGCGACCGCCGCTACGCCGGCCTTTGCGGACGAGGATCGCCGCGAGCTTTGCCCTGACCGACCGGGGCTCGGAACGCCTGCCTGCACGGTCGAGCCGGGAGCGCTGCTGTTCGAGATCGGACTGGCCGACTGGACACTCGATCGCACCGCCGACAGCCGGAGCGATAGCTGGACTTTTGGCGACGCCCTGCTGCGCGCGGGACTGACCCCGTCGCTGGAGGTGCAGCTTGGCTGGACGATGCTCGGCCATGCGCGCGAACGCGACCGGGCGACGGGCGAGGTGACCCGCCGGACACGGACCGGCGACGTGACGATCGCGCTGCGGCAGAATTTGCGTAATCCCGACGGGTCGGGCTTTTCGATCGCGCTGATGCCCTATGCCACGCTGCCGCTGGGCGGCGAGGGCGTCGGTGCGGGCGATTGGGGTGCGGGGATGATCGTGCCGGTCAGCTTCGAACTCGGCGATCTGTCGCTCGGTTTCACGCCGCATGTCGATGCCGCGGTCGATAGCGACGGCAATGGTCGGCATACGGCCTATGGCTCGGTTGCCGGGGTGGGGTTCGACCTGTCCGACGAAGTCTCGATGGCGGCCGAAGTGTCGCTGACCCGCGACCGCGACCCCGACGATCACACGACCGAGGCGCTGGCGGGGCTCTCGGCCGGATGGCAACCCGATGCGGACAGCCAGTGGGATTTGGGGGCGAACATCGGCCTCAATCGGGACAGCCCGGATGTTGAACTTTATTTCGGTTACGCGCGCCGTTTCTGAATGCCGGGTCTTGGTTTCGGCGCGGAGCGCGCGGGCACGCTTCACGAAGGAGCGGGACCCCGGATCAAGTCCGGGGTGACGATGATATGAAGGTTCCGATACCGGATGCATTCTCTTCCGCCATCCCGGCGTAGGCCGCAGCTCCGGACGTTTCCCGCCGTTGCTTACACGGCCTCGAGCGATGCGCCGATTGCGTTCCAAACCTGCGCCAGCTCGTCGGCGGTGATGCAATAGGGCGGCATGACGTAGAGCGTGTTGCCGAGAGGGCGGAGGAGGACGCCGTGGTCGCGGTAAAAGGCGATCAGGCGGGGGGCGAGGTTCGAGAGATAGCCTGCGTCCGTCACAGCGATGTCGAGCGCGGCGATGGTGCCGAGGCGGCGGGGATTGGCGACGCGCGGGTCGTGGCTGAGCAGCGACAGATGCGCGGCCTGTGCGTCGGCCAGGGTGTCGATGCGCTGCTGAACCGGCTCGTCGCGCCAGATTTCAAGGTTCGCATTTGCAGCGGCGCAGGCGATCGGGTTCGCGGTGTAGCTACTCGAATGATAGAAGGTCTTGGCGCGGTCGGCCGAATAATGCGCTTCGAAAATCGGCTCGATGCAGAGCGTGACCGCTAGCGGGAGGGAGCCGCCGGTCAGACCCTTCGACAGGCAAACGATGTCGGGGATCACCCCCGCCTGATCGCAGGCGAAGCGCGTGCCGGTGCGGCCCCAGCCGGTCATCACCTCATCGGCGATGAAAAGGACGTTGTGACGCGCACAGATGGCGCGCATCTCGGCGAGCACCCACGCGGGATAGATGAGCATGCCGCCCGCGCCGAGGATCAGCGGTTCGACGATGAAGGCGGCGGGCTTTTGAGCGCAGGCGGCTTCGAGCGCGTCGAGCGTGGCCTGTTCCATGCCTTCGTGCGGGAAGGGGATGGTGTCGACGTCGAAGAGCAAGGGCTGCCAGGCGCGGTTGTAGACGCCGCGCTCGCCGACCGACATCGTGCCGATCGTGTCGCCGTGATAGCTGTGTTCGAGGACGAGGATGCGGCTGCGCGGCTCGCCGATGTTGTACCAGTAGCCGAGCGCCATCTTGAGCGCCACCTCGACGCTGGTCGAGCCCGAGTCCGAGAAGAAGACGCGGGTGAGCGGATCGGGGGTGATGCGGATCAGTTCGGCGGCGAGGTTTTCGGCAGGCTCGTGCGTCCAGCCGGCGAAGATGAGTTGGTCGAGCTTTTCGGACTGGGCGCGGATCGCGGCCATGATGTGCGGGTGCGCGTGGCCGTGGGTGGTGACCCACCAGCTCGAGATGGCGTCGATCCAGCTTTGACCGTCGGCGGCATAGAGTTTGGCGCCTTTGGCATGGTCGATCAGCGGGATGTGGTCGCCGAGGCCGTGCTGGGTGAAGGGGTGCCAGACGGGGGAGCTATGGGTCATATCCAGATATCCGTTCGTGCTGAGCTTGTCGAAGCACCGCTCTTTCTTGGCGGCGGATAAGAGAAGGACGGCCCTTCGACAAGCTCAGGGCGAACGGTATCGGGTTAGGCGAAGTCGGTGAGGTCGAAGTTCGCGACGAACGCTTCGGCCAGCGTTTCCGGCGTCAGCGGATCGATGATCGGCAAGCGGCCCAGGCGGCGGACGCCGCTGATCTGCGCGATGATCGCTTCGCTGTCCTCCACCGCGTCGCCGAGGAAGGCGAGGCCGTGGATAGGGACGCCGCGCGCGCGCAGGGCCTCGATCGTGAGCAGGCTGTGGTTGATCGTGCCGAGGCTGGTACGCGCGCAGACGATGACCGGGACCTGCCATTTCGCGAAGAGGTCGGCGTAGAGGATCGAGCGCGTCACGGGGACGAGCGCGCCGCCGGCGCCTTCAACAATGAGGTCGCCGGGCGGCGGCGCGAGCGTTTCGACGACTATGTTAACATTGTCAATTTCGGCGGCCAGATGCGGCGAGGCGGGGGTGTTGAGGGGGTAGGCTTCCGGATGAACCCGCACGCCGGCGAGGCGCGCGACGACTTCGCTGTCCGTCTCCTCTTCAAGGCCCGACTGGATCGGTTTCCAGTATGGCGTAGCGGTGGCCTGCGCCAAAGCGGCGGAAAAGATGGTTTTTCCGATGCCGGTATCTGTGCCGGTAACGACGAAGCGCGTCATGCCGCTGCCATCGCCGAGGCAAGTGCGTCGGTCATCGCGTCAATGTTAGCTTCGTCAACATTGAGCGTGATTGCGATGCGCAAGCGCGCGGTTCCCTGCGCCACGGTGGGCGGACGGATGCCGCGGACATCGAAGCCCGCGTCCCGCAGGCTGCCTGCGATGCGCATCGTGCGGTCGTTGTCGCCGATGATGACGGGCAGGATCTGCGTGCCGCTGGCGGGGATGCCGAGCGGGACCAAGCGCTCTGCGGCGTGGCGGACGAGAGCGTGGAGGCGCGCCTGGCGCTCGGGCTCGTTCGCGACAATCTCTATCGCCTGACGGACGAGCCAGGCCATCAGCGGCGACGGCGCGGTCGAGAAGATGAACGGGCGACCGCGGTTGACGAGGAAGTCGCACGCGATTGCGGGGGCACAGAGCAACGCGCCCTCGGCGCCGAGCGCCTTGCCGCAGGTGTGGAGCGTGATCAGATTGTCGCGGCGTGCGAGGCTGTGCGCGAGGCCAGCGCCGCCGGGGCCGAACACGCCGGTTGCGTGCGCTTCGTCGACGACGAGCACCGCGTCGTAGCGGTCGGCGACCGCGGCGAGATCGACGAGCGGGGCGCGGTCGCCATCCATGCTGTAGAGGCTTTCGACCGCGATCCACGGCGTGCCCGCGCCGCCCCCCGCGCGCCAACGGGCGATGATGTCGGCGAAGGCCTGCGCGTCATTGTGCGTGGCTGCGACATGGCCGGCGCGGCCGAGCTTCATCCCGTCATGGGCGCTCGCGTGGATGAGTTCGTCGTGGACGACGAGGTCGCCGCGCTGCGGAAGCGTGGCGAAGAGCGCGGCGTTGGCGGCGAAGCCTGTCGCGAAGAAGAGCGCGGCCTCGCTGCCATAATGGCGCGCGGCGTGTGTTTCGAGCGCTTCATGCTCGGCGTGATTGCCGCGCAGCAGGCGCGAGCCGCCCGAGCCCGCAGGAAGGCCGCGTTCGATGCCCGCGGCGAGCGCGTCGCGCAGCGCTTCGCTATCGGCGAGGCCGAGATAGTCGTTCGAGGCAAAGTCGCGGCCCGCGCGCGGCGCAAGGGTGCGGCGACGGCTGTCATGCGCGAGCGCCGCGAGATCGGCGCGGTGGGCGGAGAAGGGAGAGGTCGCCATCTTTGTTTCCTTATTCGTCATTGCGAGCGAAGCGAAGCAATCCAGAGCAGCGCAAGGCCACACTGGATTGCTTCGCTCCGCTCGCAATGACGGAGTTTGTTATGCCTGGGACGGTCATTGGGGTTGGGTTCGACCCCCCGTCAACGCCTGCCGTTCTTCGGCGGTCAGGCGGTGCGGCGTGGCGATTGGCTCCAGCGTCTTTGCGTCGAAAAGCGGCGATCGGCGCCGATCGCCCGAAACGAGATCCTTGATCGCGCGGATGAAAAAGCGGCGCATCAGGGTCGGCGTGCCCAATTTGGGCAGGCCGCTGGCGTCGCCGATCGCGTCCTGCGTGAAAAGATGGCCGCGCGGCGGGCCGAACGCCTCCGCGCGCCGTGCCGGATCGCAGGCGGCGGTCAGGATCGTGATGAAGGGGAGCTTGCCGTTCTTGAACGTGTTGAACAGCGGTGTGCGGCAGCAGGCGGCATACCAGCGCAGCGTCGGCGCGTCGGTGAGGTGGAGACAGGCTAGCTGATCGCGGCCGGTATCGATCCGCATGCGCGCGCATCGCGTCTGATAAAGTGCGGTGCCGCCGTGCGCGTCGAGCAACTGCTCGTGGTCCAGATGGCGTGTGAGGTTCTGGCAGTCGGTGCAGTGGCAGACGACATAGTCGCCTTCGCCCGAAGCGACGCGCATCGCTCCGGTAACGGTGGCGCAATCGCAGGCGAAGGAGAGGTCGGTTGCCATGGCCCGGCCCTAGCTCCTCGCCCGCGATTGCGAAAGTCCGTCAGTTGACGTTCTTGTCGACCAGCTTGTTCTTCGCGATCCACGGCATCATCGCGCGGAGTTCGGCTCCGGTCTTTTCGATCGGATGCGCGGCAGCCGCCTTGCGGCTTGCCTTCAGTTCGGGCTGGCCGGCCTGATTGTCGAGTACGAAGTCCTTCACGAAGCGGCCCGAGGTGATGTCGGCGAGAACGCGCTTCATCTCGGCCTTCGTCTCGTCGGTGATGATGCGCGGGCCCGTCTTGATGTCGCCATATTCGGCGGTGTTCGAGATCGAATAGCGCATGTTCGCGATGCCGCCTTCATAGAGAAGGTCGACGATCAACTTGGTTTCGTGGAGGCACTCGAAATAGGCCATTTCGGGAGCGTAGCCCGCCTCGACCAGCGTTTCGAAACCCGCCTGGATAAGGTGGGTGACGCCGCCGCAGAGCACGGCCTGTTCGCCGAAGAGGTCGGTTTCGCACTCTTCCTTGAAGGTCGTCTCGATGATGCCGCTGCGGCCGCCGCCGACGGCCGAAGCGTAGGAGAGGGCGAGCGCCTTGGCGTGGCCGTTGCCGGCATTGCCGCTGGCTTCCTGTGCGACCGCGATCAGGCACGGGACGCCGCCGCCGCGCTGATATTCGCTGCGCACCGTGTGGCCGGGGCCCTTGGGCGCGACCATGAAGACGTCGATGTCGGCGCGCGCCTCGATCAGGCCGAAGTGGATGTTGAGGCCGTGCGCAAAGGCGAGTGCGGCGCCGGGCTTCATGTTCGGGCCAAGGTCATCGGCATAGATTTTCGCCTGATGCTCGTCGGGCGCGGCGACCATGATGACGTCGGCCCACTCGGCGGCTTCCTTGTTCGAAAGCACCTTGAAGCCCGCGCCTTCGGCCTTTTTCGCCGTCGCCGAGCCGGGGCGCAGCGCGATCGCGACGTCGCGCACGCCGCTGTCGCGGAGGTTCTGTGCGTGCGCATGGCCCTGGCTGCCATAGCCGACGATGGCGACCTTTTTGCCCTTGATCAGATCCTGGTCGGCGTCGCGATCGTAATAAACCTGCATAGTCTTCTTCCCTATTTCTCTTCCGTCACCCCGGGCTTGACCCGGGGTCCCGCTAAACGACGGTGGAAAGCGGGACCCCGGATCAAGTCCGGGGTGACGATCGTTGGACCTTTATTCCTCTAAACTCTAAAGCGCCTCCGACCCGCGGGCGATGGCGACAACGCCGGTGCGGCCGACCTCGACCAGCCCGCATTCGCGCATCAGCGCGATGAAGCGGTCGACCTTGTCGCTCGTCCCGGTAATCTCGAAGATGAAGCTGGTCAGCGTCGTGTCGACGACCTTGGCGCGGAAGACGTCGGCCATGCGCAGCGCCTCGATGCGCTTGTCGCCGGTGCCCGCGACCTTCACCAGCGCGATCTCGCGTTCGACATGCGCTTCGCCCGCATCGTTGAGGTCGACGACCTTGTGCACGGGGACGAGGCGGTCGAGCTGCGCGATAATCTGGTCGATGATCGGCGGCGGGCCCGAGGTGACGATGGTGATGCGCGACAGCGCGTGGTCGGCGGTGATATCGGCCACCGTCAGGCTTTCGATATTATAGCCGCGCGCGGTGAACAGCCCGGTGATCTTTGCGAGCACCCCGGCTTCGTTGTCGACGGTGATGGCGAGCACATGGCGCTCGCCGGCTTCGGTCTTGATTTTCATGGGATTACACCAGTGCCTTGGCTTCGTCGTCCATCGTGCCGGTGACGTCGCTCGGCTGGAGGATCATGTCGGTGTGCGCTGCGCCCGATGGGATCATCGGGAAGCAGTTGGCGAGTTTGGCGACGCGGCAGTCGACGATCACCGGACCCGGCGTCTCGATCATCGTCCTGATGCCGTCCTCGAGCTCGCCGAGCGTGTCGATGCGCAGGCCCGTCCACCCGTAAGCGTCGGCGAGCTTCACGAAATCGGGCAGGCTGTCCGAATAG
Organism: Sphingopyxis sp. USTB-05; assembly: GCF_023822045.1. Taxonomy (NCBI): domain Bacteria; kingdom Pseudomonadati; phylum Pseudomonadota; class Alphaproteobacteria; order Sphingomonadales; family Sphingopyxidaceae; genus Sphingopyxis; species Sphingopyxis sp. USTB-05. The sequence goes on along the minus strand of NZ_CP084712.1, from coordinate 2,587,691 downwards.
CTGTTCGAATAGCGGCTTTCATAGGTGAGTTCCTGCCACTGGCGGACCATCCCCATCCATTCATTGTTGAGGATGAAGATTTTCACCGGCAGGCGGTACTGCGCGACCGTGCCCATTTCCTGGATATTCATCTGCAGGCTGGCTTCGCCCGCGATGCAGATGACGAGACGGTCCGGGTTAGCGATCTGCGCACCGACCGCGGCGGGGAAACCATAGCCCATCGTGCCGAGCCCGCCCGAGGTGAGCCAGCGATTGGGCGCGGCGAAACCGAAATGCTGCGCCGCCCACATCTGATGCTGGCCGACCTCGGTCGTGATGATCGGGTCCATGCCGCGGGTCGCGTCGAACAGCGCCTTCACCGCGCGCTGCGGCATGATTTCGGCGTCGGCGTCCTTCTTTTCGGGGAAGTCGAGGCAGCGCGTCGCACGCCAGCCGTCGACGCGGCGCCACCATTCGCCAAGGTCGCGCGCCTTATGGCCCTTGTCCTGCCAAGTGGCGACGAGCGCATCGAGCGCGCGGCCGGCGTCGCCGACGATCGCGAGATCGACGGGGACGATCTTGTTGATCGAACTGCGGTCGATATCGATGTGGATCTTCTTCGAGTCCGGCGAGAAGGCGTCGAGGCGGCCGGTGACCCGGTCGTCGAAGCGCGCACCGACCGCGATGACCAGATCGGCGCGGTTCATCGCCATGTTCGATTCATAGGTGCCGTGCATGCCGAGCATGCCGAGCCACTTGTCGTCGTCCGAAGGGAAGGCGCCAAGGCCCATCAACGTCGAGGTGACCGGCGCGCCGGTGAGCGCGACGAGCTGGCGCAGAGCTGCGCTCGCGTTGGGGCCAGCGTTGATCACGCCGCCGCCGGTGTAGAAGACCGGGCGTTCGGCCGCGGCGATCATCTCGACTGCCGCCGCGATCGCGCTGGCGTCGGGTTCGACCTGCGGGCGGTAGCTGTTGTGCAGAATCTTTTCGGGCACGACATAATCGCCCGTTGCGACCTGCACATTCTTTGGAATGTCGATCACCACCGGGCCGGGGCGGCCATGCGTTGCGATATGGAAAGCTTCGTGGAGGATGGGGCCAAGACGGTCGGGATCCATCACGAGATAATTATGCTTGGTGCAGTGGCGCGTGATGCCGACGGTGTCGCATTCCTGAAATGCATCGGTGCCGATCAGCGCGGTCGACACCTGTCCCGTCAGCACGACCATCGGAATGCTGTCGAGCAGCGCGTCGGTGATGCCGGTGACGGCGTTGGTTGCGCCGGGGCCCGAGGTGACGAGCACGACGCCGGGCTTGCCGGTCGAGCGCGCATAGCCCTCTGCCGCGTGCGTCGCCGCCTGTTCGTGGCGGACGAGAATATGCTTGATCGTCGGATGCTTGTAGAGCGCGTCATAAATGGGAAGGACCGCGCCGCCCGGATAGCCGAACACTGTATCGACGCCGAGGTCGACCAGCGCCTGAACCACCATGTCGGCACCACTCATTTCCGTCACGACGAAACTCCTTCCGAATATAAAAAGGCAGCGCTTGTGCGCTGCAACAGGGAGCGGGCAATAGGTGTATGATTCTATCCTGTCAACAGCTTATCACGTAATATTATTGCTAATTCACTGGTATAATCGATGTTTAATGACTCTGTGTGGCGCGGCCAGTCGGCGGGGGGCTGGTTGCGGAACCACGTATATTGGCGCTTCGCATATTGGCGGGTGGCGGCCTGCGTCTGTTCGAGCGCTTCGGCGCGGCTGATTTCGCCGCGGATGTGGCTTGCGATCTGGGGGACGCCGATCGCGCGCATCGCAGGCAGATCGGGGTCGAGATTGCGCGCGAGCAGAGCTTCCGCCTCTTCGACCGCGCCGCTTTCGAACATCTGAACGAGGCGCGCGTCGCAGCGATCGCGCAGCCAATCGCGCGGGGGCAGCAGGATCAGCGGGGCGAGGGCGATGTGGTCGGCGATGCCGCCCGCGATCGCCCGTTGCCAGTCGGCGAGGGTGCGGCCGGTCGAGCGCACGACTTCAAGCGCGCGCGCGACGCGGGTGGTGTCGGCGGCGTTCAGGCGCGCAGCGGCGTCGGGATCGGCGGCGGTGAGCGCGGCGTGGGCGTCGGCGACGGGGAGTGCGCGGACGGCCTCGCGGATATCGGGATCAATCTCGGGCACGGGCGCGATGCCAGAGAGCAAAGTGCGCATGTGGAGGCCGGTGCCGCCGACGAGGATCGGAATTCGCTTTGCGGCGTGCGCCTCCGCGATCACCGCGCGCGCCTCTTCCGCCCAGCGCACGGCGTTGTGCGCCTCCGCCGCGTCGATGTGGCCGAAGAGGCGGTGGGCGATGCCATCCATCTCCGCGTCGGTCGGCCTCGCCGAGAGGATCTTAAGGTCGGCATAGACCTGACTCGCGTCGGCATTGACGACGATTGCGTCGCGGCCTGTCTCGGAAAGAGATTTTGCGAGCGCGACCGCCAAAGCGCTCTTGCCGCTGGCGGTGGGTCCGGCGATAAGTGCTACGGGCAGCCGTGCACTGGCGGTCGAGATAAGAGGAGATGCCATGTTCGTCGCGACGCTGATAGCAGCAGGAAAGCTGACCGACGAGGTGGTTCGCGAAGGGATCGACCGGCTCGCGGCGACGGGGCACGATGTTGGCGCCCCGCACTGGCTGGACGAGCATGACGCGGCGGATATCGTTTTTCACGGCAGCCTGGTCAGCGCGCGCAAGGAACTGGCGCTGATGGACCATGGCGCGCTCGACATCGTCGTGCAGCCGCTGGGCGATCGGACGAAGAAGCTGATCATCGCCGACATGGATTCGACGATGATCACCGTCGAATGCATTGACGAACTCGCCGATTATGCGGGCCTGAAACCGCAGATCTCGGCGATTACCGAGCGCGCGATGCGCGGGGAACTCGATTTCCGTGCGGCGCTGGAGGAGCGCGTCGGATTGCTCGCGGGGATGCCCGAGACAACACTCGTCGATTGCCGGATGGAGCGGGTGAAGCTGACGCGCGGCGCGCGGACGCTGGTGCAGACGATGAAGGCGCATGGGGCGCACTCGATCTTGATTTCGGGCGGGTTCACCGCCTTTGCCGGGCCGGTGGGCGAGGCGATCGGGTTTGACAAGGTGATCGCGAACGAGCTGGAGATTGCGGGCGGCAAGCTTACGGGCAAGGTGCGCGAGCCGATCGTCGACAGCGCGACGAAGCTCGAGACGCTGAAGGCCGAGGCGGCGAAGCATGGGCTTCCGCTCGCCGAGACGCTGGCGGTCGGCGACGGCGCGAACGATATACCGATGATCACGAGCGCGGGTCTGGGGGTTGGCTATTACCCGCACCCTGCGGCGGGCGAAGCGGCGGCGGCGGTGATCCGGCATCATGATCTGACGGCGCTGTTGTGGGCGCAGGGCTATTCGCGGCGGCAGTGGGTGATGGGGTAGGGCTGGGCCATTTGGCGAAGGTAACCAACATCCTGTTTGTGTGCAGCCAGAACAAGCTGCGTAGCCCAACCGCCGAGCAGATATTCGCAGGCCATCCGGGAATCGAAACGGACTCGGCGGGAACCAATAATGATGCAGAGAACCCGCTGACGTCAGAGCTTGTGCGTTGGGCGGATATGATCTTCGTGATGGAAAAGACGCATCGGAACAAGCTGCAGAAGCGATACCGGGCGGCGCTGAAAGATGCGCGCGTCATCTGTCTCGACATCCCGGACGATTATGAATTCATGGATGAAGCGCTTGTCCAGCTTTTGGAGGCCAAGGTGCCCCGCTATCTGCCGATTTAGGTTTCGCGACGCGCCTCGACCGAGGCGAAATGTGGAGGTCCTCATGACGAAGCACCGCATCTATTCGATCAGCGTCGCGAGCGTTTATCCGCACTATATCACCAAGGCCGAGAAAAAGGGGCGGACGAAGGCCGAGGTGGACGAGATTATTCGCTGGCTGACGGGCTATAGTCAGGCGGCGCTCGAGGCTGAGTTGGCGAAGGGTGCGACTTTCGAGGATTTCTTTGCGCGGGCGCCGAAGCTGAACCCGGCGCGAGAGCTGATTACCGGCGTGATTTGCGGCATCAGGGTCGAAAATATCGAAGAGCCGCTGATGCGCGAGCTGCGCTATATGGACAAGCTGATCGACGAACTCGCGAAGGGCAAGAAAATGGAGAAGATCTTGCGTGGGTGACGGCGGGCGGCGACCGGAACCTACCCTCTCCATTATCGTCACCCCGGACTTGATCCGGGGTCCCGCTATTTCGTGAAGCGGGCCGGTGCCTTCAAAAAGCGGGATCACGGATCAAGTCCGGGATGACGAAGAACCAAGGAAGCGACGCCCGCTCCCCACTCCAATGCTGCCCTCAATCCTCGATCGGCGCGGCACCGGCCTCGGCGTAACCCGTATCCGCAAGCCGCTTCAGCGCGGCGGCATATTTGGCTGTGTCGAGATAGGGGTGGAGACTGACGATCTTGCCCCAGCGCAGGCGGATGATGTGGACGCCGTCGTTGACGTAGCTGGTATCGCCGTCGGCCATCACCGCGCGGTCGCGCCATTCGATCACCGCGGTCGTGTCCCACGGCATGCCGCTCGATGCGATATGCTTGATCTCGAATTTCAGGACGGGATGGACGGCGAAGAGGCGCTGGAACCATGCGCGCAGGCCCACCTTGGTGTGGCGCGTGCCGCCGAGGGCATGGTCGCCAGGGAAGATATGCTCGAAGCGGTCGGCCATGCCGGCGAGCGCGGACTCCCAGTCGCCGCGGCTGAGGCCGTCGAAAATCTTGCGCACCTGATGGCGGACGATGGCGTGATACATGCTGAACTCCTTCCGTGTTTACATCGTTAACATTGGGAGCGCTCAGATGGGATTTATGTTTACAATGTCAACACTGTCCGTGAAGAATGGATCCTGGATCAAGTCCGGGATGACGAAGCTTAGGGTTCTTCTGATTTATTATCAGTGGTTTATGGAGTCTCTATCTCTTCGCTCAGCCAGCGCCGAAAGCGCAGCATCGCGTCGCTTTCGGGGCGTGACATCAGGCGGGTGAGCCAATAGCGGCCGGCGTCGATCGTGACCGCGAAAGGCTGGACGAGCAACTCTGCGGCGAGCTCGCGCGTGAACATCGCGGGGGGTGCGAGCGCGACGCCTTGGCCTGCGGCGGCGGCGGTGGCCATCAGCGCCGAACTGTCGAAGACGGGGCCGCGGAGCACAGGGACGGGGACGCCTGCGGCGGCGAACCATAGCGCCCATTCGTCGGCGCGATACGAGCGGAGCAGATGTTCGTGAACCAGGTCGGCAGGGCTTTTGAGGCGCGCGGCGATCGTGGGGGCGCAGATCGGCGCCATGGGCGCGGCGAGCAAGGGCTCGGCGTGGGTGCCGTGCCAGGCTCCGTCGCCGAAGCGGATCGCATAGTCGAGCGCTTCGCCTGCGAGGTCGACGCGGTTGTTGTTGGTCGAGATGCGCAGGTCGATCGTCGGATGCGCGCGTGCGAAGGCGCCGAGGCGCGGGAGCAGCCAGCCGGTGGCGAACGTACCGACGACGCCGACCTTGAGCGCCTCGCGGAAGCGGCCGTCGGCATATTGATCGAGCGTCGCGGCGACGCGGTCGAATGCCTCGGCGACGACAGGGACAAGCGCATGCCCCTCGTCAGTGAGCGCGAGCCCGCGCGGCAGGCGGTGGAAAAGGCGGGTGCCGAGGCGGCGCTCGAGCTGAGCCACTTGATGACTGACCGCGCCTTGGCTGACGCAGAGTTCGATCGCGGCGCGGGTGAAATTGAGGTGGCGGGCCGCGGCCTCGAAGGCGCGAAGGGCGTTCAAGGGGAGCTGGGCGCGGTCCATGGGTCTTGCTTCTATTACCTCTCTGGCCCGGTCACCCCGGATCAAATTCGGGACGACGAAATATATGAGAAATTCTCATGGCTTTGTCGAGAAATGATGCTTTGTGAGCGCCGCCGTGTCGCGGCATCCCGGTGGGGAAGGGAGACGAAAATGATCGCAATGATGACAATCGCCGTCTGGCTGGCCGGGGTGAATCATGTGCCGCTGCCGCTGGTTGACGAGGCGAATGCGCAAATGGCCGCGGGCGGAGTGGCGCCGGAGACGGATGACCCGCTGACGCGGCCGATGGCGGTCGAGCGGGCCAAGGAATGGCTGGCGCCGGCCGATCCGGAGAAGATTTTCGGGACGAGCTACCTTGTCGGATTCGGGGGGATGAGCGTTGCGCTGATCGATACGGGCGACGGATTGGTGCTGATCGACGGGGCGCTGCCACAGGGCGCGCCTGGGATACTCGCCAATGTCCGCAAGCTCGGTTTCGACCCTAAAGACATCAAATTTATTCTGAGCACCGAGCCGCATTTCGACCATGCTGGCGGGCTCGCCGCGCTTGCGCGCGATACCGGCGCGACGGTGGTCGCGAGCGCGCGCGGCGCCCAAGGGCTGCGCTCCGGGAGACATGCGAAGGACGACCCGCAGCTGGCCTATGGCGGGAGTTGGCCCGCGGTGACGCGGCTGCGCGTGATCGGTGATGGCGAGGTGTTGAAGCTTGGCAAGACCGCGATTGCCGCGGTCGCGACGCCGGGGCACACGATGGGCAGCATGAGCTGGCGCTGGCAGGCATGCGAGGGTAGGTCTTGCAAGACAATTGTCTTCGCATCGAGCCTCAATCCGGTGTCGGCCGATGGCTATCGCTATACGGCGGCCGCGAGCGCGCCGATCGTCGCGGGGTTCGAGGAAAGCTATCGCAAGATGGATGCGACGGCGTGCGACATATTGATTTCGGCGCACCCCGACAATGCAGGGCCGGGGCGGTACAATGACCAGCCGGGCGCATGTCGCACCTACGCCGACCGCTCACGCAAGTTGCTGGCAAAGCGGCTCGCCGATGAAAAGGCGGGTGTGAAATAGCGTTCAAACCCGTTCTTATCGATCTTGCGAGCTCTCGCGTCGGGCCGCTGCCCGATCAGGAGCCTTTCTATTTATCGACCACCAGGCAGGCCTGATCGCCCTTGCGCACCGAGGCGCAGAAGCTTTCGGCTTCGCCCTTGTTCGCAAAGCCGCCGGCGAGGAGGCGCGTCAGCTTGCCGTTCTTGACGAGGAAGGGCGTGCGGTCGGCGAAGGCGGGGTTTTTCTTTTCGAGCGAAGCCCAGAGGTTGCGGGCGTTCGCTTCGACGCCGAAGGCGCCGAGCTGCGCGCGCCAGGGGCTGGCGGCCGCGCCGCTGTGGACGCGGGCGGGCGCCGGAGCGGCTGCGGTCGCGACGGGTGCCGGCTTGACTGGCACGGCTTTGGGCTCGGTGGGTTTCGGCGCGGCGGGTTTTGACGGGGCCTTGACCGGTTCGGCTTTGGGCGGGAGCTTGCCGCTTTCGGGTGGTGCGGCATAGGTCGTACCCGGGCGGCCCGTCGCGGCGACGGCGCTGGCTGTCGCTTCGGCGGCGGCCGCTGCGGCGGCACTTGCGGCGGGCGATGCCGGCACCGCAACGCTGCGGATCGGTTCGGGTGCAGGCTTGGCGGCGGGGGCGGCCCGCGACGTGTCGATCACCGGCGGCGGCGTGTAGCTGGTGCCGGGAGTCGATGCGGGCAGGCTGGCGACCTTCACCGGCGAGGCGGCGGGTACGGGTTTCGGAGCCGGCGGCGCGGCTGCACCCACCGCGGCGAGGCGGGCTTGCTGTTCGCCGCGCTCGATTTCGGGCAGCATCGCGAGGCCGCGCTGACGCTGATCGAGCGGGATCAGATTGTCGAGTTGGGCAAGCCGCGCCGAGGCAATGTCGAGGCCGGCGTCGCTTGCGCGCTTGGTGAGTGCGTAGGCGCGCGGCCAGTCCTGCTTTGCGAGGTCGCCGTTGAAGTGGGCGGTGCCGAGGACATATTGCGCGCGCGGTTCGCCGCGCGCGGCCGAGGCGATGATAAAGGGCATCGCCTCTGTCCTGCGGTTCGCGGTGAAGAGGACGAGGCCGAGATTATCCTCCGCCTGCAAATGCCCCTGCTTTGCGGCGCGGCGATACCATGCCTCTGCCTGTACGAGATCGGCAGGGACGCCGCGGCCAAGCTTATAGGCCTGGCCAAGGTTGAACTGCGCATCGGCGTCGCCCGAAATCGCAAGCGGCCGCCATTCGGCGACTGCCGCCTGGTAATTACCCGCCTGCCAGGCATCGACGCCATCCTTGACGTCGGCACGGGCCGTTGTCGCCAGCATCGATGCCGCGATCAGCGGCAGGGCCAGTGAAATGGCGGTGCGGAATGAACGCATCTTATTCTCCAATGACTTGCGCCGTATGACCCCGGCTGCAGTCCCCGAATACCTTATAACGTCAATTGGCTAACACGGTGTTAGCGACAAAAGCGGGCCGGCCGAATCTGACCCGTTCCGGGACAGGTCGGCATTAGGGTCGGGTTTACCATATCCGCGAGCAAGTCGTTCACCCTCTTTTTGTCATCGTTAACCCAATTTTAGCGCCCCGCATGGCATCCCTTCCGCCGAATATTGGATTTTCCGAGGGGGTAACGCAGTGCGCGTATTGGCATTGGCTTCACAGAAGGGCGGGTCGGGCAAGACCACGCTGTCGGGGCACCTCGCGGTGCAGGCGCAGCTTGCGGGCGCTGGCCCCGTCGTTCTGATCGACATCGATCCGCAGGGCTCGCTCGCCGACTGGTGGAACGAGCGCGAAACCGACCTTCCGGCGTTCGCCCAGACCACCGTCGCACGGCTGGCATCCGACCTTGAAATCCTGCGCCAGCAGGGCTTCAAGCTCGCGGTTATCGACACCCCGCCGGCGATCACCATGGCGATCCAGAGCGTGATTTCGGTCGCCGAACTGATCGTCGTTCCAACGCGGCCGAGCCCGCACGACCTTCGCGCCGTCGGCGCCACCGTCGACCTTTGCGAACGCGCCGGCAAGCCGCTGGTCTTCGTCGTCAACGCGGCGACCCCGAAAGCGAAAATCACCAGCGAGGCCGCGGTCGCGCTGTCGCAGCATGGCACGGTCGCACCGGTCACGCTGCACCACCGTACCGATTATGCCGCGTCGATGATCGACGGCCGCACGGTGATGGAAGTCGATCCGAATGGCCGCTCGGCCGAGGAAATCCGCCAGCTCTGGACTTATATGAACGACCGCCTCGAAAAGAATTTCCGTCGTACCGTATTTGCCGCGCCCGCCCCGACACAGGGCAATTATGGCGCGGTTCGCCCGATGGGTGGTGGCTTCGGCCGCCGCGTCGCCGGTCAGTGACGGGGAGCACGGAAACCATGGGCGAACCCAAACCCCTCGCATCGCTGAGCGCCGGACTTCTGGCCCGCAAGGGCGGAGCGCGTCCCGCCATGCGCCGCCAGCCGCTCGGCAGCGGCCCCGCACCGCTGAACAGCATGGGCTATGACGACCTTGGCTGGAACGACATGGGATATGATGTCGACCCCGACCAGTCGGCCGAACCCGCGCGCCTTGTCGACCTGAAGCCGCTGCTCACCGGATCGGTGCTTGCGCATAATGTCGAAGCCGAACATGCGGTCGACGACAGCGCTGGCCATGTTCTGGCGCCCGAGTTTACCGGCGATTTGACCGGCCAGCTTGCCGGGATGGCGGGCAGCTTCGACGCCGAGCCGTTCGAGGCCGAAGCACCCGAAGTTCCGGAAGTCGTCCGCCAGCAGGAATCGCTGATCGAGCGCGTCGCCGCGGTGGCGCGCAAGGTCGAAGCGCGTCCCGCGCCGGCTCCGAAGAAGGAAAAGGCACCGCGCGCATTGCGGGCCCGGGAAAAGGCGGCGTTCACGCTGCGCCTCGACGCCGAGCGACACCTGCGCCTGCGCCTGGCAAGCGCGGTGACGAACCGGTCGTCGCAGGTGATCCTGACCGACCTGCTGGACGAATATCTGTCGTCGCTGCCCGAAATCGACGCGATGGCGAGCCGTTTGCCCGCCGCGCGTCCGGTGCGCGGACAACGCTGAAGACTTTTGGGGGATCTGTCATGAACCGCAAGATGCTGAAGAATCTGGCCGTTTCCGGTTTCGTCCTTGGCGTGGCCACGGGGTGCAGCGGCATGGGCAAGATGGCCGACGCGCCTTCGCGCGCCGCCGGGACGCCCATCGTGGCCGCGAAGTCGGCCGATCAGGCGCGCGTCGCGCTTGAAGCCGGCAAGCCGAGCAAGGCCGTCAGCCTCGCCGAAGCGGCGGTGGCGGGCAGCCCGCGTGACGCGGGCTATCGCGCGCTGCTGGGTCAGGCCTATCTGGGTAATGGCCGGTTCGCATCGGCGACCGCGGCGCTGACCGAGGCGATGGAACTCGGCGCGACCGACAGCAATACGGTCCTCTCGCTCGCGCTGGCGCAGATCGCACAGAACAAGAATCAACAGGCGGTCGCTCTGCTGACCCAGCATCGCGACACCGTGCCGGCGTCGGATCTCGGGCTCGCGCTCGCGCTTGCCGGCGATGCCGAAGGCTCGCTTTACGTGCTGAACGAAGCGTCGCGCGAAAAGGATGCCGATGCGCGGACGCGGCAGAATTTTGCGCTGGCGCTCGCATTGTCGGGCCGCTGGGCGCAAGCGCGCATGATCGCGTCGCAGGATCTGTCGCTCGCAAAGCTCGAAGGGCGGATGGCGGAATGGTCGAAGCTGGCCGAACAGCCGAATGCGCAGGTTCGCATCGCTAGCCTGATGGGCACCACTGCGCGGGAGGATGCGGGCATGCCGGTCCGCCTCGCGCTGAGCAATTTCGGCGACACGCAGATGGCCGCGGCGGGGCCCGCGGTGCAACTCGCCAGCGCCGATCCGGCGCCGGTCGCGGACTATGCGCCGCCGCCGCCGGTTCTGGCCGATGCGAGCAGCGCGATCCGCAGCGTCGAACTGCCGATGCCCGAGCGCAATGCCGATGGCGTCGTGCCGGTGACCGAATTGCCGCAGCCGAAGCCGGCGGGCGAAGTGATCATGGCGGACGCCGCGCCGTACCGCGCCGCGCCGCACGCCCAGGACGAAGGACGGATTCGCCCGGCACAGAAACAGGCGATCGAACTGGCGACGGTGCTGATCCCGAAGGCGATGGGCTTCGATGCGAAGAAGCCGACCGGCTGGGCAGTACAACTTGGCGCCTATGACAGCCTCGGCATCGCGCGGGAAAAATGGGGCACGCTGAAAAAGCGCAACGGCGTTCTCGCGAATTTCCCGGCATCGAGCCACGCCGCGACGGTGAACGGCCGCAATTTCTATCGCCTGACGGTGAACGGGCTTGCGACGCGCGCCGATGCGACGAGCCTTTGCAACCAGTTGAAGGCGCAGGGTCAGACCTGCTTCGTCCGCGCCATGGGCGGCGGCGAGGCGATCCAGTGGGCGGCAAAAGCCGGCGCGATGAGGCTCGCCTCGCGCTGATATAAGTTTCAAGAAAACGGGGGGAGGGGCGTGGCCGAAAGGCTGCGCCTCTCTGTTTTTGGGCGGCGGGTTTCGATTGGTGGGGGGGCGCGTCATCCGGCCCGCGGCTGGGTCCTGGCTGGTTTCGACCGATTGCGGACCCTGCCATCCTCGTCACCCCGGACTTGATCCGGGGTCCCGCTTGAGGCCGAAGCCAGTGAATGCACCAAAAAGCGGGATCGCGGGTCAAGCCCGGGATGACGGAAGTGGGGGACGGGGTGTCCGCTCCCCAATATAAAACAAACACCGCCTTCAATTAGGTCTTTCCTACATTATTCGGCCGTGCCAGCCTTCATCCGGCTCTTTCACTCGGTGAACAAAAAGGTGGTCGCTGCCCGGCTTGCGGGTACGACCATGATCGGACGTGCGGCGCACATCCAACACGCCGCGACGGGCAAATCGGGGCGCTCATAGGGCTGAACTTTCCTGAACTTTGGAATATTGCGCGGCCCTTGCGCCGACCCGATCTGGATCCAGCCGGGCGATGTCCAAAGAGGGCAACGTCAGCTCACCACCCCAAAACGGCCTCCCTTCACCCGCAAAATGCGGTTTTCCTACATTATTCCTCTGTGCCAGCCTCGGGCCTGGATTTTTGATCTCGTCGATATCCATTCGTTCGCCTAACGCGACAAAGGAGACAGTTTTGGCGTGTGCATGCGTATCTTTTGTCGGCTTAAAGCCACAAAGGACATAAATTCGGGGCGCGCATGCGGGGCTTTTGCGGCTTTAAGGGGCGCCCAGCCGCCGAAACCGCATATCGCCCTCGGCGCGGTGCAGCGTCAGTCCGCCTTCGCTCTTCTCCGCGCACGCACCCTCGAAATTCACGACGCCCATATCGTTGGGGACGATGGTAACGCGCAGCTTGCCGCCGTCGGTCTCGGTCAATTCATAGCGTGGCGCGGTGACGCCATAGATGGGCTCGCGAACTTTGATCCAGCGCGGCACCCGCTTGTCGTCCTCGGGCATCGTCCAGCCATAGGTCTGGGTATAGTCTTCCATAGGATCGCCGCTGTCGAAGCCGATGATGAAATCGACCCCTGCGACCCCCTTGCCGTTGGGCCAGGTGACGAGCAGCGTGGGGACAGCGCCCTCGACCTCGATCAACGCGCCTTTCTCCATCGCGGGAGGCACCGGCTTCGGATCGGTGGTGAGGCAGATCGTGTCGCCGCGCATTTCCCAGCGGCCCTCGGCCTGCTCGTCGAGGGCGCCCGCAGCGAGCATATATTGGAAGCGGCCGTCGTTGCGGATCAGCAGCCCGCCGCCGACGTCGGGCCCTTCCGCAAGGCGATATTCGCCGACAAAGGGAGAATCCTGCGCCGCAGCAGGAGCAGCGATCAGGGCGGCGGCGAGGAGCAGGTTGCGCATGAGGTCGATCATGCGGCCGCTGGGGCGACGACGCCAGCCCCTTTCCACATCTCGCCCCACCTGCTAGGCGCCCGCGCCATGATAGCTCCGCACCCAGACCGCCGTACCTTCGCCATCATCTCGCACCCCGACGCGGGCAAGACGACGCTGACCGAGAAATTGCTCGTCGCGGGCGGCGCGATCCATATCGCGGGCGAGGTCAAGGCGCGCGGTGCTGCGCGGCGCGCACGTTCCGACTGGATGAAGATCGAACAGCAGCGCGGGATTTCGGTGACCTCGTCGGTGATGACCTTCGAACATGCCGGGCTGATCTTCAACCTGCTCGACACGCCGGGGCACGAGGATTTCAGTGAGGATACCTACCGCACGCTGACCGCCGTCGATAGCGCGGTGATGGTGATCGACGCCGCCAAGGGTATCGAACCGCAAACGCTCAAGCTGTTCGAGGTGTGCCGCCTGCGCTCCGTCCCGATCATTACCTTCATCAACAAGGTCGACCGCGAAGGCCAGACGCCGTTCGAACTGCTCGACGAGGTTGCCGACCGGCTGGCGCTCGACGTCTGCCCGATGAACTGGCCCGTAGGCATGGGCGGACAGTTTGAGGGGATTTACGACCTCGTCGATCCTGCGCTGATGGTGCCGGGCGGCGAAGCTTCGCGTATGTATGAGGGCGATCGGATCGCGGTCGAGGGCCTCGACGATCCGCGCCTTGCGGCGAAGCTCAGCGCCGATGCGATGGCATTGCTCAGGGAAGAGACCGAGCTGGCGTCGGCCTGCTACGCGCCGTTCGATGCGGCCGCCTATCGTAACGGCGATCTGACGCCGGTGTTCTTCGGCTCGGCGCTCAAGGAATTCGGCGTCGTCGACCTGCTCGCGGGGCTGGCGAACCATGCGCCGGGGCCGCAGCCGCAGCCCGCCGAGCCCGCGCCGGTACAGCCCGACGACGATGCCGTCACCGGCTTTGTATTCAAGGTACAGGCGAATATGAACCCGGCGCACCGCGACCGCATTGCCTTCATGCGCCTCTGCTCGGGCAAGTTCGAACGCGGTATGCGGCTGATGCAGGGCGGGACGGGCAAGGCGATCGCGATCAGCCGCCCGATGCTCTTTCTCGCGCAGGACCGCGAAATGGCCGAAGAGGCGTTCCCGGGCGACATCATCGGCATTCCGAACCATGGCACGCTGCGCGTCGGCGACACGCTTTCCGAACGCAGCGACATCACGATCACCGGTCTGCCGAATTTCGCGCCCGAAATCCTGCGCCGCGTCGCGCTGGTCGACCCCACGAAGACAAAGCAGCTTCGCAAAGCGCTCGACGACATGGCCGAGGAGGGGATCATCCAGGTCTTCTATCCCGAGATCGGATCGAACATGATCGTCGGCGTCGTCGGGCAGCTTCAATTGGACGTACTGATCAGCCGGCTAGAGGCCGAATATAAGGTCGAGGCGAAGCTTGAGCAGTCGCCGTGGGATACCGCGCGCTGGATTGCGAGCGAGGATGCGACGGCGCTGAAGGCGTTCCAGGCCGACAATCGCGGTGCCGCGGCGACCGACCGCGACGGCGCGCCGGTGTTCATGGCGAAGGACGCGTGGGAAGTCGGCTATGTGACCCAACGCAATCCGTCGATCCGCTTCACGGCGACCAAGGAACGCGTGTTCGCCGACGCGGGTTGATCGGATCGCCTAATTCCGCCACCATGACGTCACTGTCAGCGGAGGTGGGGTATCGATGCGTAGATGGTTTTTGGCGCTCGCCGCAATGGCGTGCAGCGTGCCGGCGGCGGCGCAGACGATTGCGATGCCGATCGACAGGGGCTTCTGGATCAGCGCGACCGACAAATGCGCGTCGGTGACCAACGGCTATGCCTATGACGGCAAGCGCTGGGGCGCGGTCTATTATTATGGACCGAAAGCCAGCATGGGGCCGGTCGCCGAGTTGGAGGCGATCGGGCGCACCACCGCTCTGAAAAACGGCTTTACCCATATGCAATTGGGACCGACCGAGAGCGTGGGCTATTTCCATGTGAAGTCGTTGTCGCCCGACCGCATGATGCTGCGCACCGGCGCTCCGGGGCCCGAGGGTATCCAGGTGATGGACGAGACGCTGATACGCTGCAACTTCGCTTCGCTGTCGCCCAAGATGCAGGCAGCAATGCGGCGTTTCACGCCTGCCCTGGTAGCTAGATAAGGCTGAGCAGGTCGGCGGGGGCGGCCACGACTTCCCCATCATCCTCTTCGCCCTCGAATTTGCTCAGGGTCACGCCCAGCAGGCGGATGCCCTGTTCGGTCGGGAGTAATGGCGCGAGGATGGCTTCACCCGCAGCAAGCAGCGAACTGCCGTCGAGGATGGGCATGGCGACCGATTTGGCGCGCGTGATCGTCCTGAAATCGGCGTAGCGCAGCTTGAGCGTCACGGTGCGACCGCGCGCGCCCTTCTTCGCCACGCGGTCCCACACGACGGTACAGACATGCGCGAGCGCCTCGCGGATTTCGGTGTCGGTAATCAGGTCGTTGAAAAAGGTGCGCTCGCCGCCCAACGACTTCAGCGGCCGGTTCGACTTGACGCGGCGATGGTCGATCCCGCGCGCGAGATTCCAGAGCCATTCGGCGCTGTTGCCGAAATTCTCGGCGAGCCACATCGGGTCTTTCGCCGCAAGGTCTGCGCCCGAGAAGATGCCAAGCCCTTCCATTTTGGCCGCGGTGACCGGCCCGATGCCGTGAAAACGGCGGATCGACAATGTCTGGACAAAGGCCGCGCCGCGGCCCGGCGGAATGACGGTCAGGCCATCGGGCTTGTTCTGGTCCGACGCGAGTTTGGCGATGAATTTATTGTACGAGACGCCGGCGGAGGCGGTGAGGCCGGTTTCGGCGCGGATGCGTTGGCGGATCAGCTTCGCCGCCGCGGTCGCGCTACCGAGGTCAGCCTTGTCGGCGCTGACGTCCAGATAGGCCTCGTCAAGCGACAGCGGTTCGACCTCGTCGGCATAGTCGCGGAAAATGGCGCGGATCTGATGCGAAATGTCGCGATACACTTCGAAACGCGGCGGGACGAAAATCAGGTCAGGGCATTGACGCTTGGCGGTGATGCTCGGCATCGCCGAGCGAACGCCGAACTTGCGCGCTTCGTAACTTGCGGCCGCGACGACGCCGCGTCGCGACGATCCGCCTACTGCAACCGGTTTGCCACGCAACGCGGGATCGTCACGCTGTTCGACCGATGCGTAGAAAGCATCCATGTCGACATGGATGATCTTGCGGACCGGGGCCTCCGCGGCATCGTCGGTGTCATGGTCTTCGCCGTCCTGCACGGCGCATCTTTAGCATGTTGCCAAGATGTTCTCAATGATGCGCTTGACTGCGGGCGGTCAAAATGGCAATCGCCGCCGACCTTGGAGATGCGGGTATAGCATAGTGGTAATGCTCTAGCCTTCCAAGCTAGCTAGGCGGGTTCGATTCCCGCTACCCGCTCCAGAGACCTGTTTCAGGACGTCCCAACAGCTTTACAAAGTCGAAAAAATGGCCGTATTCTGCCATTTATCGGCTCGCGGCGTTTCATCCCGTCTCAGGGCAGTTCTCAAAATTGGGGGCCTCGCTGAGCCGATTCGACCTCTTGGCCATGCTCTTTTGGGGCCTTGAATGGAAGGATTGGACATGCCGCTGACAGACACCGCCGTTCGCCATGCGAAGCCTCGCGACAAATCATACAAAATGGCGGACATGCAAGGGCTGTACATTCAGGTTCTGCCGTCCGGCGGCAAACACTGGAAGATGAAATACCGATTCGATGGGCGTGAGAAGAAACTGAGCTTTGGAGAATACCCACGGGTATCGCTCCGCGACGCACGTCAGCAGCGGGACGAAGCTCGGGACCTTCTCTCAAAGGGCATCGACCCAGCTTATGAGAAGCGACGGGATAGGCTTCGTGCAAAGGTTCTGGGCGAAAATACGTTTACCGCCATTTCAAACGAGTACTGCCACAAGCGCCGCCGCGATGGTGACAAGGCTTGGGCGCCGGCAACAGCTAAGCGGTGCGAGTATCTGCTATCCCTGCTCGATAACTCTATCGGAAAGATGCCCATCCACGAGATCGCGCCGATCGATGTGTTGGCCGCGGTCAGAAAAATCGAGGCGAAAGGGAAACTGGAAAGCGCGCGCCGTACATTGCAACTTGCAGGCGCCGTTTTCCGCTACGCCGTCTCGACCGCTCGCCTGCAATCGGACCCAACGCGCGATCTGCGTGGAGCCCTCATAAACCCCACGGTCACGCACTATGGCGCCATCACGGATTCAACTCAGGTCGGAGCACTGCTTCGCGCTATTGACACCTATTACAGTCAAGGAATGACCGATTGGGCACTGAAGCTAGCTCCCTACGTTTTCGTCCGTCCTGGGGAGTTGCGGAGTGCTCAGTGGGAGGAATTCGACCTTGAAGCCTGCGTCTGGACCATTCCCGCCGAAAAGACCAAGATGCGCAAGCCGCATCATGTGCCGCTGTCACGACAGTCGGTCGCGCTGATAAGGCAAATCCGTTCGCTTACCGAGCCGTGGAGCTATCTCTTTCCTTCCTTGCGATCGAGGAAGCGGCCGATGTCGGATAACACCCTTAATTCTGCTCTCCGACGTATGGGCTACGCCAGCAACGAAATGACCGCCCACGGCTTTCGCGCGATGGCGAGTAAGGGACGAGAGTTCGCCATTCATGGTCTGTGCCGGCGCCTCAACATGATAAAGCATTCGGCGGATCGGATTTTCGATGGCCTTGCACCTGAGACGGTGCGGCCGGAAAGGGACGACCTGCTCGACGCGGCAGCTTTTCTGCAGGCGTTCATGTTGAACGTATGCGGAGCGATCGATAATTTGGCACATATCTGGTGCGCGGAGTTGCCCGTTACAGCGCCTAGCGGAGAGCCTATAAATCGAAATGAGATTGGCCTTCGATCACGACACAAACGTGTGCGCCGAACTCTTCCCATCCCCATGCGCGATTATCTTGACCAATGTTCCGATTGGTTCGCCTACATAGAGAATTACCGAGACGCGCTAGCTCATCGCATACCGCTCTACATACCTCCCCAGAGCCTCGCGCCGGACGATCAAGTCGAGTTCAATCGGATATCGAGCGCATGGACCGATGCGGTAATTGCGCGCGACTGGAATCTGGCAGACAAATTAATGGACGCCCTCGATCGCGTCGGGACGTTTACCCCTTACTTCATGCATTCATTTGGTGAGCAAGCTCGGCCGATGCTCTTGCATGGCCAGTTAGTTTGCGATCTCGCTACGATCGTAGAGATCGGCGAGAATATGATAGTGGCGCTGGATGGCATTCCCGAGCTTCCGACTCCGCCCATTTGGAGCCATGAGTTAGGCTGACGTAAACTTGAACGCTTGGTGCCATCGCTTAGCTGGAACGCTGACAAGCGAACAACGTATCGTTGCGGCATGTCGCTTGAGGCCTTGCCCAGAAGAACTCGGTGGTGTTTAAGAGATATCAGATTCCCTGTTTCAGGGTCGAACCCAAGTCAAAAATTGGGAGAGGGGCTGCAACGGGGGCCTGAATTTGATCAGGAATGGATAATTTTTTTCCATTTCAAATCATGGCCTTAGACTTGGGTTTCCCGCTACCCGCTCCAACTTCCGAAATCTCATATAGTCGGCCCTGCGCCTTCGTCCGGCGTTCGCGTTCAGGCGATATCCCGCTCGATGCAGCCTGTCGCATATCATTAGGCCGTCGGGTACTTAGGGTATAGAATATGCCACAGGACAGACCCGGGGAGGGCGAATGAAGCAATTGGTTGCTCTGGCGCTGCTGGCGGCGCTGACTCCGGCCGACGGCGCGGCCTTTCAACCGCGCGAAAGCCTCGCGGGCGGGAATTCCTATTATAATCAGTGTGTAGCAAGCGCGAAGGACTATAGCGCCTGCATCGGATATTTCATGGGCATGGCCGATGCGCCTGTGATGAACGCAGACAAGTCCGCCGAACAGGCGGTCTATTGCCTGCCGCCGGGCGCGACCTATGAACAGAACAGGGACGTGTTCCACAAATATCTTCGCGAGCATCCGCAAATCCGGCAAGTGTCCACGCACATGCTGTTTCTGATCGCGATGAACGCGTCCTACCCCTGCAAAAGCTCGCCGAAACTTTCGGTGGACCCGGCCACCGGCGAAGTGTTCATGTCGACATCCAAGTCACAATGACGGGCGCGACCGGAAAATTCCGGTCAGGTCCCGTCGCGCTCCGCCGGTCTCCCGCCGATGTCAGCGGGCAGGCTCGATGCCGAGCAATTCGACCGTGAACAGCAGGGTGGCGCCGCCCGGGATCGGCCCCTTGCCGACGGGGCCATAAGCGAGCTGCCACGGGATCGCGAGTTCCACCTTGTCGCCGACTCCCATCAGCGCGACGCCTTCCTGCCAGCCGTCGATTACGCGGTTCAGCGGAAAGGTCGTCGGCTCGCCGCGGCGCACCGAACTGTCGAATTCGCGGCCATCGGCGAATGTGCCGACATAATGGACGGTGACTTGATCGGTCGGGCCGGGGCGCGCGCCGCTGCCGTCGCCCGCGATGCGGCGCCAGCGCAGCCCGCTTGGTGTGACGCGCCAGCCATCGGCGCCGTTCCGCTCGGCGAGCGCGGTCATTTGTTTGTTCAGATATGCCACACCTTGCGTCGGCGCCGCGTCGCCTTGCTGGGCACCGGCCAAAGCCGGAATGCAAAGCGTCAGTGCTGCAGCGGCGAGCACCCGGTTGAGCGATGAAATGCGCATGAAACCTCCCCAGATCGATGCGCGCATAAACGCGTGGTCGGCAGGATAGGCAAGGGGCTATCTGCCGGGACACAGGAACTTTCATGCGCTGGCGTCGTTATGCCTTCGTATCAACAATCGGAGATTTGCGGCGCGGCGACCGGCCGTTTCCCCCTCGAAAGTGACGCGCTTTCGAAGCTGGTGTCGTGCGCAAATGCAAGGAGACGTCAGATGTTCAAATGGGCTTTGATTTTCGCCGTGATCGCGCTGCTTGCCGCGGTGCTCGGCTTTGGCGGCGTTGCTGGCGCGGCCGCCGGCATTGCGAAAATCCTGTTTTTCGTCGGCCTGGCTCTCGTCGTGCTGTTCCTGATCCTTGGGTCGGCTGCCGCGCGTAAGATAACCTAAAAAATATCGGCGCGGCGGGAACCTTCCGGGACCTGCCGCGTTTCATCTATCTGCTTGATCGAAAGAAAGAGTAGAATTTGACTTCTGTCTTCGGACGAAGTCTAGGGAGCCCCGCCGCAGAAATGCGACGGGGCTTACCTGTTTCCGGGCCGGACAGGCGGCGCGGACGCCGCGCTTCTAAAATGCGCCGGGTTCTCTTCTCGCTGCTCTCCATCGCTCCGCCCCGGCGTATGAACGGCTGGGCCGGTCGTCCGCACCGCTCCATTGCCAGCCGTTATGCGATTGCGGATTGGCACGGCCAAGGGACAGACGGGGGGGATTCGGAAACAATGGCAAAGGGATATCGAGCAGCGGGCGCCTTTGGCGTGGCGCTGCTTTTGGGATGTAGCGGCGCGGCGCCGGGACATGACAATGGTTCGGCAATCGCGGCGCAGGCCGCTCAGGAAGGGCATGGAAAGCCCTACGCCCTGCTGGGCAGCGAGGTTTGGGACGTGCCCGATCCGGCATCGGGCCGCGACTATCAGGTCTTTGTCAGCGTGCCGCCTTCTTACGCCAAGGAACCTCAGCGCATCTATCCGGTGCTCTATGTCACCGACGCCGACTATGCCTTTCCGGTGGTGCGGCAGATTGCGCGGCGGTTGAACGTCGAAGGGCCGAAAGTGCAGGATTTCATCCTCGTCGGCCTGTCCTATGCCAAGGGCGACGATCCGGTTCAAAGTCGGCGGCGCGACTATACACCGACTGCCCGCGGGCCGAGCGACGCTCCCGCCGATACGGTGCATGGCGGAGGCGGCGCCTATCAGCGCTATTTGCGCGATCATGTCCTTCCCTTCATCGCCGGTCGCTATCGGACGGATCCCCGGCAAAAGCTGTTCCTCGGCCATTCCTACGGCGCCTTGCTCGGGACGCAGATATTGTTCACCGATCCCGCGATGTTCGACGGCTACATCCTCGGAAGCCCCTCGCTATGGTACGACAAACGGCACATGTTTGCGGCCGAGACGGCCTATGCGGTGGCGCATCGCGACCTTGCGGCGAAGGTCTATATCTATACCGGCGAATATGAGGCGGTTCGAGAAGGCGATCCCCGCTTCAACAAGACGATGGATATGGTCGGCGATAGCGAGGCGCTGGTCGCAACGCTGAAACGGCGCGGCTATCCGGGACTGCAGATCCGGGCTGACGTACTGAATGATGAGGACCATGTATCGGTGGCGCCGCGGGGTTTTACCAAGGGCCTGACCTATTTGTTGCCTGCGCCGCTTGCTGCGAAATGAACCGAGCATCGTTTCTGCGACAATTTGCGACAATTTTTCGCCTATCCGGCAACAGGCTGGGACAAATCGTGCCTAGAACGCTTTCATCGGGACGCCGACCTCTCCTTGGCGCTCCCTCGAAGGAGTTCGTTACGTGATCAAGAAATTCTCTCTTTTGACGCTGGGTGCCGCGCTGGTCGCCGTGCCCGTTCTTGCGGCGCCCGGCGACGGTGACCGCGATGCCGTCCAAACCCGGGCCGATGTGCAAACCCGGGCAGCGGAGATGTTCGCCAAGATGGACGTCAACAAAGACGGCAAGCTTGACGCCGCCGACCGCGCCGCACGGCATGCCGAAATGCAGGCGAAGCGTTTCGCCAGCCTCGATGCCGACGGCAACGGCAGCATCAGCAAGGCCGAGTGGGACCAGCATGGCGCCGACCGTGCGGCAAAACGCGCCGAGCGCGGCGACAAGCGCGCCGAGGGCGGCGAGGGCAAGCGCGGTGGTATGCGCGGCCATCATGGCAAACGCGGCGGCCACCACGGCATGATGATGGGCAAGGCGGATAGCGACGGCGACAAGGCGATCAGCCAGGCCGAGTTCCAGACCGCGGCGCTCGCGCGCTTCGACGCGGCCGATGCGAACAAGGACGGTCAGGTCACGCCCGAGGAACGCAAGGCCCAGCGCGGTGCATGGCGTGCCAAGCGCGGCGGCGCGGCTCCGGCTGCTCCCGTCAACCCATAAGCCATTTGGCAGGGGCTGCGCGGCAAGACGCAGGCCTTCCTCCCCTCCCGGCATTGCCTTTGTTGCCGGTCCCTGCCAGCTATCGCCCATCGGTCCCCGCGGCCGGTGGGCGAACTAGCATCTCTCGAACTGGCATCTTTTTAACGGAAACCCGATGACCGACAGCGACACGCCCCGCATCCTGCTGATCGACGACGAGCCTTCGATCCGCGAACCGCTGGGCGAATATCTGACCGCGCAGGGCTTTGCCGTGACCGACGCGGCGAGCGCCGCCGAGGCGCGCTCGGTACTGCGTGCGCAAGGCATCGATCTGGTCGTCAGCGATATCATGATGCCGGGCGAAGACGGCCTGTCGCTGACGCGCCATTTGCGCGAGACGAGCAGCATTCCCGTCATCCTGCTCACGGCGCGCGCCGAGGATACCGAGCGTATTATCGGGCTGGAGATCGGCGCCGACGACTATGTCGTCAAACCCTTCAACCCGCGCGAACTTGTCGCCCGCATCCGCACCGTGCTGCGCCGCACGCAGCAGGGTGGCCGTGCGCTCGATCCTGGCGGTACCTATTATGCCTTTGGCGACTGGGTGCTGCGCGAAGTCGAGCGCGTGCTGGTCGACGGCGAAGGCAATGAGGTTGCGCTGTCGTCGGGC
Source organism: Sphingopyxis sp. USTB-05 (assembly GCF_023822045.1). Taxonomy (NCBI): domain Bacteria; kingdom Pseudomonadati; phylum Pseudomonadota; class Alphaproteobacteria; order Sphingomonadales; family Sphingopyxidaceae; genus Sphingopyxis; species Sphingopyxis sp. USTB-05. The sequence continues at coordinate 2,565,169 of NZ_CP084712.1, read as the reverse complement.
GAATATCATCTGCTTCACGCGCTGGTGCGCCATCCGCGACAGGTGATGAGCCGCGACCGGCTGCTCGACATGGTGCGCGGGCGCGAGGCCGATATCTTCGACCGCGCGATCGACAATCTCGTCAGCCGCCTGCGCAAAAAGATCGAGGTCGACCCTGCGCATCCCCAGCTCGTCAAGACAGTGTGGGGCGGGGGCTATACGCTCGCGTGCGAAGTGAAGCGCATGGGGCCCACGACATGAAATTGCGCCTGTGGCCCAAAAGCCTGATCGGCCAGCTTGTCTTTGCCGTCGCGGTGATGCTGTTCGTCGCGCAGGCGATCAATTTCGTCCTGTTGTCGCGCGGGATGAAGCAACAGGCGCTGGCGCATGGCGGTGGCATGGCGGTCGCGCGCGTGATCGACGCGATCGAGCGTGACAGACGCGGCGATTTCAGGCGCCCGCAGAATGATGCGGAAGCGCGCGAGCGCGCACAAAAACTCGTAATTTCGGATACAGCTCCGCCGGTGCCTGTCGGTGCGGTCCGGCTGCCCGACCTTGCAAAATATGTCAGCGGGCTTTTGGACGAGACGAATATTCAGGTTGAATCGGTGGACGCTTGGGCGCTTCCGCCGCGCGAACGCCAGCGGCTTCGGCGACCCGAATTTCCCGATCGTGCCGTCATTGTCGTCGCAAAGGTCGATGGCCGCTATTTCGCCGTCCGCTCGCGTATTGCTGCGGGCGGGAACCGGTTGCAGGGCTTCCTCGTCTGGCAGACGTTATCGCTTTATCTGCTGCTGCTCGTCCCGATCATGTTTATCGCCTGGCGGGCCGCCCGCCCGCTGCGCGACCTGACGCGCGCGGCGCGGGCCAACCCGGCGCTGCGCGATGCCGAGCCCCTCGAAGAAGAGGGGCCATCGGACGTCCGCGACCTGATCGGCGCGTTTAACGCCTATCGCGGCCGGATCACGACGATGCTGTCGGACAAGGACAGGATGCTCGGTGCCGTCGGCCACGATTTGCGCACGCCGCTTGCCAGTTTGCGCGTGCGTGTTGAACAGGTCGACGACGATGCGCTGCGCGACAAGATGATCGCGAGCATCGAGGAAATGACCGCTATGCTGAGCGACATATTGGCGCTCGCGCGATCGGGTGCGGGCACCGAAGCGCAGGAACGCATACCCTTGCGTGAACTCGTCGGCGAACTGGTGGCCGATTACCAGGAACGCGGCAAGGATGTCGCGATGGACGACATCGCCGACGCCAATGTTCTGGCGCGGCCGATGCTGCTCAAGCGCGCGCTGCGCAACCTGACCGACAATGCCGTTGCCTATGGCATCCGCGCGCGGCTTTCGGTGCGCAACCAGACCGGCCGCGCGCAGATCGTCATCTCCGACGACGGCCCCGGCCTCACCGAGGAACAGATCCGGACATTGGTCGAACCTTTCGCGCGCGGCGAACAGTCACGCAACCGCGCGACCGGCGGCGCCGGGCTCGGCCTTTCGATCGCGCGCGATATCGCGGAAGGCGAGGGCGGCGGACTGACGCTCCGCAACCGGGTGGGCCGCGGTCTCGACGCGATCATCGACCTGCCGGTTCAAGCGTAGATCCGCTGCGGGTTGGGGAAGCGGATGTTCCGTCACTCCACTTCCGTCATCCCGGACTTGATCCGGAATCCCGCTTTTTGAAGACATCGGCTGACTTGGACATCAAGCGGGACCCCGGATCAAGTCCGGGGTGACGAAGAAGTATAAAGGCAAGCTTTCGCCCAATATCAGGCGTAAATCGCGATCGCCTGGCTACCGCTCAGCACTGGCTCGCCGGCGCGGTTCCACAGCATCATGTCCTGTACCGACAGGCCGTGGCGCGCATAGCCGGTCTTCGCCGAAAGCAGCCACCAGCCGTCGTCGGTTGCCGGCGTGCCGGTGAGCATATTGACCGTCCAGTTCATCGAGCTGATCGGCCCGAACTGGCTGAATAGAGCCATTGCGGCGGGGGGCAGCGCGTCACCCATCGCCAGCAGCGCGACCGCGGGGTGGCACGCCGGTTCCTCGACGAAGCGGACCCACGTCAGATATTCGCCAACGTCACTTTTCCAACCGAAACGCGGGCCAGTGGTCGGCCGCATGTCGAAATGGCGCGTGAAGGGCGGTCGCGCATGATGCTCGGGCACCGGTGCCAGTGTTTCGGGATCGGGGGCATCTGGAATCGCCAACCGGTCGTGGTCGAGATGGCTGTTACGGTCGCCCGAAAAGGCGAAGACCGCGGCGGTACCGAAACCCTGATCGCTCGACACGCCGGCGTCGATGAACAGGCTCGATTTCGACTGGCGCAGCACGCGCGTTTCGATGGTGCAATCGCCGCCGACGGGACCCACGAAGCTGATCTGCGCATAGCGCAGCGGGGTCTCGGTCGGGTGAAGCGCCATCGTCCCCGCAAGCGCCACCGCCGAACTGATGCCGCCATAGGCGGTGCGGCCCTGCATCCAGCCTTCGTCGATATGTGCCTTGGCCACGCCCTCTTCGGTGCGCAGCGTGGAGAGCAGCGCGTCGAGCGCGCTGGGAGAGGTCGTCATCTTATTTTTAGTCCTCGATCTGGAACGTCAATCCGGCGTTCGCGGTCAGCCGCTCGATCAGCGCGTCGCCCAGCAGCGCGCCGGGCGTCCAGACGCCGCCTTTGCCCTTGTTCGCGAGCAGGGCGATGCCCGTTTCGGCCAGCATCTTCGACGTCGAACCATAGCCGGGGTCGCGGTCGCCCTGAACCGACGCGCGGACTGTGGTGCCGTCGGGATATTCGCCGATGAAGAGGATGTCGTAAAAGCCGTTCTCGCGCTCTTCCTTGCTTGGCCCTTCGCCGGGCTTGATGCTCGGGTCGAACGGGTTTGCCTTCGCCATCGCTTCGGCCATCGCTTTCCCCGCGTCGCCGATCGTCGTCATCACCATCTCGTCATACACCAAATCCTCGCCCCACGGATGGCCGAGCAGGAAGTTGGTGCGGTGGACATTCTTGGTATTGATGGGTGCCATCACGAACGGCGCGGTCCAGGTGCCCGTTGCGCCGTCATATTCGGGGATCAGACCCGTGGGCTGCGAAGGCCCCTCAAAGCCCGGCGTCAGCGCAAAGGAGGACTTGAGCAGCAGCGCAAGCGAAGGTTTCTTCGCGATAGCCTTCAGCGTTTCGGTCAGGCTCGCGATCGTGCCGCCCGACGCGCCGCCCGCCATCTTGCGCACGCGACCCTTGACGCGCGGCGCGGGCTTGCCGTGGCGCTTCACCGCCTCTGCCTGCAGGAAGGCGACGCCGAGGTCGAAGGGGATCGAGTCGAAACCGCAGCTAAACGTAATGCGCGCGCCCGATGCCTTGGCCGCTCCTTCGTGCGCGTCGATCATGTCGCGCATCCAGCCGGGTTCGCCGCAAAGATCGGCATAGGCGGTGCCGGCGCGGACGCAGGCGGCGACAAGTTCATTGCCGTAAAGCTGGTACGGGCCCACGGTCGTCAGCACGACCTTCGTGCTTTCGGCCATCTTGTCGAGGCTCGCCGGATCGCTCGCGTCGGCGACGATCAGCGGCGTTTCTTCGCTGGCGCCGATCAGGTCGCGCACTTCGGCAAGCTTGTCGAGGCTGCGCCCCGCCATCGCCCATTTCGGCGCATCCTTGCGGTCCTTATAATGGTGCGCGAGATATTCGGCGACGAGGCGGCCGGTGAAGCCGGTTGCGCCGTAGACGACAATGTCGAGATCACGGGACGCCATGGCAAACCCTCCCTTTACGTAAACGTTAAGTGAAGGCTAGCGCAGCGCGGGCACGATGCCAAGTGCGAACGTCTAGCGGCGCCAGAAGGGCCGCTTTTCGACGACTACCGGCGCTCCCACCGCTTCGGCGCGCCCTTCGGCGCGCGCCGCTCGAAGTTCCGCCTCGGCCGCATGACGCTGCGCGGCACTTTCGGCAACTTCCGCGCGCCGCTTCGCCCGCAGCGCATCATAGCTCCAGCGCGTGTGGCCATAGCCGAAGAGGCAAAGCAAACCGCCGGCGATCGCCAGATTCTTCATCGCGGCCATCGCCTGCACAGGATCGGTGAATTCGCGGTGGAAAAAGATGATCGTGGCCAGCACAAAGCCGGCGAGCAGGGTCGACCAGAGCCGAACTGCAATTCCAAGCGCGATGCAAATGCCCGCGACGAGTTCGAACAGGCCCGTCGGGACAGCGAGCCCGCCAGGCAGGCCGGCGGCGGAAATCATCGCGCTGGTATCCGACACATGGATCAGCTTGTTGATCCCCGACACGATGAAAATCAGAGCGATGAAGAGTCGTCCGATAAAAACGGCAAGCATGGACATGGATCGCATCCTCCAAAACGGGCCCCGTCCGCTTGTGCAGACAGGACGCGCGGAGAGGGGATCGGGTTCCGCCGGTCAGCGCGGCGTGAAGATCAGCTCGGCGACCTCGCAGTCGCTGCAATCGATCGCGCGGAGCGTCGCTGCGCCTGGGCCAGCGGGCAGGTCGACGTCGGCAAGCTTCACGATCTGCCACACGGTTCCCGCGGGGACGGCGACGCCGCTCTCGTCGATGCCGATGCGCCCGCCCTTCGCCGAGCGAATGCGCGCGGTGACGGTCCAGCGGCCAGCCTTTGCGACATTGGCGCTGTAACGCATAAACTCGCCGGTGACGAAATCGCTGACATAGGGCGTTCCGTTCGCCTCGCGCGCTATGTCGACGCCATCATTGCGATAGGTCGTGCCATTATTCCACGGTGTCCGCTCGCCGCCGGTCGCGACATGATAATTGGCGTCGACGATGTCGTGATAGGCGACCCCTGGGGGGCCGAGATCATAGTCGGCGGCGGCAATGGTCAGCGGTTTGCTATCCAACGTGCGGGCGACGAAGGGGCGGTAGCTCGCGTCACGCGGCTGGCGAAACATTGCGTCGATGACGTCGGGTTTCGGGATGTTCCGATCGAAGCGCGTGTTTTCGGCGAGCTGCATCATCGCGGCATATGCCTCGTCGGGCGCGGGCTTTGCACCCTTGCCCGTCATCCAAGCCACAATCTTCATCCAGCCGTCGCCGGCGACGATCTCTAGCGGTTGGTTGAAGCCGATTTTCTTGAGCGGCCAGAAATTCCAACCGATCCCGCCGCCCTCGACCAGCGCAATCGCGTCGCGATACCAGCCGTTGCTGTTCTCGCCCGACTCGCCGAGCCAGATCGGACGGTCATAGCTGGTGCGCAGCGCCGTGATTTCGGCGATGCTCGCCTCGTCATTGCGGTTCCAATATTTGTGGAAGCTCAGAACCAGGTTCGTATCCCACGCGACTGGCAGCCCCTTGTAATTATTGCCCCAGCAATTGCCCTCGATGATCACGATATGCCGCTTGTCGACGGTGCGGATCGCCGCAGTGATGCGCTTCTGCAAGTCCCAGACCGCCTTGTTTTCGGTATCATCGCAGCCATTGCCCTTGCCGGGGGTCGCGAAGCTCCAGTTGGGCTCGTTGATGAGGTCGTAGGCGCCGATCCAGGGCTCGTCCTTGTAGCGCGCCGCAAGCTTGGTCCAGAGCGCTATCGTCTTGCGCTGGTTCTCCGCGCTTTGCCAAAGCGACGGCTTCTCCGGATCGCGGTCGGAGATCGCAAGATCATTGCCCTGACCGCCGGGCGCGGCGTGAAGGTCGAGGATCAGATAGATGCGGTTCGCCTTGCTCCATGCGAGCAGGCGGTCGATGCGCTGGAAACCTTCTTCATGCCACGTGTCCCGACCGGCCTTCGGTTCCTTGTCGGCGGGGAGGGTCAGCTGGTCGAAATGGATCGGCAGGCGCACCGAATTATATCCCCATTTCGCCATCGCGGCGATGTCGGCCTCGGTCGTGTGATTGTCGAGCCAGGCCCGATAGAAGGCCGCAGTGCGCGCCTCACCAACCAGTTCGACCAGCTTGGCGCGGATCTTGTGCTGCTGCCCGACCTCGCCGAGCTTCAACATATAGCCTTCCTGCAGCATCCAGCCGCCGAGGCCCATGCCGCGCAGGATCACGGGCTTGCCCGATCCGTCGACGATCTCTGTGCCATCGACCTTCAGAAAGCCCTCGGCACGCGCAACGGTGGGCGACAGCAACGCTGCAAGGGTCAATGCGAATGCACGGAGTTTCATGGCCTCACCCCATATCTCAACTATGGGAACGTTATCATTCCTTCCGTCGTGCGCAACGATTCTTCTCTATCATCATCTCTCCCGCGCCTCGCGAAATCCCACGTTGACCCGCGCAACGCCGTGATCACCTGGGGTTTCTATTCCAAGGCTCTACTCGCTCTGGCCAAGACCGACGCATCATATGCGCCTGCCGGATCTGGCTGAGTCACCGGACCGCAGTGGTCTTGGCGACGACGCGCCACCCGGCTTCGGTGCGATAGAGCAGGAGCTGGTCAAGGTAACGGTCACCGCCGAAATGCAGTTCATAGGTGATCGCGCTCATCGAGGGCGTCGCATCGTAGCGACCGAGAACGCGCCCGGTTGCGGACGGATCGGGCCGCGCCGCCCAGCTCGCGAGTACCTCGGCGAAGCGCTTGCAATCGACCGGCGATGCGTTGCCTTCGGCCAGCGTGCAGAATTGCCCGTCGGGCAGGAACAGCTCCTGCAATCGCTCGACCCGACCGGTTCGCAATCCATCTACATAAGCTTCGAGCGCCCTTTCGGGCGAGGGCGGAACTGCAGCGGTTGCGGGAGTCGCCAACAGCGCGGCGATGCAGGGAAGGGCATAGCGTACAAGATCGAGGGGCATCGCATGAAACTCCCGCTGCAAACCATGCGCGCTTTTAGCTCTTCCCCACCTATTTCTCCAGCAGCGGCGCCAGATACTGCCCGGTAAAGCTGCGCTTTTCCTTCACCACCTGCTCGGGCGTTCCAGCAGCGACGATTTCGCCACCCTTGACCCCGCCTTCGGGGCCGAGGTCGAGGATATAGTCGGCAGTCTTGATGACATCGAGATTATGCTCGATCACCACGACGCTATTGCCCTGATCGACGAGCGCCTGCAGCACCTCGAGCAGCTTGCGGACATCCTCGAAATGCAGGCCCGTGGTCGGTTCGTCGAGGATGTAGAGCGTCTGTCCGGTTGAGCGGCGCGACAATTCCTTCGCCAGCTTCACCCGCTGCGCTTCGCCGCCCGACAGCGTCGTCGCCTGTTGCCCGACCTTGATATAGCCGAGGCCCACGCGGACGAGCATCGCCATCTTTTCGCGGATCGAGGGCACCGCCTTGAAGAATTCGGCGGCATCTTCGACCGTCATGTCTAGCACGTCGGCGATGCTGTGACCCTTGAACTTCACTTCCAGCGTTTCGCGGTTGTAGCGTTTGCCGTGGCACGTCTCGCACGTCACATAAACATCGGGCAGGAAGTGCATCTCGATCTTGATCAGCCCGTCGCCGGTGCAGGTCTCGCAGCGCCCGCCCTTGACGTTGAAGCTGAAGCGCCCGGGCTTGTAACCGCGCGCCTGGCTTTCGGGCAGTCCCGCGAACCAGTCGCGGATGATCGTGAAGGCGCCCGTGTATGTCGCGGGGTTCGAGCGGGGAGTGCGGCCGATCGGCGACTGGTCGATGTCGATCACCTTGTCGCAATGTTCCAGCCCCTTCAGGCTGTCATGCGGCCCCGCGACCATGCGCGCACCGTTGAGGACGCGCGCCGCGCTGGCGTAAAGCGTGTCGATGATCAGGCTCGACTTGCCGCTGCCCGACAGGCCGGTGACGCAGGTGAAGGTGCCGAGCGGGATCTTGGCGGTGACATTCTGAAGATTGTTCGCGCGCGCCCCCTTGAGCACGAGGTCGAAGCCGTTGCCCTTGCGGCGATGCTTCGGCACTTCGATTTTCTTCGCGCCCGTGAGGTAAGCCGCGGTCAGGCTCTTCGTGTTCGCGAGCACCTCTTCGAGCGTCCCCTCGGCGACAATTTCGCCGCCGTGAAGTCCCGCGCCTGGGCCCATGTCGACGACATAATCGGCATGGCGGATCGCGTCCTCATCATGCTCGACCACGATGACGGTGTTGCCGAGGTCGCGGAGGCGCTTCAGCGTCGCGAGCAGCCGGTCGTTGTCGCGCTGATGGAGGCCGATGCTTGGTTCGTCGAGCACGTAGAGCACGCCCGACAGTCCGCTGCCGATTTGTGAGGCGAGGCGGATGCGCTGACTTTCGCCGCCTGACAGCGTGCCCGATGTGCGGTTGAGATTGAGATAGTCGAGCCCGACATTGTTGAGGAAACCAAGCCGCTCGTTGATCTCTTTAAGGATCGCCTTGGCGATCTGCCGCTGCGTGTCGTTCAGCTTTTCGTCGAGCGTGCTGAACCAGCCGAGCGCGTCGGCGACCGAGCGTTGCGCCGACATACTGATATTCTCGCCCGCGATCTTCACGGCGAGCGGTTCGGGGCGGAGGCGCGCGCCATTGCATGTCTCGCACGGATGCGGCGCCTGATATTTGCTCAGCTCCTCGCGCATCCACGCGCTTTCGGTCTGGAGCAGGCGGCGGTTCAGGTTTCCGATAACGCCCTCGAACGCCTTGTGCGTCGTATAAGTGCGCTTGCCGTCCTTAAAGGTCAGCTCGACGGGTTTGCCCCCGCTGCCATAGAGGATGATGAGCTGCACTTCGCCCGGCAGATCCTGCCACGGCGTCGTGAGGTCGAAACCATAAGCTTTGCCCAGGCTTTCGAGCACCTGCATATAATAGGGCGAGGGCGGGTTCGATTTCGCCCACGGTACGATTGCGCCCTTTTTCAGCGACAGCGCATGGTTCGGGACGACGAGGTCGGGATCGAATTCCTGACGCTCGCCAAGGCCGTCGCATGCGGGGCAGGCGCCTTGCGGCGCGTTGAAGCTGAACAGCCGTGGCTCGATCTCTGCGATCGTAAAGCCCGAGACTGGGCAGGCAAATTTCTCGGAGAAGATCAGCCGGTTCGCCGGGATGCCTGCGCCCTTCATAGCGCCGCCGGTATCCTCTTCCTCGCGCCCCGGGACCGGGCCGTCGGCAAGGTCGACATAGGCGAGCCCTTCCGCGAGCTTCAGTGCAGTCTCGAAGCTGTCGGCGAGCCGCGTGCCAAGACCCTCGCGCACGGCGACCCGGTCGACGACGACTTCAATGTCATGCTTGTACTTCTTGTCGAGCGCCGGCGCCTCGCCGATCTCGTAAAACTCGCCATCGATCCGAACGCGCGTGAAGCCGTCCTTCTGCCACTGCGCGAGTTCCTTCTTATACTCGCCCTTGCGGCCGCGCACGACGGGCGCGAGCAAATAGGCGCGCGTCCCCTCGGGCAATTCCATCACGCGATCGACCATCTGGCTGACCGTTTGTGCCGAAATCGGCTCGCCCGTCGCGGGCGAATAGGGAATGCCGACGCGCGCCCACAAGAGGCGCATATAGTCGTATATCTCGGTGACCGTCGCGACGGTCGAACGCGGGTTCCGGCTCGTCGTCTTCTGCTCGATGCTGATGGCCGGCGACAAGCCGTCGATATGTTCGACGTCGGGCTTTTGCATCATTTCAAGAAACTGGCGGGCGTAAGCCGACAGGCTCTCGACGTAGCGCCGTTGACCCTCGGCATAGATGGTGTCGAACGCGAGCGACGATTTTCCGCTGCCCGACAGGCCGGTGATGACGACCAGCGCATCGCGCGGCAGGTCGACGTCGACGCCCTTGAGATTATGCTCGCGCGCGCCGCGCACTTTAATGTGGGTGAGACTCATGGGAGAGGTATGTTCCAGATTTGTTCTAGGGGCGCAAGTGCGGTTTTGCACGGTTGATCCATAAATAGGGTGCGCCGCGCCGCGCTGCAATGCGGGACGCGGCCAGTACTCTTTCCACCAACATGCCAAAGAGTTCGACCAAACGTCATGCACTCGCTTGACCCATTTGCTCTGCGGGCGTCTCTGACGTTCAGAGATGGGGAGCAAGGAGACGTAGAATGAAGAAGATGTTATTGGGGGGCGCCACGCTGGCGATTGCGGCCGGCCTGGCAACCCCAACGGTCGCGCATGATGCGAAGCGTCCCGTATCGCTGGTCGCTATGGCCGACGAAGGGGCAGGCGCCGGCGAAGGCTCGCTCAAGGCGCTGACCTTTGGCAAATGGGGCGTCGACCTGGACGCGCGCGATCCGTCGGTGAAGCCCGGCGACGATTTTGATCGCTACGCCAACGGCGGCTGGTTCGCGCGTACCGAAATCCCGTCCGACCAGGCTTCCGCCGGTGTCGATTATGACGTGTACAACCTGACCCAGCGCCAACTGCGCGCCGTCGTGTCGGGCGCGCCCGCGACAAGCCAGGTCGGCGGGCTGTACCAGAGCTTCCTCGACGAGGCGCGAGTTGATGCGCTCGGCGCCAAGCCATTGTTGGCCGATATCGCTGCAGTTGCCGCGATCAAGGACAAGAGCGAAATGGCGCGCTTCATGGGCGGCACTCAGGGGACATTCGGCGCGACGATCGTCGGCGGCGGTCCCTATGCCGACACCGCTGATCCTACCGTCAACGTGCTCTGGCTGGGGCAGGGTGGCCTGGGACTTCCCGAGCGGGACTATTATCTGAACGATAGCTTCAAGGCGCAGCGTGATGCGTACCGCGCCTATATCGCGCGGACGATGAAGATGGCGGGCAATGCTGACGCCGAAAAGGCCGCCGACAACATCATGGCGTTCGAGACCGAGATTGCCAAGGTGAGCTGGGCAATCGCCGATCGCCGCGACATCGGCAAGATCAACAACCCCATGTCGTCGGACGAGCTTGCCGCATATGCGCCAGGGCTCGACTGGAAGGCCTGGTTCGAAGGATCCGGCATCGCGCCGCAAAAGCGCATCATCGTCAACGAAAACACCGCGATCCGGGACATTGCCGCGCTCTATGCCAAGACGCCGCTCGACACGATCAAGCTGTGGCAGCAATTCCACGTCGCCGACAATGCCGCGCCTTATCTGTCGAAGGCCTTCGTCGACAGCCGGTTTGAATATACCAAGGCACTGAGCGGGGTCGGCGAACTGCGTCCGCGCTGGAAGCGCGGCCTGACGCTTGTCGACGGCAGCCTTGGAGAACTGGTCGGCGAAACCTATTCCAAGCAATATTTCCCCGCGAGCGCCAAGGCGAAGATGGAGGTGCTGGTCACCAACCTGAAGCTCGCGATGGGCGACCGCATCCGGAACAATAGCTGGATGGCACCTGCGACGAAGGAAGCGGCGCTGGCGAAGCTCGCGAAGATGGACGTGATGGTCGGTTATCCCGACAAATGGCGCGACTATTCAGAGCTGAAGATCGATCCCGCCGATCTTTACGGCAATGTGAAGCGCAGCGCGGCATTCGAATATGCCTATGCACTGTCGGACCTGAACAAACCCGTGGACCGCAAGAAATGGTCGATGAACCCCCAGGAAGTGAACGCCTATAACGGCGGCCTCGAGAATAAGATCGTGTTCCCGGCCGGCATCCTGCAGGCGCCCTATTTCAGCGAAAGCGTCGACGATGCGGTCAATTATGGCGCGATCGGCGCAGTGATCGGTCATGAGATCACCCACGGCTTTGACGATCAGGGGCGCAAGATCGACGCCGAGGGCGCGGTGCGCGATTGGTGGACGCCGGAGGACGCAGCGCGATTTGATGCGCAGGCCAAGGCGTTCGGCGCGCAATATGCGACCTATGAAGCCGCCCCGGGCTCGTTCATCAATCCGGACCTGACGATGGGCGAGAATATCGCCGACCTGGCGGGGCTGGAGGTCTCCTATGACGCCTATCGTCGTTCGCTCGGGGGCAAGCCCGCGCCCGTGATTGACGGCCTGACCGGCGACCAGCGCTTTTTCCTAGCCTTTGCGCAGGCATGGCGGACGAAGCAGCGGGAGGATGCGATCAAGCAACAGGTCGCGAGCGATCCGCACAGCCCCGCACGCTGGCGCATTATCGGGCCGTTGCGCAACGTCGATGCGTGGTACAAGGCATTCAGCGTCGCCGCGGGCGCCAAATATTATCTGAAGCCCGAGGAACGCACACGGATCTGGTAGTCCTGAGACCCCTTTCTCAGGACTGGGCGGGGGCGGCTTCGCGCCGTCCCCGTACCGCCATCACCGCCAGCGACATCGCGGCACCGATAATGACGAACAGCGCGGGAAAGCCGCCGAGAACCGACATCATGCGGATGCCGTCGATGCCTCCGCCGGCAACCAGCACGATTGCGACGAGCCCGACCGTGATGCCCCACACTGCCTGAACCCAAAGCGGCGCTTCGGGCGCGTCGGGCGTAATGCCGCGTGTCGACAGCGCGCTCATCGCCGACACATTGGCGTCGGCGCCGGCGACATAGGACAGAAAGATCGCGAACAGCACGATCCCGGCAACCACCGGACCGCCGCCGAGCGCGCTGAACAGCCGGAACAGCACCGGGTCGGGGCCTTGCGCGGTCAGGATGGCGTATAGGCTGGCGCCGCTTTGTTGGTCGAACGCGATCGTCGCTCCGGCGATGGCGGTCATCCACACTGCGCCGAACAGCGACGGCAGGATCAGATTATAGAGGATGAAGGCGCGCACGCTGTATCCGACCGCAAGGCGGCCGAGGAACAGTGCGGTCACTGGCGCCCAAGCAAACCAGTTCGCCCAGTTGAAGATCGTCCATTGCCGGTGCCAGCCGGTATCGACATCGAGGCCGAGGTTACGCGGGACGAAGGTCTGGAAGTAGTCGAAAGTGCCGCGTAGCGAGAGGTCGAACATATCGGCCGTGGGACCTGCGAGCAGGACGAAGGCAATAATTAGGAAGAAAATCCAAGTATTTAGCACCGAAAGGCCGGCGATGCCCTTTTGCAGTCCGGTCGCGGCGGAGAGCAGGAAGCTGCCGACGATCGCCGCTGCGATACCCCAGCGGAGGGCCGTTCCGCCGTCAAAGCCGCCGATCCCCTCGATCCCGCCCGCAATCGCGAGCAGTCCGGCGCCCAGTGATGCCGCCATCCCGGCGACCAGCGCATAGAGGCAGATGATGTCGATCCCCGTTCCGACCGGGCCGTGGGCGCGTTGGCCGAGCAGGGGAACGAAAAGCGATGACAGGCTGAACGGCTCGCGGCGGTTGTAATAGACGAGCGCGAAGGCAAGCCCAGCGACCGTGTAGATTGCGTAGGGCGTCAGCGTCCAATGGAGGAACATCGTCGACATGGCGAAGGTCGCGGCGGCGTCGCTGCCGGGCTGTAGCCCGAGCATCGCAGGCGGATCGTTGAGATGGAACAGCGGCTCGGCCGCGCCCCAGAAGAGGATGCCGGTAGCGATCGTCGTGCAAAGCGTGACGGCGAACCAGCGCCAGCGCGTCAATATGGGTTTCGCGCCCGGCCCGCCGATGACCCGTCCGCCCAGCGGGGACAGCGCGATGCCGGCGAGGAGCGCCAGAAAGCAGATCCCCGCCCAGGCGAAAAGCGGCGAAAAATTCAGCAATATCCAATCGTTGATCGCCGTTTCGGCCGAAACCACGGCTGCACCTTGCCACAGGCTGAGGATGACGGCGGCGAGAAGCACCGCGAGCGGCGTGAAAAATACCGGGCGATTGAGGGGATGCTTCGGTGACGCTGGCAAATGATCGGCCGATCGGACATGAAGGGAATGTCCAGCATGGCGATTGCCCGTGACGAGGTCAATTCGCCAGCGGGAACGCGCCACAGGCCAAAGCGTTTGAGCGGCAGACCTATCGATTGAAGGAGATGCGTCAATGACCATGAAGATTTGGGCGGCCACCGCCGCGTTCGCGTTGCTCGCCTCCGGTCAGGCCGCAGCTTTCCAGGCGACGCCCGACGCGGCGGCACCGGAAAAACCCGCCAAGGATGGCACCACCCCGGAAGAACGCGCGAACACTGCCCGGCTCAATGCCGAACAGGCGTCGCGTGCCAAGTCGGACAATACGACCTATCAACAGGAAGTGTCGGCGGCGCAGCAGCAGGTCGCGCACGACCAGCAGGTCTTCAGCGAGGAAACGGCGGTCTATGAGGCCGAGAAGGCGCGTGTCGCCGCCATGTCGGCCGAAGAACGGATGAAGTGGGAAGCCGACGTCGCGGCGTGCAAGGCCGGCGACACCACCCGTTGCGCCGCGCCGGCAACGCCGCCGCGCTGACGCCTCAATCCTTCGCCGCCGTCTGGACCAAGCTGTCGGCGGGCGAGGGGGGAGGAGCCAGGGTGCCCGGAGCGGGATGCTGGTCCACGACCACCTCATGCGGTGCGTCGGGAAAGCGTCCGCCAAAGCGATAGCCGTCGTCCGGATACGCACTTGCCGGCGGATCGACGTCCACAGCTCCTAGTTCACGAAACTCGTCGCTCATCCTGCGATCGCGATTTGCGCGCAGCTTTACTGCGACACCATAGCTGTCCGCGCAGTCAAGGCACGGCGCAGCGCCATCAGCCTGAGGCATCAATGCATCCGGATTGGCGCTGAGGTGCGAATAAGATGCTGGCTCGTGGCTGTCGATGCCCGCCCGCGATCCCGCTGCCATCTCGCCCAGCGCCATGCCGCCGGCGAGGCCGGCAAGCACCAGTATCGACCAGCGGAACAATCGAACCTGCATAAGGCTGCTTATAGCGCAATATAGTTTCGTTGTTATCCGGAAATATCACCCTGATCGTACATCCGGCGCAAACCCATCGTTATGATGTTGTCCCCCGGTCGGCCGTTCGTCGACGGATTAACGTCCTTCGTCTGCAAATCGAGCGGTGGTTCGCCCCGATCGATCCAAACGCGATTCTCGTGACGTCTAGGGAGTATCACCCCTTTGCGGGATATCGGGCAACGGTCTCCCCGGTCCGCCAACCGGTATTCCGCATCCTTTTGACGAGAGGACTCCCCCATGGCGAAATTTTCTTTCATCCTGCTCGCGACGCCGTTGGTCGCGGCCGGGCTCATCGCACCTTCCGCGGCATCGCCTTCGGACAAGGATCAGCAGAGTGTCACCGTTCGTTACGATGATCTCAACCTGTCCAGCGAAAAGGGCCGCGACCGGCTGACGGGTCGCGTCAAAATGGCGATCCGTCAGGTCTGCAGTTCGAACAGCCGCAGAACGCTGGCCGAGCGCGCCGATGTACGCAGTTGCGAAGTCGCCGCCAGCCGCGGAGCCGACACCCAGCTTGCTGAGCTGTTCAGCGGGCAAAAAGCACTTTTGGCTGATCGCGGCGCTCTTGTCGTCGCCGCGCCCTGAAGGGCCCGCCAGTTTGCGACCCTGAAAGGCGGTCATGCCCCGGTGGCATGGCCGCCCTTTTTTCAGGCGTGCATGATCGCCTTTACATCGTGGAGATAGGTGCGGCCGATGCGATGCACGCCGCCTTCGCCGAGATCGACGCTCCATGCGCCATCGCCATGATGCTTCAATCCGATGATTCCTTCTCGGCGGATCATTTTTGATCGATGAATGCGCATGAATTGGTCGGGGTTCATGCGGGCTTCCAATGATTTGATCGTCTGGTGGATCAGCCAGCTTCGCCCGCCGACGTGGAGGCGCATATAATCGCGCTCCGCCTCGATCAGGTCGACCTGGCCCGCGTCGATGCGCAGCATCTCGCCCCGGTTCTGAACCCAGAACTCGTTGATCCATTTGCTTTTTTGCGCTGGTGACCGTTCGGTCGCGCGCCATTCGCGCACGCGCGACAGCGCGCGCGCCAGGCGATCGGGGGACACCGGCTTGAGCAGATAGTCGACCGCCGCGACATCGAAGGCGGCAACGGCATAACGATCAAAGGCGGTGACGAAGACGACAGCGGGCGGATTGTTCAATCCTTCGATTGCGGCGGCAACCTCCAGCCCGTTGAGATCGGGCATCGCGATATCGCAGAGCACCAGATCGGGCGCGAGTGCGTCGACCATGCGAAGCGCCGAGGCACCGTCACTGGCGGTCCCGACGAGCGAAATGCCGTCCTGTTGGCCGGTAAGGATTTGCAGCCGTTCGATAGCAAGCGGCTCGTCATCGACGATCAGGGTCCGGAGCGTTTGGATCATGAGTCAGCAGGCCTCCCGTGCCAATGGCAGCCAGAGCGATACGACAAATCCGCCGTTATCCGAAGGCCCCCATTCGCATCCGGCGGTGGGACCATAGCGCGTAAGCAGGCGTTCGCGAACATTGCCGAGGCCAAGGCCGGTACCTGAAGCGGGGGTTGGCGCCTTTGGGTCGATGTCATTTTCGACGCGCACAATCAGCAGGCCATATTCGGCGCTGGCTTGCAGGCGGATCGCGATCTTCCCCTTGCTGGGTGCCACGCCATATTTGATCGCATTTTCGATGATCGGTTGCAGGATCAGGACGGGAACGCAGGCGTTTTCCAGTTCCTTCGGCATTGCGACCTCGACCTGCAGGCGGTCAGGGAAGCGCGTCTGCTCGATATCGAGATAGAGCCGCTGGAGCGCGATTTCCTCGTCGAGGCTGACCAGTTGTTCGGGATCCACGGCAAGGCTTGATCGCAGGAAGGAAGCCAGATTCATGATCATCGTCTCCGCCTCGCTTTTCGATCCTTTGAGAACGAGCGTCGACAGCGAATTGAGCGTGTTGAACAGGAAATGCGGATTGACCTGATAATGGAGCGCGCGCAGCTGCGCAGTTTGCGCCTCGATCCGGAAATGGTTTGCGCGCCGTTCGACCGCGCGCATTTCGTTGGCATAGCCGAACGCGACATAGAGCGCCGCCCAAACGGCAAAGAAGAAATACCAGCGGATCGAGCTGTCGAGGATCAGCATCATTTCCCATGCGCCCGGGTACTTGCCCTGCATCTCCTCGATCAGCTTGGCGCTGTCAGCCACGGGAAACCAGTAATAGAAGACGAGCAGATTGATCGTCGCATAGATGATGACGAGCGGAACGGCCGCCCCCATGGCCGCGGCAAGGCGGGCACCGAAGCTTTGCGGCTGGGCCCGCTGGAGTAGCTGGTAAAGGACGAAGGTACACAGAATGCCCGCGATCACCACGACGGCGCGCCGCCCTGCCGACGTCCACTGCTCGGGCGCGCCTGTCAGCATCGCGAGGACAGTGGTGATCAGGAAATAGATCACCCACATCGCAATGATCGAACCGATCGCGACGCGCGGGTTGACGCGAGCGTCCGAGGCGCGCCAGTCGGGGTCCGTCGCCAGCATTTTCGCGCGCTGGTCACGCAGCGCGTCCTTGCGGTTTGTCATGTTCATTGACGATGCTTTAGCGGCAAATACCGGTCGATGGCTAGCGGGCGCCGGGACGCCAGTCGAAGCTGCGCGCGTCTTGGTCGAAAGCGGAACGCGCCTCAGGAGCTTGGTTGGGGCAACGTCCGGCGCCAGTTTCCGCGCCGATAGATCGCCCATGCCATCGCCAGCGACGCGAGCGACGAGAGCGGGAAGCTCCACCAGAGAATGTCGCTGCCGACGGGCGCGTAGCCGAAATAATATATGCCGAGGCGGATCGGGAACATCGACAGAAACAGGATGACGAGCGGCGGCACGACCGAGCCGTTGGCGCGCAGCGTGCTGATAAGGACGATGGTCGTGCCAAAGGGCAGGAAAGTCCAGGTCGCGATAAGCTGAATATTGCGTGCGACGTCGATCGCCGGGCTTTCGCTGCCGAGGAAGAGCGCGAGCGCGGTGCGGTCGAAGATCAGGAGGAGGATGATCAATACCCCGGTCATCGCCAGGTTGATCGCGATGCCGCTGTTCGTCACCGACGATACGCGGTCCCAGCGCCCGGCGCCGATATTTTGCGCCGCCATCGAACTGACCGCCGCGCCGACCGCGAGCGCCGGCATCTGGATATAGTTCCAGAGTTGCAATGTCGCGCCATAGGCGGCGGCGGTAACGAGTCCCTCGCGATTGACGAGACCGACCATGACGAGCCCGGCGCCCGAAATGACGAGCATCTGCGCGCCCATCGGCAGGCCGCGACCGATGATGAAGCGAAGCTCCGACCATTTGGGAATGAGATAGGAGAGTTCGTGCCCGCGCAGGCGGAGGACATGGTTCTTCGCGTAGAACCAGCCGATCATACCCGCTAGGCTGATCGTCCCCGCGACGGCGGTCGCGAGCGCGCTGCCCGCAATCCCGAGCCGCGGGAAGGGGCCGAGGCCGAGGATCAACACGGGGTTGAACAGAATGTCGAGCACCACCGCGAGGATCATGAACCGCAGCGGCGTCACGGCATCGCCCGCGCCGCGCGATGCCATCATCAGCGTGACCGAGAGCATCGACGCGGGTACTGCGAGGAAGGTGACGCGCAGATAGTCGTGCGCCATCGCAAAGGCCTCGGGCGGGGTTTCGAGCCAGCGCAGGATGCGGTCGGATGCGAACCAGCCAAGGATCGCGATGACGACCGAAAAGATCAGGGCAAGACCGATCACGCCGCCGGTTGCACGGCGCGCGGCATCGATATCGCCGCGGCCCATCGATTGGCCGATCAGCACCGTCGCCGCCATGCCGAAACCGAAAAAGGCGCCGAACATCAGGAACATGATGATGTTCGCGTTCGCGGTCGCCGCGAGCGCGCTATTGCCTAGAAATTGTCCGACCCAGATCGAGTTCACCGATCCCGACAGCGTCTGGAGAATGTTGGAGGCGAGCGTGGGCAGTGCGAAGAGGATCAGCGTCTTGGTGATCGGCCCGCTGGTCAGGTCCATCCGTCCGCCGCCGCGCGCGGTCTGGCGCGGCGGGACCGGGCTGGCAGCGGGGTCCGCGGCGGCTGCGACAGGGGTGGGAGTGATGGGGATTTCTTCGGTCACGCAGGGCCGCCTTCGAGATCGCCGACACAATCGGAGTCGGGATCGTCCTTTGCCATCTGTTCGAGTTCGCGCGTCTGTGCGCTGATGCCGGGGAAAAGCGCATCGGGCTGCGCGTGATGGGATGCGATCAGATCGAGTGCCCAGCGATAGTGGCGCGCGCCGGCGATGCAGCTGTTGCTGCCGCCGTCGCCTTCGCCCCAGATGACGGTCCATGCTGCGGCGCCGTCGCGGGTCAGGATGATCTTGAAGCCGCCGATGATGCCATTGTCGCCTTCGGCGTAAGCGATCGCGCGGCTGCCATCGTTCCAGACGCGCAGATGGCGAAAGGTGAAGCGCATGTCGGGATGCGTGCGCAGCGCCGTCAGGATCGCGGTGCGTTCGGCGCTACCGACCGACGGTGTGTGCGGGGTCACCTGTCCGGCAGCAAGCGGGGCGGTCAGAAACAACCCCACTGTCACTGCCAGAAGCTGCAACCCGCGCATCACCCCAGTCGCGCCAGTGCGGCGGTCAGGCGATCGGCCTCGGCCTCCTTGGCGGCGTGATCGGCGCGGGCCTTCTCGACCGCTTCCGGTTTGGCGCGTTCGACGAACGACGGGTTGTTCAGGCGTCCGGCAAGGCCGTCGCGTTCTTTGGCGGCGGCGGCGAGCGCCTTGGTCAGGCGGTCGCGTTCGGCGGCGATGTCGATCACGCCTTCAAGGGGAACGGTAATCGTCTCGCCCTCGACGACGAGCTGGGCTGACGCGCCGCCGGGTGCGGGGTCGAAACTTACGCTCTCAAGACGCGCAAGGCGGTCGAGTTGTGCGGCCAGCTTTTCTGAGCGGCTCTTGAGCGACGCCGGGAAATGCGCGGTCAGGCGGGCACCTGGGGGCAGGCCGAGTTCGGCTTTGGCGGTGCGAAGTTCGCTGACGAGCTTGATCAGCCAGTCGATATCGGCGCTGGCATCGGCGTCGCGCGCTGCGGCAGGCGCAGGCCATTTTGCCGTGATCAGCGGATAATCTGCGCGGTCGCCGAGCCCCGTCCACAGCTCTTCGGTGATGAAGGGCATGAAGGGGTGGAGCATGACAAGGATCTGGTCGAGCACCCAACCGGCAACGGCCTTTGTCTCGTCGTCGATCGCGCCCTTGATCAGTTCGAGATACCAGTCGCAGAAGCGATCCCACGCAAAGCTGTAGATCGCATTTGCGGCCTCGTCGAAGCGATAGGCAGCGAACGCCGTTTCCATCGCGGCGACGGTCGCGGCGACTTCGCCGATGATCCAGCGGTTGACCGGCGAGGTCGCGGAGGGCGCGTCGAAGCTGGTCGACGCCGAAATGCCATTGGCTTCGCAGAAGCGCGCCGCATTCCAGAGCTTGGTCGCGAAATTGCGATAGCCCGCGAGGCGTGCGTCATCCATCTTGATGTCGCGCCCCTGGCTTTCCATCGCCGACATGAAGAAGCGCAGCGCGTCCGCGCCATATTGGTCGATCAACCCGAGCGGATCTACGACATTGCCCTTCGACTTCGACATTTTCGCGCCATCTGGCGCGCGGACGAGGCCGTGCAGGTAAAGCGTCTTCCACGGCACGTCGCCCATGAATTCCATGCCCTGCATCGCCATGCGCGCATCCCAGAAGAAGAGGATGTCGAAGCCGGAGATGAGCACGTCATTGGGGTAGTGGCGCTTCAAAAGGTCGGTGTTTTCGGGCCAGCCGAGCGTAGCGAAAGGCCATAGCGCGGAAGAGAACCAGGTGTCGAGCACGTCCTCGTCGCGCGTAAGCGCAACGCCTGCACCCGCTTCGGCTTGTGCTTCCTCTTCGGTTTCGGCGACGAAGATGCGGCCATCTTCGGCATACCAGGCCGGAATCCGGTGGCCCCACCAGAGCTGGCGCGAGACGCACCAGGGCTGGATATTCTCCATCCAGTTGAAGAAGGTCTTTTCCCACGTCTTGGGCACGATGTTGATGCGCCCGTCGCGCACCGCGGCCATCGGCGGCTGCGCCAGCGTGGCGGCGTCGACATACCATTGGTCGGTGAGCATCGGTTCGATGACCACGCCGCCGCGGTCGCCGAACGGCTGCATGATCAGCTTGTCCTCGACCTTGACCATCAAGCCCTCGGCATCGATGTCCGCCACGACGCGCTTACGCGCTTCATAGCGATCGAGACCGCGATATTCCTCGGGCACAAGGTTGAGTGCATCGATTTCGGCCGGGGTCGCGCTCGCGCCCTTGGCGATCTCGACCGCGCGCGCGGCAGCTTCGGCATAGGGCACACCATCGACGCGCATCGCCGCGACCTCGTCCATCAGCCGGTACATCGGAATGCCATTGCGCTGCGCGACGCCATAGTCGTTTTCGTCATGCGCGCCGGTGATCTTGACCGCGCCCGATCCGAAATGGGGATCGGGATATTCGTCGGTGATGATCGGGATCAGGCGCCGATGTTCCTTCGGGCCGACGGGGATCTCGCAATATTTGCCGACGATGGGCCGATAGCGCTCGTCATCGGGATGCACCGCGACCGCTCCGTCGCCCAGCATCGTTTCGGGGCGCGTCGTCGCGATCGAAATATAGTCGCGCTCTTCCTGAAGCACGACATTGCCGTCGGCGTCGCGCTCGACATAGGTGTAGGTCTCGCCGCCCGCGAGCGGATATTTGAAGTGCCACATATGGCCCGGTACTTCGTGCGATTCGACTTCGAGGTCAGAGATCGCGGTCTTGAGCGCGGGATCCCAGTTCACGAGCCTTTTGTCGCGGTAGATCAGGCCCTTTTTGTGCAGGTCGACGAACACCTTGACCACTGCCTTGGTGAAATGCGGGTCCATGGTGAACTGCTCGCGGCTCCAGTCCATCGAACAGCCGAGACGGCGGAGCTGGCGCGTGATCTGACCGCCGCTTTCGCCCTTCCATTCCCAAACCTTGTCGACGAATTCCTCGCGCGTGAAATCGGTGCGTTTCTGCTGACGTTCGTTGAGCTGGCGCTCGACGACCATCTGCGTCGCGATGCCGGCATGGTCCATGCCGACGACCCACAAGGCATCCTTGCCGCGCAGACGTTCGTAGCGGACGAGGACGTCCTGCAACGTATTGTCGAGCGCATGGCCGATGTGCAGCGCGCCGGTGACATTCGGCGGCGGATTGACGATCGTGAAGGGTGTCGCGTCGGGACGCGCGGGGCGAAACAGCCCGCGGCTTTCCCATTCATGGGCCCATTTCGCTTCGATAGCGGCGGGATCGAACGTTTTTTCCATCGGCATAGCCGGGCGCCTTTGCCAGCCGGGGTGCGGGCTGGCAAGCCGGATCGGCAGAGTTTAGGATGGCGCCGACTTGCAGGAGCAGGGCCATGGACTATGCGATGCGCAGCGGTGTCATCCGCTTGGCCGACTATGCGGCAAAAGTACCGACGCCTGAGGGCGAACGATCGGTGCTTGCGCTCAAACGCGGGACGCTGGACGTCCGCCTGTCGGTTCCCGTTCCGCCGAACCGCCAGACGCCGCATGAACAGGACGAGCTTTACGTGGTAATTCGCGGTGATGGCGTGCTGATCCATGGCAGCGAGCGCACGCCGTTCGCTGCGGGCGACCTGCTGTTCGTCGCGGCCGGGGTCGAGCATCATTACGCCGATTTCAGCGACGATCTGGCGCTGTGGCGCATATTCTATGGCAAGGTGGGCGGCGAAGCGGCAACGGGCTGATCGTTCGAACAACGCTATCTCTTCGTCATGCCGGACTTGATCCGGCACCCCGCGTTCAACATCGAAATAAAGAAGTGGGACCCCGGATCAAGTCCGGGGTGACGAGAAGAGAGAAGTCACCGTTATTTCTTGAGGTGACTACCGAGCCAATTGAACACCGTCTGGTGCCACTGGACGCTGTTCGCACCCTTCAGCACCCAATGGTTCTCATCGGGAAAGACGAGCAGTTCCGACGGGATGTTGCGGCGCTGGAGCGCGGTAAAGGCGGCGAGGCCCTGGCTGTAGGGAATCCGGAAATCTTTTTCGCTGGTGATCACCAGCATCGGGGTCTTCCACTTGGTGACATGATTCACCGGATTCCACTTTTCGGGGTCGGTGCGCTCCCACCAGGGTCCGCCATGATCCCATTCGTCGAACCACAATTCCTCGGTCTCGAACGCCATGGCGCGCAGGTCGAAGACGCCGTCGTGCTGGACAAGGCATTTGAAGCCGTCGGTCCACTGGCCCGCGATCCAGTTCATCATGTAGCCGCCATAGGAAGCACCGAGCGCGCAGGCGTTGCTGAGGTCGAGCTGCGCATCCTGCTTGCCCGCCGCGGCGAGGCCGAGCTTCAGATCCGCGAGCGGCTTGCCGCCCCAATCCTTGTTGATGCTGTCCGTGAAGGCCTGTCCGTAACCCGTCGATCCGTGGAAATCGACGGTGACGACGCCGTAACCCTGCTGCGCGAAGACGCGCGGGTTCCAGCGCGTCGACCAGCTGTTGCCAAAGCTGCCCTGCGGCCCGCCATGGACGATGAAGGCGACGGGCAGCTTTTGCACGGGGCTGACGGGCTTCACGATCATGCCCCACACCTTGTCGCCGTTTGCGCCCGCAAATTGGACACGGTCGAGTTCGACCGGATCGAATTGGGCGAGCGTCGCCGCGTTGACATTGGTGAGCTGGCTGACCTTGCCTTTCGCATCGCGAACGAACAGGTCGGTCGGTAGCAGCGCGCTGTTGCGCGAATAGAGCAGTGCGCCGCCGGGAAGCGGCGCGACGTCGCCGATGTTGCCCTCAAAGGCTTCGGTCGTCGCCTTCAGCTTCTCCACCTTGCCCGTTGCCACATCGACGCGGAACACCGGATGTTCGAGCGTGTCCTGCGCGGTGACATAAAGCGATTTGCCGTCGGGAGCCCAGGCGATCGAGGCGACCGAGCGGTCCCACGCGTCGGTGAGCTTCTTCGTTTCGCCGCTTTCGAGGTTGCGGAGCATCAGCACCTGCCGGTCGGCCTCATAGCCGGGGCGCGCCATCGCGGCATAGGCAAGCCATTTGCCGTCGGGCGAGGGGGTGGGAAGGGTGTCGGTCGCCTGATTGTCTTCAGTCAGGTTGGCCGGCATCATCCGGCTGTCGACGAGCCAGCTATAAATATCGAGGTTGGTCGAGGTGGGCTCGTTACGGTCGGCCTTGCGCAGCGTGAAGAAAATGGTGCGGCTGTCGGCGCCCCACGCCAGTTCCTCGCCGCCGCCGAAGGGTTTCGACGGGCTGTCGCCGGTCAGGCCTGCGTCGACCGGGCGCGCGGCGCTCGCCTTGCCGTCCGCAAGGTTGAAGATGAAGGGGCGGCTATAGGTGCCGGGCGTCTCCCACTGGTCCCAATGGCGAACGAAGCCCGCGCCGTCCTTATAGAGCCGGCCGCTGCCGGGACCGGTCAGCGCGCCCTTGTCCTTCGCATCGCAGCCGAAATCGGTGCATTCCCTGGGGATGTCGCCCCAGGCGAGCAGCTTCGTCGCGTCGGGCGAAATCTTGAAGCCCGAAACATCGGCCTTCGTATCGGTGACCTGCGTCGCGGCGCCGCCAGCCTTTGGATCGATGCGCCACACCTGATCCTTGCCCGACGCATTCGAGAGGAAATAGAGGATGCCGTCCTTGTCGAAAGTCGGCGAGGTTTCGTTCTTGCCCGCCGTATCGGCGATCGGCGTCGGCTTTGCGCCCTTTGCATTGCGGTCCACCAGCCAGAGGCCTGTCGAGCGCTTGTAGGTCTCGCTCTCGGTCTCGGTCATCTGGAAAACGACCCAGCGGCCGTCGGGGGATGCGGTTGGTGCAGCGACACGTTTCAGCGTCGCAAGGTCAACCTCGGTCATCGGACGGGCCATGGCGGGAGAGGAAAGGGCGGCGGAGAGCGCGATCGCGCTGGTGAGGAGCATGTTACGCATGGACGCGGTTTAGCGATACGACGCTGGCGTTCAAGGACGAACCGCGCCGCACGGACGCCCGGCAATATTCTGGCTTGCGGACGCGCAAATAAACCTCTCTGGCCGCCCGGTTCGAAAGATTGCATCGCGCCGCTCGCGAAGCCGGAAGGATGATGATGGTCCGCGCCATAATGAATACAGGCCGTTTGTTCGTGCCGCTGCTGGCGGGCGCGAGTCTGCGCGACCGCGTAATCGCCAGCATCGGCGCGCTGATCGGGATCGGTTTCGTCGGACTGACCTGCACTGTGCTGTTCCCGTCATCGATGCCGTGGATCGTCGCGCCGATGGGGGCGTCGGCGGTGCTGCTGTTCGCCGTGCCCGCGAGCCCGCTCGCACAGCCCTGGTCGATCGGCGGTGGCAATGTCGTTTCGGCGATTGTCGGTGCGATCGTCGCTTGGATAGTTCCCGATCCGGCAATGGCTGCTGCGCTCGCGGTTTCGCTCGCGATCCTGACGATGTCGTTGCTCCGCTGCCTTCATCCGCCGGGCGGCGCGGCGGCGCTGAGCGCGGTGCTCGGCGGATATGCACTGTTTTCGGCGCATGTCGCCGACTTCCTGGTCGTTGTGTTGGTCAATTCGGCGTTGATGGTGGGCATCGGATGGCTGTTCCACCGTTTTTCGGGGCACAGCTATCCGCATCGGGCCAAGCCGGTCGAAGGCAGGGCGCTGCCGCCTGCGTCGGCTTCGGGGCTGCTGATGGGGGATATCGACATGGCACTCGACGATCTTGGCGAGACGTTCGACATCAGCCGAGAGGATCTGGCACTGTTGCTCGAACGCGCCGAGGTACATGCGGCGGAGCGCGGCGGACGCTAAAATACCTTCGTCATTGCGAGCGCAGCGAAGCAATCCAGAGCGTGACAAGCCGCACTGGATTGCTTCGCTACGCCCGCAATGACGGGCGGGGGTGTGGGCTGACGCTAAAGCGGTCAGCGGATGAGCGTACCGCCCTTCATCACATGGTCGATTTTTTCGAGGACGGTGATGTCGGCAAGCGGGTCGGCCTTTACCGCGACAAAATCGGCGTAGCGTCCAGGAACGATCGCACCCACGTCACCGCGTCCCATTTCCTGCGAAGCGCGGCCGGTCGCCGACTGGATAGCCTGCATCGGCGTCATTCCATATTTGACCATGTTGCGGAACTGGCGCGCATTAAGCCCGTGCGGATAGACGCCAGCGTCGGTCGCATAGCCGATATTGACCCCCAGTTCGACCGCGCGCTTGAAAGCGGCGCGCTGTGCGTCGGTCGTCTCGCGGTTCTTGCGAAGATATTCCTCGGGCCAGCCCTCTTTCGTGCCGACCTCGTCGATATAGGTCCCGTTATAGATATCCATCGCCAGCCAGGTGCCGTGCTTTTTTGCGAGCTGCAACGTGGCTTCGTCGGCAAGGCTTGCATGTTCGATGCTGTCGACACCCGCGTTGATCGCGTTCTGGATGCCGATTGCGCCATGCGCGTGCGCCGTAACCTTCTTGCCGCGGGCATGCGCGACCTTCACGATCGCACGGAGCTGTTCGACCGTCAGTTCCGGAGCGCCGGGTTCGGTGCCCATTGCGAGGACCGCGCCGGTGGCGATCGTCTTGATGAAATCAGCGCCATGATCGAGCAGGTACGTCGTCTTCGCGGCCGCCTCCTCGGGCGTCGCGGCGACGCCGAGGCGCATGTCGGGCGGCAGCTCTTCGTTCGGGACGACGCCGTTGAGTTCGCCGCCGCCTTTCGGAATCGTGAGATAGGCGCCCGCGACCCACATGCGCGGGCCCGGCACGTCGCCGCGATCGATCGCGTTGCGCAGCGTCACATCGGTGAGCCCGCGATAGGTGCCGACATCGCGCACGCTCGTAAAACCGGCGTCGAGCGTGACGCGCGCGTTGCGCGCGCCAACGAGCGCCGTTTCGGCGGGCGAAGCCTTTATCGGCGCGGCGAGGTCGGCGCTTTGACCGAGATCGGCGAGATGGGTGTGGAGGTCGATCAGACCCGGGAGCACGTTGAACGCCGACCAGTCGACCAGGGTGGCACCATCGGGCGCCTTGCCGCATGGTCCGACCGACTTGATGTGTTCGGCCTCGACCGTAATGCACTGGCCGGTCCGGACCTCGTTCGACACGCCGTCGATCAGCCGTCCCGCCTTGATATAAAGCGTTTCGGCAGACGCCGGCGATGCCGCCAATAGACTTGCCGCGAGTGTCGCGATCAGATGGCGGTATCGAATGTATCGCACTGGCGCGGGTCCCCCGTTTGCAGGCCGCGGCGCAGCCATGTCATGCGTTGTTCACTCGTCCCGTGCGTGAAGCTTTCGGGAACGGGGCGCTGCCCGGCCGAGCGCATCAGCGTGTCGTCGCCGATTGCGTTGGCGGCGCGCATCGCCTCTTCCATGTCGCCGGTTTCCATCACGGGCTGGCCCGCGCTGTTCCTGGCGCGAGCGGCCCATACGCCCGCATAGCAATCGGCCTGCAACTCCATGCGGACCTGCAGCGCATTGCCCTCGGCCTGCGAGGCGCGCTGCTGCGCACGGCGGACTTGATCCGAAATGCCGCTGACCGTCTGGATATGGTGGCCGACCTCGTGAGCGATCACATAGGCCTGCGCGGCATCGCCTGCGGCACCGAACTTCTGATCAAGCTCCCGGAAAAAATCGGTGTCGAGGTAAACGCCTTGGTCAGCGGGGCAATAGAAGGGACCCATCGCCGACTGGGCAGGGCCGCACTTTGATTCATTCCTGCCTTCGAAGAAATTGAGTGTCGGTTTTTGATAGCCGCTGATTAACTCGCCCCATACTTTGTGCGTCGAACGGAAAGCGTTGCACGCAAAGCGTTCGGCATCCGTGTCGCAGGCGACCGCAGGGCCGCCGCGGCTATCGACCGCCGGATCGGCGGTTCCGCCGCCGCTACTCAGCATGTTGGCGCCGGGGCCGAGAAGGAAAAAGGCGGCCGCGCCGAGAATTAGGATCGTCCCGCAGCCCATCTTGCGGCCGAGTAGCATCGGAAGGAACGCAAAGAGTAGACCGCCGAGGCCGCCGCCACCGCCGCCGCCAAACCCGCCGCCGCCGCGTCCGAGGTCGCGAATATCGTCTCCGAGGCCGGAATCGTCGTCGAGGCGCATGGGAGTTCTCCAGCGGTAAAGCGTTTCTTTCGCCCGATAGTTACAGCAGCCTCGGGCAATTGGAAGGGGGTTCGCATATAATCGAGCCATTGCAATAGGCTGTGTTGCGGTGCACAAAACGCGCGTAATCCATCAGGGATTTTTGAGTCCATGCCCCGCAGAGCCGTCCGCGCCGCCCTACCGCTCCCCGATCTCGTCGTACTCGTCCTGCAGGGCGGTGGCGCGCTGGGCGCGTTTCAGGCGGGGGTTTATGAGGCGCTGATCGAACTCGGCATCGAGCTCGACTGGGTGGCCGGGATTTCGATCGGTGCGGTCAATGCGGCGATCATCGCCGGGAACGAGCGCGATCAGGCGGTCGGCAAGATGCGCGAATTCTGGGAAGGCGTGTCGTCGGCGCTCCCTTCGCTGCCCGTGGTCGACAATGACTGGGCGCGCGAATGGACGCATATGGCGGCGGCGGGGCAGGTGATGGCTTTCGGTGTTCCGGGCTTTTTCATTCCGCGCTTTCCGCCGCCCGCGTTCGCGGCGCGGCAAACGCCCGAGGCGATCAGCTTTTACGATACGAGCCCGCTCCTTGCGACACTCGACCGGCTTGTCGATTGGGACCGGGTCAACCACGGCAAGGTGCGGCTGTCAGTCGGCGCGGTCGCCGTCGAGACCGGCAATTTCCGCTATTTCGACACTGAATGCGACACGATCGACGCACGCCACATCCTCGCATCGGGAGCATTGCCGCCGGGCCTGCCGCCCGTCGAGATCGACGGCACATGGTATTGGGACGGCGGGCTCGTCTCCAACACGCCGCTCGAGCATGTCGTTGCGGCGGCGCACGATGATATGCTGGTGTTTCAGGTCGATCTTTTTCCCGCGCGGGGCGAACGGCCGCACGATCTGGAAGAAGCTTGGTCGCGCGAGAAGGATATTCGCTATTCGAGCCGCACGCGCCGGATCTCGGACGGGCTGGTTCGGCGGCGCAAGGAACATCGGCTCATCGACCGGATGCTGGCGAAGCTGCCCGAGGATTTTGCCGACCTCGCCGAAGTGAAAGCGGTTCGCCGGATGGTCGATTGCAGGGCGCTGAACGTCGTGCAGTTGATCCACCAGCCGCCAGCCTGGCAGACGGGCGCGCGCGACTTCGAATTTTCGCGCTCGACGATGGAAGTCAACTGGGCGCTCGGCCGCGATGCGGTCGAAGCGGCGATGAAGGACGGCCATCTGCTCGCCGAGAGTATCGCTGAAGGACGCTCGGACAGTTTTGCGGTGCAATCGGGCGGCCTCAGACCAAAGGATGGTTGAAGCGGCCGGCCCCGCCCTTCATCTTTACATTCTCCCCCACGGAAAGGATTACCCATGCGCCTCAAAGGAAAGACCGCCCTCGTCACCGGATCGACCTCGGGCATCGGACTTGGCATCGCCAAGGCGTTTGCCGCCGAAGGCGCGTCGATCATCATCAACGGGTTCGGCGACGCCGACGCGATCGAAACCGAACGCAAGGGACTGGAAGCGATCAGCGGCGGGAAGGCCGCCTATGACGGCGCGGACCTGACGAAGCCCGAACAGATCGAGGACATGTTCAAGCGCGCCGAAACGGATTTCGGCGGGGTCGATATTCTCGTCAACAACGCCGGCATGCAGTTCGTTTCGCCGGTCGAGGATTTCCCGGTCGAGAAATGGGACATGATCATCGCGCTCAACCTGACCGCCGCTTTCCACACGATCCGCCACGCGGTACCGGTGATGCGCAAGAAGAAATGGGGACGCATCATCGCGACCGCATCGGCGCACTCGCTCGTCGCCTCGCCGTTCAAATCGGCCTATGTTACCGCCAAACACGGGCTTGCCGGCCTGACCAAGACCGTCGCGCTCGAAGTCGCGGACGCCGGGATCACGGTGAACTGCATCAGCCCCGGCTATGTCTGGACGCCGCTCGTCGAAAATCAGATCCCCGACACGATGAAGGCGCGGAACATGACGCGCGAGCAGGTGATCAATGACGTCCTGCTCGCGGGCCAGCCGACCAAGCAGTTCGTTACCGTCGAGCAGGTTGCGGCAATCGCATCTTTCCTGACGCGCGACGAAGCTGCGAACATCACCGGTGCCAATCTCAGTGTCGATGGTGGCTGGACGGCCGCCTGATACCGCTGCGCTCTTGAGCAATCCCCTTTGCCCTCCTAAGGTTAACCAAGAATAGGGCCGGGGAAGAGACGGAGAATCATGGGTCGCACCATATGGGTTTTGGCGGTGGCGCTCGGCGTCACCTTGAGTGCTTGTCGTACCGTGCCGCCGGTGCCGCCTTCGTCGGCCGACGTTCCGACCGATGCGACGGGCACCTGGCGCGCGACGGCGACCGACGCCGACAAAGAGCGAGTGCGCGGCTGGTACAGCAGTTGGCAGGCGGCGCTGGCCGACGCCCGGGCGAAGGGCTTTGGCGCCGATATCGATCGCGAGGGCTTGCTCCTGCAACCGGCGGCGGCGCTTCCCAATCCGCATTTGCCCGCTGGCGATTACCGGTGCCGGACGATCAAGATCGGCGCGCAGGGGCGCAGCAGCCTGTCCTATGTCGCTTATGGCTGGTTCCGGTGCCGCGTCGCGCCTGAACAGGGACTGTCGAGCCTGACCAAGATTTCGGGGTCGCAGCGCCCCGTCGGCCTGATCTTTCCCGATAATCTGAAGCGCCAGATTTTCCTCGGCACGCTAGAACTCGGCGATGAAAAGATGGCGGTCAATTACGGCAGCGATCGGATGCGTGACATGGCGGGGCTGGTCGAACGCATCGGCGACAATCGCTGGCGGTTGGTGCTGCCCGCACCGGCTTATGAATCCTTGCTCGACGTGATCGAACTGGTCCCGGCGAGCTGAAGAGAACAACAGGGGATAACAGCATGCGAATTTTGTGGATGAGCGCTGCGGCGCTGGCTCTGGCTGCGCCCGCAGCAGCGCAAACGCTGGGCGGCGAGGTTGAAAAGCAGATGCCGTCGCTGATGGCGATCTACAAGGATCTGCACGCCAATCCCGAACTCAGTTTCATGGAAGTTCGCTCGGCCGGCATTCTTGCGGCGGAGGCGCGCAAGCTGGGGTTCAAAGTGACCGAAAAGGTCGGGGGCACCGGCGTCGTTGCGGTGATGGAGAACGGGCCCGGACCGGTCGTCATGGTGCGTGCCGACATGGACGGGCTGCCGGTAACCGAACAGACAGGGCTTCCCGGAGCATCGAAAATACGCGTGACCACCAAGGAAGGCGTCGAAACCGGCGTGATGCATGCATGCGGCCATGACACGCATATGACGGCATGGATCGGCGTCGCACGGCTGATGGCCGCCAACAAGGCGAAGTGGTCGGGCACGTTGGTGATGATCGGCCAGCCGGCCGAGGAACGCGGGGCTGGCGCACGGATGATGCTCGCCGACGGCCTCTACACGCGCTTTCCCAAGCCGCAATATGCGCTCGCCTTTCATGATGCGGCGCAGTTTCCGGCAGGGAAGATCGGCTATACGCCGGGCTATGCGCTCGCCAATGTCGACAGCGTCGACATCAGTGTGAAGGGTGTCGGCGGCCACGGCGCCTATCCGCAGACGACCAAGGATCCGATCGTGCTCGCGAGCCGGATCGTCGGGGCGCTCCAGACGCTTGTCTCGCGCGAGATCAGCCCGCTCGACAGCGCGGTGGTGACCGTCGGCAGCTTCCATGCCGGGGCGAAGCACAATATCATTTCGGATGAAGCGAAGCTGCAGCTTACCGTGCGCAGCTATAGCGACGAAGTGCGCGATCATCTGCTCGACGGCATCGCGCGCATCGCGAAGGGCGAGGCGATCGCCGCAGGAATGCCTGACGACAAGATGCCCGTCGTGACGGTGCAAAAGGACGAATATACCCCCGCGACCTTCAATACCCCGGAATTCACCGAGGAAATGGCGGCATATCTGAAAACGAGCTTTGGCGACGACCGCGTCGTGCAGATGCCGCCGGTCATGGGCGGCGAGGACTTCAGCCGCTTCTGGCGCGAGGACAAGAGCATCAAGAGCCTGATCGTCTGGGTCGGCGGGGTGCCGCAGGCCGAATATGATGCGGCGAAAAAGGACGGGCGAACGCTGCCCAGTCTCCATTCGCCCTTCTGGGCGCCCGACGCGCCCGCGGTGATTTCGACGGCGACCGAGGCGCTGACGGCGATGACGATGAAGCTGATGGCGAAGAAATAGGCTGGGGGCGCTGACGACCAATTGCAGACAGATTCTCTCCTCGTCACCCCGGGCTTGACCCGGGGTCCCGCTTGAGGTCGAAGCCAGTGAGTGCGTCAAAAAGCGGGATCCCGGGTCAAGCCCGGGATGACGGACGTGGGGGACGGGATGTCCGCTCCCCACCCCAAAACAAACATCGCCTTCAAATAGGTCTTTCCTACATTATCCGGCTATGCCAGCCTTCATCCGGCTCTTTCACTCGGTGAACAAAAAGGCGGTGGCTGCCTGGCTTGCGGGTGCGACCATGATCGGACGTGCCGCGCACATCCAGCACGCCGCGACTTGCAAATCGGCGCGCTCATAGGGCTGAACTTTACTGAACTTTGGAATATTGCGCGGCCCTTGCGCTGACCCGATCCCGGATTCAGCGGGCGATGCCCAAAGAGGGCAACGACTGGTCCCCGCCCCAAACTCGCCCAATATCCCATCCGCTTCGGGATGAGGGAACGTTCACAATAGCGCTTGCCCGTACCCTTCCGGCGGGATAGCTTCGGTCCCGTGGCGTTCCTGATCGATCTTGTCTGCTTCCTTATCGTGCCCGTCCTATGCTGGCGGCTGGTGCGCGGAGCGGTGCCGATGGCGGTGTTGCCGATATTGGCGGGGATGGCCTTTGCGATTGCAGCCGATCGCTTCGGCTTCGACAAATCGGTCCTCGGTCCCTCCGAATGGGGCGAGACGATCGGGTGGCTGGGCGTGCTCGTGCTGGCGTTCAGCGCGGGGCTTGAGACGCGGGTCACCACCAAGCAGGCGCCAAGGATCGGCGGACGCGTGGTCCGGACTGCGCTGATCGCACTGGCAGTGCCGTTCGCAGTGGGTTTCGCCGTCGCACTGTCGGGCGCGCTGGATGTAGTTCTGGCACGGCCAGCCGGGGTGTCGCCGCTGCTGTCGGCGGGCGCGATCGGGCTGTGTCTGGCGGTGAGCGCATTGCCGGTGCTCGTCGGTATCGTGCGCGAGTTGCCGATGAGCGACCGGCCGCTGGGCAATTTGTCGCTGCGCATCGCCGCGCTGGACGACGCGATCCTGTGGATCGGGCTCGCGCTGCTGTTGTTCCTCCACAAGGGCGAGACCGGGGCGCTGTTGGCGGGTGGGCTGGCGCAAATTGGTGCAATTGCCGTGCTTGCGACGATGATCGCCGCGCGGGGCGGGCTGGTTCGGCGCCTTCCCGATCATATCGCCGTCAGCGTGTTGCTTGGCATCGCCTATCTGGCGGCAGGGGCGTGGGCGACGAGCATGCTGGGCCTCCACGAATTGCTCGGCGCCTATTTCGCCGGAGTGCTGGCGCCGCAACCGCTCGCCGAGCGTCTGCGGCCCGAGACGCTGGGAAAAGTGGCGCTATTCGGCCTGTCACCGCTGTTCTTTGCGCATCGCGGGTTGAGTATCGACGGGGCTGTGGTGACCGCGGGGGCGGTGGGCGCGGCGCTGGCGCTGTTGCTGCTGGCGAGCGTGTCGAAGCTGGCGGCCGTGCATCTGGCGCCACCCGATCCCGACATGCCGGCCGCGGAACGCACGCGTCTGGGGCTGCTGCTCCAGTGCAAGGGGTTGATGGAAATCGTCGCGGCAACGATCCTGGTGCAGGCGGGACTGATCACGCCGACCGTATTCGCCGTCCTGGTGACGCTGGCGCTGGTTTCGACGACGTTGACGGTGCCGCTGTTCCGCCTGGCATCGCGGACAAATATGATCCGCGCCGCGGCCTAGCCTTCGCTTGCGGGAGCTGGCAGCCGGGCAAGCTGCGCGACGAGCTGCGCCTGCGTGGCGGCGCCGGTCTTGCGGAAGATGCCCTTCAGGAGAAAGCGTACCGCGTTCACGCTGACGGCGCGCAGCGCGGCATAATCCTGAAGCGTGTCGCCTGCGGCAAGCGCGACCGCGAGGCGGGCTTCGGCCGGGGTCAGCCCGAACCATTGCGCAACGCGATCGATTTCGACCACAGGGGTTTCGCCCGGCGAACTGCCGAGAGTGACGATCAGCGAGGCGCCGAGCCGGACCCCGCCAAGCTGCTGCGCCGACTGACGCGTGACGCGCGCGACGAGCACGGGGCATTCGGTGCCCGATGGGTTGAGTGCCTGGAAAGCGACGCCCGTCGGCGCCTCGCTCTTGACCAGATCGAGCAATATTTTCTGGCTGGGCGGATGCGTGAAGGCAAAGCGATCCTGCGCAGTGCGGATGAAACCCGCCCTTTCGTAGCGCGCGGCCCGGCTGTTCGCGGCGAGGATATTGAGCTGGTCGTCGAGGCTGAAGATCGCGAAGGGCGCGGCGTCGGTCGCGGCGCGCGCGGCGCCCGCGGCGAGGTCTAGCGTCGCGATGCGGTCGCTGATCCGCATCGCGCGCTGCATATGCGGGGCGAGAACCCGCAGGCCGCGCTTCAACCGCTCGACATCGCGGTCGCCGGGGCCGGGGAGCATCAGCCCGAGCCGTTCGCTGCCACGCTGGTCGAGGAGGACGGCGATCATCCGATCGATCCCCCAGGGCGCGAGGAAGTTGCGGAAGAATTCGGTTTCGAGAAATTCCTCGCGCGTCATGATGTCGTTGCTGTCGACAACGCTGCCGTTGCCGTAACGCATCAGCTTGCGCGACCAGGGATGGTTGCCGGCATATACGGCGGTGTAGATTTCCTGAACCCCCGCAGCGAGGCCGGTCGCGGCGACGAAGCGAGCGCTCGGCGGGCTAGTCGATTCCCAGAGGATGAAGGCGGCTTCCCAGCTGAGCGGGCAGAGCGTGCCGGTGATGCGTGCGAGGGTTTCGTTCCAGCTTTCGGGATGCAGCACCGAATCGTAGATTTCGCCAATCAGCGCGTTCAGCACTTCCCATTCGGCCGGCGCATTATGGTCGGACGGAAAGGTCGGTCCCTGATCGTTCTGCATGCACTTCCCCCCAGAAGACCCGCAGCAACGTCATTTGATAGGAGCAAAGGCGCGAAGGCAAGCGCAATGCGATAAAACGAAAATATTCTGTCTCCTACCCATGTGGGTAGCGAACGAATCATCCGAATCGGCCACTAATTGGATGCGACCCGAGGAAGGTGGAACCAAGGCCATCTTGCTCTCTTGAAGTCCGTCGGCTTGCCGGCGGACTTCATTTGTTTGTGCGGGGTGCGCGCGCGACGATCAAAAGCGGAAGAAGTAGGGCATGCTTTCGAGCGTCTCGACGATCTTGCATTTGGCGCCCGCGCTCTTGCAACTGCCCATCACCGATCGTTTCGCTCCGCCGGGCGTGCCCGCGAAGCCGGCATAATATTGCCCCTCCGTGTCGCGCGCGATCGCGAAATGGCCGTTCGCGCCCCACAGGCCGACGACGCAATCGCGCCCGCCTGCTTCGCGGCACGCCGTCATTGCATGGTTTTCGGCCTGTTCGCGGTTATCACCGCGCAGCGCGCCATAGGAGTAGCCGGGCTGGCCCGACGCCGAGCGCCAGAAGGCGATCGCGGCGAAGCTATTGACCATATAGCCGCCGACATAATCCTGTTTTTCCTGGGCGAACGGGATGACCTGTCCCGGCGGGGCGACGTCGCCGCCGCCGTACATCTGTTGCAGGACCTGCGGCGGCGGAGCGTTACAGGGGAGGCCCTGCGCGCAGGGGATGCCCTGCACCGGCGCCATCTGCGCCGCGGTCGCGGGAGCAAGCAGGGCGGCAGTAACGAAAGCGGGAAGGGCAAGACGGCGCATCGGGTCAACCTCGCTGTTTATCGACCCCCGCATGAAGGCTATCGAATTAAATCAGCGAGATAAAGCCCGTTTCAGCGAATCCGCTGGCCGCCCTTCCACATGGCCGTGGCGCGGCCCTGTACGGGCATGCCGTCGAAGGGAGTGTTGCCCGCCCAAGCCGCCATTTTCTTTGCATCGACCTGCCAAGGCGTATCCGCATCGACGAGGATGAGGTCGGCTTCCTTGCCCACCGCGAGTTTTCCGGCGTCGACGCCGAGCAGGCAGGCGGGGGTGCCTGCGAGCAGTTCGAACAGGCGGCCGGGGGAGATGTGGCCGTCGCGCACGAGATTAAGCCCGAGCGCGAGCAGCGTTTCGGCGCCCGCCATGCCGGGCAACGCTTCGGCAAAGGGCAGGCGTTTGTCCTCGGGACCGCGCGGGTCGTGGCCTGAGGCGAGGATGTCGATCGTGCCGTCGGCGATCGCGGCCAGGCACGCGTGCCGGTCATCCTCCGAGCGCAGCGGCGGCGACAGGCGGGCGAAAGTGCGGAAATCGCCGATCGCGGTGTCGGAGAGCAAAAGATGCGCGGGGGTGATGCCGCAGAGGACGGGCAGCCCCTTCGCCTTTGCGGCGCGGATCAGATCGAACCCGCGCGCGGTCGTGACTTGCCGGAAATGGACGGGTGCGCCGGTTTCCTCGACAAGCGCGAGGTCGCGCGCGATCGCCATCGCCTCGGCAATCGCGGGTGCGGAGGCGAGGCCGAGGCGCGTTGCCATCTCGCCGTCGGTCGCGACCGCGCCGGCGGTGAGCCCCTCGTCCTCGGCATGGATGATCGTGACGAGCCCGAGCGAAGCGGCGTAGGCGAGAACGCGGCGCATGACGCCGCTGTCGGTGATGCGGCTGCGGCCGGTCGCGATGGCGCGCGCGCCCGCCTGTTTCATCAGGCCGATTTCGGCGAGTTCTGCGCCCGCCAGGCCTTTTGTCGCGGCGGCAAGCGGATGGACCCAGAGGTCGGGTTTGCCGCCCTTCGCCGCGCGTTCGACCAGCCCGGCGCCGTCGAGCGGGCCGTTGTCGGGCATCAGTGCGGCGCGCGTGATTCCGCCGAAGTGAAAGGCGGGCTTGTCGGTCGCGAAGACGCCGAGGTCGATGATGCCGGGGGCGAGCCACTGGCCTTTGGCGTCGATCGTTTCGGTGCCGCCCGGGATTTCGGTCGGGTCGATTGCGGCGATGCGGCCATCGACCACGAGCAGGCTGCCCCCGCGCGGCGCGTCGCCGTCGATCAACTGCGCGTTCGTGATATGGAGCGGCTTCAGTTCCATCCGGCGACTCCCCGCTTGCGGCGCGTCAGGATGTCGAGGCACGCCATGCGCACGGCGACCCCCATTTCGACCTGTTCGGTGATCGTCGAGCGCAGCGGATCGTCGGCGACGCTGCTGTCGATCTCGACCCCGCGGTTCATCGGACCGGGGTGCATGACGATCGCGTCGGGCTTCGCCTTTTCAAGGCGCTTGGGGGTGAGGCCGTAGAGGGCGTGATATTCGCGTGCCGACGGCAGATAGGCGCCGTCCATACGCTCGTTCTGGAGGCGCAGCATCATCACGACGTCGGCGTCCTTGATGCCTTCGTCCATGTCGGTGAAGGTCGTCACATGCATCCGCTCCATCGCGGGCGGGGTGAGCGTCGGCGGGGCGACGATGCGGACCTCGTTGCCGAGCAGGGTGAGCGCGAGAATGTTCGAGCGCGCCACGCGGCTGTGGAGGACGTCGCCACAGATCGCAATGGTCAGACCCTCGACGCGGCCGAGGCGGCGGCGGATGGTGAGTGCGTCGAGCAAGGCCTGCGTCGGATGTTCGTGGCGGCCGTCGCCGGCGTTGAGAACGGGGCAGTCGACCTTGTCGGCGATGAGTTGGACCGCGCCCGAGCTGCCGTGACGTATCACCATCGCGTCGGCGCGCATCGCGTTCAGCGTCATCGCGGTGTCGATCAGCGTCTCGCCCTTCTTCACGCTCGATTGCGCCGCGTGCATGTTGACGACATCGGCGCCAAGGCGTTTTCCGGCGATTTCGAAAGACAGCAGGGTGCGCGTCGAATTTTCGAAAAAGGCGTTGATGATCGTGAGGCCCGCGAGCCGGTCGTCATGCTTGGCAGCGCCCGAGCGGTTGAGGTCAACCCACTCTTCGGCCGCGTCGAGAACGTAGCTGATCTCCCATGGAGTGAGCTGGGCGATGCCGATCAGGTGGCGATGGCGAAAGGCATCGCCGCCGGGCGGATAGTCGCTGGCGGGTCGGAGTGTGGAGCTTGTCATTAAAGCCGAGCGTCTACGCAGACGGGGGTAAATAAGCAAGTGCCGCGGCGACGATCGGATCGAGCAAATCGAGCGCCCAAAGCCCGAGCAGGACGATTTCGGCGGCGCAGAGCATGACCATTTTTGCTGCAAAGGGCTGTTTGCGCGTTTTGTGCCTGACGAGGCGCGAGGCCGCATAGGTGCCGATGGCGCCGCCGAGCCACGCCCAGCCGAGCAAAGTGCCTTCGGATATGCGGCGCGTGCCCGCCTCGGCGCGGCGCTTGTCGGCGACCATCAGGCCGAAAGCGATGCCGTTCGCAACGCCCAGCCAGATCAGGATATATTCGTTCAACCGCGCGTCATCGCGTCGATCGCGCCCTGCAGGATGAACGCCGCGGCGGCGCTGTCGACGCGCTCGGCACGTTTGGCGCGGCTGACGTCGGCGGCGATCATCGCGCGTTCGACCGCTGCTGTCGACCAGCGTTCGTCCCAAAGCAACAGGGGAAGTCCCAGCGGCGCGAGGTTGCGCGCGAAGGCGCGGGTGCTTTGCGTGCGCGGGCTGTCGGTACCGTCCATGTTGAGGGGCAAGCCGACGACGAGACCGACGACATCATGCTGCGCGATCAGGGCCTTCAGCGTTTCGAGATCGACCGAGAATTTCTTGCGGATGATCGTCTTGTCGGGGGTCGCGAAGCTCCAGTTCACGTCGCAGAAGGCGACGCCGATCGTCTTGGTCCCGACGTCGAGGCCAACGAGGCGGCCGCCGTTGGGGAAATTGGCGGCGAAGTCGGGGACGGCGGTGGTGATCATCGAGCGGGACCCCGGATCAAGTCCGGGGTGACGAAGGCGGGGCGGCGGGGGCGGCCGGAGGAGGCGTCGGCGCCGTGGGCGGCGGCACCGGCGAGGGCTTGCCTTCGTACGTCGCGAGGCGGCGGAGCGCATCGGCGCGGACGTTGGCCCAGAAGAGGGTGATGTCGTAAACGTGATAATTGTTGCCCGGCAGGACATAGCCCGCGACGACGTAATTTTTCGCGATCTCGGCATCGCCGATCATCAGGAAACCGCGCGTATCGTCGCATTTGGCGCCGATCTTCCCGGCGATCAGCGAGCCCGATTTGAACCCTTCGGTCGGCTTCAGCGTGCCGATATTGGCGGCGGGCGCGGCTTCGGTGTCGGGAATGCCGGTCAGCGGGTTCGTGCAGAGCATCCGCGTGCCCGCGCGCGGGCGGCCGTCGAAACCGATCGTGCCGTCATAGGCGTCGGTGACCATGATCGGATCGGCGGGATCGGCGAAACTCGCCCAGCCGAGGATGCAGCCCTTTTGCTCGGGCGTCTGGCACGCGGGCAGGCCGAGCCCGGCGATGTCGG
The DNA here is from genome assembly GCF_023822045.1 of Sphingopyxis sp. USTB-05. Lineage (NCBI taxonomy): Bacteria > Pseudomonadati > Pseudomonadota > Alphaproteobacteria > Sphingomonadales > Sphingopyxidaceae > Sphingopyxis > Sphingopyxis sp. USTB-05. The sequence goes on along the minus strand of NZ_CP084712.1, from coordinate 2,525,996 downwards.
TGTCGAGGCTGATCGGCCAGCCGATCACATAGGCCGCGACAATGCGCTTCGCGAGCGGGGTGCCCGCGATCCGGGTCTTGAGCAGGGTGGTGAGGTGGAGCGCGCCCTGGCTGTGGCCCGCGAGGATGATCGGCTTGTTCTTGGGCTGCGCGGCAAGGAAGGCGTCAAAGGCTTCCTCGACGTCGCGATAGGCGGAATCGATCGCCTTGCCCGCGGTGACGCGATCTTCGGCCAGGAAAGCGCCGAGCGTCGCCTGGCGGTAGCGCGGCGCCCAGATTTCGCCCGCATCGGCAAAGGCGCTGGCCATGCCCTGAACGAACAGGTTGGCGCGGTGGTCGGAATCGCGATCCTCTAGCGGGGCGTTCCAGCTCGACCGGCTGTAATAGCTGGTCGGGTGGACGAAGAAGACCGCGGCGTCGCCCTTTGGCGTCGCGGGCGTTGCGGCATTGGCGGGCGGAATGAGCTGGTCGCCGGTCGGGGCATTCTCCGTCCCCGGCGTTTCGCTGCCATCGGCGGCCGGGCGCCAGGCGGATGGGTCCTTTGCCATTCCGGGGCGCGCAAACCACATTTTCGGATCGTCATAGGCGTTCGGCGCGACGGCGGCCTGCGGCTTGAATTCGGTGCTCGGGACGAAGGCGGTGCGTGCGATCCAGCCCGGGAATAGTTGGTACACGACCCCGGCGGCGACGATCAGCAGGATGATGGCAGCGATGATGTAGAGAAATTTGCGGGCCAAATGGGGGCTCCATGGGAGGGGGAGGTCGTTTGGGCATCTTTACCCGTTCGCATCGAGCGAAGTCGAGATGCCCGCCGGCCTTGGTTGTCCCGATGGGTGTCTCGACTTCGCTCGCCACGAACGGCACCGGGGGTTGGTTCCAGTAAATCGCGCGCAGCTTTGGCTTGCCCGCGCCCGCGAAACAAGCCCAGATTGCGATCATGACCGACACGAGCGCACCCGCCGCCCCCGATTCGCCCCTTCGTCCGCTCCATGTTTCGGCGCGCCTCGACGACAATGATCCGCCCTGGCCGCTGCGGCCGTGGATCATGGCGGCGATCTGCGCCGTCGCCGGGCTCGTCTTTCACCTGTTGATCGACCATCATTATGACGATGCCCTGGCCGATTGGCGCAGCGCGCTGGCGACCGGCGTCGCGGCGTCGGCGGTGGTGTTCGTGCTGGGGGTCGAATTGCGGCGCTGGTATTGGGCGCTGGGGTTCGCGCTCGGCTGGGGCGTGATCCTCGGGCTGATCGCGTGGCAAACCGCGGCGTATAATATTCAGGGCAATCCGGTCGAATGGCCGTTCTGGTCGGGGATACTGGCGGTGCTGGTCGCGACGCCGCTGTTCCAGACGCGGCGCGATGTCGCGCCCGACTGGCGGTTCTGGAAACTGTGGCAGATGCCGTACGCGCGGCTTCACAGCCACGCGTGGACCGATGCGGTGATCGGGGCGGCGGCGCTGGCCTTTGTCGGGATCACCTTCCTGCTCACCGTGCTGATCGGGCAGATGTTCAAGCTGATCGGGATCAACCTGATCTTCGACCTGCTGAACGACGAATGGTTCGGCTGGATGCTCGCGGGCGCGGCATTTGGCGGCGCGGTGGGCCTGCTGCGTGAGCGCGACAAGCTGGTCGCGACCCTGCAGCGGCTGGTGATGATGGTGCTCGCGGTGCTGGCGCCCGTGCTGGCGGTCGCATTGATACTGTTCCTGCTGTCGCTGGCGGGGACGGGGCTGCAGAAGCTTTGGGATTCGGGCTTTTCCACCGCGGCGGTGATGATGGCGGTTGCGGCGTTCGCGGTGCTGCTCGCCAACGCGGTGATCGGCAACGGCAGCGACGATCGCGCGACGAGTCCGATGCTGCGCTGGGCGGCGCCGGCGCTGGTCGTCGCGGTGCTGCCGCTGGCGGGGATCGCTTTCTACTCGATGCATTTGCGCGTGATCCAGTACGGTTGGACGCCGGAGCGCATCTGGGGCGTGATCGCGGCGATGATCGCGCTGGCCTATGGCATCGCGGGCGTGTGGGCCGTCGTGAAGGGGCGGCGCGATTTCGACGATTGGCTGCGGCCGCTGCAACAGAAGCTCGCGATCGGGCTGGCGTTGCTCGCGCTGTTGCTGGCGCTGCCGATCCTCGATTTCGGGGCGATTTCGACGCGCGACCAGGTGGCGCGGCTGAAATCGGGGACGACGCCGGTGGAGAAGTTCGATTGGGCGGCGATGGCGTTCGATTTCGGACCGAGCGGGCGGGCGGCACTCAAGGAAATGGAGCGTTCGCCGCAAAAGGCGCGCGCCGATGCGGCCAAGTCGGCGCTGGCGGCGAAGAATCGCTGGGATTTGAACGGGCCGCGCGGCGTGCTGCTGTTGCGCCCGCTGGCCGAGCGGCTGCGTGTGCTTCCCGAGGGACGTGCCTTGCCTGCGGCGGCGCTCGACCGGATCGCGGGAAGTTATATGTGCAGCCGCGCAAAGGCCTGCATCGCGATCTGGCTCGATGACAAACGCATCGGGGTGCTGGGGCAGGATGAGCCGGGCGAGTCGCTCAATTTCGATTTTGTCACGCAGAATGACGCTGGCCAATGGGTGCAGGGCGATTGGGCGAAGGCGGCGCCCGCTAAAAAGTCGCCGGTCGACCTGTCGAAGGCGCGCATCGAGGTCGAAACGGTGTCGCAACGTCGCATATTGGTAGATGGGGTGCCGGAATCGGGGGCTTTTGAATAGTTAGCCCGCGCGAGCAATTCTTCACCTCGTCATTGCCGCGAAAGCGGGAACCCAGTTTGCCACGCTCTGGGTTCCCGCTTTCGCGGCAATGACGAAGGTTTTTGGGGCAGTTCTACTAGCCGCACCTTGAAGCGCGCGGGGCGGGATGCTAGCGGCGCGGCTTCGTTAAAGTTAGGGCGATCATGGCAATCGATCAGGCAACAGTAAGGAAAATCGCGTCGCTGGCGCGCATCGCCATCAGCGATGCCGAAGCCGCCGCGATGGAAGGCGAATTGAACGGCATATTGGGCTGGGTCGAGCAACTCGGCGAGGTCGATGTGACCGGGGTCGAGCCGATGACGGCGGTGATCCCGAATGTGCTGCGGCTGCGCGACGACGTGATCGACGCCGACCCGCTGACCGGCGGCAACCGCCGCGACGATATTCTCGCGAACGCCCCTGCGCCGCAGCATGGCTTTTTCGGCGTTCCCAAGGTGATCGAATAATGACCGAGTTTACCAATCTGACCGTCGCCGAGATCCGCGACGGTCACCGCGCGGGCGATTTCAGCGCCGTCGAGGTTGCCGAGGCGTTCAACGCCAATGTTGCTGGAGCAAAGGCGCTCAACGCCTTCATCGTCGAGACGCCCGAACATGCACTGAGCGCGGCGAAACAGGCCGACGCCGATCGCGCCGCGGGCACGCTGAAACCCCTGTCGGGCGTTCCCATCGGGATGAAGGACCTGTTCGCGACGAATGGCGTCCAGACGACGGCGGCGAGCCACATGCTCGAAGGCTTTGTTCCGCGTTATGAATCGACGGTGTCGGCGAAGCTGTGGGACGCGGGCGCGGGGATGCTGGGCAAGCTGAACCTCGACCAGTTCGCGATGGGGTCGTCGAACGAGACGAGCTATTTCGGCAATGTGATTTCGCCGTGGCGGCGCAAGGACGGCGGCAATGCCGCGCTCGCACCGGGCGGATCGTCGGGCGGTTCGTCGACCGCGATCGCGGCGCGGCTGTGCCCCGCGGCGACGGGCACCGACACTGGCGGCTCGATCCGCCAGCCGGCGGCCTTTGTCGGCATTTCGGGGATCAAGCCAACCTATGGCCGCTGCTCGCGCTGGGGCATTGTGGCGTTCGCCAGCTCTCTCGATCAGGCAGGGCCGATGGCGCGCGACGTCAAGGATTGCGCGATCATGCTCGAGAATATGGCGGGCTTCGATCCCAAGGATGCGACAAGCCTGAACCTGGCTGTGCCCAATTGGGAAGCGGCTTTGTCGAGCGATCTCAAGGGCAAGAAGGTCGGTATTCCCAAGGAATATCGTTTGGAAGGCATCGATCCCGACATCGACGCGATGTGGGACGCGGGCATCGCCATGCTGAAGGATGCGGGCGCCGAGGTGGTCGAGATCAGCCTGCCGCACACCAAATATGCGCTGCCGGCCTATTATATCATCGCGCCCGCCGAAGCGTCGTCGAACCTCGCGCGCTATGACGGCGTGCGTTATGGCCTGCGTGACTTGCCCGAAGGGGCGGGATTGCAGGATATGTACGCCGCGACGCGTGCCGACGGTTTCGGGCCCGAGGTCAAGCGCCGTATCATGATCGGCACCTATGTGCTGTCGGCCGGCTTCTACGATGCATATTACACGCAGGCACAGAAGGTTAGGACGCTGATCGCACGCGATTTCGAACAGGCGTTCGGCGTGTGCGACGTGATCCTGGCGCCGACCGCGCCGTCGGCGGCGTTCGGGTTGGGCGAAAAGATGGCCGATCCGCTGGCGATGTATCTGAACGACGTGTTCGCCGTGCCCGCGAGCCTCGCGGGTCTACCTGCCATGTCGGTCCCCGCCGCGCTGAACCGCGAAGGGCTGCCGCTGGGACTGCAGATCATCGGCAAGGCATTTGACGAGCAGGGCGTGCTGAACGCCGGGCTGGCTATTGAAGAGCGCGCGGGCTTTACGGCGCGCGCCGAGAAGTGGTGGTAAGATGAGCGATTATCGCATCAAGGGCGAAACCGGCGAGTGGGAGGTCGTGATCGGCCTAGAGGTCCATGCGCAGGTCACCTCCAACGCCAAGCTGTTCTCTGGCGCCGCTACGGCGTTCGGGGCGGAACCCAATACGCAGGTGTCGCTGGTCGACGCCGCGATGCCCGGCATGCTGCCGGTGCCGAACCGTGAGTGCATCCGCCAGGCGGTGCGCACGGGCATGGCGATCGAGGCACAGATCAACAAATGGTCGCGGTTCGACCGCAAGAATTATTTCTATGCCGATCTGCCGCAGGGTTACCAGATTTCACAGCTTTATCATCCGCTTGTCGGCGAAGGCTCGCTGATGATCGAGGAAGATGAGAAGGCGGGCATTCCGGAGCCCAAGCGCATCGGGATCGAGCGAATCCATGTCGAGCAGGACGCGGGCAAGCTGATGCACGACCAGCATCCAACGATGTCCTACGTCGACCTCAACCGTTCGGGTGTCGCGCTGATGGAGATCGTCTCGCGCCCCGACATGCGCTCGCCGGCCGAAGCGGGGGCCTATGTGCGCAAGCTGCGTTCGATCCTGCGCTATGTCGGATCGTGCGACGGCAATATGGAAGAAGGCTCGATGCGCGCCGACGTGAACGTGTCGGTCCGCAAGCCGGGCGATGAGTTCGGGACGCGCACCGAGACGAAGAATGTCAATTCGGTGCGCTTCGTCATGGCGGTGATCGAGGGCGAGGCGAAGCGTCAGGTCGAACTGATCGAAGGCGGCGGCACGGTGGTGCAGGAAACGCGGCTTTACGACCCCGACCGCAACGAGACGCGTTCGATGCGGTCGAAGGAAGATGCGCATGATTACCGCTATTTCCCCGATCCCGACCTGCTGCCGCTTGAGCTGGACGATGCATTCCTCGACGAATGCCGAGCGAGCCTGCCCGAGCTGCCCGACGCCAAGCGTACGCGTTATCTGAGCGAAGGCATTTCGGCCTATAACGCCGACGTGCTGACCGCCGAGGTCGAGGCGGCGCGCTGGTTCGACACGCTGCTCGAAGCGGGCGTGAAGCCCGTGGCGGCGGCAAATTGGGTGACGAGCGAATTGTTCGGCGCCCTCAACCGTTTGGGCCGCGACATTTCGGACTCGCCGGTTTCGCCCGAGCATGCCGCCGAACTGCTTGGCCTTGTCGCTGATGGTACGATTTCGGGCACGATCGCCAAGCAGGTGTTCGAGAAGATGCTGGAAAGCGGTGACGCCGCAGGCGTGATCGTCGAGCGCGACGGCCTGAAGCAGACGAGCGACACCGGCGCGATCGAGGCTGAAATCGCCAAAATCCTGGCCGCCAATGCCGACAAGGTCGAGCAGTATAAGGGCGGCAAAGAGGCGTTGTTCGGCTTCTTCGTCGGCCAGACGATGAAGGCAATGCAGGGCAAGGCGAACCCGCAGGTCGTGAACGAGCTTCTGAAGAAGGCGCTGGGCTGAGGATGCGCGCGGCTCTTCGCGCGCTCCTGACCTTCTGGCTGCTAATCGCCTGCGCGGGGCTCGCGCGGGCGGAGACGATTGTCTTTACCGACGTCAACGTCGTGCCGATGGACCGCGAACGCGTGATCCCGCGGACGACGGTGATCGTCACCGACGGCGTGATCGCGAGCATCGGGATCATGGCGAAGCTGCCCGCCGGAACGCCGGTGGTGGACGGCAAGGGCGCCTGGCTGGTGCCCGGGCTTGCCGACATGCACAATCATGTGACGAGCCGCGACGATCTGTCGCTGCTGCTCGCCAATGGCGTGACGACGATGCTAAACATGGGCGAGGCGACCAACGCGTTTGCCGGGCGGACGCGGATCGCGGTGAACAAGGGCGAGGTGCCGGGGCCGCAGATATTTACCGCGCTCGCGGTCGATGGCGACCCGCAATATGGGCATCTGGTGATCAAGACGCCGACCGATGCGCGCGCGATCGTCGGGATTGCCAAGTCGAACGGCTATAGCTTCTTGAAAGTCTATACCAATTTGTCGGCCGAGGCGTTTGCAGCACTGGCAAAGGAAGCCAAGGCGCAGGGCATCGGAATCGTCGGGCATAATGTCGCCGCGGTCGGTCTGGCGAAGCAGCTTTCGGCAGGGCAGGCGATGGTCGCGCATGTCGAGGAGTTTTTTTACGGCTTCTTTCCCCAGCCGCCCGCCGACGACCAGCAGGCACCGCCCGCCGATGCGCGGATCGCCGATGCGATCGCCTTGGTGAAGGCGCGCGGGACGTTCGTGACGTCCGACCTCTTCACCTATCGCACGATCGCGGCGCAATTCGGCAAGCCTGAGGTGGTGAAGGCGTATCTCGCCGCGCCCGAGGCGCGCTATCTGTCGCCGGGCGACCGTATCGATTGGGCCCGGTCGGGTTATCAGAAAAAGACGGTCGACCTGTCCAGACGAGTGGCGTTCGAGGGGCGTTTCGTGAAGGCGATGGCCAACGCGGGCGTGCCGCTGATCGCCGGGGGCGATGCGCCGTCGATTCCCGGACTGGTGCCGGGGTTCGCGCTGCATGACGAGATCGACGCGATGCTGACGGCGGGGCTGACACCGTGGCAGGCGCTGTCGGCGGCGACGCGCACGCCCGGCGAGTTTATCGCGAAGACGGTGCCGGGTGCCGCGAAGTTCGGCGTGATCGCGCCGGGCTATCGCGCCGCCCTGTTGCTGGTGGCGGAGAACCCGCTCGAAAAGCCCGCGACCTTACGGGCGCCGCTGGGGGTGATGGCGGGCGGGCGTTGGTATGATGCGCCGGCGCTGAAAGCGATGCTCGACAGCGTCGCGGCGGCGCGCGCCGCCCCCTAGAAGCGCCGCTGCCCGGCGGCCCAGTCGCCAGCGTCGCACTGGCCCGAGAAATTGGTGATCGCGTCGATCGTGATGCGGCCCGAACGGCGATCGACCGTCAGTTTCGGCTTGTTCAGCCCGTTGATCCGATAGCTGGCGGTGATGCGGTCGGCAGTGACGACCAGATTGTCGAGATCCCACCAGCCATGATCGTCGCCGCTATGTATCGGCGCGACGAGCTTTGGGCCCAGATGGATGCGGCCCTGATCGCCGTAAAGTTCGATCTGGACGTCGCTGTTGAAGCCCTGCGCGCTGTTGCCGACCTCGTTGCTCCATTCCCACTTATGGTTCCACGGGTTCCATTTATAGGTCGGCTTGGTGGTGACGGTCGGGCGGGTGCCCGCGCCATAGCAAACAAGGACAAGCGAGCCGGGATCGGCGTAACCGGATTCTGCCGGGCGGTCATAGGAATGCTGTTCCGTCGGATAGGCGTCACGTGCCGGGCCATTGTCGCAATTTTCGGTGGGCACGGAGATCAGCGCGCCATAGCGGCCGTCGACCGTGGAGACCGAGAGGCAGCGGCCAAGGCGCTGGTTCCACCAGAAGCTATATCTTTGTTCGCCGACGGTGGTGGAGCGGCGCGAAACATAACCCCGCGCGAGCAGTTGCGTTTCGTCGCCTGCCGCGCGAGCGCCGGCGAGGTCTGCGACATCGGCCGCCGGTTGGGCGAAGGCCGGCGCGGGGAGCGCGGCGGTGAAGAGGAGAAGAGCGAAACCATGACGCATGACGAAGACTCCTGTTGCTGCCGAGATAACCCCGCCAATGTGATGATATCGTGTCAGAAGTTTGCGCGCCAGACGCTGCGGCCTTCCTTGATCGTTTCGCGGACCTGGATGTCCTTGATCCCGTCGACCGGCGTTGTCAGCGGATTGCGGTCGAGAATGACGAAATCGGCGAGCAGGCCGGGCTTGATGCGGCCCTTGCGATCTTCCTCGAACGCCTGCCAAGCGGGGCCGGTGGTGAGCGCCTGTAGTGCCTGATAGGCGGTAAGGCGTTCGCTGGGGCCGCTCACGACGCCGGTGGGCGAGGTGCGTGCCATCGAGGTCCAGAGCATGAAACGCGTGTCGAGCGGGGTGACGCTGTAGTCACTGTGGTTCGAAGGTATCAGGCCCGCGGCGCGGGCCGAGCGAAAGGGGCTGATGAAATCGACGACTTCCGCGGGGAAGTTGGTGCGGTGGACATCGGCCCAATACCATGTGTGGTTCGAGAAATAGGCGGGGCCGACGCCGATCCGTTTATAGGCGGCGAGTTGGTCGCGGCGCTGGAATTGCGAATGGATGACGATCGGGCGGCGGTCGTCCGCCGCCTTGATCCCGAGCGCGTCGAAGCCCTTGATCGCCATGTCGATCGCGGCGTCGCCATTGGCGTGGACGAACAGTTGCCAACCGCGGTCATGGACTTTCCTTGCCTGCGCGATGAACTCGGCTTCGGAGAGGACGGGTTCGCCGTGCCAGGGGTGATGCCCTTCGGGGCTGCCGCGCTTGTAGTCGCGGGTGAAAAATCCGGTGCGCGACTGCACCGACCCGTCGAGGACGAATTTGATCCCCTGTAGTTTGACATGGCCCTGGTAGCTGCCGAATTTAAGCTCGGGCTGGGCGAGCAGGCCGTCGAGCCCGGTCGAGAAGGGGAGCAAAGCAAGGTCGATCTTGAGCCTTTCGCGTGCGGCCGCAGAGGTGAGGAACGCGACGTCGGGGGGCAGGGTCGCGCCGTCCTGCGCATGCGTATAGCCCTCGGCAAAATAGGCATTCTGTGCCGCGTCGAGGGCGGCAAGCTTTTGCTCCGCCGTCGGCTGCGGCATCTTGGCGAGCATCAGGAACATCGCCTTTTCGAGGAGGACGCCGTTGAGCTTGCCGGCGTCGTCGCGCAGGATCATGCCGCCGGGCGGGACGGGCGTGCTTTCGTCGATCCCGGCGGCTTTCAGCGCCGCGCTGTTCGCGACGGCGCCGTGAAGCGAGACGTGGAGCACGACGAGCGGGCGGTCGGGCGCCAGCGCGTCGAGTTCGGCGCGCGTGATGTAGCGTTTTTCGGCGAGCGTCTCGTGATCGAACTGCCACACGGTGGCCCAGCGGCCGGGGGCGGCTGGGGTGCGGGCGAGATGATTGCGGATCGCTGCCGAAACGCCAGCGATGTCAGGAATCGGGCCCAGCGATTTGTCGCGGAGGTCCAGACCGCCCGCGCTCATCGTGGCGACGGTGAAGTGCGAATGGGCATCGATGAAGCCGGGGAGCAGGGTTGCGCCCTTGAGATCGCGGATCGCCGCGTCTTTACCCGCGGCTTTGCGCGCCTGTTTCTCCGGGCCGGCGAAGGTAATGCGGTCGCCGGTGGTGACGACCGCCTCGACTGTCTGCGGCGCGTCGCCATCCATCGTGATAATGGGGCCGCCGCGGTAAAGAGTTGTCTCTTGCGCCATGGCGGCTGTGGTGGTTGCCAAGAGCAGCGCGATGGCGGCGGCGATTTTCATATTTCTCTCCCCTGCGGCACATCGTGGCGATTTCGGCGGGGTGAGGTCAAGTCTGCATATGCAACCCATCGTCATTGCGAGCGTAGCGAAGCAATCCAGTGCGGTTGGCGCCTGCTGTGGATTGCTTCGCTACGCTCGCAATGACGGATAAGGTCAAATCTCTTGCGGTGGGACTTCGTCGGGCCCGCGGCCGGGTTGGTCGATGTCGCCGCCGCCGGGGCGGCCGGGGATTTCGGTCGGCTGGCCGGCCGGGTCCTCGACCGGGGTCGGCTGCACCGGCTGTTCGGGCGGCGCTTGAGGTTCGATCGTGTCGGGCTTCGGCTTGGGAAGCGGGTCGGCTGCGTTGGTCATTGTCACTCTCCTTGAGTTAACCAACGAACGGGCGCGGTGCATGTTCCGCCAGCGGGTACCAAGCATGTTCCGCCAGCGGAACGGGGCGGCTTTCCGCCCTTGCCCTCGGCGACGCGTCTGCTATAGCCCCGCGCGGCCCGCACGGGCGTGCGCGGCAGCGCGCGACTTCGTGCACCCGGCCAAAAGCACCTGCGGGCGTGGCGGAATTGGTAGACGCGCTGGTTTTAGGTACCAGTATCGCAAGATGTGGGGGTTCGAGTCCCTTCGCCCGCACCAATCTGCAATGCAGGCCGGGATTACAGGGAACTCCGCCGCGCTGGCGGGGTTCGATACGAGATTTTGAGCAAGGATAAGACCAAGGCAATGAAGACCGTCGAAACGCTGAACGAAGGCCTGAAGCGCGAATATCGCGTGACCATCACCGCCAAGGATATCGACGCGCGCGTCGACGACGAGGTGAAGAGCATCGCCCCGACCGTCCGCATGCCCGGCTTTCGCCCCGGCAAGGTTCCGCCGAACCTGATCCGCAAGATGCACGGCCCGGCGCTGTCGGCCGACGCGCTGAACAAGGCGATCGACGCCGGCGTGCGCGACCTGATGACGAAGGAAAAGCTTCGCCCCGCGCTGCAGCCCGCCGTGTCGCTCGACGAAGGCTATGAAGCCGGCAAGGACGCCGAACTGACCGTCAGCCTCGAAGTGCTGCCGGAAATCAAGGCGCCGTCGATCGAAGGCCTGAAGCTCGAACGCCTGACAGTTCCCGCCGACGACAAGGCCGTGATGGCCAAGATCGAGGAATTCGCCGCGCAGATGAAGCGCTTCGAAGAAGCGCCGAAGACCAAGAAGGCCGCCCAGGGCGACCAGGTTATCATCGACTTCGCCGGCAGCGTCGACGGCGTCGCCTTCGACGGCGGCACGGGTGAGGACATGGCGGTCGAAATCGGTTCGGGCCAGCTCATCCCGGGCTTTGAAGACCAGCTCGTTGGCGTCAAGGTCGGCGACGAAAAGGTGCTGAAGGTGACGTTCCCGGACGAATATCCGGTCGCGGACCTCAAGGGCCAGCCCGCCGAATTCGCCGTGACGGTCAAGGAAGTGAAGGTTCCGGCGGCGTCGAAGATCGACGACGAATTCGCGAAGACGCTCGGCCTTGAAAGTCTCGACAAGCTGAAAGAGCTGATGAAGGATCAGGTCGAGCAGGAACTGAACGGCCTGACGCGCACCTATATGAAGCGTAAGCTGCTCGACCAGCTCGCAGCCAGCCACGATTTCGACGTGCCGCCGACGATGGTCGAGGCCGAGTTCAACCAGATCTGGCAGCAGCTCGAGCATGAAGCGAGCCACGAGGAAGATCCCGAAGCGGCGAAGGCCGAACTCGAGAACGACCGCGACGATTATCGCTCGATCGCGGTCCGCCGCGTCCGCCTTGGCCTGCTCCTGTCGGAAATCGGTCAGGCGCACGGCGTGCAGGTCTCGCAGCAGGAAATGCAGCGCCTCGTCATGCAGGCGGCGCAGCAATATCGCCCCGAAGATCGTCAGCGCTTCGTCGAATATGTCCAGCAGGACGCGCTCGCCGCAGCGCAGATCCGCGCCCCGCTGTATGAAGACAAGGTCGTCGACTTCCTGTTCGAAAAGGCCGAGATCAGCGACCGCGAAGTGACGCGCGAAGAGATCGAAGCCGCGATCGAAGCCGATGACGACGGCCATGTCCATGGCCCGGGTTGCGGCCACGACCATGATCACGACCACAAGCCCGCCAAAAAGGCCGCCGCAAAGAAGCCGGCTGCCAAGAAGGACGCGGTGAAGGAAGAGGCCAAGGCCGAGGAAGCTCCCGCCAAGAAGGCGCCGGCCAAGAAGGCTGAAGCCAAGGCGGAAGAAAAGCCGGCTGCGGCGAAGAAGGCTGCTCCGGCGAAGGCCGCCGAAGACAAGCCCGCCGAAAAGAAGGCTCCGGCCAAGAAGGCAGCCGCCAAGAAATAAGCCCACTTCAGGGCTGAAACAAAAGGCCGGGCGGAGCGATCCACCCGGCCTTTTTGTTTTCCATCGCGGGGGGCGACTGTGGGGCCGTTAGCGAATCTGAAGCATTAGGGGCGGAGCTTGCGGCTGCTCGCTCCAATGTGCTGGCCCACGCACCGCGCCATTGCGCCGCAACTCGGCCAGCGCCTCAAGGTCGATGTCGGCATAGGTCCAGCCGGGCGCGTCGAGTTCGCCGAGCGCGATGATGCCGTCGGCGGGCATGCCAAGGTCGGGCGGCGCAAAGACGCCCGCCGCCCCGACGTTGATGTCGACCACCGCCGACCAGGGGGCGGCGCCGACCGTCGGCGACTGGATGGTGAAGCATTGCGTTTCGAGAGCGCGCGCCATCGCGCCGACGCGGACACGCCAATAGCCAGCGAGGCTGTCGGTGCAGCTCGGGATCAGCAGAATGTCGGCGCCTGCGGCCGAGAGCGCCTGCGCGGCCGCAGGAAACTCACAATCGTAACAGATGATCACGCCGACCTTTGCAATGCCGAGATCGAACAGCGTCACTTGCGGCTCGCCGGGGGCGATTGTCCAGTGGGTGCGTTCCCACATCGTCAGGATCAGCTTGTCCTGAAAGCCCGCGCCGCCCTCCGGCCCGAAGAGGCGCGCGCGATTGACGATCAGGCCGCGCTCGTCGCGTTCGACCATCGACCCGGCGAGGATGTGGACGCCGTGGCGCTGCGCGAGAAAGGCGTGGAGACGCGCGGTCTCGTCCGCCATGGCGGCAAGCGGCGCGACCTGCGCTGCGGCATCGAGCGCGACCGCGGGATCGAGCAGCGACGCGAGCTCCATATTGCCATATTCGGGGAAGACGAGCAGGCGCGCGCCATTGCCCGCCGCTTCGGTCACCCAGGCTTCGAGCTTGGCGGCATAGCTTGCCCAGTCGGGGTGCCGATCGATCGGCCAGGCGGCGCTTGCGACGCGGATCATAGCGTGCGGGTCCAATATTGGAGACTGTGCGCGCGTTCGGCATCCTCGCCGACGCATTTCCAGTCGAAGGACGCGATGACCCCGGCGAGCGGAGCATAGCCGCGCGCGTGCCAGAAACTGTCGAGGGGGCGATAATCGGCGGGGCGGACGGGGTGATCGTCGGCGCGGATCACGCTGCAGAAGACGGCGTGCGAGGCGCCGCGTGCGCGCGCCTGCGCTTCGCGATGGTCGAAGAAGGCGTGGCCGATGCCCCGACCGCGATGGCTGGCGAGCAGCACCGATTCGCCGAAATAGAAGGTGCGCGCGACGTCGAAACCGGCGGCGGCGAGCGGCGATTGCCACGCCGCGTCCTGCGTGGCGAGCGGCGCAGCGGTGGCGGCGCCGACAATGTCGTCGCCATCGCGCGCGACGACGATCACCGCGCCGTCGGCCGCCGCGAAGGTGGCGAGATAGCCGGACTCATAGGCGGCATCGCCATCGTAGAGATAGGGAAAGTCGCGGAAAACGGTGGTGCGCAGGCGGGCGAGGGCGGGGATGACCTCCGCCAACCCGCTGCCCGTTACCGGCGCGACGGTTACGGTCATGCGCCGACCTGCTTCAGCCAGTCCTGCAGATTGTAATAGGTCGTCACCCGGTCGATCAGCCCGGCGTTATTTACCGAGAGGAAAGCGCCGCCGGGGAGGCGATAGGTCTGGCCATTGGCTTCGGGAAGGCCCTCGTCGGTCGCGAGATAGGTGCCGTTGACGACAAACTCGGCGGCGGCGCGATTGCCCTCGGCAAAGATCACCATGTCGGTTAGCTGCTCGCGGTAGCAGCGCGTCATATGCGCGTTGAACTCGGCGAACAGCGCCTTGCCGTGCCGCGGTTCGCCCTGGTTGACGTCATGCCGCATATCGTCGGCGACGAGCGCAAGCATGGCGTCGGTGTCGCCCGCGTTGAACGCGGCGTAATAGGCGGTGACGATATCGCGGGTGGTCATTTCTGCGTCCTTCAAGTGCGTCATTGCGAGCGTAGCGAAGCAATCCAGCGCGGTTTACCTAACTCTGGATTGCTTCGCTACGCCCGCAATGACGCGGAGGGAGGGCTGATCCTCAGATCACATCCATATTGTAACAGTGCCAACTGAAGATCGCAGCCGCGCCGCGGTGCGGGCGCCACGCCTCCGCCAGTTCGCGCGCCTGCTTCTCGCCGGGGCGCGCGCCAAGTTGGAGGATGCGGCCGACGGCTTCCTGCACCGCGAGATCGCCCGCGGGCCAGATGTCAGGGCGCCCTTCGGCAAAGAGGAGGTAGATTTCGGCCGACCAGCGGCCGATTCCCTTGACTTTGGTGAGCAGCGCGATCGCTTCCTCGTCGTCGGCAGGGAGGGCGTCGAATTTCAGTTCGCCGTCGAGGATCAACTGCGCAAGGCTTTTGGCATAACCCTGTTTCTGGCCCGACAACCCGCACGCGCGCAGTGTGTCGAAGTCGGCGGCGGCAACCGTTTCCGCCGGGCAACCCTCGCCAAACTGCGCCTCCAGCTTGTTCCAGATCGAGTTCGCCGCGGCGACGCTTACCTGCTGGCCAACGATGGTGCGGAGCAATGTGGTGTAGCCGGGGGCGCGGATGCGCGGCTCGGGATAGCCGGCATTGCCGAGCGCGCGTGCGAAATTGGCATCGCGCGCGGCAAGCGCGTCGATTCCCGCGTTCAGCTGCTGCTGGCTGAGCCCCATCGCATATTCTCCTTTTGTTCCGGAGGCTATCACTAGCAACGCTTGATTTGCCGCGCAACGCGCGACATAGCGCCAGCAACAAGAAACCTATGGGGACTAGCATGGCCAAGCTGATTGTCGTGACGCGTGACGGGACCGAGCATGAGATCGAGGGCGACACCAGCCTGACGGTCATGGAAAATATCCGCGACGCCGGCTTTGACGAACTGCTCGCGCTGTGCGGCGGTTGCTGTTCGTGCGCGACGTGCCATGTCCATGTCGAGGCGGGCGACAGCGCCGCGATGCCCGCGATGAGCGAAGACGAGAACGATCTGCTCGATTCGACGACCGACCGCGACGACAGTTCGCGCCTGTCGTGCCAGATTCCGTTCAGCGATGCGCTCGACGGCCTCCGCGTGCGGATCGCCGCCGAGGATTGAGCCTTACTGGCCGGCCGTCGCGACCGCGTAGAGCGCGATCGCCGCGGCGTTCGAGATGTTGAGGCTCTCCATCCGCGGCGAGATGGGGAGCTTGGCCAGCACGTCGCAATGTTCCATGACATTGTGGCGCATGCCGTCGCCTTCGGACCCCAGCACCAGCGCGACCTTGCTGCCGTCGAGCGTCTCGCCCAGCGTGGTTTCGGTGTCGCCCATCAGCCCGATGCGCCAATATTGCGCCTCGGCGATTTCTTCGAGCGCGCGCGACAGATTGACGACGCGCACCCATGGCACGGTTTCGAGCGCGCCCGATGCCGAACGCGCGATGACGCCGCTTTCGGGCGGGCTGTGGCGATCCTGCGTGATGATCGCGGCAGCATCGAACGCCGCCGCCGAGCGCAGCACGGCCCCGATATTGTGCGGATCGGTGACCTGATCGAGGATGATCAGCGGACGCTTGCTGTCCGTATCGCTTTCTTCCTGCAGAAGGTCGCTGAGATAGATGTCCTCGAGCGGGTCGACCTCGACCACCAGTCCCTGATGCGGCGCATCGCGCGCGACGAGTCGCGCCAGGTCGGTGACGTCGGCGTAGCTGATCGGAATCACCGGCGGCAGGTCGAGCTGGCCCAGCGCCTCACGGGTGCCCCAGATGCGTTTTACGGTGCGTTCAGGGTTGGCGAGCGCGGCCAATACGGCGTGGCGGCCCCAGAAACGAATGGCTTGTCCGCGCTGATTTTGACCGGCCGGACGACGATGACGAGAAAATTGACGCATGATGGCGCGCCTTTCCCATGACTGGCATTGACAGGCAAGCCTCGTTTCGCCATTGGGCCACTTCCCAAAGCGGGCCCCAATGGACAGGTGGCCGAGTGGTTAAAGGCAGCAGACTGTAAATCTGCCCGGGTTTCCGTACGCTGGTTCGAATCCAGCCCTGTCCACCACCCTCCCATCCGAGGGTGTCCGCCGAACCCCCTAGAAATCCCAGAAAACCTAGCGTATCATCCACGCATCGTCCGCATGCGTCCGGGGCAATTTGCCTGCAGCCGGAGCGTAGTGTGGGGGAAGTGTGGGGGAAGATTGTCTTTCCCCCACACTCGTGTTCCCCAGAATGTGGGGAGAAAGTGTGGGGGAAGATTCCCATGGGCAAACTCACGGCGGTTGCAGTCAAGGCCGCTCTCGCGAATCCGGGCACGTACCAGGATGGTGACGGCTTGTTTTTGAAGGTCGACAAGCGGGGAGGGGCGTCCTGGACCCTTCGCCTGCAGCGCGACGGCAAGCGTCAGGACATCGGGCTTGGCAGTGCGAAGTTGTTCACTTTGGCGCAGGTCCGCGAGAAGGCCGGCGAGCTTCGCAAGGCGGTCAAGGTCGACCGGCGCGACATATTGGCTGAGCGGAAGGACGAGACATCTGCCAAGGTGACGTTTCGCGAGGCGGCGAGGCAATATCACGCCGAGAACGAGGCGGGATGGAAGAGCGAGATCTACGCCCGCCAATGGCTTTCCAGCCTTGAGAATTATGCCTTCCCTAAACTGGGCGACGAGCAGACCGGTGCGATTGTCGCGGCTGACATCATAAACGTGCTCACGCCGATCTGGCAGGACATACCCGAGACCGCCCGTCAGGTGCGCAACCGGATCTGCACCGTGCTTGATTATGCGCATGCAAAGGGCTGGCGTTCACGCGAGGCTCCCTCAGGTAATAGCAGCCTGAAAGCGGGGCGTGGCTTGCCGCGGCAACTCAAGAAGACCGAGAATCGCAAGGCTATGCCATATGCGGCTTTGCCCGGTTTCATCACTGCACTGCAGCGAAAGCCATCCTACAGCAGGCTTGCCCTGGAACTACTCATCCTGACCGGTGCGCGCAGCCAGGAGGTGCGTCTGGCGACCTGGGACGAACTCGACATTGAAGCGCGGCTATGGACTGTGCCCGCCGATCATATGAAGCGTGGCAAGTCGCATATCGTGCCGCTGTCCGATGCCGCGCTGGAAGTGATTGCAAAAGCGCATGCTTTCAGGCTCCCGGACACAGACGTGATTTTCCCCGGTGCGAGTGGGAAGAATATGTCCGATATGACGCTGCTCAAAGTCCTTCGTGACATGGCTGAGCCTTTTCATGTCCACGGCTTCCGGTCGACATTCACCGATTGGGCGGCGAACGAGGGTTTCCCCGATGCCGTTGTGGAAGCGGCGCTTGCGCACAAGACGCCGGATGCAGTGCAGGCCGCTTACCGTCGGACGACCTACCTCGGGACCGCGGAAAAGCCTGGCGAGCGTGTCAGGCTCATGGGTGCGTGGGGCAGTTATTGCCTCGGCCGCAAAGTTGTTGAGGACGACGGGGAACAGACAGGAGGCGGAGACGCGGAGTAGACGAGCCGTTTTCCCTATCAAGCATCGAAACGTGGTTATCATCGCGGGCCAAAAAGCACTTCGCATCCTTGTTGTGAACGGTAGCTCACTTCCCTGCCTCCCCCCAACCGCGCGGGTGAGAGCAAGAGGGAAGGGGCGCTTCGCGACGGTTCGAAGGCCGAGAGAGAGTCTCTTGGTCGGCCGTCGCGGAGATAAGTCATGGCTTCCAAGCAAAAAATCACGCTCGATCAACCGCAGGCCATCCCGCTTGACCGGTTGAGGCTTTCGGACGCAAATGTTCGGCGGATCAAGCCCGGCCAGTCAGTTGCCGAACTGGCCGACAGCATCGCACGGCGCGGGTTGCTGCATAACCTGAATGTCCGCCCGATCCTCGATAGCGAAGGCAACCCTACCGGTGACTTTGAGGTGCCGGCGGGCGGGCGACGCTACCGCGCTCTCCAACTGCTGGTGAAGCAGAAGCGGCTCGCCAACAATGCGCCGATCCCGTGCAGGATACGGGCTGCGAACGACGATATCCTGGCCGAAGAGGACAGTCTCGCCGAGAATTCAGAGCGCGTAAGTCTGCACCCGCTCGACCAGTTTCGCGGCATGCAGGCGCTCGCCGCCAAGGGGAATGCCGTCGAGGACATTGCGGCACATTTTTTCGTGACACCGGCGGTGGTCAGGCAGCGCCTCAAGCTGGCGAGCGTCTCGCCAAAGCTGCTCGACATCTATGGTGACGACGGCATGTCGCTCGAGACCCTGATGGCCTTCACGGTGACGGACGATGAAGAGCGCCAGATTCAGGTCTGGGAGATGGTCGAGCACGACTTCCAGCCGTCCGCTTCGTTCATCCGCCAGAGGCTGACCGAGAACAGCGTCCGCGTATCCGACAAGCGTGTCCGCTTCGCCGGGCTCGACGCCTATGTCGAGGCGGGTGGCAGTGTCGTTCGCGACCTGTTCGAAGTCGATCACGGCGGCTGGCTCACCGACGTCGGCCTGCTCGACCGGCTCGTCGCCGAGAAGTTCGAAGCCGAAGCGGCGCGGATCGGCGAGGAAGGCTGGAAATGGATCGACGCCGCGATCGAGCATGTCTTCAATCCGGGGCGCGGCATGCGCGTCCTTGCCGGCGACGAAGTGCCGATGAGCGCAGAGGAGGAGAAGCTCGGCGCGGACCTCGAAGCGGAGGGCGAAGCGCTGAGCAACGAATGGAGCGATGCGGACGAGGTTCCCGACGAGGTCCACACCCGGCTCGAGGAGATCGACGCCGAGATCAGCCGCATCAACGACCGCCCGATCGTCTTCGATGCCGCCGAGATCGCCATCGCCGGCGCGTTCGTCTCGATCGGGATCGACGGGAGGCTGAGCGTCGAGCGCGGCTATGTGAAGCCGGAGGATGAACCCGAAGCCGAGCCGGAGGAGGGCGATCAGGGCACGGGCGAGGGCGCGAACGACGCAGGCGGCGGCGACGGCAGTTCCAAGTCCGCGCCTTCGGCTCCCGGCCAATCTGCGGCCGAGCCCGAGGACGATGAAGGTGCCTTGAAGCCGATGTCAGAGCGCCTCGTGTCCGACCTCACGGCGTGGAGAACGCTCGCGCTACAGGACGCCTTCGCGAAGTGCCCGGAGACGGCCTATATCGCTGTGCTCCATGCGTTCGTCCTGTCCTGCTTTTACGGTTACAGCCGCGAAAGCTGTCTGCAGACGTCGATCAACTCGGTCCATTTTTCCAACGCTCCGGCAGGTCTGCGTCACTGCGCCCCGGGGCAGGCGATCGCGGAACGCATCGACGAATGGCGTGGTCGCCTGCCGAAAAGCGACAAGGAGGTCTGGGACTGGCTGCTTGAACTCGGCGACGAGGACCGCGCGAGCCTTCTTGCGCATTGCGCCTCGCTCGGCGTCAATGCACAGGCGGAGATCGTCCGGGGCTATGACGGCCGCGTCTCGGCGCACGGGATCGCCCGGCGGCTGGCGCACAGCCATGTGCTCGCGCGGGCCGTGGGGCTGGATGTCGTGGAGGCCGGCTGGCGCCCGACCGCCGACGGCTATCTGAGCAGCGTTCCGAAGCTGCGGATTCTTGCCGACGTTGCCGAGGCACGCGGCGAGAATTTTGCCGGAATGATCGACCATTTGAAGAAGGGCGACATGGCACGCGAGGCCGAGCGCCTGCTCGAAGACGCTGGCTGGCTCCCCGAGCCGATGCGGACGCCCGAACTCGAGAGCGCTGCCATCCCGGCGCCGGAGGCAACGGCGCCGGCCAACGACGAGGCGGATGGCGAGCTTCCCGCCTTTCTCGCGGAGGAAGGAGGTGAGGATGCGGGCGATCCCGAAGCGATCGGCGCCGAATGAATCTCCGCCGCGCATAGCGGCACCTGCGAACTTCCACCTCGAAAGCCCGGCCATCGCGCCGGGCTTTCGCTTTTTCACGGAGATTGAAGATGCGAAATGAAATTCAAGCAAACGCGCCGGCGATGCCGGTCCTCGTCGCGGGAGGTCATCATGGCTGACCGCGTCTCTATATCGTTCAAGCTCGGCGGCCATCTCACGCCCGAGACCTGGCTCGCACTCGCGGCGGTCATCGCGGGCGAGAGCCTTTCCATCGAATGGGACGGCCCCGCCTTCGAGTCTTCGCACCGTACCGTCGGCGAACCGCTCGAACTGTTTGCGAACGAAGTCGCCTGGGGAAAGGTCGAGCCGCTCGAAACCTTCTGCCAGGATCATGGACTGCCTTACCGATTCTGGGCGGGCGGATTCTTCGCCGAATGGAGCGCAGAGCGGATCGTCTTCCGCGGCGAAGGCACGCCCGACAGCTTCATCGTCGACGAATCCGATCGCGTCCTGATCGATCGGCACGAAGTGGTCCGGCGCGGCAGCGTCGAGGGCATTCTCGGCTATTTCGACGAGGCCGAGTTCACCGTGCCGCCTCTCGTCATCGAAGGCGATCCCGACATACCCGCCGAGGCGGACGGGCAGGAGACGGCGCATGGCTGACTATCATTCGCCAACGATCGTGCGCCCGGATATCCCGCGCGCCGCGATGACCTTGCTCGAGCATCGTCTCCTGATCGGGATGTTCAGCCACGAGGGAGGCGAGGACGAAGTCTATTTCTTCGCGGAGGACTATGTGAACGACCTTCTCCATCTCGACCTTGCCGAGGTGCATCAGCTGCTCGAGGTCGATCCCTTCCCAGACAGCTATGCCGTCACGGCGATCCGGGATCACCTGCGCAAGCTCGATCCGGCGGAGGGCGAGCTGGCCCTCGACATGTCGGTGATCGGCTATGAGGGCATCTTCCAGGACATCGTCAAACGCTGCGATGCGCTCGATGATGTGGAGGTCGTTGCTGCCTGGACCTGCACCAAGATGCGGCCCGACGGCTTCGGCGGGATGGCGACGCTGATCACCGCCGATGCGATCAAGACGATGTCGACCGCTTCATTCCTCGACGAGGTTCGGAACCGACTGCGGCCCGAGGAGCTGGCCAACGCCTGACCCGTCCATCGTCCCGACCTGGCCCGGACGCAGCGCCGGGCCTTTTCTTTTTCAGGAGATTGTCATGGCCGAGATTATCGAGACGACGGTCTACAGCCTCAAGGAACTGTCGGAGGAGGCAAAGGAGAATGCGCGGGCGTGGTATCTTCAGGGCGCGTTTGACCACGACTGGTATTGGGCCGTCTATGAGGATTTCGAACGGATATGCGAGATTCTGGGCGTCGACCTCGCGACCGTGCCTGTTCGCCTCCACGGGGGCGGTACGCGGCGAAAGCCCTGCATCTGGTTCTCGGGCTTCGCGAGCCAGGGGGACGGTGCCTGCTTCGAGGGCGACTATAGCTACGCGAAGCGTTCCGACTCATTGATCCGCGCGTATGCGCCAAAGGATACTGAACTCCATCGGATTGCCGATGCACTGGCGGCGATTCAGTGGCCCAACTTTTTCCAGCTCAGAGCACGCATCAGTCACCGCGGCCGCTACTATCATGAGTATAGTATGGAAATCGGCGTCCAGCGGGACAGCCTCGGGTATCAGGATATGACCGCGACCGCGGAGGACGACCTCAGCGAGGCGCTGCGCGACCTCGCCCGCTGGCTCTACGGCAAGCTCGAGGACGAGAGCGACTATCTGAGCTCCGACGCGGTGGTCGACGAGGCGATTATCGCCAACGGCTACAGCTTCACCGAACAAGGGGAGCGGTTCGGATAGAGGAGAGACGGGCCGGGAAGGGATGAGCCACCGGGTCCGAGAGAGAGCGGCCGGCGGCTTGTTCCTGCCCGCTCTCCCGAGGAATTCCCGACATGCAAAGCCTCCCTTCGCGCGCGGCGTCAGCCGCGGCGCTTCATTCCGCGCCCGTTCCCTCCAGCCCCTTTGCAGCGCAGCTGCTTGCGGCGGGTGAGGCCATCCTTCCTCTGCTCGAAGCGGGCCATCCCTTCGACACGGCCGCGCTGCGCGCGGCTATGGCCGGTGCCTTCGGCGCAAGCGACGCCGAGGGCGCGTGGGACTGGAAAGCCGCCTATGACGCGTGCGAGGTCGCACAGATCCTCCTGCTCCGGCGCTACGGCGCCACGCCCGCGGTTCGCAAGCTCTCCGCGATCGCACAGCTCGCGATGTGGCAGCGTCTCGCGGGCCGCATTCCGACGCACACGCGCCGCTCCTCCGAGAGTCAGGCGATGCAGCAATTCTCGACGCCCCTGCCATTAGCCTTCGTTGCCGCCCACGCCGCCTCGATCCAGCCGGACGACACCGTCCTCGAGCCGTCGGCCGGGACCGGCATGCTCGCCATTCACGCCGAGCTCGCTGGCGCGCGCCTCGCGCTCAACGAGCTGGGCGAGTGCCGCGCCGATCTTCTCGATCTGCTGTTCGCGCCCTCGGCCGTGACACGTCACGACGCCGCGTCGATCGACGACAGGCTGCCTCCTGCCGTTCGTCCGAGCGTCATCCTCATGAACCCGCCCTTTTCGGCGGTTGCCAAGGTCGAGCGGACGATGCGCGATGCCGCTCTCCGGCATATTGGCTCGGCACTGTCGCGGCTGCAGGACGGCGGCCGCCTGGTCGCGATCGTTAGCGCGAACTGCTCGCCCGACGCGCCCGCATGGCGCGATGCGTTCGTGCGGCTGCAGGCGCTGGGGACGATCCTGTTCTCGGCGGCGATCGCCGGCAAAGTCTATGCGAAGCATGGCACGACGACGAGCACGCGCCTCCTCGTGATCGATAAGATGCCTGCCGCAGATGCTTCGGCGATCGCGCCGTCGCGCGGTGAGGCGGGCGACCTTGGGGCCTTGCTCCAATGGGTCCGTGCGGATGTGCCGCCCCGGACGCCTCCGGCACCTCCGGAGGCGCCGGCCCGTGAGGGTGTCGCGGCTACTACCGGAGCTCTGGTGCAGGCCGGGAACGGCGCGGCCCGGACGCTTTCGTCGTCTGCGGCCCCGGTCGCGGCGCCCGAACTCGGTTATGAATCTCGCGACTGGCAGGCGCCCGAAGGCCAACTCGCCGAGGCGATCTACGAGCCCTACGCGCTGCAGTCGCTCGCAATTCCGTCGTCGAAACCGCATCCGACCGCGCTCGTGCAATCGGCCGCGATGGCGTCGGTCGCGCCGCCGAAGCCATCCTATCGACCGCATCTTCCCGAGCATCTGATCGCCGACGGCGTGCTGTCAGACGCGCAGCTGGAATCGATCATTTATGCGGGCGAAGCCCATGCCGGGCATCTCTCGGGCGCGTGGACGGTCGACGAGACGTGGGACATGGTCACTGCCGCGAGTGAGGACAATGAGGCCGCCGTCCGCTTCCGCCGCGGCTGGTTCCTCGGTGACGGCACCGGTGCGGGCAAAGGTCGGCAGGTTGCTGGGATCATCCTCGACAATATGCTCAAGGGTCGGAAGCGCGCCGTGTGGCTGTCGATTTCCGACCGCCTGCTCGAAGACGCACAGCGCGACTGGTCGGCGCTGGGGCAAGAGCGACTCCTCGTGACGCCGCTGTCGCGCTATCGGCAGGGAAATCCTATCAAGCTCCCCGAGGGCATTCTCTTCACCACCTATGCAACGCTGCGGAGCCAGGGGCGTGAAGGCAAGGCCAGCCGCGTCGACCAGATCGTCGAATGGCTGGGACCCGACTTCGACGGGGTGATTATCTTCGATGAAGCCCATGCGATGGCGAATGCCGCCGGCGGGAAGGGCGATCGGGGCGACCAGAAGCCATCGCAGCAGGGGCGTGCCGGACTGAGGCTGCAGCACGCACTCCCCGATGCGCGCATCGTTTATGTCTCGGCAACCGGCGCGACCACCGTGCAGAACCTCGCGTATGCGCAGCGGCTCGGTCTTTGGGGCGGCAGCGATTTCCCGTTCGCGACGCGGAGCGAGTTCGTCGCGGCGATCGAGGACGGCGGGGTCGCCGCGATGGAAGTGCTCGCGCGCGACTTGAAGGCGCTCGGTCTCTACGCGGCCCGCTCGCTCTCATTCGACGGCGTCGAATATGAGCTGCTCGAACATGCGCTGACCGATGAGCAGCGCCGGATCTACGACAGCTATGCCGGCGCTTTCCAGGTCATCCACAACAATTTGGATGCCGCGATGGAGGCGTCCGGGGTGACGAGCAGTCTCCACGGCACGCTCAACACGCAGGCGAAATCGGCGGCGCGTTCGGCGTTCGAGAGCACGAAGCAGCGCTTCTTCAACCATCTCATCACCGCGATGCAGACGCCGGCGACGATCGCGAGCATCACTGCCGACCTCGATGCCGGCAATGCGGCGGTGGTGCAGATCGTCTCGACCGGCGAGGCCTTGCAGGAGCGGCGGCTCGCCGAGATCCCGACCGAGGAGTGGGGCGACGTGTCGGTCGACATCACGCCGCGCGAATATGTCCTCGACTATCTGGCGCACAGCTTTCCCGTGCAGCTCTATGAGCCTTGCGAGGACAGCGACGGCAATCTGTCGTCGCGGCCGGTGTTCGACGGCGATGGCAACCCGGTCGTCAACCGCGAGGCCGCTCGCCACCGCGACGCCATGATCGAAAAGCTCGCATCGCTGCCCCCAGTTCCGGGTGCGCTCGACCAGATCGTGCAGCATTTCGGGACCGAACAGGTTGCTGAGGTCACGGGGCGATCGCGGCGGATCGTGCCCGTCGGCGGGGAAGGGGAGCCGGTGCGCTTCGCGGTGCAGAACCGTCCGGGCAGCGCGAACCTCGGCGAGACCCATGCTTTCATGGATGACGAGAAGCGCATCCTCATCTTCTCTGAAGCCGGCGGGACCGGGCGATCCTATCATGCCGATCTTGGCGTGAAGAACCAGCGGCGGCGCATCCATTATCTGCTCGAGGCGGGCTGGAAGGCCGACACCGCGATCCAGGGCTTCGGGCGCACCAATCGCACCAACCAGAAGCAGCCCCCGCTCTTCCGTCCCGTCTCGACCGATGTGAAGGCGCAAAAGAGGTTCATCTCGACGATCGCGCGGCGGCTCGACACGCTGGGTGCAATCACGCGCGGGCAGCGGCAGACCGGCGGGCAGAATATGTTCCGTCCGCTCGACAATCTGGAATCGCCCTATGCCCGCGATGCGCTCCGTCAGCTCTACGGCCTGCTCGCCGACGGCAAGGTCGATGGCTGCTCGCTGCTCACATTCGAAGCGGCGACGGGACTCTCGCTCCTCGACGATGGCGGTCTCAAAGATGAGCTTCCGCCGATCACCACCTTCCTTAACCGCATGCTCGCGCTGACGATCGACCTGCAGAACATCCTGTTCGAGGTGTTCGAGGGTCTGTTGTCGCAGCGGATCGAGGGGGCAATCGCGTCTGGGACATATGAGATGGGTCTCGAAACGCTGCGTGCCGAAAGCTTCACGGTCGCCGCACGCGAGACGATTTACACCCATCCCGGAACCGGCGCGGTGACCCAGCTCCTCACGATCCAGCGCAAGGACCGGGTGTCTCCGATCAGCCTTGCCGATGCCCTAGAGGTCGCGGCCACGGGCATGGGCGTTCTCGTCTTGAACAGCCGATCTTGCCGGGCAGCAGTGAAGTCGCGAGCGCGCAGCATCATCGATGACGATGGCGCGGTGCATCGGCGCATCCGTCTGCAGCGGCCGCTCGAGCGACTGCATATGCTCGCCGACGATTATGAGGGCACGAATTGGGAGAAGTGTTCCGAGGACAGTTTCGCTGCGGCGTGGACGAAGGAACTCGGCGAGCTTCCCGAGTTTGAGCATTCGACGCTGCACATGGTCGCGGGCCTGTTGCTGCCGATCTGGAAGCGGCTGCCGAAGGAGTCCACGCGAGTCTACCGGCTGCAGACCGATGCGGGCGAGCGGCTGATCGGTCGCAAGGTCTCTCCGGCATGGGCCGCAGCCGTGACAGGCGAGACGCCGGCAAAGCTGCCGGTCGCCGACGCCTGGCGCATGGTGCAGTCGGGCGACGTCGTGCTGTCGCTCGCGGAGGGGCAAATAGTCCGTCGGGTGCGGGCGATGAACGACTGGCGCGTCGAGCTTACGGGCTTCAACGATCTCGGCGTCGAGCGGCTGAAGGCTATGGGCTTGATCTCCGAGATCGTCTCGTGGAAACTGAGGCTCTACGTGCCGGCAGGGGCTGCTGGCGCCGATGTGTTCGCTGCGCTCGTCGATCGGTTTCCGATTGTGCGGGTCGCCGATCGCAAGGCCGCCTGAAGGAGCCCCGCATGTCCAGTCCAGCATCCGAAGTTGCGCGCCGTCTCGGGGAGAATGCCGAGGCGGTGTGCCGTCGTTATCTCTCCAACGGGCGCCGCGAAGGCCATTACTGGATGGTCGGCGACATCAGCAATTCTCCGGGGCGAAGCCTCTATGTGCGGCTTGCTTCCAGTGCCAATGGCGGCGGCGCCCCCGGGAAATGGACCGACGCTGCGAGCGGCGATCATGGCGATCTCCTCGACGTCATCGCCGCGAGCTGCGGCCATACGGCATTTCGTGAAACCCTCGAGGAAGCACGGCGGTTTCTAAGCATGCCGCCGCCGCCCGAGGCACCGCGAAATCCTGCACCCGCAAAGGCTCCCACCGGGTCCCCGGAGTCGGCGCGTCGGCTGCTGGCTGCGACCAAGCCCTTGAAGGCGAGTCTCGGTGAGGCCTATCTGGTTGGCCGATCGATCACCGACATTCTTCCGGACTACCCGCTACGCTTTCATCCGCACTGCTACTACAGGGCATCCAGCGACGATGCGCGCGGAGGTCGACCGGCGTGGCCGGCGATGATCGCGGTGGTGACCGACCTCGCCGGGACCGTCACGGGTGTGCATCGGACCTGGCTCGATCCCGAAACGAACGACAAGGCGCCGATCGCCTATCCGCGCCGCGCCATGGGGCATCTGCTCGGTAATGGCGTGCGGTTCGGAGCATCGGGAAGGGTCATGGCGGCGGGCGAAGGGATCGAGACCATCCTGTCCTTGCGGCAGGTCATGCCAACCCTGCCGATGATCTCCGGGCTCTCGGGCGCACATCTTGCCGCAATCGCGTTTCCCGACATGTTGAAGAGGCTCTACGTCGCGCGCGACGATGATCCCGCCGGGGACGCTGCGCTGGCGACGCTCAGCGAGCGCGCGTCACAATGTGGCATCGACGTCCTCCCGCTCGAACCCCGGCATGGCGATTTCAACGGCGACCTCAGGGCGGTCGGCCGCGCTGCGATGGCGGCCTCGCTTCGCAGCCAGCTCTTGCCTGCCGATCGCTTGAAGTTTCTTTGAACGCATCGGGTTCGCCGGAAGGGGCAGGGCAGCGGATGGGCGCGTAGGCTTTCCGCTGCGACGTGCGCGCCCGGCCTTCGCGAGAGGGCGACTGCGGCAGACGGGGCGGGGGCCGCAATGGGGGACGCGCGGCTATTTTCCGCCGGGGCCTCGCGGCCCCTTTGCATCGCGAAACAAAATAGCCGCGCGTCCCCCATCCTCCGCTGCGCTCCGGTCGCGGCGCGCCGCGATGCGGACCCACCCCGCATGCCGCGGGCCGTCGCCACGAAGGCCGCGCGAGGCGCGGCACAATCAGACGGAGATCCATCATGCACGGCGACGCCACCCCTCACGACCATCCAGCCGAACCCGGAACGACGGCCTATCTGCTTCAGGAAATGCAGCTCTTCGGTCATCGGCCCTTCGAGGGTGAACCCGACCCGAGACCGCTCCCCGATGCGCATCTTGCCGGTGGTGCCATCGCCGACATGTTCGATGCGCTAGCGGGGTGTCTCGTGGAGACCCGGATCGAGCCCGATCTCGACGACCTTCTCTGGAATCTCGTCAACATCTTCCACCGTGCCGGCGAGCGGGTCGAGCGGCAGCTCGACGACAATGAGCAGACCCAGCGACGGCTCCAACGCGAGCAGGATGGCAGCGAGATCCGCTCGGTCGAACTCGAGCGGGCAACGCGCGAGGGCATCTCCCTGATCGAGCGGCGCGACGCGATGGAATTTTTCCGCGAGGCCGCCGCCGACCAATTCCGGCTTCTGCTCCGCAAGGCTTGGGCGCCTCGTACCGGATCGCGAGCGCACCATCGCAACCTGACGGCATCGATGATCGACAGCCGCGACTTTCTCGACGCGCGGCTTCGCGAGAAGGCTGCGGCCTTGCTGCCCGAAGGAACCCGCATCGCCTTTACCGGCGGGAGCGACTGCGATGATCACAACGCCATCTGGAGCGCACTCGACAAGGTCCGGGCCCGGCATACCGACATGATCCTTCTCCATGGAGCGACGCCCACCGGCGCCGAACGCGCCGCCGCCTGCTGGGCCGACAGCCGCGGCGTGGCACAGGTCGCCTTCCGGCCCGACTGGAACCGGCATGGGAAGGCGGCACCGTTCAAGCGCAACGACCGGATGCTCGAGGCACTTCCCGTTGGTCTCATCGTCTTTCCGGGAACTGGAATTCAGGACAATCTCGCCGACAAGGCTTCAAAAATGGGCATCCCGCTCTGGGACTTCCGCAAGGGTTCCGGCTGAGCCGCGGAATTCCGCGGCTTTGCGGAAATTGCCTCAATCTGGTTCTATCTCTGGAATATATTTGAATAATATGGGCTTAGCCCGCACTTTCAGATTCTCCGAAGATCGCCTGGACCAGCGGTGATCGGCCGTCGCGAGCCGGCCAGCCTTGTAAGAGGGCAAGGCCGCTCGCACTGACGAGGGGCTCGCGGACCCGGCAGGTCGGAAACGCCGGTCGGCGCGCCAAGGGTCATAATGCCGACGATGGACGCCGCGCATGCATTTGCGCTCGACGTCAGTCATGTGAAGGACAAGGCAGGTCTTGCCGACCTGCTGCAGGAAGCCTGCTCGCGAATGGGGTGCTCCTGGTTCGCGCTCAGTCACCACATCGACTTCATGGCCGATCCGGACCGAGGCGTTCGCGTCCACAATTACCCGGAAGAGTGGGCACTGTGGTTCGACGAGCGGCGGCTCGGGGTCACCGATCCCGTCCACCGCGAGAGCCAGCGCAACATGTCGGGTTTCCTCTGGCACGATATGAGGACCGAGCGGCCTGAAGACGAAGTCATTCTTGCCGAGGCGCGGCGGCACGGCATCGGTGATGGTCTCACCGTGCCGGCGCATCTTCCCGGCCATGCGCATGGCTCGGTTTCGTTTGCGTGGAAGCCGGGTAGCTCTGCGAGTGCCGACGCGCTGCAATTTGCGCGGATGATTGGCGGTCCCGCTTTCGATGCGGCGCGCCTTATCGCCTATCCGGATCTCGCGCACATCGGGCCACGCCTGACCCGTCGGCAGCGCGAGGTGCTGGTCTGGGCGGCCAAGGGCGAGTCCGTCCCCAGAATAGGGCTAAGACTTGGTCTCAGTCCGGACACGGTGCGCGAACATCTGCGCAATGCCCGCCAGCGCTACGAGGCGAATGGCGGTATCACGCTCACCGTGCGCGCGCTGTACGATGGCGACATAAGTTTCGAGGACATCGCCAAACGCTGAGAAAAATCGGGGACACCCCCCGATCATGCTATGGTGCAGCGGCGAAAAGCCCTTCAATTGGAACGCCTCTTTTCAAACGGAGGCAAATCCATGCTGCTTATTGTCGATTCCACCAACCGGGCTCTCGAGCATAAGGCGATGCGCGCGATGTTCGAGGCGCGCAAGCGCGTCTTCATCGATCTTCTGAAATGGGATATTCCTGCGCTGGCCGATCGCTTCGAGCTGGACCAGTTCGACGACGTCGATGCCACCTATCTGATCGTGACCGATCCGGACGGCGAGCATCTCGCCTCGGCGCGCCTGCTGCTCACCACCCAGCCTGCGCTCCTCGACAGCCTCTTCTCGGGGCTGGTCGCAGGGGACGTGCCGCAGGGCCCCAACGTCCTCGAAATCACCCGCTTCTGTCTGTCGCCCGGAATTGGCGCGCGGCAGCGGCGGATCGCCCGCGACTCGCTGCTTGTCGGGCTTGCCGAGTTCGCGCTCGCCAACGAGATCCGCACCTATACCGGCGTCGCCGAGCTGCCCTGGTTCCGCCAGATCCAGACCTTCGGCTGGGATTGCTGCTCGCTCGGCGAGCCCGTCCTCCACCGCGGGCAAGCGCTCGTTGGGCTTCGCATCGATATCGATGCCTCGACCGTCGCAAAACTCGCTGGCGCGGGGATTGTCAGCCATGCAGTTGCGGCGTCGGCCGCCTGTGCAGCGTGAGGAGAGGACGATGCTGATCAACCACGCCGCGCTCGACGCGCGATCCCATCAATCCTCTGCCGCTCAGGCGCTGATGGAAAATGGCTATTCTATCCTGCGAGGCGCCGCCCCAGAATCGCTCATCGAAGCGATCGCTGCGGATCTCGAACCACGCTACGAGGCGACGCCCTTCTGCGAGGGCGGTTTCTATGGCGAGCGGACCAAGCGGTTCGGCCGCCTCCTGATCCGCTCGCCGCATATGGCCGATCTCGTGATGAACCCGGCGATCCTCGAAATGGCTGAGACTGCGCTCGGCAACTGGTGCGAGCGGATCCAACTCAACCTTTCCCAAGCAATCGAGCTGCATCCGGGCGCGCTCGCGCAATTCCCGCACCGCGACCAGGACATGTGGCAAGGCGCGCTGGGCGAGGTCGAATATCTCGTCAATGTCATGTGGCCGCTCACGCCATTTACCGAGGCTAATGGCGCGACGATCATCTGGCCGGGCAGCCACGGTGTCGAGGCCTTGGTCGAGGAGCCCAAAGAAGCCCCGATCGTTGCCGAGGCGCAGCCCGGCGACGCCATCGTCTTCCTCGGCTCGACGCTGCACGGTGCCGGCGCAAATCGGAGCGGGGACGTTCGCCGCGGGATAATCGTCAGCTACTGTCTCGGCTGGCTGAAACCCTATGAAAATCAGTGGCTGGCCTATCCGCCCGAAATTGCGCGGACATTCTCGCCCGAGCTTGCGGCGCTTGCGGGTTACGCGCAACATCGCCCCAATCTCGGGAACTTCGAGGGACAATGCCCGTCGGTGCTGTTCGGCGGCTATCCCGAGGACCCGATAGCCGCGATCGATGCGCTGCGGCCTGATCAACAGGCACTCCTCGCCGACTATGTCGCCGCGCAGCGGCCGGAAGGAGAAGGCGAGCGCGGGGCGTTGGCGGCATGAGCCCGGGCGCCACGATGGAGCGGGTCTATCTGGACCTGAAGGCGCGCATCCTGTCGGGCGCCTATCCGCCGGGCACCCGGCTCGAGGCCGCGCATCTCTCGAAATCGCTCGCCTCGAGCGCCACTCCGGTCCGCGATGCGCTCTATCGTCTCTCGGGCGAGCGGATCATCGAGAGCTGGCATCAGGAGGGGTTTCGGCAGCCCCTCCTGAGTGAGGCCGACCTAGTTGACCTATACGGCTGGGCTGGCGCGCTCCTGTCGATGGCGCTCAAGGGGCGGTCCCCGCGGCCTGACTTGCCCGGCGGCCTCATCGATCTCGCGACGCACGACTCATATCCCGAGGCGATCGAAAGTCTCTTCAGGACCATCGCGATCGGAAGCTCCAACGGCGAACTTCGCGCGGCGATCGTCAATATTGTCGAGCGCAGCATGACAATTCGCTCGCTGGAGGTCCGCGTTGATGCCGACGCTGGCGAAGCGCTCAAGGCGATGGCGGAGGACTACCGCTTCGGGCGCTGGAGCGCTTTGCGCAGCAAAATCACGCGCTTCCATCGCCGCCGGGCAGGGTTCGCGGGGCGCGTTGCTGCCGAGATCCGCAAACGCTCGGAGCCGCTCCGATAATATTCGGACGATATGAGTCGTATAAAATTCCTATACGGCGCCGCCGCCCTAGCTTCGATCGAGCCGCAATTCCGCGGCATCATGGAGGAAACGATCATGGATCGCGAAACCAACGACATCGTCGAGCTCGGCACCGTCAGCGCCGATACCGCCGGCGAAGAACGCTTCGGCATCGAAGCGGGCGGCAAGGAACTGGTTCAGGGTCTGAGCCAGGACTGAGCCGGTCGGTCGGGGGCCGGCTTCCCGGCCTCCGGCTTCCACTTCAACCTCCGTCGAAAGGTCAAAACGATGGATATCGACACCGACACGCTCGTCGAACTCGGCACCGTGTGCGCCGACACTGCCGGCGAGCATGGTCTGCCCCTCGAAATGGGCGGCCGCGAAGACTGGGCCGGACTGACCCAGGACTGATCGCCACTTCGGGAGCCGGCCCTCGCGGTCGGTCTCCCGATCTGCCGGATAAAAATGCCATGGGATTGACGCTCGCGCCCGGAACGGGCTTCTGCGAGACAGCGGAGGAACTCGTCTTCCTCGATCTCGCTCGCGACAAATATCTATCGCTCCGCGGCCAGGACCGTGCCGCGTTCGACCGCCTGCGCCGTGGCGAACCCAATGACGGCGGCGCAATCGCGAGGCTTGTTGCGACTGGCCTCTTTGTCTCGACCAATGGCCCGGGATCGGTCGAACCCGCGGCGATCGATGTGCCCACGCGAGACCTCGCGGCGGTAAGTCACGAGAGCTTCAGCCCGCGCATGGCCTTGTCGACCGCGTTTGCACTCCGATGGGCACGTCGCGCCATGCGGCCCGAGCAGATTGGGTTCACGATCGAGGCCGTCCGCGCGCGGAAGGCGGGAGTGGGCCCCTCTGCTGCCGATGGCGAGATTGAGATTGTTTCCGCCCGATATGCTGCCGCTCGATGGCTCAATCCCGTTCCGCAGCGCTGTCTGATCGACGCGCTTGCGCTCGACCACATACTACTAGCGCGCGGGCTTGCCTCGACGATGGTGTTCGGCATTCGGATGTCACCCTTCAAGGCGCATTGCTGGCTGCAGTCCCCGTCGGCGATACTGACCGGGACGGCTGCCGAAGCCCGCAACTTCGTGCCGATCCTGGTGATCCGGTGAGAGGGGCGATCCTCGCCTTCGTGGGCGATGCCGAGCGAGCCGCTGACGTCGTGGCCGCGGCGGAACGGACCGGTCTTGTCGCGGTGGACATCCAGCCCGGCAGGGTGATTTTTGCGAACAGTTCGCTGCCGGTCCAGCGCGCGCCCGGCGGCACCGTCATCATCGGTGATTGCTTCACGCGCTACCCCGCCTCGGGGCGGCCACCCCGCTTCTGCTGGGGGAACTTCATCGCCTTCACCGCCGATGGCGGCGCGCTTGGGATCGAGCGGGCGGCGCTCACCGGCATGCCCCTATACTGGAGCCGCCATCCCGCGGGTCTCATCTGCGCGTCCGACCCGGCCATGCTCCGGGCCCGGCCACAGGATATCGCCATCGACTGGGACTATGTCGCCGGGGCGCTCGCCTATATCAACCTTCGCACCGAGCGGACGGGGCTGTCGGGCGTGCATGAGCTCCTCGCCGGCACACGCATCCTGTTCGATGGTCTCAAGATTGCGGTCGAGGCGAGCTGGTCGCCTTGGGACCATGTCCCGCCGCCGCGCTCGACTAGGCCGGAGGAACTTCCGTTAGAGCTCGAGAAGCGGATCAACGACTGTACGGCCGCCTGGAGCGGATCCCGGAAGGGCATCATCGTCGAGCTGTCGGGCGGCCTTGATTCCTCGATCGTGACCGCAGCGCTCGCAGCGGCCGGCGCCGACGTCTCGGCGATCACCTTTGCCACGCCCGACGCGGAGGGCGATGAGCGTTATTTCGCACGGGCTGTCGCAGACCGATGCGCGATCGATCTTGTGGAGATCGAGCATAACGATGTCGGCATCGATCTCGTCTCGCTGCCGACCCTCTTCACGGCAAGGCCGGGCGCCTACAGCGTCCTCGGCGGTCTCGATCGTGCGTTCGCCGAGGCAGTGCCAGACCACGAGCGTCCGATCTTCGGCGGAATAGGCGGCGATAGCGTCTTTCATTTCGACAGCACGGTCGCGCCGGTCCTCGATAGTTGGGCGCGCTGGGGCTTGTCGCGCCGGACCCTTGCGACCTTGCGCGACGTCGCGCGTGCGAGTGACGCGACGATCTGGGAGGCGTTGCGCCTCAGCTGGCGAGCGCATCGCGCGGGTCCGCGTCGCGGCTGGCGCCGCGACGTCGATTACCTCGATGCCAAGGCCCTTCCGGACAAACCATTTCCGCATCCTTGGGATGACGGCGCTGGCGCGGTGTCGCAGGCCAAGCGGAACCATGCGGAATCCATCCGGCGCATAATCGACTTCCTCGACCGACCGTTGCGCTGGGAGGGCCGCGACGTCGTCTCGCCATTGCTCTCGCAGCCCGTGGTTGAACTTTGCCTCTCGATCCCGAGCGGGAGCTGGTTTGTCGGCGGGCGTAACCGCGCCGTGGCGCGCGCAGCTTTCGCCGATCGGCTTCCGGCCGAGGTCGTGTGGCGCAAAGGCAAGGGCCGGATGGAAGCGCTCTGCGCCGCCGCCTATCTCAGGCAGCGGGCGCAGCTCCGCGACCTGCTGCTCGGCGGCAGACTGGCCGAGCGCGGCCTGCTCGATGTCGACAGGATCGAGACCTATCTCACCCTCGATCTTGCCGAGGGCGACTTCGATTATTTCCGGTTGATCGAGATCGGCGACGTCGAACGCTGGGTGCGCTCGGTTGAAGCGCGCGCTTCCGCCGGCGCGAATTTGGACCAGCGCTGATATTGGAAGGCCTTGGCGGGGTCGGGATCGATCTCGTCCTTCAGCCAGAAGCGAAACCAGTCGAGGTTGCGCTCATAGGCGGCAAGCTTTTGCCGGGGCTCGACCTTGTTGTGCGGCGCGTATGGAAAGATATGCGCCTCGCCCATTCGCGCCGTGGCGAGCCTGCTAATCAACTCGATCGACAGACGTGCTTCCTGTTCAGGAAACTGCATCAGGATCGGCGCGGTGATGCGATCGGTATTGAGCGCGGGGGAGAGCTCCTTCCACGCCTCTGGCGTCTCGTCGGGCGACCCGGCGCCCCACACTTTCCGGACATTGTCGGCGAAGGTCTCGCGGCCCGGACGGGCATTGAACCAGTAATAGGCAGGCTCCATCTGGACCGAGGCGATCGAGACGGCCTTCAACAGGTCGCTGTGCGTCGCGGCCCACATCGTGACCTCGCTGCCGAAGCTGAGCCCGCCCATGCCGACACGGGCTCGGTCGACGATGCCGCGCTCAGCGAGCAACGTCGTGACGGCCTCGATCGCGGCGAGTCCGCGTTTATAGCGGGCATCCTTGTCGGTATCGCCGGGCACCGCATTGATGCAGAGCGCCGCGATGCCGTGCGCGGCAAGTGCCCGCAGCGGCCATTCATTGCCGACGCCCCCGCGAAGATATCCTGCGCATGTATAATAGGTGACGAAGAGCGGCAGCCGCCCGGGGATCTTCGGGCGGATCAATACGCCCGACGCACGGCTGCCGCTCACCTGCCACACGATCGTTTCGGCAATGAGCCCGTCGCGGTCAGGATAGAAATTGGGGGAATCGATTATGCGCTTCGCGCCGCCGCGATCGATGCGGACGAGGCGCGGCGGAAGCGCCGCGGCAGCTTCGACGCAGAAGATCGCGCTCCCGGCGGCGGCGCAGGGGAGATAATATTTCTGTCCGCCAGCGAGCTGTCCTTCGCTCGCGGCCAGCTTCTCGAGGCGCTTCGTCCTTGGTGACCAGCGCAGGAGCGTCTGGCGGTAATCGGCGTCGTGCAGCGCCACGACCGTGTCGCCATTCATCGGGAGCACCCATGAGAGGCGGGGAAGGTCGGCGGCGCAGCCAATCTTGGTCTTGCAGACGCCCCTGTCCTCGAGCGCCTTCTGTAGAGTGGGTGGCAAGTCGCTCGTCAGGAGCGCGACCGGATCGGGCTGCGGGGCGAGCAACAGGGCTTCGGTCTCGCTGGCGCGGCGAGAGCTGCCGCCGGGCGTGGTCGTAGTAAGAGTTCGCGGAGCCGAGGCGAGGAGCGGGGCACGGTCGAACCAGTCATTGGAAAAGCGCTGGCTCGCCACGCGGCCGTTGATCAGCGCGCCGCGGAAGAGTGGCTGGGCAAGATCGGTCTGGCCGTCGACCAGGATGCCGGTCTCGCGCTCGGCCTCTTCGGTGCGTGCGATCAGGTCGCGTGATGGCCCTTCGCGCGTGACTATTGCGCCGTCCCGGGTGAGCGCGAAGGCCTCGATGTCGCCATCGCCGCCCGCCGCTAGCGTGAAGCCGGACCCGTCGATCGGACTGGCCCAGAGCGCGGCCCGGCCATCGACGAGCGCGCGAACGATAAGCCGCTGGCTATCTGGCGACCATTTGGCTTCTCCCGGTTCGACGACGCCGGCATCGTTCCAAAGTGCGGTCCCGGTGCGCCCGAGCGCGCGCGGCGGCGATTTGCCGTCGGCGGCGACGATATACCAGTCGACGTCGATCCGGTTGGTGAGCGTCGAGGGGCGTTCGATGCGATAGGCGACCCACGTTCCGTCGGGTGAAGTGTTTAGACCGGAGATATCCGCCGTCTCGGCGATCTCGCGCGAGGTGACCTGGCTGGCCGCGGGCGAAGCCGCGGCCAGCAGGGTGATCAGCAGAGCCGTTCGGCTTACCACCGGATGACGGCCTGGACCGAGATCATGCGGCCAAGCGGGCTGGCCTTCTCGGGATCGTAGCCGAGCGCCGAGGTCTGGCTCTTGTTGTGGACATAGGGCGGGTCGCGATCGAACAAATTCTGGATCGCGAGGCCGAGCTGCAAGCCGCGCCCAGTGGCATCGTCGGCATTGCCGCCGATCCGCTGCGACAGGGTGAGGTCGACGGTCGTCCACGACGACACCCGCTCATTTGGAACGACGACCTGGTTGCGATAGCCATCGGTGTAGTTGACGAACGTGCTGACCGCGAAGCCATCCCTCGACCAGCCGAGTCGTCCGCGCATGCGCCATTTGACCGGGCTTGCGTAGAGGCCGACGAAGTCGCTGCTCGCCGATCCCGGTGAAAGCTGCTTGATGATCGAGAAGATTTGGGTGCCGCTGACCCCGACGTCGAGCGTTCCGCCTGCGAACTCGGGCGCGTAGCCGATGTCGAAGTCGATGCCCTTCTGATGCTCGCGCGCGAGGTTGCGCGTCTGCCCGTCGAGGATCGCGACGACTTGTCCCGGCGCGATATTGATCGGGTTCGTGAAGGTCGGCTGATTATAGTAGAATTGCACAAGGTCGAGGGACGGATTGTCTGTCACCACCCCGCCGAACACGTCGCGGTTGGTGAGGAAGCGAAGATAATCCTCGGTGAGCGTCCCGATTCGATCGCGGTAATCGACATCGAAATAGGTGAGCGCTGCCCGGAAGCCCGGCATCGAAGGCGGCGCGATGTCCACGCCCGCCGTCCATGTCGTCGCCTGCTCGGGCTGGATGTTCGGCGCATAGCCGAACAGAGCGAGAACATTCGACGTGCCGGTGGGCGAGCGCGGGTCGGGGACGGTCGCCGTCGTGTAGAGCGAAAGCGCCGGGCCGATCAGCTC
Organism: Sphingopyxis sp. USTB-05; assembly: GCF_023822045.1. Lineage (NCBI taxonomy): Bacteria > Pseudomonadati > Pseudomonadota > Alphaproteobacteria > Sphingomonadales > Sphingopyxidaceae > Sphingopyxis > Sphingopyxis sp. USTB-05. Next base: position 2,488,478 of record NZ_CP084712.1, on the reverse strand, counting down.
GTCGAACTGCGGGGCGCGGAACGATGTACCGTAGGAACCGCGCAGCGCGATGCCCTCGACGGGCTCCCAGCGTGCGCTGACCTTCGGATTCTCGGTGCGCCCGAACTGGTTGTAGTCCTCGACGCGGCCCGCAAGCGTCAGGTCGAGCTTGTGGAAGCCCGGCATTGCATTGTCGCGGCCGAAGATGGGCACCAGCAGCTCGGCGTAGATCGATTTGACGTGGCGCGGCCCCGGAAAGCCCGGATAGAATCCCGCCGAGGGCGTGAGCGTGCTCGTGTCGAGGATACGATAATAGTCATAGGCCTCGCGGCGATACTCGGCGCCTGCCGCGAGTCGGACGTCCCCTGCGGGTAAGCGGAAGATCGGACCATCGGCGCGCAGCGCGGCGGACCATGTCTTGAAGTCGTCGATCGTCTCGACGCCGCCTCGGATATAGGCGCTTGTCGCAGGATTGTTCGCAGTCCCGTCGCCGAAGACGTTGAACGCGGTTGCGGGATTGGTGTCGGCGAGCGCGACCGCGAGGCGGGCGCTGTTGACCTGGTTGCGCGTCCGAGCCTTGCCCTTCTGGACGCCATAGGCTCCGCCAAGCTGGATCCGCCATTCGCCGATCGTCTGTTCGAGGCCTGCCGAGGTCGACAGTGCCCGCACGCGGCCTTCGTTGATCTGCGGCCCGACGTCGTTCACGAAATTATAGGTGACCTGCACGGGCTGGCGGGTGCCGATCGGATCGACATAGAAGGGGTTCGTCACCGGAACGCGCGCCGTGCGCAGCGCGGTGACATTGCTTTCCTTGCGATATTTGCGCTGCGCCCCGAGGATCGAGGCACGGAAGGTCAGCCCGTCGTTGATCTCGAACTCGCCCGCAGCATAAAGGCTATGCACGCGCTGGCGCGGCAGGAGGTCCGTCTCGGCGCGATTGTCGCGGCGGTTCTGGACGCCGGGGAGAAGCTGCGCGGCGGTCAGATTGCGGCCATTCTGTCCGGTGGGAATGCCGAAGAGCTGGCCATTCGCGGCGCGGATCGTGCCGGGACTGGCATAGATCGAGCGATAGTCGGGGCCGCCGAAGGGGCGGAGATCCTCGCGCGCGAAATCGCGTTCGGCTGCCGCGAGTGCGCCGCGATCCGAATATTGATAGGCGAGGACGAGATGTCCGCCGCTCCACTTCTTTCCGAGAAGCTGGCTGAACTGGACTTCGGTCATGTCGCCGTCCGCCGTGCCGGCGCGCAGGATCGTCTCGGCCCCCTCGAAGCGGTTGCGGAGACGGAGATTGATGACGCCGGCAACCGCATCGGCGCCGTAGATGGCCGAAGCGCCGTCTGTCAGCACTTCTATTCTCTCGACGGCGGTCGTCGGGATGAGCGAGATGTCGGCGAAGAGGCCGCCGACGCCGCCGAGCGCCGGGCGCGCGCCGTCGATCAGGACGAGGGTAGAGTTGGTGCCGAGGCCACGCAGGTTGATGCTCGAACCGAGTGTTGCGTCGTTGCCGGTGCCGTTGCGCGTCGTCGCGCCGGTGGTGGTTTCGTTCGAACCGCCACCAAAGGCCTGCGGCAGCGACTGGAGCATTTGCTGGACGGTACCGTAACCGCTCTTCTCGATGGCCTCGCGGTCGATCGTCACCACCGGCGAACCTGTCGGGCCTGCCCCGCGGATGCGCGAGCCCGTGACGAGGATCGCTTCGCCGCCGCCGTCAGTCGATCCAGTTTCCTCGGCAGAATCGTTTCCCGAGCGAAGCACCCAGGCCCCTTCGACCAGTTCGACATTGAGGCCGGTACCGGCAAGTAGACGCGAGAGGGCGGTATCGGGGTTCAGGCGACCCTGAACACGGGCACTCCGTTTCCCTTCCACGAGGCTCGTCGAGGCGATCACTTCGCGGCCCGAAATCTGCGAGTAGCGTTGCAGTGCCGCGCCGAGATCCTGCGCGGCAATGTTGTAGCTCTGCTGAGTCAACGTTGACTGCGCGTGCGCGGCCGGAACCTGAATCGCGATTGCCGCGGTGCTCACCGAGAGCATCGCCGCCAGAAACTTGTACTTCATTCTACCTCCCCAAGCGGCCACCGATGACCGTCTGGGGGTGCAAAACACCGGGAAGGAGATTTCCCCCCTCTCCGATGGGAATTATTTTTTGCTGAGCGTGATCGCGTCCGATCCGTCGGTCGCTTGGAGTCCCAATGCCGCGGCGAGCTTGCGGGCAAGGCTTGCGCTGTTGGTTACATCAAAACGGCCTGTCACCGGGAGCGAGGTCAGGGCGGGATCGGCGAGGCGGATCGGTCTCGAGTTCACTTTATTCGCCGCTTCGATCACCGCGCCGAGCGGAAGTCCGTCGGCCGCCAGCATCGTCGTCGGTTCCGCTGTCGGGAGCGGACTTGTCATCGCCGGGATGAGGCGTGGACCGCTTTCCGAGACTTCGGCACTCTCGCCGGGGACGAGGCGGACAGTCTTTGCCGTTCCGCCGAGGCGAACCTCCACCGAGCCGCGCACGAGTTTGACCTTGGGGGCGTTCGAACGCGCGTCGACCTCGAACACCGTGCCGAGGGCTTTCGTCTCGGAGATGCCGGCGACGACGATGAAAGGGCGGGCGCTGTCGTGCGCAACATCGAAGCGTGCGCGGCCGCCGTGCAAGCGGATCCGGCGCTCGGTCTCGGAGAATTGCGGCTCGGCCCAGGCACCGTCCATCAGGGTCACGGTGGAGCCATCGGCGAGACGAAGCTGGCCGGGCAGCATGGGACCAGCTGCTATCTGGGGCGTGTCGCTTTGCCGCGCCATGTGCCAGGCGAAGCCGAGGGCGATGCCGACCGCGGCGATCGTCGCGACGGCCCAGCGGAAACCGCCGGTCGATCTGCGTTCGGTCCGCGCCTTCGCATCGATACGGGCGCGCGATGCCGTACGAGCCACCGCGACATCATCCTCGGACATAGCAAAGGCCTCGGCATTGCCGGGCTTCGCATACCATTGCTCGAAGGCCTCGCGGTCGGCCTCGGACGGTGTTCCGCGCATCCGCACGGCCCATTCGGCCGCTTCGCGCTCGACGGACCTCACGATTGCGTGTCTCGCGCCTTGCGAATGGCCATCCGGGCTTTGACGAGATGATTTTCCACGGCTTTTTCGCTTATGCCTTTGATTCGTGCGATCTCGGAATAGCTGAGATCGTCGAAAGTTTGCATCAGGAATACATCCCGAGTGGTTGGATTCAGCCTTGCGATGGCGTCCTCGACGCGGCGCAGCGTGTCGCGGTGTTCGAGCGCGGCATGGGGATCGGGACCCGCGACGTCATGGTCCTCGAAACTATGGTGGGCGTGGGTCTGGTTGCGAACCCCGGAACGAGCCCGGTTCTTGAGGATCGCTCGTGCGGCAGTCGCGACATAGGCCCGCGACGCCTGGAGGAGCCCTGTTCCCGTTCCCTTTGCGCTGAAGAGGCGGCGGAATGTCTCCTGCACGAGGTCGGGCACCTCGTGCGGCGGTACGCTGCGCCGGAAGATCGCAGTCACATAAGGCCGTTCGGCCGCATAGATCGCTTCCGCGCGACCAGCCGCGCCAGCGCTTTCCCAATCGCCCGGCGGCAGCGGATCGCCCGACGACAGCGCGCGCCGATTTGAGGGGTCGTCTTCGAAATCCATTTGCCATCGCCTACCGGTCGAGCCGAGAGGCGGGTGTGCCGGGAGGTAAGAACATATTCGGAAATATGCGCCGCCGCCTTTAGCCCGAGGGCCTGGACATACGCGTCGGCCACCCGGCAGCGGATGGGAATATCATAAGGCTTCCGAACGAGATTCTTACGTCTCGGCACCGTGCGCCTTCTTGCCCGATGCAGGGCAAGCATAGCTCGCCGTAGCGGCAGGGCAAGTCAGTGTCGCGCAACTTCGTCCAATATGAATCCATCTCCATGCCAGCCGCTTGAAGACAGCGTGCGCGCCGGCGAGGCGATGACGGCGGAATCGACGCAACCCAGGTTAACTTGCTGCAACCGCGGCAAGAGAGGTCGGTTTCAGCAGCATGCTACCGCCAACCGACGACAGCTCCCATCCTCTGGCTCAACGCTTCCGGGACTTCATCCGCGCCACGGATTTTCCCTGTGTCGGAGCGAAGTCCGCGCTTGCGCGAAGCCAGATCCGCTTCGTCGTCGGCCGCGACATGCGCTCGGCTTGGGACGATTTGCGCATCTACCCCAATCTCCTCGATCTCGCCTGGAGTTATGCGCGCTCGCCGAGCCTATTCCATTCGCTCGTGGTGATCTTCGAGGAGGATGGTGGGCTCGACGAGCAAGCGTTCGAGACATGCCTGTGGGAGCGTATCGACTCGCTGAGCCGGAAGGACGACTGGGCGGGCCAGCCGCCCGATCCGCGCGTCAGCCACAGCCCTGATGACCCGCACTTCTCGCTCAGCTTCGGCGGCGAGGCCTTTTTCGTCGTCGGTCTCCACCCCCAAGCAAGCCGTCCCGCTCGCCGCTTCGAACGCCCCGCGCTGGTGTTCAATCTCCACGACCAGTTCGAGAAGCTCCGCGAGAACGACGTCTATGAGACGATGCGCAGCAAGATCATCGCACGCGACGTCGCCCTCGCCGGCAATGCGAACCCCATGCTTGCCCGTCACGGCGATGTGTCGGAGGCACGGCAATATTCGGGGCGGGCTGTCGGACCCGATTGGCGGTGTCCCTTCTCCGGACGTAACGCGGCGCCCTGAGCGCCTCTGCGCAGCCTATTTTGCCGGGCGGCGCGGCGCCAAGTCGAAACTCTCCCCATCGCGAAGCGCGTGAAGCGTCGCGCCATGAAGCGACACGATGCCGCCGGACGACGCGCCCGCCGCAGTGGAATGGCTCGCCCGCGACGCGTCGACGATCGTGACGCCGCCGCTTCCGATCACCTGCGCGGTGCCGGCCTCGACCCGGAGCGCGGTGTCCTCGTCGATCCCGATTCCGAGACAGTCGGGACGACGGCTGACCGCGCCGAGAAGCCGCCCGATGCGCCCGCGCTCCGCGAAATGCTGGTCGATGATGCAATCGGGGATGAGGCCAAGCCCCGGCGCCAGTTCGATATCGTCGATGCGCGGCGTCTCTTCACCGCGTCCGCCGACGAGCATCGTTTCGCCCTGCGCCGAGGCTCCCGCCGACGTTCCCGCGATTAGTCCCCCGCGATCGTGGAGCGCGTGAATGGCCACCTCAATCGGCGTATCTCCGGTCAGGCTCATGAGGCGCGACTGGTCGCCGCCGGTGAAGAAGATACCTTTGGCCTGGTCGATCATCCGTGCACGCGCGGGATCCCGTGCTTGATCCCGATCGTCGAGGTAAAGCTCGACGAGCCGGCCGATCCCAAGCGGCGCAAAGCCCTCGCAATAGGCCTCGAAATATCCATCGCGCTTCGCGCTGGCGATAGTGGCAATGACGAGCGTGCCTTGGCCCAACTCAGCAGCGATGGCACCGAGTATCTTGCGGCTGCCATCCTTGTCTTCATGGCCGCCGATCACGAAAAGGGGGCCGCGATTAATGGGCATGGTGATCCTTCCAGACGATGTCGGAAACCGCGGGCATTCCCTCGCGGGCGTAGGCGGCGGCGAAATGCGGACTGTTGTGCGCGATGCCGATCGCGCCGTCGCGGTCGAGAAGGATGACGCCCGCCTCGGCTCGGAGGCGCGCCATCGGCTCGAAAATCGTTGTAACCGCCGCGCTGGCGCCCGTTGTCTCGAGCGTGCGCATCACGCGCGCGGCAAGCAGCGTCCGTGCGATCGCCTCACCGTCACCCGAAAGCGACACCGCGCCGATGCCGTCCTCGGCATAGAAGCCGCAGCCGGGAAGCGGTGCGTCGCCGACGCGCCCGGCGAGCGTGCCCGCCAGTCCGCCGGTCGATGTCGCCGCGGCAACATGTCCCGCCCGGTCGCGCGCAACGCAGCCGACCGTATCATGGTCGCTCTCGCCCGCTGTCGCCGGGCGCATGGCTTCCATGGATTCCGCGATACCGCTCGATCGTGCGAACGCCTCGGCGCCGGCACCGACGAGGAGCACGGGCGGCTTCCTAAGCATGGCATGCGCCGCTTCGACGGGATTGTAGAGGAGCCGCACGCAAGCGACCGCCCCGACGTCGAGCGTGGCGCCATCCATGATACCCGCGTCCATCTCGACCTCGCCGTCGGCATTCGCCACCGATCCCCGGCCCGCGTTGAACAGCGGATCATCCTCGAGCAGGCAGACCGCGGTCTTGACCGCCTCGAGCGCGCTGCCGCCGCGCTCCAATATCATCCTGCCGGCTTCCAAGGCTGCCGCGCACCCCTCGCGGCGCGGTGCCTGCAGCGCTGGCGGGATCCGGCACGCTCCGCCGTGGACCGCGATCGCCCAACGACCGTCAGCCATGCGCCGCCTCCAGCAACCGGGCGTCCTCAGGACCGGCGCCCGCCGCCCAGGCTTCGACGATCCTCCATATTCCGTCGACGTCGGTCGGCGTGAGCACCACGATATCGCCGGGGCGCGCGGCCGCAAGGCAAGCCGAGGCAGCGTCATACTCACCATCGTGCATGCCGATCGCGGCCGCATGGAGCCCCGCGGCGAGGGCGCCCTTGCGCATCAAGGCATTGGCTTCGCCGGGTGGGCGTCCCCTGAGGTCGACATTCTCGCGCAGCATCAGGACATCGAACATCCCGCCCGAGAGAGCGCCGATATCGACGAGATCGCAATCGCGCCGGTCCCCCGGAATGCCGATCATTCCGATCACACGGGCATCGCTGTCGCCGCGCATCGAGCCGAGCAACTCGGCGAGCGCGGTGAGCGCGGCGCGGTTATGGGCATAATCGACGACGATCCGCACCCCGTGCGCCTCGGCAAGGCTGAGACGCCCAGGCGAATCCTCGAAGCTCGGGCGAAAGGATGCGAGGCCCGAGGCGATCATACCCGGAGCAATCCCGTAGGCGGCGGCCATCGCCGCGGCCGCGGCGGCATTCTCGACATTGAACCGGGCTGCGCCGTTCAGCGTCACCGGAATATTCGCGATAGGAATGATCGGCATGGATTCGCTGCCCCGGTGCAGCATGAGCGTTCCGCGCTCGCCGCTTACCGCCAGTCCGCCACTATCGAGATGCGCTTGGATCGGTGCCAACGCGTCCGCTACCGCTCCGCCGGTGAACCAGACGATCCGTCCGCGGGCTCGGCGTGCCATCCGCACGGTGAGCGGGTCGGCGCCGTTGAGAACGCAGGCGCCGCTCTTTTTGACGTTGCGGGCAACGATCGCTTTGACGCGCCCCAGGTCGGCGAGCGTCTCGACGCCCTTGAGGCCGAGATGGTCGGGCGTGACGTTGAGGACTGCCCCCACGTCGCACGCGTCGAAGGCGAGCCCCTCGCGCAACATCCCGCCGCGCGCGGTCTCGAGAACCGCCGCTTCGACGCGGGGGTGGCGCAGCAGCATGCGCGCGCTCTTGGGACCGCTCGCGTCGCCCCCGGCGCTGCGGGTCTCGCCGACATAGACGCCCGAGGTACAGGTGAAGCCGGTCGTGAGGCCATGGTGTTCGAGGATTCGCGCGAGCATGCGCACCGTCGTCGTCTTGCCGTTCGTTCCGGTCACCGCGAAGATGGGGATACGGCTCTTTTGGCCTTTCGGAAAGAGCGAGGCGATGATCGGCCGCGCAACGTCGCGCGGCGTCCCTTCCGATGGAGCAAGATGCATGCGAAGCCCGGGTGCGGCATTGACTTCGACGATGCCGCCCCCCGACGCACGGACGCTTTGCGCGATATCGGGGACGATCATGTCGATGCCGGCGACGTCGAGTCCGAGCGCGGCGGCGGCGTCGATCGCGATCGCCGCATTTTCGGGATGAATGACATCGGTCCGGTCGATCGCGCTCCCGCCGGTCGAGAGGTTGGCGGCGCCGCGGAGCGTCACGATCTCGCCTGCCTTGGGCACGCTCGCGAGAGTGAAGTTCGCCTCGGCGAGAAAGGCCTCGAGCGCGGCGTCGATGCGGATCCGGGTGAGAACGGCCTCATGCCCGACACCGCGGCGTGGATCGTTGTTAACCGCCTCGATCAGATCCGCGATGCTGTTCCTGCCATCGCCGGCCACATGCGCGGCGACGCGCTCGGCGACCGCGACCATGGCTGTGCCGACGACGAGAATGCGGTGATCGGCTCCGACGAGCTGCTGCTCGACGATGACACGCGGTGCGATGGCTTGCGCTCGCTCGAAGGCGTCGCAAAGAGTTCCATCGTCGGCGACGCTCGTGGTGACACCGCGGCCCTGATTGCCGTCGAGCGGTTTTACAACGACCGGCCAGCCGAGCTTCGCGGCAGCGCGTTCCGCCTCCGACACCGTCCGCACGAGTTCGCCGCGCGGTACGGGGATACCGATGCTCGCGAGCATCTCTTTCGCCGCCTGCTTGTTCGCGGCGAGTTCGGCGCCGATCAGCGATGTCGCGCCGGTCACGCTCGCCCGAATGCGGCGCTGGCGGTGGCCGGTGCCGAGCTGGATGAGGCTTGCCTTGTCGAGCCGCAGGACGGGGATATGCCGGCGCCGCGCTTCGGCGACAAGCGCCGCGGTGCTGGGGCCGAGCCCGTTCTTGCGGACGATCGCTCGAAGCGCGCTCACCCTCGTGTCTGTATCGGTCGCTCTGCCGTCGAGCTCCGGGGAGATACGATCGAGCCCTTCGGCACCCTGCATCGCAGTCGGAAGCAGCGCGTTCACGAGTTCGATGGCTGCCCGCCCGGCGGCTAAGCCGCTCGGCGCATCGGCGTAGCAGTAGAGAATATCATATTGGCCCGGCTTGCCGCGCACCCTGCGCGTCTTGCCCCTCGTGACCGCGGCCCCGGCGCTGGTCTGCAGCTCGATCGCCACATGTTCGATGATATGGCCGAGGCGGGTTCCGTCGGCGAGCCGGCGGAGAAAGCCGCCAGGCGCGCCATAGCTGCAGCCATGGTCCACGAGGCCGGGAAGTAGCGATTGCAGGGCATTGTCGAAACCCGGGAGGCGGTCGCTCGGATAATCGTCGAGGATCCCGAGATCGACGCGGATCCGGATCATCGGACGCCGGCTGTAGAGGTTGGGGCCGTTATAGACCGAGCGTTCGAGCACGCGCAGCTGGGCGGAACTCAATGCGCCGGCCTTGCAGGGGGCAGCGACCGGTTGCCGCGGTCGAGGGGCGCGGTTCGAGCCGGGGCGCGCGAAAAGATGGGGCCGGGAGGGGAGAGGGGGAAGCGCGGCATGCTTGTCCTTGGGTTGGGTCCTGCAGCTGCCAACGCGAGCGGCTGGGCCCGGTTGCCGGAGTTAACCTGGATCATGGCGATTGTTGCCGGCGGGTCGGCAACTGCACGCGCGGGGGCGCGTTGGGGAAGCAGGCGATGACGCATCTCCTGCCAGAGCGGGGCGCGCCCTTCGGGCTCGACCGTTCTCTACTGAATCCCGTCTCGAGGGGAAGAAGGGCAAGGTCGATGAGCGCGCCTGTTCTTCATTCGGGGGGACCGGACAGAAGGCACAACGATGAAATTCGACAGCGAGACCAGCTTCCTTACCGCATTCGACAATGAAGAGAGCCGCCACGGCGGGCCCGTTGCCGGTATTGCCGCGCGCGCCCGGCGCCTCGCGCTCATCGGCTGTTTCCGGCCGCGCCAGTGCGGGATCGCGACCTTCACCGCCGACATTTACGATCATCTGACGACCGCGCGTCCCGATATGGCGGTCGATGTCTATGCAATGGCAGCCAGGCCGGGCGATGCGAGCGATTCCGCAGCCGTTGCTGGCATCGATGAGAAAGATGCCGATGGATATCGCGCTGCCGCGGAGGCGATCAACGCAAGCGGTGCCGACGCGGTCTGGCTCCAGCATGAATTCGGGATTTTCGGGGGTCCCGCAGGCGACATGATACTGGGGCTCGTCGACCGCGTTGCGGCGCCGCTGATCGTCACCTTCCATACCATCCTCGCCGAGCCGAGCGCCGACCAGCGGCGCGTGATGGAGCATCTCGTCGCGAAGGCGGCGAAGCTCGTCGTGATGAGCGCCTTCGGCCGCGACACGCTGATCCGCGTCTATGGCGCGAAGGCAGAGCGTATCGAGCTGATCGAGCATGGCACCCCCGACCGGGCCTTCGAGGCCTGTTCGCCGCTTCGCGAGCGGCTCGGCCTTGCGGGCCGTCCGGTCGTCTCGACCTTCGGCCTCCTCGGGCCGGGCAAGGGGCTGGAAGCGGCCATCCGCGCGCTGCCGGCGATTGCCGCCCAATATCCCGACATTCTCTATCGGATCGTCGGCGCCACCCATCCCAATCTCGTCGCTGCCGAGGGCGAAGCCTATCGGCAGAGCCTTGCCCACCTCGCCGGGGAGCTCGGCGTCGCGGACAATATCGCCTGGGAGAACCGCTTTCTCGACCTGCCCGAACTCCTCGAACAGATCGAGCTATGCGATATCTATCTCGCGCCCTATCCCAATCTCGCGCAGATCACCTCGGGTACGCTCGCCTATGCGGTGGCGCTCGGACGCGCGGTCGTATCGACGCCCTTCGTGCATGCGCGCGAATTGCTCGCCGATGACGTGGGCATCCTGCTCGGCGGGGCCGACAGCGACGCGATCGCCGAGGCGGTGTTGCTGTTGCTCGCGCACCCCGGCGAACGGCGCGCGCTCCAGGAGCGCGCCTATGCTCGCGGCCGGTCCACCGCCTGGCCGGTCATCGCGGCGCGCTTTGCATCGCTGATCGAAAACGTCGCGGCCGTGCCGGCGCTGCGCGAGCCCCGGCGGATGTTCCCCTCCTTCGCCGCGATCCGCGCGCTCTCGGACGATGTCGGCATATTGCAGCACGGGACGGGGCTCATTCCCGACCGGAATCACGGCTATTGCATCGACGACAATGCGCGCGCGCTGATGCTCGTCAATTCGAGCCCGTCGCTCGGCGAGGAGGAATATGGCCTGCTCTTCGCGCGCTACGCCGCCTTCCTTCACCATGGCTGGAACCCCGATCGCGGGCGCTTCCGCAACTTCATGGCCTATGACCGGCGCTGGCTCGAGGATGAAGGGTCCGAAGACAGCAACGGGCGCACGCTCTGGGCGCTCGGCCATGGCGCAGCGCACGCGCGCACGCCGGAACTCCGCGCCTGGTGCGCGGGACTATTTGCGCGCACCGCCCCCTTGGCGGCCGACCTCAAAAGTCCGCGCGCGATCGCGTTCGCACTTCTCGGAGCCGACGAACTCCTGGCGCGCGAGCCGGGGCATGCCGCGGCAGGCGCGATCGTCGAGCGCGGCGGCGCCTTTTTGCACGCCCTCTGGCGCAGCGCGCGGCGGAGCGGCTGGGAGTGGTTCGAACCCGCTCTCGCATATGACAATGCGCGTCTCGCCGAGGCGCTCCTGCGCGCCGGGCGGCGGACGGATTCCGTTCCGATGGAAGAGGCTGGCATCGGGGCGCTCGACTGGCTCTGCGACATCCAGACGAGCAATGAGGGGCATTTCCGTCCGATGGGCTGCGAAGGCTTCGGCGCCGAGGGTGAGCTTTTTCCGTTCGATCAACAGCCGCTCGAAGCCTGGGCGACGGTCGATGCCGCCGCGACCGCCTACCGCTTGACGGGCAAGCTGCGCTGGCATGACCGGGCCGAGCGGGCCTATGGCTGGTTTCTCGGCGCGAACGACCGCGGCGTGGTGATCGCGAGCTCGGCAACGGGGCGCTGCTGCGACGGGCTGACCCGTCACGGGGTCAATTCGAATGTCGGGGCCGAGTCCGCGCTGGCTTTTCACCTTGCGCACCGCGCGATGGCCGATACATTCTGGACGCGGGGGATAGCGAAGGACACCAGCGCCAGCGATGTTGATCTGCAATCCGAACCACACGCCGCTGCACATTCTTCATGAGAAGCTTGCGGCCGACCCCGCGCGGGTCGTGCTCAGGCCCTTCCACCTCGCCTGGCAGTCCAATGTGTCCGAACCATCGCGGGCGGCGCAGCTCGCCGCCGACATATTGGCGATGGACGAGGAGGAGGCCGAGGCACAGCTCGGCCTCGTGTGGAAGGATTTTTCCGAGCGCCACTGGCAGATCGGGCGGATCTTCGACGAACGCTTCGCCGAGGTCGCGGAAGATCTGGAGCTCGATCCCGCCATCGTCTCGCCGGTCAAGCGGCGGCTGATCGGCGCCTATTTCTGCCACGAATATAGCTATGCCGCCGCCGCGCTCATGAACCCGAGCGTCGTCCCGCATCCCGACCAGAGCGGGCTTGCCGCCGACCAGCAACGCTTTCTCATGTCGATGCGCGCGGTCGGCGAGGGCCATATCAGCTCGGTCGCCTTCCGCGAGGGGATCATCGGCGAGGGCGGCGACTTCACGCTTTGGCCCCAGTCGGGACCCGCGATGGCGGCGGTTGCCGACGACCGCCATCGGCTTGGCGATGACGGCAAGGTGAATGTCCACCGTCAGCCCGACAGTGCGATCTCGAACAGCGTTCTTTTTCCTATGACCGAGGCACAGCGCGGCGGCATCGAGGATCTGCGTCTGGTGCCCTTCGTGCACGACGATGGCCGCACCGAATATATCGGCACTTACACGGCCTATTCGGGGCAGGCGATCCGCTCGGAGCTCCTGCGCACGACCGATTTCTCGGGCTTCTCGCTCGAGCCTCTGTCGGGCCGCGCCGCGCGCCACAAGGGCATGGCGCTGTTTCCGCGCAAGGTCGGCGGCCGCTATCTCATGATCGCGCGGCAGGACGGCAAGAACATCACCATCATCGCTTCGGACAGTCTCACCGACTGGGACGACGAGGGACAGATCCTCATGCGTCCCGCCTATGCGTGGGAGCTCATCCAGATGGGCAATTGTGGCAGCCCGATCGAATGCGACGAGGGCTGGATCCTTCTCACGCACGGCGTCGGTGCGATGCGCAAATACAGCCTTGGCGCGGCCTTGCTCGACCGCGACGATCCGACCAAACTCATCGCGCGCACCGAGTGCCCGATCCTATCGGCCGCCGAGAGCGACCGCGAAGGTTATGTTCCGAATGTGGTGTATACCTGCGGCGCGATGCGCGTCGGCGGGGACCTGTTCATACCTTACGGGATTTCGGACAGCGCGATCGGTTTTGCGACGACGCCGATCGAGCGGCTGCTCGCGAGCATGCGTTAGAGGCCGGGCGCCTTATTTGAAGGGCGCGGGGCGCTCGATCTTCCGCCTGGCGTCGACCGACGCGACGAGCACGGCGCAGCAAAGGCAGCCATCCTCGTCGGTCACCTCGATCCGGAGCGTATCGACATCGTTGATGAGTTCGGGATTGTCGCCGAGGAGGTGCCCCGCATAGCGGGCCGCCTCGACCCTTGCTGCGGCCGTGTCGGGCAGATCGACGCCTTCATCGTCGAGCTCGCGCTGGCCGCTGCTGCTGTGGAAATAATAACGGGGCATCCAACTTCTCCCACCTTCGGCAACTCACAAGTCTGCCTAGGGTTTCGATCCGGCCACCGCCCCTTCGTCACTGCACCACGACACATGCCGATCGGGCGGGTCTCATGCCCGCCTATGGCGCTCAGGCGGCGGCAAATCCAGCCTTGTTCATCACCGCGGTCACATGTTTGTTGCCATCGGCGCCGAGCGCCGCCTTGAGGCGGGGGAAGAGGCGCTGCTCCTCCTCCTCGACATGCGCTTCGATCTCGGAGCGAAATTCGCGGACCTTGGCGATCCAGGCGGGGTCGGCGGCGTCCATTTCCGAGAGGTCGAAAAGATATTGCTTCACATAGCCATGGTCGTGAACGAGCTTGTCGGCGTCCTCGATCTGGCCATGGTCGCGCATCGCCGGATAAACGACATTCTCCTCTTCGAACGCATGTTTGGCGAGCGCGTGCTGGAGCTGGACGAGCAGCGCCTTTCGCTTTTTGACGTCGCTTTCGTCGGTCGCCTCGAGTGCGTCGAACAGCGTCATCGTTAACCGGTGTTCGGCCTTGAGGCCCTCGTCCCATTGTCCCTTGAGCGCGGTGAGGCTCTGCACCGCGGCCTTTCGGCCGAGGTTGGCGACGAGGCCGACGGCAAATCCCGCCGCGGCCGCACCGAGCAGGAGGGCCGGGTTGCCCAGCGGCTGGCGCGCGTTGGCGAAAATGTTGAGGGACATGGGAAGGCTCCTTCGGAAGGTCAGGGATGGTCGAGGCGGGTCTCGACGCGGATGAGCGATACCGCGGTGCGTCGCGGCTGAACGAGCATGAAGTGGGCCGCGACCGCGATGTCCTCGGCGCGAAGCATCTGATGCTTGCCGATCAGTTCCTTCTGCTTCTCGGGCGGGAATTCGGGATATTGGAAGTCGGCACCGGTAAACCCGGGCTCGATCAGTCCGACCTTGATATCCTGCTCCGCCAGCTCCTTGCGGAACGACTGGACGAAGCCCTGTATGCCGCTTTTCGCCGCGACGTAGATCGAGCTGCCCGGACCGCGCGACACCGCGGTCATCGATCCGATCACGATGATGTCGCTGCCCGCCGACATGCAGCGCGCCGCTTCCTGGGCGCAGACGAGATAGGCGGTGAAGTCGGTCTCGAGCTGGTAGCGCGCCTCACTCTCGCCTGCGTCGGCAAGCGCCGCCGCCGGGACGGCGGCGTTGATCACCGCGATGTCGATACCGCCAAGATAATCTCTTGCAGCCTCGAAAAACCGGTCGACATCTTCCGCCACCGAAAGATCGACGTTGACCCCGTCGCCTTCGCCCACTTCGCGGATGCGCTGCAGCGCATCCTCCAGATGTTCGGGGGTACGGCCGCAGACGAACACCTTCACGCCGTAGCTTGCGAGGAGGACCGCGATCGCGCGGCCGATCCCGGTCGTACCCCCGGTTATGATCGCCCGCCGGCCCTTGATGTCGGGAGCCTCGGTATGCGCGTCTGCTTCGTCGATCATGGCTTTTCCTCGAAGGTCGCGGAGACGGGATCGGCTCTCGTTCGCGCTGTCGGCGCGGCGACGACCCAGTAAGGATTGTCATCGTCGGCCTTGAGCAGGCTGCAGAGCGGCGCGCCGTCGACGAACAGCCGTGCGGAGCGGCCTGCCGCTTCGCCGGCAGCGATATCGAGCGCGCTTGCGGGGCTCGCCGCTTCGAAGAGGAGGCGCTTCTCGAGGCCGATATGATCCTCGTCATAGTGCAGCATGAGCGTCGGCTTGCGTGCGGGCGCCGGGCCGTCCGATGTTACTGCCGCGACTTGGCCGGTGACGGGAGCGTTCATCGTCAGTCCCTCAGTAAGCTGGCGGATCGCTGCTCGGGAAGGATTCGTCGGCGGCCTGGTCGACGCGGTCCCACTTACGCCTTACCTCGTCGCGCATGCCGTCCGGTCCCGCCGAGCGGGTCTGATCGAAATTTTCGGGATGCGTCTCGCCATCGGCGAATGCGGCCGAATGACTATCGTCCTTTGGGGCGGCCGGCGCCTGCTTGCGCGTGAACCAGAACAGCGCCCCGAGGACACCGATACCGAGAATTTTTCCGAACCCCGACGAGCGGCGGGGCGCCGTCATTGCATGTGCCATATCTGTCTCCAGCTTGAGATAAAATCCGGGAGGCTGAAAGGGCAACGGGGGGGCGGCCTCAAAGTTGCCGCGGCGCCGCACCGATTAACAAATGTTGCGCTGTTTGTACCGGCCGTGCGTGGCGGACGCCTCAGTTCCAGCTGAGAAGGAGGCTGCCATTCGCCGGAACGAGGAAGTCGAGGCGGTCGCCGCTGTTCCCGTCAGGCCGGATCGCATCGCCGTCCGCTGCGGCGACGCGAACCGCGGGAAGCTCGCCCCGGCTCTTCCGGACGAAGCTGAGCCGGGCCGTGCAGCCTTCGCCGCCGTCGAGGCGAAGCGAGAGCCGCGCGGGAGCCATGCGCTCGAGGGCACGGACGAAATGATCGCAATAAAGGTCGAACGGCGCGCCGTCGACGCGGTGAAAGGCGCGGGTCGCGAAGATGAATGCGGCCCCGGCGCCATAGACTTCCTGCCCCACCTGGCCCGCGGGCTGACCGTCGGCATAAAGATCCTCGACCGGGAAGGAGAGGGTGGGGTCCATGCGCCCGTTACCGGGGCGCTGTTCGTCCGAGACGGCCTCGGCGGGCAGGGCGTCGGGATAATAAAACCAGGCCCGATCGAGCGCATAGCGGCAATATTCCGAAATCAGCATGCGCGCCGCAGGCTCGAGGTCGGGTCCGCTGTCGGCAAGATAATGTTCGAAAGCGGCGAAGCTGTCGAAACATTCGTAGATCGCCATATAGGGTGCGTCCTGCAGACAGGTGGCGCCCAGAAAGTTGCGGTGATGAACGGCGAGGCCGATCTCGCTTTCCCAGATCTCGGTGTGATGAAAGAAGCTCGCGAGATAGACATAGCTCTGCTCGCGGTAGACGTCGCGGCCGGTGACCCGCCACAAGCGCATGCAGGCGGCAGCCCCCCAGGCCGTGAGGTTGGCTTGATAATTGATGTCGAAACCCAGACCGACCGCGGTGTCGATCGCGGCGCACGCCTCGTCGAGATACAGCTTCTCGTCGGTGAGCTCGAACGCCTCGAGCATCACCCAGGCATAGATGCCGCCGACATCGGTCTGGCCGCGCCCGTCGGCTCCGGCGGTCTCGGTGATGACCGAGAAATCGGTGACCTTGTACTGGATCGGCCATTTGTAAGCGAAATGCCGCGCTGCGCGGATCGCATAAGGAAGCGATTTTACAAACAGCTGCCGCGCCTTCGCGTCGCCATCGAGCGCCAGTTTTCCGAGGTTCAGCAGCGGGTGGTAGAGATACCAGCTGTCTACGGCGTCGGCATCCTTGTCGTCACCGACATTGGGCAGATAGCGCCGCAGCGTCTCGAGCTTCGGATCGTAAAATTTGCCGAGGCCGGCCTTGAACTCTTCCTCGAGGGGATGAGCCTCGCCGCGCCATTTCCCCCAGTCGTGCAGCGCCTGCACGATCGACATCTGGACCATGGCGTCCGGATATTCGGCATCCGTATAAGGGTGCACGTACCGATGACCATAATGGCGCACGGTCGCCTCCGGCGCGGCGCCGAGATGCCGCGCCGTCCGCGCGGCCCTCTGCCGCCAGTCGCGATATTCGGTCGGCGGCAGGGACAGCGAGCGATAGACGGCGCCCAGCATCTGGAGAAATCGCCGTGCGCTGTCGCGCTCGTCTGCCGGAGAGCCGTCGCGGACGACGAGCCTCGCATCGCTCAGCGTATAAGTGATCCCGGGCGCCAGCGGCGCGGCTTCGTCGGCAGTGTGGAGTGTCTGGCCGGGAAGGCGGAAGCCCAGCCCCGGCCAGATGCCTCCCACCGCGGCATCCGGATTGGTGCCAGTCGCCTGGAAATAGGGATTGAGCGCGGTGAAATCCTGAAAATAGAAAAAGGTACCGAAGGCGGGGTCGGTTAGTTCGCCGTAGAGGAGCCCGGCGTTGAGACCGCGTTGCACCGCCTCGACGGTGCCGCGAGTCCCCATCGGATTGTCCTGGGCGTCGAAAGGAAAGAGATCGCGCGCTCCGGGCGGAAGGAGCAGCGGCGCCGAGGGGCGGAGTGTCGAGACAAGGCGGAGGCAGGGGAGCGGCCCGGGTCGCGCCTCGAGCGCGACCTCATGCGCGCCGATCGCACTTTCGACATGCACGCGGGCGAGCTCGCCGCCCGCGCGCTTGACGCGGCGGACCTTCGCCGCGCCGGGCCACGAGGCCGCGCGCAGGGCGACGCCGCCGCTGTCGGCGCGCCGGACGAACAGCCAGAGCGCTTCGCCGCCCGCAGCAAGTTCGACGGAGAGGTCGTCGATCCTCTGCGAGACGATCGGAGTAGCGGCCGCGAGCTCGCCGCGAACGCGAACGAGATCGGGCGTCAGCGGCGTGTCGCGGCGCGTCTCCACGCGCTGGTCAGTCACCGAAACAGGCCTTGGGGACATGGGTGATCCGACAGGCAAGATCGGCTTCCCCCGACGCGACGATATAATGATCGCCGCCGTCGGCGATGCCCGTCGTGAAGACGACATCGCGTATATAGAGCTTGTCTTCGAGCGGACGCGTAAGCTCGGGGTTCGCCTCGAGGAGCGGCCGGTGATCGGTGCGGAGGACGACCGAGGGATCGTCGAGATCGAGGAGCGACCAGTAGGTGCGGTAAATGCCGACGATTTCTTTCGGCTCGACCCCATGCCAGAGCGTGAGCCATCCCGCGTCGGTACGGATCGGCGGGGTGCCGCCGCCGATGCGCGCGGTCGCCACCGTGTCGGCATGCGGACGGATGCCGGGCGCCTCATGAGGCTTCCAGTGCAGCGCATCGGGCGAGGTCGCGAGGTTGATCGAGGGCCCCGCCCGCCACTTCGATCCCGGCGGGTAGGCGAAATAAAGATCGCCGAGCGGCCGCGTCTGCGCCCAGTAGCGGCCGTCGATCAGGCCCTCGAAGATCAGCATGTCCTTGTTCTGATGATCGAGAACGATCCCCTCGAAGACCCAGTCGAGGCCGTTCGCCGAACTGTAGAGCGTCGTCGAGTGGCGCTCCGGGCTCACCGAACAGGTGGTCATCAGCCAGCGTCTTCCGACCCGGCTGATGCGCGCGTCCTCGACGCCATAGCATTGAAAATCCGCGCCCGGATCGACAGCCTTGTCGTAATGGACGGCAACGATCTCGAGCCCGTCGGGCGAGAGCTCGACGGGAAGCAGCCACGAAAGCGAGGTTAGTGCCATGACCCGCCAGCTACCGCCGTGCACCATGAACTTTCTGGGATCCGACGTATCGCAAAGCTCGAGCGGCCAGCTATCGACCTTGTAGCGCCCAGCCTCCCACCGGATCGAATGGACATGACCGTCCTCGATCGGGGCCCGGAGCGCCTCGGCGACGCGCACCATCATCAGGAGATTGCCCGAGGCGAGGCGGAGCAGGCCCGGGTTGAAGGCCCCGAGCACATAGGTCTCGCGGCCGAGCTGACCCGCGAGCGGCGAGCGCGACAGATCGACATCGTCGGGGCCGAAGACCAGCCGATCGGTCGCGAATTGCATGAGTACCGCTCCTTCGCCCAGGCCGGTCAGCGCGCCGGCTTGGAAGCCGGTTTCGCTGCCGGAGCGGATACCGCCTTGCGCGATGCCGATGTCTCGGCCGCCTCCTTCGTTCCGCCTTTTGCGTCGAGGTCGACGCCGGCTTCACGCGGCCAGTGCCGAAGCGTTACGCAGGCATCGAGGAAGGCGGTGACATCGCCAGGTTTGGCCAGCGCGATGCAGGCGTCGTCGAGCTTGTCGGAGAGGCCGGCGGCCGCGAAGAGCGGCGCCGCTTCGGCGCCATGTCCGATAAATTTGCAATGCGCGAAGGCGTCGCTGACGAAGTCCTTGGCCGCCGCATCGCCTGCGAGCAGCGCCGCCCCGTCGTCGCTCGGGAGAAGCGCGACCGCGTCGAACAGCACCGACGGCCCGCCGTCGATCTTGTGCCGGCCCGCGACGCTCGTGCCGTCCGAGAGCGTGATCCCGCCGATCTTCGGTGCAACCAGTTCCCAGACAGCGCCGGCGGCGTCGACCGCCTTGGTCAGCGCCTTGAAGAGCCGCGCATCCGCGCCGTCGGTCGCAAGGATTCCGAGCTTGCGTCCGGCGAAGCTCGCCGGGCCGTTGAGCAGGATACTGAGCGGCCGGGAAGGGGGAAGGTCGGCGAGCGGCTTTGTTGCAGCCTTGGCGGGCGCCGGAAGCGGCAGCCCCAGGCCATCGGCCACCGTGGCTGCGAGGCCGCGGTCGATATGAAGGAGATGCGATACGGTGCGGGCGCGAATGTCGGGGCGTTCGACCTTGGACAGCTCGAAAACAAGCGCGTCGCCGATATGCTTCTGCTCGATCGGGGTCTGGCTCACGAAGAATTGCCGCGCCTGGCTATAGTGGTCGGCGAAGCTCTCGGGGCGGATGCGGCGCTTGGCGCCTTCGGCCTCTTCGGGAAAGCTCGCAAAGCCGCGCGCGGAATCCTCGCGCGGGCCGCCGTCCGTCGATCCCCAGCTGTTCGGCTCGTAATTGGCGCGGCCGACGGGGTTTCGCATCGTCATATGACCGTCCTGCTGGAAATGCGCCATCGGGCATTTCGGCGCATTGATCGGGATATGGGTGAAGTTCGGGCCGCCGAGCCTTTTGATCTGCGTGTCGAGATAGGAGAAATTGCGGCCCTGGAGCAGCGGATCGTTCGAGAAATCGATGCCCGGGACGATGTTCTGGGTGCAGAAGGCGACCTGCTCGGTCTCGGCGAAGAAATTGTCGACGACGCGGTCGAGAACGAGGCGGCCGACGGTGCGGATCGGCACCTGCTCCTCGGGGATGAGCTTGGTCGCATCGAGGACGTCGAATTCGAACTTGTCCGCGAAGGCGTCGTCGAAAAGCTGGACGCCGAGTTCCCATTCGGGAAAGTCGCCGCTGTTGATCGCATCCCAGAGGTCGCGGCGATGGAAATCGGGGTCGGCGCCGTTGATCTTGACCGCCTCGTTCCACACCACAGACTGGAGGCCCTGCTTGGGCTTCCAATGAAATTTGACGAAGGTCGATTTGCCCTTGGCGTCGACGAGGCGGAAGGTGTGGACGCCGAAGCCTTCCATCGTGCGGAAGGAGCGGGGGATTGCGCGGTCAGACATCACCCACATGATCATGTGGAAGCTCTCGGGCATCAGGCTCACGAAATCCCAGAAATTGTCGTGGGCCGATTGCGCCTGCGGGAAGGCTCGGTCGGGCTCGGGCTTCACCGAATGGACGAGGTCGGGGAATTTCATCGCGTCCTGGATGAAGAAGACCGGGATATTGTTGCCGACAAGATCCCAATTGCCTTCCTTGGTGTAGAGCTTCACCGCGAAACCGCGCACGTCGCGCGCGAGGTCGAACGAGCCTTTGGAACCCGCGACGGTCGAGAAGCGCACGAAGGCGGGTGTGCGCTCGCCGACGCGCAGGAAGATGTCGGCGCGGCTGACGTCGGCGAGGCTGTCGGTGAGCTCGAAATAGCCGTGCGCGCCATAGCCGCGTGCATGAACGACGCGCTCGGGGATGCGCTCATGGTCGAAGTGGAAGATCTTCTCGCGGAAATGGAAATCCTCGAGCAGCGTCGGGCCGCGCGCGCCCTGCTTGAGGCTGTTCTGGTCGTCGGCGACCGGCACGCCATGCTGGGTGGTGAGCGGCGCATGGCCGGCGCCCGCCTGATGCGTCTCGCCGCCGGTGCCGCGATCCTCGCCGTAGCTCTGCATGATCGGCGCATCGGCCGGAAAGAGCGGTGCCTTGCGCGGGGACTCTCCGCCTATGTCCTTTCCTGCAATCGCAGCGGCGCTCTGCCCACGGCGCGGCTTCGGCTTCGCGGCGTCCGCGCGGGTGGAAGAGGGGGCGGTGGGGGATTTGGCCATGGCGGATCTCGCTTTTATTGAAGGGCGCGGCAGGGAGTCGGATCGCGGCCCGCGGGCGTGCAAGCACGCCCTCCGGACCCGGCGATGGAACGAGTTTGCGCTTTGAAAGTTGCTGCACCGGGCATGCGATTAACCTCGATCATGACGATTCCGCTTCCCTTGTTGGCGGTTGCCGGGCTTTCGGATGATCGCAGTTGAGCAGGCCCGCTCACGCATTTCGGACGAACCAGGGAACGTCAGTGATGTTAACCGATCGCTTCTTGAGAGACCGTCGCGGGGTAAGCCTCGAGGCCGGCGAGCGCGCGCGCCTCGAAGCCGCCATCAGCACCACGTCGACCGTCGAGGCCCGCAAGATCATCGCGCGCGCCGGCGAGTGGCTCGACCAGAGCACGCTCCTCGTCGAGGGTATCATGTCGCGCTATCTCGACGACCGGAACGGTCTTCGCCAGCTTGTCGCGATCCACTTGCCGGGTGACTTCGTCGACCTCCACGCCTACCCCCTCAAGCGGCTCGACCATGATGTCGGCACGATGACCCCGGCGACGATCGCGATCGTCCCGCATGTCGAACTCGACGCCATAACCGAGGAAATGCCCGAGCTGACGCGCAAGCTTTGGTTCGCGACGCTGCTCGATGCCGCGATCCACCGCGCCTGGCTCTTCCGGCTCGGCCGCCTCGACGCCATCGGCCGCGTCGCGCATTTCTTCTGCGAGACCAATGTGCGTCTCCAGTCGGCGGGGCTGAGCGATGGGCGCCAGTTCACGCTCGGGCTGACGCAGGCCGACGTCGCCGAGATCTGCGGCCTCACGACAGTGCATGTGAACCGGGTGGTGCGTCATCTTCGCGAGGAAGGGCTTTGCACTTTCCGCAACGGCAAGGTCGAGATTCTCGATGCCGCGAAGCTCGCGCGTCGCGGCCAGTTCGACCCCGCCTATCTTTATATCGACGATCCGGCATCTTCGCCGCAGCCAGACCAGAGGGCCCGCCGATGACCGATGATTTGTCTTCGCCCCAGCCGCCCGAGACGGAAGCGGGGGTCGCCACCGCGGAAGATGGCCTGGTTCTCCTCGATGGTCCCGACGGCGTCGCGGTGACGATGACCGCGGCGGCGGCGCGCAGTACGGGCGAAAGCCTCATCGAGGCGGCGAAGCGAGCGGAAGAACAGCTCGCGGCCAAGCGGTCCTGAAGGATCGCCTGATCGCTCCCGTACGGGGGCGACGGGGCCGTCGCCGATTTGGCGCCAGGGCGCCGACGCACAGCGCGCGGCGCCGATAAACGCATTGATCGATGTTGTATCGCCGCCGTCCGGGGGAACGCGGTGATACGGCGGCGGGTTCTGCCGGGAGCGACGCCAGCGGGCGCTGCCGACCGAGGAGAAGCCGCACGTGGAAGAGGCCGCCGGACTGATTGCGCCTGCCGCGACGATGATCGCGGCGATGATGACGGCAGCCAATCTCGGCGCGCGCGTGACCGGCTCGGGCTTCGTCGTGTTCACTTTGGGCTCGCTCGCCTGGTCGGTCGTCGGGTTCACATCGGGCCAGACCAATCTTCTTGCGACGAACCTGTTCCTGACGCTCGTCAATCTCGTCGGAATATGGCGATGGCTCGGCCGCCAGCGCGGCTATGAGGATGGCGCGCGGCGTGCCGCGAAGCGAAGCCGGATCGCGGCCTCGCCCTCGCTCTTCGCCGCGAGTGCGCTAGGCGGTCTTCCGGTGAGCGATATCCGCGGCGAAGTTGTCGGCCAGGCGGTCGATGCGATGATCGAATGCGAAAGCGGATGCCTCTCTTATGTCGTCGTCGCGAGCGGCGGGCTCGGCGGCATCGACGAGACGCTGCGCGCGGTACCGGCGGCGATGCTCGACTGTCATGCCGACGGGCTCGTGCTGCTGATGAGCGCGGCGGAATATGAGAAGCGCGATACGCTCGACGGCGCCGCTTGGCCTGCGCGGCCCCCACGCGGACAGGTAGCCACGGAGGCGTTGCTCGCCCCCGCGGCGGCGGCGGGCGAGGGGCCGCGGGGCGCCGGAAAGGAAGTGGCCCATGACGCGGCTCAAGGATAATGGTCTCACCATCGTGCTGCTGCTGCTGTTCGCAGCGTCGATCGTCGGCCACTGGCTAACGGGGTGGCACGTCGCGCTCGCGGACGCTGCGCGGCACCATCAGCCCGGTCTCTCGCTCTGGGCCTATGGCGGCAGTCCGCAATTCCTGTCCTCGGTGTTCGAAAACTGGGAGAGCGAGTTTCTCCAGATGTCTGCCTATGTCGTGCTGACGGCGATGCTCGTTCAGCGTGGCTCGTCGGAATCGCGGGGTCCCGACGCGCCGCTGCGCGACGCCGATCTTGCCGCGCAGGCGCGCAAGCCCGGTGCCCCTGCGGTGCTGCGCAAGGGGCGTCTCGCGCGCGCTCTTTATGCCCGCTCGCTGGGGCTGGTGCTCGCGATGCTGTTTCTTGCCTCCTTCATCCTCCACTGGACGCAGAGCGCGCGCGCGGCCGCCGAGGACGCGCGCGAGCATGGCGAAATCGCCCTTTCCACCTTCGCCTATCTCGGCGACCCCGGCCTCTGGTTCGAATCCTTCCAGAACTGGCAGAGCGAATTTCTGTCGACCGCCGTTCTCGTGCTCTTGTCGATCTTCCTTCGTCAGAAAGAGTCGCCCGAATCAAAGCCTGTCGCCGCTCCGCACGCGGAGACGGGATCGTGACGGCGAATGGCCGAGCGAACCGGCGTGCGTGTTACTGCTCCGCTGCCCCGGTGCCTGTCTCGCTGGGCGCTCGGAGCGCCGATTTAATCCTCGAACCGCGGAACGATCGCAGCGGACGGGCGTCAGTCGTTCATCGCCCCGAAGCCGGGGCCGCTTCCCCCGACCGGCGCCGGCCCCGCCGACGCTCCCCAGATGACGCCCGGCCTCTGCCCGGGCGGGAGATGATCCATGTCCAGATCCAAGAATGACCTTCCCGATCCGTTGATTCTCGCCGCCGCGGGCGCGGGCATCGCCGTGCTCGCAACCGGCGCGGCGCTCTGGCAGCGCCGTCGGCACCGCGAGAGCCGAGGGCAAGAAGAAACAATTGCGACCGACGCGCCGCATTGGACGCTCGACAAAATCTCCTCCCGCGCGTTGTTCGGCAAGTCGGTGCTGATCAATCGCCCCCGCGCCGAGCTCTACGCGGCATGGATGCCCGAACGCTTTCCCGAGTTCATGGAGAATGTGGTCGCGGTCGACGACCTCGGCGACGATGTCTCGCAATGGACGATCAAGGCGCCCGCCGGGCGCGAGGTGACACTGGTCAACCGCATCACCGAGCGCGTCGAGGATGAATCTATCTATTGGCAGAGCACGCCGGCCTCCGACATCGCGAACAGCGGCGAGGTTCGCTTCATCGACGCGCCGGCGGGTCGAGGCACCTATGTCAGCCTGATCCTCGCCTATGACCCGCCCGCCGGGAAGGTCGGGCGCCTCGCCGCCAAGCTCCTTCAGCGCGAGCCCGAAGTGCAGGCGCGGCGCGACCTTCACCGTTTCAAGCAGCTTATGGAAACCGGCGAAGTGACGACCAATGCCTCGCCCTCCGCGCGAGGCGCCGAGAGCCCTGCCGAGCCGCACATCTGAACGCCCTAACCGCAGCACAATCACATCAAGGAGAAGGCCATGCGCGCCGTTACCTGGCAGGGACGCCACAAGATCAGTGTCGAAACCGTTCCCGATCCCGAAATCGTCAACCCGCGCGATGCGATCATTCGCGTGACCTCGACCGCGATCTGCGGCTCGGACCTTCATCTTTACGACGGCTATATTCCGGGCATGCGCGCGGGCGATATCGTCGGCCACGAATTCATGGGCGAAGTCATCGAGACCGGCGCCGCCTCGACGCTGCAGCGCGGCCAGCGCGTCGTCATTCCCTTCACGATCAGCTGCGGGCAATGCTTCTTCTGCGAGAAGCAGCAATATAGCGCCTGCGACAACAGCAATCCGTCCGAGACGCGCGATGCATCCGAGCTGATGATGGGTCATGCGATGGGCGGGGCGTTCGGCTATGCGCACCTTACCGGCGGATATGCCGGCGGACAGGCCGAATATGTCCGCATTCCCTATTCGGATGTCGGGCCGGTGGTCATTCCCGACGACCTTCCCGACGACGACGTGCTCTTCCTCTCGGACATCCTCCCGACCGGCTGGCAGGCGGCGGTCAACGCCGATATCGAGCCCGGCGACACCGTTGCCGTCTGGGGCTGCGGCCCCGTCGGCCTGTTCACGATACAGTCGGCGCTGCTCTTGGGCGCCGGGCGCGTGATTGCGATCGATCATTTTCCGACGCGGCTCGCGCTCGCGCGCAAATATGGTGCCGAGATCCTCGATTATACACAGGTCGACGTTCGCGAGGCGCTCGATGAAATGACCGGCGGCGTCGGGCCGGACGCCTGCATCGACTGCGTCGGAATGGAGAGCCACGGGTTTACGGCCGACAACATTCTCGACCAGGTCAAGGTCAAGATGCTGTCGTCCACGGAACGTATCCACGCCTTGCGCCAGGCGATCCTTGCGTGCCGCAAGGGCGGCCGCCTGTCGATCCCCGGGGTTTACGGCGGCTTTGCGGACAAATTCCCGCTCGGCCAGCTCATGGAGAAGGGCCTTTCCGTCAAGAGCGGACAGACGCATGTCCAGCGCTATTCGGGCGAGCTTCTTGACATGATCCGCGAAGGCAAGTTCGACACCATTTCGCTCATCTCGCATCACGCGCCGCTTGAAGACGCGGCCGACATGTACCGGCATTGGCACGATGACCAGGACCTCTACACGAAGATCGTCCTGAAACCCGGCCTCAAGAAAGGGGACATCTCGGCCCGGCAGGAGCTGCAACATGCCTGATCGCAAACTCGCTGTCGTCACCGGCGCCTCGAGCGGTATCGGCCGCGAGATCGCCCTACTCGCCGCGAAGGATGGTTACGACCTCATCGTCGCGGCCGACGAGCCGCTCGTCGATGCTGCCGCGGGCCTCCTTGCCAAGGGCGTCGAGGTCGAGGCGGTGGAAGCCGACCTCGCGACTGCTGCCGGGGTCGAACGTCTTCTTGCCGCTGCGGGCGGCAGGCCGATCGACATTCTCGTCGCCAACGCGGGTCATGGCCTCGGCCACGGTTTTCTCGACCAGCCCGTCGACGCGTGGCGTCACGTCATCGACACAAATATCACCGGCACGCTGTTGCTGCTTCAGCCGGTCCTGAAGGCGATGGTCGCGCGCGGCGAAGGCAAGGTACTGATCACCGGCTCGATCGCCGGGCATCTCGCCGGCTCCTTCCAGGCGGTGTACAACGGCACCAAGGCCTTCGTCGACAGTTTCGCCGCGGCGATTGGCAATGAATTGAAGGACAGCGGCGTCACCATCACCTGTCTCAAACCCGGCGCGACCGAGACGCGCTTTTTCGAGCGGGCCGGCATGCTCGACACCAAGGTCGGGCAATCGGAAAAAGACGATCCCGCCGATGTGGCGAAAACCGGATGGGACGCGCTCCTCGCAGGAGAGCATGCGGTCGTTCACGGGCTCAAGAACAAGGCGCAGGTCCTCGTATCGGGCGTTCTCAGCGAAGCGGCGACAGCCGAGATGCACCGGAAACTGGCCGAGCCGGGGTCGGGGACGCAAGGCTGATCTGGCCGATCCGGCATCATTTGGTGAAGAGGAGACGATCATGAACAATCGCAATGACAGCAGGGATGGGGGCTCCGCCGGGGACGGGTCGCTGCCGCAAGAGCCCATGGAATGCCGGGAGAATGTCGGAAAGACGACGCCCGACCGCTATCCCGCCGGGGAGCGCGAGGCCGGCGACGTATCGGGCGCCGCCAACCGCGGCCGTCGGCGCAGCACCGGCAGCGGTCCTGTCAGCGGAAGCGGCGCGGGTGCCGGCGGCAAAGGCAATGCGGAGGATTATGACAGCGACCCGCAAGGCGGCGGCGGGCGCGCCGCCGAACCCGATACGCCCCCGCCCGGCAAGGGGGCGGACGCGCCGGTTGGCGGGAGCCGTTAGGCCCTCGCGGTGGTCGGGCGGCGCGGCGCAATCGCTCTGGCAGCGCCGTACCCGGCCGTTCACTCGATCCGGTAGTCGATCGGCTTGAAGCTGCCGCCGCAGCTGTCGTAGGCCGAGCAGGCGGTGAGCCCGACGATCAGGTCGTCGAGCGCGCGAAGCCGTATGAAGTCACCGGCCTTCGTCGTCGGCGGAAGGACGCGGATCTTGCCTTCGCTGCCGACCGGCACATTCATGAACAGGTTGAACGCGACGGGAATGGCGTCGGCAGCAATCCCATATGGCTCGAGCGCTTCGGCCAGATTGCCGAAGCAGCCGCGATGAACGGGCTTGTCGGCGTAGAAATGGCGAAAGGTCGCCTCGCTGCATGGCGTCAGCAGAAAATCATGCACCCCGCAGCTGTCCTCGACGATCTCGAGCAATGCGTTTGACCGGTTCGACCACAAGCGGTTGCCGGTCGTCAGCCGGATCGTCTCTTCATAGTCGAACGTTCGCCCGTTCGAGATCGCTTCGCGGGGATCCGCCGCACGAAACGCAAGAAGGTCGCCGACCTGGCCGCCATCGGGGTCGGTCACGCAGAGAATCTTGTCCTTGGGAAGCGTGAAGGCGACGCCGCTGCGGGGCGCGATCCGGTCGGTCATGAATGCTCCTGAACTGAGAAGGTGCGGCGGGAATGAACTAAGATGTCATGAAGCGGTTGCCGGGAGGAGGACGAAATGCGGCGAGCGAAAGCCGCCGCGCTAATCGCGCGGCGGCTTTGAGACGCCGGTTCCGAGCCTCTGTCAGGGGGCCAGCTTGCCGAGTTCGGCGCGGTGCGCTTCCACCACCGGCACAATCTCTGCTGCCGCCTGCTTGAGTGCGACCGCCTCGCCCGAGGCAGCATAGCCTTGGTGCAGCGCCAGTGCCGCACCATGCGCGGTCTTCTGGTGGTCGAGATAGATTTTGTCGATACCCGCGGCATCGGCGGCCTTGATGTCCGCCAGCATCTTCTCCTGGTCGGGAGCAAGTGTCGGTGCCGGCGCCTCGACCCCGGCGCTCGCGGCGGCCGCCTTCACTTTCGCGGTCGATTTTCCGTGATTGTCGATCATCATCTCGGCAAAGGCCCTGACCTTTGCATCTTTCGATTTGGCGAGCAGGGCTTTCGACGATTCGACCTCCCAGAGGTCGCCGGCACCCGCCTGCGCGACATAATCGGCCGTGCTGACTGCTTGCGCCGGCGTTGCGGCGGCCGGACCGGGCTCGGATGCCACAACGGCCGTGTCAGCAGACGCGGCGGCTTGCTCCTCGTCGCGCGTATCGGGTCCGCCGCATCCCGCGACGATCGCGGCGACCGCCGCGGCTCCAATCCATGTCTTCATCTCGTCTCTCCTCAAATGATCTTCTGCGCCTTGGCCTCTCGGCTTTTCCGCATGCAAGACCGGGTCGCAGCGCGCGCGGCCCGGTCTTTCACCCGGAAAGCGGGGGCGGAGGTCAGCTGCGCTGTTTGCCCTGGTCCTTGCTTCCCGACTGCTTGTCGGCTCCCGACTGGCTCTTGCTGCCGTCCTGCTGCTGCTGGCTGCCCTTGCCGGACGAGCTACCCTGCTGCTTGCCGTCTTTCTTCTCATTCTGTGCCATGACGCATCCTTTCCATGCGGCCCGAGGCGGGCCAATATGGAAACCCCGCGCTTGTCCGGCTTGTTGCGTGAAAGAGGAGCCGGGTTGATCGAAGTTATACGCTTTTGGCGTGCGGCAACGGTCCGGGACGCCGTGCGTGTTCCGGCCGCCTTTCGCGACGGCGCGGCCGCGTGGCGGTGGGGCGAGGCGGGCAGGCGCGTTCGGCGCTTCGCCAGACTTATCATGCGTGCGGGAGGGCGGCGGCGCGGCGCCGGTGCGGCCAAAAAGGGCTCGGCGCGCGGCGCGGCTCGCAGTCGCCTGACGCACCTTCAACCGAGGCAGGCGACGATCGCCTCGATCACCGCGATCGTCTCCCTGGGGTCGCGCACGCGCACCGTGTCGAGTCCTAGCAACTTCGCCGGATAGTCGTTGCCGCCCGGAAAGATCGCGTCGCCGATGAAGATCATGTCGCCGAGCGCGATTCCGCTCTCGGCGCTCAGCTTTTTGAGCCCATAGCCCTTGTCGACGCCCTCGCGCGTGACGTCGATCGAGGTCGCGCCGCCCATGTTGATCGACAGGCCCGGGAGCCGCTCGCCGAGATCCGCCTGGATGATCCGCCGCTTCGCGAAGTCGGGATCCCAGACTTCCTTGGCGGCGATCGGCGCCTGCTGGCCGAGCGCCGAGAAAGTGATCTGGCTGCCGCGGTCCTCGATGCGATCGCCCCAGACTTCCTCGGGAACGAACCCCGTCGCCTCGAGCGACGCGTCGAAGGCGGCGAGGATGCGCGCCTTTTCCTCGTCGCTGAACAGCTCGGCATAAAGCGGCGTCCAGCCGCCGCCGCGGTGGACGAAAAGCTTCGTGCCCGTCGTCGGCATCAGCCAGAGCCGACCCCGATCGGCGTCTGCCGGAAGCCGGCTCGCGACCTGCTTGTCGAACTGCGGCCAGTCGCCGCCCGAAATCACCGCGACCTCGGCGACGCCCAGGAGCTTCGCGATCGCCGTGCCCATCTCGGGGGCGAGCGGCTGCTTGCTTTCCGCTAGGGTTCCATCGAGATCGAAGGCGACGAGTTTCTTCATGATTGTCTCCTCTGTTCGCTGTCGCCGACGCTGAGCCGACAAAGCATCCCAATCGCCTGAGGCCTCTTGAAGTTCCTGCGGGCAACTCGCCCCGACCTACCTCGCGGGCAAAATGTCAAAGGCGGGGCGACGAGCACGGCGGGAGCGGGCGTGGCGGGGAAGGATGGCGGGCCGTCGTTGTCGGCATGCCGCGGCCGCGGCAAGGTCGGGGCCGCTCGCTGGGCGACCCGCGAGCCTAACGCAACGAGTTCGGCTTTGGAGGCGTTAGCGTCTCGATGACGAGGAAAGCCATTCGATGACCCCGCGCTGGCCTTCGGTGCTCTGGGTGGTTCGCCACGGCCAAAGCGCGGGCAATGTCGCGCGCGATGCCGCCGACGCGGCGGGTGACCTGCGCATCGCGCTCGACCACCGCGATGTCGATGTGCCCCTCTCGGCGCTGGGCGAGCAACAGGCGCAGGCGCTAGGCGGCTGGTTCGCGGCGGGCGAGGAAGACGGTCGCCCCGAGATCATGCTCGCCTCGCCCTATGTGAGGGCCGTGCAGACCGCCGAAATCTTCCGCAGCGCGGGAGGCTGCGCGGCCGACGAGAAAATCTGCATCGACGAGCGGCTGCGCGAGAAGGAGTTCGGCATCCTCGACGGCCTCACGCGCCGCGGCATCGAGGCGGCGCATCCCGATCAGGCCGAATTCCGGCTGGCGCTCGGTAAATTCTATCACCGCCCGCCGGGCGGCGAAAGCTGGTGCGACGTGATTCTGCGCCTCCGCTCGCTCCTCGACACCGTCTCGCTCCATTATGGCGGGCGGCGCGTGATGATCGTCGCGCACCAGGTGGTCGTCCTTTGCCTGCGCACCATCATCGAAAATCTGGGAGAGGCCGAGATATTGGCAATCGACAGCGAAGGCGACGTCGCCAATTGCGCGATCACCGAATATCGCTTCGACGCTGACGTGGGCCGCGACGGCAACCTCGTCCTGTCGCGCTACAATGTGACTGCGCCAATGGAGGGCGAAGTCCCGGTCACCCGCGAACCCGATGCGATGGTGGCCGCGCGTGGCTGAGGCAACCCCGCTCGACACCGCCTGGCTCAAGGCGCATCCGCTTCCCGATCATCATGACAATGTCGACAAGAACGGCCGCGGCCGGGTGCTCGTGATCGGCGGTTGCCGCCGGGTGCCCGGCGGCATGCTGCTCACCGCCGAGGCGGCGTTCCGCGCCGGGGCGGGCAAGGTGACGATCGCGACGATCGCCTCGGCGGCGATCCCGATCGGCATCGCGTTTCCGGCCTGCGCCGTCGTCGCGCTCCCCGAAACCGAAGCGGGCGAGATTGCGCCTGAGGCGGCCGAACTGCTGCTCGCCGAGGTGGCGCTGCACGACGCCATCGTCTTCGGGCCCGCGATGATCGACGCCGACATCGTCCGGACCTTGCTCGAAGCCCTGCTGCCGGCGCTGCCCGAGGACATCTTCCTCCTCCTCGACGCCGTCGCGCTGCGCGCAGCGGCCGCACATTCGGATGCGATCCGGGCGCGCGCCGCGCACACCATCCTCACCCCGCACGAAGGCGAACTTGCCGCGATGCTCGATGTAGCGAAGGAGGAGGTCGCGCGCGACCCGCTCGCGTCGCTCGGCAAGGCCGCCGACCGCTTCGGCGCGGCGGTGATGGTCAAGGGCGCGACGAGCCATCTCATCGCCGAGGGGAGCTGCCTGGCTTATGCGGGCGGCGGGCTCGGCCTTGCCGTCAGCGGCTCGGGCGACGTGCTGGCGGGCCTCATCGCCGGGCTCGGCGCGCAAGGCCTCTCGCCCCTGCAGGCGTCCGCCTGGGGCATCTGGCTTCACGGCGAAGCGGGGCGGCGGCTCGGCGAAACCATGGGGCCGCTCGGCTATCTTGCGCGCGAGCTGCTGCCGCTCGTCCCGGGGCTGATGCGCGGTGTCTGAGCTCGATCTCCTCGACCCCGATCTCCTGCTGCCGATCGCGGGCGCGGTCATCGCCGGCGCGATTATCGGCGGCGAGCGCGAATATCGCGCGAGCCCGGCCGGCCTGCGCACCCATATCCTCGTCGCGCTGTCCTGCTGTCTCCTCATGCTGTCGGCCGTTCACCAGATGGAATGGCTCACCGACACGCCGACCGAGGTCGTGCGCATCGATCCCGTGCGCATGGCGCATGGCGTGCTCACCGGCATCGGTTTCCTGTGCGGCGGCGTGATCTTTCGCGAGGGGCTCAATGTCCGCGGGCTCACCACCGCCGCGTCGCTCTGGATGACCGCGACGCTCGGCATCCTGTTCGGCGTAGGCTTCTACGAACTCGCCATCTTCGGCGGCGTCGCGACCTTCCTCGTGCTCGCTGCCGTCACCTGGACCGAGCGCCACGCGCCGCAGCGGCGTATCGCGCATGTCACGCTCGATTATCGGGCGGGCACGAGCATCGCCTCGGCCGAGGTCATCGCCTTGCTCGGGGAACATGGCCTCAAGGCGATCACCGTCGAACAGCGCCGCGCCGGCGGCGCACCCGGCTTTACCGCGATCGCCGCAGGCTATGGCGAGGAATGTGCCGATGCGCTGGCGGCGGCGCTCAGCGGGGACGATCGCATCGCCGCCTTCGACATCAGGCCGCAGCAGGGATGAAGGGTGGGGCCGGAACGGGAGCGCGCATGCCCGCTGGCCGCGACCCTTCGGGCGAGCCCGCTTATGATGCGCTCGTCATCGGCGCGGGACCCGCAGGGCTCACCGCCGCTCTCTATCTTGCGCGCTATCGCCGCCGCACCCTCGTGCTCCACGACGGACGCTCGCGCGCGCTTGGCGCGCCGATGGCCTGGAACGTGCCCGGATTTCCCGACGGAATATCGGGAGCCGATCTCGTCGCGCGGCTCACCGATCAGGCAGAGAGATACGGTGCCGAAATCGAATTGGCGCGTGTCGACCGTCTGTCCGCAGGCGCCGGCGGTGCCCCCTTCGCGGCGCGGCTCGAGGACGGCCGCCGCCTGTCGGCGCGCGGGCTCATTCTCGCGACGGGCGTCATCACCAACGAGGCGGTGCTTGCCAGCGGCGACCATGACGCCGCCGTCCGGAGCGGCGCGCTGCGCTACTGCCCGATCTGCGACGGATTTGAGCATCGCGGGCGCAAGATCGCCGTACTCGGGTCGGACCTTCATGGCGCCGCCGAGGCGATGTTCCTGAGGCAATATACCGACGATGTGACCCTCATCCCCAAGTGGCAGGTCGAGCTCACGCCGGCGCAGCGCGCCGAACTCGCGGCCAGCGACGTGCGGGTCGAGGAGCGGCAGCTGCTTCGCCTCGCGCACCGGGACAGACGCATCGCGGTGCAGCTGGAGGGTGCAGAGGACGCGCTTCTCTTCGACACCCTCTATCCGGCGCTCGGGTCCGAACCGCGCAGCGAATTGCTGGCGGGGCTCGGTCTCCAAGGCGACGCCAATCGCTGCCTGCCCGCCGATGCCTTTGCCGAGCCTTTGATGCCCGGCGTCTATGGCGCCGGCGATGTTCTCGCCGGGCTCGACCAGATCAGCACCGCGACGGGCCATGGCGCGGCGGCTGCGACGCGGCTTCACAACTGGCTGCGCCGTGTCGAAGGGCATGTCATGGCGGACCAGCACTGAAGGACAAGGGTCAGGCTATCGCTTCGACGGATGCACGAAAGCTGCTCGGCCGGGCGCGTTCGGCCCACAAAGTCGTTGGGCAAAACCTGCCTCGATGGACCTGGCGACGCGACGGGCGGATGGGGCCCAGCCCGCCGCACCGCGTGCAGGATTGATCTCGATCATCACGATTTTCGCGCCTTGGGCCCTGAAATCTGCTATGCAGAACTGGCTGAGTCCCACCCTCGTCGGCGTCTCTTGCGGCTGCCTTATTTTGCAGTCCGTCCTTTGCATGAGGTCTGCCGATCATCGGGTGCTGAGAGCAGGGCCGCGCTTGCTCCGGAACAGGAACGGAGCATGTCATGCGCCTCTTTCATCTTCTTTTTCATGGCGAGGATGCGCGCGAGCCGCGCCGCGTCGAATTTCGCGCGCCCGACGCCTATCAGGCGTTCCAGTTCGCGCTCAACGATCGCGGCAGTGCCGAGGTCGAACTATGGGACGGCGAGCAGCTTCTCGTTCGCATGAGCAAGACCGAGGCCAATCTCTGGAAGCTGCACGGCCTCCCCCCATCCCAAGGCACCGCGGGGCCCTCTGCTCAGCCGGGGGCCGCCGCCGCCTGACTCGCGCTGCGGAGGTGACGGGCGCGATGGATGCGGGGCAGGTGGATAATGCCCGCTTGCCCGCCTCAGGCGGGCCGGCCGTCTTGCCCGGCGCAGAGCCCGAGGCATGCATCGACGAGCGCGCTCATCAGCACGGGCTTCGAGAAGAAGAAGCTGCCCTCGACCTGTCGATCGGCAAGCGGCACATTGGCCGAGGCATAGACGACGCCGCCGCCCGGATGAGCGGCGCGATAGGCTTCCGCGAGGCTCCAACCGTCGAGAGCGCCGGCAAGCCGGATATCGGTCACGAGGATATGCGGTTGCTCCTCGCCGATCAGGAGGAGCGCATCCTCGGCGCTTTCCACCTCGCGAACCGCGAACCCGGCTGCCTCGAGCGCCTCGACGATGTCGATGCGGACGAGCCATTCGTCTTCGGCGACGATCGCCGTGCAGAGAGGGGCGGGGGACGGGTTTGGCACGCTGATGACTTTCGCCCTGAAACATGGATCGAAGTTGAGAGGTCGCTCGGCGTCACGGCTGGGCGCATGGCAGTCTCGGCGGAACGCATCAACCACTCAAGGGTTTCTTTGCCATAGCGAATTCCCGTTTCGGGAACGCAGGGGCCATCGGAGGGGCAGGGACCATGACATATGCGTGAGACGCTGGTCGAGGACGAAGCGGCGCAAGGGGGCTTAGCCGTTCGCGAAAGTGCCGCGCACCTCGCGGCGCTCGTCGAGGGCTCGGACGATGCGATCATCAGTAAAACGCTCGATGGTATCATCACCAGCTGGAATCCCGCGGCCGAACGCCTGTTCGGTTATTGTGCCGACGAGATCGTCGGCCGCTCGATCCTCACCCTCATCCCCGAGGAACGCCGCAGCGAAGAAACCGCGATCATCGAGCGTGTGCGCGCCGGCGAGCGCGTTCCGCCTTTCGAGACGGTCCGTCGGCGCAAGGACGGCAGCCTCGTCGACCTCTCGATCACCGTGTCGCCGGTGCGCCGCGCCGACGGCACGATCATCGGCGCTTCGAAGATCGCGCGCGACATCTCGGAACGAAAGGCGGTCGAGGCGCAGCTCGCCCGCCAAGCCGAGCGGCTGACCCACCTCAATCGCGCCGCCCTCCTCGTCTCGCAGGATCTCGACCTCGAACGGATCGTCCAGGCGGTGACCGATATCGCGACCGAGCTCAGCGGTGCGCGCTTCGGCGCCTTCTTTTACAATGTGCTGGGCGACGAGGGAGAAAGCTATCTGCTCTTCTCGCTATCCGGCGCCCCGCGCGAGGCGTTCGAGCGCCTCGGCATGCCGCGCATTACCGCCGTCTTCAACCCGACGTTCCGCGGAGCGGGGACGATCCGGTCGGACGATATCCGCAAGGATCCGCGCTACGGCCTGAGCGCGCCGCACCACGGCATGCCGGAGGGGCATCTGCCCGTCGTGAGCTATCTCGCGGTTCCCGTCATCTCGCGCTCGGGCGCGGTGCTCGGCGGTCTTTTCTTTGGCCATGACGAGCCCGCCATGTTCAATGCCGAGGTCGAGGAGCTTGTCGAGGCCGTGGCTGCGCAGGCGGCGGTGGCGATGGACAACGCCCATCTTCACGAGGCGGCGCGCGTCGAGATCGCGGCGCGTGTGAGGGCCAAAGAGGAGCTCCAGCTCACCCTCGCCGAAATGCGCCACCGGGTGAAGAACACGCTCGCGATGGTCCAGGCGATCGCCGCGCAGACGTTTCGCGAGACGCCGGCCGCCGAGCGCCAGTCGTTCGAGGCGCGCGTCCGCGCCCTCTCCGACGCGCACGACCTCCTCACCGAACGCCACTGGGGCACCGTATCGGCCGGCGAAATGATCGAGCGCGCGCTGCACGCCTTCGACAAGATGAAGCCGGGCCGCATCAGCCTCGCGGGGCCGGACGCCGAGGTGCCGGCGTCGAGGGCGCTGCTCGCGGCGATGGCGCTGCACGAACTCGGGACCAATGCGGTCAAATATGGAGCATTGTCGGGCGACGCCGGCACGGTCGCGGTCGAGTGGGACATGGTGAACGAGAGCGGCCGGGATCGGCTCCGCCTGCGCTGGAGCGAGCAGGGCGGTCCCCCCGTCGCGCCTCCCGCGCGCACGGGTTTCGGCACGCGAATGCTCGAACGGGCGCTCCGCGGGCAGGGCGGCAGCGCCGCGATCGAATTCCGGCCCGAGGGTGTTTGCTGCACCGTCGAGCTTCCCGCATGAGAAGCATCTTGGGCGCGGCGGGAGCGCGCGAGGCTCGCGCGGTTCGTGGGTCGAGCATCGAAGGTGCGGGCCGAAGGTCGATGGTCGAAGGGAGCGGGTCGCAGGTGGGCGTCACAAACCTTGCTCGTGGCTGGCGAGTCGGGCGCGGCTCGGTTAAGGCGTAGCCATGGCGGGAATCGGATCACGCATCGACGAGTCGGGAATGCTGCTGCGGGTGGCAGGCGGCTTTGCGCTTCGCCGCGACCTCGGCGGCCGCTGGCGGCTCGACCTTCGCCGCACCCCCGTCGACCATGTCGAGAAGCGCGTGCGCATTACGGGCACGCTCGTCGGCGACGATCTTGTCGAGGTCGACGGCGTCGCCCCGGAAGGCGCTACCGCGGCGGGTGGTGCTCTTCCGGACAGCGGCTCGCCGATCGAGGCATAGCCGCGCCGCTTCCGGCCGAAGCTGCCTGGGGGCGCGATTGCAAAGCCGGATGTCCGCAGGCGGTCCGGATGCCTCTCATTTTTGACGGTCTCGAGCCGCGGAACAAAGTGCCGCGGCGCCGGTTGAAGCTTGCATGACCCAGACCATCGCAACCCCCGCACCCGCCGCCGATCCGGCGCATATCGTCGTCCTTCTCTGTGCGCTGGCGCAGATCGGAGCTGCCCTCTTGCCGGCGATGGGGATCGGCACGCCGGTCGGCGAGCGTTCGGACGCCGTGCAGACGCTGATAACGCCCGCGGGCTGGGCCTTCTCGATCTGGGGCGCGCTTTATCTGGGATCGCTGGTTTTCTCGCTTCTCCAATTTACGTCGGCCGGGCGCGATAGCACCTTGTTCGCCGCGCTGCGCTGGCCGGCAGCCGGTGCTTTTCTCGGCAACGCGCTCTGGGCCACTTGGGTGCAGCTAGGCGACATCGACGCGGTATCGACCCTCATCATTTTCGGCTCGCTTGTCTCGATCCTCATCGCCTATCGCCGTATCGCTGCCTGGACGGCGCCCTTTTCGGCGGCCGAGCGCTGGGGCGCCATCCTGCCGCTGTCGGCGCTCGCTTCCTGGTTGACGGCGGCGTCGATCGTCAATGTCGCCGCCACTTTGCGCTACTATGGCGTCGACGCTGCGCCCGATGTCGCGCCGCTCATCTCCGCCGCGATTATCGTCGTCGGCGGTCTGATCGCGGCCGCGGCCCTGGCGCGGGGCAAGGCTAATCCGCCCTTCGCACTCGTCTTCCTCTGGGCGCTGGCAGCAATCTTTGCAGCCGGCGGACAGGAGGCGGCTGCCGTCGCGGTGGCGGCAGCGATCGCGGCGATCCTCGTGCTGATCGGAATTTCGCTGGGCTGGCGCGACGGCGGCGCGCACCATTGGTCCGGTTCGAGATCGTAATTCTGTCTCGGGGACGCTTGAGCGTCTTCGCCGCAGGCGGTTTGATTTCGAACTTTTCCAGGGTCGATCGTTTGATCGGCACCTTCTTACGGCCAGGGGCACCGGGCGTCGCCGTTTCCCCGCGGCCAGCCGCGATCCCGACCCGCGCTTGAGGCGTCTGCCGGGGCGCGGCCCCGGCGCAACGGGCTTCGCCCGTCCTCCACTGCCGTTGCGGCCCTCTGGGTGCGCCGGCGCCTGGCGGCGCCCCGGCTGCCTTTCTGCGCCGCGGGACGGGCTCGCGGGCAAGGGCAGGAGACACATCATGGGAGCCATCGGCTTCGTCAGCGGCACGATCGAGAAGGGCTTTGTCGGCGAACTTCGCACCCTCTCGATCCGGGTGCCGATCGAAATTCGCATCAATCGCGGCAAGGGGAGCGACGTGCAGCCCGACTACCGCGTCTATTCGGACGACGTCGAGATCGGCGCGGGATGGGTGCGCCTCGCAGCAGTGTCCGAGCGGCGCTACGTGTCGCTCGCGCTCGAAGCCCCCGAGTTCGGGCAGCGGCGCCTCTATGCAAACCTTGCCCGCGCGGCGGGGCAGGACAATCCCGACGCTTATGCGCTGCTCTGGAACCCCGCCGACTGACGGCGTTCGAAAAACAGGCGGTGTATCCTCGCACTGGCTGCAATAGCTGGTGCGCGGGAGCCCCCGCCTTGATAGGGTGACGACGATGAAAAGCGGTATCGACCATCTTCCCCCGCACAAGCAGCGCGAACTCGAGCGCGTCGTCGAGATTATCTTCGAGGAATTCGAGGATGCACTGGCGCTCGCAACGCAGGGCTGGAAGAAGAAGGGGCGCATCTCGAAAATCATTCTCTACGGCAGCTATGCGCGGGGAGGGTGGGTCGACGAGCCGCACACCGCCAAGGGCTATCAGTCCGACTATGACCTGCTGATCATCGTCAACGACAAGCGGCTGACCGATCGCGCCGACTATTGGTCGAAGCTCGACGACCGGCTCATTCGCGAACTGTCGGTGACGAAGACGCTGCGGACGCCGGTGAACTTCATTGTGCACAGTCTCGATGAGGTGAACTCCGGGCTGTCGCAGGGCCGCTATTTCTTCATGGACGTCGCGCGCGACGGGATCGCGATCTACCAGGCCGTCGATGACGAATTAGCCGAGCCGCAGCCGAAGACGCCGCATGCGGCGCTGGATATGGCGCGGGAATATTTGGAGGAGTGGCAATCTAGCGGCGTTGAGTTTTACGAGACTTCGCAGTTCGCGCGCCAGCGTGGCTGGACCAAGAAGGCGGCTTTCCTCCTGCATCAGGCGGTCGAGAGCTATTACAACTGCGTCTTACTCGTCACCAAATTCTATTCGCCTCATGTACACAACCTCGCGTTCCTGCGCACGCAGGCTGAACGAGTGGATGATCGTTTGATCGAAGCCTGGCCTCGCGAGACGAAGTCTGACCGGTCTCGATTTGAGAAGCTGAAGGAAGCGTACATCAAGGCGCGATACTCGAAGCACTACAGCATCACGACCGAGGAACTGGCCTGGCTGGGTGAGCGGGTCGCCAATCTGGCGGACATCGTCGAACTGGTGTGCCGCGAACGGATTGCGCTCCTGGAAGCAACGGCGCGCGACGCTGGCTGAGGCTCCAAAAGCAAAGGGCCCTGCCGTGGCAGAGCCCTCTCTTCTTTCGGCGTGGAGGGGTCTCCAACCGAAAGATGCCCCTTTTGCTCCCGGGGTCGCACGGAAGCATTAGAACGACGACAATAAGGTTCTGCTGGTTTGTTGCAATAAACACAGGTTAAGTCGGCGAACTTAGTTTTTGATCGCCGTACCGATGCGATACGGTCCATTGCGTCGGGCAAGGGGCTCACCCTTCCAGCTAAGCTGCACCAAGTTCTCGGCGAGCATGCCGTCGACTGTCGCATGGACGGTGGGCATGGCGCTGCGCCAGTTTGGCCCGCGGGTTATCGCCCGAGCGACCTCGCTCGGACATACTGATCCATCGGGCGCCCGCGCGGCCAGAAGCGCAAGAACAGCCTCTTGTGCTTCATTGTCCACGCTTGCCTGCACCACGCGACGATCGTCCTTTGGTCATAGGGTCGGGTTTCGGTGGCGGCTTCCATCCCGGAGGCGGTGTCATGCGTTGCTGGCGCGTGCCGAGTCCCATCGCGCCAGGCTGCTGCCGCTCGATGCCGGACAGGTCCGCTTGCTCTGCCTCGTCGGGGGCCGCGCCGCCGCGCAAAAGATTGATCTGGTCTCGGCAGCGGCGCGCCTCTTCGAAGTCGAGCGTATCGACAGCGGCTTGCATTCTCTTTCGAAGTGCTTCGATCGCGTTGGTCATTCAAAATATACGCCTGACCCGAGTATTGGCCGCATCCTAATCGGAGCATCGGCATCTCGCCTGGATTAGTTGCACACGAAACAAAGTGTTGCCCAGTGGCATCAGCGGG
Organism: Sphingopyxis sp. USTB-05; assembly: GCF_023822045.1. NCBI lineage: Bacteria > Pseudomonadati > Pseudomonadota > Alphaproteobacteria > Sphingomonadales > Sphingopyxidaceae > Sphingopyxis > Sphingopyxis sp. USTB-05. The sequence goes on along the minus strand of NZ_CP084712.1, from coordinate 2,448,357 downwards.
AGAGAATCGGCGAGCCGGTGCGGCAATTTCTATGGCCTCTTCCTTGCGTTGAAGTATGTGCCACCCGCGACCCGATGAAGGGGCTCCTTCATCACAAAAACTTGGCGGCCTTTCCGGCCGCCTTTTTTTGTGGGCTGATTGCAATTCCGGCGACCGGCGGCTCAGCGCCTGAACACCGTCATTCTGGGCATCACCGTGCCGCATCTGAAAGCGGACGTTGATTTCCTCAATTAGTGAATGTCGCTAGGTGGCAGTATCGATGTCTTTGGTCGGGAGCGCGCCAAAATCTAACGTTCGGAACTCCTTCGTATAATGACGGCCGATCGTGAATTGGTCGAGATCCAGTTCGGGGTTAAGCATGGACGTCGTGAAAATGATCTGATGTGGAGTTGCCACGCTTCGCGAGAGATTGACGATTATCTCCTGAAAATTGTGGCTTCGGATTTGCTCCATTCCTTTGTCTTCGACATTGTCCATTAGCACGAACCGAGGATGATAAAACTTCTCATCCTGAGCTGCCGCGCCGAGCAACGCCAGAAGAGCGGCGTTCTTCAAAACAACATTGCTGCTCTCTGCGAAGTTCATTTTGCCATCTACAAGTATCGCATCGTCCGCAAAATCTATTGTCACTTGCCCGGGATTCTCGAACTCTTCCTGACGCTTCAAATCCTGCATTAGCAGAGCTTTCGCAGTGCCGCTAACTAGGCGCATAGCGTCTAGAACGCGACCCGAGGTGGCGTGTTGCAAGCGGTTGATCAGCGCAGTGAACCGGTCCACCTCGCTCTGCGCTGAATCCCGTTCGGCGATTAGGGCCGCCACCTTCTCGGCCAACTCTCGAACGGAACCGAGATAGCTAATCTGTTGGCCAATCTGGCCGATGCGATTATTAAGCACGGCAAGCTTTGCCTCGCGCGGCGAGGCCGAGAGTTCGTATGCAGACTGGAACTCGAGGGAGCGCTTCCGCAAGTCTTGACGTATCGCCTTCAGTTCTTGCGTAGACTTTTGAAGCTCGGTCTCTTTGGCCTCCAGGATCTGGCGAGATTCGCGCAGTTGAAGGCTAAGGTCCAGTTTAATTTCTAGATACCGCGCGGACTCTCGTTCAGGATCGACCGGCTTCGCGCATAATACGCATGCTGCGGGCTCGCCAACGTCAATTGGCGCTAAACAGGCCGGACAATAGGCGAAGTCGATTGTGCCGAGCGCATCTGCGAGCGACGAAGCTGCGTTCGCCTTGGCAGCAGCTTCTTCGAGATAATCGACGAATGTATCGAGATCTGAAATCTCGAGTTCGAGGCGCTCGATCAGCTCCTCAATCTGCCGCAGCCTCGTTCGCTCCCGTCGTATTTCTTTGAAGGCAGCGCCGCGATTTTCTTCAAACTCCTTATCGTCAGCGGCCGGCTCCGCGTCGTCAAGTGCGTCGATTTCCTGAATCAGCGCAGCAGATTCCCTCTCCAATGCGGTCATCCGTTCCGCCAACTCGCGAACGTTCATTGATCCATATTCGGCGGGGATCGCCTCCAAGAGTGATCGCAATCGTTGCTGGCGGTCAGCCAGCGTTTTGTTAGCGCTCCGGAATTCTAGCTGTGCTTCATAGAGTTCATAGGTGTTGGCCCCGAGCAAAAGGTCGCCCACCGCGGCTCGAATGTCGCGAGTGTCGAAACGTTCAAAGCGAAACAGCCGCGGCGCGGGCGTGCGCTGATCCGCGTAAAGGAGGCGCAGTATTTGGTGTACAGTGACATTAGCGCCTTCGCCGGTGGGCGCCTCAGGTATTCCGCAGGCGCGGAATATCATTTGAGAGAATCCCAGCTGCTTCTCCGTCTGGCGGCGAATTGGATATCGTTCCCAACCTTCAATCGGGCTGGCGAGAGCGTCCTCCATCGGCCCGAAAAAAACTATGATCGGTTCTTGTCGGCCATCGATGCGACGCCGAAGCGTTAGTGGACCGGAGGGTGTGGAGATTTCCGCACGAACCTCGTCACAAAGTTTGGCCTTTTCCTTCCACTCGTCGAACTCTCCACCCAGAACATAGAAAATAAAGTCCGCGATCGTCGATTTTCCAGACCCGTTTTCACCGCTAATAATATTGACGCCGAGGTGAAATTCCTCATCGTACACAGCCTTCCCGTGAGAGAAGACGACAAGGCGGCGAAGCGCAAGGAGGCTCATTTTCACGCCCCTGGCCGCCGTAGGCCGGTTGCCAAGCGTAGCTCTCCCGGCACACCAGCTCCAATCTGCGAAAAGCTCGTCGAGAGAAATCTGATTAGGCGGCGCTCCGCTGTGGTCAGCACGAGCGAAGCTGCCACTTCGGAGAGTTTTTCTCCACCTTCGACTTTACCAAGCCGGAGCGAATCGAGCGCGACGAAACCCTTGCCTACCAACGTTCTCAATGCTTCCTTTTGAACTGGTTCCATCTTGGCAAAAAGCATCTGCGGCGAGGGATAGCTAAGAAACGCCTTCTCGGGCTTGGGCAACGACAGCTCGCGGAAATCGCGACGCACATCGCTAAGCATGTGCGTCTTGTGCAGCAAAGCCGGGTTCGCCAAATAGAAATCTGAGATGTAAAGTCGTTCAGGCGTCATTGCTTCGTCGGGCCAAGCGACGAGCAGCCCGAGCATGCGCCGAATGGTGTCATAGACGTCTAGTTGCGGATACCAAAGGCGAAGGCTCATGCGGGATCCCATCGAATATGGCACTGTTCGGTGAGGAAATACATGCCTTCAATGACGGTCCGGGCCTGAACCTTGTGTGATGCGGCATACTTTTCAACGATCGGATCGATCAAGGTGATCTGCAACGCGCCCTGTATTTCGGCGTCCGACGCGCCTTTGCAAATCAGCGGAAGATAAATGTGCGTTTCAAACCGCTGCTGGATATCATTGAGAAGACTGTCATTGGCTTCCTTAGCCGCGGCATGAAGGCCGAGCCGCATGTATGACTGAGCAAATTTATTCTGGGCTTCGTTGGCGAAGCGGTATTCATGTTCCCTATTAGCCGCCTCTAACTTAGCCAAGAGATCCCGCCGGTCTTTCGTTTTCTCCAAGTAGTCCGCAGAGTCGAAGACAAATGGTTTGTCATTCCCGATCGAGGGCGTTGAGGCGGCCGCCGGGCAGGATTCTGCGAACTTCCTAAGTTTGCGCAGGACGCTGATGTAGATCGGTGATTCACGATTTACTGGCTTGCAGATCGATGAATGGTCGGCGTCGATCGGAATTGGATTCACTCCAGAAACGCCTGGATTGGCACTTTCCTTGGAAACGACCAAAACGGCTTTCGTCTTGAATGTCTCATAGTAGGCGACGGTCTGGATCTGCTGCTTCTGGGCAGCGGATTTGTAGGAGGCGTTCAGTTCGTCAAGCAGCGCGCTGCCGGCCTGAAGTGCCACGGAGTATTTTGATGCCAGTTTCGGCATGACGAAGGTGAGAGCGGATGCAACGCTTGAGCCGGAGTGCGGTGTCGAAAGAAAAAGTATGAGCTTGATGGAGGAAGCGACACCGAACCAATCCTCGTCATCAGCCTCTAGCCCGGTGCGTAAAATCTGCTTCGCTAGCAACCCGCCAAGGCTGTGCGCCACTATCGCGATGGGTCTGCTTCCAAGTCCCAAGCCGGCTAGATGTTCAAGCACCGCTTTTGCACGTTCGTAGAGCGACATGCTCTCGACGAGCCAGCTCGCGAAAGCATCAGCCGGATAGCCCAGTGCATAAACGTTCGCAGCGGATATGTCATGACTCACCCAGGCTGGCCAATAGGCGTTCGATGGGTCCACTGCGACAGGCGAGGTCCACGTTTCTTTGGGATCGCCCGAAAGGCCGTGGATGAAGATGACGTCAAAAGTTCCCGACCCCCCCGCGATCAGTTCGAATGAGAACGGCGTCATGAATTCAAAACTTCCCCCGTCGGTCGGGCGCCCCGACGCCCTCTCAAGCTCAGACAGCTACCGAAATAGAATTGACATGTAAATTTGTTCTACAAAAGCCAAGTTACTGGCGACGCATCTCAGCATCCGATTCCCGACGCCTGCTCCCACGAGCGAATGGCCTCTTTCTAGGGCCCACCAATGAATTCATGCGGCGACGAGTTGAAAGTTCCATCGACATTCCGGTCGACGAGGATAATATCTCTGCAAAAATTGGCGGCGCCCGTCGGTTGCAGCGCGTGCCGGTACAGACCAAACGCGCGTATTTTCACACCTTGATGAGATGGTCTTGTGAAGCTTCTGTACTGCGATGAAAGCAACATGGAGCAGCGATCGGGCGATTTTGTCGTGTACGGCGGTGTGGTCGTTCCCGCCGAAAATGCCAAAGCGCTATCGGAAGACATCAGAATCATCCGGCAATCGGCGGGCATTACCGCCACTGAGCGGGTGAAGTTTCTGCCGCCTGCGCCTCCCTGTGATCACCACGACTATATCGCGGTGAAGCAGGCGATTATCGAAGCCGCAATAAAGCGCGGCGCCAAATTGCTCGCTTATTTGGTTTTGCATGACCTCGCTAAAGATCCAGATCAAGCGAGGCTATTCGGCATCAACACTGTTTGTACCCACTTCAACTGGGTGTTGAAGCATATAGGCGGCCCCGGATTGGTGCTTATCGACCGTGTCAATAATCCCGGAAACGAGGTAGATGATCTTCTGCGAGAAAAATTTGCCGTTGGCGTGAAGGGGATGCCGTACTCCAAGCAGATGCGTCTGGAGAATATTGTAGGATTTCACTATTCAACGATCGGTCAAGCTCACTTCACGAGCTTGTGCGACATTCTCATTGGTTCTCTTCGCTTTGCGATCAACACACATACCCGAAATGTCGAAAAGACAAGGGGCAGCGCGATCAATGTCCTCCGGCTGATAAATCCGTTGTTTTTCAGAGAGGAAAATAACGAGAAGGTGAGCGAGCTCGGTTTGGCATTTCGCCCAAAGAATGTTGCCTCGCCCAAGTTTTGGGAAAAATATCAAAGCCTGTGCGGATTTATGCGCGAGGCTGGGGTAGACATGGCTCAGGAAGTAACAAACGTCAGTCGGTGGGGATAGTTTTGCCTTCTATTTACCTGTTCAGTTTTCAAGCTAAGTGAGCGTCGGCGAATTTCGGTTAGCAAAATCGTCCATCACCATCACGATGCGATCCAATATTGGCCTGAATCCATCGAAATCTACATCCTTGCGATTTTTCTTTATTACATGCTCGGCAAAAAGCGACTTTCCGTATTCTCGCTCTGTATTGAGATTTTTTCCGAGATTTAGGACCTTTCCTCCAAGTTTTTCGTCTCGCCATTTTAAAGGTAGGAAGTCCTCAATCATTGTCTGGTTACCATCCATTGTTAGGGGGGTCGGCACAACGTACAAGTTATCGGTCACAAAATAGAAGTTTTCCTTGCCGTCGCAGGCGTTTTTCGTAATCGATTTTACGCACTTAAAAATCCCATCTGCGCCGCTATCGTTATCGACCAAGAGAATGACCGGCTGGCGGGTAACTGGTGCGCTGAACGGCTTCATGTTCTTGCGATAATCCGTGATGAAGCTGTGTAACTGTCCTGAACCTCCAGCGACGCCGATGAGTCGCTTGCTATGTTCATTGTAGTTAAAAAGCTTGACCTTGAAATCGACTGTCCCGTCCTTCACTTCCGCTAATCTGTCAAAGTCAGCAGCGAGTGCCAAAATTGCGCACCGGAGGTAAACATTATCAGTCTTTCCTTCGCAAAAAATTGTCGGAAGGGTTGAGGCATAGCAATGTCGGTAGAACAGAAGATTTCGATATACCTTTTCCTGGCCGGATAATTGGTAGTCCGGGTCAAAGATTTTCTGATACCTCTTGACGCTGTCGATGAAGCTCATCTGACCGAAAAGCTGTTCGATTTCTCCAGGTATATCTTTAGTTTCGATGGAACCATCATCTTTTCTAACTTGGGATTTGGTGAAAAATTTTCCAGTTCGAAATAGGGAATGGCACTTTGCACGCGCATCACGATAATACTCTGTGCGGACATTGATTTTATCATTCACCACGAGCCCGGTGACGTCCTGTCGAGATTGTCGAAATTGCATCCTTGTCTTTGAAGGGTTGAGAAGAAAACCGGCGCGCTCAATCGCGCCCTCGAGTGCTTCGCCGACAACCCAAGTTCCAGTGGCGTCGCACTTTGCGATCTGCTCGGGAAATGCACGCCGATTGGTGGAGAAGGTGAGGTCATCAGCGTAGCGCGTGTAGTGAACTCCATATCGTCGGGACAGTTTGGCTAGCCGAACATCTAAAATATGGGCAATCAGATTAGAAACCACCGGAGACGTGGGAGCGCCCTGGGGAAGGCTGTTGTCGTGACAAGCGATCTGCGCAATTGCCGTCGCCGTACGCTCGTGCAGCGCAAAATGCTTATTGGTCATAAAAAACCCGCGAACTCGTCCGAAATTGATCGTGTCAAAAAAATCCTTCAGGTCAATGTTGAGAACATATCGCCGTCCTCGGTGCTGATATGCATTTGACATAATTGAATGCTTACGTCGAAATCCGTGTGATAACTTTTCCGTTTGACCCCGTTGGTTATTTATGTCGGCAATGCAGTCTTGAAGAAGTTCACATAGACGCTTCTGAACATTTTTGAGCTTTGGTTCGGGGGCTTTTATAAGCCGATGTCCGCCACGCTTCTTTGGAACGGTGAACGAAGTATATTTGCTGGGCTGCTTGTAGACCACCCATGCGAAAGGCTTCGGTTGGAAGCCGAGCAGGAGTGCCAAATCTGAAAGGCTTGATGCAAGCTTGAGATGGTCAATGCGCTTGAATGGGCTGACGGTCATGATGGCTCGCGGACACTCCTTCGCAGGCGAAGTCCCTCAGGGATTGCCCGATACGTACCGCAGGAGCAATTCTCCGGCACATTCTTTTCACGTGTCGCGAATCTCGACAAAAAATCTGTCCGCGAGCCTAGCTGCGATTAACTACAACACTGATGTCTTGGCAAATCCAATCTCGGAATTGGATCACTGGCTTTCGTTCTCGATTTGCGAGCGGGTGTCTCGCGGAGGAGTGGTTCGCTATTCTAGGACATCTCAAGCTTGCTCGACCGATTGATTGTGGGGGGTGAAACCTATTGCGCTCAAACGTCGGCTTTGGAAGATCGGCAACCAGAAGCAGGCGGTCTCGTAGCGGCTCAGTTGGAACCTCGGAGCGACGCGGATGCAATGCGCCTGAATATGGTCATTCAAAACAAGGCTTCCGCTCGCCCGGCAGAGGCCACTCGATGAGTTGCAAGGCGGCAGAAGTTCCAATGACTTTTCTCAGCAGGCTCGCATGGCGATCATTCTGATGTCGATGCACGCGACACGCCAAAATTGCTTGGTAGCTTTGATAGGCTACAGGTCCCAATATATGGTCGATCCCAAAATCATGATGGGAAGGATTCTGCGTCACGGGTTCACATGCTACGCAATTGGGCGAATATGATCGACAAGGCGGCCCGGACGACACCTGCAGGCGACGATCGAGCCCGTGTCAGCCGGCTGCGCGTCCCGCCGGATCGCCCACAGTCGCTTCCCGAAATTCGGAGCCTTATTGGTAGCGACCGCGCCGAGCCGCGCCGAAATAGGTATCGGGACGAGCAACTGTCGATCGACAGGAATATTGCAAATATCAGTTGCCTGAGCGGGCTTGCGAGCCAATTTCTATAATTTGGACTATCATACTCTGGCATTTTCAGGTGCGCGCGGCGTCTCGAAACGCTCATAGTAAAGCGCTTGATGCGTAACCAATCACTTCTGAAGACAGTTCGCTCGGGGAGACGTCCATGCCACCATTGCCGATCGGTCCTTATGATGCCCAGGCGCGGCGGGTAGACGTGTTGCTGCGGGCGCGCTTCCCAAACCTCCTGACGCGCATTTTCGAATGCGCGCCCCGAAGATATCAAATCGTCTTCGACAGCGAGCTGCAAGACGCGGCGGCAATTTCGCACGAGTTCGACCAAAAGATCCGCTTTGCCACCCTGCATGCGTCGCTATCGAATGTCGTGCCCCCGACTTTCCTGCGCGAGCTCGACCCGATCGACGATGCTGTTGTAGCGGGATCGATGGCCGGGCTGCCGTTCCGCCGCTTCGACGTCTTCAATATCCTTTCGGCCCGGTTTCCTGACCTTGCGATCGTCGACGTCGAGAGCGACTTCGACAATGGGCAATGCGCCGTCTTCGTTGAGCGCGAAATATCGGACGCGGACAAAGCGGGCCTGATCTCGTTCGCCGATAGTCTCGGATCGCCGCTGCCATTCGATATCCGCGTCGCCAGCGGACCGGTGATGGCCCCCACACTCCCGGGTGAGGACCCGATGTTCGTCATTGCATCTCGACATCGGCCGCATGCTCCGTCGTTTGTGCGGCAGGACGAGGCTTTTTGGTTCGATAATCTCGACGCGGTCGCGCAAGGCGTATTCGGGCGCGACGATTTTCCGGGAATGCGCGATCAAGCCAGTCGCTGCTATGTTGATGCCACGAGCGGATCGCACATCAACCTGCGGCAGCTCCTGATGCTGTACGACGTTGTGTTCCTTTCACCGCCACTCGCGCACGAGCAACAGCCCTTCCTCGACGATCAGGCGCTGACCCGTGACGACCTGCTCGACATGGTCGGAGCGGGGCGGCTGAGGCTGGTCATGAATCAGCCCGAGGAGCGGATCGACCTCAACCTGCTGGCTGCTGCAAACGAGCGATCCGAGCAGGCGATTATAGGCCGCAGAATGAGCGCGGCGATGCTTTTGGCGAGTGTCGTCGATACGGCCAAGGACTATCGGCTCGCCGACCAAAGCTTCTTCGCGCCCATAAAAGCACTGGCAACTGCGCTTGCACCCTTGCTGACGCTCGAACCCGCCGACACGCTGCAGTCGCTGCTGTGGCCTCTCGCCGCCCGGCGCGAGGGACTGCTGCGGCTGCTGGACCGCGGTTCGAAGGGCGCGCCGGCGATGACGGTTGCCTCGACGCTGGCGTCGCGTCTGCAAGCGCTCCACTCGGTCGATTTGAGCCTCGAGACTTCCGTTCTCAGTGAGCGGGTCCATATCGCGCATGCCCTCGGCGCCACAGTAATGCCGGCGACTGACGAGCCTGAAGGCTATCAAACTCTGATGGCGGGGATCGGCGAAGAGCTGAACTTCTATGCCGGCTTCAACCGGAGAATCGCGGCGAGCTGGGCCGATAACCAAGAAAGGCGGGCTCGCGGCGCGACGATTGTGCCGCCAATCGCGATGTTCGAGTTCGACATCACGATACCGATCGCCGAACTCTTGGCCGACACGGCCTTGGGCTCGACGCGCGGGGCCGGGCGGGCGCTGGTCACCCGGCTCGCCGACCTTCCGGACGAACTTCGCGATCAGGAGATCGAGAGGCTCAAGGCAAGGCTGCGCGGTAAGGGGCGATGGCACCCGAAAAAGCTCATCTCGTTCGACAATGCCGACACCGGTCTTGCGATCGCAAGCCTGTTCGGATCCTTCGTCTATCCGCCCCTCGCTGGCATCGGCAATATGGTCGCGCCGCTCATCGAGTCTTTGCGCCGCCAGCCCGGGATCGATCAGGCGCTGGTGCGGCTCAGGGAAGACACGCAGGCGATTTTCGGAGGCAATCAAGACATCGCCTTCCTCTCCCGGATCGACCGCGTCGCCTCGTTCAAGACCACCCGCGCATCATAGCCGCCCTCGGCTGCGCGAAGGAAAGGCAGGCTAGATGGTCCTCGCGGGGGTCGCGACGGCCGCTTTTGAAGATCGATTCCCTAGAAGCGGAACGTCTTCAAGCGGCCAAGTCCAGCGGTAAAAAGTCGACAAATGAAGCAATCTCGGCGAAACTTCTCTTGTGAGGTGGAAAGCGGGAGTTGCCTCTGCGTCCAGCGACCCTACTTCTCGTATGTTAGATACGCTTTTTCGCCCAGGTTGGAACGCCGTGATTGTATTCATAAATGTCTTCCAGGTCGATCCGTCCAATCAACAGCGATTGGTCGATATATTGACCAAGGTGACGGGCGAGATCGTCAGCAAAGCGCCTGGGTTCATTTCGTCGACTCTTCATCGCAGCACAGACGGCAGCAAGGTCACGATGTACGCTAAATGGGCCAACCTCGCTGACTACGAGGCCATGCGCCACGACCCAGCGCCACGCCCATATCTCGAAGAAGCCCTGTCATTCGCTACATTTGATCCCGGCATGTATGAGGTGGTTGGCGAGTTCGGCCCAAAAACGACGGATGGAAAATCCCCTCCGCTTTGAAGGTCCGCTAATGGTCGCTTTAGGGCGCCCGCAAGGGATCCTGATGAATGTCGGCTATCTTGGATCCACGCCCGAAAGCCCGCCCGACCGGAATCGGCCATCCCGCGACCGAACAGGGTAATGACATTCTCCCATTTCACTGCCCAGAAAGCCGCGTCACGTTTGTTCAAAAATCTGGCCGGTTACGAGTTGAGCGCGCGCTTTCCGCCTCGCCGCGCTTCTCGCGGAGAAGCTGGTTCGTGCGGAACTGCGCGTCGTGACCCGCCTGAAAATCCGCCATCCGTACGGAGAGTGAATGGACCAGCCCTTGGGCGTGACCGATCTCGGCCCGCACGACGCGGGCGCAATTGCCCTGTCGTGCCAGCAGGAATGGCCGGGGATTGACGGGAGCGGCGTTCCAGCTGGCGCGCACGGTGTTGCCGGTCTCGACCATTGCTTGACTGATCGCGAGGTAACAGGTCTGGCGCGACGCTTTGGTCCATGGCACCGGCCGTCCCTGCGCGTCCCAAACCCAGTAGATCTGCCCGACAGGCAGGTTGCGGCTGATCTCGCCGCCGCCTGCGGCGAACATGCGCGCTGGCTCGCCAAAACGCTGACGAAGCTCAGCCAGCACATCGTTCAGCAACGGGGCTGCCGGGCTTGGTGTGTACCGGTCGCCGAACGTCTGATCCGACCCGGCAGACCAGATGCGCGGCGCATTGGGCGGTGCGGTGAAGGCAAAGCTGAATGACTCCATGCGATCAGCCAGCCGCTGGTTCCCCCACATGGTGGAGACGAACTCCGTGCCAGGAAGATTCTCGATGGTGACACGGTAGCGGCATATGCGGCCCGTCCGGCAATCGCCGTCGAGAACCGGGCCGGTGATACCGCGCTGAACGGCCATCCGCTCGATGTCGGCGGCAGTCGCGCCGAGAGGAACGCCAAAGACGGCAAGGGATGGCCCCGCAGGGCTTTGCGCGAGGACCGGCAGGGCAAGGGTCGCAACACCCAAAAGGGCGATACGCGTCACGGGCAATGCAAATGACATAGCTGTCCGCCCCCTTGACCTACCGCGCCCGCGCCGAGGCGCGCACTTCGGCGGCCGGGCACCATCGCATCGTCTCGGCACCGGTATTGGGATCGCCAACCGTGATCTTGTCCGCTGACTGCACCTGCAGGGTTTCACCTGTCATGGGGTCGATGACCCATGCGGTGCCGCGGCGCCGTGCGCTCGCAACTGGCTCCATGCGGTTCGCGGCGAAGGGGGACAGGTCGATCCAGCCTGCGCGCCGACCGTCATAATAGAAGATCATCTCGGTCGCCGTGCCGCAGGCCGCACGAACCGGCACATAGTGGCCGGGACGGATGTTGAAGGGCGCAAGCGGCGCGGGGACGGGAGCTGGCGCAACCGGGGTTTGGCCACCCGTGTTGCCGACGGCACCTGACCCGTCCGCCAGTTGCGGCCTCTTGGCGCGGATCGTTGCCTGCATCTGCGGTGAAAGCTGCGCGAAGCCGCATTTCTGATATGCCTCGTCAGAAACCATATCTCCTTTGGGTCCGCTACTAACCGCAATGCTCCGGAGCCGGCCAGTTGCTTCGGCTTTTATCCCGAGAACATCCTCATCGTCCCCCCCTGCATGCTCGGCGGTCCAGACGAGGGTGTATCCCCGATAATAGTCGTAATAATCGCTTCCCCGTGTTGGTGGGCCCACGCGAGCGATACGATTGATCTCGAAATATGCCGCGTCATTCCAGCCCGGCTCGGCCGGGGAGACATATCCGTAATTCGTTCCGTCATAGAAGAAGGCTCTTCTGGCGCGAGCGCAGCTTCCCCGTTCGACATCGCCGTAGATGCCCCGCTCGATGGGCAACGCCGCCGTAGCTGGTGCGGCTTGCGGCGTTGCCTTGGGCTGCGCGGACGCGCTTGCGATCATGGCACTATCCGGTGCGGCTTTGGACGCAGCGGTGGATTCCGAGCCGCAGGCCGTCAAGGCGAAGATCGCGAGCCCAAGGGCGCCGCCGCGCGCCGCACTGCATATGGTGGACATATTCCGCACTCCTTCTTTAGCTGCTGGCGCCATTGCGTCAGCCATTGAATGAAACTCCATCGATCGCGTGCGGTCGATCACCTCAGACCGAGTTCCCCCTGGACATATAGCAGCACGGGGGGAGGAATTTGCGCCGTTGGGCAATGAGTCCAGCGGGTCCCATATTGCTCGGTCAGGCTGGTCCGGCTGTTCACCGTGAAGATGCGGTCATTGAGAATGACTTCGGCGGCTTCCACTTCGCGGAAACGGATGCGGTAGCGGTTGCCGCCCAGCGCTTCGATGTGCGTCCCATCCCAATAGGCAAAAAACTGTTGCTCGATAGCGTCGGCGCAGCTGCCGTCCCCGGCGGCGAAGGCGTAAAATCCCTTTTCGACGGGCAGGGAGGTGGCTGCGGCCTGCGGTTGTCGTGCAACGGCAGCGTGCGCGCATCCCTCCCTGTCAACGAGCTGGCCGTGATCGTTGCGCCGTTCCACGGCGTCGATATCGGTGCCCGTCCAGCCCCATGAGACCTTCGTGACGGTGCCGCAGCGGCCGTTGAAGCCGGCCGGCAGGTCGAGCAGGTCGCGGTCGTCGCGACGCGCGATCATGGCGGGCGCAATCCAGCCCAGGAAGCCTTCGAACACGCGATAGCCGCTGGCCGAGGAAACGATAAAATCGACGGGCGGCCCTTGATCGCCATAGGCCGGGCTGCTGGTCACGCAGCCGTGTCCCGGCGTGGTGACGACGAAATCGGGGCTGCCGTCAGCATTGAAATCGGCGGACACGAAGCCGCCTTTGCTGCCTGCAAAATGCTGCTCCACAAGATCGGCCGCCTCTGCGCGCCCGGCCAGCGGCGCAAAACGTACGGCGGCGAACCGCTCGCCTTGATCGCGGCACTGGCCGCGCGCGAAGCTTTCCCATGCGCTTAGGGCAGCGGGCGGCAAGGCAGTCGGTGCTGCTGCTGGTGTGGCAGCCGCAACGCTGGTGGCCGCATTGGTGGGCGTATTTGTCTGCGCGTCGTTCGCCGCGGCGGTGGATTGCGATCCGCAGGCCGCCAGGCATGCGGAGACCATGACCAGGGCGATGGGACGGCAAGCGCCTTTGCTGATTCTATCATGTCGCACGGGTCTGATCCTTCTCTTTTTGCAGCGTCGATTGGGCGACGTTTTCGACTTCAAGGCGCACCTGTCGGTAGAGGGTCAGCCAGCGAAACACCTCCCACGCCACCACGCCGCCGCCGATCAGGTACGCGGCGGGCATGATCCCTCCGGTAGCCCTGCCAGACAGCGAGAGTGCGATGATCGCGAGGATAAGAAGAGCGGCGCCCACTCCAACAGCGTAGAACTTGATGCGATTGCTCAGAATCCAGTTCACCCGCGCGGGAAAAAGCTGATGGTTACCTGTGGTGTGATTGACCAGCGCCATCGGATGGCCCCGCCCCGTGCTTTTGGGTCCGGCGCACACGACGGACACGCGGTGACCTTCGCGAACGCCGAAATTGAGGTCCGGAAACTCGACGTCGAACTCGTCGCCATCGTCCTGGCGCGCAAACAGGCGCTGATGGTGCGTCGAAGAGGAGGAGACCGATGTCCGCGTCGTCGGCGCTGATATAAACCCGCTCCCCTGATGCAGATAGCCACCGCCGCCCGTCGTCGTGGTTTCAGATGACAGGTGAGTGGAGGTACGGCCTTGCTGGCCGACCACCGTTCCGGTCATCGTGAAGATATTCAGTTCCGCCTGGCTGCGGATTTTCCCTACGCTCGCCATGTCGGCCCGCTCTCCAAAAACTGCGGCATTTCCGAAAGGGATCTTCGCCGCCAAAATCGATCCTTCAACCCTGCGGACAGAAGACGCCCTCCCGATGATTGAAGAAGCAGCCGGTGCCCTGGTTGAGCCGAAAATCCATCGAGCCGATGTCGGGATGGCTCATCTCGAAAGAGAGAATGCGGCCCCCGGAATCCCGTACCGCGGTATAGGACCATTCGAGGTCCCCCCGATTGCCGAGATATTTCACATGGTCGTCGGACATGAACTGGAGCCGCCACTCCGGCTTTTCGGTGTGAACATAGATTGCTTGCTGGCCGCCGCACGCGCCGAGCGCGACAATCGGGCCGAGCAGCGCGAGCGCGGAGATCGCCGCAGGTCCTGTCGTCCCGGTCATTTGCCTTCCCCTGACTGCTTCGATTGCGACGAGCCTAGAAAGACCGGCGCATCAAAGTCTTGATGGCATTCTCAAGAATTTCTAAAACCGCGTTCGAGGGGAAAAGGCATGGCTGGCAGCAGTTCGTCGCGGCGGCGTAGACGCCTTTGGACATTCGCGGGTGCCGAGTTCGACGAGGCGAGCTGGGCGCTGCGCGTCGATGGACATGTCGTCGCGCTCGAAGGCAAGCCGCTCGAGGTGCTTCACGAGCTGTTGCTGCGCGCGGGCGAGGTCGTCACAAAGGACGAAATCCTCGATGCGGTCTGGCCCGGCCTCAATGTGGTCGAAGGGTCACTGCCGACCGCCATCTCCAAGCTGCGCAAGGCGCTCGGCGGACGGCAGGATAACATCATCGAGACCGTGCCGCGCGTCGGCTACCGACTAACCTGCACCGTCAAGATCGCAAGCGTCAAATCCCCACTCGCGCCGCGCTTCACCTTCGCGGTCGGCGACGCGGTGCCGGGGCGCAGGCAATGGCGGTTGGCCGAGCCGCTCGGCGATACGGGCGCAGAGGATGTCTGGCTTGCCAGTCACGAGAAGACAGGCGAACGCCGTGTGTTCAAGTTTGCCGACGCACCCGACCGGCTGCGCGCGCTCAAGCG